>NZ_LAKD02000072.1 GCF_000968685.2 Streptomyces antioxidans
GCCCGCCGCAGGCGCCACCATCCGCACCCGGGAAAATCGGGCCGAAGTGGAACCCCTCCCCGCCCACCCGCCTCCTCCACGGTGGAGGCGCCGTACCCCCGAGCGGCCCTCCCACCACGACCGCCCCGCCCCCTTCCGAGCCCCCCGCGGGCCGGACCCCAAACCCCCCACAGGGGTCGGGGCGGTCCGGGGCCGACCAGGGGCACGCCCGGGGCCCGGCGGCGGACGTGGGCCGCAGCGCCCCCGAGCGGAACCTGACCCCCGGGAAAGTAGTCTCGGGAGGCATGACGCACAGCATGAGCGACCACACCGCCGGGCAGTCGGCGACGCCGGGAGACCCCGAGGGGATCGACCCGTCCGTCCTCGACGAGCTGACCCGGTTGCGCGACAGCATCGACAACATCGACGCGGCCGTGGTCCATATGCTCGCCGAGCGCTTCAAATGCACCCAGCAGGTCGGCCACCTCAAGGCCGCCCACCGGCTCCCCCCGGCCGACCCGGCCCGTGAGACGCGCCAGATCACCCGGCTCCGGCAGCTCGCCGAGAGCGCCAAGCTCGACCCCGGCTTCGCCGAGAAGCTGCTCAACTTCATCATCGCCGAGGTCATCCGGCACCACGAGACCATCGCGCGCTCCGACAGCGGCCCCGGGGACTCCGAAGGCACAGGGGGCCCAGAGGGCGCACTCCGGTAGTGCGCCCGGGGCGGCCGTCCGCCCCGGGCGACCACTTCCCACCCGTGTGCCGCCCGCCGCACGTAGGGCAGCATGTCCCCATGTCCGTACTGACGCGCGAGGAAGCGCAGAACCGAGCCCGCCTCATCGAGGTCCACCGCTACACGATCGACCTCGACCTCACCCGCGGAGAAGAGCTCTTCGGCTCCACCACGACCATCCGCTTCAGCGCGCGCCAGGCGGGTGCGGATACCTTCGCCGAGCTCAACCCGGCCGCCGTCCACCGCGCCGTGCTCGACGGCCGGGAGCTCGACCTCACCGGCGGGACCGCCGAGGCGCTAGCGGACGGCAGGCTCCCGCTCACCGGGCTCGACGAGGGCGAGCACGAGCTGCGCGTCGAGACCGACATGCGCTACTCCCACACCGGCGAGGGCATGCACCGCTCCACCGACCCCGCCGACGGCGAGACGTACCTCTACACGATGTGCTGCATGTCGGACGCGAACGACGTCTTCACCGCGTTCGACCAGCCCGACCTCAAGGCCGTCTTCGACGTCCGCGTCACCGCCCCGCCCGAGTGGACCGTCCTCGGCAACGGCATCGCCACCCGCGTCGGCGCCCCCGAGGAGGGCCGCTGGCAGCTCGCGCCCACCCCGCCCATCAGCACGTATCTCATGGCCCTGGCCGCGGGCCCGTACCACTCGGTGCGCACCGAGCACGCCGGACTCCCCTTCGGGCTGCACGTCCGCCGCTCCCTCGCGCCCCACCTGGAGGCCGACGCCGACGAGCTCTTCGACATCACCAGGCGCTGCTTCGACCGCTACCACGAGATCTTCGAGGAGCCGTACCCCTTCGACTCCTACGACCAGGCGTTCGTCCCCGAGTTCAACTCCGGCGCCATGGAGAACCCCGGCCTGGTCACCTTCCGCGACGAACTGGTCTTCCGCTCCGCCGTCACCGACGCCGAGCGCCAGACCCGCGCCATGATCGTCGCCCATGAGATGGCCCATATGTGGTTCGGCGACCTCGTCACCATGACGTGGTGGGACGACATCTGGCTGAACGAGTCCTTCGCCGAGTACATGGGGTACCAGATCCTCACCGAGACCACCCGCTTCACCGACACCTGGGCCGACTTCGGCGTCCGCCGCAAGAACTGGGGCTACGACGCCGACCAGCGCCCCTCCACCCACCCGGTCGCCCCCGCGCCCGAGCTGGTCCCCGACACCGCCGCCGCCCGCCTCAACTTCGACGGCATCTCCTACGCCAAGGGCGCCTCCGCACTGCGCCAGCTCGTCACCTGGCTCGGCGAGAAGACCTTCCTCGACGGCATCAACGACCACTTCACCCGGCACCGCTTCGGCAACGCCACCCTCGCCGACTTCATCGACTCCCTCGCCCGCTCCTCCGGCCGTGACGTCCACGCCTGGGCCGACCGCTGGCTGCGCACCACCGGCGTCGACACCCTCGCGCCCGTCGTCAGCGCCAACGGCGACCGCTGGAGCGCCGAGATCCGCCACCAGGGCAGCGGCCCCGACGGCGACGCCCACGACGGGGACGCCCCCGCCCGGCGCCCGCACCGCATCGCCATCGGCCTGTACGACCACGCGCCCGCCGCCCCGCACCAACTGGTCCTGCGCGAACGCGTCGAGGCCGAGCTCGACGGCGCCGAGCCCAGCCTCAGCCTCTCCTTCACCGGGCCCCGCCCCGATCTGCTGCTGCTGAACGACGGCGACCTCACCTACACCAAGATCCGGCTCGACCCCGCCTCCTGGAAGGCCATCCAGCGCTCGCTGTCCGGCCTCCCCGACGCCGTCAGCCGCGCCGTGGTCTGGAACGCCGCCCGCGACATGGTGCGCGACGGCGAGCTGCCCGCCACCGACTACCTCGAGGCCGCCCGCGCCCATCTGCCGCACGAGACCGACATAGCGATCGTCCAGGGCGTCCTCGCCTTCGCCCGCACCGAGATCGCCGACCGCTACCTCCCCGCCGACCTCCGCCCCGCCGCCCTGGCCACCATCAGCGCCACCTGCCGCGATCTGCTGCGCCGCACCGAGGACGGCTCCGGGGACGGGCTGCGGCTCGCCGCCGTCCGTACGTTCATCGGCAGCGCCACCGCCCCCGCCGAGCTCAGCGACTGGCTCGACGGCGACACCGTTCCCGGCGGCCCCGCCCTCGACCCCGAGCTGCGCTGGCAGATCCTCGGCCGCCTCGCCGTCCTCGGCGCCGTCGGCCCGGCCGACATCGAGGCCGAACGCGCCCGCGACTCCAGCGCCACCGGCCAGGAGGGCGCTGCCCGCTGCAGGGCCGCCCTGCCGGACGCCGAGGCGAAGGAGGCCGCCTGGCAGACCCTCTTCGGGGACGGGACGAACGGCGGCCAGGGCGCCGACGCCCAAGGCACCGAACTCTCCAACTACCTGGTCACCGCGACCGCCGCGGGCTTCTGGCAGCCCGAGCACCACGACGTCCTCGCCGACTACGTGCCGCGCTACTTCCCGGCCGCCGTCGCGCTCGGCGCCCGCCGCGGCCCCGCCATCGCCAACTCCGTCGCCCGCTTCGGCTTCCCGAGCACCGTGGACGCCGAAACCCTGCGCCTGGGCGAGGAGTGCCTTGGCGCCCCCGACGCCATTCCCACCCTCCGCCGCCGCCTCGCCGACCAGATCGACGACCTGCGGCGCGCCCTGCGCGTACGGGAGAAGCAGGCGAACTGACCCCACGCCGTCGGCGGGGCGCCTTCACCTGGGGGCCTCGGCGAGCTGGATGACGAGGATGAGCTCGCCACCGAGCACCGGCAAGCCGGGGCAGCCCGGCCCCGCCGATCAATCCGCCCGACCCCGCCGACCCGCGAGCCCGGTCGATCTGCCCGGCCCCGCCCGATCTGCGGGCCTGCGGATCCGTGGCCTGGCCCGTTTGGCGAGCCGCGGGTCCGTGGGCCCCGCCGATCCGTGGCCCGGCCCGGTTGGGGGGGGCGTCGCCGATCCGTGGGGCCTCGGTCGATCTGCCCGGCCCCGACCGATCTGCGGGCTCCGCCCGATTCGTGGGGCCCCGATCAATCCGCGGGGCCGGGCCGTACCACGTATGGGTGCACTTCACGCCGACCCCGGTTGGCGGACCTCGTGGGCGAAGTAATTTGGGCAGCCCTGACCGCCGCTCAGACACCCCCTAGGGGCACACCCATGCCCGTGCCCGCATCCGGAACCGCCCGCCTCCTCGCCGGGGGCCAGAGCGGACCGGGCGTGCTCCGCCCGATGGTGGACACCGTCCTCGACGCCCTCGCCCACGGCGCCGCCGACCGCGGTGGGCCCCTCCCGGCCGGGGGACCGGCCGCGGTCGCCCAGCGGATACGGGGTGCGGCCCGGCCGCTCATCCCCGACGAGGGGGAGGGGCCCCACCACGCGCTGCGCAGCCTCGTCCGCGCCCTCGCCCATGGCGCCGCCGAACCCGCCGACCCCCGCTGCACCGCCCATCTGCACTGTCCGCCGCTCGCCGTCGCCACCGCCGCCGACCTCGCGGTCTCCGCGCTCAACCCCTCCCTCGACTCCTGGGACCAGGCCCCCGCCGCCTGTGCGCTGGAGGCGCTGACCTGCCGTGCGCTGGCCGAACTCGTCCACCCCCACGGCCCCGACCCCGACGCCCTCGTCACCACCGGCGGCACCGAGTCCAACCAGCTCGGCCTGCTCCTCGCCCGCGAGGCCGCGCAGGGCGCACCCCTCCGTATCGTCCGCGGCGCCAACGCCCACCACAGCGTCCAGCGCGCCGCCTGGCTGCTCGGACTGCCCGAGCCCCACACCCTCCCCACCCCCGGCGGCGTCCTCGACCCGGTCGCGCTCCACACCGCCCTCGACCGGCCGTCCGATGCCCCCACCCTGGTGATCGCCACCGCGGGCACCACCGACACCGGGGCCATCGACCCGCTCCCCGACATCGCCGACGTCTGCGACCACCACGCCGCCACCCTCCACATCGACGCCGCCTACGGTGCGCCCCTCCTCTTCAGCGACACCCTCCACAAGCGGCTCCACGGGCTCGACCGTGCCCATACCGTCGCCCTCGACCTGCACAAACTCGGCTGGCAGCCGGTCGCAGCGGGCCTACTCGCCGTGCCCGACGGCGCCGCGTTCACCGCGCTGGCCCACCACGCCGACTACCTGAACGCCGACGACGACACCGAAGCGGGCCTGCCCGATCTGCTCGGGCGCTCGCTCCGCACCACCCGCCGCCCCGATATCTTCAAGATCGCCGTCACGCTGCGGGCGCTGGGTCGACGCGGTCTCGGCGAGCTCGTGGAGCACGTCTGCGCGGCCGCCCAGCACCTCGCCGACCTCATCGAGGACCATCCCGGGTTCGAGCTCCACGCCCGCCCCACCATCAGCACCGTCCTGTTCCGCCCCACCGGGGCACCGCCCGCCACCGTCGCCGCGCTGCGCCGCCGCCTGCTCCACCACGGGGCGGCCGTCCTCGGCCGCGCCGCCACCCCCGAGGGGCTGTGGCTCAAGGCCACCGTTCTCAACCCGCACATCCAGCCCGACGATCTGCGCGGGCTGCTCGAACTCGTGGAAGGCGACACCACCCCATGAGCACCGCACAGCCCCCCAACCCCGCCGGGTCCGCCGACTCCGCGCCCGCCACGGCCGCCGACCGGCCCGTGGACCTCGCCGGTATCGGCATCGGCCCGTTCAACCTCTCCCTCGCCGCCCTCGCCCACGGCGTCCCCGCCCTGCGCACCGCCTTCTACGAGCAGCGGCCCGCCTTCCACTGGCACCCCGGCCTCCTCATCGACGGCGCGACCATCCAAGTCCCCTTCCTCGCCGACCTGGTGACCCTCGCCGACCCCGGCAGCCCCTGGACCTTCCTCCAGTACCTCAAGGCCCATGAGCGGCTGTTCCCCTTCTACATCGCCGAGCGCTTCCAGATCGAGCGCGCCGAGTACGACGCCTACTGCCGCTGGGTCAGCGAACGGCTCCCCGGGCTCCACTTCGACCACCGCGTCGACGCCGTCCGCTGGGACCACGAATACGAGCTGTTCGAAATCGACCTCACCCGGCTCGGCCCGGCCGCCGACGGCCCCGCGTCCGGCGCCCCCGCGTTCGGCGCCGCCCGAACCGATGAGGAGGGCCGGGCCCTCGGCCGCGTATACGCCCGCAACCTCGTCCTCGGCGTCGGCACCGAGCCATATGTCCCCGAACCCCTGCGTCCGCTCGCCGACGCCCCCAACGTCCCCGTACTCCACTCCTCCGACTACCTCGAACACCGCGAGCGGCTGCTGGCCACCGGCCACGTCACCGTCATCGGCTCCGGCCAGTCCGGCGCCGAGGTCTTCCTCGACCTGCTGCGCAACCGCCCCCTCGGCGCCGAAGGGCTCCACTGGATGGCCCGCACCCCCGCCTTCGCGCCCATGGAGTACAGCAAGCTCGGCCTGGAGCAGTTCAGCCCCGACTACACCCGCTACTTCCACACCCTGCCCGAGCCCGTCCGCGACCAGCTGCTGCCCCGCCAGTGGCAGCTCTACAAGGGCATCGCCCACGAGACGCTGGACGCCATCCACCACGAGCTCTACCGCCGCGCCCTGCACTCCGACGGCTGGCCCGGCGCCGTCCTCACCCCCGGGGTCACCGTCCGCACCGCGGGCCGTATCGCCGCCGCCCAGCTCGAACTCCACCTGGAACACACCGAACAGGGCACCCGGGCCCGCCACACCACCGAAGCCGTCGTCCTCGCCACCGGCTACCGCGAGCGCCGCGTCGACACCCTCCTCGCCGCCCTCGACCCCTACATCCGCCGGGACGCCTCCGAGCGCCCGCGCGTCGACGCCGAGCACCGTCTGGTCCTCGACCCCATGATCAAGGGCTCGGTGTACGTCCAGAACGCCGAGCGCCACACCCACGGCGTCGGCACCCCCGACCTCGGCCTCGCCGCCTGGCGCTCCGCCGTCATCCTCAACTCGCTGCTCGCGGACCCCGCCTACCGGCTGCCGTCCCGCACCGCGTTCACCGCGTTCGGGCTCCAGCCTTCGGGGCGGTGCGGCACCGTCATCGGCGATCCCCACCTCCCCGACCAGCGCACCCCCCTCACCCCGACGCGGACCTGAGCGCGCCGGGGCACCACGCCACGAGCCGTACCGGACGACGGCACGAGGCGTGCTCCACGAGGCGGACTAGAACACCGGAACGCCGTCGCGGGTCAGCTTCCAGTCCACCGTCCCGAACTCCGACACATCGATCGTCCCCTTCGCCTGCACCCAGGCGATGATCGTGTTCCGGATCTCCTCCGAATTGGCCCACACCTGCTTCGCGGAGGCCACGTGCGGGAAGTTGCCGCCCCCGCTCGCCCGGTAGTTGTTGACCGCCAGCACGAACTCCGCCTTCTCGTCGACCGGCTTGCCGTCGAAGCTGAGCCGCGCGATCCGCGAGCCCGGCGCCTTCGCGATGTCGATCTCGTAGGTGAGGCCGCCGAGCGCGTCGTAGTTGTAGTCCGGGATGTCCGAGGCGTTCGTCAGCTTCTCGGGGTCCACATCGCCGCCTGCCGGGGTCTGGACGTAGTAGCGCGCCGAGAACTCCAGATACTCCTTGAGCTGGGCGCCCGTCAGCACCCGCGCCTCCAGGGTGTTCTCGAACGGGTACAACCCCGCCACCTGCCGGATCGTGACCTCCCCGGCCGGGATCGCCGCCGTACGGGAGAAGCAGGACGCCTGGGAGACCACCGGCAGCTCCGCGTGCTCCGTCCCCGCCAGCGCCGCCTTCACCGTCTCCGTCTGCACATGGTTGATGAAGTCCACGATCGGCGCGTCCTTGTACGGCGCCTCGGTGGCCGTCATCTCCGCCGAGCAGGTGCCGATGACCTGGTTCACATAGCCGATGACCTTCTTGTGCTCGGCGTCGAGCAGCCGCACGATCCGCGGGTCCTCCCCGGCCGCGTTGGAGTTCAGTACCTCCGCCGACACCGACGCCACCTGCCAGCGGCCCCGCTCCCACTCCAGCTCGAAGTCGAAGAGGGTCAGCCGCTGACCCCACTTGAGCGGCTCCGAGAGCACGACCTCACGTCCGCTCTCCTTGTTGACCACCCGGGACTCGGGGATCTCCACATGCGCATGGCCCACCAGGATCGCGTCGATCCCCGCCACCTGCTCGGCCACCAGAGCCGCCGCGTTCTCCACGTACGGCACCAGGTCGCCGTAGCTTGAGGTGCCGCTGGTCCCCGAATGCGCCGAGACGATCACCACGTCCGCGCCCATCGAGCGCAGCCGCGGCACCCACTTCGCGGCCTGTTCCTCCAGGCCCGGGAAGGTCATCTTGCCCTGCACATTGACCTTGTCCCAGATCGCGATGCCCGGGTTGGTCAGCCCCAGCACCGCCACCCGCACATCCCGTCCGCACGGGGTGCGCAGCCGCGTCATCCAGTACGGCGGGAAGGCGGGCCGCAGCGTCTTCGCGTCCAGCGCGTTCGCCCCCAGCAGCGGGAAGTCACACTGCTCCTCGAACTTCCGCAGCACCGGGATGCCGTAGTTGAACTCGTGGTTGCCGAGCGCCGCCGCGTCATAGCCGATCGCGTTCATCGCCCGCGCCATGGGATGCACCGGGCCGCCCTCCCCGGTGATCGGGTCCACCCGGGCGTAGTAGTACGACAGCTGGGTGCCCTGGATGGTGTCGCCCGCGTCGATCAGCAGCGTATTGCGGCGCCCCTTCTCCTTCCGGATCTGGTCGACCAGGGTGGAGATCTTCGCCAGGCCCACATCGTTGTGCGCCGTGTCGTCGAACTCGGCGTCGGTGAAGTAGTCCCAGTTGAAGACGTTGCCGTGCAGATCGGTCGTGCCCATCACGGTGAAGGCGTACCGCCGCCGGGGCGGCCGTCCGTGGCCGCGCGCCTCGGCCGGGACGGCGGCCGCGGCGGAGGCGAGGGCGGCGCCCGCACTGGTCGCCGCGGTGCGGCCGAGGAACTTCCGACGGTTGAGCGGCATGGCTGATCTCCCCTGAGATACCTGCGAATTGGGCACAACGCGCGTAGATTCTGGCCCAACCGCACCGCTTCGCACCAGCCCTCGCACATCCGACCGGGAGCCCGCCATGCACCAGCCGCCCCAGCCCGCCCAGCCCGGCCCGCCGCCGCAGCAGCCCGCCGCGCCCGTGCCGTACGGCACCCACGTGCCGTACGGCACCCCCGAGACCCCGCGCGTCGCCGTACGCGGCGAGGCCACCCTGGAGGTCGACCCCGAGATCGCCCGGCTCACCATCACCATCAGCGCCCGCGGCGCCGACCGGCGCACCGCGCTGGAGGACCTCACCCGCCGCAACAACGAGGTCCTTGAGCTGGTGAGGTCCTACGGCGAGGCGGTCGAGAAGCTGGAGACCGGCGCCTTCTCGGTCGCCCCCGAGATCAACCCCAAGAGCCGCCACGAGCGGGTACGGGCCTATCACGGCCGGGTGCACCTCACCGCGGCCCTGACCGACTTCACCGCCCTGGGCGAGCTCACCACCCGCCTCGCCGACCTCGAGCTCACCCGCGTCGACGGCCCCCGGTGGGGGCTGCGCCCCGACTCGCCCGCGTACGGCCGGGCCCGGCAGCAGGCGGTGCGCGAGGCCGTGCAGCGGGCCCGCGAGTACGCCGGAGCGCTCGGCGCCCGGCTGGTGGCGCTCACCGAGCTCGCCGACCTCGAGGTGGAGGAGGGTCCCTTCCAGCCCGCGGGCGTCGCCGCCCCGCGCACCCGGTCCGGCTACGGCGGCCCCGCCGACCGGGACGCCGTCGCCGCGCTCGACCTCGAACCGCAGCGCCAGACGGTGTTCGCGCACGTCAACGCGCGCTTCACCATGACCCCGCCCGAGCTCTGAAACACCTCATCCGGAGCCCCGGAACCACCCTCCGAAACGCTCATCGGAGCGGCCCACTGCACGTTTCATTAGTTGTCAATAACCTGCCATGCAAAGGCCATGGAGGAGTGTGAAGTTCTCGGTTCTTTACTAGCCGGTAAGTCATAGGCTCGGCGGCATGCGCCGAGCAAAAATCGTCTGTACTTTGGGACCCGCCACCGACTCGTACGAGCAGATCAAGGCACTCATCGAGGCCGGAATGGACGTGGCCCGCTTCAACCTCAGCCACGGCACCTATGCCGAGCACGAGGAGCGTTATCGGCGAGTGCGCAAAGCCTCGCTGGAAACCGGTCGCAGCGTCGGCATCCTCGCCGACCTTCAAGGTCCGAAGATTCGGCTCGGCCGTTTCCGCGAGGGGCCGGTACTCCTTGAACGCGGGGATGAGTTCACCATCACCGTAGAACCCATCGAGGGCGACCGGTTCCGCTGCGGCACCACCTACGAGGGGCTGGCGGGCGACGTCAGCAAGGGCGAGCGGATCCTCGTCGACGACGGCCGGGTCACCCTCGAGGTCGTCGACGTCGACGGCCCCCGGGTGCACACCATCGCCATCGAGGGCGGCATGATCTCCGACCACAAGGGGCTCAACCTCCCCGGTGTGGCCGTCTCGGTCCCCGCGCTGTCCAAGAAGGACATCGAGGACCTGCGCTGGGCCCTGCGCATCGGCGCCGATGTCATCGCCCTCTCCTTCGTCCGCAACGGCGACGACGTCGTGGACGTCCACCGGGTGATGGCCGAGGAGGACCGCCGGCTCCCGGTCATCGCCAAGGTCGAGAAGCCGCAGGCGGTGGAGAACCTCGAGGGGATCGTCGACGCCTTCGACGGCATCATGGTCGCCCGCGGCGACCTCGGCGTGGAGATGCCGCTGGAGCAGGTGCCGATCGTCCAGAAGCGCGCGATCAAGCTGGCCAGGCGGAACGCCAAGCCGGTGATCGTCGCCACCCAGATGCTCGACTCCATGATCGAGAACTCCCGCCCCACCCGGGCCGAGGCGTCCGACGTCGCCAACGCGGTGATCGACGGCACGGACGCGGTGATGCTCTCGGGCGAGACCAGCGTCGGCAAGTACCCGATCGTCACGGTCAAGACCATGGGCCGCATCGTGGCCGCCGCCGAGGAGGACATCCTCGCCAGGGGCCTGCCCCCGCTCACCGAGCGCAGCAAGCCCCGCACCCAGGGCGGCGCGGTGGCCCGCGCGGCGGCCGAGATGGGCGACTTCCTCGGTGCGAAGTGCCTCGTCGCCTTCACCCAGTCCGGCGACACCGTGCGCCGCCTCTCCCGCTACCGCTCCCCGATCCCCCTCCTGGCCTTCACCCCGGAGCCGGGCACCCGCTCCCAGCTCAATCTGACCTGGGGCGTGGAGACCTTCCTCGGCCCGAAGGTCGATTCCACGGACGAGATGGTGGCCCAGGTGGACGAGGAACTGCTGCGCCTCGGCCGCTGCAAGAAGGGCGACCTGGTCATCATCACCGCCGGTTCCCCACCCGGCGTCTCCGGCTCCACCAATCTGGTCCGCGTCCACCACATCGGCGCGGACGACCTGAGGTAACCGAGCCTCGCTCCTGGGGGCCGAAGCACTGGTTCAGTGCTTCGGCCCGACGTGGTATTCCGCAGGGGCGTTCACTTCATCGAGTGAAGAAGATTGATTCCAATGTGACCTTGGAATCGAAGGAAAAGTGCCCCGGGTCGGACTCGAACCGACACTGTATGGGTTTTGAATCCATTGCCTGCTGCCAATTGGGCTACCGGGGCTTGCAGTTTCGAAGGTCACCGATGACCCGCTGCGCGTCCACCCTACCGCAGCTAGGTAGGCTCGTGGTGCCCACCTGCCAGGAAAACGAGGAGCACAGTGAGCACCGCTGACGCCCCCGACGCGCAGTCGCACGTCCCGCCGCAGACAACCCGCGTCGTCATCGCCGAGGACGAGGCGCTCATCCGCCTCGACCTCAAGGAGATGCTCGAGGAGGAGGGGTACTCCGTCGTCGGCGAGGCGGGCGACGGGGAGACGGCTGTCGCGCTCGCCCAGGAGCACCACCCCGATCTCGTCATCCTCGATGTGAAGATGCCGGTGCTCGACGGCATCTCAGCCGCCGAGCGGATCGCGGCCGACCGCATCGCCCCCGTACTGATGCTGACCGCCTTCTCCCAGCGCGAACTGGTCGAACGGGCCCGGGACGCCGGGGCGATGGCGTATCTCGTGAAGCCGTTCAGCAAGAGCGATGTGGTCCCGGCCATCGAGATGGCCGTCTCCCGCTTCACCGAGCTGAAGACCCTGGAGCAGGAGGTCGCCGACCTCTCCCAGCGGCTGGAGACCCGCAAGCTGGTCGACCGGGCCAAGAGCGTCCTGCAGACCCAGTACGGACTCACCGAGCCCGCCGCCTTCCGATGGATCCAGAAGACCTCGATGGACCGCCGGCTGTCCATGCAGCAGGTGGCGGAGGCCGTCATCGAGGACGCGGCGGAGAAGAAGTCCGCCAACAAGGAGCAGTAAGCGGGGGGAAGGGCCCGCACCGCCGCTTCGGCGGTGCGGGCCCTTCCGTAGGCGTCGGCCCCGTAGGCGTCGGCCCTCAGTCCTCGCCGAGGTACGCCTTCCGCACCGACTCGTCGTGCAGCAGCGTCTCCCCGGTCCCCGACAGCACGATGTTGCCGATCTCCATCACATGGCCCTGGTCGGCCAGCGACAGGGCCGCCTGGGCGTTCTGCTCGACCAGCAGGATCGTCGTGCCCTGGGACTTGAGCTCGGCGATGGTCTGCATGATCTTCTGCATCATGATCGGTGAGAGGCCCATCGAGGGCTCGTCGAGCATCAGCAGCTTGGGCCGGGACATCAGGGCCCGCCCCATCGCGAGCATCTGCTGCTCACCGCCGGAGAGGGTGCCCGCCGCCTGGTTGCGGCGTTCGCCGAGGATGGGGAAGAGCTCGTACGCGTGCCGGATGTCCGCGGCTATGCCGTCCGCGTCCTTCCGGAGGAACGCTCCGAGCTGGAGGTTCTCGGCGATCGACAGCCGCGGGAAGATATGCCGCCCCTCGGGCGAGTGGGCCAGTCCCAGGGAGACGATCTTGTGCGCGGGGACGCCCCGCAGTGGCTTGCCGTCGAAGCGTATCTCCCCGCCGAGCGGCTGGAGCAGACCGGACAGGGTGCGCAGCGTGGTCGTCTTGCCCGCGCCGTTGGTACCGATGAGGGTGACGACCTGTCCGGCCTCGACGCTGAACGAGATGCCCTTGACGGCCTCGATCTTGCCGTAGGCGACCCGCAGGTCCTCGACCTCGAGCAGTGCGGTCACTGTCCGTCCTCCGTACGTGCTGTGGGGCCCCGCTGGGCCTCGTCCTGCGTGGCCCCGCCCGTGGCCCCGGACTCCGCGGCCTCGACCTCGGCGGCCTCCTCCGCGCCCGGTGCGCCCTCGAAGGGGGTGCCGAGGTAGGCGGCGATGACGCGCTCATCGCTCTGGACGGTCTCCGAGGTGCCTTCGACGAGCTTCTGGCCCTGGACGAGCACGGCGACCCGGTCGCAGAGGTTGAAGATGAAGCGCATGTCGTGCTCGATGACGAGCACGGCGGTGCCCAGGTCCCGGATGGCGAAGACCAGTTCCTCGGTGGCGCGGGTCTCCTGGGGGTTCATTCCGGCGGTGGGCTCGTCGAGGAGCAGCAGCCCGGGGTCGCTGGCGAGGGCCCGGGCGATCTCCAGCTTGCGCTGTTCGCCGTAGGGGAGGTTGCGGGAGAGGTGGTCGGCCTTGTCGGCGAGGCCGGTGAACTCCAGGAGTTCCATGGCGCGGGCCTTGGAGGCGGTCTCGGCGCGCTTGAAGCCGGGGCCGCGCAGCAGGGCCGACCACAGGCCCTCCTTGGTGCGGGTGTGGCGGCCGACGAGCACGTTCTCCAGGACCGTCATATTGGCGAAGAGCCGGATGTTCTGGAAGGTGCGCGCGATGCCCGCCTGGGTGACCAGATGGGGCTTGGGCGGGAGCACGGTGCCCCGGTAGGCGACGCTGCCCTCGGTGGGGACGTAGAGACCGGTGAGGCAGTTGAAGAAGGTGGTCTTGCCCGCGCCGTTGGGCCCGATGAGACCGACGATCTCGCCGGGGTGGACATCGAGGTCGACCGCTTGGACGGCCGTGAGCCCGCCGAAGCGCATGGTGACGCCGGTGGCGGTGAGCACGGGGGAGGTCGTGGTGGTGGTCATCGCTGTCATGCCTCCGCCTTGGTGACGCCGACGGCACCGTCCTTGAGTCCGGTGGCGCCGGGGACGTCGAGCTGGCCGGTCTCGTGGTATTCGAGCTGCTGCCGCCGGTTGGGGACGATCCCCTCGGGGCGGAAGCGCATCAGCAGGATGAGCGCGATGCCGAAGGCGAGCAGCTGGTAGTCCTGGAGGAACTCCAGCTTCTTGGGGATCAGATAGAGCAGGGTGGCGCCGAGCAGCGGGCCGCCGATGGTGCCCATGCCGCCGAGGATGACGGCGGCCACCAGGAAGGTGGAGTTGGGCGGCACGGGTCCGGCGAAGACGTACTGCTCGGGGACGACCGTGGACTGGAAGTGGGCCCATACGGCGCCGGCCACCCCGGCCAGGGTGGCGCCGAGCGCGAAGGCGATGAGCTTGACCCGGAATCCGTTGATGCCCATCGCGGTGGCGGCGGTCTCGTCCTCGCGGATGGCGACCCAGGCGCGGCCGATGCGGGAGTTGCCCGCCCGGCTGAAGATCAGTACGACGACCACCGTGACCAGCAGCATCAGCAGGTAGTAGTTGCCGTTGGAGTCGAGGGTGACTCCGCCGACGCTGTGGTCGTCGTTGAAGTTGAACCCGAAGATCTCCAGCGGGGGGATGTTGGGGATGCCGTCGGGGCCGTTGGTGACGGAGGGGCCCGAGGTGCCGTCGAGGTTCAGCATGGCGAGACGGAAGATCTCTCCGAAGCCGAGGGTCACGATGGCGAGGTAGTCGCCGCGCAGCCGCAGGGTCGGGGCGCCGATGACCACGCCGAAGATCAGGGAGACCACTCCGCCGGTGATCACGGCGGCCCAGAACGGGAACTTGACGTCGATCGTCGAGGCGGTGGATCCGGAGACCAGGGCGGCGGTGTAGGCACCGACGCCGAGGAAGGCGACGTACCCGAGGTCGAGGAGGCCCGCGAGGCCGACGACGATGTTCAGACCGAGGGCGACGGTCGCGAAGATGGCGATGTTGACGCCCAGTTCGGTGAAGCTGGACTTGTCCTGGAAGAACGGGAAGACGATCGCGGTGATCAGCGCCGCCACCAGGGTGACGGAGCGGTAGGAGGTGGTGAGCTCGCTGATCCGGCTGATGAGCCCGGCCTTGACCAGGGCGACGGCGGCGAATCCGACGGCGATGAGGTAGCCGAGGAACGGCTCGGGGTGGTCGGCGTCGGTCTGGATGCCGTAGTTGACCACGTAGAGGCCGATGGCGAAGACCGCCGCGATGATCAGGATCTCGGCCCAGGAGGGCAGCTCCTTGGGGCGGCGCAGCGGGCGGCTGTCGTCCGGGAGCAGAAAGGTGGTGGCCACGGGCGCGGCGGTCACCACGGCGGCTATCCAGCCGCCGGGTTCCAGGTTGACCAGGCCGTCCAGATCCACCGCGATGGCGATGACGGTGAACCAGGTGACGGCGAAGGTGCCGAGGGCCAGCAGCCGCAGGGCCTGGGTGGAGCCGCTGGGGGTGAGCCAGCGCAGGCCCTTCAGATCGAGGGCGGCGAGCGCGAAGACGCCGGTGGCGATACCCAGGACGAGGGTGAGGAGCTGCAGTCCGCCGGGGTAGCCGTAGACGGTCAGATCGCCGGGGAACTCGGCGGTCCAGGTCCAGGCGAGGAAGGTGGAGACGACGGCGGCGGCGCCGCCGGCCGCGGTGAGGGCCCGGAGCAAGGTGGTGCGCGGGGCGGGTGCGCCGGCCTCGGCCGTGGGCACGGAGGTGGGCTGGGTCTTGTCGGTGGTCATCGGTTCACTCCCTCACGCCCGGTCCGCTACGCGTTCGCCGAGCAGGCCCTGTGGCCTGACCAGCAGGACGACGATGAGCAGGGTGAAGGCCCATACGTCCTTCCAGGCACCGCCGCCGAGCTGGTCCATCCCGGGGATGTCCTGGATGTACTTGATGGCCAGGGCCTCGACGACGCCCAGGACGACACCGCCGAGCATGGCGCCGTAGATGTTGCCGATGCCGCCGAGCACGGCCGCGGTGAACGCCTTGAGACCGGCGATGAAGCCCATCTCGAAGTTGATCTGGCCGTACTTGAGCCCGTGGGAGAGGGCCGCGACGGCGGCGAACACACCGCCGATGGCGAAGGCCATCACGATGATGCGGTCGGTGTTGATGCCCATGAGCTTGGCGGTGTCGGGGTCCTGCGCGGTGGCCTGCATGGCGCGGCCGGCCCGGCTCTTGGAGACGAACAGCCCGAGGGCGAGCATGCACAGCGGTGCGGCGATGAGGAGGAAGGCGTCGCCGCGCTGGATGTGCAGATTGTCGAGGATCTCGAACGACGAGCCTTCGAACTGCGGGAAGCTGCGGGGCTTCTTGGCGTCGGGGTAGAAGGCCCAGACGGCCTGCTGCAGTGCGATGGAGAGGCCGATCGCGGTGATCAGGGGGGCGAGCCGGGGGCCGCCGCGCAGGGGCCGGTAGGCGAAGCGTTCCGCCGCGGTGGCGATGGCGACCGAGGCGACGATGCCGCCGATCAGCATCAGGGGCAGGGCGAGGGAGAGCGCGGTGCCGCTGGGCAGCCAGATGTAGATGCTGAGGGCCCCGAAGCCCCCGATCATGAAGATCTCGCCATGGGCGAAGTTGATGAGCTGGACGATGCCGTAGACCATGGTGTACCCGATGGCGATCAAGCCGTAGAGGGCGCCGAGGGTCAGGCCGTTGACCAGCGTTTGCGGCAGTTCGTGCACCGCAGGGCCTCCGATGAGCGTGTCGGATATGACACCGCGCGAGGGCGATGGGTACGCCCTCGCGCGGATTCGTTTCGTGGGTGTGCGGATTGCCGCCGGCGTCAGTCCTTGAAGGTCGCGCTCTTCACGGACTTCCAGGCGCCCTTGGTGACCTTGTAGACGGTCAGCTGCTTGTTGGTGGTGTCGCCGTACTTGTCGAAGGAGACCTTGCCGGTGACGCCGTCGAAGGAGACCTTGCTCAGCGCCTCGGTGATCTTGGCGCGGGCGTCGTCCGGGAGCTTGCCGTCGTTGTCCTCGACCACGGCCTTGACGGCCTGGATGATGGCCCAGCCGGCGTCGTAGGAGTAGCCGCCGTAGGCCGCGTACGGGTCCTTGTAGTGCTGGTCCCCGTAGTTCTTCACGAACGTCTTGGCGGAGTCCAGCTGCTCGACCGGGTAGCCGACGGAGGTGGCGAGGTCACCGTCGTTGCTGGTGCCAGAGGCCTTGATGAAGGCGGGGTCGTAGATGCCGTCGCCGCCCATGATCGGGACCTGTGCGCCGGCCTGCTTGACCTGGTCGGACAGCAGACCGCCCTCGGGGTACTGACCGCCGAAGTAGACCGAGTCGGCGCCGGAGGACTTCACCTTGTTGGCGATGCCGGAGAAGTCGGTCTCCTTGACGGTCAGGTGGTCACGGCCGACGACCTTGCCACCGAGGCGCTTGAACTCATCGGCGAAGATGGTGGCGAGGCCGTTGCCGTACGCCTGCTTGTCGTCGATGACGAAGACCTTCCGCTTCTTCGCGTCCTTGTAGTAGTACTGCGCGGCGAAGCGGCCCTGGATGATGTCGGTGGTCGCGGTGCGGAAGTAGGTCTTGAACGGGCGCGACTTCTTGCCCGTGGCCCAGTCGTCGCCCTGGCTGAGGGCCGGGTTGGTGTTGGCCGGGGAGACCTGGGCGAGGTCGCCCCGGTCGAAGACGCCCTGCATGGACTGGGCGACGCCCGAGTTGAGCGGCCCGACCGCGCCGAGGATGTCCTCGTCGTCGACCATCGAGGTCGCGTTCGCCTTGCCGGAGGAGGGCACGGCCTGGTCGTCGAAGGACTTGACCTTGAAGGTGACCCCGTCCACCTCGTTGTTCTTGTTGGCTATCTTCGCCGCGAGGTCGACGGAGTTCTTGATGCCCTGGCCGAGGGCGGACAGCGAGCCGGTGAGCGGGGCGTCGACACCGATCACCACGGTCGTCTTGCCGTCCTTGCCGCCACTGTCGTCTTTGTCGTCTCGCGACCCGCAGGCGCTGAGTGTGAGTGCGCCCGCGGTGATGGCGGTCGTGATGATGAGCAAGGAACGGTGTCGCACGAGGAATCCTTTCCCTGGCCCGGCACCCCGGGTTCGTGGGGTGCCGTGTCCTCGCCGGATGAACCTGGAATGGCCGTGTGGGTGCGGCGTACATCCCACGGGGCCGTGACTGGCTGTGACTCTAAGCGCGGGGCGCGACGTGGGGCAGAGGTCCAGGCGATGATGTGACTGTCTTGTTATGACGCGCGTCACCCCGGGATGTCCGTGTAGCGGAACGGAAGGGATGAATGGGGCGCATTTGGACCAATCATTAGGTCCGGATCCTGAGAAGGTGCAGTTCCGCTAAGGAGTGCGGTGGGCTTGTGAATGAAGCGCGGAGGGGCGTGTGCGGAGGGGCGCGGGAAGATCGATTTCGATGTTGCCGAGGGTGCTGAAAATGCGATCTTATATTGCGTCAGCGTTACGCAGTGTTACGGATAACGGTGCGGGTCCGGGGCTGTGGGCTGGGTCGTGGGTGGGCCGTGGGTGGGGGTTCCGGAAGGGTTTCGGACCGGTTTCTGGCCCGTTTCGGATCGGCGCCTGGCCGTGCCGGGCCGGTGCGGCTCAGGTCGGCGGGCGCCAGTTCTCGGAGCTGCGGGTGGCGCCGTTCGCCGCCGCGCAGCGGCGCTCGGCCAGCCGCTTGATCAGTGTTTTGGCCGCCGGGGCGCCATGCCGCTTCCGCTCGGCGCGCGCGGCCCGGACGATGTCGTCGTAGATCTCGTACTGCTCGTTGGAGAGCCCCTTCTGCTCCCAGTCGAGCCCGGCCCACTGGCTGCCTGCCAGGTCCTGTCCGGCCCAGTAGGAGATGAGGTCGGCGCACAGCCGCACGGGGGAGGCGGTCTGTGGTGTGGGGTGGTGTGCGGCGGGTGCGGACGCCGGGGCGCTACCGGAGTCACCGGGGTCGCGGGAGTCGCCTGAGGAGGCGGAACCGGAGCCGCCGCATCCGGTCACCGTTACGGCGAGTACGAGAGCGCATCCGCTGACGGCGGCGGGCCAGGCGCCCGCCCGGGTCGTTGCCCCCATGGGGAGTCACGGTATTCCCGGCCTCCCCGGGGGACAACGGTGCTGGGGGCAACGTCGATGGGGGCAACGGCAAGCGGGGACAGCGGCGGTGGTGCCGGGTCACGCCTCGGCGCGCTCCTTCGCCCCCGCGATGTCGGCGACCGTCTTGGCCCGCCCGGCGTCGTCGACCTCGCGCAGCAGACAGGTGAGGCGGGCGGTGCACACCCGCCGGTCCTGCTCATCGCTGATGACGATCTCGTAGGTGGCGGTGGAGCGTCCCTGGTGGACGGGGGTGGCGACACCGGTGACCAGGCCCGAGCGGACGCCCCGGTGGTGGGTGCAGTTGAGGTCCACGCCGACCGCGATCCGCGCGCTGCCGCCGTGCAGCATCGAGCCGACCGAGCCAAGGGTCTCGGCCAGCACGGCGGAGGCGCCGCCGTGCAGCAGCCCGTACGGCTGGGTGTTGCCCTCCACCGGCATGGTGCCCACGACCCGCTCGGCCGAGGCCTCGAGGATCCGCACGCCCATGCGGGTGCCGAGGTGTCCTGCGGAGAACAGCGCGGGAAGATCCACGCCGAGCGCCGCGTACTCGTCGAGTACCTCTTGCGGGAACTTCACGCTGGTCTGCTCGCCCATCGGGACAGGCTCCGTTCGCTTGCTGTGGTGGCCACCTTTGCTTGTGGTGGCCACCTTCTTACCAGGCAACTGAGCAAACGCTTAGGCCGGGGTCGTCTGGGCGGCCGGGGTGGTCTGTTCCAGGCGGACCACCACGGACTTGCTCGCCGGGGTGTTGCTGGTGTCGGCGGTGGAGTCCAGCGGGACCAGGACGTTGGTCTCCGGGTAGTACGAGGCGGCGCAGCCGCGCGCGGTCGGGTAGTGGATCACGCGGAAGCCGGTGGCACGCCGCTCGATGCCGTCCTTCCACTCGCCGACCAGGTCGACATAAGCGCCGTCGGCCAGCCCGAGCTCCCCGGCGTCCTCGGGGTGCACCAGCACCACCCGGCGGCCGTTCTTGATGCCGCGGTAGCGGTCGTCCAAGCCGTAGATGGTGGTGTTGTACTGGTCGTGGGAGCGCAGGGTCTGCAGCAGCAGTCGGCCCGCGGGCACCTCCGGGTACTCGACGGAGGCCGCGGTGAAGTTGGCCTTACCGGTGGCGGTGGGGAAGCTGCGGCTGTCGCGCGGGGCGTGCGGCAGGGCGAAACCGGAGGGGTCGCTCACCCGCTCGTTGAAGTCCTCGAAGCCGGGGATGACGGCGGCGATGCGGTCGCGGACGCTCGCGTAGTCCTTCTCGAACTCCTCCCAGGGGGTGCGGCTCTCGGGGCCCAGCACCCGGCGGGCCAGCCGGCAGACGATGGCGGGCTCGGAGAGCAGATGGGAGCTCGCGGGCTCCAGGCGCCCGCGGGAGGCGTGCACCATGCCCATGGAGTCCTCGACGGTGACGAACTGCGGGCCGCCGCCCTGGAGATCGCGCTCGGTGCGGCCGAGGGTGGGCAGGATCAGCGCCCGGGCGCCGGTGACCACATGGGAGCGGTTGAGCTTGGTGGAGACATGGACGGTCAGCCGGGCGGCGCGCATCGCGGCCTCGGTGACCTCGGTGTCGGGGGACGCCGACACGAAGTTGCCGCCCATGGCGAAGAAGACCTTGGCCTGGCCGTCGCGCAGCGCGCGGATGGCCCGGACGACATCGAAGCCGTGCTCGCGGGGCGGGGCGAAGCCGAACTCGCGCTCCAGGGCGTCCAGGAAGGCCGGGGCGGGCCGCTCGAAGATGCCCATGGTGCGGTCGCCCTGCACATTGCTGTGGCCGCGCACCGGGCAGACCCCGGCGCCGGGGCGACCGATGTTGCCGCGCAGCAGCAGGAAGTTGACGACCTCGCGGATGGTGGGCACCGAGTGCTTGTGCTGGGTCAGGCCCATCGCCCAGCACACGATGGTGCGCTTGGAGGCGAGGACCATGCGCAGCGCGCGGTCGATGTCGGCGCGGTCGAGACCGGTGGCGCGCAGCGTCTCGTCCCAGTCGGCGGCGCGGGCCGCGGCGGCGAACTCCTCGAAGCCATGGGTGTGCTCGCGGATGAACTCCTCGTCGATGGCTCCCCCGCCCGCGCCGGAGGCGCTGTCGGACGCTTCGAGGATGAGTTTGTTGAGGAGGCGGAAGAGCGCCTGGTCGCCGCCGAGCCTGATCTGTAGGAAGAGATCGGTGAGCGCGGTGCCGCCACCGGCGATGCCGCGGGCGTTCTGCGGGTTCTTGAACCGCTCCAGACCGGCCTCGGGCAGCGGGTTGATGGAGATGATCTTCGCGCCGTTGGCCTTCGCCTTCTCCAGGGCGGAGAGCATGCGCGGGTGGTTGGTGCCCGGGTTCTGCCCGGCCACGACGATCAGGTCGGCCTTGTAGTGGTCTTCCAGCAGCACGCTGCCCTTGCCGACACCGAGGGTTTCGGTGAGGGCGGAGCCGGACGACTCATGGCACATGTTGGAGCAGTCGGGCAGGTTGTTGGTGCCGAACTCGCGGGCGAAGAGCTGGTAGAGGAAGGCCGCCTCATTGCTGGTGCGGCCCGAGGTGTAGAAGACCGCCTCGTCGGGGGAGCCGAGCGCGGTCAGCTCGTCGGCGACGATGTCGAACGCCCGGTCCCAGCTCACCGGCTCGTACCGCTCGGCGCCCTCGGGCAGGTACATGGGCTGGGTCAGCCTGCCCTGCTGACCGAGCCAGTAACCGCTGCGGGTGGCGAGGTCGGCCACCGGGTGGGCGGCGAAGAAGTCGGGGGTCACCCGGCGGAGGGTGGCCTCCTCGGCGACGGCCTTCGCGCCGTTCTCACAGAATTCGGCCGCATGGCGCTTGTCCGGCTCGGGCCAGGCGCAGCCGGGGCAGTCGAAGCCGTCCTTCTGGTTGACGCGCAGCAGCGTGAGCGCGGTGCGGCGCACGCCCATCTGCTGCTGGGCGATGCGCAGCGAACGCCCCACGGCCGGCAGCCCGGCGGCGGCGTGTTGTGGGGGTGTGACCTCGGGTGCGTCCTGGACCGGATCGCCTGCGGGCGGCTTGGCTGCCATGTCGCTCCCCTTGGCTCGAGCGTTGCGGGACCTGTGCGGGACCTACCGCATCCGATCCTGTCACGGGCCACTGACAGCCGGGGCGGCGGCCCGGTGCGATCTTGTGCCCGCCCCTGGCGCGATCTTCTGCCCCGGTCCGGTGCGATCGCGTGTCTGGACCGGTGCGATCTCGCGTCCGGGCCGGTCCGGTGGCCGGGGCGGGAGGCATTGTCGGTGGGGCGTGGCAGGATCGGGGGCGTGGCAGAGAAAGCATCGAAGAAGACCGCAGCGCCCGCGCCCGACGGCACGGGGAATGACCGTCCCCGCCTGCTCCTGCTGGACGGGCATTCCCTGGCATACCGGGCGTTCTTCGCGCTGCCGGCGGAGAACTTCAACACGACCACCGGCCAGACCACCAACGCGATCTACGGCTTCACCTCGATGCTGGCGAACACGCTCCGTGATGAGAAGCCCACCCACCTCGCCGTGGCGTTCGACGTCTCGCGCAAGACCTGGCGCTCCGAGCAGTTCACCGAGTACAAGGCGAACCGCTCCAAGGCCCCCGATGAGTTCAAGGGCCAGGTCGAGCTGATCGGCGAGCTGCTTGACGCCATGAAGATCACGCGCTTCGCGATCGAGGGCTTCGAGGCCGACGATGTGATCGCCACCCTCGCCACCCAGGCCGAGGAGCAGGGCTTCGACGTCCTGATCGTCACCGGCGACCGGGACTCCTTCCAGCTGGTCACCGACCATGTCACGGTGCTCTACCCCACCAAGGGCGTCTCCGAGCTGACCCGGTTCACCCCCGAGAAGGTGCGGGAGAAGTACGGCCTCACCCCGAGCCAGTACCCCGACTTCGCGGCCCTGCGCGGCGACCCGTCGGACAACCTCCCCGGTATCCCGGGCGTCGGCGAGAAGACCGCGGCGAAGTGGATCAACCAGTTCGGCTCCTTCAAGGACCTGGTGGAGCGGGTCGAGGAGGTCAAGGGCAAGGTCGGCGAGAAGCTCCGTGACCACCTGGAGTCCGTGAAGCTCAACCGCCAGCTGACCGAGCTGGTGCGGGACGTGGAGCTCGCCACCGGCCCCGAAGGGCTCGAGCGCACCCCGTACGACCGGGAGGCGCTTGGGGTGATCCTGGACGCGCTGGAGTTCCGCCACCAGAACTTCCGCGACCGGATCATGGCCGTCGACCCGGGCGCGGCGGTGGACGAGCCAGCGGCCACCGAGCCGGGCGTCGCGGTCGACGGAGTGGCGCTGGGCGCGGGCGAGCTAGCCCCCTGGCTGGAGAGCCACCGTGACGCCCCGCTGGGCCTGGCCACCGTCGACACCTGGGCGCTGGGCAGCGGCAGCGTCAGCGAGGTCGCGCTGGCCACCGGCTCAGGGCCCGCCGCCTTCTTCGACCCCGCGCAGCTGGACGAGGCCGACGAGCGGGCGTTCGCCGAGTGGATCGCGGACCCGGACCGCCCCAAGGTGCTGCACAACGCCAAGGGGATCATGCGGGTCTTCGCCGAGCACGGCTGGTCCGTCGCGGGCGTCAGCATGGACACCGCCCTCGCCGCCTATCTGGTCAAGCCCGGCCGCCGCTCCTTCGAGCTGGACGCCCTGTCGGTGGAGTACCTGGGCCGTGAGCTGTCCCCGGCGGCGGCAGCGGACGGCGGACAGCTGGCCTTCGGCGCCGATGAGGAGGCCGAGCGGGACGCCCTGATGATCAAGGCGCGGACCATCCTGGACCTGGGCGAGACCTTCGGCGGCCGGCTGAAGGACGTCGGCGCGGCCGAGCTGCTGCACGACATGGAGCTGCCCGTCTCCGAGCTGCTGGCCCGGATGGAGCGGTCGGGCATCGCCGCCGACCGCGGCTGGCTGGAGCGCATGGAGCAGCAGTTCGCGGCCGCCGTGCAGCATGCCGTGAAGGAGGCCCACGCCGCGGTGGGCCACGAGTTCAACCTCGGCTCGCCCAAGCAGCTCCAGGAGGTGCTTTTCGGCGAGCTCGGCCTGCCCAAGACCAAGAAGACCAAGACCGGGTACACCACGGACGCCGACGCGCTGGCCTGGCTGGCCGCGCAGACCGACCACGAGCTCCCGGTGATCATGCTGCGCCACCGCGAGCAGGCGCGGCTGCGCTCCACCGTCGAGGGTCTGATCAAGACCATCGCCCCCGGCGGCCGCATCCACACCAGCTTCAACCAGACCGTGGCGGCCACCGGCCGGCTCTCCTCCACCGACCCCAATCTGCAGAACATCCCGGTGCGCACCGACGAGGGCCGGGCGATCCGGCGCGGCTTCGTGGTCGGCGACGGCTTCGAGTCGCTGATGACCGCCGACTACAGCCAGATCGAGCTGCGCGTCATGGCCCATCTCTCCGCGGACGAGGGCCTGATCGAGGCGTTCACCTCCGGTGAGGACCTGCACACCACGGTCGCCTCCCAGGTCTTCTCGGTCGAGAAGTCGGCGGTCGACCCGGAGATGCGCCGCAAGATCAAGGCGATGTCCTACGGGCTGGCGTACGGCCTTTCGGCGTTCGGCCTCTCCCAGCAGCTGGGCATCACCCCCGATGAGGCCCGCAAGCTGATGGAGAACTTCTTCGAGCGGTTCGGCGGGGTGCGCGACTACCTCCAGCGGGTCGTCGAGGAGGCGCGCGCCACCGGCTATACGGAGACCATGCTCGGCCGCCGCCGCTATCTGCCGGACCTCACCAGCGACAACCGCCAGCGCCGCGAGATGGCCGAGCGGATGGCGCTCAACGCCCCGATCCAGGGCACCGCCGCCGACATCGTGAAGATCGCGATGCTCAAGGTGGACGCGGCGTTGACGAGGGAGAAACTGTCGTCGCGGATGCTGTTGCAGGTCCACGACGAAATCGTGCTGGAGATCGCGCCCGGGGAGCGGAAGCGGGTCGAGGAGCTGGTGCGCCGGGAGATGACGGGCGCCTTCCAGCTCAGCGCTCCGCTGGACGTATCGGTAGGATCCGGTGCCGACTGGGAGTCCGCGGCTCACTGAGAGTTCGCCGGACGCGGTGTTTGCACCGGTAGCTGCGGGCCATAAGTTGTCGTAGTGTCACCAGAGTTGACGCGCAGGGGGAGCGCATGGTGTTCGACGGGAGGGACGCACGGATGGCACCGTTTATCGGCCGACGTCTGCGCAAGGGGGCCGCCACGACGGCGGTGGCGGCGGCCGCGATGGCCGCCCTCACCGCGTCCCAGGCGCCCGGATTCGCCAATTCCGACCATGGCGAGGGGAGCCGGGAGCAGCGGGCGGGGGAGGCACCGGCGCCGGATGACACCCCCATCGACGGTGGCTCCTCGTACCACACCGATCTGCCACCCCTGGTCACCCCCGACAAGCCGGGCTCCTCGATCGATCTGCCCGGGCTGCCCGGGGGCAGCAGCTCCAAGCCCGAGGCGGGCATACCCGCGAGCGTCCTCGCCGCCTACAAGAAGGCGGAAGCGGCCCTGAGGGAGTCCAACCCCGGCTGCAATCTGCCCTGGGAGCTGCTTGCCGCGATCGGCAAGGTCGAGTCCGGCCAGGCCGGTGGCGGCAATGTGGGCGCCGACGGCACCACCGTCTCGCCCATCCTCGGCCCGGTTCTCAACGGCGACGGCTTCGCCCTGATCAAGGACACCGACGGCGGTGCCTACGACGGCGACAGCAAGCACGACCGCGCGGTCGGCCCCATGCAGTTCATCCCGTCCACCTGGGCCAACTGGGGCCGGGACGGCAATGGTGACGGCGAGAAGGACCCCAACAACGTCTATGACGCCGCCCTCGCCGCGGGCGGCTACCTCTGCGCGGACGGCCGCGATCTGTCGGTCAAGGCCGATCTGGACCGCGCGATCCTCGGCTACAACCACTCGCGGGAGTACCTGAACACCGTCCTGTCGTGGTTCGAGTACTACAAGCGCGGCACCCATGAGGTCCCCGACGGCACCGGTGTGGTCCCGGGGAACGGCTCGGGCGACAAGGGCAAGGACTCGGGCCGGAACCCGGGGAAGGGCCCCGGGAAGGGCAAGGAGAACGACGCCCACACCCTGCCCAAGCCCAACGACGAGCCCGACACCAGCACCCCGACCCCGCCGTCCGATGAGAACGGGGGCACCCCCGGCACCGGGACCCCGACCCCGAAGCCCCCCACCACTCCGCCGTCCACCCCGAGCGGCACCAGCAAGCTCACCACCGTCGGCGCGAAGGAGCTGTCCACCACCGCGGGCACCGGGTTCGCCCGGTCGCCGCGCGTCAAGGCCGTGGACACCGCGGGCAAGCCGGTGGCCAGCGCCCGGGTGCGGTACGAAATCCTCGGCGACACCGACGCGCGCTTCCTCGGCCTGGCCAAGTCCGCCACCGTGCTGACCGCCGCCGATGGCACCGCCACCGCGCCCAAGCTGCTCGCGGGCGAGAAGACCGGCACCTTCACCGTGCGCGCCACCGCCGTGGGGCGGGAGGCCGCCCCGGTCGAGTTCACCGCCACCGTCAAGGCCCGGCCCGTGCCGCAGGCCGACGCGCTGGCCCGGATCGGCGACAAGAAGCTCACGGCCGAGACCGGTGCCTCCTTCGCCGACGCGCTCACCGTCGAGGCCACCAACAAGGGCAAGGCCATGGCGGATGTCCCGGTGACCGCCACCATGATCACCCTGCCGAAGGACCCGAAGCCCGACGACGAACCGGTCCCCAGCGACAAGGGGCCCTACTTCCTGGACGACGAGGGCGAGCCGGTGCGCACCCTGGCCGCCCTGAAGACCGACGGCCTCGGCCGGCTCACCCTGCCGAAGATCCTCACCGATGACCACGCGGGCACCTTCCTGCTCCGCCTCACCGCCGAGGGCGGCGCCGTCCTGGACGTCGAGCTGACGGTCACCCAGGCCCCCGCCTCGTAGACGAGCGCTCCTCCCACGGTTCACACCGCACCGCCCCTGAGCCCCCACCGGGCCCAGGGGCGGTGTGACGCTTTCCGGCCTTCGTGTTCTCATCTGCGGCCCCCGTTGCTACGGTGCCCCATCCCTGACGAAGCGTCAGGCAGCGCCTCGTACCGACCACGAGGAGGCCCCGTATGCGTGCCCTCGCCGCCGCCGCGATCGGACTCGCCGCCGCCCTCGCCATCGTCCTCACGGTGACGGCCATCGGCGCGCCCAGCGGTGCGACCTCCCCGGAGCCCCTGCTCACCACCGTCCCCAAGCACCCCTAGAGGGAGGGACATCCGCCATGCGCCGCAGAGCAAGCCTGGTGCTGCTGGCCTTCGCCGTCTTCTTCGCCGCCCTCGCGCCGCTGCTGCGCTGGTACGCCTATCCCCGGCTGGCCAAGATCCCGCCCAGCGAGTACCAGACGGCGGTGCTGGAGGCCAGTCCCGCCACCCTGCTCGACTACGGCACCATGAAGCCCCGAACCGTCCCCAAGGTCAGCATCGTGCAGACCCTGCGCGGCAATGTGCCCGCCGCGAAGCGGGCCGGGAAGGCGACCGGGCGCGATGTCGTCGTCTGGGACGCCCTGTCGTACGTGGCCGGGCCCGACGGCAAGATGGTCTCCAAGATCCCCGAACGCTATGTCTTCGACGCCCACTCCCAGGACCCGGTGCACACGGGCGGCGAACACGTCGACGGGGACGCGGTGCGCCGCGACGGCATCGAGTACAAGTGGCCGTTCCTCACCGAAAAGCGCGACTACCGCTACTTCGATCCCCAGACCCGCACCTCCGCCCCCATCCACTACCGGGGCACCCGGAACTTCCGCGGTCTGGAGGTCTACTACTTCGAGCAGACCATTCCCTGGACCAAGGTGCCGCTGCCCAAGACCATGCCGGTCGACGGCGTCACCCCCGAGACCGTCCGCAAGGCGGGCACCACCCGCTGGTACAGCACCAAGCGGATGTTCTGGGTCGAGCCCACCACGGGTGCCCCGGTCAACGGGCAGGAGATCCACCGGGAGGAGCTGCGCGGCGGCACCCTGCTGGGCGACCGCGACCGGGTGACCGCCTTCTCCGGCCATGTGAAGATGCGCGAGGACTACATCCGGCACACGGTGGACCTGGTCACGTCCCAGCGCCAGCTGGTCCTGCTGCTCACGTCCTATCTGCCGTGGGGTTTCCTGGTCCTGGGGCTGGCCCTGCTCGCGCTCGCGTTGCTGCTGGAGGCGCGCGGGCGCGCGGTGCGCCCGCCGGCCGCCCCGGCGCAGCCGCCCGCGGTGTCGGCCGACCCCGTTGTCAGTGGCGGGCCGTAGCGTAGGACCATGCCAGTGAACAGCTGCGTACCCGGCCCCGAACTGATCGGCCACATCGCCGACTTGGCGCGCCTGGAATGGACCCCGGGCGCCACGGCGGCCGCCGCGAAGCGCTTCGGCTGGGTGCGTGACGGCTCGCGCACGTCCTCCTACGCCACCAACACCGGGCACCATGTCCTCCCGGAGTGGTTCGGCGGGCCCGAGGACGCGGACACCGAATGCATGATCCCGTTCTGTTACTACTACGAACCGGACGACTTCGACGCGGAGTTGCAGGCCGACGGGCTCAGCGGCAATGTCGACTGGCTCGCCGGGTACCACTCCGGCGCCCCCGGCTGGGTCTTCGACCGCGAGGCCGACCGCTCGGGCTTCGACGGCCGCTGGCGCGCCGCGGTGGACGCCTTCAGCGAGCGTCTGGGCGAGCCGGAGACCGTGGTGCGGGACGAGAAGGGCGACCACCCGTGGAATTACGCCGCATGGCGCTGCGGCGGCAATGCGGTGGTGGTCGGCCAGTGCGTCGACAGCGGCTCGTATATGACCTTCGAACAGGCGCTCATATGGATCGGGCCGCACGCCGTGGACGAGCCCTTCCCGACGGGGGAGCAGCTGGCGCTGAGGCTGGAGTGCTGAGCGGGTTGGCTTGGTGAGCAGGGCGGACCGGTGCGCGGGACGGGCATCGCGTCAACCTCCGTCCCGCGATTCGCTCGTGGTGGCCAAGCCGGTAGTGATCAGGGCGCGGGCGTGGCTAGCATGCCGCCCATGCCTGGCATCACGATTGAGTTCACCGAGCAGGAGCTGGCCGAGCTGCGTGCCGAGGCGAGGGAGAAGGGCGTCCCGATCAAGCGGCTGGCGCACGACATACTGACCGAGGACGTGGTGCGGCGGCGCCAGAGGCAGCGCTTCGTCGAGGGCGCCGTGAAGTTCGCCCTGGCCTACAAGGCCGAGTTCGAGCGGGAGTTCCCGCACGGCATGCGGTGATCCTGTACGTCGACGCCGGTTGGGTGCTGAACGTCCAGGTCGAGGTCTCCCCGGTGAACACCCCGGTCCGGGACTGGGGTGCGCTGCACTGCATGACCGAGCGCCACCGCTACGAGCGGTTCGCGGGCGAGCCCTACTACGAGGAGGCCGCCGCCCGCGCCGCGACCTTTCTGCACACCTCACTGATCCTCGAGCCGTTCTCCGACTACAACGCCACGATCGGCGTGGCCTGCGCGCAGATGTACATGGAGGAGTCCGGGGAGCCGATCGCGCCCCCGCCGGGTGCCATGGTCAAACTGGTCCGCGACATACGGGAGATCAGCGGCTTCCGCCTCAGCGAAACCGCCCGCCGCCTGCGCGCCTGGGCCGACTGACGCCGCGTGGCCCGCCGCGCCCCTGTGGTTCAACTGGGCCGCTCCTTGGGCGCACCGTTCAGCGGTGGGTGTTGGTGCGGCGGGTTGGCTCGGCCGTGGTCGGGTCCTCGGGCCAGGGGTGCTTGGGGTACCGGCCGCGGAGTTCGGCGCGGACCGAGCGGTAGCCGTCCTTCCAGAAGGACGCCAGATCGGCGGTGACCGCGGCCGGGCGCCCCGCCGGGGACAGCAGGTGGATCAGCAGCGGCACCCGGCCGCCCGCGATCCGGGGTGCCTCCGGCCAGCCGAACAGCTCCTGCAGCTTGACGGCCAGCACGGGCCGGTCCGCGCCGTAGTCCACCCGTACCCGCGATCCGCTCGGCACCTCGATCCGCTCCGGCGCCAGCTCCTCGAACCGCGCCGCCTCGCCCGTGGCCCACGGCATCAGCCGGGCCAGCGCCTGCCCGGCGTCCACCCGCCCCAGCTCGGCGCGCCCGCGGGCCCGCGCCAGCTCCGTCCCGAGCCAGTCATCCGCACGGTCCAGCAGCGCCTCGTCGGAGACATCCGGCCAGGCCCCGCCCAGCTCACGGTGGAGGAACGCCATCCGCTGCCGGACCGCCGTGGCCTGCGCCGACCAGCGCAGCAGCCCCGTGCCCTCGCGGCGCAGCCCGTCCAGCAGCGCCTGTCGCACCCGTTCCGGATCGGGGTCCGCCAGCGGCCGGGACACCAGCTCGATCGCGCCGAGCCGAGCCACCCGCCGGGCCAGGACGTCCCCGTCGGCCCAGCGCACCTCCGCACCCTCCGAGGCCAGCGCCGCGGCCGCCGCCCGGGCGGTGTCCTCGTCGGTCACCGCGGCGAGCCGCACCCGCGCCGACGCGGAGGCCACCGGCCGGTCCGCGACGGCGACCGCGAGCCACGGCGCCCCGCCCAGCCGCGAACCGCCGCCCAGCTCCGCACCCGTCCCGGCGGCCATGAGATACGCCCGCTCACCGCGCCGCCGCGCCACCCGCTCCGGAAACGCCAACGCGGCCAACAGCCCCGCCACGGCATCATCCCCACGCAAACCGTCGCCCCGGCGGGCGGGCCCGCCATCGCCGTCGTGCGGACCGTCTCCGCCGTGGATGGGGCCGCTGTTACCGTCGCGCGGACCGACTCCGCCGCGGGCCGAACCACTACTGCCACGCGCACGGTCACCACTGCCGTGCGCCGGGCCGTCCCCGTCACGCCCCGGGCGGTCGCCGCCTCGCAGGGGGCCGTCACTGGCCTGTGCGTCGCCCTGTCGGGGAGTCTCCGTCGTGGTCAGGGCGTGTTCGAGGCGGCGGGCCTCCTGGCGCCAGCGGGTGGCGTAGGGGTCGCTGCCGTGGCGGGCGGTGCGCCAGGCGGCGGCGAGGTCGTCGCCGTACTCCCTCGGGGGCTCCTCGCTCAGCAGGGCCACCACCTCGGCCGCCCGGCGCGCGCCGACCTCCTGCGCGCCGTCGATGAGCGCCCGCGCGAGGCGGGGGTGGAGGCCGAGGCGCGCCATCCGGGTGCCGCGCTCGGTGGCCCGCCCGGCGGCGTCCACGGCGCCGATCGCGGTAAGCGTCTCGCGCGCGGCCGCCATCGCCCCTGCGGGCGGCGGATCGAGCAGGGCCAGCCCCGAGGCGTCCGGATCGCCCCAGCACGCCGTCTGCAGGGCGAAGGCCGTAAGGTCCGCACCGGCGATCTCCGGGGACGGGAAACGCGGCAGCCGGGCGTCCTCAGCCTCCGGCCAGCAGCGGTAGACCACCCCGGGTGCCTCGCGCCCCGCGCGGCCCGTGCGCTGCCCGGCGGTGGCCCGTGACGCCCTTACGGTCGTCAGCGCGCTCAGCCCGCGTGCGTGGTCCATCCGGGGCTCACGCGCCAGCCCGCAGTCCACGACGATCCGCACGCCCGGCACGGTCAGGCTCGACTCGGCGACCGAGGTGGCCAGCACCACCCGCCGCCGTCCGCCGTCCGCGCCCGCGAGCACCGCCTCCTGGACGGCGGCGGGCGCCCGCCCGTGCACCTGAAGGACCTCCGCGCCGGCGAGCCCGCCCAGCTTCCCGGCCACCCGGGCGATCTCCCCGACGCCCGGCAGGAAGCACAGCACATCGCCCTCCCGCTCGCCCAGCGCCCGCCGCACCACGGCCGCGACATGGTCCAGCAGGGCGGGGTCCACCCGCATCCCGTGCGGCGGCCTTACGGGGCGCTCGGGCGGCGCCCACACCACCTCCACCGGATGGGAGACCCCCGGCGCGGAAACGACAGGAGCGGGCTCCCCGGGGCCGCCCCCGCCGTGCGTCCCGCCAGCCCCCACATGCCCGTCATCCCCGCCGTCGCCGAGCAGCCGTGCCCAGCCCTCCGCGTCCGTGGTCGCGGAGGCGGCGATCAGCCGCAGATCGGGGCGCAGGGCGGCCCGGACGTCCAGCAGGAAGGCGGCGGCCGTGTCCGCGTCCAGATGGCGCTCATGGCATTCGTCGAGCACGACGACATCGACACCGGCCAGCTCCTGATCACGTTGCAGCCGTTGCAGCAGCACACCGGTCGTGACCACTTCGACCAGAGTCCCGCGGCCAACCTGCCGCTCGCCGCGCACGGTGAAGCCGACCCTGCCGCCCGGCCGCTCGCCCAGCAGCCACGCCATCCGCCGCGCGGCGGCCCGTGCCGCGATCCGCCGCGGCTCGGCCACCAGCACCCGCCGCACCGGCCCGCCGTCCACCAGCCCGGCCAGCACCAGCGGCACCAGCGTCGTCTTACCGGTCCCCGGGGGCGCGCACAGCACGGCGACCCCGCGGTCGTCGAGCGCGCGCAGCAGTTCGGGCACCGCCTCGCGGACGGGAAGGCGGCCCAGTGCCTCGGCGCGCGCGTCCGTGGGAATGGTCAACCCCTCCGCCCCGATCCCGCTCAGTCCCGCTCGCACACGAAGATCGCCGTGCCCGGGATGAGGTTCCCCCGAAGCGGGGACCAGCCGCCCCATTCCTGGTGGTTCCACGCGGGCCACTCCGGCTCGATCAGGTCGACCAGCCGGAAGCCCCCGGCCACCACGTCCCGCACCCGGTCGCCCAGCGTCCGGTGGTGTTCCACATAGACGGCCCGGCCCGACCCGTCCTGCTCCACATAGGGCGTGCGGTCGAAGTAGGAGGCGGCGATGGACAGCCCCTCGGGGCCCGGTTCGTCGGGGAACGCCCAGCGGATCGGGTGCGTCACCGAGAAGACCCACCGTCCGCCCGGCCGCAGCACCCGGCGCACCTCGCGCATCACCCGCACCGGCTCGGCCACGAACGGCACCGCCCCGTACGCGGAGCACGCCAGGTCGAACGAGCCGTCCCGGAAGGGCAGGGCGGTGGCGTCGGCCTGCACCAGCGCGACCCCGGCCGCGTCGCCGCTCCGAGCTCCGGAGGCCCCGGGGACCGCCGCCTCCGCGTCGATCCGCCGCGCGTGCCGCAGCTGCCGGTGGGAGAGGTCGAGCGCCACCGGCCGCGCCCCCTGCGCGGCCAGCCAGCGGGCGCACTGCGCGGCGCCCGCGCCCACCTCCAGCACATCGCGCCCCTTGAGCGCCGCCGCCGGGCCAAGCAGCCCGGCCTCCGCCTCGTCCAGCCCCTCCGGGCCCCATATGAACCGGTCGTCGCCCAGGAAGGCGCCGTGCTCCTCCTGGTACTCATCCGCGTTGCGGTCCCACCAGCCCCGGTTGGCCCGGCTGCTCTCCGCCGTGTCGGCGATCCGGCGGGTGGCCGTCGGCTCGGCGGCCTCCCCAGGGGTGCTGGGCTCGTGTTCTTGGACCATCGCGCGCGTCGTCGTACTCTCTGTATCGACCTGTGGCTGCGGGGCACGGTGAGAACCGCGTCGCAGTACGGACCATGCAATTTGCCGGGTTCGGGGCGTTAATCCCCGCGTGTGCTCTTCGTGCATTGACCATGCCCGGCTGCCCCCGTATGCTACAAGTTGCGCTGCGGGCCTGTGCGCCTCGGACGGAGCAGGCCGCGCTCGCATCTGTTGTATGTCCCCTCGGTTGTCGAGGCGCTAGTGCTTTTCGATTCCTGACATCGGAAAGAATCGGCGTCTCCAAGGCTGTCCGGCTTCGGCGGTGCGATAAGGGTCCTCGGCGTAGCAGTACCTACGACTTCATGTCCGTACCGGAGCCCTTTTCCACATGACGAGCAGCACCGAGGCAACCCGCACCACCCCGCAGGTGGCGGTCAACGACATCGGTTCCGAGGAAGCCTTCCTCGCCGCGATCGACGAGACGATCAAGTACTTCAACGACGGCGACATCGTCGACGGCGTCATCGTGAAGGTCGACCGGGACGAGGTCCTGCTCGACATTGGTTACAAGACCGAAGGCGTCATCCCCTCTCGCGAACTGTCGATCAAGCACGACGTCGACCCCAACGAGGTCGTCGCCGTCGGCGACGAGATCGAGGCCCTTGTCCTCCAGAAGGAGGACAAGGAAGGCCGACTGATCCTCTCGAAGAAGCGCGCCCAGTACGAGCGCGCCTGGGGCACCATCGAGAAGATCAAGGAAGAGGACGGGATCGTCACCGGTACCGTCATCGAGGTCGTCAAGGGTGGTCTCATCCTCGACATCGGCCTCCGTGGCTTCCTCCCCGCCTCCCTGGTGGAGATGCGCCGCGTTCGCGACCTGCAGCCCTACGTGGGCAAGGAGCTCGAGGCGAAGATCATCGAGCTCGACAAGAACCGCAACAACGTGGTCCTGTCCCGCCGCGCCTGGCTGGAGCAGACCCAGAGCGAGGTCCGCCAGACCTTCCTCACCACCCTCCAGAAGGGCCAGGTGCGCTCCGGCGTCGTCTCCTCCATCGTCAACTTCGGCGCGTTCGTGGACCTGGGCGGCGTCGACGGTCTCGTCCACGTCTCGGAGCTGTCCTGGAAGCACATCGACCACCCCTCCGAGGTCGTCGAGGTCGGCCAGGAGGTCACGGTCGAGGTCCTGGACGTCGACATGGACCGCGAGCGCGTCTCCCTGTCGCTCAAGGCGACCCAGGAGGACCCGTGGCAGCAGTTCGCCCGGACCCACCAGATCGGTCAGGTCGTCCCGGGTAAGGTCACCAAGCTGGTGCCGTTCGGTGCGTTCGTCCGGGTGGACGAGGGCATCGAGGGCCTGGTCCACATCTCCGAGCTGGCCGAGCGCCACGTGGAGATCCCGGAGCAGGTCGTCCAGGTCAACGACGAGATCTTCGTCAAGGTCATCGACATCGACCTCGAGCGCCGCCGCATCAGCCTCTCGCTGAAGCAGGCCAACGAGTCCTTCGGTGCCGACCCGTCCGTGGTCGAGTTCGACCCGACCCTGTACGGCATGGCCGCGTCCTACGACGACCAGGGCAACTACATCTACCCCGAGGGCTTCGACCCCGAGGCCAACGACTGGCTCGAGGGCTACGAGAAGCAGCGCGAGGAGTGGGAGCGCCAGTACGCCGAGGCGCAGCAGCGCTTCGAGCAGCACCAGGCGCAGGTCATCAAGTCCCGCGAGGCCGACGAGCAGGCCGCTGCCGAGGCGGGTAGCGCCGCCCCGGCCCCGGGCGGGCAGGCGGCCGGCGGCGGTTCGTACTCCTCGGAGTCGACCGACAACTCCGGCGCCCTGGCCTCGGACGAGGCGCTGGCCGCGCTCCGCGAGAAGCTGGCCGGCGGCCAGAGCTGACCAGCCGCCGCTAGTCGGCACCAGCAGCTGCCACTAGCTGGCACCAGCTGAGCAGGTAAGGCCCGCTCCCCCTGGGGGGCGGGCCTTACGCATGCCCATGGCGCCGCACACTGACCGAAACGGAGTCAACGGTCACGCCCCGGGCGCCGTCGATCCTGATGCCCTCCTCGCCGCCGCGGACCGTGATCCCCCTGACGGTCCAGTACGAGGCGCCGTTCAGCCGCAGCCCGTAGCCCCCGCTCGCGGTGAGGACCGCCTTCGGGGAGCCGGTGAGGGTGATCCGCGAGCCGGAGGTGCCGGAGGCGGTGATCTCGAAGCCGCCGCGGTACCGGCCGTCGGCGAGCCGGATCGTATCGCCGGGCCGGGCCCCGGCAAGGGCCTTCCTGAGCCCGTCCGTGTCCTCGACGGAGATCGGGACGACGGAGGCGGCGCGGGCGGCGGGAGCCTCCCGCCCGGTCGTGCCCGACGCGATCAGCCCGCCGGTGGCGATCAGCCCGGCGGCGATGGCGATGAGGAGGGTGCGTAATCGGGTGGCGGTGCGGCCGGGGGAGTGCATACGAGGCTGCCTTCCTGTGCCGTGGCCGGAGGTGAACGCGCGAGGTTCTGACCAGTGAACGCCGGATGACATGGTGAACGGCTGACGGCTGGCGAAGATAGGCGTGCCGCATATGCGCGTCAACCCCGCGACGTGCGCCGACGTCGAGATCGGGCCGCTTCCGTCCACCCCCGTGGGGCGTGGGAAACCTCGCCCAAGTGGGCCCCTCGGAGACGGGGTTCGGGGCCGCCAGGACCTCGGAGGTCCCGCCCGGGGAATCATCGAAGACCCCACCCGGGGAATGCCCCCGCCCCCATTCGGTGTTCTTCGGTGCGAACACGAGGAGGAGCGGTCACAGTGCATGATCCGCAGGAGTTGTACGCATGGGAACCGAGCGGGCTGGCGGAGGTCGACGCGATAGCCTCGCGGGACTCGGCCGGGCTGGTGCTGCTGTACCACTTCGACGGCTATATCGACGCCGGCGAGACCGGGGACCAGATCGTGGAGCGGCTGCTCGACGGTCTGCCGCGCAAGGTGGTCGCGCGCTTCGACCATGACCGGCTGGTCGACTACCGGGCCCGTCGTCCCCTGCTGACCTTCCAGCGGGACCGGTGGACGGCGTACGAGACCCCGAAGATCGAGCTGCATCTGGTGCGCGACGCGACCGCGGCCCCGTTCCTGCTGCTCACCGGGCCCGAACCGGATGTGGAGTGGGAGCGGTTCGCGGCGGCCGTGCGGCAGATGGTCCAGCGGCTGGGCGTCAGGCTCGCGGTGAACTTCCACGGCATCCCGATGGGCGTGCCGCACACCCGGCCGGTCGGCATCACCCCGCACGGCAATCGCACCGATCTGATGCCCGGTCACCGGGGCTACTTCGACGAGGCCCAAGTGCCCGGCAGCGCGGAGTCCCTGATCGAGTACCGGCTGGCCGAGGCGGGCCGCGATGTGCTCGGCGTCGCCGTGCATGTGCCGCACTATCTGGCCCGGTCGGCCTACCCGGACGCGGCGCTCACCGCGCTGGAGGCCATTACCGCGGCCACCGGTCTGGTGCTGCCGGGGCCCACCCACGCCCTGCGCAACGACGCCCTCAGGACGCAGGAGGAGATCGAGCGGCAGATCGCGGAGGGCGATGAGGAGCTGGTCGCGCTCGTACGGGGCCTTGAGCACCAGTACGACGCGGTGGCCGGGGCCGAGAGCCGCGGAAATCTGGTCGCGGAGCCGACCGAGCTGCCCTCGGCGGATGAACTGGGCGCGGAGTTCGAACGGTTCCTCGCCGAGCGCGAGGGCGACGGCGGAGCCTGACCGACAGCCCCACCGACCCGCCGTATAGCGTGGGCCCCATGCTGAACCTGGGGCTCACGGGCGGAATCGGCGCGGGCAAGAGCGAGGTCTCACGGATCCTGACCTCATTGGGAGCGGTACTGATCGACTCGGATCGGATCGCTCGCGAGGTGGTCGAGCCGGGCACGCCGGGACTGGCCGCCGTGGTCGCCGAGTTCGGGTCCGAGGTGCTGACCGCCGACGGCCGTCTGGACCGGCCCAGGCTGGGCGGGATCGTCTTCAACGACCCGGAGCGGCTGAGCGCGCTGAACGCGATCATCCACCCGCTGGTCCGGGACCGCTCCGCCGAACTCCAGACGGCGGCCGCGCCCGACGCCGTGGTCGTCCATGACGTCCCCCTCCTGGCCGAGAACGAGCTGGCGCCGCTCTATGACCTGGTCATGGTCGTGGACGCCACGCCCGAGACCCAGCTGGACCGGCTGGTGCGGCTGCGCGGCATGGCCGAGGACGAGGCGCGGGCCCGGATGGCGGCACAGGCCACCCGCGCGGAGCGGCTGGCGATCGCCGATGTCGTGATCGACAACAATGGCCCGATCGAGGCGCTGGAGCCGCAGGTCAGAAGGGCCTGGGCGGATCTGGCCCGGCGAGCGGCCACGGCGGAGGGCTGAGCGGTCGAGCCGGGGCGGGGCGGAGGCGTACGGAGCGCCCGGGGCTGAGCCGGGCGGGGGAGCGGCGAGCCGGGGCGGGGCGGGGCGCGTGCGGCGGCTCGTGGCGGGGAATGCGCCGTGCGGGGTGATTGTTGTGCACCCCGTAGCGAACGATCATCCGTATCGGTTCATCCCATCCCCCACCTCATCCGACGCCTCACCACGGAGTACGTACCCGGGGAAGGAAACGGCTGTGCCCGAGCCCACGCCCGAGACCCACGTCATCGACTTCCGCGCCGCTGAGCAGCTGCTGGCCGCCCGAGATCCACGGGGCGCCGTGAAGCTGCTCGACTCGGTCATCAGCGCCCACCCCGAGAACACGGCTGCCCGGCTGCTCCGGGCCCGTGCCTTCTTCGGCGCGGCCCAGCTGCGCTCGGCTGAGCTGGAGTTCCAGCTCGTCCTGGAGCGCGAGCCGGACAACGCCTTCGCTCACTTCGCCCTGGCCCGCACCCTGGAGCGGGCCAACCGCCCGTCCGAGGCCACCCGCCACTTCCGGCTGGCCGCGGCGCTCGATCCGCGCCCGGACTTCGTCGAGGCGGCCCGGTTCGAGGAGAAGGGGGGCCGGAGCGGATAGCCGGGGCGCGGGCCTGGCCCCCGGTCAGCGCCAGAGCGCGAAGCCGCCGAGGACCACCGCGCCCAGCAGCACCACCCCGCCGAGCCCGAGCGCCACTCCGCGCTGACGGGCGATGTCGTAAGGGTCGTGCGGAGGGGCCTCCGGGCCCCGCCGCACCTCCCGCCGCCCGTATGGCTCTCCGGTCCCGGAGAGCATCAGCCCGAGCGCACAGAGCGCGATGCCGATCGCCAGCACCCCCATGACGGCCCCCTGTCGCGGCAGGTACTCAGCTGGTACTGGGCAGTATCCCCCGGAACGGGGTGCTCCCCGCCGTCGATATCCCGCCACCGCCGGAGGCCGTGCCCGCCTTACGGTGCCGTGCCCGCCTTACGGTGCCCACGCTTCAGCGGCGAGACGCCGACGCCGCCTTACGGAGCCCGTCGCCGCCCGCGGCCCCGGCCGCGCTCGGCCATCGGTGCGTACGGCGGCACATCCCGGCCCGGCTGATAGTGCGGCCCCTGCCGGATGTGCCGGATGACCAGGACGAGGTCGATCAGCGTGATGACGGCGAGCGCCCCGCACGCCGCCGCCCAGCCCGGGCGTCCCACCACCGCGAAGGCCACCGCGCCGCCGAGCGTCCAGAGCAGCCCCCATGCGGCCAGCCCCAGCCGCATCCGCAGCGGACTGCGCGCGTGTACCGGTTCATCGCCCGTTCGGATCAGCCGCATCGGCATGGCACCGCATCTCCCGTTTTCGGCCGCTTCCTTCCGCTTTCTGCCCTCTCGAATCTACCGCCGGGGGGCGCCCACCGACAGCTGAGATCATGTCGTATGCATCCACCCGGGACGGCAGGGAACCAGGACGATGAGGAGCTGCCAGTGATCCGCCAGTCATGGGACGAAACCGCCGCCAAGCGGGCCCGCATCCGCGGTTGCCTGCTGGGCGGGGCGATCGGTGACGCCCTCGGCAATCCCATCGAGTTCCTGTCCCTGCGGTCGATCCGCGAGACCCATGGCGCCACCGGCGTCACCACCCTCGTCCCGGACGGCAGCGGAGTCGTGGGCCGGGTCACCGATGACACCCAGATGACCCTCTTCACGGCCGAGGGCCTGATACGGGCCCACGCCAGAAGCTCGTCCAAGGGCCTCGGGGGAATTGAGACCGCCGTTGTCCGCCATGCCTATCTGCGCTGGCTGGACACCCAGAACCACCCCGGTCCGCCGCCCGCGGAGGGCACCGGGGACCTGGTCCGCTCCGGCTGGCTGCGCACCCAGCCCTGGCTGTACGCCCGCCGCGCCCCCGGCAACGCCTGCCTCTCCGGCCTCACCGCGAAGCACGTCCCCGCCCCGCGCGCGCCCCTCGACGGCACCCCCGGCCCGGTGAACACCGGCTCCAAGGGCTGCGGCACCGTGATGCGCTCGGCGCCGTTCGGCCTCACCGGGCTCGCCCCCCGTGACTGCTTCGAACTCGCCGCCCGCTGCGCCCAGATCACCCACGGCCATCCGACGGGCTACAACGCGGCCGGCGCCCTGGCCGCCATGATCGCGTGCCTGCTCGACGGCGAGTCCCTAGAAGGCGCGACCCTGCGCACCCTGGAGCTCCTGGCCCGCTACCCCGGCCACGAGGAGACCACCGCCGTCCTCCGCAAGGCGGTCGACCTGGCGGCCGAGGGCGAGCCGACGCCCGAGAAGGCAGAATCGCTCGGCGGCGGCTGGGTCGCCGAGGAGGCCCTGGCCATCGCGGTGTACAGCGCCCTGGCCCGCACCCCCGCCCAGCAGATCCTGTACGGTCCGGGCGGTGAGATCAGCTACGATCCGACGCCCCCGCGCACCCCCGTCCAGGCGGCCCTGCTGCTCTCCGTCAACCACTCGGGCGACAGCGATTCGACGGGCTCGATCTGCGGCAACATCCTCGGTGCCCACCACGGCGACCTCCGCCTTCCGCCGTCCTGGCTGGCCCTGACCGAGGGCCGCGGCACGATCGCCGAACTCGCCGATGACTTCGCCGCCGAGTTCCACCGCTCGGTAGAGCTGTACGAGCCCTACGACGACGTGGTCTTCCCCCGCGACCGCTACCCGCTCAACTGACCGCCCCCTTAAGGCCCCGGGGGGGCTCAGACCGCTCCGGAGCCATCCGTACGGCCGCGCCGTACCCGGCGCCGCAGCTTGTGGAGGAAGCGGAAGCGCTCGCGCTTCTCGCGGGTGCTGCGGTCGAGCTCTTCCATGAGCCGCTTGGAGCGGGCCTCCATGTCGAGTTCGTCGAGGATGCGGTCGATCTCCGCCAGCAGGGCACCGTGCAGCTGCCACTGGCGGGGGTGCTCCTGGACGCGGCGCAGCAGGAGGTCGGCGCCGCGGTCGCGGCTGGCGTGGGCCTTGACCAACTCGCTGGAGAGCCGGGATTCGGCCTCTTCGGCGTTGGCGCTGACCTGGGTGGTGACCAGGATCGCGAAGCTCTCGACGGCGGCGGCGAGATGGGCGAAGAGGTCCTTAAGGGCGTCGGCCACGTCCGGGGGGAAGAGGGGTTCGTCCGTCCGCGCCCTGGCGAGGTCGGTCAGGGTGCGGGTCATGACGCGCAGGATGACGGTGCAGATCTCCAGCGTGTCCAGGCCGGTACGGAGCACCACGCGGTAGAGCAGGCCCTCCTTGACGCGGGGGTTGAGCCGCACGCTGTCCTCCGCCTGCCGGAGGGCGGCGTCGACCTGGGAGATGTCGTGGTCGAGGAGGCGGGCCTCGTAGAGCCGGGCGGCGGCGCGGTCGACGCCCACCTGGCCGCCCAGCTCCTCGCCGATGTGCAGCAGCAGCTGACGCATCCGGCGGGCCAGGTCCTCGATGGACTTCCCGGCCGTCTGGACCCACACCGGAGGGGCGAGGAAGAAGTTGAAGGCCATGCCGACACCGGCCCCGATGAGGGTTTCCAGCACCCGGTCCCAGGCGTAAGTGGTCACCTGCGCCACACCGAGGACCAGCATGGCGCTGATCGCCACCTCCTGGACCCAGTCGCCCACGCGCGTGAGGTAGCCGGCGGTCTGGGCGGCGAGGATGATCAGACACAGGCTCCACCAGGTCAGCCCCACCAGCACGCTGAAGGCCACGGCGATCAGGACGCCCACGACCACGGCCTCGACCCTGCGGAGGCTTCTGGTGAGGGTCGCGTAGAGGGTGACCTGGACGACCAGGAGGGCGGTCAGCGGGGCGGTGAGCGGGGCGGGTTCCTTGCTGAGCTCGAGGGCGACGACATAGGCGATGGTCGCGGCCGCCGTGGAGCGCACGGTCTGCACCACGACCGGGTCATGGCGCCGTTTGACGACCTCCGCCAGTGGGTCGAGAACATCGGGCACGTACATGCCCTTTCCACGTCGAGGGGGCCGCCATGTCATCGGGCTTCGCGGACGGGTTAACGTGTCCGGCGTGATCAGCCCATTCAACGGAACGCAGGGGACGGGGGACGGCGCGGCGCTTCCCGGGAGCACCGGCCCGGCCGCCACCGTCGAGGCCCATCCGCGCCAGGTCGGGCGGGTACGGACGCAGTACGCACCCGATCCGGACGGGGACCCGGACCCCGGCGAGATCGTCTGGACATGGGTGCCGTACGAGGAGAACGACGGTCGCGGCAAGGACCGGCCGGTGCTGGTGGTCGCGCGGGAGCGGGCCGGGACGCTGCTCGCCGTGCAGCTGTCCAGCAAGCGGCACGACGGCGACCGTGAGTGGGTGCCGATCGGCTCCGGGCCGTGGGACCGGGCCGGGCGGGAGTCATGGGTCGATGTGGACCGGGTGCTGCGGCTGCACCCGGACGGGATGCGGCGCGAGGCCTGCGCCCTCGACCGGCCGCGCTTCGACCTGGTCGTGCTGCGGCTGCGGCAGCGGTACGGCTGGAGCTGAGCGCGGCCCGGCGGGGCCACGGCCGGTGCTGAGGGAACGTCTGGGGGCGCGTCTCAGCCGTCGGCCAGCGCCAGCAGCTTGGTGACCGTGTTCCAGTTGCGGGCGGTGGCCCGCACTCCGAGCCGGGCGTTGGTGACCTTCGCGGCCAGCTTGGAGCGGCCGATCCCGTCCGGGCAGTGCAGGAAGATCTCGCGGCCGATGAGGCGGAACGCATCGGGGGCGTGGGCGGCCTGATCGAGTGCGTCCAGCGCGGCCGGGTCCGCGGGCACGTCCGTGAGGAAGACCACGTGCAGGCTCTTGGGCTCGGCCACGGCCTCCGGATAGGGGTTGGCCCCGATCGCCGCGGCCAGCTCGTCGCGGGTACGGACCATGACCTCCACGGGAAAGCCGAGACCGGCGGCGAAGTGGTCCTCGAGAGTGCGGGCCGTCTGCTCGGGCGGGGTGCCGGGGTCGGCGAAGACGATATTGCCGGTCTGGAGGTGGACGGTGACGTCCTCGAAGCCCAGCTCGGCCATCAGCTCACGCTGCCGAGCCATGGGGAACTTCCTGTTCCCGCCCACATTGATGCCGCGGAGCAGCGCTATCTGAGAGGCCATGGCCGGAGGGTACCTCTCCGGGGCACCAGCGGCCTGGGGCCCTGGAGCCCGGAGCCCCAGATCCCCCGTGGCCCCCGGGCCCCGGCATGATGGGGGCGTGCGGCTCGAAGCGATCACCTGGGAACGGCTGACCGACGAGACCGCCGACCGCATCGCCGGGCTGACGGCGGCGGACGGCGGCCCCTGGCTGAGGGTGGCCGTCGACGGGGCTCCGGCGGCCCCCACGGGCGAGCTGGCGCGGGATCTGGCGGAGGCGCTGCGCGTCCTCGGCCGGCCGGCACTGGTGGTCGCGGCGGCGGGGTTCTGGCGGCCCGCCTCGCTGCGCTACGAGTACGGGAAGCGGGACCCCGACGCGTACTACGACCGCTGGCTCGACACCGGCGCCCTGTGGCGCGAGGTCTTCGATCCGCTGGAACCGGGTCCCGGCGGCACCGGGCGGGTGCTGCCCGACCTGTGGGATCCGGAGACCGACCGGGCCACGCGCAGCCCGTACGCCGAACTTCCGCCGGGCGGGGTGCTGTTGCTGCACGGCGCGCTGCTGCTGGGGCACTGGTTCCCGTTCGACCTCTCGGTGCATCTGCGGCTGTCCCCGGCCGCCCTCGCCCGCCGCACCGACGAGGGCGACCGCTGGACCCTGCCCGCCTTCGCGCGCTACGAGGACGAGGTGGGGCCCGGGGAGGCGGCGGATGTGGTGGTGCGGATGGACGACCCCCGGCATCCGGCCTGGCACCGCCCGGAACCGTAGCCGGATGCGTTTCGCGGCGGTGCGCACAAACGATTCAGAAGAACGCCTCAGAAGAACGCCTCAGAAGAGCGGCCGCGGAAGGACGCCTTCCAGCGCCAGCAGGTGGCGCTTGGTCTCCAGCCCGCCACCGAAGCCGCCGATGCCCCCGCCGCTCTCCACCACTCGATGGCACGGCACCACGACCGGCAGTGGATTGCTCCCCATGGCCACGCCGACGGCGCGGGCCGCGCCCGGCTCGCCCACCCGGTCGGCGAGGTTCTGATACCCGACGACCGTGCCGTAGGGCACGTGCGCGGCCAGCTCGCGCAGCACCCGGCGGTTGAAGCCGGTGATCAGGGACCAGTCCAGGGAGAGGGTGAACGCCTTGGTGCCCCCCGCGAAATAGCTCTCCAACTGCCGTATCGCCTCGGCGAGATGCCCGGCACTGCGAGGTGTGGACGGGGCGGACGGGGCGGGCGGGGCGGCCTCGGTACCGCTGGCCCCGGGCGGCGCGGCGGTGGGCTCTGCGCCGAGGCGGCGTGTCAGCCTGGCGACGGCCTCCGCCGCCGCCTTCTCCTCCGCGTGGAAGACCACCTGGGCCAGCCCCTCGTCGGTGGCCGCGAGCAGCAGCGGGCCGATGGGTGTGGCCAGGACCGCCCAGGTCCAGGCGCGCGCCTCCCGCCCCTCCGGGCGCTCCGGCTGTTCCGTCCGCTCCCGCGGGTCCGGCTGTGTCTGCCGCTCTGCGATCGTCACGCCTTCAGCGTAGAACCCCCCACTGACAGCGCCCCTCCACGGCGCCCCATACCCCCCACTGACAGCGCCCCGCCGGTCGGCCGACGGGGCGCCCGGTCAGGGGCGGCCGTGGATCACGAGGCGTCGTCGAGGGCGTCCCGGACCACATCGGGCTTGTTGGTGATGATGCCGTCCACGCCCATGCCCGCGACCGAGACCGCCGTCGGGCCGTCGTTGACGGTCCAGGTGTAGACCTCCAGCGGCTTGCCGTGCGCCCCGTCCACCGACCGCACCGCGGCCACATAGCTGGCGTCGATGGTCGGGTAGCTGGGGTTGATCTGGTCGGAGAACTCGGCGTACTCCGGCAGGTCGGCGACGGCCGGGGTGCCCAGGAAACCCGTCTTGACGTCCGGCCGCAGCCGGTGGACCGTCCGTACGGATTCGGCGTTGAAGCTCTGGACGATCAGCCGCCGCTTGTGCCGGTGGTCAAGCCAGCCCTCTCTGCGCAGCTCCCGCAGTGTCTGGCGTTCGATCCCCGGATAGAGCTCGGGAGCCTTGAGCTCCAGCAGGAGCTTTTGGTGGTTGTCCGAAACCCGGTCCATGTACTCCTCCAGGGTGGGCACCGTCTCGCCCTGGAAGTCGGGGCCGAACCAGCTTCCGGCGTCCAGCTTCTCGATCTCGTCGAGGGTGAAGTCGGAGATCTTCCAGGGCGCGCGGTCCGGGAAGACCTGCTCCACATCGGTGGTCCGGTTCAGCGTGGTGTCGTGCATGACGATCAGCTCGCCGTCCCTGGTGCGCTGGATGTCGTTCTCCACCCAGTCGATGCCCAGGTCGTCGGCGGCGTCGACGGCGGCCAGGGTGTTCTCGGGGGCGTACCCGGAGGCGCCGCGATGGGCCACGGTGACCGGGTGGTGGTGGTGGTGGTGGTGCGTCGTCCGGCCGGTGGCCTGGGCCGTGGCCGTGGGGAGGAAGAGCGCGGACATCCCGATGAGCGCGCCGGTTAACGCGGCGGCCGGGCGGATCTGCATACGGACTCCTCGCGTCGTCTGGTTCTCGTCCGACTCATGGACGGGCAGAGGGTCCCAGATGCGCGGCAGTGGAGGATAGATACCGGATGGGCTGAAAATTCGTGCCACGGGCGACATCATGCGCATGATCGCCCGAATCCGTCCGGAAGGCCGGGGCCGGGGTGGCGCGGACGAGCGCTCCGCCGTTGTCAGTGGCGAGTCGTACCGTTGGTCTCATGCGGCCCGTAACTCAGCTCGAACGCAAGGTGGCGCCCTTCGAGGTCGTCAGCCCCTATCAGCCCAGCGGTGACCAGCCCACCGCCATCGCCGACCTCGACCGGCGCGTCCGCGCGGGGGAGAGGGATGTCGTCCTGCTCGGTGCGACCGGCACCGGCAAGTCCGCGACCACCGCATGGATGATCGAGAAACTGCAGCGGCCCACGCTGGTCATGGCTCCGAACAAGACGCTGGCGGCCCAGCTGGCCAACGAGTTCCGCGAGCTGCTGCCGAACAACGCGGTCGAGTACTTCGTCTCGTACTACGACTACTACCAGCCGGAGGCGTACGTCCCGCAGTCGGACACCTACATCGAGAAGGACTCCTCGATCAACGAGGAGGTGGAGCGGCTGCGCCACTCGGCGACGAACTCGCTGCTCACCCGGCGTGACGTGGTCGTGGTGGCCTCCGTCTCCTGCATCTACGGCCTCGGTACGCCGCAGGAGTACGTGGACCGTATGGTGCAGCTCAAGGTCGGCGACGAGATCGACCGCGATCAGCTGCTGCGTCGCTTTGTCGATATCCAGTACAGCCGCAATGACATGGCGTTCACCCGGGGCACCTTCCGGGTCCGCGGCGACACCATCGAGATCTTCCCGGTCTACGAGGAGCTCGCGGTCCGCATCGAGATGTTCGGCGACGAGATCGAGGCGCTCTCCACGCTCCATCCGCTCACCGGCGAAGTGATCAGTGACGACCAGGAGCTGTATGTGTTCCCGGCCACCCACTATGTGGCCGGGCCCGAGCGCATGGAGAAGGCCATCGCCGGGATCGAGGCCGAGCTGGAGCAGACCCTGGCCCGGATGGAGAAGCAGGGCAAGCTGCTGGAGGCCCAGCGGCTGCGGATGCGCACCACCTACGACATCGAGATGATGCGGCAGATCGGCACCTGCTCCGGCATCGAGAACTACTCGCTGCACATCGACGGCCGTGAGACCGGCTCCCCGCCGCACACCCTGCTGGACTACTTCCCGGAGGACTTCCTCCTGGTCATCGACGAGTCGCATGTCACGGTGCCGCAGATCGGCGCGATGTACGAGGGCGACGCCTCCCGGAAGCGGACCCTGATCGAGCACGGCTTCCGGCTGCCCTCCGCGCTGGACAACCGCCCGCTGAAGTGGGAGGAGTTCCTGGAGCGCGTCGGCCAGACGGTCTATCTCTCCGCCACCCCGGGGACCTACGAGATGTCCCGCGGTGACGGCTTCGTGGAGCAGATCATCCGCCCCACCGGGCTGGTCGACCCGGAGGTCGTCGTCAAGCCGACCGAGGGCCAGATCGACGATCTCATCCATGAGATCCGCACCCGCACCGAGAAGGACGAGCGGGTCCTGGTCACCACCCTCACCAAGAAGATGGCCGAAGACCTCACCGACTACATGCTCGAGCTGGGCATCCAGGTGCGCTATCTGCACAGCGACGTGGACACCCTGCGCCGGGTCGAGCTGCTGCGCGAGCTGCGCGCCGGTGAGTTCGATGTGCTGGTGGGCATCAACCTGCTGCGGGAGGGCCTTGACCTTCCCGAGGTCTCGCTGGTCGCCATCCTGGACGCCGACAAGGAGGGCTTCCTGCGCTCGGGCACCTCGCTGATCCAGACCATCGGCCGTGCCGCCCGTAACGTCTCGGGCCAGGTGCATATGTACGCCGACAAGGTCACCCCGGCGATGGCGAAGGCCATCGACGAGACCAACCGCCGCCGCGAGAAGCAGATCGCGTTCAACACGGCCAACAAGATCGATCCGCAGCCGCTGCGCAAGAAGATCAACGACATCGTGGCCCAGATCGCCCGCGAGGACGTGGACACGGAGGAGCTGCTGGGCACCGGCTACCGCAAGGGCAAGGAGGGCCGGGGCGGGAAGGCGGCCGAGCCGGCGGCCGGCGGCAAGGCGGCCAAGGGCGGCAAGGCCAAGGCGGCCAAGGGCAAGGCCAAGGAGGCGGTGCTGACCGACCGGCCCGCGGCCGAGCTCGCCGAGCAGATCGAGGAGCTGACCGACCGCATGCGGGCCGCCGCGGCGGAGCTTCAGTTCGAGGTGGCGGCTCGACTGCGCGACGAGGTATCGGAGTTGAAGAGGGAGCTGCGGCAGATGAGGGAGGCCGGAGTCTCCTGATCACCGGGCGCCCCGGGTTCCCACCGGGGCGCCCGTTGGGTTCCCTGTGTTGCAAGACCGACACAAAAGTCCGCTCGTCCGGCCGGAGCCCCGGCGGTAGTGCATAGGGTTTTCGGAAGGGCCGTGCGTACGGCGCGGTCATGGCCGCACACCCGCGGCGGCCACGGGGAATCGAGAGATGAGAGTAGGGACAGCGCGTGACGGTCAACATGTCCAAGGGACAGGCCATCAGCCTGCAGAAGGCTGACGGGGGCACTCTGACCGCGGTGCGGATGGGGCTGGGCTGGCAGGCGGCGCCCCGCCGCGGGCTGTTCGGCTCCCGTACGCGGGAGATCGACCTCGACGCGTCGGCCGTCCTCTTCGCGGACAAGCAGCCGACCGACGTCGTCTTCTTCCGCCACCTGGTCAGCGACGACGGCTCGGTCCGCCACACCGGTGACAACCTCGTGGGCGGCGCCGGACAGGGCGGCGACGACGAGTCCATCCTGGTCGACCTCCAGCGGGTGCCCGTTCACATCGACCAGATCGTCTTCACGGTGAACTCCTTCACCGGCCAGACCTTCGCCGAGGTGCAGAACGCGTTCTGCCGGCTGGTGGACGAGACCAACGGCCAGGAGCTCGCCCGCTACACCCTCACCGGCGGCGGGCAGTACACCGCCCAGATCATGGCCACGGTGCAGCGCGCGGGCGGCGCCTGGCAGATGAAGGCGGTCGGCGAGCCGGCCAACGGCCGCACCTTCCAGGACCTGATGCCGCACATCCTGCCGCATCTGTAAAGCCGCATCCGTAAGGGCGTACCGCCGGGATCACGGCGCACCGCCCAGATGAGCGCGTCGGCCCGGTTGAGCAGAGCTCGCCGGGCCGACGCGCTCACCGCACCACCGCACCACCACCCATATGTACGGCACACAGCGGAATACAACGAGGGGACGCAGCCATGACGGCCGAGCTGGTCCGAGGGCAGAACCACCCGCTGCCCCAGACCCGTTTGGAGATCCGGATCTCTGCGGGCAATCCGATCGTGTCCGGGGCGACACTCGGCGATGAGCGGGGCACGGTGCACGGCGACGAATGGGTCGCGCATCCAGCCTCGCCCCAACTGGCCGGGCTGGAAGTGCCCAAACAGGCGGCGGCCGCCCACCGGCTCGCCGTGGACCTCGACGCGGTGCCCGAGCACATCCACCGGGTCACCGTGCTGCTCGCACTGCCGACCGGCGTCGGTGGCCCGGCCCGGTTCGGCGCCATGGCCGCGCCGTTCATCGCCGTCACCGGCCTCGACGGCACCGAGATCGCCAGCTACACCATCACCGACCTGGACTCGGAGTCCGCGGTGGCGGCCCTGGAGCTCTACCGCAGGCAGGGCGCCTGGAAGGTGCGCGCCATCGGCCAGGGGTACGCGGGCGGGCTGGCCGCCATGCTGCAGGACCAGGGGCTGGAGCAGGGCGCCGGCCTCGCGGCGCGGATCAACGAGGCGGTGGCCCGCGGCATGGCCCGCTCGGTCGCCCAGCCCCCGCCCCGCCAGGAGGGCGACGGCCGGGTGCGTACGGCCGCCCCGGACGGCGGCACCGACCTGGCCCCCACGCAGCCGCAGAACCCGTCGCAGCAGCCATCGGGCACGCCCGCCGCCGGAGGGTCCATCGACTACCAGCACCCGGGCCGCCGTACGGCAGCGCCGCCCACGCCCCCGCCCGCGGCGCCGCCCGCCGCGCCCGGAGAGCCCGCCCGGCCGGTCGCGGGCGACGCCTCCGGCTGGTCCATGGACGAGCGGCTCTACAACCAGGTCTGGGGGATGTTCGAGGACCTGGCCCGGACGGCCGCGGCCTATCGCAGCGCCGTGGACTTCGCCGAGTCCCGTATGGAGCAGGAGCTGGACCGGGTGCTCTCCGACCCGCGCACCCGGGTGGGCCCGGCCGCCGACTCCGCCCGGGCCGAGGCGCGGGCCAAGCACACCGACCTGGTCGAGCAGGCCCGGACCGCCCTCGACCGCGATCTGGAGCAGCTCATCGCCGAGGCCGAGGTGGTGGAGCCCGCGCTGCCGTACGCCTTCGCCCGCTGGGACAGCCCGGTGTGGCAGGCGTACCAGGTGCCGATGGAGGTTCCGATGGCCCTGCGCCTGGGCGATCTCCACCTTCCGGAGCGCGCCGATCTGCACATCCCCATGCTGGTGCGGCTGCCGCTGGAGCGGGGGCTGTGGATCGACGCCGGCCGCTCGGGCTCGTTCGACGAACCGGCCGACTCCGGTGAGCTGCGCAGGCTGGCGGCGGACACGGCGGTGGCGATCGCGGCGCGGATGCTGGCCGTCTATCCGGCGGGGGAGTTCGCGGTGCGGGTGATCGACCCGGCGGGTTCGGCCGCGGGCTCGCTGGCGCCGCTGGTGGGGGCCGGGGTGCTGGCCGAGCCGCCGGCGGCCGGGGCCCAGGGGGTCTCGGCGGTGCTCGCCGCGCTGACCCAGCGTGTCGACCTGGTGCAGATGGCGATCCGCAGCGGGGCCACGGACGCGCTGCCGCCGGACCTGGACACCGCCGAGCAGCTGCTGATCGTCCATGACTTCCCGCACGGCTTCGACGACCGGGCCGTCACCCAGCTGCGCTATCTGGCGGACGAGGGGCCCTCGGTGGGCGTGCATCTGATGATGGTCGCCGACCGTGAGGACGCGCGGGCCTACGGTCCGGTGCTGGACCCGCTGTGGCGGTCGCTGCTGCGGCTCACCCCGGTGGCCGACGACCACCTCGCCGACCCCTGGGTGGGCCATGCGTGGACGTACGAGCCGCCGACGGTGCCGACGGGCAGCGGGGTGCTGGGCCAGGTGCTGGGGGAGGCGGGGAGGGCCGCCCAGGCCCTGAAGGCCGCACGGGCGCGCGAGTCCTATGGCAGCTGACCGGCCCCATGGCGGCTGACCAGGTCTGATCGCTCTGACCAGGTCTTTTGTCTTTCTCTTTACTCTCTCATGGGGATTCCTGTACTCTCTTTACGCGGAGGGGAGTACTCCCTAGCGGTGTTCCCGCCACCACGGATTCCGTCCGGTACCAGGAGGCCGGATGGAATCCCGGGACACCGGTCCACGGCGCGGTCCATGGGCGGAAGAGACCTCCGGCAGCGACGACGCTGAGACTGCCGTACGGATGCCGGAGGACCCGTGGACGTTTCCGTGACCATGTGGGGGCTGACGATCATCGGCCTCTGCGCCCTGATCGCCGTCGACTTCTTCATCGGCGGCCGCAAGCCGCATGAGGTCTCCATCAAGGAGGCCGGGATCTGGACCGGCGTCTGGGTCGCCCTCGCCGGGCTCTTCGGGCTCGGGCTGCTGTTCTTCGCGGGCGGCCAGCCCTCCGGCGAGTTCTTCGCGGGCTTCATCACCGAGAAGTCGCTGAGCGTCGACAACCTCTTCGTCTTCGTCCTGATCATGGCGAAGTTCGCCGTGCCGACGATCTACCAGCAGCGCGTGCTGATGGTGGGCGTGCTCATCGCCCTGGTGCTGCGCGCGGTCTTCATCGCCGCCGGCGCCGCGATGGTCTCGACCTTCGCCTGGGTCTTCTACATCTTCGGCGCCTTCCTCATCTGGACGGCCTGGAAGCTCATCCAGGAGGCGCGGGCCGATGAGGAGGAAGCGGAGTTCGAGGAGAACCGGCTGCTCAAGGCGGTCGAGAAGCGGTTCCCTTCCACCGACCAGTACCACGGCACCAAGCTGTTCATCGTGGAGAACGGCAAGCGGCTGATGACCCCGATGCTGATCGTCATGCTGGCGATCGGCACCACCGACATCCTCTTCGCGCTGGACTCGATTCCCGCGATCTTCGGCCTCACCCAGGATCCGTACATCGTCTTCACTGCCAACGCCTTCGCGCTGATGGGCCTGCGCCAGCTGTACTTCCTGATCGGCGGCCTCCTCAAGAGGCTGGTCCACCTCTCGTACGGGCTGTCGATCATCCTCGGCTTCATCGGCGTCAAGCTGGTGCTGCACGCGCTGCACGAGTCCGGGGTGGATGTCCCGGAGATCAGCATCCCGGTCTCGCTCGGCGTCATCTGCGCGGTGCTCGCCGTCACCACGGCCACCAGTCTGTACGCCTCGAAGAAGCAGGCCCTGGCGGAGGCGGGAAGCGGGGAGGACCGGGCCCGGGACAAGGGCGGCGTCGACATCTGACGGCGCCCGAGAGCGCCCGGCGGCCGTACGGCGCCGGGCGCTGGACAGCTACCAGCCGCGCTCGCGCCACTCCCCGAGGTGCGGGCGCTCGGCGCCGAGGGTGGTGTCGTCGCCGTGGCCGGGGTAGACCCAGGTCTCGTCGGAGAGCTGGTCGAAGAGCTTGGTCTCGACGTCGTTGATCAGGCTCTCGAACGCCTTGGGATCCTTACGGGTGTTACCGACCCCGCCAGGGAACAGGCAGTCGCCGGTGAACGCGTGCGGATGACCGTGCGGGTCGTCATAGATCAGGGCGATGCTGCCCGGGGTGTGGCCGACCAGATGGCGCGCGGTCAGCTCGACCCGGCCGACCCGCAGCGTGTCGCCGTCCTCGACCAGCACATCGGTCCGCGCCGGGATGCCCTCCGCGTCGTAGCGGCCCGCGTAGGTGCGGGCGCCGGTGGCCTCCATCACCTCGCGCAGCGCGCCCCAGTGGTCGGGGTGGCGGTGGGTGGTGACCACGGACGCGATCCCGCTCTCGCCGATGAGGGAGAGCAGGGTGTGCGGCTCCGCGGCGGCGTCGATCAGCAGCTGCTCGTCGGTGGCGCGGCAGCGCAGCAGATAGGCGTTGTTGGCCATGGGGCCCACCGCGACCTTCGAGATCATGAGATCGGGCAGTTCATGTACATCGGCCGGTCCGCCGACCGTCACCACTCCGCTGTAGGTCATGGCCTCAAGCCTAGTGCGGAGGCGCTGTGGGTGGCTGTGGCGGGGGAATATCCGGTGTCCGGTGAAGCTTGTACGGATGTGTGCGGTGAGCCGGTGTCGGCGACCCCGGTCCGTACTACACGATCGGGTGAAGTCGGCTCCCACGTCCCGCAAATCGAATGTGCGTGCTATAGGCTCGGTGTGCTGCATCCTTAAGACATCGTCGTCGTGCCCCCATACCCTGGGTTGGGGGCTTCGCTCCGCTCCGCCTCTGCTCCGATCGCAGGGCCGCCCCGCGAGCGGGCTCGGCGCACCCCGACTCACTCAAGAAAGGTGCCGACCGGCGTGGCCGACCGTCTCATCGTTCGTGGCGCTCGCGAGCACAACCTCAAGAACGTCTCACTCGACCTTCCTCGCGACTCGCTCATCGTCTTCACCGGGCTGTCCGGGTCGGGCAAGTCGTCCCTCGCGTTCGACACGATCTTCGCCGAGGGGCAGCGCCGGTACGTCGAGTCGCTCTCCTCCTACGCCCGCCAGTTCCTGGGGCAGATGGACAAGCCCGATGTGGACTTCATCGAGGGCCTGTCCCCCGCGGTGTCGATCGACCAGAAGTCGACCTCGCGGAACCCGCGCTCGACGGTCGGCACCATCACCGAGGTCTATGACTACCTCCGGCTGCTGTTCGCCCGCATCGGCAAGCCGCACTGCCCCGAGTGCGGCCGTCCGATCGCCCGCCAGTCGCCGCAGGCGATCGTGGACCGGGTGCTTGAGCTCCCCGAGGGCAGCCGCTTCCAGGTGCTCTCCCCGCTGGTGCGCGAGCGCAAGGGGGAGTTCGTCGACCTCTTCTCCGATCTCCAGACCAAGGGCTACAGCCGCGCCCGGGTGGACGGCGCCACCATCCAGCTCTCCGACCCGCCGAAGCTGAAGAAGCAGGAGAAGCACACCATCGAGGTGGTCGTGGACCGCCTCACCGTCAAGGACAGCGCCAAGCGCCGGCTGACCGACTCGGTGGAGACCGCGCTGGGCCTCTCCGGCGGCATGGTGATCCTCGACTTCGTGGACCTGGCGGAGGACGACCCGCAGCGGGAGCGGATGTTCTCCGAGCATCTCTACTGCCCGTACGACGACCTGTCCTTCGAGGAGCTTGAGCCGCGCACCTTCTCCTTCAACTCGCCCTTCGGCGCATGCCCGGAGTGCACGGGCATCGGCACCCGGATGGAGGTCGATCCGGAGCTGATCGTCCCGGACGAGGAGAAGTCGCTGGACGAGGGCGCCATCCACCCCTGGTCCCACGGCCACACCAAGGACTACTTCGGCCGCCTGGTCGGCGCGCTCGCCGACGCGCTCGGCTTCCGTACGGACGTCCCCTGGGCGGGGCTTCCGCAGCGCGCCAAGAAGGCGCTGCTCAACGGCCACCGCACCCAGATCGAGGTCCGCTACCGCAATCGCTACGGCCGCCAGCGGGCGTACACCACGGCCTTCGAGGGCGCGCTGCCCTTTGTGAAGCGGCGCCACTCTGAGGCGGAGAGCGACGCCAGCCGGGAGCGGTTCGAGGGCTATATGCGCGAGGTGCCCTGCCCCACCTGTGAGGGCACCCGCCTGAAGCCGATCGTCCTGGCCGTCACCGTGCAGGACAAGTCCATCGCGGATGTCTCGGCGATGTCGATCAGCGAATGCGCCGAGTTCCTGCGCGGCATGGAGCTGAGCGAGCGCGAGAAGACCATCGCCGAGCGGGTCCTCAAGGAGGTCAACGAGCGGCTGCGGTTCCTGGTCGACGTCGGCCTGGACTACCTCTCGCTCAACCGCGCCGCGGGCACCCTCTCCGGCGGCGAGGCCCAGCGCATCCGGCTGGCCACCCAGATCGGCTCCGGTCTGGTCGGTGTGCTCTATGTGCTGGACGAGCCCTCCATCGGCCTGCACCAGCGCGACAACCACCGGCTGATCGAGACGCTGGTGCGGCTGCGCGACCTGGGCAACACCCTGATCGTCGTGGAGCACGACGAGGACACCATCAAGACCTCGGACTGGGTGGTGGACATCGGCCCGGGCGCGGGCGAGCACGGCGGCAAGGTGGTGCACAGCGGCCCGCTGAGCGAGCTGCTGGTCAACCAGGAGTCGGTGACCGGCCACTATCTGTCCGGCAAGAAGGCCATCCCGCTGCCGGCGGGGCGCCGGCCCATGGATCCCAAGCGGCGCCTTACGGTCCACGGCGCCCGGGAGAACAACCTCCAGGACATCGATGTGTCCTTCCCGCTCGGGGTGCTCACCGCCGTCACCGGCGTCTCGGGATCGGGTAAGTCCACGCTGGTCAACGACATCCTCTACACCCATCTGGCCCGCGAGCTGAACGGTGCGCGGGCGGTTCCCGGGCGGCACACCCGGGTCGCGGGCGACGATCTGGTCGACAAGGTGGTGCATGTCGACCAGTCGCCCATCGGCCGCACCCCGCGCTCCAACCCGGCCACGTACACCGGCGTCTTCGACCACGTCCGCAAGCTGTTCGCGGAGACCATGGAGGCCAAGGTCCGCGGGTACCAGCCCGGTCGGTTCTCGTTCAACGTCAAGGGCGGCCGCTGTGAGAACTGCTCCGGTGACGGCACCATCAAGATCGAGATGAACTTCCTGCCGGATGTGTATGTGCCGTGCGAGGTCTGCCATGGCGCGCGCTACAACCGGGAGACCCTGGAGGTGCACTACAAGGGCAAGTCCATCGCCGAGGTGCTGGACATGCCCATCGAGGAGGCCCTGGACTTCTTCGAGGCGGTGCCCACCATCGCCCGCCATCTGCGCACCCTCAACGAGGTCGGGCTGGGCTATGTCCGGCTCGGGCAGCCCGCGCCGACCCTCTCCGGCGGTGAGGCCCAGCGCGTCAAGCTGGCGAGTGAGCTCCAGAAGCGGTCGACCGGCCGCACGGTGTATGTGCTGGACGAGCCGACCACCGGTCTGCACTTCGAGGACATCAGCAAGCTGATCAGCGTGCTCTCCGGACTGGTCGACAAGGGCAATACGGTGATCGTCATCGAGCACAACCTCGATGTGATCAAGACGGCCGACTGGGTCGTGGACATGGGGCCCGAGGGCGGCAGCGGCGGCGGTCTGGTGATCGCCGAGGGCACCCCCGAGGACGTGGCCTCGATCCCGGTCAGCCACACCGGGAAGTTCCTGCGGGACATGCTGGGCGACCGGGTGAGCGACGCCACGGTGCCCGCCGCGCGCAAGGGCGGCGCGCCCGACAAGAAGGCTTCCGCCAAGAAGACCGCCGCCAAGTCCACGGCGGCCAAGAAGACCGCGGCGAAGAAGACCGTGGCCAAGAAGGCGGCGGCCAAGACCACGGCCGCCTCCAAACGGACGGCCGCGAAGTAGTCCCACGCTCCTGCGCCCGTGCCGTGCCCGGACCGATCCGGGCGCGGCGCGAGAGCGGGCGTAACAGCGGGGCTCAGGCGCAACGGTTGGGGGCTCAGGCCAGCTCGGACGCGTACGGCGGCTCCGCGCCCGCCCGGGAGCAGGTGACCGCGGCGGCGCGGGCGGCGAAGCCCAGCACATCCCGACAGGCCGCCTCGTCCAGCTTGGCCAGCGCGGGCGCCGACAGCGCCTGGTGCCCCGCCAGCCGGTGCAGCAGCGCGGCGTTCACGGTGTCGCCCGCCCCGATGGTGTCCACGATGTCCACCCGCTCGCCCGGTACCGAGATCACCGGCCCGTCCTGCCGCCGTACGCTCAGCCCCTCCCCGCCATGGGTGAGCACCACGGCCGCTGGACCCGCCGCCAGCCACCCGCCCATCGCCCTCTCGACATCCCCCGGGTCCTCCGAGTCGGCCAGCCACCTCGCGTCCTCTATGGACAGCTTCAGCAGGCCGATATGGGGCAGCCAGCCGTGGAAGCGGGCCCGGTAGGCATCGGCGTCGGGGATCAGACCGGTGCGGATATTGGGGTCCAGCGTGGTGAAGACCCCGCGCGCGGCCTCCCGCCGCAGCAGCTCCTGGTACGCGCTCGCGCCCGGCTCGAGCACCAGTGAGCAGGTGCCCAGCGACAGCGCGCGCACCCCTTCCGGAAGGGACGGTGGCAGGGCGAAGAGCCGGTCGGCGGTGCCCTGCACATAGAAGCCGTACCCGGCCGAGCCATCGGCCCCGATGGAGGCGACGGCCAGGGTCGTGGGCTCCTCGCCGCGCTGCACCAGCGCGGTGTCCACGCCGTCCTTCCGCAGCCCCGCCAGCAGCGCCTCCCCGAAGCCGTCCGTGGAGACCCGCGAGCAGAACGCGGTGGGCGAGCCGAGCCGCCCCAGCGCCAGCGCGGTGTTGTACGGGCCGCCGCCGCGCGCGGGGCGCAGCGCGGGCAGCCGGTCACCCGCCGCGGCGCTCGGCGTGCGCTCGGGCACGAGGTCGATCAGGGCTTCTCCGGCGACGACGATCACGAGACGGGGTCCTTTCCGGTGGGACGGGGAGTTCCGGGGAGCGGTCGGTCGAGGGCTTCGGCCACACAGCCGCACGAGGTGCGGTGGACGAAGGCGCAGGGCAGCCGGACGGTGCGCGGCGGCCGCCCCGGGTTCTCCAGCCGCTCGAGCAGCAGCCGGACGGCGGTGGCGCCGACCTCCCGGCTGGGCTGGGAGATCGCGGTGAGCCCGGGGGAGAAGACATCCGCCCAGGAGAAGTCGTCGAAGCAGACCAGTGCGAGATCGTCCGGCACGCTCAGCCCCGCCGTCCGCAGGGCGCGCAGCGCGCCGATGGTCATCGCGTTGTTCGCGGTGATGATCGCGGTGGGCGGCTCGGCGGAGGCGAGCAGCCGGTGGACGGCGTCCTCCGCGCCCCGCGCCTCGGAGTGGCCCCCGGCCAGCAGCCCGGGGCGGAACGGCAGCCCGTACCGCTCCAGCCCGGTCCGGTAGCCCGCGATCCGCTCGGTGGTGGTGCTCAGCCCCGGCAGCCCCGCGACCAGTCCGATGCGGAGATGGCCGAGACCGGCGAGATGGCTGACCAGCTGTTCCATCGGGCGGGCGTTCTCGGCGCACACCTGGTCATGGGCGTCGCCGACCAGCCGGTCGAGGAAGACCGCGGGGATCTTACGGCGGGCCAGGTACTCCAGCAGCCCGGCGGGCTCGGCCGACGGGGCGACGAGCACGCCGTCCACCCGTCGCTCGTGCAGCAGCCGGACGACGGTGAGCTCATGGGCGGGGTCATCATGCGGATCGGCGATCAGCAGACCGTAGCCCCGCTCCAGGGCGCTGGCCTCGACGCCCTGGAGGATCTCGGTGAAGTACGGATTGCTGATCGCCGAGACGGCCAGGCCGATCGAGTGGGTACGCGCGGTCACCAGGGAGCGCGCCAGCGTATTGGGGATGTACCCGAGGTCGTCCATGGCGTCCAGCACGGCCTTACGGGTGCCGGGGCGGACCGGCCGGGTCTCGTTGAGCACATGCGAGACGGTGGCCACGGACACCCCGGCGCGACGGGCGACATCGACCATGGTTGCCATCCGTGCGGTCCTTAAGGCTGAGATCGTCGGGGAGCCGGGCCGGTGAGCCGGGAGCCGGTCCGTGGGGGCCGGTCCACGGGAGCCGAGGCCGTCGGGGCGGCTGCCGAGCCCTGCTGGGGGCACGTAACGTATCGCATCGGGCGTCCGACGTAAACGTTTACGCAAACGCTTACGTACTCCCGGGGGTGGCGGCGAGCGGAAGGATCTGTGCCGGTATGGTCGGAGGGCCCTCACACCCCCAGGAGCCGCAGATGTCCAGCCAGCCCGCCTCCCGTCGAACCGTGCTGTGCCGCGCCGCGCTCGCGGCCGGGGCCGCCGGGGCCGCCGGGCTCGGGGCGGCGGCCTGCTCCCCGGACGGAGCGGGCAGGAAGGCATCCGCGATGCCCACGGGCCCCGTCGAGCTCGGCCCGGCCAGTGGCGTGCCGGTGGGCGGCGCCACGATCTACCGCGAGCAGCGGGTGGTGGTCGCCCAGCCCGCCAAGGGCGAGTTCACGGCGTTCAGCGCGGTGTGCACCCACGCCGGATGTGTCGTCGACACCGTCGAGGACGGCAAGATCAACTGTCCCTGTCACGGCAGCCAGTTCGACGCCCGCACCGGCAAGGTCGTCCAGGGGCCCGCCGAGAGGCCCCTGCCGCCGATCCCGGTCACCGCGAAGGGCGGACGGCTCGTCGCGGGCCCGGACGCCTGAGGGCGAGGTCGGCGACACCCTGGCGGACGACGCCCGCCCCGGCGCGCGCCCCGGGCGGGCCGCGGAACCTCAAATCCCCTGGACCTCACCGAACCGCGTCCCGACGGCACCGGATGTGTCACTCCCCGCAAGTAGGGTGGTGACCATGGCCGACCCGAGCAGCTACCGCCCCAAGCCGGGACAGATCCCCGACTCGCCGGGGGTCTACAAGTTCCGTGACGAGCACCGCCGGGTGATCTACGTCGGAAAGGCGAAGAGCCTGCGCCAGCGGCTCTCGTCGTACTTCCAGGACCTGGCGAACCTCCACCCGCGGACCCGCACCATGGTCACCACGGCCGCCGCCGTGGAGTGGACCGTGGTCTCCACCGAGGTCGAGGCCCTGCAGCTCGAGTACTCCTGGATCAAGGAGTTCGACCCCCGGTTCAACGTCAAGTACCGCGACGACAAGAGCTACCCCTCGCTCGCCGTGACCCTCAACGAGGAGTTCCCCCGGGTCCAGGTGATGCGCGGTGCCAAGCGGAAGGGCGTGCGCTACTTCGGCCCGTACGCCCACGCCTGGGCCATCCGCGAGACCGTCGACCTGATGCTGCGCGTGTTCCCCGTACGGACCTGCTCCGCCGGGGTGTTCAAGCGCTCCGCCCAGATCGGCCGCCCCTGTCTGCTCGGCTACATCGGCAAGTGCTCGGCCCCCTGCGTCGGCCGTGTCACCGCCGAGGAGCACCGCCAACTGGCCGAGGAGTTCTGCGACTTCATGGCCGGTCGCACCGGCACCTATCTGCGCCGCCTGGAGCAGCGGATGCACGAGGCCGCCGAGGAGATGGAGTACGAGAGGGCGGCCCGGCTCCGGGACGACATAGGAGCGCTCAAGCGCGCCATGGAGAAGAACGCGGTGGTGCTCGCCGACGCCACCGATGCCGACCTGATAGCGGTCGCCGAGGACGAGCTGGAGGCGGCCGTCCAGATCTTCCATGTGCGCGGCGGCCGGGTGCGCGGTCAGCGCGGCTGGGTCACCGACAAGGTCGAGGCCGTCGACACCGCCGGGCTGGTCGAGCACGCCCTCCAGCAGCTGTACGGGGAGGAGAGCGGCGACGCGGTCCCCAAGGAGGTCCTGGTGCCCGCCGTGCCGGAGCCGTCCGAGCCGGTCATCCAGTGGCTCGCAGGGCGCCGGGGCTCCCGGGTCGATCTGCGGATCCCGCAGCGCGGCGACAAGAAGGACCTCATGGAGACCGTCCAGCGCAACGCCCAGCAGGCGCTCGCGCTGCACAAGACCAAGCGCGCCTCCGACCTCACCACCCGCTCCCGGGCGCTGGAGGAGATCGCCGAGGCCCTGGGGCTGGACTCCGCTCCGCTGCGCGTGGAGTGCTTCGACATCTCCCATCTCCAGGGCGATGACGTGGTGGCCTCCATGGTGGTCTTCGAGGACGGACTCCCCCGGAAGAGTGAGTACCGCCGCTTCCAGATCAAGGGCTTCGCCGGGCAGGACGATGTCCGCTCCATGCACGAGGTCGTGAGCCGCCGCTTCCGCCGCTATCTGCAGGAGAAGCAGAGGACGGGGGAGTGGCAGGAGGAGGTCACCGGGGCTTCCGGGGTTCCCGGTGCCGCCGAGGCACCTGGGGCCGCCGGGACACCCGGTGCCACCGGGACCGCCGGGCAGCCCCTCGGCGGGCCCCATGGCCCCGACGAACCGCACGCATCCCATCGTCCCGAAGGACCCGAAGGACCCGAAGGACCCGAAGGACCCGACGGCCCCGACGGCTCCGACGGCTCCGACGGCTCCGATCAGGGGCCCTCCGGCCCGATCGACGAGGAGGGCAGGCCGAAGCGGTTCGCCTACCCGCCCCAGCTCGTCGTGGTCGACGGTGGCAAGCCGCAGGTGGCCGCCGCCCAGCGGGCCCTGGACGAGCTCGGCGTGGACGATGTCGCCGTCTGCGGCCTCGCCAAGCGGCTCGAGGAGGTGTGGCTGCCGGACGAGGAGGACCCGGTGGTGCTGCCCCGCAGCAGCGAGGGGCTCTACCTCCTCCAGCGGGTCCGCGACGAGGCCCACCGCTTCGCCATCACCTACCAGCGCAGCAAGCGCGCCAAGTCCCTGAAGGCGGGGCCGCTGGACACCGTTCCGGGCCTCGGTGACAGCCGTAAGCAGGCCCTGCTGAAGCACTTCGGCTCGGTCAAGCGGCTGCGCGCCGCCACCGTCGAGCAGATCTGCGAAGTGCCCGGCGTCGGCCGCAAGACGGCCGAGACGGTCGCCGCGGCGCTCGCCGGGGCCGCCCCGGCCGGGCCCGCCGTGAACACCGCCACAGGAGAGATCATTGAGGACGAGTCCGCCGGGGCGTCGTCGTCGAACGGGGGGACCAGACCATGACCGAGCACGCGAACCATGGAGACGGAGCGCAGGTGAATACGGGCACGTCGGCCGAGTCCGCCGAGGCGGCGGCCATCCCCGAGCTGGTGATCATCTCTGGAATGTCGGGCGCGGGCCGCAGCACCGCCGCCAAGTGTCTGGAGGACCTCGGCTGGTTCGTCGTGGACAACCTGCCGCCCGCGCTGATCCCCACCATGGTCGACCTCGGCGCCCGCTCCCAGGGCAATGTGGCCCGGATCGCCGTGGTGGTGGACGTCCGCGGCCGCCGCTTCTTCGACAACCTCCGCGAGTCCCTGGCCGACCTCGCCGCCAAGAACGTCAAGCGGCGCGTGCTTTTCCTGGAGGCGTCCGACGAGGCCCTGGTGCGCCGTTTCGAATCCGTGCGCCGCCCGCACCCGCTCCAGGGCGACGGCCGGATCGTGGACGGCATCGCCGCCGAGCGCGACCTGCTGCGCGAGCTGCGCGGGGACGCCGATCTGGTGATCGACACCTCCAGCCTCAACGTCCATGAGCTGCGCGCCAAGATGGACGCCCAGTTCGCGGGCGAGGAGGAGCCCGAGCTGCGGGCCACCGTGATGTCGTTCGGCTATAAGTACGGCCTGCCGGTCGACGCCGACCTGGTGGTGGACTGCCGCTTCCTGCCCAATCCGCACTGGGTCCCCGAGCTGCGCCCCTTCACCGGGCTCAACGAGGAGGTCTCCAGCTATGTCTTCAACCAGCCCGGCGCCAAGGAGTTCCTGGACCGCTACGCGGAGCTGCTTCAGCTCATCGCCGCGGGCTACCGGCGCGAGGGCAAGCGCTATGTGACCATCGCCATCGGCTGTACCGGCGGTAAGCACCGCAGCGTCGCGATGTCCGAACGGCTCGCCCCGCGGCTGGCCGCCGAGGGAGTGGAGACCGTCGTCGTTCACCGGGACATGGGGCGCGAGTGACCATTCGTACCAATCGGCTGCGACGACTGGTCGGGGCGCGGGCGAACCGGGGCGCCCAGCCCAAGGTCGTCGCCCTGGGCGGCGGCATGGGCCTGTCGGCGTCGCTCGCCGCGCTGCGCCGGATCACCGGCGATCTGACCGCCGTCGTCACCGTGGCCGACGACGGGGGCTCCAGCGGACGCCTCCGCGACGAGCTGGGCGTGCTGCCGCCCGGCGATCTGCGCAAGGCCCTGGCCGCGCTGTGCGGCGACGACGACTGGGGCCAGACCTGGGCGCGGGTCATCCAGCACCGCTTCGCCAGCGAGGGCGAGCTGCACGGCCACGCGGTCGGCAATGTGCTGATCGTCGCCCTGTGGGAGCAGCTGGGCGACCATGTGAAGGCGCTCGACCTGGTCGGCAAGCTGCTGGGCGCCCACGGCCGGGTGCTGCCCATGTCGGCCGTCCCCCTGGAGCTCCAGGCGTACGTCCGGGGCCATGACCCGGCGCGCCCGGAGGAGATCTCCACCGTCGCCGGGCAGGCCACCGTGGCGCTCACCCGGGGCGAGGTGCAGTCGGTCCATCTGGTGCCGCACGACCCGCCGGCCGTTCCCGAGGCCGTCGAGGCGGTCATGGACGCCGACTGGGTGGTGCTGGGGCCCGGCTCCTGGTTCTCCTCCGTGATCCCGCACCTGCTGGTCCCCGAGCTGCTTACGGCGCTCACCGAGACCAAGGCCCGGCGGGTGCTCTCACTGAACCTCGCCCCCCAACCGGGGGAAACCGACGGCTTCTCCCCGCAGCGTCATTTGGAGGTTTTGGCCCGACACGCCCCTAAACTCGCCTTCGACGTGGTGCTGGCCGACGAGGCCGCCGTCCCCGACCAGAGCAGTCTGTGCGACGCCGCCAAGCGGCTGGGCGGCACAGTCGAGCTGGCTCCGGTGGCCGCGACCGACGGTGCCCCGAAGCATGACCCGGAGCTTCTGGCGGCCGCGTACGACCGTATTTTTCGGATGCATGGAAGGATCGGCCCATGGCGATGACGGCAGCGGTGAAGGACGAAATCTCCCGGCTCCCCGTCACCCGGACCTGCTGCCGGAAAGCGGAGGTCTCGGCGATCCTGCGGTTCGCGGGCGGGCTGCACCTGGTCAGCGGGCGCATCGTGATCGAGGCGGAGCTGGACACCGGGATCGCGGCCCGCAGGGTGCGCAAGGACATCCTGGAGATCTTCGGCCACTCCTCGGACCTGGTGGTGATGGCCCCCGGCGGGCTGCGCCGCGGCAGCCGGTACGTGGTGCGGGTGGTGGCGGGTGGTGACCAGCTGGCGCGGCAGACCGGCCTGGTCGACGGCCGCGGCCGGCCGATCCGCGGGCTGCCGCCGCAGGTCGTCTCCGGCGCCACCTGCGACGCCGAGGCCGCCTGGCGCGGGGCCTTCCTCGCCCATGGCTCGCTCACCGAGCCCGGCCGCTCGTCCTCCTTGGAGGTGACCTGCCCCGGCCCGGAGGCCGCGCTCGCCCTGGTCGGCGCCGCCCGCCGGCTGCAGATCGCCGCCAAGGCGCGCGAGGTGCGGGGGGTGGACCGGGTGGTCGTCCGGGACGGTGATGCCATCGGCGCGCTGTTGACGCGGCTGGGGGCGCATGAGTCGGTCCTCGCGTGGGAGGAGCGGCGGATGCGCCGCGAGGTGCGGGCCACCGCCAACCGGCTCGCCAACTTCGACGACGCCAATCTCCGCCGCTCGGCCCGCGCCGCCGTCGCCGCGGGGGCCCGGGTGCAGCGCGCCCTGGAGATCCTGGGCGACGAGGTGCCCGAGCACCTCGCCGCGGCCGGGCGGCTGCGGATGGAGCACAAGCAGGCGTCCCTGGAGGAGCTGGGCGCCCTCGCCGACCCGCCGCTGACCAAGGACGCCGTCGCGGGCCGTATCCGGCGGCTGCTGGCCATGGCCGACAAGCGCGCCCAGGACCTGGGCATCCCCGGCACCGAGTCCAGCCTGACCGAGGAGATGGCCGAGGGCATGGTCGGCTGACCGGTTCCCGCGCAAGACCGTACGAGAGCCACCCCCACGCCCCCGGGCCACATGAGCGGTCCGGGGGCGTGGTGCGTCCAGGCGCATGTGACCGCCGCTCCGCGCGCCGCTGTTGACATGATCATGCGCCATGGCAAGTCTGAGCGCCGCGCACCCACGTGTCTCCACACGACAGCCAGGGGGGCTCATGAAGCTCAGACGCACGGTGGAATTCAGACGCACGGCGAGATTCAGACGCAGGGTCAGATCGAGCGGAGCGGTGGTGGCACTGGCCGCGCTGCTCCTGGGGGGACTGGCCGCGGCACCCGCGGCCCCGGCACCACCACCGGCGGATTCCGCCGCTGACGGGCTGTTCGTCTGGACCGCCCGGGTCAGCAAGGACCAGATTCCGCTGCTGCTCCGCGCCGGGGCGGACGGCACCGAGCTGGGGCGGCAGGTGCCCGAGAAGGGCACCGGCCCGGTCGAGCTCTACCTCACCGCCGAGCAGGCCTCCGCACTGCGCGGCAAGGGCGTGCGGCTCGCCGAGAAGAAGGTCTCCGCACGGAGCCGCGACCGGCTGAAGGCCGCGGGCGACGGCGTCTTCCGCCCCTACAGCGGCGAGGGCGGGCTGAAGCAGGAGATCGTCGAGACCGGCCGGGCGCACCCCGGCCTCACCAAGGTCGTCAGTATCGGCAAGACCGGCCGGGGCAAGGACATCCTCGCCCTCAAGCTGAGCAAGGGCGCCGCGAAGACCCGCGACGGCAGCAAGCCGTCGGTGCTGTACGTGTCCAACCAGCACGCCCGCGAGTGGATCACGCCGGAGATGACCCGCCGGCTGATGCACTACTACCTCGACAACTACGGCAAGGACGACCGCGTCACCAGGATCGTGGACCGTACGGAGCTGTGGTTCGTGCTGTCCGCCAACCCCGACGGCTACGACTACACCCACCAGAGCCCGGCCAACCGCCAGTGGCGCAAGAACCTGCGCGACAACGACGGCGACGGCAAGGTCACCCCGGCCGACGGCGTCGACCTCAACCGCAACTTCGGCTACAAGTGGGGCTACGACAACGAGGGTTCGTCGGCCGACCCGGCCGATGAGACCTACCGCGGCCCGGCCCCCGCCTCCGAGCCGGAGACCAGGGCACTGGACGGCTTCGAGAAGCGCGTCGGCTTCACCTACGGCATCAACTACCACTCGGCCGCCGAACTGCTGCTCTACGGCGTCGGCTGGCAGGTCGCCACCCCGACCCCCGACGACGTCCTCTATAAGTCGCTCGCCGGCACCCCGGAGCACTCCGCGATCCCCGGCTACCACCCGCAGGTCTCCTCCGAGCTGTACACCACCAACGGCGAGGCCGACGGCCACGCGGCGAACGTCAACGGGATGATGATGTTCACCCCGGAGATGTCGACGTGTCAGACCGCCTCCAACGTCGACCCGGACGACGCCTGGCAGCCGCGCGACTGCGCGTCCGTCTTCACCTTCCCTGACGACGAGAAGCTGATCGCACAGGAGTTCACCAAGAACATCCCGTTCGCGCTCTCCGTCGCCGAGACCGCGGCACATCCCGACCGGCCCTCGTCATCGGTGGGTCTGAGCGCGCGGGACTTCACCCCGGACACCTTCGGCACGTCGTACGCGCGCGGCGCGGCCCAGGACGTCTCGGTGACCGTGCGCAAAAGCGTCCGCGACAAGAGGCTCAACTACCGCGTGGACGGCGGCCGTACCCACACCGCCCCGCTGAGGGCCTGGCGGGGCGGCGAGACCTACGGCGGCGAGGACAACCTCCGCTTCGACCAGTACCGCGCCGCCGTCAAGGGCGCGGACCCCGGGCAGAGGGTCAAGGTCTGGTTCACCGGCCGTACGAAGGACGGCAAGCGGACCGCCGGCGAGCCGTTCACCTACACCGTGGCGAAGCGGCCCCGCGCCGACACGCTGGTGATCGCCGAGGAGGGCGGCAACACCCCGGCCCGGCACACCGCCGCGTACACCCGGGCGCTGGCCGACAACGACCGTAAGGCGGCCGTCTGGGACGTGGCCACCCAGGGGGCGCCATCCGCGCTCGGAGTGCTGAGCCACTTCAAGACCGTGCTCTGGTACACCGGCGCCGAGCGGCCCGGCGGCCCGACCCTGCTCGCTGTGCGCGACTTCCTCAACGAGGGCGGAAAGCTGATCACCACCGGTGAACGGGCGGGCGGCAGCTCCGAGGTGGGGCCGGCCGACACCGACGACTTCAGCCAGTACTACCTGGGTGCCGCGAGCCGGCTCACCCTGAAGTCGCCCACCGCCTTCCGGGGTGCCGGCGCGCTCGCGGGCGCCGGCGCGAACCTCGGCGACGCCCCCGGCAACCCCTTGGACGCCGCGGGCGCCTACACCGTCACCTCCGATGTGCTGCCGCCCGGGGACTTCCCCCAGTTCCGCAGCGAGGGCGCGGGGGAGTACCCGAACACCCGCACCCCGTACCAGCCTTATGAGGGTGACTGGATGGCCGCCGCGGCGCACCGTGACAACTCCTGGACGCGGCTGTCCCGCACGGTGGACCTCACCGCCGTGTCCGCCGCCGACAAACCCACCCTGGACCTCCAACTCAGCTATGACACCGAGCCCGGCTACGACCACGTGATCATCGAGGCGCACACCGCGGGCCAGGACGACTGGACCACGCTCCCCGACGCGGGCGGCGGCTCCTCCACCGAGGTGCCCACCGAGTGCGAGGCGGGCTTCCTGCTCAATCTGCACCCGTTCCTCAAGCACTATCTGACGCCGGGCGACGACGGCTGCACCGCGAAGGGCAGCACGGGTTCCTGGAACAGCCTCACGGGCTCCTCCGAGGGGTGGCGGCCGGTCTCGCTGGACCTGAGCGGCTACGCGGGCAAGAAGGCCGAACTGGCCATCTCCTACGTCACCGACCCGGGCACCGGCGGCCTGGGCGCCTTCGCGGACGCCACCGAGCTCACCACCGGCGGCACCGCCTCGGACTCCGAGGGCTTCGAGACCGCGCTCGGCCCGTGGACGGTGCCGGGGGCGCCGGAGGGCAGCCCGGCGAACGCCGGGGACTGGACCAGGTCCCAGGAGCTCTTCCACACCGTCGCGGGCGTCACCACGCGGGACACCGTGCTGCTGGGATTCGGACTGGAGCACGTCCCCGCCGCCGCCCAGCGGGCCCGGCTGGTGGGCGACGCGCTACGTGCGCTGCGTCGTTGACAGCGCGTGACACCTCGTGACTGAATCGGCGGTCCGTACCACTTTCCGGTGGTCATGGGCCGCCGATGCCAATGTCACGTACGTCCCGTGATAGCGGTAGGGTCGGAGGCGGTCGGGGACATCCCATTACACGTTCGCCGGCGTCCAGACCGGCACACCAACGAGGAGATCGGTTCGTGACGATCCGCGTAGGCATCAACGGCTTTGGCCGCATCGGTCGCAACTACTTCCGCGCGCTCCTTGAGCAGGGCGCGGACATCGAGATCGTCGGTGTCAACGACCTGACCGACAACGCCACCCTGGTCCACCTGCTCAAGTACGACTCCATCCTCGGTCGGCTGAAGCACGAGGTCAGCCACACCGAGGACACCATCACGGTGGGCAACCAGACCTTCAAGACGATGGCCGAGCGCGACCCGGCCGCCCTTCCGTGGGGCGAGCTCGGCGCCGACATCGTGGTGGAGTCCACCGGCATCTTCACCAAGCGTGAGGACGCCGCCAAGCACCTGGCCGCCGGCGCCAAGAAGGTCCTGATCTCCGCGCCCGCCAAGGACGAGGACATCACCATCGTGATGGGCGTCAACCAGGACAAGTACGACCCGGCGAACCAGCACGTCATCTCCAACGCCTCCTGCACCACCAACTGTGTGGCGCCGATGGCCAAGGTCCTCGACGAGAACTTCGGCATCGTCAAGGGCATGATGACGACGGTCCACGCGTACACCAACGACCAGCGCATCCTGGACTTCCCGCACAAGGACCTGCGTCGCGCCCGCGCGGCGGCCGAGAACATCATCCCGACCTCCACCGGTGCCGCCAAGGCCACCGCGCTGGTCCTCCCGCAGCTCAAGGGCAAGCTGGACGGCATCGCGATGCGCGTCCCGGTCCCGACCGGCTCGGTCACCGACCTCGTTCTGGAGCTCGACCGCGAGGTCACCAAGGACGAGATCAACACCGCCTTCCAGAAGGCCGCCGAGGGTCAGCTCAAGGGCATCCTCGAGTACACCGAGGACCCGATCGTCTCCTCGGACATCGTCAACTGGCCCGCGTCCTGCACCTTCGACTCCTCCCTGACCATGGTCCAGGGCAAGCAGGTCAAGATCGTCGGCTGGTACGACAACGAGTGGGGCTACTCCAACCGCCTCGTCGACCTGACCGTCTTCGTCGGCGCCCGGCTCTGACCGCCGTCCCGATGAGCTAGGAAACGGGGCCCGCTACGACGCCGTCGTAACGGGCCCCGATCCATGATCAAGGAGTCATCCCTGTGAAGACGATTGACGATCTTCAGGTCGCCGGGCAGCGGGTCTTCGTCCGTGCCGATCTGAACGTCCCGCTCGACGGCGAGACGATCACCGACGACGGCCGGATCCGCGCCGCCGTCCCGACGATCACCAAGCTCCTGGACCGGGGCGCCAAGGTGATCGTCGCCTCGCACCTGGGCCGCCCCAAGGGCGCCCCGGACCCCCAGTACTCGCTCGCCCCGGTCGCCCGGCGGCTCGGCGAACTCCTCGGCAGGCAGGTCGCCTTCGCGACCGACACCGTGGACGAGAGCGCCCGCGCCACCGTGGCGGGGCTCGGCGACGGCGATGTCGCGCTGCTGGAGAACCTGCGCTTCAACGCCGGTGAGACCAGTAAGGACGACGCCGAGCGCGGTGCCTTCGCCGACCGGCTCGCCGCCCTCGCCGACCTCTACGTGGGCGACGGCTTCGGCGCGGTCCACCGCAAGCACGCCTCGGTGTACGACCTCCCCGCGCGGCTGCCGCACGCCGCCGGCGACCTGATCGACGCCGAGCTCACGGTCCTGAAGAAGCTCACCGAGGACGTCAAGCGGCCCTATGCGGTGGTCCTCGGCGGTGCCAAGGTCTCCGACAAGCTCGGCGTGATCGACCACCTCCTGGAGAAGGCCGACCGCATCCTGATCGGCGGCGGCATGGCGTACACCTTCCTCAAGGCCCAGGGCCACGAGGTCGGCGGCTCGCTGCTGCAGGAGGACCAGGTTCCGGCGGTCCAGGACTATCTGCGCCGGGCCAAGGAGCGCGGGGTGGAGTTCGTGCTCCCGGTCGATGTCACGGCCGCGACCGAATTCCCGGACCTGAAGACCAAGGCCCCCGCGAACCCGCGGCTCGTCGCCGCGGACGCGATCCCGGCCGACCTCCAGGGCCTGGACATCGGCCCGGAGACCCGCAAGCTCTACGCCTCGAAGCTGGCCGACGCGGCCACCGTCTTCTGGAACGGCCCCATGGGCGTCTTCGAGCACCCCGACTACGCCGAGGGCACCCGGGCCGTGGCCCAGGCGCTCGTGGACAGCCCGGCCTTCACCGTGGTCGGCGGCGGCGACTCCGCCGCGGCCGTACGCATCCTGGGCTTCGACGAGAACGCTTTCGGCCACATCTCGACCGGCGGTGGAGCGAGCCTCGAATACCTCGAGGGCAAGACGCTCCCCGGCCTCGCCGCACTGGAGGACTGAACACCGTGAGTGACCGAATTCCGCTGATGGCGGGCAACTGGAAGATGAACCTCAACCACCTCGAGGCCATCGCCCACGTCCAGAAGCTCGCCTTCGGACTCACCGACAAGGACTACGAGGCCGTGGAGGTCGCGGTGCTGCCGCCCTTCATCGATCTGCGGTCCGTGCAGACCCTGGTCGACGGCGACAAGCTGAAGATCAAGTACGGCGCCCAGGACATCTCGGCGCATGACTCCGGCGCCTACACCGGCGAGATCTCCGGCCCGATGCTGGCCAAGCTCAGGTGCGCCTTCGCCGTCGTCGGGCACTCGGAGCGGCGCCAGTACCACGACGAGACCGACGAGCTGTGCAACGCCAAGGTCAAGGCGGCCTTCCGCAATGACCTCACCCCGATCCTGTGCGTCGGCGAGGGCCTCGACGTCCGTAAGGCGGGCAACCAGGTCGCGCACACCCTCGCCCAGGTGGACGGCGGCCTCAGGAACGTCCCGGCCGAGCAGGCCGAGACCATCGTGATCGCCTATGAGCCGGTCTGGGCGATCGGGACCGGCGAGGTCGCGACCCCCGAGGACGCCCAGGAGGTCTGCGGGGCCATCCGCGGCCGGCTCGCCGAGCTCTACGGCCAGGAGGTCGCCGACAAGGTCAGGATCCAGTACGGCGGCTCGGTGAAGTCCGGGAACGTCGCCGCGATCATGGCCAAGCCGGATGTGGACGGCGCCCTGATCGGCGGGGCGTCGCTGGACGCGGACGAATTCGTCAAGATCGTTCGTTTCCGTGACCAGTGAGTAGGCCCTAGCGCGCGCGTCGTCGTACCCTGTCGGGGGTCGAGGCGGCGGAAGACGCACCGTCCGGCCCCCGACGTCCGTACAAGCCCGAGAAGGTTGGTCCAGCTGTGATCATGGGGTTCTCGATCGCCCTCATCGTCTTCAGCCTGCTGCTGATGATGTTGGTGCTCATGCACAAGGGGAAGGGCGGCGGCCTGTCCGACATGTTCGGCGGCGGCATGCAGTCCTCGGTGGGCGGCTCCTCGGTCGCCGAGCGCAACCTGGACCGCATCACCGTGGTGGTCGGGCTGCTGTGGTTCGTCTGCATCGTCGTGCTCGGGCTGCTGATGAAGCTCGACTGAGGGCCCGCCGGCGGGGTCCGTCCGGGGCCCGGCTGACGCCCGATAACTGACGTACCGTCGTCAGCGGGGCCCATATGCGGCCTATGATGGCATGGCGTCTTCGGTGACGGGTGTAACTCCTCTCACTGGACGCGCGTTGGGCCTTACGTAGACTGGGGCGCCGGGCGGCGGAGCTGCCAATCGAGGCTTCGCGGCACCATCACGCAGGGAGTTACGACCGTGGCAAGTGGCAACGCGATCCGTGGAAGTCGGGTCGGGGCGGGGCCGATGGGAGAAGCCGAGCGAGGCGAATCGGCGCCGCGCCTGCGCATCTCCTTCTGGTGCTCGAACGGGCATGAGACCGTGCCGAGCTTCGCCAGCGACGCGCAGATCCCTGACACGTGGGACTGTCCCCGCTGCGGCTTCCCGGCCGGCAAGGACCGGGACAACCCGCCGGACCCGCCGCGCACCGAGCCGTACAAGACGCACCTGGCGTATGTACGGGAGCGGCGCAGCGACGCCGACGGCGAGGCGATCCTCGCCGAGGCACTCGCCAAGCTCCGGGGCGAGATCTAGACGCACCACGCGGTACGACGGCCCGGCCGGGCACCCCTCGCAGGGGTGCTCGGCCGGGCCGTCGTCAGTGGTGCGGGCTAGGGTTGTGGGGTGCTGGAACACCGGGGGAGCCGTCCCGCCGGATGGGGGTCCGCGCAGGGGGCGGAGGGGGATCGTCATGGCCGTGGTGGACGCCGGTGAGCTGGATGCCGGGAAACCGGCGGGGCCCGCGTGGCGCGGGGGGTTCGGGCGGCTGTGGGCGGCCGCGGTCGTCTCCCGGTTCGGGGACGCGCTGCGGGGCGCGGCGCTGCCGCTGCTCGCCGTCTCGCTGACCGATTCGCCGGTGCTGGTCTCGCTCGTGACCGCCTGCGGCTTTCTGCCCTGGCTGCTGTTCGGGCTGATCGGCGGGGCGATCGCGGACCGGGTGGACCAGCGGCGGGCGATGTGGGCGGTGGACGGTCTGCGGGCCGTCCTGATGGCGGGGTTCGCCGTCGCGGTGTGGCTGGACCGGGCCTCCATCGGGCTGCTGCTCGTCCTCGCCTTCGTCCTCACCACGCTGCAGACCCTGTTCGACAACGCGGCCACGGCCCTGCTGCCGTCCGTGGTGGGGCAGCGGGCGCTGGGCCGGGCCAATGCCCGGCTGATGACCGGGCAGGAGGTCATGGGCCGCTTCGTGGGCGCCCCGCTGGTGCCGGTGCTGCTCGCCCTCGGCGCCGCGATGCCGTACGCGGCGGACGCGGTCACCTATCTCGCCGCCGCCGCGCTGGTCGCCTCGCTGGGGGCGGCACCCCCCGAGCGGGCCCCGCGCCCGCCGGGCGGGTCGCTGCGGCGCGATATCGCCGAGGGCCTGGCCGTGCTGTGGCGGGACCGCACCCTGCGGGCGCTGTGCGCCTCCACCACGCTGTGCAACATCGGCATCGGGGCGCTCATCGCCACCCTGGTACTGCACATCACCGGCTGGCTGGACGCAGGGAACAGCGGCTACGCGGCCGTCATCACCGTCTACGGGATCGGCAGCGTGGCCGGGGGTCTGGTGGCCGCCCGGCTCACCGAGAAGCTGGGGCGCGTCCGGGCCCTCGTGGTGTGCGGCGCCGCGCAGATCGGCGCCCTCGTGGCCCTCGGGGCGATACGGAGCCTGCCGGTCGCGGTCGCCGCCATGGGCCTGTTCGGCTTCGCGGGGATCGTCTGGAACGTCACCGAGGTGACGATGATGCAGCAGCGCAGCCCCGACGGGGCACTCGGTCGGGTGAGCTCCGGCTTCCGCACCCTGTCGATCGCGGGCACCCCGCTCGGCGCGCTGCTGGGCGGGGTGATGGCCCAGGCGTGGGGGCTCAACACCCCCGCGCTGGGGGCCGCCGCGCTCTTCGTCTGCGGGGTGGCGGCCCTCGTTCCGGGAATGCGGTCCGCCATCAATTAGGTTGGTGGCCACGGGGGCCAGGTACCGACGAGAAGTGGGCTGATGTCCGAGATGACCATGGAAGGCCGCACCAGGCTGGACCAGCTGCCGGAATGGCAGGCGCTGGCCGCACACCGCAAGGAGCTGGGCGACGCACACCTGCGCGACCTGTTCGCGGGCGACCCGGAGCGCGGGAGCCGTCTCACCCTTCAGGTCGGCGATCTCCACGTCGACTACTCCAAACACCTGGTGACCGACGAGACCCTGCGGCTGCTGCGCGAACTGGCGAGCGCCACCGAGGTGGCCGAGCTGCGCGACGCCATGTTCCGCGGTGAGCGGATCAACACCACCGAGGACCGCTCGGTGCTGCACATCGCGCTGCGCGCACCGCACTCCGCGGAGATCAAGGCGGACGGGCAGGACGTCGTCGGCGAAGTGCACGCCGTGCTCGCCAAGATGGCCGTCTTCGCCGACCGCGTCAGGTCCGGCGACTGGACCGGCCACACCGGCAAGCGGATCAAGAACGTCGTCAACATCGGCATCGGAGGCTCCGATCTGGGCCCGAAGATGGCCTACGAGGCGCTGCGCTCCTACAGCGACCGCTCGATGACGTTCCGGTTCGTCTCCAATGTGGACGGCGCGGACCTGCACGAGGCGGTGCGCGACCTGGACCCGGCCGAGACGCTGTTCATCGTCGCCTCCAAGACCTTCACCACCATCGAGACCATCACCAACGCCGTCTCCGCCCGCGACTGGCTGCTGACCGGGCTCCGGGCCGGTCAGGAGGCCGTCGCCAAGCACTTCGTGGCGGTGTCGACCAACGCCGAGAAGGTCGCCGAGTTCGGCATCGACACGGACAACATGTTCGGCTTCTGGGACTGGGTCGGCGGGCGCTACTCCTACGACTCGGCCATCGGCCTCTCCCTGATGGTCGCCATCGGCCCGGACTGCTTCCGCGAGATGCTGGCCGGTTTCCACCTGGTCGACGAGCACTTCGCCAGCGCCCCGCCGGAGCGTAACGTCCCGCTGCTGATGGGCCTGCTGGGCATCTGGTACGACAACTTCCACGGCGCCCAGGCGCATGCCGTCCTGCCCTACAGCCACTATCTGTCGCGGTTCACCGACTATCTGCAGCAGCTGGACATGGAGTCCAACGGCAAGCATGTGGACCGGGACGGCGAACGCGTCGGCTGGCAGACCGGCCCCATCGTCTGGGGCACCCCCGGCACCAACGGTCAGCACGCCTACTACCAGCTGCTCCACCAGGGCACCAAGCTGGTCCCGGCCGATCTGATCGGCTTCGCGCGGCCCGTGAGGGACCTGCCGCCCGGGCTGGGGCCCCACCACGACCTGCTGATGGCCAACCTCTTCGCCCAGGGCCAGGCGCTGGCCTTCGGCAAGACCGCCGAGGAGGTCGCCGCCGAGGGGGTGCCCGAGGAGCTGGTGCCGCACAAGACCTTCGACGGCAACCGCCCCACCACCACGATCCTCGCCCCCGAGCTGACCCCGTCGGTGCTGGGCCAGCTGGTCGCCCTCTACGAGCACAAGGTCTTCGTCCAGGGCGCGGTGTGGAACATCGACTCCTTCGACCAGTGGGGAGTCGAGCTGGGCAAGGTGCTCGCCAAGCGGGTGGAGCCCGCCCTGACCGAGGGCGCCGAGGTGCCCGGCCTGGACACCTCCACCAAGGACCTGGTGGCCACCTACCGCACGCTGCGCGGCCGCTGAGGGCCTTACGGCACACAGGAACGGTCCCCCGGGCGCCGCGACGCGCCCGGGGGACCGTTTCCGTACAGGGGTTACGGCGACGCCGGGGGGTACAGCTCGCGCGGCAGCCCCGCCGCCGCGGCCCGGTCCAGCAGCCACAGCGTCCGGCGGCGACCGCGCGCGCCCGCCGCCGGAGCCTGCAGCTCCCCGGCGCCCGACAGCGCCATCGTGACCGCCCGCGCCTTGTCCTCACCGGCCGCCAGCAGCCACACCTCCCGTGCCGCGCGGATCGCCGGCAGGGTCAAGGACAGCCGTACCGGCGGCGGCTTGGGCGCACCGCGCACCCCGACCACCATCCGCTCGGTCTCCCGGACGGCGGGCAGCTCGGGGAAGAGCGAGGCCACATGGGTGTCCGGGCCGACGCCGAGCAGCAGCACATCGAACGACGGCACCGCACCGTGGTTCTCGGGCCGCGCCGCCCGGGCCAGCTCGGCCGCGTACGCCTCGGCCGCGGCGTCCACATCGCCGCCGTGGGACCCGTCGGACGCGGGCATCGCGTGCACCCGCGCCGGGTCCAGCTCCACCGCGTCCAGCAGCGCCTCGCGGGCCTGTGTGACATTGCGGTCCGCATGGCCCTCGGGCAGGAATCGCTCATCGCCCCACCACAGGTCCAGCCGCGACCAGTCGACCGCCTCGCGCGCCGGGGAGGCGCCGAGCGCGGCCAGCAGGCCGTTGCCGTTGCGCCCACCGGTCAGGACGACCGAGGCCGAGCCGCGGGCGGCCTGGGCGTCCACGATCTTCGTGATCAGCCGGGCCGCCGCGGCCTGGGCCATCAGCTCCTTGTCGCGGTGGACGACCACCTGGGGTGCGGTCATGTGTCCGCCTTCCCGTCCGCCTTCCGATCCTGGGACTTCGGGGGGTGGGGCTTGGGAACCGGCGGCTGTGCCGGTGCCTGCGGCGGGTTCTTCGGCGAGTCCGGAGCGTGCTCCGACGGCGCGTCCGGGTCCCGGGTCGGCAGCGGCGGCAGATCCGCCCCGGCCGGCGCCACCTGGGTCGCCGGGGCGGCCTTGGCGTCCCGCTCCAGCGTTCCCACACCGCCGTTGCCGAGCTTGCCCACGCCGAACTTCACCGATGACTCATAGCTCTCGTCGGGGTCCAGCCGGCGCAGCTCCTCGGCGATCAGCTCGGACATCTCGCGCCGCTGCAGCGCCACATGCCGGTCGGGCTGACCCGGCATGGCCAGCTCGGCCAGCGAGCCGTTCGCCCGGTCCAGGCAGATCACCCCGTCGGCCGTCTCCAGCCGGACCGCGGTCAGCCCGGGCCCCTCCGAGACCTGCCGGTCCACCGGCACCTCCAGCCGCAGGGCGAGCCACAGCGCGAGCAGCTCGCTGCTCGGGTTGTACGCCTCGCCCTCGACGACCGCGGAGGTGATCGGGGAGTGCCGCTGGTCCAGGGCCGCGGCCAGCACGCTGCGCCACGGGGTGATCCGGGTCCACGCCAGATCGGTGTCGCCCGGGGTGTAGGTGGCGGCCCGCAGCCCGAGGGCAGCGACCGGGTCCTCGGTGGCCTGGGCGTCGGTGATCCGGCGCTGGGCCAGCTGCCCGAGCAGGTCGTCGGCGGGGTGCTCCGGGGCGTCCTCCGGCCACCACACCACCACCGGGGCGTCCGGCAGCAGCAGCGGCAGGACCACCGAGTAGGCGTGGTTGGCGAGTTCGCCGTGCAGCCGCAGCAGCACCGTCTCGCCGGTGCCGGTCTCGCCGCCGACCCGCACCTCGGCGTCCATCCGGGCCATCTTGCGGTCGCGCGGCGACCGGCCCGGCCGCTTGATGACGACCAGGGTGCGCGAGGGGTGCTCCTTGGACGCCTCGCTGGCCGCCCGCAGCGCGTCGTAGTGATTGCCCTCGTCGGTGACGATGACGAGGGTGAGCACCATGCCCACGGCCGGGGTGCCGGTGGCCCGGCGCGCCTGGACCAGAGCGGAGTTGATCCGGCTGGACGTGGTGTCCGTGAGATCGATGTTCATGGCCGCCGCCAGCTCCGTCCGTCTCGTGCGAGCATCTCGTCCGCGGCTCTCGGCCCCCAGGTCCCGGAGGTGTACTGCTCGGGCCTGCCGTGGGTGTCCCAGTACTCCTCGATCGGGTCGAGGATCCGCCAGGACTGCTCGACCTCCTCGTGGCGGGGGAAGAGGTTCGCCTCGCCGAGAAGGACGTCGAGCAGCAGCCGCTCGTACGCCTCGGGGCTGGACTCGGTGAAGGACTCGCCGTACTGGAAGTCCATCGTCACGTCCCGGATCTCCATGGAGGTGCCGGGCACCTTGGAGCCGAACCTGATGGTGACGCCCTCGTCCGGCTGCACCCGGATGACCAGGGCGTTCTGCCCGAGCTCCTGGGTGTCGGTGGCGTCGAACGGGGAGTGCGGGGCGCGCTGGAAGACCACCGCGATCTCGGTGACCCGCCGTCCAAGACGCTTGCCGGTACGCAGGTAGAAGGGGACGCCCGCCCAGCGGCGGTTGTCGATCTCCAGCTTGATCGCGGCGTAGGTGTCGGTCTTCGAGTGGGGGTCGATGCCCTCCTCCTCGAGGTAGCCGTGCACCTCCTCGCCGCCCTGCCAGCCGGGGGCGTACTGGGCGCGCACCGTGTGCTTGCCCAGGTCCTTGGGCAGCTTGACCGCCCTGAGGGCCTTCAGCTTCTCGGTGACCAGGGAGGACGCGTCGAAGGACGCGGGCTCTTCCATGGCGGTCAGCGCGAGCAGCTGCAGCAGGTGGTTCTGGATGACGTCGCGGGCCGCGCCGATGCCGTCGTAGTAGCCCGCGCGCCCGCCGATGCCGATGTCCTCGGCCATGGTGATCTGGACGTGGTCGACGTACGACCGGTTCCAGATCGGCTCGAACATCGTGTTGGCGAAGCGCAGCGCCAGGATGTTCTGGACCGTCTCCTTGCCCAGGTAGTGGTCGATCCGGAAGACATCGCTGGGCCGGAAGACCTCATGGACGACCTGGTTGAGCTCCTGGGCGCTCTTCAGGTCGTGGCCGAAGGGCTTCTCGATGACCGCGCGCCGCCAGGAGTCGCCCTGGCCGTGTGACAGTCCGTGCTTCTTGAGCTGCTGGACGACGGTGGGGAAGAACTTCGGCGGGACCGACAGGTAGAAGGCGAAGTTGCCGCCGGTGCCGCGCGCCTTGTCCAACTCCTCTATGGTCGAGCGCAGCCTGGTGAACGCCTCGTCGTCGTCGAACACGCCGGGGACGAAGCGGAACCCCTCGGCCAGCTGCTGCCAGACCTCCTCGCGGAACGGGGTCCGCGCGTGTTCCTTGACCGCGTCGTGCACGACCTGGGCGAAGTCCTCGTTCTCCCAGTCGCGGCGGGCGAAGCCGACGAGGGAGAAGCCCGGCGGCAGCAGCCCGCGGTTGGCCAGGTCGTAGATGGCGGGCATCAGCTTCTTACGGGACAGATCGCCCGTGACGCCGAAGATCACCAGGCCGGACGGCCCCGCGATGCGCGGGAGCCGCCGGTCTCGTGGGTCACGCAGCGGATTGCTGCTGCTCACGTTGTCACGCCTCCGAGGGTGCGAGGCGCTTGAGCTCCGCCTCGGTGGACTTCAGCAGGTCGTTCCACGAGGACGCGAACTTCTCGACGCCCTCGTCCTCCAGCACCTGGACGACGTCGTCGTAGGAGATCCCGATCCCGGCCAGCGCGTCGAGGTCGGCCTTGGCCTGCTCGTACGTGCCGCGCACGGCGTCACCGGAGATCTCGCCGTGGTCGGCGACCGCCTCCAGGGTGGCCTCCGGCATGGTGTTGACGGTGCCGGGGGCGACCAGGTCCACGACGTACATGGTGTCCTTGTACGCCGGGTCCTTGACGCCGGTGGAGGCCCACAGCGGACGCTGCCGGTTGGCGTTCGCCCGGTCCAGGACGTCCCAGCGGTCGGAGCTGAAGACCTCCTCGTACGCCTGGTAGGCGAGGCGGGCGTTGGCGACGGCGGCCTTGCCGCGCAGCGCCTTGGCCTCATCGGTGCCGAGCTTGTCGATGCGCTTGTCGATCTCGGTGTCCACGCGGGAGACGAAGAAGGACGCCACCGAGTGGATCTTCTGCAGGTCGAGGCCCGCGGCCTTGGCCTTCTCCAGACCGGCCAGGTAGGCGTCCATGACCGCGCGGTACCGCTCCAGGGAGAAGATCAGCGTGACATTGACGCTGATGCCCAGGCCGATCGCCTCGGTGATCGCGGGCAGCCCCGCCTCGGTCGCCGGGATCTTGATGAAGGTGTTGGGCCGGTCCACCAGCCAGGCCAGCTGCTTGGCCTCGGCGACGGTGGCCGCCGTGTTGTGGGCCAGGCGCGGGTCCACCTCGATGGAGACCCGGCCGTCCTGGCCGCCTGTCGCTTCGTACACCGGCCGGAGGATGTCGGCCGCGTCGCGGACGTCCGCCGTGGTGATCATGCGGACGGCTTCCTCGACGGTGAGCCGGCGGACCGCGAGGTCGGCCACCTGCTGCTGGTAGCCGTCGCCGCCGGAGATCGCCTTCTGGAAGATCGACGGGTTGGTGGTGACGCCTACGACATGCTGCTGGTCGATCAGCTCGGCCAGATTGCCGGAGGTGATCCTCTTGCGGGAGAGGTCGTCGAGCCAGATCGCGACGCCTTCGTCGGCCAGCCGCTTGAGTGCGTCTGTCATGGGGTGTGTTCTCCTACTCGTCGCACTTACGTCGTCTGTGGGGGTCAGCGCCCGGCGGCGTCGAGGGACTCGCGGGCGGCGGTGACCACGGCCTCGGCGGTGAGGCCGAACTCCCGGAAGAGCACCTTGTAGTCGGCGGAGGCGCCGAAGTGCTCCAGCGAGACGATGCGGCCGGCCTCGCCGATGTAGCGGTACCAGGTGAGGCCGATACCCGCCTCGACGGCCACACGGGCCGTGACGGACGGCGGCAGCACTGTCTCCCGGTACCCCTTGTCCTGCTCCTCGAACCACTCGACCGAGGGCATCGACACGACGCGGGTGGGAATTCCGGCGGCCTGGAGCTGCTCGCGGGCCTCCACCGCCAGCTGCACCTCGGAACCGGTGCCGATGAGGATGACCCGCGGCTGGCCCCCCTCGGCCTCGAAGAGGACATAGCCGCCCTTGGCGGCGTTCTCGTCGGCCTCGTAGGTCGGCACGTTCTGTCGGGTCAGGGCCAGGCCGTGCGGAGCCGGGTTCGCGGTGTGGCGGCGGGTGATCTCCCGCCAGGCGATGGCCGTCTCGTTGGCGTCGGCCGGGCGGACCACGTTCAGCCCCGGGATGGCCCGCAGCGCGGACAGGTGCTCCACCGGCTGGTGGGTCGGGCCGTCCTCGCCGAGGCCGATGGAGTCGTGCGTCCACACATAGGTGACCGGCAGCTTCATCAGCGCGGCGAGCCGGACGGCCGGGCGCATGTAGTCGGAGAAGACCAGGAAGGTGCCGCCGTAGACACGGGTGTTGCCGTGCAGTGCGATGCCGTTCATGGCCGAGCCCATGGCGTGCTCGCGGATGCCGAAGTGGACCGTGCGGCCGTACGGGTCGGCCTCCGGCAGCGGGTTGCCCTTGGGGAGGAAGGACGAGGACGCGTCGATCGTGGTGTTGTTGGAGCCCGCGAGGTCGGCGGAGCCGCCCCACAGCTCGGGGAGCACCCCGCCGAGCGCCTTGAGCACCTGGCCGGACGCCTTACGGGTGGCGACATCCTTGCCCGGCTCGAAGACCGGCAGCACGCTCTCCCAGCCCTCGGGCAGCTCGCCCGCGGTGATCCGGTCGAACAGGGCGGCCCGCCCGGAGTTGGCGTTCCGCCACTCCTGGAGCTTCTTGTCCCAGGCGGCGTGCGCCTCGCGGCCACGCTCGACCAGGGCGCGGGTGTGGTTGATGACGTCCCCGTCGACCGAGAAGTGCTGCTCGGGGTCGAAGCCGAGGACCCGCTTGGTGGCCGCCACCTCGTCGGCGCCCAGCGCGGAGCCGTGGGCCGCCTCGGTGTTCTGCGCGTTCGGGGCGGGCCAGGCGATGATCGTACGGGCCGCGATGATCGAGGGGCGCTCGGTCTCGGCCTGCGCCGCCTTGAGCGCCGCGTGCAGCGCGTGGACGTCGAAGTCGCCGCTCCCGGCCTGCTCGACGCGCTGGACGTGCCAGCCGTACGCCTCGTAGCGCTTCAGCACGTCCTCGGAGAGCGCGGTCGCGGTGTCGCCCTCGATGGAGATGTGGTTGTCGTCGTACAGGGCGACGATGTTGCCCAGCTGCTGGTGGCCGGCCAGCGAGGACGCCTCGGCGGAGATGCCCTCCTCCAGGTCGCCGTCGGAGACGATCGCCCAGATGGTGTGGTCGAACGGAGAGGCGCCCTCGGGCGCCTCCGGGTCGAACAGGCCGCGCTCGTAGCGGGCGGCCATCGCCATGCCCACCGCGTTGGCGATGCCCTGGCCCAGCGGGCCGGTGGTGGTCTCGACACCGGTGGTGTGGCCGAACTCGGGGTGCCCCGGGGTCTTGCTGCCCCAGGTGCGGAACGACCGCAGATCGTCGAGCTCGAGACCGAAGCCCGCCAGGTACAGCTGGACGTAGAGGGTCAGGCTGGTGTGGCCGGGGGAGAGGACGAACCGGTCCCGGCCCGCCCAGCCCGCGTCGGAGGGGTCGTGCCGCATCAGCTTCTGGAAGAGCAGGTACGCGGCGGGCGCGAGGCTCATGGCCGTGCCAGGGTGGCCGTTACCGACCTTCTGTACGGAGTCCATGGCCAGAACCCGGGCCGTGTCGACGGCCCGCTGGTCAAGATCGGTCCACTCGAGGTCTGTGGTAGTCGGCTTGGTGCTCACCCTGAGTCAGGGCTCCTCTCCACAATGTCGAAATCCGGTGACCGTATGTACACCGGCGATGTCGAGCCTACCCCTGGATCAACGGTCATCTTTTCGAGTTCCACCCAACGGGATAAGGAACGAATTCAGGGGTTGCCGCATTCCCTCCGGGGCCCGTCCGAAGGGCGTCCCGAGTGCTGCGGAAGGCACCATTCCGGTCGCGGCGGAGTCCGTCGTCCCCCGGGCGTGGCAGCCTTACGGGCGCCTTTTCGCACCCCTCCAACACGAGGGACCCCGGCGGCGGACGGTGCATCCGCTACGTCTAGAGTGGCGTGGTACGCGCAAGTCTTTACCGGCTCTTCATGTCCGGTGCTTGCTGGTTCTTGCTTCCACCAGGGGTGTGCGTGACGGCCGTCGAATCCCGTCCTGCGGGGGTGCTCGAGACGAGCGAAACGAGCTCCGGTCACCGGCCGTTCGGGGCCCGTGTCGGGGCGTTCGTGGCGCTGACGAAGCCGCGCGTCATCGAACTGCTGCTGATGACGACGGTGCCGGTCATGTTCCTGGCCGCCCAGGGCGTTCCGGACCTGTGGCTGGTGGTCGCCACCTGTGTGGGCGGCTATCTGTCGGCCGGCGGCGCCGCCGCGTTCAACATGTACTACGACCGGGACATCGACGCGCTGATGGAGCGCACCGTGCAGCGCCCGCTGGTGACCGGCATGGTCTCGCCCCGGGAATGCCTCGTCTTCGCCTTCGCGCTCGCGGCGGGGTCGACGGCCTGGTTCTGGGCGCTGGTCAACCCGCTGTCGGCGATGCTGTCGCTCGGTGCGCTGGTCTTCTACGTCGTCGTCTACACGATGTGGCTCAAGCGCCGTACCTCGCAGAACATCGTCTGGGGCGGCATCGCGGGCTGCATGCCGGTGCTCATCGGCTGGTCCTCGGTGACCAACGAGGTCTCCTGGGCCGCCGTCATCCTCTTCCTCGTCATCTTCTTCTGGACGCCGCCGCACTACTGGCCGCTGTCGATGAAGGTCAAGGACGACTACGAGCGGGCCAGTGTGCCGATGCTGCCGGTGATCGCGGGCAACAGGGCCGTCGCGCGCCAGATCGTCCTCTACAGCTGGGCCATGGTCGGCGTCTCGCTGCTGCTGTGGCCGCTGGGGTACACCGGCTGGTTCTACCCGGCCGTCGCGGCTGTGCTGGGCGGGTTCTGGCTCAAGGAGGCGCACGGCCTCCAGGCGCGCGCCAGGGCCGGGATCACGGGCGCGAAGCTCAAGGAGATGCGGCTGTTCCACTGGTCGATCACCTATGTGTCGCTGCTGTTCGTCGCCGTGGCCGTGGACCCTTTCCTGCGGTGATTACCGACGGGTAGCATCGGCTGTATGGCAGACACCACCCAGCCGGAGACGCCCGAGGGCGGCGAGCCGTCCGCCCAGCCCGCCGCGCCGGAAGCACCGGCCGAGCCGCCCGGGCCCGCCAACCCGTCCAAGCCCGCCAAGCCCTCCAAGGACGAGAAGCGGGCCGCACGGCTCGCCCGCCAGATCACGGCCTTCGCCGGGAGCCACGGCGGCGCCGAAGGGCAGATCGCCCACATCGGGCGCGGCGCCGTCCGGATCGCCCTCGTCGGCGCCGACGGCGAATGGGGCGTCCTCGTGGCCCCCTCCCAGGACGGCGCGCGGCGCGCCGCCGAGATCGCCGGACTGACCGTCAGGGACGACTTCGACGGCGAACTCGCCGCCAAGGTCCGCACCGGCCCGTACGAGTGGGCGCGGATGGCGGGCATCCAGCTCGGCGGACCCGGCAATCCTCCGGCGGCCGCCTCGTAGAACGCCCAGGCGGCCGCGTCGTACGCCTCGTAGAACGCCCCGGCAGCCACCTCGTAGGCGCCCCGTAGAACGCCTGGGCAGCCGCCTCGCGGAACGCCTGAGAACGGGTCCGGCGACACCTCGTGCCCCTTCCGTCCGTTAAGCCCTTCGATGCCGGAGGGCTTCAGCGGAGGGAAGGGGCGGGCGGCGATGCACGAGGCGACGGAATCCCCGGACACCGTGGTCCCGCCGACCGGCCCGGTCCCGCGCGACGGGCCGGGCCCGTCGGCGGTTGCGATCACCCTGCCACCGCTGGTCGACCAGCACAGCCACGGCACGGTGGACGGCGAGCTCGGAGTCGGCTCGTTCGAAACCCATCTGGCGGCCGCCGCCGGATCGGGCGCGGCCCCGGCGGGCACCACCTTCTTCGACAGCTGGACCGGTCTCGCGGTGCGCCGCTGGTGCCCACCGCTGCTGGGCATGGAGCCCCACTGCGCACCCGTCAGCTATCTCGCCCGCCGCCGTGAGCTGGGCGCCTACCGCGCCGCGCGGCTGCTGCTGCGCGGCGCGGGCATCGGCACCTTCCTGCTGGAGTCCGGCGCCAGGGACGGCCTCAGCACCCCGGACGAACTGGCCGCGACGGCCGGTGGCACGGTCCTCGAGGTGGTCCGCCTGGAGCCGCTGGCCGAGCAGGTCGCCGACACCTCAGGCACGGTCGACGCCTTCATCGGCAACACCGCCGAGGCGCTGTACGCGGCGGCCCAGCACGCGACCGCCTTCGCCATGGGGATCGCCTTCTGCGACGAGATCCCGCCCGACCCGCGCGAGGTGCGGCGCGCCGCCGCCCGCTGGCTCGCGCTCTCCGTACGCCCGGCCCGCGACCGCGCCCCCGACCCCGCGCTCGCCCAGCATCTGCTGTGGAGCGCCGTGGCGACCGGCCTTCCGGTGCAGCTGCACTGTGCCGATCCGCAGTCGCTCATCGGCTTCCTGCGCGCCACGGCGGGCTTCGGCACCGATCTGGTGCTGCTGCCGGACCGGCCGCACCACCGGCGGGCGGCCCAGCTCGCCGCGGCCTTCCCGCACGTCTACGCGGACGCCGGGCCGCGGCCCGGGGAGACCCTGGGCGAGGCCCCGTTCGGCAAGCTGCTGTTCTCGACGGGCGCGCGGGCGCTGCCCGAGCTGTATGTGACCGCCTCCCGGCTGTTCGGTCAGGCCATGGCCCGGCTGGCGGAGGAGTGGGTCGGCGAGGGGATCTGCACCCGGGCCGAGGCCCAGCGGATCGGCGGGCTGATCGCGGCCGGCACCGCGCGCCGGGTCTACCGGCTGGACGCGGCGGGCTCGGGCTCCGGCTGAGCCGTCCCGTGGCCGCCGGAGGGAGCGGGCACGGCCGCCGGAAGCGCGGCGCGCTCCCGCTGGGCGAGCAGCACCCGCAGCACCGCGATCCACACCAGGCAGGAGCCGAGCATATGAACGCCGACGATGGCCTCCGGGAGGTGGGTGAAGTACTGCACGTACCCGATCACACCCTGCGCGAGCAGCACGACAAGGAGCTCGAGGACGGTACGGCGCTGGGCGGCGGGGGCCCGCACGGCCCGCAGCGTGAACCACAGGGCGACGGTGAGGCCCAGCACGACGTAGACGAAGTCCACGTGCAGCTGGGTGATCTCCTGCCAGTTCAGCGGGATGCGGTGCACCTCACGGGCGTCACCGGCGTGCGGCCCCGCGCCGGTGACCACCGTGCCGATGACGATGAGCGCACCGGTCGCGGCGATCAGCAGCCAGGTCAGCTGGCGCACCGGCACGGCCACGAGCTCCCGTGGCCCGGCGTCGCCCTCGCGCGCCCGCCACCAGGTGAGCACGGCGACCGTGAGCAGCGCGGAGGACAGCAGGAAGTGCGAGCTGACGATGTACGGGTTGAGGCCGGTGAGCACCGTGATGCCACCGACCACGGCGTTGCCCATGACGATCCAGAACTGGGCCCAGCCGAGCCGGGTGAGGGGGCGGCGCACCGGCGTCCGGGCACGGGCGGCGATGATCACCAGGCCGACGACGGCACACAGGACGTACGTCAGCGTGCGGTTGCCGAACTCGATGGCGCCGTGGATGCCCATGTCGGAGGTCGGGGTGAGGCTCCCGGAGGTGCACTTGGGCCAGGTGTCACAGCCCAGGCCGGACTGGGTGAGCCGGACCGCGCCCCCGGTCACCACGATGACCACGGCCATCACCACGGTGGCCAGCGCGGCCCGCTCCACGAAGCGCGCGGAGGGCTGCCAGCGCCGGGCGATCAGCTCGAACGGATTCAGCGAATTCGGCACCCGCCCATCGTAGGCCGCCGCTTGTGCAGCTTTTCACGAGGGGCTGTGCGCCGGTGAACACCAGGGGTTGTGCTCCGGTGAAGCCGCAGGTCGCGGAGGGGCGGGCGGCTCTGGACAGTGGCGCGGACTACTCCCAGCGGAAGAAGCGGGCCGCCGCGCCCAGCCCCAGCACCGCCCAGACCGCCAGGATCCCCAGATCCCGCCACGGCACCCCGGCCCCGTCCTGGAGGACGTCCCGCAGCCCGCCCGAGAGCGCCGAGATCGGCAGCAGCTCCAGTGCGCTCCTTACGGCGCCCGGGAACTTGTCCAGCGACACGATGACGCCACCGGCCACGAGCAGCAGCAGGAAGACCAGATTGGCGGCGGCCAGGGTCGCCTCGGCCTTCAGGGTGCCCGCCATCAGCAGCCCGAGGCCGGAGAACGCCGCCGTGCCGAGGATCAGCAGCAGCGCCACGGAGAGCGGGTCGCCGTGCGGCGACCAGCCGAGCGCCAGCGCGATCGCGGTCAGCAGCACGATCTGCATCGCCTCGGTGACCAGCACCGCGCAGGTCTTGGCGGCCATCAGCCCCCACCGCGGCAGCGGTGAGACCGCGAGCCGCTTGAGCACGCCGTAGCGCCGCTCGAAGCCGGTGGCGATGGCCTGCCCGGTGAACGCCGTGGACAGTACGGCGAGCGCCAGCACACCGGGCGCCAGGAAGTCCACGGTGCTGCCGTCCGAGCCGGTGTCGACGATGTCGACGGTGCTGAAGAGCACCAGCACCAGGGACGGGATGACGACGGTCAGCAGCAGCTGCTCGCCGTTGCGCAGCAGCATCCGGGTCTCCAGCGCCGCCTGCGCCCGGATCATCCGCGGCAGCGGGGCCGCCCCCGGCCTGGGGAGGAAAGTGCCCGTGGCGGTCACGCTCGCAGCTCCTTACCGGTGAGCTCCAGGAAGACGTCCTCGAGGGTGTGCCGCTCGACCGAGATCCGGTCGGGCATCACCCCGTTCTGTGCGCACCAGGAGGTCACGGTGGCCAGCATCTGGGGGTTGACCTTGCCGGTGACGCGGTACGAGCCGGGCGTGAGCTCGGCGGCCGTGGAGTCGGCGGGCAGCGCCTTGAGCAGCGAGGCCAGGTCGAGCGCGGGGCGGCCGATGAAGCGCAGGGTGTTCTCGGCGCCGCCCCGGCACAGCTGCTCCGGGGTGCCCCGGGCGATCACCCTGCCACCGTCGATGATCGCCACATCGTCGGCGAGCTGCTCGGCCTCGTCCATGTAGTGGGTCGTCAGCATCACGGTGACCCCGTCGTTGCGCAGCTCGCGGATGAGGTCCCAGGTGGCGCGGCGGGCCTGCGGATCGAGCCCGGCGGTGGGCTCGTCGAGGAAGACCAGTTCGGGGCGGCCGACGACGGCCATGGCGAGCGCGAGCCGCTGCTGCTGGCCTCCGGAGAGCCGCCGGTAGGTGGTCCGGCCGCAGGAGCCGAGGCCGAGCCGCTCGATCAGCAGGTCCACGTCCACCGGATGCGCGTGCAGGGAGGCGGTGTGGCGCAGCATCTCTTCTGCGCGCGCGCCGGAATAAACGCCTCCGGACTGCAGCATCACCCCGACCCGGGGGCGCAGCGCCGGGGCGTCCCCCACCGGGTCGAGCCCGAATATCCGGACCGTCCCCGCGTCGGGGCGGCGGTACCCCTCGCAGGTCTCGACGGTGGTGGTCTTACCGGCTCCATTGGGGCCCAGAACGGCGGTCACGGTGCCCCGGCCGACGGACAGATCGAGCCCGTCGACCGCGGTCTTCGGGCCGTACCGCTTGACCAGGCCGACGATGTCGACCGCGGGCTCATCTCGCATGCCCGGCAGTCTACGAATCGCCGGGCCGTCCGTGGGCGGCAGGGCCGAAAGCCGTGGCCGGTGGTCCCGGTGCGCGCGACCTTCACCAACCGGTGCCGCGGACGCCCGCCGACCGGGCCCGGACGCGTTGCCGCAGGTGAGCCCCGGTCTCGGAGTTAGGCAGACCTAAGTGACGTACCACACCGGACCCGGTGATCTCTCCGCTTGTGGATCGCCGGAGAATTACGCAACAATGGCGTTGTGAAATACGCGAGCGAGGCTCCGAAGGAACGCGCGGCCGAGGCGGCCGCGCGGTCCGGCGCGCCCGCGTCCGCGCCGGAAGAGCAGCACGGCACCCGCAACCGGGTGGCGCGCTCCATCCTCGACCACGGTCCCTCCACCGCGGCGGAGCTCGCCCAGCGGCTGGAGCTGACCCAGGCGGCCGTCCGCCGCCATCTGGACACCCTCGTCGCCGACGGCGTCGTAGAGCCCCGGGAGAAGAGGGTGTACGGGGCGCGCGGGCGCGGCCGTCCGGCCAAGGTCTTCGCGCTCACCGACTGCGGTCGCGACGCCTTCGACCAGGCCTACGACAAGCTCGCCGTCGACGCCCTCCGCTGGATCGAGCAGAGCGCCGGGGGCGGCGAGGCGGGGCGTGCCGCGGTCGCGGCGTTCGCCCGCGCCAGGCTCGCCGCCCAGGCGGAGGGGTACCGCGGCGCCGTCGAGGCCGCCCCGCCCGGCGCCCGCACCGAAGCGCTCGCCGGAGCACTCTCCGCGGACGGGTACGCTGCTACGGCGCGCAGCGCACCGGTCGGCGAACAGCTCTGCCAGCACCACTGCCCGGTCGCCCACGCAGCCGAGCGATATCCGCAGCTGTGTGAGGCGGAGACCGAGGTCTTCTCCCAGCTGCTCGGGACCCATGTGCAGCGTCTGGCCACCATCGCCCACGGCGACGGGGTGTGCACGACGTTCGTTCCGAAGACCGGCAAGGTCGAGAAGACCGACACCAGCACCACCAAGACCACCACCGCATCTGCCAGCACGGCCGGGAGGAACCCCGAATGACTCTCCCCACGGAGACCGCTCACCCCGAGCTCGAGGGCCTGGGCAACTACGAGTACGGCTGGGCCGACTCCGACGTGGCCGGCGCCTCCGCCAAGCGCGGCCTCTCCGAGGAGGTCGTACGCGACATCTCGGCGAAGAAGTCCGAGCCGGAGTGGATGCTCAAGCTCCGCCTCAAGGGCCTGAGGCTGTTCGGCAAGAAGCCCATGCCCACCTGGGGCTCGGACCTGTCGGGCATCGACTTCGACAACATCAAGTACTTCGTCCGCTCCACCGAGCAGCAGGCCGCCTCCTGGGAGGAGCTGCCCGAGGACATCAAGAACACCTACGACAAGCTGGGCATCCCGGAGGCCGAGAAGCAGCGCCTGGTCGCGGGTGTCGCCGCCCAGTACGAGTCCGAGGTCGTCTACCACAAGATCCGTGAGGACCTCGAGGAGCAGGGCGTCATCTTCCTCGACACCGACACCGGTCTGCGGGAGCACCCCGAGCTCTTCAAGGAGTACTTCGGCTCGGTGATCCCGGCGGGCGACAACAAGTTCGCCTCGCTGAACACGGCGGTCTGGTCCGGCGGCTCGTTCATCTACGTGCCGAAGGGCGTGCACGTGGAGATCCCGCTGCAGGCGTACTTCCGCATCAACACCGAGAACATGGGCCAGTTCGAGCGGACCCTGATCATCGTCGACGAGGACGCCTACGTCCACTACGTCGAGGGCTGCACCGCGCCGATCTACAAGTCGGACTCGCTGCACTCCGCGGTCGTCGAGATCGTCGTCAAGAAGGGCGCCCGCTGCCGCTACACGACCATCCAGAACTGGTCGAACAACGTCTACAACCTGGTCACCAAGCGCGCCGTGGCCTACGAGGGCGCGACCATGGAGTGGGTCGACGGCAACATCGGCTCCAAGGTGACCATGAAGTACCCCGCCGTCTACCTGATGGGCGAGCACGCCAAGGGCGAGACCCTGTCCATCGCCTTCGCGGGCGAGGGCCAGCACCAGGACGCCGGCGCCAAGATGGTCCACATGGCCCCCCACACCTCGTCGAACATCGTCTCCAAGTCGGTGGCGCGCGGCGGTGGCCGCACCTCCTACCGCGGTCTGATCGAGATCGGCGAGGGCGCAGAGGGCTCCAAGTCCAATGTGCTGTGCGACGCCCTGCTCGTGGACACGATCTCCCGCTCGGACACCTACCCCTATGTGGACGTCCGCGAGGACGACGTGTCCATGGGCCATGAGGCGACCGTCTCCAAGGTCAGCGACGACCAGCTCTTCTACCTGATGAGCCGGGGTCTGTCCGAGGACGAGGCCATGGCGATGATCGTGCGCGGCTTCGTCGAGCCGATCGCGCGGGAGCTGCCCATGGAGTACGCGCTGGAGCTCAACCGGCTGATCGAGCTGCAGATGGAGGGCGCGGTCGGCTGACGCCACCCCCCTCCCCGCCCGGCGGGGGCCGAAGCCTCCGCCCGGGCACCCCCTTCAGGCCCATCAGGCAGAAAGCGAGCAGTACGACAGCCATGGCTGAAACCATCCCGGCCGGATCCACCACGGACGGCGTCATCCAGGTGGGCCAGCCCACCGATGCCCGGGTGAGCGCGCCCGCGTCGTACGACGTGGCCGACTTCCCGGTGCCCCATGGCCGCGAGGAGGACTGGCGGTTCACCCCCCTGGAGCGGCTGCGCGGTCTCCACGACGGCACGGCCGTCGCCGACGGCGGCGTCAAGGTCGAGGTCAGCGCCCCCGAGGGGGTCACGGTCGAGACCGTGGGCCGCGACGACGCGCGCCTGGGGAGGGCCGGCAAACCGGTGGACCGGGTGGCGGCCCAGGCGTACAGCTCCTTCGAGAAGGCGTCGGTCGTCTCGGTGCCCAAGGAGACGGTGCTCACCGAGCCGGTGCGGATCGCCGTGCACGGCGAGGGCGGCACCGCCTTCGGCCACCAGGTGATCGAGCTCGGCGCCTTCGCCGAGGCGGTCGTGGTCATCGACCACACCGGTGACGCCACGCTCGCCGCCAATGTGGAGTACCTGATCGGCGACGGCGCCAAGCTCACCGTGGTCTCGGTCCAGGACTGGGACGACACCGCGGTCCACGCCGGTCAGCACACCGCGTCGGTCGGCCGGGACGCCACCTTCAAGTCCGTGGTCGTCACCTTCGGCGGCGATCTGGTGCGGCTCCACCCGCGGGTCGTCTACGGCGCCCCCGGCGGTGAGGCCGAGCTCTACGGCCTGTACTTCACCGACAACGGCCAGCACCAGGAGCACCGGCTCTTCATCGACCACGACACCCCGCACTGCCGCAGCAACGTGGCCTACAAGGGCGCGCTGCAGGGCGCGGAGGCGCATGCGGTGTGGATCGGCGATGTGCTGATCCGGGCCGCCGCGGAGGGCACCGACACCTACGAGCTCAACCGCAACCTGGTCCTCACCGACGGCGCCCGCGTCGACTCGGTGCCGAACCTGGAGATCGAGACCGGTGAGATCGTCGGCGCCGGTCACGCGAGCGCGACCGGCCGCTTCGAGGACGAGCAGCTGTTCTACCTGATGGCGCGCGGTATCCCGGCCGACGAGGCCCGCCGTCTGGTGGTCCGCGGCTTCTTCGCCGAGCTCGTCCAGCAGATCGGGCTCCCCGAGCTCGAGGAGCGGCTCATCGACAAGATCGAGGCCGAGCTGGAGGCGTCCGTAGGATGACCCCGACCTTCGTACGCGTCTGCGCGCTGGACGAACTCGACGAAGACACCCCCAAGCGGGTCGAGCTCGAGGGCGTGCCGGTCGCCGTCGTGCGCACCGAGGGTGAGGTGTTCGCGGTCAACGACATCTGCTCGCACGCGAACGTCTCGCTGTCCGAGGGCGAGGTGGAGGACTGCCAGATCGAGTGCTGGCTGCACGGCTCCAGCTTCGACCTGCGCACCGGAAAGCCGTCCGGCCTCCCCGCGACGCGCCCGATCCCCGTATACCCCGTAAAGATCGAAGGGGACGATGTGCTCGTCTCCGTCACCCAGGAGTCCTGAGGCACCCATGGCCACGCTTGAGATCCACGACCTGCACGTTTCCGTCGACGCCGAGGGCGGCCCCCGCGAGATCCTGCGCGGTGTCGACCTGACCGTCAAGCAGGGCGAGACGCACGCCATCATGGGCCCCAACGGCTCCGGCAAGTCCACCCTGGCCTACTCGCTCGCCGGTCACCCGAAGTACACGGTCACCGGCGGCACCGTGACGCTGGACGGCGAGGACGTGCTCGCGATGTCCGTCGACGAGCGCGCCCGCGCCGGTGTCTTCCTCGCCATGCAGTACCCGGTCGAGGTCCCCGGCGTCTCGGTCTCCAACTTCCTGCGCACCTCCGCGACCGCGATCCGCGGCGAGGCGCCCAAGCTCCGCACCTGGGTGAAGGAGGTCAAGGAGGCCATGGAGCGCCTCCACATCGACCCCTCCTTCGCCGAGCGGAACGTGAACGAGGGCTTCTCCGGCGGTGAGAAGAAGCGCCACGAGATCCTCCAGCTGGAGCTGCTGAAGCCGGCGATCGCGATCCTCGACGAGACCGACTCCGGCCTCGACGTGGACGCGCTGCGGGTGGTCTCCGAGGGCGTCAACCGGGTCCGGGAGTCCGGCCAGGTCGGCACCCTGCTGATCACCCACTACACCCGTATCCTGCGGTACATCAAGCCCGACCACGTCCATGTCTTCGCGGCGGGGCGGATCGCCGAGTCCGGCGGTCCCGAGCTCGCCGACAAGCTGGAGGAAGAGGGCTACGAGGAGTACGTGAAGGGAGGCGCGTCCGAGTGACACGGTTGCCGGGCCTCCTCGACACCGAGGCGATCCGCAAGGACTTCCCGATCCTGGACCGGGTCGTCCACGACGGCCAGCGGCTCGTCTACCTGGACAACGCGGCGACCTCGCAGAAGCCGCGCCAGGTGCTGGACGTGCTGAACGACTACTACGAGCGCTCCAACGCCAATGTGCACCGGGGCGTCCATGTGCTCGCGGAGGAGGCCACGGCGCTGTACGAGGGCGCCCGCGACAAGGTCGCCGCCTTCATCAACGCTCCCAGCCGCGATGAGGTGATCTTCACCAAGAACGCGTCGGAGTCCCTCAACCTGGTCGCCAACATGCTCGGCTGGGCCGATGAGCCCTACCGGGTGGACCAGGACACCGAGATCGTCATCACCGAGATGGAGCACCACTCCAACATCGTTCCGTGGCAGCTGCTCTCGCAGCGCACCGGCGCGAAGCTGAAGTGGTTCGGCCTCACCGAGGACGGCCGCCTCGATCTGTCGGAGATCGAGCAGACCATCACCGAGAAGACCAAGGTCGTCTCGTTCGTGCTGGTCTCCAACATCCTCGGCACGGTCAACCCGGTCGAGGCGATCGTCCGCCGCGCCCAGGACGTCGGCGCACTCGTGGTGATCGACGCCTCCCAGGCCGCCCCGCACATGCTGCTGGACGTGCAGGCGCTCCAGGCCGACTTCGTGGCCTTCACCGGCCACAAGATGTGCGGTCCGACCGGTATCGGGGTGCTGTGGGGCCGCCAGGAGCTGCTGGAGGACCTGCCGCCGTTCCTCGGCGGCGGCGAGATGATCGAGACCGTCTCGATGCACTCGTCCACCTATGCCCCGGCGCCGCACAAGTTCGAGGCCGGTACGCCCCCGATCGCCCAGGCCGTCGGCCTCGGCGCGGCCGTGGACTACCTCACCTCGATCGGCATGGACAACATCACCCGCCATGAGCACGCCCTGACGCACTACGCGGTCGGCAGGCTCCTCGAGGTGCCGGACCTGCGCATCATCGGCCCCACCACGGCCGAGGAGCGCGGCGCCACGATCTCCTTCACGCTCGGTGACATCCACCCCCACGATGTGGGCCAGGTGCTGGACGAGCAGGGGATCGCGGTCCGGGTCGGCCACCACTGCGCCCGCCCCGTATGCCTGCGCTATGGAATTCCGGCGACCACCCGGGCGTCGTTCTATCTGTACTCCACGCCGGCCGAGGTCGATGCCTTGGTGGAGGGCCTGGAGCACGTACGGAACTTCTTCGGGTAGGGGCGTGCCGCGTGAAGCTGGATTCGATGTACCAGGACGTGATCCTGGACCACTACAAGAACCCCCATGGCCGGGGGCTGAGGAACGGCGACGCAGAGGTACACCACGTCAATCCGACCTGCGGTGACGAGATCACGCTCCGGGTGCGGCTTGACGGCGACACCATCGAGGACGTGAGCTACGAGGGTCAGGGCTGTTCCATCAGCCAGGCCAGCGCCTCGGTGCTCAACGAGCTGCTGGTGGGCAAGGAGCTGGCCGAGGCCCACCGGATCCAGGAGACCTTCCTGGAGCTGATGCAGTCCAAGGGCAAGGCCGAGCCGGACGACGCCATGGAGGAGGTGCTGGAGGACGCGATCGCGTTCGCCGGTGTCTCCAAGTATCCGGCCCGGGTGAAATGCGCCCTGCTGAGCTGGATGGCCTGGAAGGACGCCACGTCGCAGGCGCTGGGCGAGACCGCCGGAGGGAAGACCGCATGACTGAGAACACCGCCACCACCACCAAGCCCGCCAGCGAGGAAGAGGTCCGCGAGGCCCTGTACGACGTCGTGGACCCCGAGCTGGGCATCGACGTGGTCAACCTCGGCCTGGTCTACGGCATCCATGTCGACGACGCCAATATCGCCACCATCGACATGACGCTCACCTCGGCGGCCTGTCCGCTGACCGATGTCATCGAGGACCAGGCCAAGTCCGCGACCGACGGCATCGTCAACGAGCTGCGGATCAACTGGGTCTGGATGCCGCCGTGGGGCCCGGACAAGATCACCGACGATGGGCGTGAGCAGCTGCGCGCGCTCGGCTTCAACGTCTGACGGCTCCCCCCCCGGGCCTCCTGAGCGGCCCCCGTGCTTCGGCACGGGGGCCGCTCGCGTGTCCATGGCCCCGGGTGGCATGGTTGTGTACGCCCGTACGCATCGTTGTGTACACTCGTACGCATGGGATATGTGACGCTCTCCGGGGCCATCCTGGCCGAGATCCTGGCGACCACCTCGATGAAGTACAGCGAAGGGTTCAGCAGGCTCTGGCCCTCGCTGGTCACCGGCGCGGGCTATCTGCTGTCCTTCGTGCTGCTCGCGCACACGCTCAAGACCATCTCCGTCAGCACCGCCTACGCCATATGGGCCGGGGCGGGGACCGCCGTCATCGCCGCGATCGGCATGCTCTTCCTGGGGGAGGCGATGACCGCCGCCAAGGTGCTCGGGGTGCTGCTGGTCATCGCCGGAGTGGTGGTGCTCAATCTGAACGGCGCCCACTGATGGGCCGCCGCTACGACCCCGAGCGGCGGCAGCGGATCATCGACGCCGCGACCGCCGTGGTCCGCGAGCGCGGCATCGTGGGGCTCGGCCACCGGGCCGTGGCCGCCGCCGCCGATGTGCCGCTGGGCTCCACGACGTACCACTTCGCGACCCTCGACGACCTGCTGATCGCGGCGCTCCGCCAGATCAACGCGGAGTGGCTGGCGGAGGTGAAGCGGTGGGCGGAGGGCGTCGACCCGGCCGCACCCCCCGCGGACGAGCTGGCCCGGTGGCTCGAGGAGCAGCTCACGGGCGACCGGGCGCGGATGGAGCTGGAGTACGAGCTGTACTTCGCCGCGCTGCGCCACGAGGGGCTGCGGCCGCTCGCCGCAGAGTGCCTGGACGAGACGGCCCGGCTGCTGACGCGGCTGGTGCCCGACGCGGCCACGGCGCGCGCCGTGGTGGCCCTGATGGACGGGCTGACCCTGCAAGTGCTGCTGGCGGACCGCCCGTACGACCGGGAGGACATCCGCGCGGCGCTGGCGCGGATCATGGGCGGGAACGGCGCGAACGGCTCGACCGCCGGTTGAGCCCGCGCGGCGGCCCGCCCGGGCCCGCTCGCTGAGACCGGTTCGCCTCCCGGGCCCGGCTCCGGTTAGCGTTCTGACCATGACCGATGCATCCACCACCGCCCCCACCGGCGCCGTCGCCGCCGGTCTCGCCACCCTCACCGAGGACGGCACCGTCCTGGACACCTGGTTCCCGGCCCCCGAGTTGACCGCCGAGCCCGGCCCGGCCGGGACCGAGCGGCTCGACGCCGAGCGCACCGCGCGGCTGCTGGGCGAGACCGCCCTCAAGGCGGTCGGACCGGACCCGCGGCGCGGCGTCGAGGTCGTCGCCGTCCGCACGGTCGTCGCCTCGCTGGACGAGAAGCCGCAGGACGCCCACGACGTCTATCTGCGGCTGCATCTGCTCAGCCACCGGCTGGTCAAGCCGCACGGCCTGAGCCTGGACGGCCAGTTCGGCCTGCTGGCCAACGTCGCCTGGACCTCGCTCGGCCCCGTCGCCGCCGACCAGGTGGAGCGGGCCCGGCTCGCCGCCCGTGCCGAGGGGCTGCAGCTGTCGGTGACCAGTGTCGACAAGTTCCCCCGTATGACCGACTACGTCGTCCCCGGCGGCGTCCGCATCGGAGACGCCGACCGGGTCCGGCTCGGCGCCCACCTCGCCCCCGGGACCACGGTCATGCACGAGGGCTTCGTCAACTTCAACGCCGGAACGCTCGGCACCTCCATGGTCGAGGGCCGGATCAGCGCGGGCGTCGTGGTGGGCGACGGCTCCGACATCGGCGGCGGCGCCTCGATCATGGGCACCCTCTCCGGCGGCGGCAAGCAGACGATCACCATCGGCGAGCGCTGCCTGCTCGGCGCGGAGGCGGGCCTGGGGATCTCGCTCGGCGATGACTCCATCGTCGAGGCGGGGCTGTATGTGACGGCGGGCACCCGCGTCTCGCTCCCGGACGGCAAGATCGCCAAGGCGCTGGAGCTCTCCGGCGTCAACAACCTCCTCTTCCGCCGCAACTCCATCACCGGCGCGGTCGAGGCGCTGCCCCGCAGCGGCTCGTGGGGCGGGCTGAACGCGGCGCTGCACAGCAACGACTGATCATTCGGGGCGCACAGCGACCGCCCGGGGCAGCGGACTTGGCCGGGGCACCGTCACTCCGGCCGGTCCACGACCTCCAGTGGCTCGGCCGACCGGAGGAAGCGCAGGTCGTCCATGACCAGAGCGACATCGGTGGCGCCGCCGCGGCGGAGGGATGGGGCCAGGGAGTCCAGCCCGGACCAGCGGGACGGGCGGAGGTGGACGCGGTAGCCGTCGCCGGCGGGCTCCAGGGTGAGGGCTTCGCCGATGGCGAGCCTGCCCTCCGGGAGGTGGGCCGCGGTCGCTCCGGCGGCTCCTTCCAGGGCGGTGACCGAGGTGACTCCGGTGGTGATGGGCAGGGTCGTGTCCGGGCTGGTGATGTGTTCGTGCAGGTCACGCAGGCGGGCGGCAGCGATCGTACGGGCGGGGTGGTCCTTGGGCAGGCGGTCGTCCAAGAGCCTCGCAGCGCGGGCGATGTGACCCAGCGGCGGTACGGACGGGCGCTCGCCGAGCAGGGCGATCAGCGCCTCCAGGGCGTCCTCGGCGCCGGAGGCGAGGGTGACCCACTGCTCGGTGGTGAGCGGGGTGAGCCTCGGGTGGCGTTGTGTCCAGTACGCGACCGCCCGGTCCAGGTCGGGGCCCGTACGCCAGAGGTCGGCGGGGTCGTCGGGCATGAGCAGCTCGGCGACTTCGATGGCCTCGTCGATGGTGGTGAGCGCCTCGAGGGAGAGCGCGGCGATGCGCAGTTCGCTCTCGGTCAGGTGGAGTTCGCGGGCGCGGACGGCGTCGTCCTTGCTGAAGGCGGCGACGCGGCCCCGCGCCCAGCCGTCCGGCCAGGAGAGCGTGCGGGCCGAGGTGGACAGCAGGATCAGGCACTGGGCCGGTGACAGGCCGGTGGCCTCGGCGAACGCCCGTACGGTCGCCTCCCGGCCCACGGGCGGCGGACCGTTCTCGGCGATCAGGTCGAGTGCCCGCCGGAGCCGGTCCGGGTCGCCCCAGCCGCGGCAGGTCCGCAGCTCGACGGCGCGGTTGCGGGTGAACAGGAGCGGGTCGGGGCCGCCCGGGGTGCGGAGGAGCGCCGTGACGGCGTACCCGTGGTACTCCACCCGCTCGTGATCGGCGACGGCGGCGGCCGCGATGGGGCCGAGGCCCGAGCTGATCTGCCCGAGGTCGTACGTCGTGCGCAGCCGGGTGACGTGCCAGGTGCCGTCGGTACGGAGGAGTTCGGGGACGGCGGCCAGTCTCAGAAGTCGTGCGCGCCCGCCGTGGCCCCACGCGGCCGCCAGGACGGCGGCGCCGAGGCGGCCCAGCGTGTTCTCGACCCCCGCAACGACGGCGGTGTCGAATGTCGCGATCTTCCTGTCGTACGGCATCCCGGCGGCGGCACGGGTGAAGTGGACGATCCGCTCGTACGCGGACTCGGGCCCCGGATCGTCCGGCTCGGGGGCCTTCTCGGACCGGACGGCGGGCGCCGCCGAGGCGGGCGCCGGGCGCAGGTGGGGCGGCGGGGTCAGCGCCAGGCGTTCCAGTAGGGCGAACGCGCGCTCGCGGCATTCGACGGCCGTCCACACCAGGAACGTGACGCCCCTCCGGAGCGACTCGTCGGTGATCTCCGGCAGGAGCGGGCGGAGCCGTCCCGCCAACTCGTCGCGGGCGGCGTCCTTTTCCGCATACCTGCTGTCGGGGACCAGCACCCGCATGAGATCGGCGGTGAGAGCGGCGTCCGCGACGTCGATCAGGGCCTGCGCCTTCTTCTCGTCGACGGCGCGCAGTGCCCTGGAGCCTTCGGGGTCGCGCGGCCGCATCGCCGACCACCGGCCGGGAGGCGCGACCAGGCCGGTCCCGGAAGCGTAGCGGCAGTATGCGACCGTGCCGATGTTCTCGGCGCCGTCGTGTTCGGGCGCCCTTCCCCAGCCGCGGACGTAGCGGCCGATGGTCCGCCCGGCCGGGTCCCGCAGCTCGATGATCCGGCCCCGGCCGCGCCACACGGTGGCCTCGGCGCCGCCGGGGAAGGCGACCCGTTCGCCGTCGTCCGGTACGACGCGGCGGGCGGCGGGGTGGGTGCTGCCGTGCGGGCAGTGCGGGCCGCCGTGGTCCAGCACGGTCACCCGGCCGTTCACGGCGATCAGGCAGCGGTCGTGGAGGTCGCGCGCCTCGGTCCGTTCGTGGGACAGGCTGGAGAGGTCCTCGTACGTGCCGAAGCCGTGGGACGGGCCGACTCCGTCCGGTGTGACGACGGAGGCACGGAACTGGTGCCCCCAGAGCCGGCCGGACTCGATCAGGAGCAGGTCGGTGCCGCTCTCCTCCAGGTAGTCGGTGATGGTGTGGACGTGGCCGGGGACGAAGGCGGGCGACTCCAGTTCGTCGAGGACGCCGCCGCTCAGCGTGGCGGCGAGGGCTCGGGCCGGGTCCGTCCCGGTCGCGATCGCCCGGACGCTGTCCAGGAGGGGGCCGGGGACGTCGGCGACGGTGAACCGTTCGGCGTCGCACAGGGCGGCGTGCGCGTCCGGAAGCCCCTGGTCCGGGACCCGCTCGGCGTGCTCGGCCAGGATGGCGGCGACGATCCGCGCCGTTCCCGGTGTCGTGGTCAGGGCCCGTACGGTGTCGGGGGCGGTCTGCTTCGGGACGGCGGGCTCGGTGACGTTGAGCTGGTTGGTCACGTTGCCCACGATCGCGTCGCGCAGCAGCGGGGCCCAGTCGGGGTCGGCGGCGACGGCGGCCAAGTCGGTGCCCGCTCCGGAGGCGAGCCGGTCGTACAGCTTGAACGTGTGCAGCAGCCGGGGCCGGGCGAGCGGGACGCCGCGGTCCACGAGGAGATCGAGGAGCGGGAGGTCGGCGGCGGTCTCCTCCCAGTGGTCGATCCCGTCCTGGTCCGCTCCCAGTACCGCCTCGTGGTCGTCGCAGGTGAGGCCCTCCGCGCGCAGCCGCGTCCCGGCGTCGTGCAGGAGGTCGCCGAGAGGGGCGACGGGGAGGGCGAGCCCCGCGTACCGCTTCAGGAAACGGCCGAGCCAGTCCTTCGTCGCCGCCCCCGCAAGCCCGGGGAACGTGGTGAACGGGGCGATCAGGCCCGTGTCCGCGAGGTTGCCGAGGAGGAGCGACACCGCCGCGCCCTTCGCCTTGGGGGTGTCCTTGGCGGGCAGCGGCAGGATGCCGAGGAGCGCGCGGCCGATGTCCCCGTCCGCCCGTGCCATCGGGCCGAGCAGCGGAAGGACGAACTTCCAGAGGGCCTGCGGTGCCGATTCCATGCAGCCGCTCTTCAGCAGGGCCAGTACGGCGCGTTCGTCCTCGGGCCCGCCGAGCGGGTGCCCGGCGTCCTTCGCCAGTGCCGCCCAGCCGTCGGCCAGGGCCAGCGCGCCGCCTTCCCCGTCCGGGACGTCCTCGCACCACGCGGTGAGCAGGCTGCGGTGCCAGTGGTACGCGCCGGGGGCGGGATGGCGGGCGGCGAGCCGCTTGCCGTGCTTCTTGAGTGTGGCCGCTGCGGCGGCGTCCGGTCCCGCGGCGAGGTGCGCCGCGACGAGCGCGGCCTCGTCGACCGGCAGCGCGTGCGCGTCCTCGGCGTCACGGGCCTTCTCGAAGAAGGCGGCGGCGAAGCGGGCGCTGCCCGCGGCGGCCAGGATCCGCGTGCACTCCTCGTAGAACGCCGGCAGCAGTTCGGGCGCGTGCGTCTCCAGGTCGTCTCCGGTACGGGTGAGCGCGGTCCGCGCGAGCCCGGGCTTGCGGGCGGCCAGGCCGCGGGCGGCCCGCAGGTCGGTGTGCGCGGCCAGGATGCGGGCGCGGTGCGCCGGATGCTGGCGCAGGGCGGACGCGAGGAAGCCGAGCGGGCCCGCGAGCACGGTGCCGACGCCGGCCTCCGCCACCGGGGCCAGGTCGTACAGCGACTTCTCGGCCTTGTCGGCGGCGACGGCCGCACGCCGGACGAGTTCGACGACCGGCTCGTCCAGGACGGAGTGCCCGTACCGGACGGCGACACACGTGTCCTCGTCGGAGCCGGCGGGCGCGCCCGGCAGCACCGCCCCGGCGCGCAGCAGCACGTCGCGCGTCGGGCCGGTGATACCGGAGGGCACCACGGTGCCGGGCTCGCCCTGGTAGGCGTCGCAGTAGAGGGAGTACGCCTCGGCGGCCTCCACCAGCGGCTGCGTCCCGTCCACGGTGCGGTGCGCGTACAGGGCCATGAGAATGCGGACGCCCTCGGACCAGGCGATGTCGCCGATCTCCCGGCCGCCCGCCGTGAAGCTCAGCCACGCCATGTAGGCCGGGCTCATCGGCCCGTTGTAGTCCAGGTCGATCTCGACGCCGAGCGGCTCGGGCGCGTGCACGGTGAACCGCGCTCTGTTCCCCTTGATGCGCCCGCCCAGCTCGTGTACGCGGCGCTCGAACGCGGCGCCGCTCTCGTACCAGGCGTCCACGTATCCGAAGGTGTCGACCACGCCGAACGTACGGTCCATGCTCGCGGGACGCGTCCACACCTCGCGGTGTACCTGCTCGACGACCTGCGTGAGGTTCCGCCTCCGCCAGAGGGGCAGCTCGGCGCCGAGCAGCAGCGGGTGCGGGATCGCGAAGGCGTCCGCCTCCGTCCACGCGCCCTCGCGCAGGAGCGCGCAGCGGCCGAGGTCGGGCGCGCCGTCGACGATCGGGGCGATCACCAGGTCGGTGAGCGTCTCGCGCCACACCGGGTCGTCCCACACGGCCGCGAACACCGCGGCCGGGACGGGCAGCGACCGCACCATCCAGGACTCGACCCGCTCGTGCACCGCCCGCGTGTGCTCGCCGAGCCGGCCGCAGAGGGCGGCGAGCCGTACCGCGACCGGATCCTTTCTGACGTTGGCGGGCACCTTGGCCAGCACGCGGCCCGCGGCCGTCCGGCAGGCGAGCACCGGGTGCCGCGTCCCCTCGACGGTCAGCTCATGGCCCGTCGCGATCCCTGTCCATCCCATGGCGCGCCATTATTGATCACCCCTAGGACATTCGGCGGGCAAACGGATGACGTACCCGCAGTGCCGGGGGTCAGGGGCGGACCCGCACCACCTGGGGGTCGTGGTCGCTGGACTGGTCCGCGAACTCGGCGTTGATGTGCACGATGTCGTAGTCGGCACGGCGCAGCGCGCGGCTGGTCAGGATGTGGTCAAGCGCCTGTGAATTGCCGTTGTAGACATAGCCGTAGCGCTCGTCCTTCGGCAGCCGGGTCACCAGGTCCGTCAGCACACCGCCCTTGGTGAGGCCGGCCAGCGCGGGCGAGAACTGGTAGTCGTTGAGGTCGCCCGCGACGACCACCGACGCCTTCGGGTCGGCGTTCAGCAGCGCCTTGACAAAGGTGTTGACCGCCGTGGCCTGCCCGGTGCGCTGGCTCTCCGAGGAGCGGGCCGGGGGCTGGAAGCGGCTGTCCAGGCCCTGGTCGCCGCCCTTGGAGTTGAAGTGGTTCGCGACCACGAACACCGGGCGGCCCCTGAAGGAGAACTGCCCGGCCAGCGGCTTGCGGCTGTCCTTCCAGACGTCGTTCGCCGGGTCGATGCGGCCGGGGGAGGCCGACAGCGCGGCCTTGCCGCCCTTCTTCTCGACCCGTACGGGGGTGGTGGAGTCGCCGCCGGGGACATCGGTGAAGGAGACCCGCTCGGGGTTGTAGAGGAACGCCACGCGGATGTTGCCGCCCGGCTCGCCGCCGTCCTGGTCGTCCACCGGGTTGATCTGGCGCCACTCGTACGCGGGGCCGCCCGCCGCTTCGATCGCGTCGGTGAGCTTCTTCAGCGTGGCGTCTGCGCTGACCACCGAGTCGTTCGTCGCGCCGTTGTCGTCCTGGACCTCCTCCAGGGCGACGATGTCCGGCGAGGCGAGGTGTTCCACCAGACCGGTGGCCAGCCGGTCGAACTTCGACCGGGCGGTCTTGGGCGAGAGGTTCTCCACGTTGTAGGTGGCGATGGAGAGTTCGTCCGCCTTCTGCTCGCGGGTGGTCTCCCGCTCGGGGCCGTGGTCGGTCAGTTCGCCCATCGCGGTGGCCGCGATCGTGTAGCCGCCGAAGTTGTCGTAGTCCATCGGCCCAGCGGTTGTGCCGGTCAGCGCGTCGCCGACGTCCGCCACCGGGAAGGGGTGCTGGGCGTAGGGGAGGAGCGAGACCACCTTCACCCGGCCCGCGTTCGGATCGCGGTACGAGCCGTAGAGCGCGCCGCCGCGCGCGGTGCGCTGGTGGCGGGGCTCGGCGGTGACCCACAGCTCCTTGTAGGTGTTGGTCGCGCCGACCACGGGGGCGTTCTCGACCGAGACCCGCATGCCCTCCAGCGACTCATAGCGGTCCAGGGCGTACGAGCGGGGCCGCAGGGGCAGCCCCTCGATGGAGCCGCCACCACCGGCGTGCGGGGTGTAGCGGCCGGGGACCGTGGAGGGGTTGAGCCGGTAGGCGGCGGGCAGTGGGTTGCCGGAGGACCGGACCGTCCAGGTCGCCTTGGAGAGCTCGGTGAGCGACTGCCCACCCGCGTCCTCGCCGCCCGGGTAGTACTCGGACACCGTCCCGGAGACCAGTACCGAGTCGCCCACGGCGACCGAGGGCGTGGTCGACCCGGTGAAGACGAAGATCGCCTCGCTGGTGGCCGTGTCCTCGTCGGGCCGGGTGTCCTGGATCCAGAAGCCGCGCGAGGAGCCGAAGGCGCGCAGCGCCGTGACCGTGCCCGGGACGTCGCTCACCCGCTGTCCGGCGAGCGGGGATATCCGGGTGCTGCCCTGGATGTCATGGACGCGGACCTCGGCGGCGGAGGCCGGTGAGGGGACCGCGAGCAGCCCGGCCGCGAGGGCGGAGGCGGCGACGGCGGTGAGGGCGGCGGGTCCGCGCGGGGCGCGAGGGGACATGACGGTGGCCTCCGGAAAGGAGTGAACGGCGAGGAAGGTGCCTCTACGCGCGTCAATCTCTGTCCTCGCCACGGAAGTTGTCAAGGGAGGACGGATGGCCCGGACATGGCGGCGGCGGGGCGGAAACATGAACGAGGACCGCGGGGCGTGGTGCGGGACGCGGTGCGGGAGTGGCGCGGAGGGGGCGCGGGACGGGGCGCAGTCCACATCGGGACGAAAGTACCGTCCCGTTCCGTCTACGCTGGGGGCCGGGCCGTATCCGCGCACCCGCGCCGGTACACCCCGTATCGCCGTACCCCCATGGCTTCACGGTCCCGTGGACCCATGGCCCCACAGCCCCATAGCCCCGCATTCGCGCCCGCGATCCCCGCGCCCGCGACTTCCGTGCCCTCGAGGAGTGACGTCCGCCCATGCCAGAAGAGCGCCCCACCATGCCGCCCGTGCGGCTTCGCACCGACGCGGAACTCGCGCGGGACGCACTCGCCGCACCGCTGCTCGCCCGCGCGGTCCGGCTCGCCCGCTGGGCCGAGCGGGGGAAGCCGGTGGCATCGGGCGGGGCGCTGCCGGAGGGCCAGTTGCTGGAGGCGACCGAGCTGCTGGAGCTCGCGGGGGACGAGGACGGGCAGCTGTACGCGGCGCAGGCGTGGCAGCTGGCGGTGGACACCGGGCTGGTCGAGATCGAGGAGCCGGCGGGGGCCGACGGCGCCGACGCCGATGGCGATGGCGACGCTGATGGGGGCGGTGACGCCGATGGTGACGGTGACGGCGATGAGGGGGCGGCCGAGGACGAGTTCTCCGCCGTCGCGACCAGCGGCGAGGAGCTGCGGCTGATCACCGAGGGCGGCCCCCGCGACATCCTGGACATCTGGCTCGACGGCTTCGAGACGGTGCTGGCCGACGCCGCCGCCCCCGACCTCAGCGACATCGCCGCCCAGATCAGCGAGAGCGGTGAGCTCGACCTCGACGCGCTCGACTGGAACCCGGAGGAGGAGGCCGAGTTCCTGGACGGGGTGCTGGGCAACCTCTATCTGCTGACCGCCCTGGACGAGGAGGCCGCCACGGCCCCCGTACCGCTGCCCGCGCTCGCCGCCTCCATGATCGTCCCCGAGGACATGGACGAGCCCACCGATGACATCCTCGAAGAGGTCTCCGAGGCGATGGTGCGGCTGGACGACCAGTTCCGGCTGCTCGCCCCGACCGGCCTGGTCGAGTACCAGCCGGTGGACGAGGCGCTGATCGAGGAGGTCGACGGCGAGGGCCGGATCCAGGAGCCCGAGACGGCCCAGGACCTCGAGGACGAGGACGTCTCCCGCTACGGCATGGTGCGGCTCACCGCGCTCGGCGTCTACGCCGTACGGGCCCGGATGATCGAGGCGGGCATCGACGCCCCGGCCGTCGGCGACCTGGCCGACAAGGGCGCCGACATCCTGCTGGACGCCCTCCCCGGCCACCCCGGGCCCGCCGTGCAGGCCGAGGCCGAGCAGTGGCTGGCCCGCCGTACGCCCGAGGAGGCCGCCCGCGAGCTGCTGGCCGCCGCCCGCGGCGACGACGAGGCCGCGCCGCTGCGCCGCCTCACCTGTCAGCAGACCCTCTCGCTGGCCGGGCCCGAGGCCGAGCCCGCCCTGCGCGAGGTGCTCGACGACCGCCACCTGGGCGGGCTGGCCCGCGTCTGGCTGGCCGAGAACGGGGTGACGGGCGTGCCGGAGCCGTCGGAGGAGATGGTCTTCTGGCTCACCGTGGACACCCTCGCGGCACAGCTCGCCTCCGAGGGCGACTCGGCGGAGCTCCGCGATCTGGTGCGGGGCCTGGTCGACCAGTCGGGGAGCTTCTTCGACTCGGCCTGGCGGGTGGACCATCCGGCGACGGCGGAGGTGCTGGAGGCGATGGGGCGTCTGCACCCGGACAAGAAGGCCGCGAAGGAGGCCCGCAAGGCGGCCTTCAAGGCCCGCTCCCGAGCCTAGCCGCGCCCCGCCGCGGAACGGCGGCGGGCGACGCCTACGGCGGGGATGCCCCCACCCCGCCCCTCCCCAAAACTGGGGCTCCGCCCCAGCCCCCTCGGGGCCCGCTTTAGACTTCGGGGCGTCGCCGCAGACCTCGGGGTTTCGCCGCGGGTCCTCGGGGCTCCGCCGCAGGCCCCCGGCTCCGCCCCAGACCCCGGGCCTAGCCGTGCCCGACGGATCTTCCCCGTCCCCGCCCCTGGCCGAGATCTGGCGATATGCGGCTCCGCCGCGTGGGGGCACCGCCCCGAACTCCTGGGCCCAGAGACCCCAGGGCCCAGGCCCCAGACCGCAGAGCCCTGGGCCCGGACCTCAGGGCACGGCCCCACGCCCCTGGGCGTCGGGGTCAAGGGGCGGAGCCTCAAGTCGGGGTCTGGGGCAGAGCCCCAGATTCGGGAAGGGGTGGGGAGGGGACTGGCCGCCGCAGGCCACCAGGCGACGGCCGCCGGGCCAGGGACAGAGTCTTGATGTCGCGTGTCGTTCAACTGGTGTTCGGCCGGGGGCGGGAACGTATGGCCGCAGTCCGGAGGACACCATCCTGCGTTCGGGAGATGACATGTCGCTCAGCCGAAGAGACTTCGCGAGGCGTTCCGCGTACACCGGGGCCGGGTTCGCCCTGGTCGGAAGTGCGGGGGTGCTCGCCACCGCACCCGGCGCACTCGCCGCTGAGGCGACCGAGGAGAGCGTCGCGGGCACCGAGGGCCACGGTCACGGCCACGGCGGCTCTTCGCTCGGCTACGGTCCGCTCATCGCGGACCCCAAGGGCATCCTGGCCCTCCCCAAGGGCTTCCGCTACAAGATCATCACCCGTACCGGTGAGACCACGCTGGAGTCCGGCGAGTCCACCCCGTCCAACCACGACGGCACCGCCACCTTCGAGGGCTCGCGCGGTGCGACGCTGCTGGTCAACAACCATGAGCTGGCCGGTCCCCGCGGCGACTGGCCGCATCCGGTCCCGCTGACCGAGGGCCTGGTCTACGACCCCGCGGCCTCCGGCGGCTGCACCGTCGTCGAGGTCGCCAAGCACGGCGACCATGTCACCGAGTGGGTCGGCATCGCGGGCACCTCCACCAACTGCGCCGGTGGCCGCACCCCCTGGGGCACCTGGCTGACCTGCGAGGAGACCGAGGACAAGGCCGGTCAGAACGGCATGACCAAGGACCACGGCTATGTCTTCGAGGTCGACCCGCACGACCGCGGGGCCAACCGCGCCCCGAAGCCGGTCAAGGCCCTGGGCCGGTACGCCCACGAGGCCGTCGTCGTGGACCCCAAGCGCGGCCACCTCTACCTCACCGAGGACGCCGCCGGACCGAACGGCCTCCTCTACCGCTGGGTCCCGCCGCACGGCTTCCAGCACGGCCGCGGCAGGCTCGGCACGCTCAAGGACGACGCGGGGGTGCTCCAGGCGCCCAAGTGCTACGACTCGGGCGGCAACTTCGTGGACGACCTGTCCCGCGCCACCAGGACCGGCACGGTCTACGGCGTGGACTGGGAGCCGGTGCCGGACCGCGACGGGGCCTCGGTGTCGGTGCGCAAGCAGTTCAAGGACGGCGAGATCACCCGGGCCCGCAAGCTGGAGGGCATGTGGTGGGCGGACGGTGGCGCGTACATCGTCTCCTCGTTCGCCCGTGAGGAGAGCCCGGTCCAGCACGACGGCCAGGTCTGGTTCTACGACCCCAAGCGCCGCACCCTCACCCTCAAGGTGCTGCTGGGCGTCAACCCCGACCCGTCGGAGGACGGCGCCTTCGACGGCCCGGACAACGTCACGGTCTCGCCGTACGGCGGTCTGGTCATCGCCGAGGACGGCGAGGGCGTCCAGCACCTCTTCGGCGCCACCGAGGACGGCCGGACGTACCCGATCGCGCGCAATGAGCTGAACATCGGCAGCACGGAGGAGCCGGAGTTCAGCGAGTTCACCGGTGTGGTCTTCTCGCCCGACGGCGCGACGCTGTACGCCAACATCCAGACGCCCGGCATCATGCTCGCGATCACCGGCCCGTGGCGCCGCCAGCGCTGATGCCCGTGGTCCGTGTCTCGCCCGGGGCCAGGGTTCGCGTCCCGCCGGGGAATCGTCCCGGCCGGGACCGGCGTTGACGTGGACGTGACCTCACGCCTGCGCACCACCCCCTTCTCCGTCCTTGACCGCTCCCGGACCCGCCAGGGGCGGGAGCGGTCGCAGGCGCTGCGCGACACCGTACGGTTCGCACAGGCCGCTGAGGCGCTGGGCTACCACCGCTTCTGGGTCTCCGAGCACCACAGCGTGCCCGGCGTCGCCGGTTCGGCGCCCACCGTGCTGGCGTCAGCCGTCGCGGCGGCGACGGTCCGCATCCGTGTGGGCACGGGCGGGGTGATGCTGCCGAACCACCGCCCGCTGGTCGTGGCCGAGCAGTTCGGGGTGCTCGAATCCCTCTTCCCCGGCCGCATCGACATGGGCCTGGGCCGCTCCGTCGGCTTCACCGACGGCATCCGCCGCGCCCTGGGCGCAGAGAAGGACGCCGCGCGGGACTTCGGGGACCAACTGGAGGAACTGCTCGGCTGGTTCACCGGTGAGCAGGACGCCCACCCCCAGGTCCACGCCCATCCGGCGGAGGGGCTGCGGCCGTCCGTCTTCGTCCTGGCCACCGGCGCGGGCGCGGACCTGGCGGCGCGGGCCGGACTGTCCCTGGTGATCGGCGATCCGCGCGGCCGGGACGAGATGCTGCGCGCGATCGACCGTTACCGCGCGGGCTTCCGTCCCTCGGCGTGGTCCGCCGCCCCGTATGTCGTCGTCTCGGGCAATGTCGCGGTCGCCGGTACCACACAGGAGGCCCGCCGACTGCTGCTCCCCGAGGCGTGGTCGATGGCCCACTCCCGCACCCACGGCGTCTTCCCGCCGCTCGCCCCGGCCCCGGAGATCGAGGCCCGGGAGATGACAGAGAAGGAGCGCGGCTTCTACGAGCGCGGTCTGCGCGGCCAGCTCTACGGCACGGAGGACGAGGTCGCCGCCGCGCTCGAGGAGCTGATCGAGCGCAGCGGCGCAGACGAGGTCCTGGTCACGACGAGCACCTACGACCGCGACGCCCTCCTGGACTCCTACCGCCGCCTGGCCCGCCTGGCGGGGCTGTCGGACGGCCCGGCGAGATTCCCGCGAGTGGCCTGAACGCGCGGGTGTCCCTCGATGACCGCGGCGGCCGCCGGTTGGTTCACAGGGCCTTGCCCGCGGGCTTGGCCATGCCCCGGACGGTGCGCGAGTCCACGTACTCGCCCATCGCGGTCATCTCCCACTCACCCGAGAACTGCTTGATCATCTTGGCCATCATCACGCCCGTGCGCGGCTCGGCGTGGGTGAGGTCGAAGCGGACCAGCTCCTCGCCGGTCTGGGCGTCCAGCAGGCGGCAGTACGCCTTGGCGACGTCGGTGAACTTCTGGCCGGAGAAGGAGTTGACCGTGAAGACCAGCCCGGTGACCTCGGTCGGGAGGCCGCCGAGGTGGACGGTGATGGACTCGTCGTCGCCTCCGCCCTCACCGGTGAGGTTGTCGCCGGAGTGCTGGATGGCGCCGTTGAGGATGGCCAGCTTGCCGAAGAAGCAGGCGTCGATCTTCTTACGGTCGACACCGAACGCGATCACGGACGCGTCCAGGTCGATGTCCTTGCCCCGGAAGGCGGGCTCCCAGCCCAGGCCCATCCGCACCGAACTGAGCACCGGGCGGCCGCCCTTGACCAGGGACACCGTCTGGTTCTTCTGCAGGCTGACCCGGCCCTTGTCCAGGTTGACCTTCCCGGTGGCCGGGGCCGCCGCGGCGGCGGGCGGTGCGGCCGGGGGAGCGGTCGGCATGGGCGGCGGGGGCTGGAAACCCGCGGGCGGGCCGCTCGGCGGGGGCGGCGGCGCCTGGGCGGCGGTGGTGGTGGCGGCCGGGGCGGCTGGCTCCTCGACCGATACGCCGAAGTCGGTGGCGATGCCCGCCAGACCGTTGGCATACCCCTGCCCGACCGCGCGCACCTTCCACGCCCCATTGCGCCGGTACACCTCCACGACCACCAGCGCGGTCTCATTGCCCAGCCGCGGCGGGGTGAACGCGGCGATCACCGCGCCGTCGTCCGCGCCGCGCACCGTGGCGGTCGGCTCGGTGCCCGCGAACGTCGCCCCGGGCGCGTCCAGGCTCGCGGTCACCACGATCTTCTCGATGTCGGCGGGGACGGCGGCGGTGTCCACCGTGATGGTGTCGCCCGCGCCCGCCGTCCCGGCGCGGTGGGTCACGCCCGGTCCGGCGGGCTGGTTGTAGAAGACGAAGTCGTCGTCGGAACGCACCTTGCCGTTGGCGGTGAGCAGCAGGCCCGATACGTCGAGCCGCACCGGAGCGGTGACGTCAACCGCCACGCGCGCGACGGGGAGGGGGAGGTTCGAGCCGGGTGTCATAGCGGTCATGCCCGGGGTAACGAACGTCCCCGCTTTACGGTTCCTTGACCTGCGGAGTGACTTCTGTTGGGCGCTGTCCCCGCGCGGTCGGCCCGGTTCGGCGCGGTTCGGCCGGGTTCGGGGTCCGCCAGGTGCGGTCCGGTTCGGGGTCGGCCAGACGCGGCCCGGTGCGGGCCCGGCGCGCGTCGGGGCGGTGGCGCACGGTGGCCGCCGTCACCCCGATCACGCACACCGCCATGCCCGCGAGGGCCGTCCACCCGGGCGCGTCCCCGAACATCGCGTACGCCCACACCAGCGTGGTCGGGGGCGTGAGGTAGATCAGCGCGCTGGTGCGGGTGACCCCGTTGCGGCGCAGGCTCAGCCAGTAGAAGCCGTAGCCGCCGACCGTGGAGAGCAGCACCGTCCAGGCCACGGCGGCCCAGAAGCCCCCGCCCGCCGGGGGCGCGGCATGGCCTCCGGCCACGGCGACCCCGGTGAACAGGACGGCGCTGACGAGGCAGTGCAGCGGTATGGCGTCCACGGGCTCGAGCGGCGCCCGCACCCTGCGTTCGAGGAAGCTCGCGGCCAGCAGCGCCGCCATGGCGGCGAAGGGCAGCCCGTACGCCCACGCCGGGGCGGCCGGGCCCGCCGACACGTCGCCCTGGACGACGAGCGCGACCCCGCCGAGGCCGATGGCCAGCCCCGCCCACTGGCGCGGGCTGACCGTCTCGCCGAGCAGCCGCCCGGCCAGCGCGCCCGCCGCGAGCGGCTGCAGCGCGGCGATCAGCGCTGCGGTGCCGGACGGCACGCCGAGCCCGACCGACCAGACGATCCCGCCGAGATAGCCGCCCTGCGAGAGCGCTCCGATCACCGCCTGCTCGGCGATCGCGCGCGGGCGCGGTCTGCGGCGCCCCAGCAGCGCCCAGACGCCGCCCAGGACCGCCGCCGCCGCGAGGAAGCGCCACATCAGCAGGGTGTCGGCGGCGGCCTCCCGGGTGCCGAGCTCGGCTCCGATGAAGCCGGAACTCCACATCACGACGAGGCCGATGGCGGTGACGGCGGCGCTGATGGGCATGGGGTCCTCGTTCTGGATTGGGGTCGGCCAGGTAGACCGATCTGTTTACTCCCTCATCCACTAGACTAAACAGATCGGTCTACACGTCAACCCGTCACCCGGAGGTGATCACGGCATGGAAGCGCTCACCCCCGCCGCGCGCCGCATCCTCGACACCGCCGCCGAGCTCTTCTACGGGCGGGGGATCCACGCGGTCGGCGTGGATCTGATCGCCAAGCGCGCCGGAGTCACCAAGAAGACGCTGTACGACCGCTTCGGCTCGAAGGAGACGCTGGTCGCCGCGTATCTGCGGGAGCGCGATGAGCGGTGGCGGGCGTGGCTCACCGCCGAGGTCGAGAAGTCGCCCCCGGCGGATCGCGCCCTCGCCACGTTCGACGCGCTCGCCGAGTGGGTGCGCCGCGAGAACCCGCGCGGCTGCGGCTTCGTCAACGCGGCGGCCGAACTGCCGGACGCCGCGCATCCGGCCCGCCAGGTGATCGCCGACCAGAAGTGCTGGCTGCGCGGCTATCTGCGGCAGCTGTGCGCGGAGGCGGACGTGGCCGCCCCCGACGAGGTGGCGGACGAGCTGTTGCTGCTCCACGAGGGGGCCACGGTGCTGAACGGTCTTTCGGTGGTGGCCGATCCGGTCGGCATCGCACGTGAGCTGGCCCAACGGGCGCTGGAGCGGGCCGGGGCGGCCTGAGCCGGTCCCGGGCGGCCGGTCCCGGGCGGCTGGCTCGGGCGCGTTATTTGACCTCGAGTGCGCTCGAAACCGTACGTTCCCCGCATGACGACCAAACAGCATGCGATCGGCACCGGTTTCGGGGTGCGGAGTACGACGAGTGACGTCATCGAGGGCATCGACCTATCCGGGAAGCTCGCGCTCGTGACCGGCGGTTATTCGGGGATCGGGCTGGAGACGACGCGGGTTCTCGCCGGTGTGGGCGCCCATGTCGTCGTGCCCGCGCGGCGGCGCTCGGCGGCCGTCGAAGCGCTCGGCGGGATCGAGGGCGTGGAGGTCGCCGAGATGGACCTCGCGGACCTGGACGGCGTTCGGGCCTTCGCGGAGGAGTTCCTGGCGTCCGGTCGCGATATCGACATCCTGATCAACAACGCCGGGATCATGGCCGCGCCCGAAACCCGGGTCGGCCCCGGCTGGGAAGCCCAGTTCGCCATCAACCACCTGGGCCACTACGCCCTGACCAACCGGCTGTGGCCCGCCGTCGCGCGCGGTGGTGGCGCACGCGTGGTGTCGGTCTCCTCCAATGGGCACCAGCTCTCGGACATCCACTGGGACGACCCGCACTTCGAGCGGCACGCCTACGACAAGTGGCAGGCGTACGGGCAGGCCAAGACCGCGAACGTGCTGTTCGCGGTGCAGCTTGACGCGCTGGGGCGGGACGCCGGGGTGCGGGCGTTCGCCCTCCACCCCGGGGCGATCGCCGACACGGAGCTGGGCCGCCATGTGCCCCCGGAGGAAATGGCGGAGCTGAAGAAGTCGATCGACACCAGCCCCACCAACGCCGGCTGGAAGACGCCCGAGGAGGGCGCGGCCACCCAGGTCTGGGCGGCGACCTCGCCCCGGCTCGCTGGCCTGGGCGGGGTGTACTGCGAGGACTGCGACATCGCCGAGCCCGCGCCGGAGGGCGCCGAACTGGGCAGCGGGGTGAGCGCCTGGGCCATCGACCCGGAGCGGGCGGCGCGGCTGTGGGCGCTGTCGGCCGAGCTCACGGGGGTCGACGCCTTCGCATAGATTGACAGCCCAGGCTGTTCAGTTGGAACTGGACAGCCTGGGCTGAAGGAAATACCGTACGGGGCATGGCAGAGACCCCCGGCGGCATGTCCGCGTCCGCCGTGCGCGCCGCGCATGAGATCCGTGTGGTGATCGGCCGGCTGCGGCGGCGGATCAAGGAGTCGTACGACCTCGAGGAGCTCACCCCCTCGCAGACGTCCGCGCTCAGCAGGCTCAGCAAGGAGGGCCCCGCCTCGGCCAGCGCGCTGGCGGCGGCCGAGCGCGTACGGCCGCAGTCGATGGCGGCCACGCTCGCCGCGCTGGACGAGCGCGGGCTGATCCAGCGGCGTCCCGATCCCGGCGACGGGCGGCGGCAGTTGGTCTCGGTGAGCGAAACCGGCGGCGCGTTCCTGGACGACAAGCGGCGGGCGGGCGAGGAATGGCTCGCCCGGGCGCTGGAGAGCGGCTATACGGAGGCGGAGCGGGAGACCATCCTCGAGGCGCTGGCCCTGCTTGACCGGCTCAGCCGCGCATGATCGAGCGGCTGACGCGACGCAAGGGAAGGCGCAAGGGAAAGGGAAGGGGCGGGGCGGACGCGGGGAGCGCCTTCGACCGGAGGCTGCTCGCGCCGATGATGCTGGGTTCGGTACTGAACCCCGTCAACTCCTCCATCATCTCCGTGTCGCTGGTGCCGATCGGCGCCGCGTTCGGGGCGCCGCCCTCGCAGACGGCCTGGCTGGTCGCCGCGCTCTATCTGGCCACCTCGATAGGCCAGCCGGTGATGGGCCGGCTGATCGACCTCTACGGGCCGCGCCTCCTCTTCCTCGCCGGGGCGGCGCTGACCGGGATCGCGGGACTGATCGGCCTCCTCGCCCCGAACCTGGGGACGCTGATCGTCGCGCGGGTGGTGCTCGGGTTCGGCACCTGCGCGGGCTATCCCGCCTCGATGTACCTCATCCGCGGGGAGGCCCGGCGGACCGGCCAGGAGAGCCCCGCCGGGATCCTCGCCACCCTCGCGGTCGCCAGCCAGACCATCGCGGTCATCGGGCCGCCCCTGGGCGGACTGCTGATCGGGCTGGGCGGCTGGCGTACGACGTTCGCCGTCAACATCCCGCTGGCGGCGGCCGGTCTGCTCCTCGGCGTACGGCGGCTGCCGAAGGAGCGGCCCCTGGCGGAACGCCCCGACGAACGCGTCCGGCTGGACCTGACCGGCATGGGGCTGTTCGCCGCGATGCTCGTCTCGCTGCTGCTGTTCCTGATGGAGCCGCGCGCCGACCGGTGGTACCTGCCCGTGCTGATGGCGGTGGCGGCGGCCGGATTCGCGGTGCGGGAGCTGCGCGCGGCGGAGCCGTTCATCGATCTGCGGGTGTTCGGCGGCAATCTGCCCCTGCTGCTCACCTACGCCCGCGCGCTCCTCGTCTCCGTCGTCTCGTACGTCTTCCTGTACGGCTACACCCAGTGGCTCCAGGACGGCCGGGGGCTGACGGCCTCCCAGGCGGGGCTCGCCCAACTGCCCCTGTTCCTGACCGGGATCGCGGTGTCCACGGCCACCGGCCGCCGCGCCGCCGTGCGCGGCAAGCTGCTGGTGGGGGCCGTGGGGCAGATCGTCGGCTGCGCCCTGCTGCTCCCGCTGCAGCCGCACAGCGCGATCTGGCTGCTGATCGTCGTCGGGCTCGTCTTCGGCGTACCGCAGGGGCTGATCAACCTCGCCCTGCAGAACGCGGTGTACCACCAGGCCGATCCGGAGCGGATGGGCTCCTCGGCGGGGCTGCTCCGCACCTTCTTCTACCTCGGCGCGATCGTCGCCTCCAGCGCCAACGGCGCCTTCTTCGGCGCCCGCGCCGACACCGCCGGGCTGCACGGCCTGGCCTGGTTCATGCTCGCCATCACCGGCCTGTGCCTGGCCCTGACGCTCATGGACCGCTCGCTGGCCCGTATCGGCTCCGAGGATTCCTCTCCCGCGTGACAACCGCGGCGGCGAAAGACCCCATGAACGTGAATGCGAAGGAGAACGAGAGCGTGAACACGAACACGAACCTGACCGCGAACAAGTCGGCCCTGCTCGTGATGGACGTCCAGAAGGGCATCGTGGCCCGCGTCCAGGATGACGACTACCTGCCGCGGCTGGGCCGCGCGATCGACGCCGCGCGGGGCGCGGGGATCCCGGTGGTGTACGTCGTCGTCGGCTTCCGCCCGGGCCGCCCCGAGGCGTCGGCCCGCAACAAGGTATTCGGCGCGCTGCCGCCGGGAGCCTTCACGGAGGACGACCCGAACGTGGCCCTGCACCCCGATGTCACACCGCGGGAGGGGGAGGTGGTGGTCACCAAGCGGCGGGTCAGCGCCTTCACCGGGAGCGACCTGGAGGTAGTACTGCGGGCGCAGGGCATCACACACCTGGTGCTGACCGGCATCGCGACCAGTGGTGTGGTGTTGTCGACACTGCGCCAGGCCGCCGATCTGGACTACCGGCTGACGGTCCTGTCGGACGCCTGCTACGACCCGGACCCGGAGGTCCACCGCGTCCTCACCGAGAAGGTCTTCCGCGGGCAGGCGGAAGTCGAGACGGTCGAGGAGTGGGTCAAGACGGCAGCGGCGGGCTGAGCGGCTCGGTTGGGCGCGGCGCCGTTTCGCGCCTTCGGCGCGTTTGAGCAAGGGGCGGCGAGTGGGGCCCCGGCCCTCGTCGCCGGGTGCCGGGCCGGTGGGGGCGGGGCCCGGCGGCGGCGTCCGTGCTCGGGGGCAAGGTCGTTTGCCGGTCCGGCGGATCGCTCGGGGCCCGGGGCCGGACCGTTTCCCGGATGGGCCGGGGTACCCCGTCTCGAAAACACTTGACACATTAGTTGCGTTAGATCAAGCGCTTTTTCGATGGGTACCCGGAGCGGCCGCCCCGGGCGCCACCGGACTCGCACTCCGGATCGGACCGCATCCCCTCCATCGCCGAGCCGCCACGGCCCGACATCCGACCGGCCCGGCGGTCGGCGGCGGCGCCCTCCCCACCTCCGGACCCATGCTCAAAACCACCGCGCCTCGGTAAGCGGCGCCCTTATACGCAGGTGCCCGCCCGGAAACCTCAGCGCGGCCAGATCGGTGGGTTGGTGCAGAACGCGCCGCCCAGGTGTTCGTGGTCGGGGTTGTCCGGCTCCAGTTCGCCCTGTTCGGCGATCAGCTTCGCGGCGTACGGCTCGGAGTCGTCCCTCGGTTCGTACCCCAGGGCGCGGGCCGAGGAGAGGTCGCACCACGGGCGGCTGTTGGCCGAGCTGCCGTAGACCGTCGTATAGCCCACGTTCTCCGCCGTAAGGGCGGCGTGGAGGAGCCGGGCGCCGTCCGCCGGGCTCAGCCAGATGGACAGCATGCGGACCGTCGTCGGCTCGGGGAAGCAGGAGCCGATGCGGATGGCGACCGTCTCGATGCCGTGCTTGTCCCAGTAGAGCGCGGCCAGGTCCTCGCCGAACGCCTTGGACAGCCCGTAGTAGGTGTCGGGGCGGCGCGGGGTGTGGACCGGGATGAGCGGGTCATCCCCCACCGGACGCGGGGTGAAGCCCACCGCGTGGTTGCTGGAGGCGAAGACGATCCGGCGGACCCCCGCCTCACGGGCCGCCTCGTACACGTTGTACGTGCCCTCGATATTGGCGCGCAGGATCTTCTCGAACGGGGCTTCCAGGGAGATACCCGCGAGATGGATGATCGCGTCAACGCCCCGCACGGCCTCGCGCAGGGCGTCCCGGTCGGACAGATCCGCGGTGATCGCCTCCGGCTCGCCCTCGATGGGGAGCTGGTCGAGCAGCCGCAGCCGGTATCCGTACGGCGGTAGCAGCTCGCGCATCAAGGTGCCCATGCCGCCGGCGGCGCCGGTGAGGAGGACGGTGCGGGGAGCGGGCATGGGCGGATCCTCCGTAAAGGGTCGCGTTATGGGGTTCTCGCGCGAAGCGCTCTTACATATGTGGTTTTTATTCATGTATGTGGTTCAGATTCATGGACACCGTAAGGATCGACGCATGAGGCGTCAAGGGCGGTGTGACGCCCATCAATTCATCGGTGGGAGAATTCGGGTGAGTGGTGGTGTCGCCGCGCTGGCGCCCTTGACCGGCGGCCAATGGCTGCCTTACGGTAAAGCTGTTCACGAATGTAGATGACGATCAGAAACGTGCACACGGCGTCGGTGGGTGACGGCGGGTCGGTGTACACGACAGGGAGAAGCCCCGTGACCTCAGCTTCACTCGCCGAGCGCCTTGACGGACTGCTGTTCTTCCCCGTGACCGCCTACGGTCCTGATGGCGCCCTGGACCTGGAGATCTACCGTGCGCACATCCGCGCCGGGATCGACGCGGGTGCGGGCGCCGTCTTCGCGTGCTGCGGCACGGGCGAGTTCCACGCCCTGACGCCCGAGGAGTTCCACGACTGCGTCGCGGTCGCCGTGGAGGAGGCCGCGGGGCGGGTGCCGGTGGTCGCGGGCGCCGGGTACGGGACCGCGCTGGCCATCCAGTTCGCCAAGCTGGCCGAGCGCGCGGGTGCGGACGGGCTGCTCGCCATGCCGCCGTATCTGGTCGTGGCCGACCAGGAGGGGCTGATCCGCCACTACAGCGCCCTCGCGGGCGCGACCGACCTCGACATCATCGTCTACCAGCGGGACAACGCCGTCCTGAGCCCGGACTCGGTGGCCCGGCTCGCCAAGGTGCCCGGCATCATCGGCCTCAAGGACGGCATCGGCGACCTCGACCTGATGCAGCGCGTCGTGAGCGCGGTGCGGGCGAACGCCCCCGACGAGGGTTTCCGTTACTTCAACGGGCTGCCGACCGCCGAGCTGACCGGCCTCGCCTACCGCGGCATCGGCGTCACGCTCTACTCCTCCGCCGTCTTCTGCTTCGTTCCCGAGGTCGCCCTCGCCTTCCACAAGGCGCTCATGACGGGCGACGACGCGACCGTCAACAGGCTGCTCGACGGCTTCTACCGGCCGCTGGTCGAGCTCCGCAACCAGGGTCGCGGCTATGCGGTGTCGCTGGTCAAGGCGGGGGTGCGGCTGCGCGGGCTGGACGTCGGAGAGGTGCGGCCGCCGCTGAGCGAGCCCAGCCCCGCCCACGTCAAGGAGCTGGCCGAGCTGATCGAGCGCGGCATGACGCTGGTCAGAGAGGGAGACGCGGACGGAGACGGAGTCGCGGACGGGGATGCGGACGGGGACGGGGACGGGAACGGACGCCGGGACGGGGAGGCGCGGTGAAGGCTTCCGCCTTCGTCTACCCCTGGGACGTCGTCGGGGACCCGGACGCCGCGCGCCGCATCGCCGACCTCGGCGTCCAGCAGGTGACGCTGGCCTCGGCCTACCACTCCACCCGGGCACTGACCCCGCGCCACCCCGGCCACCGCATCGTCACCGCCCGCCACGCGGCCGTGCTCTACCCGCCGGGCGCCGAGCGCTGGCAGGGGCGCGAGTTGCGGCCGTACGAGCAGTCGTGGGTGCCGGGCGACGATCCGTACGGCGAGGCCGCCGCCGCACTGGCCGCCGCCGGTCTCGAGGTCCACACCTGGGTGGTGCTCGCGCACAACTCCCGGCTGGGCGAGGAGCATCCGCGGATCGCCGTGCGCAACGCCTATGGCGACCGCTACCCATGGGCGCCGTGCATCGCCCGCCCCGAGGTGCGCGCCTATCTGGTGGACCTGGCGGCCGAGGCCGCCGTACGGCCCGGTGCCCGCGGCACCGAGCTGGAGTCCTGCGGCTGGTACGGGCTCGCCCATCTGCACGCCCACGACAAGATCGGCGGGGTGCCGCTGGGCGGCGCCGCCCAGTATCTGATGTCGCTGTGCTTCTGCGAGAGCTGCGAGGCGGGCTACGCCGGGCTGGGCGCGGACCCCGAGGAGCTGCGCGGGCTCGTCCTGCGCGCCCTGCGGCCGGTGTGGGCGGGCGGGACGACCGCGGACGGCGGTGACCGCGCGGGGGAGTGGGCCGAGGTCGAGAAGGCGCTCGGAGCCGACCACGCCGCGCTGTTCGCGGACTGGCGCGACCGGGTCGCGAGCGGTCTGCGGGGCGAGGCCGTGGCCGCCGTAAGGGCAGCGGCGGACAAGGACTTCCAGGTGCTGCTGCACGCCGACCCGGCCCCGCACCGCCTCGGCGCCAACGTGGGCGTGGACCCGGCCGATGCGCTGGCCGAGGCCGACGGGGTCGTCCTGCCGTGCACCGGGGGCGAGGCGGCGCGTTCCGGGGTCCTGTCGCCGTTCGTCCCGCACCGGACCGAACGGACCGTGCTGGCCGCCAACTTCACGGTGGTGGCGGGGATGGGCGGCAGCCCGGCGACGCTGGCACGGGACGCGGCCCACGCGGTGGAGCTGGGCGCGGACGAGCTCCGTCTGTACCACGCCGGTCTGGCCTCCGACCAGGACCTGGCCGCCGTCCGCACCGCCCTGGCCGAGCTGAGTTGAGCTGAGGCTGCCCCGGGAGTCCGCCCTTGGCGGGTTTCCGGGACGGCCCGGCGGATTATCGGAAGCGCGACACCCGGTGGCACCGCCACGATCGAAGGGTGCCGACGAAACGGACCACACGGACCACCTCGCACCGCGGGCCCATCGCGCTGATGTCCCTGGGACACGCCTGCGTGGACATCTACCAGGGAGCGGTGGCCGCGCTGGTGCCGTTCTTCGTCTCGGAACGGGACTACGGCTACGCCGCCGCCTCCGGCGTGGTCCTGGCGGCCTCGCTGCTGTCGTCCGTCGTACAGCCGCTGTTCGGGGCGCTCACCGACCGGTGGGCCATGCCGTGGCTGCTGCCGGTGAGCACGCTGGTGGGCGGCGCGGGGGTGGCGCTGAGCGGGGTCACCGGCTCCTACGCGGCCACCCTGGCGGTGGTCGCCGTCTCCGGGATCGGCGTCGCCGCGTACCACCCCGAGTCCGCCCGGGTGGCCCGGCTCGCCAGCCGGGGCAGCCACACCGCGATGAGCTGGTTCTCGCTCGGCGGCAACCTCGGCTTCGCCACCGCGCCGCTCGCGGTCGCGGCCGTCATCGCCACCGGCGGTCTGCGCGCCTCCCCGCTGCTGGCGCTCCCCGCCGTCGCCGGGGCCGCTTTGTGCGCGGCCGCGCTGCGGGCGCTCAGGGCCCCGGGCGCGGCGGCCGGGGCCGCGCGGGCGAGCCGCGGGGGAGCGGGGCGGGACGACTGGCCCTCGTTCCTCCGGCTGTCCGGCGCCATCATGTGCCGCTCGATCGTCTTCGTCGGGCTGAGCGCGTTCATCTCGCTGTATGTGCGCCAGCGCGCGGGCGGAGGCGAACTGGCCGGTACCGCCGCCCTGTTCGTGCTCTACGCGGGCGGTGCGGTGGGCACGGTGGCCGGGGGCCGACTGGCCGCCCGCCACGGCCGCGTCCCGGTCGTCCAGTGGTCGTACGCCCTGACCGTCCTCGCCGTCGCGGGCGTCGTCCTCGTTCCCGGCCCGGCGCTCTACCTCTGCGTGGCCCTCGCCTCGGCCGGGCTCTATGTGCCGTTCTCCCTGCACGTCACCCTCGGCCAGGACTATCTGCCCCGCCGTGTGGGCACCGCCAGCGGGGTCACCCTGGGCCTGACCGTCAGCGTCGGCGGTCTCGCGAGCCCCCTCGTCGGCGCCCTGGCCGACGCCACCACCCTCCAGACCGCCCTGGCCCCCCTGATAGCCCTCCCCGCCCTCGGCTGCCTCCTCCTCCGCCCGCTCGAAGAACCCGCCCTCCCCGAAGCCATCGCCCAACTCCCCGGCCTGCCTTCGGGTCCCTCGGGCTCTCTATGAACCCCATGTATACTCGATGTGTATAGTGCTCACAGTTCGTGTCTCCAACTTTACGTATTTAGACGGATGTTGGCGGCATTGTGATCGCTATTGACCACAAGGGGACTTGGGGGATATCAATGAGGCGAAAAGGCCGAATATCCGGGTTGCTCATCGGCACCGCCTGTCTGACGCTGGGCCTCGGCGGCTGCGGGGCGTCCTACGACACCACCTCACCGCGCAGCGCCCGGGAGCACGCGGCGTCGGACGCCAAGCACGCGACACCGGCCGCCGCGAAGCCGAACGTGCTCAAGGAGAAGGACGGCGGGAAGACCGGCCCGGTTGACTGCGCGGTCGCCAAATGCGTCGCCCTCACCTTTGACGCGGGTCCCAGCGGCAACACGCCCCGGCTGCTCAAGATCCTCAAGCGCGAGAAGGCCCACGCGACCTTCTTCATGCTCGGCAGGAAGCACATCGAACGCCATCCGGACCTGGTGCGCCGCATCGCGGACGAGGGGCATGAACTGGCCAACCACACCTGGTCGCACAAGATCCTGACCAAGACCGACTCCGACGAGGTCCGCACGGAGATCACCCGTGTCCAGAGCGCCGTCAAGAAGCTCACCGGCCGTACGCCCCTGCTGATGCGGCCGCCGCAGGGGCGTACGGACGAGCGGGTCTCCAAGATCTGCCGTGAGCTGGGCGTGGCGCAGGTGCTGTGGAGCGTGACCGCGAAGGACTACCAGACGAACGACTCCGCGCTGATCCAGAAGCGGGTGCTGGAGCAGACCAAGCGCGACGGGATCATCCTGCTGCACGACATCTACAAGGGCACGGTGCCCGCGGTGCCGGGGATCCTGGCGAAGCTGAAGGAGGACGGCTACACGGTGGTGACGGTCTCCCAGCTGATGGCCCCGGCCACCCCGGAGCCGGGTCAGGTCTACCGCCCCTGACCGGCAGGGACCTAGGGACCTAGGGACCGAGCCGCTATCCCAGCGACCGTACGGCCGCCGCCACCGCCGCGAAGCACTCCTGGAGCCGGGCCAGGCCCCCGTGCGGGGTCCAGGTCACCTCGTCCAGGTACAGATCCCGCCGCAGCTCGACCTGGACGCTGTCGATCCCGGTCCCCGGCGAGGCGGTGGTCCCGTCCAGGTCGCCGAGGCAGATCTCCGGCCGCCGCACACCGTCCCGCGGGCCAACGGAGGACATGCTGTGGCAGCTCAGCTGGAAGGCCCGGCCGAAGGTGCGGCGCCGCTCCGCCAGGAGATCCGCGAGCGCGGCGTGGTAGGGGGCGTAGTAGCTGGAGATCCGCCGTTCCACGTCGGCCGCGTCATCGCCCACATCGAGGCGGGCGAGGCGGAGGAGGCCGCCGCGGTGTGGCGGGGCCATCTGACGTACTTCCGCGACGAGATGCTGACGGGCCTGAAGAAGGACAAGCCCACGGCCCCGCCCGGGAGCTGATCGCGCACGCTCCGCGCGACGGACACAAGCTGATTGGTTCCGATCGGTCACCCGAACTCTCGGCCACAAAGTGATCAAGAGTTGTCGCAAGCTATCGCTATGCGATCGGGATTTCGTAATCTAAGAATCCTCGGGGTCCCGGCAACCTAGACTGGACTGGCGGCAACTACGACATGGAGTGGGCCGGTTCGGATCCTCCGGCCCGTTCTCTCGACGCGGAACAGGAGTTGCCATGGGGCTGAGACGCAAACGGGGCCGTCACCGCCGTCGCAAGGACCGCACGCTGCCGTTGGGCAGCGCCGTGATCGTGGCGTCGGCCGTGGCCGGGGTGTATCTGACGGCTTCGCCGGAGGGCGCGAGCGCCGTGCCCACCACCCTGTATGTCGCCACCAACGGCAGCGACGGCAACACCGGCACCCTCAACTCCCCCTACCGTAGCGTGGAGAAGGCCTTCGCCAGCGCCAAGGCGGGCACCACCATCGAGGTCCGCGGCGGTACGTACTACCCCTCCAGGACCCTGCGCAGCTCCATCAGCGGCACCCCCCGCGAGCGGGTCCAACTGCGGTCCTACCGGGCGGAGAAGGTCCGGCTCGACGGCTCCCGGCTGGGCCGGGGCTCCTCCCTGGTCTCCCTCAGCGCCGACTACTGGACGGTCTCGGGGATCGAACTGCGCAACGCCCCGGGCGGCGGCCTGGTCTGCACCTCCTGCGCGCGCAACGTCTTCCAGGACCTCAGCACCCACGGCAACGGTGACACCGGCCTCACCCTCCGCGGCGACGGCACCAACGACAACCTCATCCGCAACCTGGACTCCTACGCCAACCACGACGACGCCACCGGCGGCCAGCGGGCCGACGGCATAGCCATCACCCACGGCTCCGGCACCGGCAATGTGGTCACCGGATCCCGGCTGTTCCACAACAGCGACGACGGCCTCGACCTGTGGATGTGGGGCAGCCCCGTCACCATCGAGCACTCCTGGGCCTTCGGGAACGGCCGGAACCGCTGGCACATCCCCTACTTCAAGGGCGACGGCAGCGGCTTCCAGCTCGGCGCCGACCGCCGCGGCGCGCCCTCGCCCGCCCATGTCGTACGGTCCTCCGCCGCCTGGGCCAACACCAAGAGCGGCTTTGACGCGGGCGGCAACACCGGACCGCTCCGGCTCCAGCGCACCACCTCCTTCGACAACTGGGGCAAGGGCTACGCCGTCGCCGGCTCCCGCGCCCAGCTGATCCGCAACCTCGCGCTCTCCAACGGGCGCGGCAGCGCCGACACCGGCCTCCTCGCCGTCTCGCGGGACAACAACTGGGCGCCGGGCGGCCGGGCCGCCCCGCCGCTGGTCACCACCGACCCCACCACGGCCGTCAACCCCCGGAGGACGAACGGCTCGCTGCCGCTCACCGGCTTCCTCATGGTGATGGACCGCACCGAGATCGGTTCGCCGATGAACTGAAACCTCGGGAAAACCTGTATCGCGCTCCTGGCGGGCACAATCCCCTGATCCGGCACGCCGCCGACCCGCCCGCCGTCCCCCGAGGAGCGCGACCATGGCGAGACAGACCACGGACAAGGCACCGGCCCCGCCGGGGCCGGGACTCCCCCTGCTCGACCGCTACTTCCGGATATCCGAGCGGGGTTCGACCCTCGGCCGGGAGGTCCGGGGCGGCTTCGCCACCTTCTTCACGATGGCGTACATCCTCGTCCTGAACCCGATCATCCTGGGCGGGGCCAAGGACAAGTTCGGCGAGCAGCTCTCCGGCACCCAACTCGCCACCGCCACCGCCCTGGTGGCCGCCGTGATGACCGTAGCCATGGGCATCGGCGGCAATCTGCCGCTCGCCCTCGCCGCGGGCCTCGGGCTCAACGCGGTCGTCGCCTTCCAGATCGCCCCGCAGATGAGCTGGCCCGACGCCATGGGCCTGGTGGTCCTGGAGGGCCTGATCATCTGCGCGCTGGTGATGACCGGGCTGCGCGAGGCGGTCATGCACGCCATCCCGCAGCCGCTGAAGCAGGCCATCAGCGTGGGGATCGGACTGTTCATCGCCTTCATCGGCTTCATCGACGCCGGGTTCGTCTCCCGCATCCCTGGCCCCACCGGCTCCACCCCCGTACAGCTCGGCGCGGACGGGCGGCTCAGCGGCTGGCCGGTGCTGGTCTTCTGCGTGGGGGTGCTGCTGACCATCGCGCTGATGGCGCGCAAGGCCAAGGGCGCCCTGCTGATCAGCATCGTCGTCTCGACCGTGCTCGCGATCGTCATCAACGAGATCGCCGACATCCGGCCGGAGGCATGGGGGCTGACCGTGCCCACCCTCCCCGACAGCGTCGTCGACACCCCGGACTTCGGACTGCTCGGCTCCTTCAGCGTCTTCGGGGCGTTCCAGCAGGTCGGCGTGGTCACCATCGTCCTGCTGATCTTCACCCTCATCCTGTCCGACTTCTTCGACACCATGGGCACGGTCGTCGGGGTGAGCAATGAGGCCGGGCTGCTGGACGCCGAGGGCAGGGTGCCGGGGCTGGGGCGGGTGCTGCTGATCGACGGTGCGGCGGCGGCACTCGGCGGCGCCGCGTCCGCCTCGTCCAACACCAGCTACATCGAGTCCGCGGCCGGGGTCGGCGAGGGCGCGCGCACCGGTTTCGCCAGCGTGGTCACCGGGGCGCTGTTCGGGCTCGCGCTCTTCCTGACCCCGCTGGCCACGGTGGTGCCCGCCCAGGCCGCGGCCCCGGCGCTGATCGCGGTGGGCTTCCTGCTGATGAGCCAGGTGCGGTCGATCGACTGGGAGCGGATCGACATCGCCGTCCCGGCGTTCCTCACCATCGCCCTGATGCCGTTCAGCTACTCCATCTCCCATGGGATCGGCGCCGGGTTCATCTCCTATGTGGTGATCAAGACGGTGCTGGGCAAGGCGCGGGAGGTGCACTGGCTGCTGTGGGGGACGGCCGCGCTGTTCGTGGTCTACTTCGCGATCGACCCCCTGGAGCGGCTGCTCACCTGAGCCGCGGGCCCTCCGCCGCGGAAGGCCCCCGGGAACCGCCCCGTCAGCTGTGGCCCATGATGGGGCGCGGGCGGTAGGGGGCCTCCAGGCGGGCCACCTCCTGCTCGTCCAGCGTCAGCCCGGCCGCCGCGACCGCGTCCTCCAGATGGCGGGTCTTCGTCGCCCCGACGATCGGCGCGGTGACCCCGGGCCTGCCGAGCAGCCATGCCAGCGCGATCTGGGCCGGAGACACCCCGCGCTCCTCGGCGATCGCGCGGGTGGCGTCCACGATGGAGAAGTCCGCGTCCGCGTACCACCGCTCCACCAGCGGATCGCTACCCGCCCTGACCGTCTGCCCGGTGCGGTCCCGGTCGCGGGTGCCCGCCAGCAGCCCGCGCGCCAGCGGGCTCCACGGGATGACGCCCACGCCCTGGTCCAGGCAGAGCGGGTTCATCTCCCGCTCCTCCTCGCGGTAGAGCAGGTTGTAGTGGTTCTGCATCGAGACGAACCGGGTCCAGCCGTGCGCCTCGGCTATGTGCTGGGCCTTGGCGAACTGCCAGGCGTACATGGAGGACGCGCCGATGTACCGGGCCTTCCCGGCCCGCACCACATCGTGCAGCGCCTCCATCGTCTCCTCGAGCGGCGTCTCATGGTCGAAGCGGTGGATCTGGTAGAGGTCCACATGGTCGGTGCCCAGCCGCCGCAGCGAGGCGTCGATGCCCGCCATGATGTGCTTGCGGGACAGCCCGCGGTCGTTGGGGCCCTCGCCCATCGGGTTGTAGACCTTGGTGGCCAGGACGTAGTCGTCGCGGCTGGGGAAGAGCTCCCGCAGCAGCTCGCCGGTGATCTCCTCGCTGCGGCCCACCGAGTACATGTCGGCGGTGTCGAAGAAGGTCACCCCCTCCTCGGCCGCGCGCCGCACGATCGGCCGCGCGTCATCGATGTCCAGCTGCCAGGGCCGGTGCTCGGGGTTGCCGTAGCTCATCATGCCCAGGCAGATCCGCGATACCTTGACGCCCGACGCGCCCAGCCGTACGTACTCCATGCGTCTGCTCTCCTCCTGCTCGTCCGCCCGTTCGGCCGACCCGTCACAGCAGATCACCCCGGCCGCCGGATTGTCAGCCCGGTGTGACGAAACCGCACGGCGGAGGTCAGAGGCGGCGGGTCGCGAGGGTGAGCCGGTCCCGGGCGTCGAACAGGGCGTCCTTGATCATCTGCTCATGGGCGGGGGTCAGCCGGGCCACCGGCACCGAGCAGCTGATGGCGTCGCGCGAGGGGGTGCGGTACGGGATGGCGATGCCGAAGCAGCGCAGGCCCAGGGTGTTCTCCTCGCGGTCCACCGCGTACCCCTGCTCCCGGATGAGGTGCAGCTCCTCGATCAGCTTCTCGCGGTCGGTGATGGTGTGCTCGGTCAGCTGGCTCAGCGTCTCCGGCAGCAGCTTGCGCACCTGCTCGTCGGAGTACGTGGCCAGCAGCGCCTTGCCCAGCGAGGTGGAGTGGGCGGGCAGCCGGCGGCCGACGCGGGTGAAGGGGCGCAGATAGTGCTGCGACTGCCGGGTGGCGAGATAGACGACATTGGTGCCGTCGAGCCGGGCGAGGTGGATGGTCTCGGTGGTGTCGTCCGAGAGCCGGTCCAGGGTGGGGCGGGCGGCGGCCACGACTTCGTCGCCGTCGATGTAGGAGGTGCCGACGAGCAGGGCGCGCACCCCGATCCCGTAGCGGGTGCCGGTGGCGTCCGTCTCCACCCAGCCGAGCTCCACCAGGGTGCGCAGCAGCATGTAGAGGCTCGACTTGGGGTAGCCCACGGCCTCCTGGACCGCGGCGAGGCTGTGCATCCCGGGCCGCCCGGCGAAGAACTCCAGCAGTTCGACCGTGCGGACCGCCGATTTGACCTGGGCCCCGCCCGTCTCAGCAGCTGACATCGCCTTGACCCCTCTGTTCGACCAGCCATAGAGTCCCAGGGGGATATTCATCACCCGGGACAGCGTTCAGCATATCGAACACCGTCGATGTGTGACACGCAAGCAGCGGTAACACCACAGCAGGAGGAATCCGCGGTGTCAGCACCAGTGTGGAGCGTCGACCCCCGAACCGGAAAGCAGCGCGAACAGGTAGCGGTCGAAGCCACCGTGGAGGAGGTCGACCGCGTGGTGCGCGCGGCCCACGCCGCCCGCGGCTCCCTGGCCGACCGTACGGTGCGCGCCGCCCTGCTGCGCACCGCCGCCGATCTGCTCGACGAGGCCCGTGACCAGCTGGTCGAGGCCGCCGACGCGGAGACCGCCCTCGGCCCCGCCCGGCTCACCGGCGAACTCGCCCGCACCACCTACCAGCTGCGGTCGTTCGCGGCCATCGTGGACGAGGGCGCCTTCCTCGACGTCCGCGTCGACCACGCCGACGCCACCCAGACCCCGCCCTGGCCCGATCTGCGCCGCTACAAGCTGCCGCTCGGCGTCGTCGCCGTCTACGCCGCCAGCAACTTCCCGCTCGCCTTCTCCGTGCCCGGCGGGGACACCGCGAGCGCCCTCGCCGCGGGCTGCCCGGTGATCGTCAAGGCCCACCCCGACCACCCCGCCACCTCCGAGGTGGCCGCCTCCGCGCTGCGCCGCGCCGCCGAGCGGGTCGGGGTGCCCGCCGAGGTGATCGCGGTGGTGCACGGCTTCGACGCGGGTCTTGAGCTGGTCAGGCATCCGCTGATCGCCGCCGCCGGTTTCACCGGCTCGGTCCGCGGCGGCCGTGCCCTGCACGACGCGGCGGCCTCCCGGCCGGTGCCGATCCCCTTCCACGGCGAACTGGGCAGCCTCAACCCGGTCGTGGTCACCGAGGCCGCGGCCGCCGAGCGCGGTGACCAGATCGGCGCCGGGCTCGCGGGCTCCATGACGCTGGGCGTCGGCCAGTTCTGCACCAAGCCCGGCTTCGTGCTGGCCCCGGCTGGTCCGGCGGGCGACGGCCTGCTGAAGTCCCTCACCGACGCGGTCAGCAACACCGAGGCCGGGGTCCTGCTCGACCACCGGATGCGGGACAACTTCGTCGCCGGGATCAAGGAGCGCATCGAGCTGGCGGACGTGGTGGCCCCGGTCACCCCCGGCTCCGGCGGTGAGCACACGGTCAGCGCGGGCTTTCTGACCGTCCCGGCGCGGCGGCTCGCCGAGGACGGCCCCCACGATGTGCTGCTGGAGGAGTGCTTCGGCCCGGTGACCGTCGTGGCGCGCTACGAGAGCGACGATGAGATCAGCGCGGTGCTCGGACGGCTCCCCGGCAACCTCACCGCCACCGTCCACCTCTCCGCCGCCGAGGGCGAGGGCACCGAGGGCCGGGCCGGTGAACTGATCGCCGAGCTCACCCCGCTGGCGGGCCGGGTCCTGGTCAACGGCTGGCCGACCGGTGTCGCGGTCGCCCCCGCCCAGCACCACGGCGGCCCCTACCCGGCCACCACCTCCACCTCCACCTCGGTCGGCGGCACCGCCCTAGAGCGCTGGCTGCGACCGGTCGCGTACCAGGACACCCCGGCCGCGCTGCTGCCGCCGGAGCTGCGCGACGAGAACCCGCTGGAGCTGCCGCGGCGGATCAACGGCGTCCGGGAGCAGCGCGGCTGACTCCCGGAACGACGGCCCGGCCGCCGGACCCGCGGACCTGACCCGCGCGTCCGGCGGCCGATTCGCGTCGGCGCTTCACCCGCGCGCCGCGTAAGCCATAAGTATCGCCGCTGGTCAGCGGGTATGTATAAGGATCGCTTGAAGGCATCCGACGCGGAAATGCGATGGACGCCGGGGAGCGCCCGTCCCATAGTGGATGCACATGGAGAGCCTGGCGGGCGCCGAATTCGCGCCACATACGACGTATCTCACCACCGCGTCCAGCGGTCTGATCCCCGCACGCTCCGCCGCCGCCGTGAAGGCGGTCCTCGACAGCTCGGCCGCCGGACAGCCCATCGCGGACGTGTCCTTCGAGGCGGTCGAGGCGAGCCGCGCCGCCTACGCCCGGATCGTCGGCGTACCGGCCCGGCGCGTCGCGGCCGGCAGCTCGGTCGCCGTATACGCGGGGATGATCGCGACCTCGCTGCCGTCCGGGGCCGAAGTCCTGGTCGCCGACGGCGACTTCAGCTCCCTGGTCAACCCCTTCGCCGTCCGTCGCGACCTCAAGCTGCGCATCGTGCCGCTGGAGGAGATCGCGGAGGCGGTGCGCCCCGGTACGGCGCTGGTGGCCGTGAGCGCGGTCCAGTCGGCGGACGGGCGGATCGCCGACCTCCCCGCCATCCGGGAGGCCGCCCGCGCCCACGGGGCCCGTACGCTGGTGGACCTCAGCCAGGCGGCGGGCTGGTTCCCGGCGAACGCGGCCGAGGACGACTACACGGTCTGCGTGGCCTACAAGTGGCTGATGTGCCCGCGCGGGGCCGCCTTTCTGACCGTGCCCGATGACCTCGGCGAACTCACCCCCGTCTTCGCGGGCTGGGTCGCGGGCGAGCAGCCCTGGGACAGCTGCTACGGCCCGGTGGCCGAACTCGCCCACTCCGCACGGCGCTTCGACGAGAGCCCGAGCGTGTACGCCTACGTCGCGGCCCGGCACTCGCTCGGGCTGGTCGAGGAGCTGGGCACCGAGGCCATCGCCGCGCATGACCGCGCGCTCGCCGACCGCTTCCGGGACGGGGTCATCGCGCTCGGCCACCGGCCCGTGGCCGCCCCCGGGTCGGCCATCGTCTCCGTACCGGGCCTGGGCGACGCCGCGCCCCGGCTGGCGGAGGCCGAGGTGCAGGTCTCGGCGCGGGCAGGCAACCTCCGCGCCTCCTTCCACCTGTACAACACCGTGGCCGATGTGGACCGGCTGCTGGAGCGGCTGTCCGGCTGAGCGGATCCGCTCCCGGCAACGGGGGTTCGCGGCGGAAAAAATCTGAGGGAAGCCGGGGCACCCCGGCTTCCCTCAGATCACGGACGTCACATCAGCGCACGGCCGTCATCACCGTACGGGCGTGAAGTCCCTCGCGCCGATGAACTCCGGCCGGTGGACCGGCGCGGCGAACGGCTCGACCGCCGCGTTCTCCACGCTGTTGAACACGATGAACACATTGCTGCGGGAGTACGGCGTGATGTTGTCGCCGGACCCGTGCATGCAGTTGCAGTCGAACCACGTCGCCGACCCGGCCTTGCCGGTGAACAGCTTGATGCCGTGCTTGTCGGCGAAGCCGCTCAGGGCCTCGTTCGACGGGATGCCGGCGTCCTGCATCTGCAGCGACCGCTTGTAGTTGTCCTTCGGCGTGGCCCCTTCACAGCCGAGGAAGGTGCGGTGCGAGCCCGGCATGATCATCAGGCCGCCGTTGGTGTCGAAGTTCTCGGTCAGGGCGATCGAGACCGACACGGTCCGCATGTTCGGCAGCCCGTCCTCGGCGTGCCAGGTCTCGAAGTCCGAGTGCCAGTAGAAGCCCGAGGCCCCGAAGCCCGGCTTGACGTTGATCCGGCTCTGGTGGACATAGACGTCCGAGCCCAGGATCTGCCGCGCGCGACCCACCACCCGCGGGTCCCGCACCAGGTTCGCGAAGACCTCGCTGATCCGATGCACCTCGAACACCGACCGTACGTCCCTGGACTTCGGCTCGATGATCGAGCGTTCGTCGGCGCGCACGTCCGGGTCGGTGACCAGCCGGTCCAGTTCGGCGCGGTAGACCGCGACCTCATCCGGAGTGATCAGTTGGTCGATCGCCAGGAAGCCGTCGCGATCGAAATCGCTCAGCTCGGACGGTTGCAGCGGCCCCGGAGCCCCGGGCTCGGACCACACCACCGGGTCCACGCGTGGTGTGGCGACCTCCACGGCACCACGGGTCGGGTACAGGTCAGTGACCGTGGTCATCGGATCATGCCTCCTCGGTCTCGGTGATCAGCGGATATACGCCGTTCTCATCGTGGTCCTCCCGTCCGGTGATCGGCGGGTTGAAGACGCAGACACACCGGAAGTCGGTCTTGGGGCGCATTGTGTGCTTCTCGTGCCCGTTCAGCAAGTACATGGTGCCGGGCGTGATCCAGTGCTTCTCACCGGTCTCGTCATTGGTGAGCTCGGCCTCGCCCTCGACGCACAGCACCGCCTCGATGTGGTTGGCGTACCACATCGACGTCTCGGTGCCCGCGTAGAGGATGGTCTCGTGGAGCGAGAAGCCGACGCCCTCCCGGGCGAGCACGATGCGCTTGCTCTCCCAGGTGCCGGACTTGGACTTGATGTGCCTCTCGGTGTCCTCGATGTCCTTGAAGGATCGGACGATCACGGTGAGTTCTTGCCTCTCTCTTCTCTGCGGTGCGGGAGGGTTATGCGGTCTCGCGGACCGCGCGGGCGAGGGTACGCAGCCCCTCGTCCAGGTCTTCGGGGGAGATCGTCAGCGCGGGCAGCAGCTTGACGACCTCGCTCTCCGGGCCGGAGGTCTCGACCAGCAGGCCCAGTTCGAAGGCGCGCTTGCAGACGGCCGAGGCGCGCGGCTTGTCCTCGAACTCCATGCCCCACACCAGGCCACGGCCGCGGAAGTCGACCCCGGACTGCTCCTCGCAGATGGCGCGCAGCGCCTGCTCGACCTGCTCACCGCGGGCCAGGGTCTGCTTCTCCATCTGGCCGTCCGCCCAGTAGGTGTCCAGGGTGGCGGCGGCGGTGACGAACGCGGGGTTGTTGCCGCGGAACGTGCCGTTGTGCTCGCCGGGCTCCCAGACGTCCAGCTCGGGCTTGAAGAGGGTGAGCGACATCGGCAGGCCGTAGCCGCTGATGGACTTGGAGACGGTCACGATGTCCGGAGTGATGCCCGCCTCCTCGAAGGAGAAGAAGGCGCCGGTACGGCCACAGCCCATCTGGATGTCGTCAACGATCAGCAGCATGTCCTGGCGCTCGCACAGCTCGGCCAGGGCGCGCAGCCACTCGGGCCGCGCTACGTTGATACCGCCCTCGCCCTGCACGGTCTCGACGATCACGGCCGCGGGCTGGTTGAGGCCGGAACCCTGGTCCTCCAGCAGCCGCTCGAACCACAGGAAGTCCGGGACCGTGCCGTCGAAGTAGTTGTCGAACGGCATCGGGGTGCCGTGGACCAGCGGGATGCCCGCACCGGCGCGCTTGAAGGCGTTGCCGGTCACGGCCAGCGAGCCCAGCGACATGCCGTGGAAGGCGTTGGTGAAGGAGACGATCGACTCGCGGCCCTTGACCTTACGGGCGAGCTTCAGCGCGGCCTCGACGGCGTTGGTGCCGGTCGGGCCCGGGAACATGACCTTGTAGGGCAGGTCGCGCGGGCGCAGGATGTTGTTCTGGAACGACTCGAGGAACGCGCGCTTGGCCGTGGTGGACATGTCCAGGCCGTGGGTGACGCCATCACGCTCGATGTAGTCGATCAGTGCCCGTTTGAGCACCGGGTTGTTGTGGCCGTAGTTGAGCGACCCGGCCCCGGCGAAGAAGTCGAGGTAGGTGTGTCCGTCCTCGTCGTACATGTGGCTGCCCTGGGCACGGTCGAAGACGGCGGGCCAGCCACGGCAGTAGCTGCGCACCTCCGACTCCAGGGCCTCGAAGACGCTCAGGGCGGGCGGGGTGATGGTCACAGCGTTCTCCTGGGAGAGGGATGTGAGGGGGGTGAGAGATCGGGGGTGAAACGAGATCTTCAGCGAAGTCTTCAGCGAAGTCGTCAGCAGGTCGTCGGCGAGGTCGGGGTCAGGTCCGGTCGGTGCGCGGACCGTGCGGAGCGCGCGGGCCGAGCGGACCGATGCGGTAGAGCACCTCGGGCTCATGCGCACCGTCGGGGAACAGACCGCCGTGGAAGAGCACCTCACGCTCGAGCGGGGCGCTGTGCCGCTCCGCGAACGAGGTGAACAGCCGGTTCGAGGCGGTGTTGTCCGGGGTGATCGTGGTCTCGATGCCGCGGACGCCCGTCGCGGCGACCCGCGCGGCCAGCCCGTCCAGCAGGGTGGCGGCCAGTCCGCGGCCGCGCCAGGCGTCGTCGACGGCGACCTGCCAGACGACCAGGGTCTCGGGGCGCTCCGGGCGGACGTAGCCGGTGATGAAGCCGACCGGTCCGCCGTCGGCGCCGCGCGCCACGACGGATGTGGCGGCGAAGTCGCGGCACCACAGGAGATAGCTGTAGGAGGAGTTGAGGTCCAGGGCTTTGGAGTCGCGAGCGATTCGCCAGATCGCGGCTCCGTCCTCGACGCGCGGGGTGTCGAGGGACAGGCCCTCCGGCAAATCCAATTCGCTACGGACTAGGTCTGCTTGTGCGGCGGTCATGCAAATTCAATTTACCTAGCAGAATCAGAAAATGCATCGCGAGGAGGGGTTACGCAAAGGGGTGTGGTTATGTTATCACGCGGGCGCGCGTGCGCGCGCGTCGGGTCGTCGAAAAGCGGTGATTTGCGGGGAAGTTACCTGGTCATAGCGGATCGCATGTGGAGTCTGTCACATGTGCGTAACTGGCCGGTGACCCGCTTGAATTTTGGGGGCCAGGATCTCGTGAAAAATTTTGCGTTTAGGAATCATAAAAGCGGGCAGACGAATGTGGAAGCAGTAGCGGAAAAACGCGGGGAATTCCGGGCCAAGCTGCAATGAATTCAATCTCTCACGGTGAGCTACCTGGGAGCTACACGGTGAACTGACGAAAGGTCGCCCCGCACCGCGGGGGCGCCGGAATCGGCCGGTCAACGCCCTGTTCAGGTCTCGTACAGTGCGTTGCATGAGGGATAGCGCGGTGCTCCACATCAAGGGCCGGGTCCTGGTCGGACCGGACACCGGCGACGCTGCCGGGGACGTACGGGACGAGCTGTGGGTGGTGGACGGCAGGATCACCTTCGAGCGGCCGCCCGGGGCCAGGGACATCCGGCTGATCGAGGGCTGGGTGCTGCCCGGCCTCGTCGACGCCCACTGCCATGTCGGACTCGACGCCCATGGGGCGGTCGACGACTCCACGAGCGAGAAGCAGGCGCTGACCGACCGGGAGGCCGGGGCGCTGCTGCTGCGGGACGCCGGATCGCCCGCCGACACCCGCTGGATCGACGGCCGCGAGGACCTGCCCCGCATCATCCGGGCGGGCCGCCATATCGCCCGCACCAAGCGCTACATCCGCAACTACGCGCATGAGGTCGAGCCCGAGGACCTGGTCGCGTATGTGGCCGCGGAGGCCCGGCGCGGCGACGGCTGGGTCAAGCTGGTCGGCGACTGGATCGACCGGGAGACCGGTGACCTGGGGTTCTGCTGGCCGCGTGGCGCGGTCGAGGAGGCCATCGCGGAGGCGCACCGGCTGGGCGCGCGGGTCACGGCGCACTGTTTCGCAGAGGAGAGCCTGGCCCCGCTGGTCGAGGCGGGGATCGACTGCGTCGAGCATGCCACCGGGCTCACCGAGGAGACCATCCCGCTGTTCGCGGAGCGGGGCGTGGCGATCGTCCCGACCCTGGTCAACATCGCCACCTTCCCCCGGCTCGCGCTGGGCGGCGAGGCGAGGTTCCCGCGCTGGGCCGACCATATGCGGCGGCTGCACGCGCGCCGCTACGAGACGGTGCGGGCGGCCTACGACGCGGGCATCCCGGTCTACACCGGCACCGACGCGGGCGGCGGTCTGGCCCATGGGCTGGTCGGGCAGGAGGTCGCCGAGCTGGTGAAGGCGGGCATCCCGGTGCGGGACGCGCTCTCGGCGGCGACCTGGGGGGCGCGGGACTGGCTCGGGCGGCCGGGGCTGACCGAGGGTGCCTCCGCCGATCTCGTCGTCTACGACGCGGATCCGCGCGCCGATGTGCGGGTGCTGACGACGCCGCGGCGGGTGGTGCTGCGGGGACGGGTGGTCGGCTGACGCGGGACGGCTGACGCGGGACGGGGGAGCGAGACGGGGGAGCGAGACGGGTGGGGCGAGGGGGGCCGGAAGGGAACGCGGTTCGAACTGGGCGGCGAACCACACCCTTTGGGATGAACGGCCGGCATGTGTCTGCCTGTTTACCCTCGGTGCGCAAATATGGCGTGGTCGAGGCCGTCGGCGCCCGTGGAGTCCCCCGCGGCAGGCGCCGGCGGCTCCATGTCTCCTGTGGGGGTCAACTCACGTGTCCTGTTCCAGCAACACCTACTTCGGCATGCCCACCCGCCGTCTGGCGGCCGCCACTGCCGCTGCCGCGGTCTCCGTCCTGGGCCTGCTGCCCGCGGCGACCGCGCAGGCCGACACCGGTGGTACCACCGGCAAGGCGGGTGCGGTCGTGCTCCGCACCGATCTCGATGTCTCCCTGCTCAACAAGACCGTCACGGCTCCGCTCTCGGTCGTGCTGAACGATGTGCGCGCGCCCGCGACGGCCAGCAAGACGGCGCTCAGCGCGACCGTGGACGGCGTGGACGGGGGCCGGCCGTTCAGTGTCCTGCGGGCCGATGTGGCCACTGCCCGGGCCGCCGCGGACAAGCAGCGCGCCGAGGGGTACTCCAACCTCGTCAACGCCCAGGTCCATGTGCCGGGCCTGGCCGCGGTGCCGCTGATCACGGTCGAGCAGGTGACCTCGAAGGCGGTGTGTGCCGTCGGGAAGCGGCCGACCGCCCACTCCAACCTGCTCGGCAGCGTCAGCGTGCTCGGCCAGAAGGTCACCCTGCGCACGAGCGGCACCACCACGGTCGATGTGCCGTCGCTCGGCCAGGTCCGGCTCGACCTGTCGCGGACGGCCACCACCTCGCGCACGGCGGCGGCCACGGCTCTCAACCTGAGGGTCTCGGTGAACCCGCTCAAGCTGAACGTCTCCGAGGTCGAGGGGCAGGTCACCCTCGCCCGGGCGACCTGTGAGTCACCCGTGGCGGCGGCGGTCGAACCCAGCCCGAGCGTGGGCTCCCAGACCAAGCCCCAGCCCAAGCCGGAGCACTTGGCCGAGACCGGCGGCAGCTCGGCCACGCCGTACCTGGTGGCCGGTGGCGCCCTGCTGCTCGCCGTGGGCGGCGGCGCCGTGGTCCTGGCCCGCCGCCGCCGGGCCGCCGCCACCGACACCGACGCCAGCTGACGCCTGACGCCTGACGCCTGCCCCACTGGCCCCGGCGACCGTGCCACGCGGCACGGCCGCCGGGGCCGGGGTGGCTGCGCTTCGTGGTGGGGGTGCTGGGGTTGGGGGGCTGCGCTACGTGGTGGGGGTGTCGGGGCCGGTGGCTGCGCTTCGTGGTGCGGGTGCTGGTGTTGGGGTGGCTGTGTCACGTGGTGCGCGTGTTGGGGTTGGGGTGGCTGCGCCTCGCGCACGGCCGCTGGGGTCCGGGTGGCTGCGCTTCGTGGTGCGGGTGCTGGTGTTGGGGTGGCTGTGTCACGTGGTGGGGGTGTGGGGTTGAGGTGGCTGCGCCGCCGCCTGGTGCGGGTGTGATTGCTGGGGTGGCTACACACCGGGTGTGGGTGCTGGGGCGCCTGCGCCACCTGGTGGGGGTGCCGGTGCTGGGGGTGGCTGCGCCACGTGGCGTGGGCTCGCTGCGGATGCGCACACGGGCGTGGACGTTGGGTGCGGGTGCGGGTGCGGGTGCGGGTGCGGGTGCGGGTGCCGGGGCCGGGGGCGGATTCCATGCTCCGGCCGTGGCCCTGGGCGTTGGCGCCGGGGCCCGGGGGCGCCGAACCGGGGGACGGACTTCCGCCCCGGACGTGGATGCCGGGCCGGGACGTGTACGCCGGGCCGGATGTCGGCGCCGGGGCCCGGGCAGGGCGCAGGGCCCGGGCGGTCGCACCAGGCACGCGGGCGCAAGGCCCGGTCAAGGGGGCTCGGGCGAGCGATAGTTGCCCGCCCTGCCCGCGCCGTGCCGCCCTGCCCGCGCCGTGCCGCGCTGCCCGCGCCGTGCCGTGCGCGCCGCGTCGGCTAGGCGGCCGTGTCCGCAATCGCCTTCGTCATGGCGATGACGAACCGATCCGTCGTGGCCCGGTCGCGCACGGCGAGCCGGAGCCATTCCGGGCCGAGGCCTGGGAACGTGTCACCGCGGCGGACGGCGAAGCCAAGCTCCCGCAGCCGGGTGCGGATCGCCGCCGCGCCCGCCACCCGGATCAGCAGAAACGGCCCGGCCGCCGGGCCACACACCCGCACCTCGGCCGACTCCGCCAGCTCAGCCAACTCGGCCAGCCGGTCGGCGAGATGGGCCCGGTCGGCGGCCGTACGGTGCGCGGCCCGGGCCGCCTCGGCGAGGGCGGACGGGGTGCAGCACGCCTCGGCCGCGGCCAGGGCCGGGCTGGACACCGGCCACAGCGGCTGGACCCGCTCCAGCGCTGTGACGGTGTCAGGATCCGCCAGTACGTAGCCGATCCGCAGCCCGGCCAGGCCCCAGGTCTTGGTGAGGCTGCGCAGCACCACCAGCCCCGGCACATCGGTGCGGGCCGCCAGCGACTCCGACTCACCCGGGACGGCGTCCATGAACGCCTCGTCCACCATCAGCGTCCGCCCCGGCCGGGCCAGCCCGGCCACGACGGCGGCCGGGTGCAGTACGGATGTGGGGTTGGTGGGGTTGCCGATCACCACAAGATCGGCGTCCTCCGGCACGGCCGCCGGGGTCAGCCGGAAGCCGTCCCGCTCCTCGAGGACCACACGCCCCACCGTGTGCCCCGCGTCCCGCAGCGCTGCCTCCGGCTCGGTGAACTGCGGATGCACCACCACCGGCCGTCGGGCCGGCAGGGCGCGGGCGAGCAGGACGAACGCCTCCGCGGCGCCCGCCGTCAGCAGCACCCGTCCGACCGGAAGCCCATGGCGCCCGGCGACCGCCTCCCGTGCCGCCCGCCCGTCCGGATAGGCGGCCAGTCCGTCGAGGGACGCGGCGATATGGGCCTTGAGCCAGTCCGGCGGCGTACCGGCCCGGACATTGACCGCGAGGTCCGTCAGTGCGGCATCGGCACCCCGCACCTCCGCGTCCCCGTGATGCCGCAGATCGAACCCGGCGGACCCGTCCGCGAGCGGATCCGCCGATGCGCCAGCGGACATCACCAACGGTTCAGCGGACGTCGCGGATGGTTCAGTGGACGTCGCGGACGGCTCAGCGGACATCGACATGGGCGTCCGGATGCGCGAACGCGTGGGCCTCATCGCTGAACCCGGCGTGCTCGCTGGTGTCGGCCACCTCCTCATAGCGATCCATGACCAGGTCGGCCAACTCCCGCGCCGGGCCGATGACATCGGCCGGGACCACCTCGACCTCGGGGTGGGCGAGCCCCCAGCCCTCCGCCTGCTGCCGCACCCGCTCCAGGGCGTCACCCTCGAACAGGAAGTACGGCAGCACCACGACCCGCCGCGCCCCCAGCTTGGCGCAGCGGTCCAGGCCGGAGGCCACATCCGGGGCGGCGAGCGAGGCGAAGGCGACCTCGACGCCCGCGAAGCCACGGCCCTCCCACAGCAGCCGGGCCGCGCGGTGCACCTCGGCGTTGGCCTCGGGGAGCGGCGAACCGTCGCCCACCAGCAGCACGGTCGTCTCCGCGCGGTCCGAGGGCAGCCGGGGCCGATTGCCCAGCGCCTCGTCGAGCCGCCGCTCCAGCAGGCTCAGCAGTGTGCGGTGCGGACCGAGCGGCCGGGCGGACGCGAACGAGGCGTCGGCGTGCCGCTCGGCCTCCTGGGCCAGCGCGGCGGCGATGCCGTCTCTCGGGGGAGCCGCCGGGACCAGGGACATCGGGACGACCGCGAAGCGGGTCACCCCCTCTCCGACGAGCCGGGCGATCGCGTCGGACAGCGGGTGGCTGCCCGCTCCGGTGAGGCCACCCGCCACGGGCAGGTCCGGGTGGCGTGCGGCCAACTCCCTGACGAATGCCTGGAAGGCGGCGGCATGCCGTTCGTCTCGCGTGCCGATGCCTGCGATGAGCAGGGCGGGCGGGGTCGTCACGAGGTCTCCTTGGTGCATGGTGCGAGTGTCACGGTGGGCGAGGGGCGGGCTGTTCCGCCCCGAGACGTTACTGACCTGCGTCGGGGCGGTCCACGGCAGGTCTTCGCTGCCCGCCCTGCCCGGATTTGACCGCCGCCGGGCGGCGGGCGACGGCGCAGGTGGCCTTCCCGGGGCGGCCGGGCGGCGTGGACTTCCGCTTGGGGACCAGCAGTTGGCCCCCCGGGCCGGCGGCGAGCAGCGCGGCCGCCTCGGCGACCCCGGCCGTGCCCACGGCGGTGAGCGGTGCCGCGGACGGGTTCGGCACCTCCACCGCGGCCAGCGCCTCCGCGGCGTATCCGCACAGCGGCACGCCCAGCCGTTCCGCCGCGGTCAGGAGTCCGGCCTCCCCGGCCCTGGCCTCCACCGTGGCCAACTCGGCCACACCGCGCGGGGAGAGCCCCGCCTCCGTCAGGGTGGCCTCGACCAGCCCAAGCACCTCGCCGGCGGAAACCCCCCGGCCCGCCCCGACCCCGATGACAAGCGGTGCCGCGGGCGGGGGAGACCCCGCGCCCCGGCCGATGACCTCCACGCCAGCTCACCGCCTCGGTTCAACCGGCAGGGAGCGCACATCTGTCGACGAACCGGGCCGCCGCCCCTGGGGCCGAGGCCCAGTGCACATGCAGATAGGAGGCGTGCACATCTCCCTGTGCGAACCCTTCGGTACGACGCTCCGGGTGGACGAGCCCCCAGGCGGGCTCCGGCCCCGCTCCGGGTACGACGGTCGTGCGGTGGAACTCATGGCCGCGCACCCGTGTCCCCGTGGCGGCGAGTGAGGTGTCGGAGACGGCCACGGCCTCACGGTAGCCCAGCGTCAGACGTTCCGACATCCGCGCCTTCGCGGCCAGCACCCCGCACATCGGCTCCCCGTCCAGCGAATGCGCCAGATACAGCAGCCCGGCACATTCGGCGGCGATGGGCGCGCCGGACGCGGCGAGCCCGGCGACGGCGGTGCGCAGCCGCTCGTTCGCGGAGAGCTCGGGGGCGTAGACCTCCGGGAAGCCACCGCCGATCACCAGACCGCCGGTGCCCTCGGGGAGGTGCTCGTCCCGCAGCGGGTCGAAGGGGACGACCCGCGCTCCGGCCGCCGTCAGCAACTCGGTGTGCTCCGCGTACGAGAAGGTGAACGCGGCGCCGCCCGCCACGGCGACCACCGGCCGCGCCGCCCGGCCGCCCCGGGCCCCGGCACCGGAGGCTGCCTCCATCGCCCGGTGTATCTCCTCCTCCGGATCCCAGGCCCGTCCGAACAGCGGCGGTGCGCCGCGCGCCAGCGCCAGCAGCCCGTCGAGGTCGCAGCCCTCCCGCACCCGCGCCGCCAGCGCGGTGGCCGAATCGACCGCCTCCGCATGGCGCTCGGCCACCGGCACCAGACCCAGATGACGGCTCGGGGCCCGCACCGCCCGCGTCCGGCGCAGCGCGCCGAACACCGGCACCCCGCACCCCTCCAACGCCTCGCGCAGCATCGCCTCGTGACGGTCCGAGGCGACCTTGTTGAGGATCACCCCCGCGACCCGCACCTCGGGGTCCCAGGAGGCGAAGCCGTGCACCAGCGCGGCCACCGACCGCGACTGCGACGAGGCGTCCACCACCAGCACCACCGGCGCCCGCAGCAGCTTGGCCACATGCGCCGTCGAGGCCAGCTCGCCCTGCCCGGTCGCCCCGTCGAACAGGCCCATCACCCCCTCGACCAGGGCCAGATCGCAGCCCGCCGCCCCATGCAGGAACAGCGGCGCGATCCGGTCCGGACCGCAGAGATAGGCGTCCAGATTCCGGCCCGGGCGTGCGCTCCCCACCCGCGACCGGCCGGCCCCTGAGACGCCCGAAGAGGCGGCCGAGGAGATGGCCAGCGCGTGATAGCCAGGGTCGATGTAGTCCGGGCCGACCTTGTGCGGGGACACATCCAGACCGCGCTCCGCGAAGGCGGCCATCAGCCCCGCCGTGACCGTCGTCTTCCCGCTGCCGGATGCGGGCGCCGCGATCACCAGGCGCGGGACACTCACCACTCGATGCCCCGCTGGCCCTTCTGACCGGCGTCCATCGGATGCTTGACCTTGGACATGTCGGTGACCAGATCGGCGAAGTCCACCAGCTGCGCCGGTGCGTTACGCCCCGTGATGACCACGTGCTGCGCCCCGGGCCGGTCCCGCAGCACCGCCACCACCTCGTCGGGGTCCACCCAGCCCCAGTGCATCGGATACGCGAATTCGTCCAGCACATAGAGCCGGTATGTCTCCGCCGCGAGATCGCGCTTGACCTGCTCCCAGCCCTCGCGTGCGGCCTCCTCGCTGGAAGCCATGTCGCGCTGGACCCACGACCAGCCCTCGCCCATCTTGTGCCATGCGACGGTCCCCCCTTCTCCCGAGTCGCCGAGGACGCGCAGCGCACGCTCCTCACCGACCCGCCATTTCGCGGACTTTACAAATTGGAATACACCGACCGGCCAGTTTTGGTTCCACGCCCGCAGCGCCAGCCCGAACGCCGCGGTCGACTTGCCCTTGCCCTGACCTGTGTGGACGAGTACCAGCGGCCGGTTGCGGCGCTGTCGGGTGGTCAGTCCGTCGTCCGGCACCACGGCCGGTTGTCCTTGCGGCATCAGGCGGCCCTCCGAGGGTTCGAAACGGTTCGTACATCGCGCACCAGCGCGGCCACGCTGTCCGCGCGCAACTCGTCGAGTGTCACCGGCGTGCCCCGCAGTTCGCGCGCGAGCGCGCCCGCGAGCCCCAGCCGCACCGGCCCCGACTCGCAGTCCACGACCACCGAGGCGACCCCGTCGCCCGCGAGCGTCCGTGCCGCGAGCCCGGCCCGCTCCACCGGCGTGGGACCGCCGGACCGCCGCGCCCCGGTGGCCCGCCCGTCGGTCACCACGACCAGCAGCGGACGGCGTGCGGGGTCCCGCAGCCGCTCCACCCGCAGCACCTCCCGGGCCTTCAACAGCCCGGCCGCAAGTGGCGTACGGCCGCCCGTCGACAGCCGCTCCAGCCGTGCGGCGGCCGTGTCCACCGACGAGGTGGGCGGCAGCGCCAGCTCGGCGTCCGCGCCCCGGAAGGTGATCAGCCCGACCTTGTCCCGCCGCTGGTAGGCGTCGAGCAGCAGCGACAGCACCGCGCCCTTGATCGCGCTCATCCGCTTGCGCGCGGCCATCGAGCCCGACGCGTCCACCACGAACAGCACGAGATTGCCCTCCCGGCCCTCGCGCACCGCCTCGCGCAGATCGTCCCGGCGCACCAGCAGCCCGGGCCCGCGCCGGCCGCGCGCCAGCTGATGCGGGGCCGCCGCCCGGACGGTCGCCGACAGATGCAGCGCGGAGAGCGCCCCCCGCGGGCGGCGCGCCCCGGTGGTGCGGCCGTGCGCGCTGCGGGCGCGCGAGCGGCGGCCCGCCGCGCCCTCGCCCAGCCCGGGGACGTCGAGCCGCCGGGTCCGGAACGGTTCTGCGGCGCCCACGGCCGCCCGCTCACCACCGGCCCCGCCCGCACCGCCGTCCGCTTCGTCCGGCCCGCCCTCGCGGTCGGCCGTCTCGTGCTCACCCGTGCGCTGGTCGGGTACGGATGGCTCGGGTTCGGCGGGCGGCGCCTGCTCCCGCGCCCCGTCGCCCGCGCCCTCCTGGGGTCCGCCCTCGGGGCCGCCTGGGTCATCCGGCCCGGAGCCGCCCGGCCCGTCCTCGTGCCCCGGCCCGTCGCCGGGGCCGGGGTCCGGATCCGGCTCCGGGTCGTCCTCCTCGAACCGCCGCAGGATCTCGTCGAGTTTGTCCTCGTCGAGCCCCGGCGCGTCGAACGGCGCCCGCCGCCGCCGGTGGGGGAGCGACAGCAGCGCCGCCCCCCGTACGTCCTCGGTCCGTACATCGGTGCGCCCCGCCCAGGCGGCCAGGGCGGTCGCCGTACGGGCCGTCACGATGTCCGCGCGCATCCCGTCCACCTCGAACCCGGCGCACACCGCCGCGATCTGCCGCAGCGCACGGTCGCCGAGACCCACCCGCGGCAGCAGGGCGCGGGCCGCCGCGATGCGCTCCCGCAGGGCCTCCTCGTCCGCCGCCCAGCGCGCCGCGAACCCCTCGGGGTCCTCGTCGTACGCCAGCCGACGCCGCACCACCTCGACGCGCTCCCCGGTGTCCCGGGACGCCGCGACCTCCACCGTGAGGCCGAAGCGGTCCAGCAACTGCGGCCGCAGCTCGCCCTCTTCGGGGTTCATCGTGCCCACCAGGAGGAAGCGCGCCGCATGCCGTACGGACACCCCCTCGCGCTCCACGTAGGAGGCGCCCATGGCGGCCGCGTCGAGCAGCAGGTCGATCAGATGGTCGTGCAGCAGATTGACCTCGTCGACGTAGAGCACCCCGCGGTGGGCGTCCGCGAGCAGCCCGGGTTCGAACGCCTTCACCCCGTCCGACAGCGCACGCTCGATGTCGAGCGCGCCCACCAGCCGGTCCTCGGAGGCGCCCACGGGCAGTTCGACCATCCGCGCGGGGCGCGCCTCGCCCGTGCCCGCCTCATGGGGCCCGTCCGGGCAGGACGGGTCGGGCGCGGCCGGATCGCAGGAGAACCGGCACCCGGCCACCACGTCCACCTCGGGCAGCAGCGAGGCGATCGCCCTTACGGCGGTGCTCTTGGCCGTGCCCTTCTCGCCGCGCACCAGGACGCCGCCCACGGCGGGCGAGACGGCGTTGAGGAGCAGGGCGAGCCGCAGGCCGTCCATGCCGACGATCGCGCTGAAGGGATAGGTGGTGGTCACGCGGCGATACCTCCTGGGGTGCGTGGGTACGGCGGTCCGGTGTGGGGGCGGGGGCTTCTCAAGTCGTCCCCCCTGGCACCCCCGGAGGGACGAACGGCAGCCCGTCCGGGACGCCCTCCTCGATGAGCCGCAGCAGCGCGTCCGTGTCGGCGTGCTCCTCGATCAGGTCACCGAGGCGGTCGAGCTGTTCCTCGCGCAGCTCGCCGAAGCGGGTGTCGGGCGCCGGTACGAACGCCCGGCCCGCCGTGGCGGCCACCCGCCGCAGAAACGCCCGCCGGAAGCCGTCGCTCTCCAGCGAGCCGTGCCAGTGGGTGCCCCACACCGAGCCCACCCGGCAGCCGTCCAGGAAGGGCTCCTCGGCCCCGTCCAGCAGCTCGGCGACCCCGTGGTGGATCTCGTAGCCCGCCACCGGCTCGCCGAGCGCCTCGCCCACCGGCCGGGCCAGGGTCTTCTCGGCCGCGAACCGCACCCGCACCGGCAGCAGCCCGAGCCCGGTGACCGTCCCGGCCCTCGACTCGACCTCGTCCTCGATGCGCTCCCCTAGCGCCTGGAAGCCGCCGCAGAGGCCCAGCACCGGACGGCCCTCGGCGGCCCTCCGGGCGATGGCGTCGGCCAGCCCGCGCTCACGCAGCCACTGCAGCGCCCTTACGGTGCCCCGGGTGCCCGGCAGCACCACCAGATCGGCGTCGGCCAGCTCCTCGGGCCGGTCCACGAACCGCACGATCACGCCCGGCTCCGCCGCCAGCGCGTCCACGTCCGTGAAGTTGGACATCAGCGGCACGGCGGCCACCGCGATCCGCAGGACATCCGCGCCGTAAGGAGGCGCCACGACGCTCTCCCGCACCGTGCCGCGCAGCGACACCCGCAGCCCGTCCTCCTCGTCGATGCCCAGGCCGTGGGCGAACGGGAGCACCCCCACGGTCGGGCGCCCGGTGAGGTCGCGCAGCATCTCGAGACCGGGCTCCAGAAGGCTGACATCGCCGCGGAACTTGTTCACCACGTAGGCGGCCACATGGCGTTGGTCCGCCGCCGACAGCAGCGCGGTCGTGCCGAAGAAGGACGCGAAGACGCCGCCGCGGTCGATGTCCCCGACCACCACGACCGGAAGCCCGGCGGCCCGCGCCAGCCCCATGTTGACGATGTCGGTGCGGCGCAGATTGATCTCGGCCGGGCTGCCCGCGCCCTCGCAGATCACCGCGTCGTGGTTGCGCCGCAGCTCCTCCAGGCACTCCGTGACGGTCCCCAGCAGCCCCTCCCGCCCCGCAGCGGGCCTTTCGCCGGGCGAGGGGACTCCGGGCCCGCCGAAGTACCCGCGCGCGCTCAGCTCGCCCACCGGCTTGCCCAGCAGCACCACTTGGCTGCTGCGGTCGCCGCCCGGCTTCAGCAGGACCGGGTTCATCAGCGCGCTGGGCTCGACGCGTGCGGCGGCGGCCTGCATGGCCTGGGCCCGCCCGATCTCCGCACCCTCCCGGGTGACGAAGGAGTTGAGCGACATGTTCTGCGCCTTGAAGGGCACCACGCTGACGCCCTTACGGGCGAGCCAGCGGCAGATCCCGGCCGTCACCACGCTCTTGCCCGCGTCGGAGGTCGTGCCCGCGACGAGCAGCCCTCCACCGCGCGCCCCCGAACCGTCCGTGCCGCCCTTACCGCGTATCCCGCTCATCCGCCGCCCCTCCCCAGGGCCCGGGGCCGCCCCGTCAACGCGCTCAGCGCAGGGCGGGCCGCTATGGACACCCCGAGCGCCAGGACGCCGACGCGCCGCGACAGCCGTACCGCCCGCTCGATGTCTGCCGACTCCACCGGCCGCCCGCCGGAGTTGAGCACCGGCCGGTGCTCGACCCGGCCGCCGTACGCGAGGGTGCCGCCCAGCCGGACGCCGAGCGCGCCCGCGAAGGACGCCTCCACGGGGCCCGCGTTGGGGCTCGGATGACGCCGGCCGTCCCGCCGCCAGGCACGCCACGCACCGCGCGGATCCGGACCCGCCAGCGTCGCCAGGACCGCCGTAAGGCGCGCACCGGGCCAGCCGGCCACATCGTCCAGCCGGGCCGCCGCCCAGCCGAACCGCCGGTAGCACGGCGACGTGTGGCCCACCATGGCGTCCAGGGTGTTGACGGCGCGGAACCCCATGAGCCCCGGCACACCGCCCACGGCGCCCCACACCAGCGCGCCCACGACGGCGTCGGAGGTGTTCTCGGCGACCGACTCGACCACCGCGCGGGCGATCCGCGGCCCGTCCAGCGCCTGCGGATCGCGGCCGCACAGATGCGGCAGCCGCTCCCGGGCGACCTCGAGGTCCCCTGCGGCCAGTGCCCCGCTGACGGCCCGTGCCTCACGGCCCAGGCTCGTGCCGCCCAGCACCGCCCAGGTGGCGGCGGCGGTCAGCGCGGCCTCCGCGCCACGGCGGCCGTCAAGGCCCCGTACGGCGCGGGTCAGCAGCGCGGCACCGGCGGCCACGCCGCCCGCGCACAACGCGGTGTGCAGGGCCCCGTAACCCCGGTGGTCGCGCCACACGCGGCGCTCGACGGCCGCGGCGGCGCGCCCGAACGCGGCCACCGGATGGCCGCGGCGCGGATCACCCGTGGCGAGGTCGCCGAGGAAGCCGAGGGCCGCACCGCACGCGAACGAGGCGTGGTCGGCACGCATCCGTCAGGCCGCCGTCACGCCTCGGCGCGGCGATACGGGACCGGACGGGCCGCAGGGGCCGGAGGAGCCGAGGCGGACAGGGAGGGCTGGCGGCGTGGCGGTGCCGGGCATGGCGGTATGTCCTCACTCAGGGTCCTCGCCCTGGTTCGACGTGACCGGCGGTGAGAGTCTCCTGGCTCCCGGATCCGCGGCCCTCCCGGTCTTCCAGCCCCGCGTACGCGACGAACCGTACGGACGGGCCGTGACCCCATACAGGCGATGGGAGGCTGCTCCCCGGTGACAGTGGCGGGACCGCGCCGGATTCTCACCGGCTTCCTCTCCTGCCGCCGTTTGGCTCGGGAAGTCCACCATGGGCCGCGAATGGCCGTCAACTCGCATATGACCCGGGACGCCCGAGTGTGCCGAGCCCCACAGCCAACCGTCACCCACAGGACGGCCGCCGGATGGTCGGCGCTGGTCAGCGCCATCATCCGGCGGCTTGTGGGGCGTTCGGTGAAGCGGGGCCCTCAGGCGACGATCAGATAGATGCCGTACGCCACCACCGCGGCGCACACCGCGAAGCAGGCGTACGCGCCGGTGCGCGCGAGCGGGGAGGCGCCCACCGCGCCCCCGGGCACGACGGCGGCCGTGCCGCCCTGTTCCGGCGCCCCCTTACGGGAGGTGCCGACGATGCCCAGGGTGAAGACGCCCACCATGGCGACCGTCACCGCGAGGCTGATGCCGAAGACCTGGCCGAGTGCCGCCCAGTCGATGCTCATGTTTCCTGGCTCCTTAGCGGGTGGTGCTGCTCGCGGCGGCGGGGGTGGGGGTCTGCTGGGGGC
>NZ_LAKD02000073.1 GCF_000968685.2 Streptomyces antioxidans
TGACCACTGAGGACATCAGACTCACTCATCTAGCGGTCATGAGGAACAACACCGTTGTCGCGGCGGCGCCGGCCGCCCCGCCGTCGCGCCGCCCCGGGCCGGGGGCCACGGCCGTGAAGTGGCTGACCACCACCGATCACAAGACGATCGGCACGCTCTACCTGATCACCTCGTTCGCCTTCTTCTGCATCGGCGGGGTGATGGCGCTGCTGATGCGTGCCGAACTGGCCCGCCCGGGTCTCCAGATCATGTCGAACGAGCAGTTCAACCAGGCGTTCACCATGCACGGCACGATCATGCTGCTGATGTTCGCCACCCCGCTGTTCGCGGGGTTCGCCAACTGGATCATGCCGCTGCAGATCGGTGCCCCCGATGTGGCGTTCCCGCGGCTGAACATGCTGGCGTACTGGCTGTACCTCTTCGGGTCGCTGATCGCGGTGGGCGGGTTCCTGACCCCGCAGGGCGCGGCCGACTTCGGCTGGTTCGCCTATTCGCCGCTGTCGGACGCGGTCCGCTCGCCCGGGGTGGGCGCGGACATGTGGATCATGGGTCTGGCCCTCTCCGGCTTCGGCACCATCCTCGGCTCGGTCAACTTCATCACCACGATCATCTGCATGCGCGCCCCGGGCATGACGATGTTCCGCATGCCCATCTTCACCTGGAATGTGCTGCTGACCGGTGTGCTGGTGCTGTTGGCCTTTCCGGTGCTCGCGGCCGCGCTGTTCGCCCTGGAGGCGGACCGCCAATTCGGGGCGCATGTCTTCGACGCGGCCAATGGCGGGGCGCTGCTCTGGCAGCACCTCTTCTGGTTCTTCGGCCATCCGGAGGTCTATATCATCGCGCTGCCGTTCTTCGGCATCATCTCCGAGGTCATTCCGGTCTTCTCCCGGAAGCCGATGTTCGGCTATATCTCGCTCATCGCGGCGACGATTTCCATCGCGGGCCTTTCGGTCACCGTCTGGGCGCACCACATGTATGTCACCGGCGGTGTGCTGCTGCCGTTCTTCTCCTTCATGACGTTCCTGATCGCGGTGCCGACCGGTATCAAGTTCTTCAACTGGATCGGCACGATGTGGAAGGGGGCGCTGAGCTTCGAGACCCCGATGCTCTGGGCCGTCGGCTTTCTCATCACCTTCGTCTTCGGCGGCCTGACCGGTGTGATCCTGGCCTCGCCGCCGGTGGACTTCCATGTCTCGGACACCTACTTCGTGGTCGCCCACTTCCACTACGTCATCTTCGGCACCGTGGTCTTCGCCATGTTCGCCGGATTCCACTTCTGGTGGCCCAAGTTCACCGGCAAGATGCTCGACGAACGGCTGGGAAAGATCACCTTCTGGACCCTCTTCCTCGGCTTCCACGGCACGTTCCTGGTGCAGCACTGGCTGGGCGCCGAAGGAATGCTGCGCAGAATTCCCGACTACCTTGCGGCCGATGGCTTCACCACCCTGAACACCATCTCGACCATCAGCTCCTTCGTCCTCGGCCTGTCGTTCCTGCCGTTCCTCTACAACGTCTGGAAGACTGCCAAGTACGGCGAGAAGATCGCCACCGACGATCCCTGGGGCCATGGACGTTCGCTGGAATGGGCGACCTCCTGCCCGCCGCCGCGCCATAACTTCGTCAGCCTGCCGAAGATCCGTTCCGAATCCCCCGCGTTCGATCTCCACCATCCCGATGTCGGCCAGAAGGAGAGTGTGGCGTGAGTATGGCCAGAGCCGCCGAACCCCCCGGTATCGCCGCCGGAATCAACCAGATCGAGGGCTATCTGCTGCTGCAGGGCGAGCGGGACGCGGCCCGGGAGCGGGCCCGCCGCCTCACCGGCCGGCTCGACTGGCTGACCTCCGACCAGCGGGCGGAGGTCGAGCGGGTCTACCTCCAGGACCAGCTGGCCGTCACCGAACAGACCCTGCGCACGGTGGCGCGGCGCTGCGAGGAGCTGCGGGCGGAGTACCAGGAGGTCTACCGCACGCTGCGCCGCCGGCTGCTGCTGGCCTGTCTCCTCGGGACCGCGGCGCTCTCCGGTGGCCTCGCCGCCGTCCTCGCGGCGCGCTAGCGGCCCCGCCGCCGTCCTCACCGTGCGCTGGGCGCCGTCTCGGCCGGGACCGGAACCGTCCCCGTCCCGGGGCCGAGGTCGAACCAGGCCGGGGGCGCGCCGCCCAGCGCCCGGCCGGTGTAGTCGCCCCAGAGGTCGGCGACCCGCTGGACACGGGCGTTCTTCAGGGGGATCTGCTTCCGCTTCTTGGCGTCCTCGCCGAAGAGGGCGACGGCGGTGACCAGGTCCGGGGTGTAACCGACGTACCAGGCCGCCCTCTTGTCGTCGGAGACCCCGCCCTTGCCCGCCGAGGGCCGTTTGACGGCGCGTACCGCGGTCGCTCCGCCGTCCTCGATGAGACTCCGGGTGATCAGCTGGGCGGTCGCGGGGGCGATCGCCTGGTCGCCCACCGCGTTCCGCGGCCCGGCCGTCTCGTCGCCGCGCCGCGCGGACTTCACGATGCTCGGGGTGACCCGCTTGCCCCGGTGGTCGAACGACGCGTAGACACCGGCCATACTCAGCGGGCTCGCGCCCATCAGCCCCAGCCCGACCGACTCCTCGGTGGCGAAACCACCGCCTTCGGTGTCCATGCCCAGCGCCCCGGCGGTGCGCTTGACCTCCGGCAGTGCGTCGGCGTTGGCCCCGTTCCGCATCTTGGCGCCCAGGGACGCGGCGGCGCCGACCGGTTCGAAGACGGGGCCCACCTGGTAGTCGCCGCGGGTCGCGTTGGACAGGTAGTGCCGGGTGTAGTCCCGGCCGCCGAAGAGCGCGACGATCCGCCCGTTCCTCGGATCGACCGAGACCGCGCCGCCCTGGGTGTCGGCCGCGTCCGTACGTTTCCGCCTGGCGGAGCCGTCGAGGCCCTGGCGCATCGTCTCCTCCAGCGCCCGCTGTTTGGCCGGATCGACGTTGAGGGTGATGGTCCAGCCGCCCGCGGCGAGTTCCTGGTCGCTGACGCCGGACGCGATCAGCTCATTGCGGGCCGCGTCCACGAGGTACCCGGCCTGGCCGCCGAGGCCGGGGGCGGGCTCGGGGGCCACCGGCACGGGGAAGCGCATCCGCTTCCGCTGTGCGGGGTCCAGCCAGTGCATGTCCACCATGTTGTCCAGTACGTAGTTCCAGCGCCGGGTGACCAGCCGTTTCGCCTTGGGGCTCGCGACGGCCCAGTCGTACTGGCTGGGGGCCTGCACCAGCGCCGCGAGGTACGCGCCCTCCGCGACGGTGAGGTCGTCCACGTCCTTGTCGTAGTACGCCCGCGCGGCGGCCTGGACGCCGTAGGCGACGCGGCCGAAGTAACTGGTGTTCAGATACCCCGCGAGGATGTCCTCCTTGGAGTTGCGCTGGTCGACCTTGAGCGAGATCACCAGCTCCTTGATCTTGCGGGTGGCGGTCTGCTCCTGGCTCAGGTAGTAGTTCTTGACGTACTGCTGGGTGATGGTCGAGCCGCCCTGAGTGCCCTTGCCCGTCGCGGTGTTGACCAGCCCCCGCAGGATGCCCACCGGGTCCACGCCGGAGTCCTTGTAGAAGGACTTGTTCTCGGCCGCCACGAACGCGTGCTGCACACCGGTGGGCACCCGGCCGAGGGTGACCATCTCGCGGTTGATCTCGCCGGTGCGGGCGAGGATCGTGCCGTCGCTGAACCTGTAGACGTTGCTCTGCGCCTTCGCCTGGGCGTTGGCCCTGGGGATGTCGATCGAGTAGTAGAGCACCGTGAACGCCCCGATCAGCAGCGCGCACAGGGCGGCCACATAGGCGAGCAGCTTCCGCCAGGTGAAGAACCGCCGGATGCCGGTGCGCTTACGCCTCCCGCGTCCCCTCGCCGCGCGCCGTCGGCCCGGGGGTCTGGTGTCCCGCGGCGTCTGCTCCGAGTCCGGTGTGAACCGTACGCGTAGTGCCGTCAGGGGACCTGCCATGCCGATTGCTCCTCCGTCGATCCCGGCCGCGAGGTTTCGCGCGGGTCGGCGCCATCCTCCTCAGCGAAGATCTTCGGAACCGCAACGGGCGGCCTCGGCGGGGGCTCGGCCGGGTCTCGACTTCCGCTCGGCGATGTATCAGCCGCGTATCGGTCCGGGCTACGACCGTAGGTGCTCATCCGGCCGTGCGGGCTCCTCGGGCCGCTCGGGCTCCTCGGGCAGACGCAGCGTGGCGACCGCGCCGCCGTCCGGCGCGTTGCCGAACTCCAGCGCGGCGCCGATGACCTGAGCCTGGCCGACCGCGATGGTCAGCCCGAGGCCATGGCCCCGGCCGCGCTCCCGTACCCCGGTGCGGAACCGCTGCGGACCCTTCTCCAGCAGATCGTCCGGAAAGCCGGTGCCGTGGTCGCGGACCGCCACGGTCCGGCCGTCCGCCGCCACCGTCACCTCGACCGGTTCGCGGCCGTGGCGATGGGCGTTGACCACGAGATTGGCGACGATACGGGTCAGCCTGCGGGGGTCCGTCCACACCTTCGGGCCGTCCGCGACGTCCTGGCCCCCGGCTTCCCCCGCCATGGCGTCCCGCCCCTCGGTGCCGCCCGCCGCGCCGGTCCGCAGCCGCGCCGTCAGCCCGGTGCCCGCGATGGCCTCCTCGAGCACCGGCGCCAGCGGGCAGGGGGACAGATCGGCCTCCTCCGCCCCCGCGTCCAGCCGGGAGATCTCCAGCAGATCCTCGACCAGCGTGCTCAGCACCCGCACCCGGTCGCGCACATACCCGGCCGCCTCGCCCGGCGGCAGCAGTTCGGCGGCTGTGACCAGACCCATCAGCGGAGTGCGCAGCTCATGCGCCACATCGGCGGTGAACCGCTGCTCATCCAGCAGCCGCTCCTGGAGCGCGGCGGCCATCGAGTCCACGGCCCCGGAGATCTCGGCGATCTCATCGTGCGGGCGGGTGGCGGGGGAGATCCGGGCGTCCAGGTCCCCGGCCGCGATCCGGCGCGCGGTGGCCGCCGCCAGCCGCAGTCGGCGGCTCATCCGCTCGGCGGTCAGCACCCCCAGCGGCAGCACCACGGCGGTGGTCATCAGCCCGGCCAGGATGATGTTGGTGTCCAGCGCGCCGATGTCGCGCATCGCGGTGCTCATGTCGAGGCGTACGGACAGGACTTGGTCATCGGCGGGCCGGGCCGCCCACATCGCGGGCCCGCCAGGGCCGGTGGTGAACTCGGTGCCCTGATGGCCCTTCTCCACCAGGCGCCGCAGATCCCCGGGGAGCCCGGGCGCGTCCAGCACCGCGCCGGAGCCCTGGACGCCGCCGGTGCGGGCGTAGCCGACCGCGGCGCGGTCGAGCGTGGTGCGCGCCCCGTCGCGGGCCTGGGACAGTTCGCGGTCGCGCGAGGCGTGGTGCACCAGTACCCCCACCGCGGCCGCGGCGGCACACGTCGCCGCCGCCACCAGGGCGACGATCCGCCATCTCAGCGTCATCGTCAGCGCCGCAGCTTGTAGCCGAAGCCGCGGACCGTCTCGATCCGTTCGGCGCCTATCTTGGCCCGCAGCCGCTGCACATGGAGGTCGACCACCCGGGTGTCGCCCTGCCACGCGTGGTCCCAGACCCGGCTGAGCAGCGTACGGCGCTCCAGCACCACACCGGGTGAACCGGCGAACTCCAGCAGCATCCGCAGTTCGGTGGGGGTGAGGGCCAGCGGCTCTCCCGCGCGGCGCACCTCCATCCCACGGGTGTCGATGGTCAGATCGCCGAAGGCGAGGGTGTCCGGCCCGGCCGCGCCGTCCGCCTCCGGAACCCCGCCGCGCGGGGTGCGGGCCACGGGGGTGAAGGAGGCACGGCGCAGCAGCGAGCGGATGCGTGCCACCAGGACCGCGCTCTCGCACGGCTTGATCACATAGTCGTCGGCACCCGCCTCGAGACCGGAGACCACGTCCAGGGAGTCACCGCGCGCGGACATCATCAGGATCGGCGCCAGGCTGAACTCGCGGACCCTGCGGCACAGTCCGATGCCGTCCAGCTCGGGCAGCATCACGTCCAGCAGCAGCAGATCGGGCCGTCTCTCCCGGAAGATCTCCAGCCCGGTGAGGCCGTCGCCCGCGGTGGACACGGTGAAGCCGTACCGCTCCAGGGCCATCCGCACCGTATTGCGGATCACCTCGTCGTCCTCGACGAGCAGGAGGTGCGCCTCGGTCGGGGAGCCCGGTCCTGGCGGGGTGAAGGCGGTGGTCATCGTGTCGTCCTCGTCTCCGTACGGGTGCCCGTCTCCGCCGCCGTGCCGGTGTTGCTCGGCACGGCCTCAGGCGCGGCGCCGGGGTCGGCGGTCCGTGCCCTGCCCTCCTCCGGAACGGGCGGCCGGGCGGGCGCGCCGTCGTCCGGGACGGGAGTCGGGGTGGCCGTGCCGTCCTCGGGTGTCACGGCCGCCATGACGGTGCCGTTCCAGCGGAAGCGGGTGGTGACTTGGCCGTCCTCGCCGATCGCGGAGATCAGCAGATCGCGGCCGAAGGTCTCGCCGGTGAGCCCGGGCGGGCCCCAGTAGATCAGCACGGGGCGGACCGTGTGGCCCGAGGCGGTGTAGACCTGAAGCAGCGTCCGCTCGAACCCCGGCAGATCGGCCGCCACCACCAGTTCGTCCCGGCCGTCGCCGGTCAGATCGCGGTGGACGGTGTCCCTCAGCGGGCAGTAGCCGCCGTCCGGGCACTGGGAGACCTCCTTCTGCACCACCGCGGGCACATTGGGGTCGTGGAGCAGCAGGTTCTTCGCGGACAGCGCGGCCAGTCCGCCCGAGGGCACCTTGACCTTGTCCACCGGCAGATAGCGGGCGAAGTCCGGCTTCTCACGGGGCGTGGTCGCCGCCGAGGGGGTGTACCGGGGCCACAGCGGAACCGCGCTGGCCGGTGCCGAGAGCGAGGGCGCCGCGCCGTCGTCCCGCACCCCCGCCTGGGCCGCGCACCCGGCGGCGGTCACGGCGGCGCACGCGGCCACCACGGCGGACAGGAGGCCGCGGGGCAGCCCGGGGCGGGGGCGTCGTCGCACGGGGCGTGAGCCGGTGGGGAGTGAACGCATGGCCGTGTCAGCCTACTGAGCGACGGGGACGTGCCACGCGGGACCCGTGAATCCGCCGGGCCGGGGGCCTCGTGGCGTTACGGCCGGGCCGCGGGATCCGTGGCGCGCGGAGCGGGCGCGTGGCGCGCGGACCGGGCGGGCGAAGACGACAGGCCCGGGGCGGTGTCGCCCCAGGCCTGTTCCTGTGACGCGGTGTGACGCGGCGTCACATGACGTCCGCCACATGATGTGCGTCCATCGTTGTGCGTCAATCGATCGGCGTCACTTGATGAATTCCGGGCGCACGCGGGCGGGCCAGGTGCCGACGGTCAGCATGCCCGACGCGTAGGCGCGCGAGACCAAGGCCGCCCGGTTGGGTGCCTTCATCTTCCGCAACATGGATCCCACGTGGTATTCGACGCCCTGCCTGCTGAGGTAGAGCTTGGCGGCCATCTGTACCGTCGACGCGCCGGTGGCCACCCCCTCGAGTATCCGGGCCTCCAGGGGTGACAGCAGCTTCTCTCTGGTGGGAGCCGGTTCCTCCTCTGGTCGTTCGTCATCCGGTTTGACCATCACGACGATGGCCGCGAGTCGGTCGGACCGGCCCTGGATGGCAGTGCCGGTCAGCTTGCCCGAGAACACCCGGCCCCGTGAGTGGTAGCCGAGGACGCGCTCGGTGAAGCGGGTGCGCCGCCCGTCGTGCAGCCGCGAGAAGTGTTCCCGCAGGACGGAGGGGGCGCTGGGGTGCAGCAGATCGAACAGGCTCCGGCCGCACAACTCGGCGGACGAGGCGCCGAAGTGCCGGAAGAAGTCCTCGTCCCCGGCCACCACATGGAGGTCGGGGGCGAGCGTGGCCATACCGGTGGCGTGCCGCGACGCGGCGGACACTGCCTGTCCGGGCACTCGAGAGGCACTCTGAGCGCTGTGGGGGAGGGCCAAGAGGAGTCACCGCTTTCGGTTGGTTCGTGACGGAGTGGTCAGTCCGTCTCGGGTGAACCCCCAGGTGACGGAGGGTCGGCGCATCGCCGCCAAGCAACACGCCGGACCCCAGGGGGAATTCAGTGACGGGTGTTAGGTCCGCTTCCTGGTGTATACCAACGCTACGGTGACTGTGGGGTGCCCGATTCCAACAGAGTTGTGCCCGTTTCGTGACCGCTTTGGGTGTGGAATTGATGCGGTACGAAGCCGCTGGTCGAAGCGTTACGCCGCGGCCCTGGCGGACCTGCGCGTCTGCGAACGGCTCCCGGACCGGGCACTCCTCGAACTCGAACGACTCCTCGAGCGCCCCGTCGAACTACCCGCCGTGCGCCGCGCGCCGCCGCTCGTGCCGCGCTGCCCGGACGCCTCCGACGGCTCGGCCATGATGCCGCCCTTGCGCAGCACCGCGTAACCCACCCCGATACCGAGGGCCACCGGCCATTCGATGATCTCCACGGCGCCCAGCGCGCCGAGCCCCACGTACAGCGGGAGTCCGCCCTTGGCGGGCAGCACCCGGCGGGCCATCTCGATCGGCTTCATCGCCATCTTCGCCGCACCGCCGGTCGCACGGGTGGTGGCGTGGCCGACCGTCCCGAAGGTCTCCTTCGTGGCGTGACCCACGGTGTCGAAGGTCTCCCTGGTGGCGTGGCCGACGGTGTCGAAGCCCTCCTTCGTGGCCTGGCCCATGGCGTTGAACGTCGGCACCGTGACGGTCAGGCGGCGCCTGCCGTCGCTGCGCGACGTCTCCATGGGGCCCTTGGCGGCCTTCGCCGTCCGCTGCCGCTGGGTGGTCTTCGACGGCCTGGTGGAGCTTGTCGCCCTCTTGGTCTGGGAGGGCTTCGAGGCGGCCGACGTGGTCTGGGACTTCGCCGTCGACTTGCCGCCGCGCGCCGGTGCTGCCGTCTTCTTCGCGGTGCTCTTCGCGGCGGTCTTCGCAGTGCTCTTCGCGGTGCTCTTCGCGGCGGTCGAGGAACTGCGCTTGCGTGAAGTAGCGGGAGTGGTCACTGGTCTCACGTCCGCTCGGTGATGAGGGATGCAATCTTCTTCCCTTTTTAGGGTAATAGGGATGAACCGGGCGGGCCGCCCGGAGAGCGGAGGTTCCCCCGATGTCACCGCTGCCGTCGCTGTCAGCCCTGCGCCTGCCCCTGCCGTCTTCGCTGTTGCTCGCGCCACTCAAAAGCGGTGTGGCCGCGGGTGTGCGGGACGCCGCCGGGGCCGTCGGACGGCTGGTCCGGCCCTCCGAGCGCGGGATCTGGTCCTATCCGGGGCGGTACTACATCGAGGTCCGCGGGGTGCACGGCATCGGCGGCGAGCAGGTGGCCGAACGGGTGCGGCGGGCACTCGAGGAGCATCCGCGGGTCCAGTGGGCACGGGTGAACGCGCCCTCCGAACGGGTCGTGGTGGCCGTGGGCAAGCCGCCCCCGTCCGAGCAGGACCTGATCGCCCGGATCGAGCGCGCGGAGGTCCAGGAGCCCGTCGCGCCCACCGAGGAGTTCGACGAGTGGGCCCCCGAGCCCCGCCACCCCTCCGGCGGTGCCAGGGAGGCCCAGCCGCTGGCCGTCGTGGCCGCGGACGTCGTGGGGCTGAGCGTGGCCACCGCCCTGCGGCTGGCCCCCTGGCTCAAGCTGCCCACCGAGGTGGCCGCCACCATGTCCATCATCCAGAACCACCCCCGGCTGCGGCGCCTCGCCCTGGCCATCACCCGGGGGCGGCCGACCGAAGCGGCACTGCCGGTGCTGACCGCGCTGACCCAGGGCGTGGCCACCCGGGGCGGCGGGCTCGCGCTCGACCTCATCCAGCGGATGGCCCTGTGGCGGGAGGCGGAGGCGGAGGGCCGGGCCTGGGCCGCGATGGAGCCGCATCTGGTGCACGGCCCCCAGGACGTGGTGGCCGAGCCGATCGTGGTCGAGCGGCCCGGACCGCCCCCCAAGGACACCGTGGAGCGCTTCGCGGAGCGCTCCATGGCCGCGGGGGCCGTGGCCGGCGTCCTCACCGCGCCCTTCGCCGGTCCGCGCCGCGGGTTCGCCGTCGGGTTCTCCTCCGTGCCCAGGGCGCCGGGGGCGGGCCGGGAGGGTTTCGCGACCAGCCTCGGCCGGTTCCTGGCGCTGCGCGGCGTCCTGGCCATGGACCGCAGCTCGCTGCGGCGGCTGGGCCAGGTCGACACCGTGGTCCTGGACGAGGCGGCGCTGCGCGGCGACCGCTACGAACCCATCGACCTGGAACTCCTCGGCGGCGCCGACCCCGAACGGACCGCCGGGCGGCTCTTCGACCTCTTCGACTCCGATGAGCCCCTGGAGACCCGCAGCGACAACGGATGGGTTCTCGGCCCCCTGGACCGGCTGGAGCTGACGGGCCGCACCGGACAGCAGACGGCGGCGAGGCTCCGCCGCAGGGGCAGCGAGCGGGTGCTCGGCCTGGCCCGGGGGACCAAGCTCCAGGCGGTGGTGGGCCTGGCGCCACAGACCCTGCCGGGCGCCGAGGCGGTGGCCGCCGCCGCCCGCCGGGCGGGGGCCCGCATCGTCCTGGCCACCGACCGGCCGCAGCCCACGGACATCACCTTCGCCGACGCGGTGGTGCCCTCCGGCGGCCGCCTGGTCGCCTCCGTACGCTCCCTCCAGGCCGACGGCGCCGTGGTGCTGCTGCTCTCCGGCAACCGCCGGGCCCTGGGAGCCGCCGACTGCGGCATCGGGGTGCACCGCGACGGCGAGCCCCCCGCCTGGGGCGCCCATCTGCTCGTCGGCGCCGACCTGGAGTCGGCCGGGCTCATCGTGGACGCCGTCGGCGTGGCCGCGCGGGTCGACCGGGAGAGCGCCCTGCTGTCCGCGGGCGGCAGCGCCATCGGCGCGGTGGCCGCCCTCCAGTCGCCCCCGGAGCAGGCCACCGCACGCGCCGCGGCGTCCGGCACCACCGCGGGCACCCTGGCCTTCGCCATGGGCAACTGGCGGGCGCGCCAGCTCCTCGCCCGCCCCATGGACCCGCCGGTGACCACCACCCCCTGGTATCTGATGCCCGTCCCCCGGGTGCTGGAGCGGCTGCGGACCGGGCCCGACGGGCTGGCCCCTGAGGAGGCGGCGTCCCGCACCGCGCAGGGACCGCGCCGGGGCGAGCCGACCGGCACCAGCCTGCCCGCCGCGTTCATCGAGGAGCTGGCCAACCCGCTGACCCCGGTGCTGGCCGCCGGGGCCGCCCTGGCCGCCGCCGTGGGCTCGCGCACCGACGCCGCGCTGGTGGCCACCATCACCGGCATCTCCGCGCTCGTCGGCGGATTCCAGCGGGTCAGGACCGAGCGGGCGCTGTCCGAGCTGTTCGCCCGGTCGGCGATCGGCGCCCGGGTCCGCAGGGGCGGTACGGAACGGCTGGTGACCGCCGGGGACCTGGTCCCCGGCGACATCGTGGTGCTGGGCCCGGAGGACGTGGTGCCCGCCGACTGCCGGGTGGTGGAGGCCGAGGGGCTTGAGGTCGACGAGTCCTCGCTGACCGGCGAGTCCCTTCCCGTGCACAAGTCCCCGGCGCCGGTCGTCGGTGCCCACATCACCCAGCGCCGGTCGATGCTCTACGAGGGCACCACGGTCTCCGCGGGACGGGCGGAGGCCGTCGTCGTGGCCACCGGACCGGCCACCGAGGTCGGCCGCAGCCTGGCCACCGCCCGCCAGGCCGCCCCGGTCACCGGTGTCGAGGCGCGGCTGACCGCGCTCACCCGGTCCAGCGTGCCCATCGCGCTCGGGTCCGCCGCCGCGGTCGCCGGCGCCGGACTGCTGCACGGCCTCCCGCTCACCGAGAACCTCGCCTCCGCCGTCAACCTCGCCGTGGCGTCCGTACCCGAAGGGCTCCCGTTCCTGGTCAACGCCGCCCAGCTGGCCGCCGCCCGGCGGCTGGCCGACCTCGGCGCCCTGGTCCGCAACCCCCGCACCATCGAGGCCCTTGGCCGCGCCGACGTGCTGTGCTTCGACAAGACCGGGACCCTCACCGAGGGCACCCTCCAGCTCGCCGCCGTCAGCGACGGCGGCGGCCCGCTCCCCGCCGACCAGCTCGACGCGCCCCGTAAGGCCGTGCTCGCCGCCGCCCTGCGCGCGACCCCGCCGGCCCGCCAGGCCGAGCCCATGGCCCACCAGACCGACCGCGCGGTGAGCGTCGGGGCGCGCCGGGCCGGGGTCGGAGTGCGGCGCGGAGCGCCCCGCTGGCGCCGTACGGACTCGCTGCCCTTCGAGCCGTCCCGCGCCTACCACGCCACCGCAGGGCGCACCCCGCACGGCGCGCTGCTCAGCGTCAAGGGAGCGCCCGAGGGGGTTCTGGAGCGGGTCGCCCGGCGGCGCACACCGGGCACCGGCCGGGCCACCCCCCTGGACGCGGAGGCCATCAAGAAGCTGGCCGACGCCGCCGAGGAGCTGGCCGGGGCGGGGCGGCGGGTGCTGGCGGTGGCCGAGCGCCCGATGCGGGACGGCGAGGACCTTACCGATGACACCGTGCGGGACCTGGACTTCCTCGGCTTCATCGCGATCGCCGACCCCGTGCGCACCAGCGCGGGTCCGGCCACCGAGCGGCTGCGCGAGGCCGGGGTGCAGACGGTGATGCTCACCGGCGACCACCCCGCCACCGCGGACGCCATCGCGGCCACCGTCATGGACGTGCCCGAACCCAAGGTGAGCACCGGTCCCGAGCTGGACGAGATGGACGACGAGCGGCTGGACGAGCTGCTGCCCACGGTGGACGTGATCGCCCGGTGCAGCCCGCACCACAAGGTCCGTATCGTCCAGGCGTACCAGCGCCTCGGCCGGGTGGTGGCGATGACCGGGGACGGCGCCAACGACGCCCCCGCGATCCGGCTCGCGGACGTCGGGATCGCCCTGGGGCGGCGCGGCACCCCCGCCGCGACCGCCGCGGCGGACCTGGTCGTCACCGACGACCGCCTGGAGACCATCGTCTCGGCCCTGATGGAGGGGCGCGCCATGTGGGCCTCGGTCCGCGCCGCCCTCGCCATCCTCATCGGCGGCAACTTCGGCGAGGTCACCTTCAGCGTGGCGACCTCCGCCCTGACCGGCACCACGCCCCTGAGCGCGCGTCAGATCATGCTGGTCAACCTGCTGACCGATCTCGCGCCCGCGCTCGCCATCGCGGTGCGCGAGCCCACCGGGCACACCGGCGAACGGCTGCTCAAGGAGGGCCCCAGCCGCTCGCTCGGCGCGGCGCTCACCAAGGAGATGCTGCTGCGGGGCGTCATCACGGCCGCCGGGGCCGGACTGGCGTGGACCGGCGCCCGGGTCACCGGCCGGGGCCGCCGGGCCAGTACGGTGGCGCTCGCCGCCCTGGTCGGCACCCAGCTGGCACAGACCCTGACGACGGGCGGCCTGGACCGGCACGTCCTGATCGCCGGGCTGGGTTCCGCCGCGGTGCTCGCGGCCATCATCCAGACCCCGGGCGTCAGCCAGTTCTTCGACTGCACCCCGCTCGGCCCGTTCGCCTGGGCCATCACCCTGGGCTCCATCACCGTGGCCACCCTGTTCGGCCCCATCTTCGCGCCGATGCTGCGCCTCGACCGGACGCCGCTCGAGGAGGAGGCGACGGAGGAGCGCACGGACGCCGCGGACGGCCCGGAGGCCGCCGCACCGCGGTGAGAGCCGAACCTCTTGCGCCGCCCGGCCCGAGCGATAGTGTTGAATGTCCCGGTTTGAGATGGCAGGGGCGGGTCGGTGCGGAGGAGGGTGTGATGCGGAGCCGAGAGCGGTATGAGCTGGTCTTCCTGGATACGACCGCCCCGGACCCGGGGGCCGAGGACGTCGTCGTGGTGCATCGCACGGAGAGCAGCGGCCCGGGCGGCCACCCCGTGTACGTGGACGACACCGGCATCGTACGGGCGGAGATCAGCGACCGTGCGGAGGTACGGATGATCGCCAGCGGCGGTCATCAGGTGCACGCCGCCGCGATCAGCGCCCGCCCGGTGTCCTGAGCCACCCGTTCTGAGCCACCCGTCCGGAGCCCCGGGCCGTCTGTCGTTTCCGCAGGTCGGCGCCGTTGTCAGTGGGGCCCGCTAGGTTTGGCGCCGATGGGAGTACGAAGAGCGGGTCTAAGTGATCTCCGAAGAGCGTGATCTCCGAAGAGCGGTCTGAGCGATCGAGGTGCGGCGATGAGTGATGTGGCGGCGGTGGGCGGCGCGACCGGTGTGGAGCTCCAGCTGGAGCCGTACCGCACGCAGCTGACCGGTTACTGCTATCGGATGCTGGGCTCGGCCTTCGAGGCCGAGGACGCGGTGCAGGAGACGATGGTGCGCGCCTGGCGGGGCCTTGACCGCTTCGAGGGCCGGTCCGCGCTGCGGTCGTGGCTCTACCGCATCGCCACCAATGTGTGCCTGGACATGCTCAGCGGGAGCAAGCGGCGGGCCCGGCCCATGGATCTGACCTCCGCGGCCACCCCGTTCCCGGCCGCGCTCGCCGAGCAGCCGGAGGCCACCTGGATCGGGCCGGTCCCGGACGGCCAGGTGCTGCCGGACGGGGGAGACCCCGCCGAGGTGGCGGCCCAGCGGGACGCGGTGCGGCTCGCGTTCATCGCCGCGCTCCAGCATCTGGCACCCCGCCAGCGGGCGGTGCTGATCCTGCGCGAGGTGCTGGCGTGGAAGGCGAGCGAGGTCGCGGAGCTGCTGGACACCACCGTCGCATCGGTCAACAGCGCGCTGCAGCGCGCCCGGGGCACCCTCGCCGCGAGCCGGATCAGCGACTCCGACCCGGTCAAGCCGCTGGACGAGGAGCAGCGTGCGCTGCTGGCTCGCTATGTGGACGCCTTCGAGCGCTATGACCTGGGCTCCCTCACCGCCCTGCTGCACGAGGACGCCACGCTCTCCATGCCGCCGTACGAGCTGTGGCTTCGCGGCCACGAGGACATCCGTCAGTGGCTGCTGGGCCATGGCATCGGCTGCCGCGGCTCCCGACTGGTGCCGACCGTGGCCAACGGCATGCCCGCCTTCGGGCAGTACCGCCCGGGCGGCGCCGACGGCGGCCATGAACCCTGGGCGCTCCAGGTCCTGGAAATATCAGCGGGCCGGATCACCGGGCTCAACTCCTTCCTGGACACCGAGCGCCTCTTCCCGCTGTTCGGTCTCCCCGCCAGGCTCGACCCCGAGGGCGTGGTCTAACGCCGCGGGGGACGTCAGGGCCTCGTCCAGCCCCGCCCAGGCGAGCAGCCGCCGCAGCTCGCCGCGGGCGTTGCGGAGCTGGATCCCGCGCCCCAGGCGACCGGCGGTCAGCCGCAGCCGGGTCACGGCCTCGACCACGGCCAGGTCCGGCCGCCCCACCCCGCCCACGTCCACGGTGACCGGCCCGGGACCGGCGCGGCGCGCCAGCGTGGACAGCCGTTCGCACAGCCGCGCCACCTCGGCGCGGGTGACCGGCTGGGCCAGCACCAGCACGGCCGGGGGCCGCTTGGGCGGGTTCTCGGGCTCGGGACCGGTCAACGTCCACCTCCTGTCGCGGCGTTCACCGGTGCAGACCGCCCGGCCCCGGGAAAGTCATCGGAGAACGTGCGAGCGTGCCGCACGTTCTCCGATGGTGGCGGGTCAGTTGTTCTGGACGAACTGCTTCGCCAGGCCGTCGCCGACCGACACGGCCTTGTCGTGGTTCTCGATGGGGGAGACGGAGGAGTCCTTGAACAGGATGTACGTCACCCCCGACTCGGCGCCGCCGGTCTCCGGGTCGGGATCGATGCCGAGCGCGTTGGCCGTGGCGTAGGACGCCTCACCGATGATCGCCGTGGGCCCGGTATCGCCCACCACCGCGTACTGGACCTTGTTGTTGTAGATCACCGCGACCACGCCGCCGCCCTTGATACCGGCCTGCCGGTAGTCCCAGGTGGAGCTCGGGCTCGGCACCACGACATACGGCAGGGTGTCGGCGACGAGGGGCTTGCCGTCCGACTGGTGGAAGGCGGTGTCGTCCTGGAACCACGGGTCGGTGTCCCCGTTGCACCGCGAGGTCACCTGGCCGTCGCAGTCGATGTCCATGTCGGCCTTCCAGAAGACCGCCCCATTGGCACCGCAGACCGGGACGGTGGCCGAAGTCTCCTCGTCGGTGCGGTACTTGCCACTGGATATCTGGGAACAGCTCTGCACCTTGGCGAGCAGCTGTGCCGCGGTGACCGTGCCCTCCTTGGTGGACGCGGGGGCCGGTGCGGGGCCCCGGGTGTTGGCATGGGCACCAGCCGTGACGGAGCCGGCCAGCAGACCGGCCGCGGCGAGCACGAACGCTAAACGCTTGCGCATAGGACACCCCTTTGTTAGGAACCTTTCCTAACCTCGACGGGGGCATCTTGGGTTAGTTGATAAGCGCATGTCAATACACCCGACCCGCGGAAGTGGATTGCTCGTTACCGCGCGAATCCGCGGCGTTCGAAACAACTTCCAGCAGGCACGCTCAGTGCGGTCGGCGGGGCGCTCTCGCCGGTTACGGCGGGGCGTTCTCCGCCGTTCCGCCAGGCGCTCTCAGCGCGTGGCCCGCACCAGCTTCAACAGCCGGGTCACCTCGCGCGCCACCGCCTCCCGCCCGGCCGCGACATACCGGCGGGGGTCGACCACCTCGGGGTGGCCGGCCAGATGGTCGCGGATCGCCCGGGTGTAGGCCACGTTCAGATGGGTGGCGATGTTCACCTTCGTCAGTCCCGCCTCCACCACCCGGGTCAGATCCGCCTCCGGCACCCCGGAGGAGCCGTGCAGCACCAGCGGGACCGGCACGGCCGCGCGCAACGCCGCGACCAGCGGCAGATCCACCACCGCGGCCTTGACCACCATGGCGTGCGAGGTGCCCACCGCGACCGCGAGCGCGTCCACACCCGTGGCCGCCACATAGGCGGCGGCCTCGGCCGGTTCGGTCCTGGCGCCCGGCGCGTGGACGCCGTCCTTGCCGCCCACCTCGCCCAACTCGGCCTCCACCCACACCCCGTGGGCGTGGCAACCGGCCGCCACCTCGGCGGTCGCCGCCACGTTACCGTCGTAGTCCAGTGCCGAGGCGTCGAACATCACCGAGCCGAAGCCGAGGTCCACCGCCTCCCGCACCAGCTCCGGCCCGGTGGCGTGGTCAAGGTGCACGGCCACCGGCACCCGCGCCGCGCGGGCCACCTCCACGGTCGCCCGCCCGATGGCGGCCAGGGCGCCGTGATACCGCACCGCGTTCTCGCTGATCTGGAGGATCACCGGCGCGCCCGCCGCCTCCGCCCCGGCCACGATGGCCTGGGCGTGCTCGATCTGGATGACGTTGAACGCACCCGCGCCGAGCCCGGCCCGTGCGGCCGCCCCGACGATCTCCCCGGTGGCCACCAGCGGCATCTACCGGCTCCCTTCCGCCCGTTCCCGGGTAACGGCCCGTCTTCGTGTTACGGCCCCGGCCGTATTCCGCGATCCGCCCGTACCCGCCCGTACCTGTCTGTACCCGTGCGTACTCGACCAGCTCGACTCAGCCGAGGATCACCGAGCGGGTGAGATGACGCGGCTCGTCGGGGTCGAGACCGCACGCCGCCGCGATCGCCACCGCGAGCCGCTGCACCACCACCAGCTCGGCCAGCGGATCGCGGCCGTGGCCCGCGACCCGGCCACCGGTGCGGGTGATCTCCTCGTCCGCCACGTCCGACGCCCCCTCGCCCAGCCACCACACCACGCTCCGCGGGCCGGTCACGCTGATCGGGCCGTGCCGGTACTCCTTGGCCGGATACGCCTCGGTCCACGCCCCCGCCGCCTCGCGCATCTTGAGCGCGGCCTCCTGGGCGACCCCATAGGTCCAGCCCCGCCCGAGGAAGGTGAACTGCCCGGCGTCCACGAGCGGCCCGGGCAGCGGTTCGGCGAGCGCCGCCTCCCCGTCCGCCGCCAGATGGTCCAGCGGCTCGCCCAACTGGGCGCGGAACAGGGCGAGTTCGGTGGTGGCCCAGCGGGTCTGCACCACCGACCGCTCATCGGCGAAGTCGAGCACCACCGCGGCGTCCGCTGCGCCCACGACGGGGGAGTCGGGGACCGCCGTGACAACGGTGGTGGGCACCCGGCCGCGCACCGCGCCCAGCAGTTCCAGCACCTCGGTCGTGGTGCCGGACCGGGACAGCGCGACCACCCGGTCATAGGCGCGGCCGGACGGCATCTCCGACGCCGCGAACGCGTCCGTCTCGCCCTGGCCCGCCGCCTCGCGCAGCGCCGCGTACGACTGGGCGATGAACCACGAGGTGCCGCAGCCGACCACGGCGACCCGCTCGCCCGCCCCGGGCAGCGCCGCCCGTACGGGCCCCTCCGGCTCCCGGGCCAGGGCGATGGCGCGCCGCCAGCAGTCGGGCTGGCTCGCGATCTCGGCCTCGGTGTGGCTCATGGGACTCCCCTCGTCGCACGGATGACCCGAGCAGTATGAATGCGCGGAGTCGATGAATGCACGGAGTTGTTTCGTACGGCCAGATAATGCGCAGAATCACGCACGGAAGTCCAGAGCCGATGCATACGGGGGAGCGGGGTAGGGTGATCGGCGTGAAACGGCCCGAGCGCTGGAACGCCCTGCTGGATCTGCTGGCCAGGGACGGCAGGATCGATGTCGAGGAGGCCGCCGCCGAGCTCGCGGTGTCCGCCGCGACCATCCGGCGCGACCTGGATGAGCTCGCCCAGCAGCAGATGCTGACGCGCACCCGCGGCGGCGCGGTCGCCCACAATCTCTCGTACGACCTGCCGCTGCGCTACAAGACCGCCCGGCGCGCCTCGGAGAAGCAGCGCATCGCCGTGGCCGCGGCCCGACTGGCCGAACCGGGCTCGATCGTGGGGCTCAACGGGGGGACGACCACCACCGAGGTGGCCCGCGCCCTCACCCTGCGCGGCGACCTTTCCGCACCGGGCGGCGGTCCGGCCGTCACGGTCGTCACCAACGCCCTGAACATCGCCAATGAGCTGGCGGTGCGACCCCAGGTGAAGATCGTCCTCACCGGTGGGGTGGCCCGTCCGCAGTCCTTCGAGCTGATGGGGCCGCTGGCCACCGGGGTGCTGGACCAGGTGTCGCTGGACCTGGCGATCCTCGGCGTGGACGCGCTGGACACGGTCCAGGGCGCCACCGCCCACCATGAGGGGGAGGCCAGCATCAACCACCTGATGGCGGGCCGGGCCACCCGGGTGGCGGTCGTGGCCGACAGCTCCAAGCTGGGCCGCCGGGCCTTCGCCCGGATCTGCGCACTGGACGAGATCGATGTGCTGATCACGGACACCGGCGCCGATGAGGAGCTGGTCGCTCCGTACACCGAGGCCGGTGTCCGCGTGGTCAGGGCCTGATCGGTCCTCAGGCCCTGTTCAGGCCCTGACCGCGCGGGCGCCTGTGCTCACGCCTGTGCCCTGGCGGCGGTCAGCAGGGCCGCCACCCGCTCGACGGCGAACGCGTAGCCCTGCACACCGCAACCGGCGATCACCCCACTGGCCAGCGCCGAGACATAGGAGTGGTGCCGGAAGGGCTCCCGCTGGTGGATGTTGGAGATGTGCACCTCCACGATCGGCAGACCGTCGCAGATGGCCAGGGCGTCGCGCAGGGCCACGGAGGTGTGGGAGTACCCCGCGGGGTTGATGATGATGGCCGCGTGGCGCTCCCGGGCCTCGTGGACCCAGTCGATCAGCTGGCCCTCGTGGTTGCTCTGCCGGCAGTCGGTGGTCAGACCGTGCGGCGCGGCCGTCTCTGCCACCAGCTTCTCGATGTCGGCCAGCGTGTCGGTGCCGTAGATCTCGGGTTGCCGACGGCCCAGGAGGTTCAGGTTCGGCCCGTTCAGCACCATGATCGTGGAGCGGTCGCGCACGGGGGTGGTGGCCATGGTGTGGTGGTCCTTCCTGGGCGGTCGGCACGACGAGGGGCGGTTCACCGGGGGCACCGACCCGCGAGGCATCGTAGATCAGGGATATGAGACCACAGTGGACGGCACGGTGTCGGTGCCCGAGGTGGGAGATCCGGTGTCATTGATGACGCGCTCGTACTGGCCCTGGCCGCCGAGCGAGACCACCAGCAGATTGTGGAACTTCACCCCCGACGCGTTCGGCGCGGCGAAGCCGTGGTGCTGCACGATGCTCGGGTCGACGTTGTAGTAGCAGTAGCTGCCGAGCCCCCATCCCTCGTGGGTGGTCACCGAATCGTCCACCTTGTAGGCGGCGTAGCCCTTGATGGAGCCGTTCTGGATGGCCGCCTGGTTCGGGGCGTCGTACGCCTTCTCGTTCTGGAAGAAGATGGTGCGGCCCCGCTGCCCGAACCACTGCACGTCGTACTTGTTGAAGTGTTCCACGAACAGCCCCGTGGCCAGCACGTCGTCCCCGTTGACCCGCACGCCGTAGTCGGCGCGGTTGGTCTCCCAGCCGACCCCGTCGCCGTGGTCGGCGCGCCAGACCCAGGTGTGGTCGACGATGGTGTGACGGCTGTTGATCACCATGCTGGTGGTGGCCTTGCCGGGGCCCGCGCCACCGATGCGGATGAACACGTCCTGGACGGTGGTGGGGTTGCCCGAGTGGTCGGCCGAGGCCCCCTCAGGACCGACCTCGAGCAGCGTGTCGGAGTTGACCGATCCCGCGTCGATGAGGAAACCGGCCAGCCGCACCCCGTCCACATCGGCGACCTTCAGCGCGGTGGCGCCGTTGTCGGGGATGAGCGTGGCGTAACCGAGCCCGAGGACGACGGTGTTCGCCTTGTTCACCTGGATCGGCTTGTCGAGGTGGTAGATCCCCGGGGTGAGCAGCAGTTGCAGCCCCTGGGTGAGCGCCTCGTTGAGGGTGTCGGCGGTGACGCCGGGCTTGGCCACGTAGAACTGCGACAGCGGCAGCGAGGTCCCTCTGGGCGTGCCGTTGCCCCAGGTGACCCCGCGGGCGTTGGTGCGCTTCTCGGGCAGGAAGACCCGGTAGTCGCTGCCGTCGAGGTACAGGAAGGGCTTCTCCCGGGAGACCGGGGTGGAGTCGAGCGTGGTGTACGGCGGGTCGGGGAAGCTCTGCCCGGGTGCGCCCTCCACACCGGAGAACACCATGTTCCACACGCCGTTGAGCCAGCCGCCGACCGCGCTGTCGCGGGTGTACCACTGCTGCTGGGAGTACGGTCCGACCTGGCCGTCGATGCGGCTGTCCGCGATGTAGCCGCCGCTCGCCCAGCCGTAGCCGTCGGGGGCGAGGTTGAGCCCGCCGCGGACGTGCATCCGCCGGAACGGGGCGGCCTGCGCCACGGCCCAGCGGTTGGTGCCGTTGACCGGTACGACCGCGAGGTTCTCCGCCGAGCGCCAGAAGTTCTGGGTGGCATTGCCGTTGAACCACCCGGCGTCCACCGTGATGTCGCCGTTGATGGTCGTGTCGTCGGGGGAGAGACCCAGCCCGGCGATGGAGGTGTAGAAGCCGATCTGGGCGTTGAGCCCGCTGTAGCTTCCGGGCTTGAACAGCAGGGCGTAGCGTCCGGTGTCGAACTGGGCCGACTCCTGCTTCTTGAACACCTCGTCCAGCTTGGCCTGGATGCCGGGCGTGGACGGGTCGAAGACGATCACGTTCGGGCCCAGATCGCCGCCGCCCGGCAGGGCCTTGGGGCTCTTGGACCGACCCGAGGGAGCGGCGGCCGCGGAGGTGGCGAGGCCGCCGAGAGCGGGAACCGACGCGACGGCGGCCGCGGCGCCGAGCACCGCCCGGCGGCCGACCGCCGGGCGGCCGGAGGAGGAAGACGAGGGGGAAGGCGTCATGGGGGCGTCTCTCCTGGTTCAGTAAATGAACGGGATGGGGGGTGAGGGAGCGCTCTCTTGCCGTCGCATGCTTCATCCATGTGAACGACTCGTCAAGAGTTGTGACCGCAGTCCTTACATGTTGTTGCATTTTGAACGCCAACTGCCCTGGTGGAACCGATGGTTCGGGGGAACTTGGGGAGATTTGCGCTTCGCCGTGCCAGCGACGGTTGTGTTCAAGAGAGAAAGGGGCGTCGATGTCTGATCCTTTCCGCTCGACGCCTTGACACCTCTATGTCCCCGCCCGGACACTCCCATCTCGGAGAGCGCTCTCCCATTGTTGTCGCGGGCCGGTGACGGCCCGTCATGCGGGCGGCCCGGCCCGCACCCACGGCGTCGCGAGTCCTCGCCGTGTGACGGCCGCCTGGCCACCCTCACCCCTCTCCATGTGGCAGGAGTCTCCATGGCACGGAGATCGAAGATCGTTTCAGGCACCCTGATCGCGAGCGCGCTGCTGCTGACCTCGCTCGGGCTCGGCGGTATCGCGATGAGCGCCGAGACATCCGCGGCGAAGTCCGCGGGCGGCGGAGTCACGGCCGCCCACGCGGCCCACGCGGCCCACAAGGGGCACGCGGCCCGCGCGGGGCACACCATGGCGGCGTCGACCGCCTCCTCGCCCGAGGATCCGGACGGCGACGGCTACATTCCCGCGAACCCGCCGGTCACCGGCGTCACCCCGTCCACGAAGGAGCCGCCCCACCGCTACTTCCACGAGTTCCAGGCCAACTGCTCGGTGAGCCACACCAAGCCGGACGACCCCATCGTGTACCCGCAGCAGCCGGGCGCGTCCCATGACCACACCTTCATGGGCAACACCACGACCGACGCGGCCAGCACCACGGCCTCCCTCGACGCGGGCGGCACCACCTGCAAGGCGCCGGGGGACAAGTCGGGCTACTGGATGCCCACGCTCTCCAACGGCGACAAGCCGGTGCTGCCCATCGGCCCGCAAACCATCTACTACAAGGCGGGCGTGACCGACTACACCAGTGTCCGGCCGTTCCCCAAGGGGCTGCGGTTCGTGGTGGGCGACCCGATGCAGACCGCGGAGGAGTTCCGTAGTCACCCCGGCTTCGTGGAGGGCTGGGAGTGCGGCGACAGCTACTTCAACGTCGAGTTCCCCAAGGACTGCCCGAGCCGTGACGATGTCCAGCTCAACATCCGTTTCCAGGCGCCCAGTTGCTGGGACGGCACCTACCTGGACACGCCCGACCACCGCGGCCACATGGCCTACCCGGTGGTCAATCCCGGCACGAACAACAATGTGTGCCCCGCCGACCACCCGGTGGCACTGCCAATGATCGAGTTCAAGATGGCCTTCCCGGTCAACGGCGACCTCTCCCGGGCGAAGCTGGCCAGCGGTCCCAGCTGGTCGTTCCACTACGACTTCTTCAACGCCTGGGACGCGCCGACGCTCGCGGCGCTGGTCGACCACTGCGTGGTCGGGGCGCTCCAGTGCGATGCCCGTGGCTATGACGAGACCCACCCCGAGGCCGGAGCGGCCCTCGACGAGAACTACGAGCTGCCGAAGCGGTCGTAGCGCCGTAGCTCCACAGCACCGCGGCCCGGCCGCTCGCGGGACACACCGCCGTGGCCGGGCCGTGCGCACTCGACTCCCCCGCCGACACACCGAAAGACACCACCATGACCCGGATCCGTACCGCCCCGCGCCGTATCGCGGCGCCCCTCACCGCCGGTCTGCTCGCCGCCGGTGCCCTCGCACTGCCCGGACAGCAGGCACACGCCGCCGGAAGCGTCGTCAAGGTCACCGGCGCCCAGGGCGACTGGGCGCTGACCGTGGATGGCCAGCCGTATCAGATCAAGGGCCTGACCTGGGGCCCCGCCATCGCGGACGCCGACCGCTACCTCCCCGATCTGCGGTCGATGGGAGTGAACACCATCCGCACCTGGGGCACCGACGCCACCAGCCACCCCCTCTTCGACTCGGCCGCCGCCAACGGCATCAAGGTGATCGCCGGATTCTGGCTGCAGCCCGGTGGCGGCCCGGGCAGCGGCGGCTGTGTGAACTACCGTACGGACACCGCCTACAAGGATCAGACGACCGCCGAGTTCACCAAGTGGGTCTCCGCCTACAAGGACCACCCGGGCGTGCTGATGTGGAACGTGGGCAACGAGTCGGTGCTCGGCCTCCAGAACTGTTACAGCGGCGATGAGCTGGAGCAGCAGCGGGACGCCTACACCACGTTCGTCAACGACATCGCCAAGAAGATCCATGCCATCGACCCCGACCACCCGGTGACCTCCACCGACGCCTGGACCGGCGCATGGCCGTACTACCAGAAGAACGCCCCGGACCTGGATCTGTACGCCGTCAACTCCTACAACGCCGTATGCGACATCAAGGCCACCTGGGAGCAGGGCGGTTACACCAAGCCGTACATCGTCACCGAGACCGGTCCGGCGGGGGAGTGGGAGGTCCCCGACGACTCCAACGGTGTGCCCGAGGAGCCCACCGACCAGGCCAAGGCCGAGGGCTACGGCAAGGCGTGGAACTGCGTCACCGGCCACAAGGGCGTCGCGCTCGGCGCCACCATGTTCCACTACGGCACCGAGGACGACTTCGGTGGCGTGTGGTTCAACCTGCTGCCCGCCGGACAGAAGCGGCTCTCGTACTACGCGGTGAAGAAGGCGTACGGCGCGGACACCTCGGGCGACAACACACCGCCGGTCATCTCCTCGCTGGCCGTGGAGGGCGACGCCGCGAAGGTGGAGGCGGGCCGCGATCTGACGCTCGCGGTCAAGGCCACCGACCCCGACGGCGACGCCATTTCCTATCAGGTGCTGGGCAGCACGATGTACCTCGACAAGGACAAGGGGCTCATTCCGCTGCCCGCCACCGACCTCGGCGGCGGCCGGCTGAAGCTCACCGCACCGGACCGCCCCGGGGTGTGGAAGGTGTACGTCAAGGCCACCGACGGCAAGGGCAACGTGGGCATCGAGACCCGTTCCATACGGGTCGTCCCGCCCGCCGTGAACGGCACCAACGTGGCCCTCGGCAGGCCCGCCACCGCCTCCTCGTACCAGACGGGCAGCGGCGATTGCCCCTGCACCCCCGCCAACGCGGTGGACGGCAAGGCGGACACCCGCTGGGCCGCCGACTGGAGCGATCCGCAGTGGCTCCAGGTGGACCTCGGCGGGTCCACCTCCTTCACCCACGTCCAGCTGGTGTGGGAGTCCGCCTACGCCAAGGCGTACACCATCCAGACCTCCGACGACGGCAGCAATTGGCGCACCGTCCATGAGGTGACCGACGGCAACGGCGGTGTGGACGACTTCGACGCCTCGGGCACCGGGCGCTACGTGCGCGTCCACGGCACGGCACGTGGCACCGGCTACGGCTACTCGCTCTACGAGTTCGGCGTCTATCACTGAGCCATGCGTCGATGATTGGCTCAGCCAATGAGCCAAGAGCCAATGAACCACTGATCGTCAATATGCCGCTGGGTCGCTGGGTCGCTGGGTCGCTGGTGGGCGGGAGAGCGCTCTATGCCCTCGGGACACGCTGCCACTAGGGTGCGGACATGAACCGACAGGCCCCGACCTTGGAGGATGTCGCCCGGGAGGCCGGTGTCTCCCGGGCGACCGTGTCCCGGGTCGTCAATGGCGTCCGCAATGTGGATCCGGCCATCCAGGACCTGGTCCGCCTGGCGATCGAGAGGACCGGCTACGCGCCCAACCGGGCGGCCAGATCGCTGGTGACCCGGCGCACGGGCACCGTGGCGCTCGTCGTCTCCGGGGCCGGGGACACCTCCGAGGAGGAGCAGAACGCCTTCGCGGCGCGGGTGTTCGCCGATCCGTTCTTCGGCCGGGTGGTCGGTGGCGCGATGGGATTCCTGCGCCCGCGCTCGATGCACCCGGTGCTGATGTTCGCCGAGTCCCCCGGGGCCCGCCAGGAAGTGGTGCGGTACCTGCGGCAGGGGAACGCGGACGGGGCCCTCGTGGTGTCCACCCACCCCGACGATCCACTGCCCGCGCTGCTGGCCGATGCCGGACTGCCCGCCGTGCTGTTCGCCCGGCCCGTGCGGCCGGTGGCGCTGAGCCATGTCGACCTGGCGCACTGGGACGGTGGCCGCATCGCCGCCGAGCGGCTGCTGGCCCGGGGGTGCCGGAAGGTGGCCACCGTGTCGGGGCCGTGGGCCGTGGCGGCGAGCCAGGAGCGGCTCGCCGGGTTCCGCGACACCATGGCCCGCGGTGGCCATCGTTACGTTCCGGTGGCCGAGGGCGGCTTCACCCTGGACAGCGGGGTGGCCGCGATGACCGCGCTGCTCGCCGAACACCCCGATGTGGAGGGGGTGTTCGCGGCCAACGACCTGATGGCCCAGGGAGTCTGCCAGGTGCTGAGGGAGCGCGGTCGGCGGGTGCCCGACGATGTCGCGGTCGTCGGCTTCGACGACTCCAGCGTGGCCGCCACCTGCCGACCGCCGCTGACCTCGGTGCGCCAGCCGGTGGAGGACATGGCGGCGGCGATGGCCCGGCTGCTCGACGAACACGTCCGGGGCCTGCGCACCGACCCGGTCGCGGTCCTCTTCGAACCGGAGCTGGTGGTACGGGAGTCGGCGTAGCGGCACGGGAGGGGGCGCACCCCCACGCCACCCGTCCCTCGCCCCTACGCCAGCCGCGTGCCCAAGGTGGTGCGCCACGCCGGGGACGGCTCCGGTGAGGGCCCGGTGGGCAGGGGGCGCCCACCGCGGGCGAAGAAGTCGGCGAGCGGCAGGATCGCCGCGCCCACCGTCACCGCGTCCGGCCCCAGCGCCCCCAGGTCGATGCCCACGCGTCCGGACGGGTACGGCAGCGCGTAGGAGAGCGCGTGGCCGCGCACCGAGTCCAGGAAGCGCGAGCCGAGCTGGAGCCCGGCCCAGCCGCCGACCAGGATGCGCTCGGGCTGGAAGAGGTTGATCAGGTCGGACAGCCCCGCGCCCAGGTACTCCGCGGTCTCGGCGAGGACGGCGCCCGCCACCGGGTCCGGCTCGCCACCGTCCTCGGGGTAGGCGGCGGCCAGCATCGCCGTCAGGGCGGTCTCCTCGTCGGTGTCGGACGGCGGCCGCCCGCCCGCCTCCTGCCAGCGCTCCAGCAGCGCTTCCGCGCCCGCGTAGGCCTCCAGGCACCCCAGCGCCCCGCAGCGGCAACGGCGGCCCCGTACCCGCACCGTGAGATGGCCCCACTCCACCGCCCGGCCGTGCTCGACGTCGTCGGTGACGACGCACGCGCCGACGCCCGATCCGAAGAGCACCACCACCGCGTTGCGGGCCCCGCGCCCGGCGCCGAACCACATCTCGGCCTGCCCCAGCGTCTTGGCGCCGTTCTCGATGAAGTACGGGACCTGAGGGGGCAGATGGCCCGGCAGGCGCAGCATCCGCTCCAGCGGGACCGCCTCCCAGCCGATCGGCTGGCAGTGCACCACCGCACCGCCGTCCTCCGCACCGCCCTCCCCGGAGTGCTCGACGATGCCGGGGACGCCGATGCCGACGCCGAGGAGCCGATCGGGGGAGAGCCCGGCCGCCTCCAGGACCTCGGCGATGCCGTCCCGGATATGGTCCGCGATCAGCGCGCTGTCGTAGCGGTCCCGGTGCCCGGCGCCGCGCGTGGGCAACGGCCGGTCCGCATGCGCCCGTTCGGCCAGTGCGAGATCGAACAGCTCGACCCGGACCCGGGTCTCGCCCACGTCCACGCCGATCATGTGGCCGCTGTGCGGGGCGATCCGCAGCAGGGTGCGGGGGCGGCCGCCGTCGGAGCCCACGCTCCCGGCCTCCTCCACCAGCTCCTCGGTGAGCAGTTCGGCGACCACATTGCTGATGGAACCTGAACTCAGCCCGGTCGCGGGGGCCAGCGAATAGCGGCTCATCGGCCCGTCGAAGTACAACCGGCGCAGCACGGCGGCACGGTTCTCGCGCCGCAGGTCATGAACCGTACGGCCGTTGTTCGCCGCCACCTGGCCTCCTCAACTCCGCGCTCCGCGCGGCAAGATACCTCCGTCGGAGCTCTTGACGCGACCTTCTCTTGAGGTTTAACTCACGTCCTAAATTAAGCCGTGAGTGGCTTCGGGAGTTGAACGCGGTGACGTACCCGGGCCCTTCTTGGCATTCACCACCCCGGAAGGGACACCAGGAGCCATGCGCAGCATCCGAGCCGCGGCCATAGGCGCCGTCACCCTGTCACTCGCCCTCGCCGTCTCGGCCTGCGGAGGCGGTTCCTCTACGGCTGGCGGCGGCGGATCCAACGACTCGCCGAAGACGCTCACGTACTGGGCCTCCAACCAGGGCGCCAGCGTCGCGGTGGACAAGAAGGTCCTGAAGCCCGAACTCGACAAGTTCGAGAATCAGACCGGGATCAGAGTGAAACTGGAGGTCATCCCCTGGTCAGAGCTGCTGAACCGGATCCTCACCGCCACCACGTCCGGCCAGGGCCCCGATGTGCTGAACATCGGCAACACCTGGAGCGCCTCGCTCCAGGCGTCCGGCGCGCTGCTGTCGTGGGACGACAAGAACTTCAAGACCATCGGCGGCAAGGACCGCTTCGTGGACTCCGCCCTCGGCTCGACCGGGGTGAAGGGCGAGGACCCGGCCGCGGTGCCGCTGTACTCGATGGCGTACGCGCTCTACTACAACAAGAAGATGTTCGCCGACGCGGGCATCTCCAAGCCGCCCGCCACCTGGGACGACGTCGTCGCCACCGGTAAGAAGCTGTCCAGGGACGGCAAATGGGGCCTGGGCGCCGAGGGCGCGAACCTCTCGGAGAACATCCACCAGGTCTTCGTCTTCGCCAAGCAGCACGGCGCTGACTTCTTCACCGCCGACGGCAAGCCCGACTTCACCTCGGACGGCGCGGTCTCCGCGATCAAGCAGTACGTCGACCTGATGGCGAAGGACAAGATCATCGCCCCGGGCAACGCCGAGTACGCGCAGAACCAGTCCCTCAGCGACTTCGCCAAGGGCAAGACGGCCATGGTCCTGTGGCAGACCGCCTCCGCCACCTTCGCCTCCCTGGGCATGAAGGACGACGAGTGGGGCGTGGTCCCGGCGCCCGTACGCTCCGGCACCCCGGGCACCGGCACCGCCGTCAACTCGATGGTCGCCGGCATCAACCTGGCCGTCTTCAAGAACACCGACAACCACGACGGCGCCCTGAAGTTCGTGAAGTTCATGACCAGCGACGCGGAACAGAAGACCCTCAACAAGGCGTACGGCTCCATCCCGCCGGTCAAGGCCGCCCAGTCCGATCCCGCGTTCAACACCCAGGCGACCGCCGCCCTGCGGGACACCCTCGCCAAGAGCGCCGAGGCGCTGCCGCAGGTGGCCGACGAGTCGCAGTTCGAGACGTCCGTGGGCACGGCCGTCAAGGAGCTGTTCGCGGACGCCGCCGCCGGGCGCGCGGTGACCACCGCATCGGTGAAGGCCAAGCTGGAGAAGGCCCAGCAGCAGATGCCGGCGAAGTGAGCGCGGACACCCCATGACCACCACGACCGCCACCGCTGAGGCAGACCGGCGGACCGTGTCGGGGAGTACCCCCGGGGCGGCGCGAGGCCCGCGCCGCCCCGGGCGGATCCGCCGCATCGGACTGCCGTATCTGCTGCTCCTGCCCGCCCTGCTCCTCGAGCTCCTGGTCCATCTGGTGCCGATGGTGATGGGCATCCTGATGAGCTTCAAGGCGCTCACCCGGTTCTCCATCCGGGACTGGAGCGCCGCCGCCTGGTCCGGATTCGACAACTACCAGATCTCGGTGGACATCAACGCGCCGGCCGGTGAGGCGCTGCTCCACTCGTTCTGGGTCACCTGCGGCTTCACCGTGCTGTCGGTCGGACTGTGCTGGCTGCTGGGCACCGCCACCGCCATCTTCCTCCAGGACACCTTCCGCGGGCGGGGTGTGCTGCGCACCCTGTTCCTGGTCCCGTACGCCCTGCCCGTCTACACGGCCGTCATCACCTGGGCGTTCATGTTCCAGCACGACAACGGGCTGGTGAACCACGTCCTCCACGACCAGCTGGGCCTCACCGACAAGCCCTCGTTCTGGCTCATCGGCGACAACAGCTTCTTCGCGCTGCTCACCGTCTCGGTGTGGAAGGGCTGGCCGTTCGCCTTCCTCGTCATCATGGCCGGACTGCAGAACATCCCCAGGGAGCTCTACGAGGCCGCCGCCCTCGACGGCGCCGGAATGTGGCAGCAGATCCGCCGCATCACCCTGCCCTCGCTGCGGCCGGTCAACCAGGTGCTGGTACTGGTGCTGTTCCTGTGGACCTTCAACGACTTCAACACCCCGTATGTGCTGTTCGGCAAGGCAGCGCCGGAGGCCGCGGACCTCATCTCGATCCACGTCTACCAGACGACGTTCGCCACCTGGAACTTCGGCACCGGGTCCGCCATGTCCGTCCTGCTACTGCTCTTCCTGCTCGTGGTGACGGGCCTGTACCTCCTGCTGACCTCCCGAGAGAGGAAGAGGGCCGATGCCTGAGCGAATCGGCGGAAGTCGGCTGCGGTTCGGTGGCGCCCCGAAGGGGCGCGGGGAACTGCGCGACCAGCCACGACGGCGCCGCGGACGATCAACGGCAGGTCAGGGCATGTCCAGCGGAGCGCTGAGCACCTCCCCGGGGCAGCCCCGTTCACCGATGGCCGCTCCCCGGTCCTTCCTCTGGGCCCGCCGGATCTTCCTCACCCTGCTCACCGGGTTCGTGCTGCTGCCGGTGTACGTCATGGTCTCCAGCTCCCTGAAACCACTGGAGGACGTCTCGGGGACGTTCCGCTGGCTGCCCAGCGGGCTGACCATCCGCCCCTACATCGACATCTGGTCGACGGTCCCGCTCGCCAAGTACTTCATGAACTCGGCCGTCGTGGCGGGCGCGGCGACCGTCTGCTCGGTGGTGATCGCCGTCTTCGCCGCGTACGCGGTCAGCCGGTACCGCTTCCGGGGCAAGCGGGTGTTCACCGTCACCGTCCTGTCCACCCAGATGTTTCCCGGGATCCTCTTCCTGCTGCCGCTGTTCCTCATCTACGTGAACATCGGCAACGCCACCGGCATCGCCCTCTTCGGATCCAGGGGCGGCCTCATCCTCACCTATCTCACCTTCTCGCTGCCGTTCTCGATCTGGATGCTCATCGGGTACTTCGACTCGGTGCCACGCGATCTGGACGAAGCGGCGCTGGTCGACGGCTGCGGACCGCTGGGCGCGCTGTTCCGGGTCGTCGTCCCGGCCGCGATCCCCGGCATCGTCGCCGTCGCCGTCTACGCGTTCATGACCGCCTGGGGCGAGGTGCTCTTCGCATCGGTGATGACCAATGACACCACCCGCACCCTCGCCGTGGGCCTCCAGGGCTACGCCACCCAGACCGAGGTGTACTGGAACCAGGTCATGGCCGCCTCGCTCGTCGTCAGTGTCCCCGTGGTCGCGGGCTTCCTGCTGCTGCAGCGCTATCTCGTGGCCGGACTCACCGCCGGAGCCGTGAAGTGACCGGCCTTCCCCTCTCTGAAAGGACGTACGTGTCCGTGTCCGAACTCCTTGACCTCACGGCCTTCCCGGATGACTTCCTGTGGGGCACGGCCACCTCCGCCTACCAGGTCGAGGGAGCCGTCGCCGAGGACGGACGGTCGCCCTCGATCTGGGACACCTTCGCGCACACCCCCGGCAAGATCGCGGGCGATGACCACGGCGATGTGGCCTGCGACCACTACCACCGCTGGCGCCAGGACATCGGGCTGATGAAGCAGCTCGGCACCAACGCCTACCGGCTGTCCGTCGCCTGGCCACGGGTGGTGCCGGGCTGCGGCGGCCCGGTCAACGCCAAGGGGCTGGCCTTCTACGACGAGCTGATCGACGGCCTGCTGGAGGCGGGCATCACCCCGTCCGTCACCCTCTACCACTGGGACCTGCCCCAGGTGCTCCAGGACCGGGGCGGCTGGCCCGAGCGCGACACCGCCGAACACTTCGCCGCGTACGCCTCGGTGGTGGCCGAACGCCTCGGCGACCGGGTGCACCACTGGACCACTCTCAACGAGCCGCTGTGCTCGGCCTGGATCGGCCACCTCCAAGGCGTGATGGCGCCCGGGCTCACCGATCTGACCGCGGCGGTCCGCGCCTCCTACCACCTGCTCCTCGGCCACGGCCTCGCCGCCCAGGCGATCCGGGCCGCCGCGCCACGTGCCGAGGTCGGCATCGTCAACAACCTCAACACCGTGCAGGCGGCCAGCGACCGGCCGGAGGACCAGGCCGCCGCGCGGCGCGAGGACGGCCACACCAACCGCTGGTGGCTGGACCCGGTGCACGGCCGCGGCTTCCCCGCGGACATGCGGGAGGTGTACGGGGCGTACGGGGCCGAACTGCCGGAACGCCCCGGCGACCTGGACACCATCGCCGCACCCCTGGACTGGCTGGGCCTGAACTACTACTTCCCGGCCACCGTCACCGACGATCCCACGGGACCGGTCCCCCACGCCCGCGCCATCCGCCGCCCGGACGTCCCCCGCACCGGCATGGACTGGGAGGTCGACGCCTCCGGCATCGAAACCCTGCTGCTGCGGCTGACCGAGGAATACGGCGCCCGCAAGCTGTACGTCACCGAGAACGGCTCCGCCTACCCCGACGTGGTACGCCCGGACGGGACCGTGGACGACCCCGAGCGCCAGGACTACCTCGTCCAGCACCTCGCGGCCTGCGCCTCGGCGGCCCGCAAGGGCGCCCCGCTGGCCGGGTACTTCGCCTGGTCGCTTCTGGACAACTTCGAGTGGGCGTACGGCTACGACAAGCGCTTCGGCCTCGTCCACGTCGACTACCGCACCCAGACCCGCACCATCAAGGGCACCGGTCACCGCTACGCGGAGATCATCCGCAACCACGGGGGCCGGGCCCGCCGCGCCGCCTAGACCGCACCTGCGGCGACCTGTTCCCCACCCCGCCCCTCCCCGAAACCGGGGCTCCGCCCCAGCCCCCGACCAGCGACTCCGCCTCGCCCCTTGGGCGGAGGGCCCCACCTCGGTTCTCGGGCGGTGGCTCCTCAACCCCCGGACTGAGGCTGGACCTCCGGGCAGGGGCTCCGCCTCACCCCGTGGGCCGGGGTCCGTCCCGCCCTCTGGGCGGTGGCTCCGCCTCGGCCCCCGGGTTGAGGCCCGTCCCACCTCTCGGATCGGTGCTTCGTCCCAGTCTTCGGGCTGGGTGTTCGTCCCGCCCCTCGGCCTGGGGCTGTGCCTCAGCCTGTGGGCGGGGTTTCGTCTGGTCTCTGGGCCGGGATTGCGTCTTAGCCTTCGGGCTTGGGTTCCGGCCCAGTCCCCAGACCGGGGCTCCGTCCCAGTCTGCGGGTGGGGGCTCTGCCTCGGCCCCAGGGCTGGGGCTGGGCTTCAGCCTGTGGGCGGGGTTTCGTCTGGTCTCTGGGCCGGGATTGCGTCTTAGCCTTCGGGCTTGGGTTCCGGCCCAGTCCCCAGACTGGGGCTGTGCCTCAGTCTGCGGGTGGGGGCTCTGCCTCGGCCCCAGGGCTGGGGCTGGGCTTCAGCCTGTGGGCGGGGTTTCGTCTGGTCTCTGGGCCGGGATTGCGTCTTAGCCTTCGGGCTTGGGTTCCGGCCCAGTCCCCAGACCGGGGCCTCGTCCCAGTCTGCGGGTGGGGGCTCTGCCTCGGCTCCCGGGTTGGGGTCCGTCCCGGCCTTCGGGTGGAGGCTTTGCCTCTGGTTCCGGGCTGGCGGTTCGTCCCAGCCCTCCGGGCCGGGGTTCTGCCTCAGCCTTTGGGCTGGGGGTTCGTAGCACTCCTCGGATCGGCGCTTCGTCCCCGTCCTCGGGCGGGGGCTTGGTCCCCCGTTTTCGGGTGGGGCTCCGTCTCAATCCCCGGATCGGAGGTGTGCCTCAGCCTCTGGGTGGGGGCTTGGTCCCAGCGCTTGGGCGGGGGCTGCGACTCAGCCTCCGGGCTGGGGGCCGTCCCAGTCCTTGCACGGGCGCTCCGGCCTCCAGCCCCCGGGTCGGGGCTCCGGCCTTTCGTTCGGCTCGGCCGCGGGTGTCGGGGTCCAGGGGCGGAGCCCCTGGTATCGGGAAGGGGCGGGGAGGGGAAA
>NZ_LAKD02000074.1 GCF_000968685.2 Streptomyces antioxidans
CGACCCCGAGGCATCACCGGCCGAGGTCGGCTGGTCACTGATCACCACCCGGTCCGTCTTCGACCACCGCGCCGTCATCATCGGCCAACACCGCGACGAACTCCTGACCGGACTCAACGCACTCGCCACCGGCACCACCCACCCCACCGTCATCCAAGCAAGCGTCACCACCACCGCGGGCGGTATGGGCCCGGTACTGGTCTTCCCCGGCCAGGGCTCCCAATGGCTCGGCATGGGCGCAGGACTCCTCGACACTTCTCCGGTCTTCGCCGCCCGGGTAGCCGAATGCCAACAGGCCCTCACCCCATATGTGGACTGGTCCCTGACCGACGTCCTGCGCGGCGGAGTAGACGCCGCCGACCTCGCCCGCGTCGACGTCATCCAACCCGTCCTGTGGGCCGTCATGGTCTCCCTGGCCGCCGTATGGGACCACCACGGCGTCACCCCCACCGCCGTCATCGGCCACAGCCAAGGCGAAATCGCCGCCGCCTGCATCGCCGGAGCCCTCTCCCTCGACGAAGGCGCCCGCATCGTCACCCTCCGCGCCCACGCCCTCCGCCACCTCACCGGCCACGGCACCATGGCCTCCCTCACCCTCAACCAAACCCACACCGAAGAACTCCTCACCAAACTCGGCGACGGTGCCAAGGGGGTGGGTGTAGCCGCCGTCAACGGCCCCGGATCCACCGTCATCTCCGGGCCCCCGGACCAAGTCGCCCACACCATCACCGCCTGCGAACAAGCAGGCCACCGAGCCCGACTCATCGACGTCGACTACGCCTCCCACAGCCCCCAAGTCGACGACATCACGGAGGAGTTGTACGAGCTCCTGGCCGGGGCCGAACCGGTGCCGGGCCAGGTGGCGTTCTACTCGACGGTCACCGGCGCCCGCATGGACACCAGCGAACTCGACACCGCGTACTGGGTCAAGAACCTCCGCCAACGAGTGCGCTTCGCCGACGCCGTACAAGCACTCCTCCACGACGGCCACCGCGTATTCATCGAAGCCAGCACCCACCCCGTCCTCACCATCGGCATACAGGAGAGCATCGAGGAGGCGGGGGTCGAGGCGGTCACCATCCCGACCCTGCGGCGCGACCACGGTGGCACGGCTCAGCTGGCGCGGTCGGTGGCGCAGGCGTTCACCGCCGGGGTCGAGGTCGACTGGACCCGCTGGTTCTCCACCGACCCCGCACCCCGCGTCATCGACCTGCCCACCTACGCCTTCCAGCGCGAGCGGTACTGGCTGGACGGAGCGGGCGGGCCGGGTGGCGATCCCGCCGATCTGGGTCTTACGGCCGCCGGGCATCCACTGCTCGCCGCCGCCGTGGAAGTCGCCGACGGCGCCGCTCATGTGCTCACCGGCCGGATCTGCACACGGTCCCATCCATGGCTCGCCGAGCATGTGGTGGCGGGTGCCGTGCTGGCGCCGGGCGCGGTGCTGGTGGAGTGGGCGCTGCGAGCGGCCGACGAGGTCGGTTGTGGCGGGGTGGAGGAGCTGGCGCTGCGGGTTCCGCTGGCGCTGCCCGAGTCCGGTGGACTGCGGGTGCAGGTGGTGGTGGATGCCGCGGCGGAGGACGGGCGCCGTGAGGTACGGATGTACTCGCGCCCGGACCACCCCCATGGCCTTCATCTGAGCCCGGGTTCAGGTGCTGACGCGGGGTGGGTGTGTCATGCGGTGGGCGTGCTCGCGCCAGCGCCCGAGACTCCCGCGCCGGTGGAGGGCCTGGGCGGGGCCTGGCCGCCACCGGGCGCGGAGCCGCTGGACGTCGGCGCCTTCTACGAGCGGGTGAGGGCGGCGGGGTACGGCTACGGCCCGGCGTACCAGGGGCTGACGGCCGCGTGGCACCTGGGCGGGGATGTCCTCGCCGAGGTGGCGCTGCCCGACGCCGCAGGGAGCCGGAACGGATTCGGCATCCATCCGGTGCTGTTGGACGCGGCGCTGCATCCGTCGCTGCTGATGGACCGGCCCGAGGGCCAGGAGGACGACGGCCAGGTGTGGTTGCCGTTCGCCTGGAACGGCGTGTCGCTGTGGGCCACGGAGGCGGCCACCGTACGGGTCCGGCTGTCGCGGGACGAGGAACGGCAGTCGCTGCGGCTGACGGTGGCGGACACGGTGGGCGCGCCGGTGCTGACGGTCGACTCCCTCGTGACCCGTCCGGCCACGACGGACCGGCTGCGCACGGCTGCCCGTGCCGTGGACGGGCTGTTCACCCTGGACTGGACGCCGCTGCCCGCTCCGGCCACCGCGCCGTCCGCCAGCTCGGTGGTCGGCGACGGCGGTTGGGTGGTGCTGGGTGAGGACCGGCTGGGGCTGGCGGAACCGCTGCAGGCAGGCATGGGGGACGCGGTGGCGTGCCACCCGGACCTTGAGGCGGTGATCGCCGCCGTCGAGGCGGGCCAGCCCGCCCCCGCCGTCGTCCTGGTCCATCCGCACGCCGCCGAGGGTGGCCACGGGGACGGGCTGGGGGCGACCGGGGAGTTGCTGGCGCTGGTGCAGTCCTGGCTGCGGCGCCCGGCGCTGGCCGATACGTGGCTGGTGGTCGTCACACGGGGCGCGGTGGCGGCGGGCCGTCCGGGCAACAACACCGACAACGCCGACGACACCCACCACATCACACTGGACCCGTCCGGTGCCGGGGCGTGGGGGCTGATCCGCAGCGCCCAGTCGGAGAACCCGGGCCGGTTTGTGCTGCTCGACCTCGCTGAGGGCTACGGCTACCGCGACGACCACAAGGACCGCGAAGATCGCGAGGGCTATGAGAACCGCGAAGGTCTCGCGGCGGCCGTAGTCCGCGCGATCGGCGCACATGAGCCCCAAGTGGCGGTGCGGGACGACCGGGTGCTGGTCCCCCGCATGGTCCGCGCGACGGCCACGCCCAGCCCCGCCGTCGACGGGCAGGACGAAGAGCGGACCACCGGACTCGGCGCCGACGGCACCGTGCTGATCACCGGTGGCACAGGCACCCTGGGCGCTCTGGTCGCCGAACACCTGGTGCGCACATGGGGCGTCAGGCATCTGCTGCTGGTGAGCCGAAGCGGCGCGGAGGCTGCCGGTGCGGCCGAACTCTCCGCTCGGCTCACCGAGTTGGGAGCTCAAGTACGCATCTCCGCAGCCGATGTCACCGACCCGGACGCGGTGGGCGATCTGGTGTCCGGGGTCGATCCCACGCATCCGCTGACCGGTGTGGTGCACGCGGCCGGAGCGCTGGACGACGCCGTCCTCACCGCCCAGACCCCGGAGCGGCTGGCGCGGGTGTGGCGTCCGAAGGCCTCGGCCGCGGCCCATCTGCACGCCGCGACGGCAGACCTGCCGCTGTCCCTGTTTGTGATGTTCTCCTCCACGGCGGGCACGCTCGGCGCCTCCGGGCAGTCCAACTACGCCGCGGCGAACGCCTATTGTGACGCCCTGGCCGCTCGGCGCCGCGCCCTCGGCCTGCCGGGGCTTTCGGTGGCGTGGGGCCTGTGGGCGGACGCCAGCGGGATGACCGGGCATCTGGGGGAGGCGGACCGGGCCAAGATGAGCCGGTCGGGCATCGGGGCGATGTCCAGCGAGCGGGCGCTGGGGCTGCTGGACGCCGCCGTGCGCCACGGCCACCACCAGCTGATCGCCATCGACCTGGACGTACGGGCCCTGGCAGACCAGCCTGCGCTCACCCTGCCCGCCCCGCTGCGGGCGCTCACCGCTGGCGGTACGGCCCGGCGTACGGCGGCCACGGCCCGGCCGCACACCGACTGGGCCGGTCATCTGGCCGCGCTGCCGGTGGAGGAGCAGCGCCGTACGCTGCTCCAGCTGGTCCTCACCCATGCCGCGGCGGCCCTGGGCCACCCCGACCCGGGGCGGATCCAGACCGAGCGAGGCTTCCTGGAGCTCGGTTTCGACTCGCTGACCGCGATCGAACTGCGGAACCGACTGACGGCCGCGACCGGGCTGCGGCTGACCACCACCCTCATTTTCGACCACCCGAGCCCGGCCGCGCTCGCCGCCCACCTGCACGCGGAATTGGCGCCCGAGGATTTGGACCCCCTTCCCTCCGTGCTGGGCGACATCGACAAGCTGGAAAGCGCGCTGCTTTCCGTGGCTGAAGACGAGACGGCGCATGAGGCGCTGCTGAAGCGCCTTCAGTCCACGCTGTCGAAACTGGCCGCCCTGCACGGCGGCGGGACGGAGGAAGGCCAAGCGGCGGGCCGTATTCAGGACGCCACGGCCGACGAGATCTTCCAGTTCATCGACCAGGACCTGGGCCGTGGCGAAAGCGACGGAGAGCACGCACATGGGGGCACACGGTGATTGACATGGAGGCACACGGTGATTGATGAGCGCAGCCGGAAGAAGCTCATTCTCGAGCACAGCCGCCTGATGAACGCCGCGGATATCGATGGGCTCCTCGCACTCTACGCGGACGCGGTCACATTCGAGGATCCGGTCGGATCGGGGCGGAGGACCGGGCGGGACGCCCTTCGTGCGCATGTCGAGGAGCTCGCCGCGGCGGGTATCTCCGAGATTCCCGGAGAGCCGGTCGCGGGGCAGGACGGTGCGCATGTCCTGGTGCCGGTGACGGCCACCATGGACTATCTGCCCAAAGGCCCCGGCTTCGCCGAGCGCGGCTGGCTGACGGCCCCGGACGCCCCGGAGAACTCCCGTATCACCTGGGACTACGTGCTGATGGTGCGCGCGGGGGCCGGTGGCCTCATTCAGGAGCTGCAGATGTTCTGGGGGAGGTCGGACATTGGTGTCTCCGGCTGATTCCCCTCGACCCCCGCACCGCACTGGAGGCGTTCATGGCCGATGAGGCGACCCTCAAGAGGATGGCGCTGGAATACGCGCGGCGCATGAACGAGGGTGATGTCGAGGCCGTATTGGAGCTGTTCTCGGACGACATCGTCTTCGAGGATCCGGTCGGCGCGCCCCCGCTCGTCGGAAAGGACGCGCTTCGCGAACACATCGCCTGGTCCATCGAATGCCGGGTGCATGAGGTCCCGGGCCGTCCGGTCACTTCCATGGACGGCCGCAGGGTGGCGGTGCCGACCACGGTCACGGTGTACGCGCCGACCAAACTCACGTTCAGCATCATCGGTGTGATCGAACTCGGCGATGACGGTCTGGTCCACCACGCCCAGGCGTTCTGGGGCATCACGGATACGAAAGTGGGTGACGGTCCCGAACTCACCGGTGTCGCGCACTTCATGGCGGTCACCCAGAACCTCGCCAAGATGGTCCGGGCCAAGGGCAGCCCCGCTCCGACGGGAAAGCCGTGAGCGGTGAAGGGACGAGAGCGAAAACCATGACCGAACCCACACACGCAATCGTTCTGGGCGGGGGCTGGGCGGGGATGCTGGCTGCCCATGTGCTGTCCCGCCACCTGGAGCGCGTCACCGTCGTGGAGCGCGATGTGCTCCCCGACGGCCCCCGGCACCGCAAGGGGTCGCCGCAGGGGCGCCATGTCCATGTGCTGTGGTCCAGCGGTGCGCGCATCGTGGACACGCTGCTGCCCGGCATGGTCGACCAGCTGCTGGACGCGGGCGCCCGCCGGATCGGATTCCATCAGGACCTGGTGACCTTGACGTCCCACGGCTGGCAGCACCGCTTCCCACCGCGGCAGTACGCCCTGATGTGCACCCGCCCGTTCCTGGACTGGAAGGTCCGCGACCGGGTGCTCGCCACCGGGCGGATCGCCGTACGCCAGCGCACCGAAATCCTCGATCTGGTCGGCGACGCCAAACGCGTCACCGGGGTTCGGGTGCGCGACATGGACACCGGGGCGGGCGAATCCCTGGAGGCCGATCTGGTGGTCGACGCCTCCGGGCGGGGTTCCCGGCTCCGGCACTGGCTGTCGGCGCTGGAGGTGCCGCCGCTTGAGGAGGACGTCGTCGACGCGGGCATTGCCTACGCCACCCGTGTGTACCAGGGCCCGCCGGGCGCCGCTGCCGGATTCCCCGCCGTCAACGTGGCCGCCGACCACCGGCTGCGCGAGCCGGGCCGGTTCGGGGTGGTGTATCCGCAGGAGGACGGCACCTGGATGGTGACCCTGTCGTGCACCCGGGGCGCCGGACTGCCCGCCCGCGACGACGAGTTCCTGCCCTACGCGCGCACACTGCGCCATCCGCTGGTGGCCGATCTCATCGCGCTCGCGAAGCCGCTGACCTCGGTGGCCGTCTCCCGGGTCGGCGCCAACCGGCGGCTGTATCCGGAGCGACTGGACATCTGGCCGGAGGGGCTGCTGGTGCTCGGGGACGCGCTGGCCGCGTTCAACCCGATCTACGGCCATGGCATGAGCTCCGCGGCTCGCGCGGCCGCCGCGCTGGACACCGCGCTCCAGCGGGCCGGGAGCGCCGGGGGCACGGCGCAGCGGACCGCCGGGTTCACGGCGCACCGGGCCCAGCGGGCGATCAGCGCCACCGTGGACGACCCCTGGATCATGGCCGCGTCCAAGGACGTGGAGTACGTCAACTGTCGGATGAACACGACGGATCCACGGCTGACGGGCGGCGCCGTGGCGCGGCAGCGGTTCTCCGATCTGATCGCCGACCGGTCGATCCGCTCCTCGGCGGTGTGTGATGTGGTGACCGATGTCATCAGCCTCACCGCCCCGCAGTCCGAGCTGGCGTCCAGCCGCTTCCTGTCGCTGATGCAGAAGGACCGGGTCCTCCCGGAGCTCTCCGAGCCGCCGCTGACCGCCGATGAGCTGGCGCTGGTGGGTCTGAGCCCGCGCAGCACCGTGGGTGCGGGCGGCTCATGAGCAGCGAGGAAAAGCTCGTCGACTATCTCAAGTGGACCACCGCCGAGCTCCACGAGACCCGGCAGCGGCTGCGGGAGGTCCAGGCGGACCTTGAGGAGCCGATCGCCATCGTCGGCATGGCCTGCCGCTTCCCCGGTGGGGTGCGCACCCCGGCCCAGCTGTGGGATCTGGTGGCCGACGGGCGGGACGCCGTCTCCAGCTTCCCCACCGACCGGGGCTGGGACCTGGAGAACCTCTACCACCCCGATCCGGAGCACCACGGCACCTCGTACGTCCGGGCCGGTGGCTTCGTCCATGACGCGGCCGACTTCGACGCGGAGTTCTTCGGCATCGGCGCCCGGGAGGCGGCGGCCATCGAGCCGCAGCAGCGGATGCTGCTGGAGCTGGCGTGGGAGGCGGTGGAGAGCGCCGGTATCGATCCGCACACCCTGCGGGGCAGCAGGACCGGCGTCTATACGGGGGTGATGTACCACGACTACGCCTCGCGTCTGGATGAGATCCCCGAGGGTCTGCTGGGTCATGTGGGCAACGGCAACGCGGGCAGTGTGTCCTCGGGCCGGGTGGCGTTCACCCTCGGTCTGCGGGGCGCGGCGGTCTCCTTGGACACGGCGTGTTCATCGTCGCTGGTGGCGATGCACCTGGCGGCCGGGGCACTACGGCGGCGCGAATGCACGCTGGCGCTGGCCGGTGGCGCCGCCATCATGTACACCGCGAGCGTGTTCCAAGTGGCGTCCAGCCAGCGCCAGTTGTCGCCGGGTGTTCGGTGCCGGTCGTTCGCGGACGCCGCCGACGGCATGGTGTACGGGGAGGGCGCCGGTCTGCTGCTGCTGGAGCGGCTGTCGGACGCGCGGCGTGCTGGCCACCCGGTGCTGGCCGTGATCCGCGGTTCGGCCATCAACCAGGACGGTGCCAGTACGGGCATGGCCGCCCCCAACGGCCCCGCTCAGCAGCAGCTGATCCGCGACGCGCTGGCGAACGCCCGGCTGTCCACCGGGGACGTGGACGCGGTGGAGGCGCATGGCACGGGCACCGCCTTCGGCGACTCCATCGAGCTCCAGGCGCTGCTCGCCACGTACGGGCAGGACCGTCCGGACGACCGGCCGCTGCTGCTGGGATCCATCAAGTCGAACATCGGCCATACGCAGGCCGCCGCCGGAATGGCCGGTGTGATCAAGATGGTGCTGGCGATGCGCCGGGGCGTGCTGCCGCGCTCGCTCCACATCGACCGGCCGACCCGGCTGGTGCACTGGCGCAAGGGCGCGGTGCGGCTGCTGACCGAGCGGATGGAGTGGCCGCGGGTGGACCGGCCGCGGCGGGCCGGTGTGTCCTCGTTCAGCGCCAGCGGCACCAACGCCCATGTGATTCTTGAGGAGTTCACCGAGTCGGTGGCGGGCACCACCGACGGCGGTGGCGCCCGTGACGCGGACGTGGTGCCGTGGGTGCTGTCCGCGCGGGGCGCGGCGGCGCTGCGCGGCCAGGCCCGTGCACTGGCCGCCCATACGGCGGCGGCCGGTCCGGGGCTGTCCCCGGTGGATGTGGGCTGGTCGCTGGTGACCACGCGGTCGGTGTTCGACCACCGGGCGGTCGTGGTCGGCGGGCCGGACGAGCTGCGGGCGGGGCTGGCGGCACTGGCGGCCGGTGAACCGCATCCCTCGGTGGTGGGGCCCGAAGTGGCCCGTACCGGTGCGGCGGCCTCGGCGGGCGGGACGGTGTTCGCCTTCGGGGGCGAGGGCGGTCATCCACCGGGGACGGGCGCCGAGCTGTACGAACGGTTCGCCGTCTTCGCCAGGGCCTTCGACGAGGTCGGTGAGTCGCTTGGCGTGAAGGGGGAACGCGAAGCGTCCTCCCGGGCCGGGCTGTTCGCCTTCTACGTCGCGCTGGCCCGGCTGCTGGCCTCGGTGGGGGTATGCCCCGGCGCGGTGGTGGGCCGCGGGGTCGGTGAGATCGCCGCGGCGCACATCGCGGGTGCTCTCGATCTCGCCCACGCCTGCCGGCTGGTGGCCGCCGACGCCACTCCGGGCCCGGTGGAGTGCGAGCGGATGGAGTACGAACGGCCGCCCATGCCCTCTCTCGATGAGGTCGGTGCGGTGTGGGAGCTGGGGCCCGGGGCGATGCTGCCCTCCGCCCCGGGCCCGCTGGTGCTCTCGCCCTTCCGTGGCGAGGGGTCCGAGGTACGGGAGCTGATGTGTGCCCTGGCCCGTATGCACACCATGGGCGCCACCGTGGACTGGGCCGCCCTGTTCGACCGCGATCCGGCTCCGCGCACCGTCGCCCTGCCCACGTACGCCTTTCAGCGACGGCGCTTCTGGCTGGAGAGCGAGGCCCCGACGGATGCCGCGCCCACCGTGGAGACCTGGGCGGAGGCCGAGTTCTGGGACGCCGTGGAGCGTACGGACGCGGCGGCCCTGGCCCGGGCACTCGAGGTCCCCGCCGGCCGGCGGGAGGTGTTCGCGGAGGTCCTGCCCGCGCTGGCCACCTGGCGGCGGCAGCGGGAGTGGCGCTATCGCATCGCCTGGAAGCCCCTACCCGAGCCGCCGACACCACAGTTGACCGGGGCCTGGCTGGTCGTGGCGTCCGGCGACGGCGGGGACGACCCCATGGTGGCCGCCGTGACCGCCGCGCTGAGCGACCATGGCGCCGAGACCGTCACGTTCGCTCCGTACACCACATCGTCGGACTCCACACCGGTGGACGGCGAGGCGCGGGCCCGGCGGATGGCCGGGGCCGTCGCGGGCCGGCCGGTCGCGGGGGTGCTCTCCCTGCTGGCGCTGGAAGACGTTCGGCCACCGTCCGACGACGGGCGGAGCCCGGCGCTCGCCCCGACCTTGGAGTTGTTCGAGACGCTGCGGCGGGCCGGGGTCGAGGCGCCGGTGTGGTCGGCCACCCGCGGTGCGGTCAGCGTCGATGTGGGTGATCCGATGCGCCGCCCGGAGCAGGCCGGACTCTGGGGCCTGGGCGGTGCGCTGGCGCTGGAGTGGCCACGCCGCTGGGGCGGGCTGGTCGATGTGCCGGAGAGGTTGGACGACCGCGCGGGGCGGCGGCTCGCGGGGGTGCTGGCCGGGGCGTACGGCGAGGGAGAGGTGGCCGTACGCGGCGACGGCTGCTTCGCCCGGCGGCTGGTGCGCGATGTCCCCACGGGCCTCACCACCCCCGCCCGGCGGCTCCGGGGCACGGTCCTCATCACGGGCGTCGCCACTGCCCTGGGCGCTCACACCGCCCGCTGGGCGGCCGAGGACGGCGCCGAACACCTGCTGCTCATCGACACCACGCAGCCGGCGGCCGATCTGGTGGCCGAGCTCGGCGCCTCGGGCGTACGGGTATCCGTGGCCACCGTCGATGTGGCGGACCCGAAGGCGCTCGCCACGGCGGTCGCGGGCATTCCCGCGGAGTTCCCGCTGACGGCCCTCGTGCATCTCACGGCGCCCCTGGCCGCCGAGGCGGGGCGGCTGGAAGTGGCGCGGATCGAGCGCGAGTGGGCGGCCACGGTGGCGGGCGCGGTGAACCTCTGCGCCCTCGGCAGCCACCATGAGCTGTCGGCCTTGGTGCTCGGGTGCTCGGTCGTGGGCGTCCTGCCGAGCCCGGGCCTGGGCAACCAGGCGCCCGCGCACGCCTATCTGGGCGCGCTCGCCCAGGAGTGCCGGGCGCGGGGCGTTCCGGCGACATCGGTGTGCTGGGGCTCGATGGACGGCCCCGACACGGCCGTCGGCGCCGCCAAGCAGCTGCGCGCCAATGGCCTGCCCGCACTTCCCCAGCGCCCGGCCGCCGCCCTGCTGCGGCAGGCGGTCATGGCGGACACGGCGTCCGTGGTCATCGCGGACATCGACTGGGCCCGGATGACCGCACACGCCGCCGAGCTGGGAGCACATCGGCTCTTCGATGACGTCTCCGGCCCTTCGAGCGCACCGCGTACGCACCGCGGTCGGTGACCGACGCCGACCGGCCCCAACCAAGGCGGGAGTACCCGTGAACGCACACACCCAAGTCAACAACCACACCCCAGGCGACGCCACCGAGGCTCAAGGAGAAGGATCCGCGATGCAGACGGAGAAGAGCGAGACCGCACTCGACGGGACGGCCCTGCACCAGGCGCTGGCCATCGCCACGGCCGAGGAGCGCGAGGACATCATGCGGGAGGCCGTACGGGCACAGCTGGCCGACATCCTGGCACCCACCGTCGTGGACGACGACAGCAACTTCCTGGAGAACGGGCTCACTTCGCTGACCGCCCTCGAGCTCACCCGCAATCTGATGACGCTCACCGACGTGGAGATCCCGCTCGTCGCCATTCTGGAGTACCCCACCCCCACCCAGCTCGGCCACTACCTCGCCGAGGCGTACACCGCGGTCAACTCCGGTGACGGCGCCACGGCCTAGATGCGCCGCCACCGCCTCGTCCGGCCCGCGGGACACAACGCCGCGCGGGAGGGGATCGCCCCCTCCCGCGCGGCGCTTTCAACGATGCGGGGCAGCTGTCAGAAGGCACACTCCACATGCTTGATGGCCTCGACGAAGCTGGCCGCCAGCCGCCGTGGCCTCCCAACGGTGCGGATCTCCGGCAGTCGGCTGAACAGCTCGCGGAAGAGCACCGTGACCTCCATCCGGGCGAGATGGGCACCCAGACAGAAGTGCGGTCCGACCGATCCGAAGGTCAGATGGGGATTGGGGTCCCGGGTGATGTCGAACGCGTAGGGGTCGGGGAAGACGTCCTCGTCCCGGTTGGCCGACCAGTAGAAGAGCAGCAGCTTGTCGCCCTCCGTGAAGCGGTGGCCGTTCACCCCGCAGTCGCGCCGGACGGTGCGCCGCATCCAGTTGATGGGGGTCGCGACCCGCAGGATCTCCTCGACCGCGCCCGGCGCGTAGGTCTCGAAGTCGGAGAGCAGCAGCTTCCGCTGCTCCGGGTGGTCGCTGAGCAGCACCAGACCACGGGAGATGGCGTTGCGGGTGGTCTCCATTCCGGCGACGACGAGCAGGATGAAGAAGGACGAGAGCTCTTCGGGGCTGAGCCGTTCACCATCGATCTGCGCCTGCACCAGCCGCGTGATCAGATCGCCCGTGGGATTGCGGGTGCGGTCGGCGGCGAGCCGCGCGATGTAGTCGGCGAGTTCATGGGAGGTCTTCAGCAGGGCGGCGGTGGCCTGATCGGCCCGCGGAACATATTCGGGGTCGAAGGTGCCGACGATGATATTGGACCGGTCGTAGATGAACTCGTAGTCGTCATCGGGAATCCCCATCATGCCGCTGAGCACCGCGATCGGCATGATCGCAGCGACCTTGCGGACGAAGTCTCCCGGCCCTTCCGCGATGAGGCCGTCGACAATCTTCCTGGCCGCCTTGTGGGACGCCACTTCGAACTCGGCGGCCATTCCCCGGCCGAACGCACGGGAGACCAGCCGGCGCATCCGGGCGTGCTGGGGATTGTCCATGTTGATCATCGATCCGAAGAAGTCGTTGAACTCCTCCGGCAGATCGATGATGCTGATCGCGGTGGGCACGGAGCCGAAGTCCTGCGGGCGCCGGCTCACCTCGGCGATATCAGCGTGCCGGACCATCGCGTAATACCCGGACCCCCGTCCGAACCCGGGCATGACCGGCTCCCGGAAGAGAACGGGCTCCGGCCGCCCGCGCAGCGCCGCGAAGGCGGCGTCACGGTCGCCGTAGGGCTGCGCCCAGAAGGACAGGTCGGTGAGATCGACGTTGTCGATATGGGCGAACCTGGATTCCGGGGGATACACGGCGCCTCACTTCGGCTCGGAGTCTACGGTCGGCAAGGGAGTCTGGGTCGGCATGAGAGTATGAATCGCCCGGCCATCCAGCATCTCGCCTCCGGCTAAAGCGCCGCTAATCCGTGCGCACATCACCTACCCGGCCGGTCCAACCGAATGGGGAGGTCCGGCTAGAATTTCGTCATGGATCTTTCCGTGCCCGTAACCGACGATGTGAAATTGCATTTCCGGCACCGGCCGGGAACGGCGTCGCTTCCCTTTCTCCTGGTCCATGGCATGGCGTCAAGCGCCCGGCTGTGGGACGAGGTCGCCGACCATCTGACCGCCGCGGGCCACGCGGTGTACGCAGTGGATCTGCGCGGCCACGGTGACTCCGACACACCGGAGACCGGATATGACATCCCGACCGCGGTCGCGGACCTGGCGGCGGCGTCCGCCGCCCTCGGGCTGGACCGGGTGGTGGTGGCCGGTCACTCCTGGGGCGGCAACATCTCGGTGCGGCTGACCGCCGAGCACCCCGAACTGGTCGCCGCGCTGGCCCTGGTGGACGGCGGCTGGCTGGAGCCCGCCAAGGCGTTCTCCTCCTGGGACGCGTTCGTCGGGGCACTGCGTCCGGCCTCCCTGGAGGGCGCCACCGTGCAGAGTGTGAGCGACTACTTCCGCGCCATCCACCCGGACTGGTCCCCAGCGGCGATCGAGGCCGCGGTGGCCACGATGCGGGAGAACCCGGACGGTTCGCTGTCCCGGCGCATGTCCACCGAGCAGCACATGTCGATCCTGCACAGCATCTGGAACGAGCCGCCGAGACCGTGGTACGCGGCCATCGGCGTGCCCACTCTGCTGATGCCCGCCATCCCCAAGGGCGCGGACGCGAAGTGGGCGGACCGCATCCGCTCCCGCATCAGGGAGACCACGGCCGATCTGCGCCATGCGACGATGCGCGAATATCTCGATTCCGAGCACGATCTGCACGCCCAGCACCCCCGGCGGGTGGCCGACGACCTGCTCGGCCTGGCCCGCGGCCTGCGGCCGTGACCGCGGGTCAGGCCCCGAGCTCGCGGTCGATGAGGGCGAACACCTCGTCGGCCGTGGCCGCCGCCAGGTCCTGCTCGCCCGCGGGCTCATCGGCCTCCTGCCCGGTGACGGTGTACTTCCACACCAGGGCCTGCAACCGGTTCACCAGACCGGCGCGGCGCGGGTCGCCGGTCGGCAGCCCGGCCAGTGCGGACTCGAGCTCGTCCAGGTGTCCGGACACCGGATGGGCCCTGTCGGCCGGGTCAACTCCGGTCAGCAGATGGCCCGCCAGCGTGCGAGGTGTCGGATAGTCGAAGACCACCGTGGTCGGCAGGCTCAGCCCCGTGGCCGCGCGCAGCCGGTTCCTGAGCTCCACGGCCGCGATGGAGTCGAACCCCAGCTCCTTGAACGGGCGGTCCGGCTCGACCGCCTCCGGCGCCGGATAGTGCAGTACGGCGGCCACATGGGCGCGTACCAGCACCAGCAGTCGCTCGACCCGTTCGCCCTGGGGCAGGGCGCCCAGCTCCCTCCGCAGCGCCGACGCCTCGTCGGTGCCGGTGTCCGCCGCGGGCCCGCGCGCGGCCTCGATGGCCCGGCGGGCGACCGGGACGCCGTCGAAGAGCCTGCTGGGACGGGCGAGGGTGAACAGCGGCGCGAAGCGTTCCCATGCCACATCGGCGATGGTGACGCCCGGATCGTCGTGGTCGAGCGCCTGGCGCAGTGCGGTCAGCGCCGCCCGGGGGTCCAGCGGGGTCAGGCCCTGCCGACGCGAGCGCTCGGTGTGCGGGGCCGTCGCGTCGGCCGCCTCGCCGCCGTACGGCAGGTCCCACAGCCCCCAGGCGATCGAGACGGTGAGCCGTCCGTCGGAGCGGTCGCGCCGCGCCAGCGCGTCGAGGCAGGCGGTGGCGGCCGCGTAGGAGCCGTGGTCCCTGCTGCCCCAGGACGCGGCGACGGTGGAGAAGTAGACCACGGTGTCCTCGGGGCCCGTGCCGCAGAGTTCGTCCAAGTGCCGCCCGGTGTCGTCCAGATGGGCGCGGATCTCCTCGGCGAGCCGCTGCGGGGTGAGCTCCATCAGCGGTGCGAGCTCGCCGGAGGCCGAGGTGTGGATGATGGTGCCGATCCGTCCGCTGGCCTCCGCCACTCGCTTGAGGAGGCGCGCGGTGCCCTCCCGGTCGGCGGGTGCGTGGTGGGCCACGGTGAGTCCGGTGCCGAGCGCGTCCAGTTCGGCCTTCAGCTCCGCGGCCCCGGGGGCGTCGCCACCCCCGGGGCACAGCATCACGATGTGTTCCGCCCCGTCGTCGGCCAGGTGGCGGGCGACCCGGGCGGCGGGCCCGTCGGCGGTTCCGGTGATGAGCACGGTGGACCGGGGCTTCCAGGTGCGCCGCGGAGTACGGCCGCCGACCGGGTCGGGGACCAGCCGACGTCCGTACCCACCGGCCGGGCGCAGCGCCACCTCGTCCTCCCCCGGGGCCCCGGTGAGCAGGGCACGCAGCCGCTCCGCGTCAAGCGCGGCCGGGCTCACGGGCAGGTCCACCAACCCGCCCCAGCGGTCGGGGTGTTCGAGGGCGGCCACCCGGCCGAGCCCCCACAGCTGGGCCTGGTGGGGAGCGTCGGGGGATTCGGAGTCGTCAACGGCGACCGCGCCGCGGGTGGCGCACCACAGGGGCGCGGTGACGGCGGCGTCCACCAGCGCCTGGAGCAGGGTGAGCGTGCCGGTCAGGCCGGGCGTCACGCCGGGGAGTGGCGGCGCGGCAGTGTCCAGGGCCAGCAGCGACAGGATTCCCGTGGGTGGCGGCTCCTCGGCGCACCGGGAGCGCAGGAGCTCGGCGAGGCCCGCACGGTCGGTGACCTCGGCCAGTTCCAGCCGCCGCGCCCGTCCGCCGTCCGCGCCCAGGGCCCGTACGCAGGCGTCGGTCCAGGCGTCGGCGACGCCCCTCGCGTGGATCACGAGCCAGGTGCCCACGGCAGCGGGAGCCGCGTCGGTGACGGGCCGCCACTCGACGCGGTAGCGCCAGGAGTCCGCGGCGGAGCGCTCGCGCCGGGCGCGGCGCCATGTGGAGAGCGCGGGGAGCACGGTGCCCAGTGAGGTCCGGTGGCCGGTGTCGTCCGGGAGGCTCAGCGTCTTCGCGAGCGCGCTCAGGTCCGCTCCCTCCACCGCGGCCCAGAACCGGGTCTCCTCCTCGTCCGCGGCGGGCCGGGGATCGAAGGACAACGAGTCGGCCAGCCAGTACCGCTCCCGCTGGAAGGCGTAGGTGGGCAGGTCGACGGTGCGCGGGGCGGTGGCGCCGGTGGGATGAAGGGTGGTCCAGTCGACCGCGACGCCCGCCGTGAAGGCCAGCGCGAGCGATTCGACCAGCCGCGCAGGACCGCCGTGGTCGCGCCGTAGCGTGGGCACGGTGACCGCGTCCGCCCTGGCTTCCTCGAAGCTCTCCTGCATGCCGACGGTCAGTACGGGGTGGGTGCTGCTCTCGATGAACACGCGGTGGCCGTCGGCCAGCAGCGCCCGGACGGTGTCGGCGAACCGCACCGGTTCACGGAGGTTGGTCACCCAGTAGCCGGTGTCCAGCGCGGTGGTGTCGATCCGTGCGGCGATGACCGTGGAGTAGAACGCCACCGTGGACGCGGCCGGCTGGACACCGGCCAGGGCCTGCGCCAGCTCATCGGCGATCTCGTCCACCTGGGGGCTGTGCGAGGCGTAGTCCACCTCGATCGGCCGCGCCCGGTCGCCCGCCTCCTGACACGCGGCCACGGCGTGCGCCACCTGCTCGGGCGGCCCGGAAATCACCGTGGACGAGGGGCCGTTGACAGCCGCCACGCCCACGGCCGCCGTGTTGTCGCCCAGCCCGGCCAGCAGCTTCCCGGCCCGCTCGCGGCTCACTCCCAGGGACGCCATCGCCCCGCCACCGGCGAGCCGCCGCAGCGCCTTGCTGCGCACCGCCACGACCTTGGCACCATCCTCCAGCGACAGGGCACCGGCCACCACGGCCGCGGCGATCTCGCCCTGGCTGTGCCCGATCACCGCCGCGGGACGTACGCCATGGCCCGCCCACACCGCGGCGAGCGACACCATCACGGCCCACAGGACGGGCTGTACGACGTCCACACGGCCCAGGTGGCCTGCCGCATCGGCGCCGCGCAGCACATCGGTGAGGGACCAGTCCACGTACGGCGCCAAGGCACGCTCACACTCCGCCACCCGGGCGGCGAACACCGGTGAGGCGTCCAGCAGTTCGGCCCCCATCCCCACCCACTGCGAGCCCTGGCCGGGAAACACCAGCACCGGGCCCAGACCCCCAGCCACAGCGGCGCCACCGGAGTGGACCAGGCCCGGATGCGCTCCGCCGGTGGCCAGCGCCTCCACGGCCGCCACCAGTTCCTCGCGGGTCTCGCCCACGGCCACCGCCCGGTGGTCGAACACCGAACGGGTGGTGGCCAGCGACCAGCCCACCTCGGCGATGGACGGCCCCGGATCGGCCGCCATCCGCCGGGCGAGCGCGGCGGCCTGCCCCCGCAGGGCCCTGGCACTACGGGCGGACAGCACCCACGGCGCCACCTCCGTCGCCGATGCCGCGGTCGCCACCGCCTCGGACATGGGGTCGGCGGGCTCCTCCCGCTCGGCAGGGGCACTCGGCTCGGGCGCCTGCTCCAGGATCAGATGGGCGTTGGTGCCGCTGATCCCGAACGAGGAGACCCCGGCCCTGCGGGGGCGTTCGCCCCTCGGCCACGCCACCGGGTCCGTCAGCAGCCGTACCCCGCCGCCTTCCCACTCCACATGCGGAGTCGGCTTATCGATGTGCAGGGTGACCGGCAGCGTCTCGTGGCGGAGCGCCATCACCATCTTGATCACACCGGCCACCCCGGCGGCCGCCTGGGCATGGCCGATGTTGGACTTGAGCGACCCCAGCCACAACGGCCGGTCCCCGGGCCGGTCCCGGCCGTAGGTGGCCAGCAGCGCGTGTGCCTCGATCGGGTCGCCGAGCGCGGTCCCGGTGCCATGGGCCTCCACCGCGTCGACCTGGTCGGCGGCGAGGCGTGCGCTGGCCAGCGCCTGGCGGATCACCCGCTCCTGCGATACGTCGTTGGGCGCGGTCAGCCCGTTGCTTGCACCGTCCTGATTGACGGCCGAGCCCCGGATCAGCGCCAGTACCCGGTGTCCGTTGCGCCGCGCGTCCGACAGCCGCTCCAGCAGCACCAGGCCGACGCCCTCGGAGAAGCCCGTGCCGTCCGCTGCCGCCGCGAAGGACTTGCAGCGGCCGTCCGGGGCCAGCCCGCGCTGCCGCGAGAACTCGGCGAACGCGGTCGGTGTGGTGAGCGCGGTGACCCCGCCCGCGAGCGCCAGATCGCATTCGCCCTGGCGCAGCGCCTGGCCCGCCAGATGCATGGCCACCAGCGACGACGAACACGCCGTGTCCACCGTCACGGCCGGGCCCTCGAGACCGAAGGTGTACGCCACCCGGCCGGAGACCACACTGGTGAGGCTGCCGGTCGTGGCATAGCCCTCGAAGCCCTCGGGGACCTGCGGCATCCGGGACAGATAGTCCTGGCTGGACACCCCCGCGTACACACCGGTCCGGCTGCCCTTCATCGTCACCGGGTCGACACCCGCGCGCTCAAACAGCTCCCAGGCCACTTCGAGCAGCAGCCGTTGCTGCGGGTCCATCGCCAGGGCCTCGCGCGGGCTGATCCCGAAGAACTCCGCGTCGAAGCGGTCGGTGCCGTCCGCGCCGTCAAGGAATCCGCCGTGCCGGACATAGCTGGTGCCGGGGTGGTCGGGGTCGGGGTGGTACAGGCCCGCCAGATCCCAGCCGCGGTCGGCGGGAAACGCGGTGATGCCGTCGCCACCGGAGGCCACCAGCTCCCACAGCTCCTCGGGGCGGCCCACGCCACCGGGGTAGCGGCAGGCCATGCTCACGATGGCCACCGGTTCCTGGGACCGCTCCTCCATCTCGCGCAGTCGTTGACGGGCCTGCCCGAGATCCACCGTGACCCGCTTCAGATACTGGCGGAGTTTGTCTTCCGTACCCGACATCAGTCCTCACTCACGGTCGTACCCGACATCAGTCCTCACCCATGGTCATGAGGGCAGTTCCCTGTCGATGAACTCGAACAACTCGTCGTCCGACGCGGAGTCGAGGGCGCCGTCGTCCACGGTGGCGCGGTGCTCGCCGGTGTCCTCGGCCGGTGTGCCGTCGTTGAGCCGCCACACCAGTGCCTCCAGGCGTTTCGCCAGTCGACCGCGGGTCTCGTCGTCGGCACCGAGCCCCGCCATCGCGGCCTCAAGCCGCTCCAGCTCGCCGAAGACGGGCGCCGAGGTGTCCGCCTGGTCGGGGCACAGCCGCTCCCGCAGTTCGGCGGCGATGGCCGAGGGCGTCGGATGCCTGAAGACGACGGTGGCGGGCAGCCGCAGCCCGGTGGCGGCGGCGAGCCGGTTGCGCAGTTCGACGGCGGTCAGCGAGTCGAAGCCCAGGTCCTTGAACGGGGTGTCACCGGACACCGCCCCGGCGTCGGTGTGGCCGAGGACCGCCGCGGCCTGTGTGCGCACCAGCGTGAGCAGGATCCGGTGCCGCCCCTCCGCGGGCACCGCCGTGAGCTGGGCGACCAGACCGGCTGCCGGCACCCCGGTGGCTGCGGTACGACGGGGGGTCGTCCCGTTGTCGAGGAGGGTACGCAGCAGGGCGGGCAGGGTGTCCGCGGGCCGAGCAGCCAGGGCCCGGAGGTCGAGCTGTACGGCCGCGGGCTGCGGGGCACCGTGCCAGCAGGCGGCGTCCATCAGCCCCAGCGCCCGCGCGCCGGACATGGCGGCGATGCCGGAGCGGGACATCCTGGCCAGGTCCGCGTCGTCCAGGTGTCCGGTCATACCGCTGGCGTCGGCCCACAGGCCCCAGGCCACCGAGACGGCCGGGAGGCCCATGGCCTGGCGGTGGACGGCCAGGGCGTCGCAATAGGCGTTGGCCGCCGCGTAGTTGGCCTGCCCGGGGCTGCCCATCACGCCCGCGGCCGAGGAGAACATCACGTACATGGAGAGCCGAAGGTGCGCGGTGGCGGTGTGGAGATGGGCCGCGGCCGTGGCCTTGGGCCCCCACACCCGCGCCAGACGCTCCGGGGTCTGCGAGTTGACCACCGCGTCGTCCAGCACACCGGCCGCGTGGACGACACCGGTCAGGGGGTGTGCCGGGTCGATGCCCGCGATGAGGTCGTGCACGGCGGCGCCGTCGGTGACGTCCACCGCCTCGATCCGGGCCTCGGCGCCCAAGTCGGCGAGCTTGGCCAGCAGTTCCTTGGCTCCGGGGGTGTCGGGGCCACCGCGGCTCACCAGCAGCAGGTGGCGGATGTTCCAGATGCGGACGAGGTGGTCGGCCACCAGCGCGCCGAG
>NZ_LAKD02000075.1 GCF_000968685.2 Streptomyces antioxidans
GCGCCGGACAGGTCATCCTCGCCGACAAGGGCTTCGCCGGGAAGGAGTTCGAGGCATTCATCACCGAACGGCTCGAAGGCCATCTGGTACGTCCGGACCGCAAGGACGAACCCACCCGGCATGGACGCCTGGCCCGATGCCGCCAGTGGATCGAGGCGGTTTTCGACACCCTCAAGGGCCAGCTCAGCCTGGAACAGCACGGCGGAAGAACACCGGCCGGAGTCTTCGCCCGCACCGGCCAACGACTCCTCGCCCTCGCAGCAGCCATCTGGCACAACTGGACCACCGGAGCCGAAGCCAAGCGATCCCTGATCGCGTATGACCACTGAGGACATCAGACTCACTCATCTAGCTCTACCCGGGGCGCCCCCTAGGCCCCCTATCCGGCCAGGGAGTGCAGACAGGCGATGAGCGTGCGGGCCTCGACGTTGACGTAATGGCTGTGGCGGATCAGGTCGAGCAGCTGACGCACGGCCATCCAGCGGTAGTGCGGCGGCTCTTCGGGGACGGCGCTCATCTCCGTCTCCACGACCAGATAGCGGTTGAAGGCGTGGAAGAAGCGGCCGCCCTCCTCGGAGAGCACGGTGTCGAACCGCACCCGGTCGGCCGACGCCTGGACCACCTCCTCGAGGAACGGCGGCGCGGCCTCCTCGGGCAGCTGGGTGTAGTTGCGCGGGGTGCACTGCACGGTGGGGGCCAGCTCCACCACATCCGTGTAGCCGGGTTCGGCGCGGGCCTGCACCAGCACATGCGGCACCTTGTCGGCGTAGGCCAGCAGAAAGGCCGCCACACCCGGTCCATGGGGCTCGATCATGGGCTGGGTCCAGCCGCCCACCTCGCGGCCACCCGCCGTCACGTCCACGGCCATCACGCTGAAGAAGCGCCCGCTCTCGTGGGAGATGCGGTGGGCGTTGCGGTGCCAGCCGGTGGTCTCCCGCAGCGGTATCCGCTCGGTGAACACCTCGCGCTCGGTGCGCAGTCCGGTGATCCAGCTGAGGATGTCGGCGTCGCGGTGGAGGGTGTGCGGCCCCGGCCATTCCGGCCCCGCGGTCCCGTGTGGTCCGGCGGCGGGGAAGGGCTCCTCGGGGTCCAGCGGGGACTGCGGCAGACAGGCCAGGACGCTGCGGGCGTCCATGTTCACCAGGTCCTCCACGGCCAGCAGGTGGTACAGCTGGCCCAGCGTCAGCCAGCGGAAGCCGTCCCGCACCTCGACGTCCTCGTCCCGCCCGACCTCGACCAGCATGTTGCGGTTGCGCTTGCGGAAAAACCAACTGCCCTGCTCCGACTGGCGGACGTCGGCGAGCACCCGGTGCCGTTCCGCCCGCTGGAAGTACTCCAGGTACGGCACCGCGCGGCCCTTGTGCACCCGGGTGTAGTTGCTGCGGGTGGCCTGGACGGTGGGCGACAGCTGGAGCCCGCCGTGGTTGCCCGGCTCCATCTTGGCCTGCATCAGGAAGTGCGGTACGCCGTCGAAGTCCTTGACCAGGATGCCCAGGATGCCGATCTCCGGCTGGTGGAGGATCGGCTGGCGCCACTCCTCCACCGGCGCCCCGGGCATCCGCACCCGGATGCCCTCGACGGTGAAGAACCGGCCGGTGTCATGGACGAGGTTGTGGGTGTCCGGTGCGAAGGCCCAGCCGCGCATCGCCTCGAACGGGATGATCTCGATCCGGGACTCGTCGGCGTCGACGCGCTCGCGGAACCAGCGCTGGAAGTCGGCGAGCAGGGTCACCGAGCTGTCGAGGGTGGCGGCGGAGCGGGCCAGCCGCTCCTGGAGCGTGGTCACCACGCCCACGCCTCCGGTCCTGGGCCGCCGTTGCCGATCGGCGGGAACAGCCGGTCCAGTTCGGCCAGCACCTCGTCGGACAGCGTCAGCTCCATGGCCTTGAACGCCCCTTCGAGCTGGTCCAGGCTGCGCGGCCCGATGACCGGCGCGGTGATGCCGGGGCGTCCCATCACCCAGGCGAGGCCCACCTCGGCCGGGTCGGCGCCGAGCCCTTCGCACAGCTTCTCGTACGCGGCGATGGCGTCCCGGTGGACCTCGAGCGCCTGCGCGGCCCGGCCCTGGGCGGTCTTCATCGCGGTGCCCTCGGCCAGCTTGCGCAGCGCCCCGCTGAGCAGCCCGCCGTGCAGCGGCGACCAGGCGAGCACCCCGACCCCGTAGCGCTGGGCGGCGGGGATCAGCTCCAGTTCGACATGGCGGGTGACGAGGTTGTACACGCTCTGTTCGGAGACGATGCCGAGGAAGTGGCGGCGGGCCGCGGTCTCCTGGGCCTCGGCGATGTGCCAGCCGGCGAAGTTGGACGAGCCGGTGTAGCGCACCTTGCCCTGCCGGGTCAGCGTCTCCATCGCCTGCCACACCTCGTCCCAGGGGGCGTGGCGGTCGATGTGGTGCATCTGGAACAGGTCGATCCAGTCGGTGCCCAGCCGGCGCAGCGAGTCCTCGCAGGAGGCGATGATGTGCCGGGCGGACAGCCCCGAGTCATTGGGCCAGTCGGTCATCGGGTTGAAGACCTTGGTGCCCAGTACGACCTTCTCGCGCCGGCCGCCTCCTCGTGCGAACCAGCCGCCGAGGAACTCCTCGGTGTAGCCCTTGTGCTTCTGCCAGCCGTACTGGTTGGCGGTGTCGATGAAGTTGACCCCGCGGTCCAGGGCGGTGTCCAGGATCGCGTGGCTCTCCTCGTCACTCGCCCTGACCCCGAGGTTCAAAGTGCCCAGGCAGAGTCGGCTCACCTTGAGGGCGGTGCGGCCGAGGTAGGTGTACTGCATCAGTGTCCTTCGGTACGGGCCGCCGCGGCGGCCGGTCGGCCCGGGGTGGCGGAGGCGGCCCACAGGTCGTGGAGGGATTCCTTGAGGGCCACCTTCGGGGACCAGCCCATGAGCCGCCGGGCGAGGCGGATGTCGGCCTGGGTCCAGCTGCCGCCCTTGCTGTGCACGGCGCCGCTCTCCTCGCGCACCAGGCGGTCGGGGACCTGGGAGGCGGAGATCAGCAGCCGGGCCAGTTCGCGCATGCTGACGGCGTCGCCCTGCCCGATGTTGAGCACCCGGCCGGTCACCGGGCTGCTCGCGGCCAGCACCACGGCCTCGGCGACATCGCGCACGTCGATGAAGTCGCGCCGGTCGTCGACGAGGGTGACGGCGAGCGGAGTGTCCTCGGTGGTGTGGCGCAGCCGGTGGGCGAGCCCGCCGAGGAAGCTGCCCCGGGGGGTGCCGGGTCCGCAGACGTTGGTGACGCGCAGCACGCAGCCGTCGATACGGCCCGCGTCCGCGGCGCCCAGCACGATCCGGCTGCCGACGAGCTTGGTGCGGGCGTAGGGGGTGCCGGGGGCGGTGGGGTGGTCCTCGGCGATGGCGGTGCCGTCGGGGACGGGGCCGTACTCGTGCACCGAGCCCAGGTGGACCAGCCGGAGCCGCCTGGGGAGGGCCGCCACGGTGTCCACCAGCCGGTCCACGAGCGGGATGTGCGAGGCCGTCATGCTCGCCTCGTCGCCCTCCCAGCTGTCGCCCGCGGCGTTGACGACGAGATCGGCGGACCGTGTGGCCCGGACGATGTCCCCGGTCGGCGCGGATATCGCGTCGAGTGCCAGAAAAGCGACTCCGGAAATGGGTTCGGCGGGTTTTCTCGCGATTGCCAGGACTTCATATCCGCGCTTGGCAAGAGCTCTGCAGATATGTCGCCCGATGAATCCGGTGCCGCCGATGACAACGGCCTGCCGATCTCGGATGTGGCCCATATCGCCACCGTATTGGCGCCGCTTCGAGCGGAACAACCCCTACCCTCGGCGACCCCTATCGGCCACCCCTATCACGGCCCCGACCTGCGGTGTCATTCAAATAGATGTCGTTTATGGGCCTCGCTGACCGCTGCCGCGCGATCCTTCACCCCGAGTTTCTCGTAGACATGCAGAAGATGCGTCTTCACGGTCGCCTGGCTGATGAACAATGCCGCTGCCGCCTGTCGATTCGTGGCCCCGTCAGCGATAAGCCGGAGCACTTGGAGTTCTCGGTCGCTCAGCGGGCCCTGGGTGGGTTTGCGTACCTGGCCGAGGACGCGTCCGGTGACCGCGGGCGAGAGAACGGACTGGCCCGAGGAGGCGGACCGCACGGCGCGGGTCAGCTCCTCGCGCGGGGTGTCCTTGAGGAGATAGCCGGTCGCCCCGGCGGCCAGCGCGCCCATGACGTCGCTGTCGGTGTCATAGGTGGTCAGCACCAGGATCCGGGCCTCCGGGTCGCCGCGCAGCAGCCGTTTGATGGCCTCCACTCCGCCCATCCGGGGCATGCGCAGATCCATCAGGACCACATCGGCCGGCAGCCGCTCGTACAGTTCGACGGCCTCGGCACCGTCACCGGCCTCGCCGATCACCGTGAAGTCGGGGTCCCGCTCCAGCACCCCGCGCAGCCCGTCGCGGACCACCGGGTGGTCGTCGACGATCAGGATGCGGATGGGGCTGGGGCCGGGGGTGTGGCCGCCATGGGTGTTTCCGCTCATGCACCGGCTTCCTGGGGGATCACGGGGACGGCCGCACTGATGGCGGTGCCCTCGCCACGGGCGCTCTCGATGTCCAACGTACCGGCGACCCGGCCCAGTCGGCGCCGCATCGCCACCAGCCCCAGACCGTGACCGCCGGAGGCCCCGGCCCCGGCCTCCGCGGCCGCGGGGTCGAATCCCACGCCATCGTCGAGTACGTCGAGGACCACCACGTCCTCCATGTACGACAGGGTGAGGCCCACCTTTGACGCCCGGGCGTGCTTGGCGATGTTGGTAAGGGCCTCCTGCGCCACCCGGTAGAGCGTGGCCTCCAGTTCGGCGTGGAGCGGAATGGCGGTCCCGGTCGTCGCGAACGCCACCTTCGGCTCCCGCTCCGGTGACCACCCCTCGGTCAGCGACTCCAGGGCGTCCGGCAGGGTCCGGGACTCCAGTTGCTCGGGGCGGAGCGCCTGGACCGAGCGGCGCGCCTCGGCGAGGCTGTCCCGGGCCAGGTCCTTGGCCGCCACGAGGTGGCGGCGCCACACCTCGCGGTCGCCGTCGGCGTGTTCGGCGGCTTCCAGCTGACGGATGATGCCCGCCAGCCCCTGGGCGAGGGTGTCATGGATCTCCCCCGCCATCCGCTGGCGCTCGTCGAGCACCCCGGCCTCCCGCGCCTGGGTGATCAGCTGGGTGTGGAGTCCGGCGTTCTCGGTGAGCGCCGAGCGGAGTTCGGCCACGGTGCGCTTGCGCCGCTGATGCTGTTCGTTGAGCCTGCTCGAGAGCAGGTTGATCCAGCCGATCACCACGGTCTGGAACGCGATGGCGGCGAGGTAGCCGACCACCGCGCCGGTCGTGGGCCGGGGGAAGCCGTCCGGCACGGTGTTGACGACGAACGAGGTGGCCGCCACGGACACCAGCGCCCAGAAGGTCGGCAGCAGCACCAGCGCCTGGAGGAACCCGGTGGCGGCGAACAGCATGAACACCTGGTCCCGCGCCATCAGCGCGGCGGAGAGGGCGAGCAGCCCGGCGAAGTAGACGGCCGTGCGCGCCGTGCCGTACGGCTGTCTGCTGCGGCGGCCGGTGGGCAGGGTGTAGGTGCCCAGGATCCAGGCGGCGGCCACCGCCACGAGGCCCAGCGTGGTGAGCAGACCCCGGGCCGGTGGCAGGCCGTGGACCAGGCTCAGGGCCGTGGACAGGAACAGCAGAAGGTAGGGCAGCCCTCCGAACAGGATGTCGGAGTGCCGCTCCCACCGTCCGCCGTCGTCCTTGGACGCGCTCACCTCACTCCCAGCGGAACAGCTTGGCCGCGGCCGCGGTGGCGGCCACCGCGATCACTCCGAGGACGGTCAGGTGCAGCGTCTCCGGCCACTGGTTCTCCCAGGAGTCGCGCAGCGCCTGGAGCGCGGCGCCCAGCGGAGTGTAGTCGCCGATGGTGGACACCGTCTCCGGCAGGTCCTCCTTGGGGAGGAACGCGCCGCCGAAGAAGAGGCTGGGGAAGAGCAGGGACAGGCCCATCGCGGTGGCCGACTTGCTGCTCGGCGCCACCGCCGCGATCACCAGGCCGATGGAGAACAGCGCCCAGGTGCCCAGGGCGAAGCTCACCAGGAAGGCCAGGACGTCACCGGGCAGTTTGGTGTCGAAGGCGGTCTTGCCGACGATCAGCACCAGCACCGCGGAGACCGCCGCGGTGACCAGGTTGATGAAGAGCTGGGCGAGCAGCAGGTTCCCCGGGTGGATGGGGCTCGCGGCCATGCGCCGCAGGATTCCCTTCTCCCGGTAGGTGGCGAGGGTGGTGGGCAGCAGGTTGAGTGCCAGCATCGTCAGACACAGCGACATGGCCATCGCGGGGACGAACGCGGCCATCGACGCCTTGGTGGCGGCGTCGTCGTCGGACTTGGTGGTGACGAAGTGGAAGATGGCCAGCAGCATGATCGGCAGCGCGATGACGAAGAACACCGCGGTGGGATCGCGCAGGAACAGCTTGCTCTCGACATAGGTGAGCTTGGTGCGCCCGGACATGGCAGAAGTCTCCTCGGCGGCTTTAGTTGGCGGGCTTGGAGCCGGTCAGGGCGACGAAGGCGTCATCGAGACTCGCCTGTTCCAGGCGGAGTTCGTTCGCCACGATCTGGTTGCGGGCCAGGACGGAGATCACGGCGTAGACGACATTGCCCTTGCCGACCACCGTCACCTGGGACTTGGACCGGGTCACACTGCTCACCTCGGGCAGCGAGGTGAGCAGTTCGTCGTCCATCGGAACGGACGGCTTGAAGCGGATGATCTGCTGCTCATCGACCCGGGATACCAGTCCGGAGGGGGTGTCCAGGGCGACGATCCGGCCGGATTCGATGATGGCGATCCGGTCGCAGAGCCGTTCGGCCTCCTCCATGAAGTGGGTGACCAGCAGCACGGTCACATCCTGCGCCCGGACCTGCTCGATCAGTTTCCAGGTCTCGCGCCGGGCGTGCGGGTCGAGTGCGGTGGTCAGCTCGTCGAAGACGGCGATCTTGGGCTTGCCGACGAGGGCGAGCGCGATGGACAGCCGCTGCTGCTGTCCGCCGGACAGCGATCCGTAGGCCGTATCGGACTTGTCGGACAGGCCCCACTCCTCGATGAGTTCGCGCCAGTCGACGGGGTCGCGGTAGAAGGTGCTGTAGAGCTCAAGCGCCTCCCACACCTTCATCTTCGGGGGCAGTTCGCTCTGCTGGAGCTGGATGCCGATGGACTCGCGCAGCTCGGCGAGGTCCTTGTCCTTCAGCGGGTCGAGACCCATCACGGAGATCTCGCCGCCGTCGCGCTTGCGCATGCCCTCGATGCACTCCACGGCGGTGGTCTTGCCCGCGCCGTTGGGGCCGAGGATGCCGAAGATCTCGCCCTCCTCCACGGAGAAGGACACGTCCTGTACCGCCACGTGATTGCGGTACTCCTTGCGCAGGTTACTGACCTCGATCAGCGGCATCGGCCCAGGTCCTCCTCGCTCGGTTCCTTCACTCTTCCACCGTAGGAAGCGGATACCCCCGGGGGATCGGCCCATCGGCCGCCCACCGGGCTGATCCTGACTCCACCGACCGGCCGATCGGCCGCATCAACCGATCGGTTGATGGGGTAGGCCGCGCCGGGTACGCCGTGGTGCGCCGGGCCGGGTCAGCCGCGCCGGGGGTGCAGTGCCCGGCAGACCTCGTAGGACGGCAGCAGCCCGGCCCGTTCGGCCTCGGCCAGCCCGGGGGCGTTCCGGTCGCGCTCGGAGACCAGATACTCCAGGTCCTTGGGCCAGGGCAGGCCGAGGGCGGGGTCGAAGGGGTCGATCTCGTGCTCGGCGCCCGGGTTGTACTCCTCCGAGTTGAGGTAGGCCGCCACGGTGTCGTCCCGCAGTGCGATGAAGGCGTGGCCAAGGCCCTCCTCCAGATACACCGCCCGGTAGGAGACGGGGTCGAGACGCACACTGTCCCAGCGGCCGAAGGTGGCCGAGCCCACTCTCAAGTCCACCACCACATCGAGGAGTTCACCGCTGACGCAGGTCACCATCTTGGCCTGGCCCGGGGGTACGTCCGCGTAGTGCACCCCGCGGACGGTGCCGCGCCGGGAGACGCTGTGGTGGTTCTGGCCCAGGCGCAGCGGATGGCCGACGGCGGCGGAGAAGGCCGACGCGGTGTAGTGGGCGACGAACGCGCCGCGCTCGTCGCGGTGGACGTCCGGGCTGAACTCGTAGGCGCCGGGCACCGCCAGCTCGCGCACCTTCACCGGCCGTGCTCCGCGGTGAGCTTCTCCAGCACCGGCACCACATCGTGCGGGGTGGGGGTGCGCAGGTTCTCCCCGCGCAGCCGCTCCGCGGTCTCCTTGTACGACGCGTCCCCCAGCAGCCGCTCGACGCTCTCCCGCAGCACCTCGGCGGTCAACTCCGAGGCGTGGACGGCGAGTCCGGCACCGGCCTGGTGCAGGACGGTCCCCTTGTTCCACCAGTCGGCGTAGCGGATGGTGGGGATGAACTGCGGTACGCCGTTGACCAGTGCGGTGCCCCAGGAGCCGAAGCCGCCGTGGTGGATGAGGACCGAGGCGCCGGGCAGCAGGGCGTGCAGCGGTACGAAGTCGACGATGCGGGTGTTGGCGGGGATCTTCTCCAGCGCCTCCACCTCCTCGGGCGGCAGCGCGGCCACCACGTCGATGTCCATGCTTCCCAGGGTCTCGATCATGTCGGCCACCGGCATGAAGGTGCCGCCCAGGGCGGCCCGCGCGGAGACCCCGGAGGTCAGCACGGCGCGCGGCCGCTCGGGGGTCTCGCGCAGCCAGTCCGGGATGTGGGAGGGGCCGTTGTAGGGCAGATAGCGGACCGGGACCCGCTGGACCGACACCGGGAGCTGGAGGCTGGTGGGGATCTGGTCGATGGTCCACTGGCCGACCACGACCTCCTCGTCGAAGGTGCGGTCGTAGCGGGCGAGGAGGGAGCCGAGCCAGTCGGCCATCGGGTCCTCGCGGCGCTCCTCGGGCTGCTCGGCGAGGCGGGCCAGGAACACCTCGCGCATCTTCGCATAGATGTCGACGCACCACAGCAGCCGGGCGTGGGCGGCGCCCACCACCCGGGCGGCCACCGGGCCCGCGTAGGTGACCGGGTCCCAGATGACCAGGTCGGGCTGGAAGTGGCGGGCGTAGTCCACCAGCTCGTGCACCATGCAGTCGTTGTAGGTCTGGTACGCGAACATCACGCTGATCTTGAACTTCATCAGCACCTGTTCCCAGGTGTGCTGATCGAGCTCGGGGGTGGACCAGTCGGAGAGCGGGTTCTCCAGCGACTCGCGGTTCTGCGTCAGCATCTCGTGGAGATTGTGGTCCTTGCCGACCGAGACGGCCGTCAGCCCGGTGCTCTTGATGGAGTCGGTCAGCGCGGGGTTGCTGGCGACCTGCACCTCGTGGCCGGCCGCGGCCAGCGCCCAGGCGAGCGGGACCATGGTGAACAGGTGCGATTTCTCGGACACCGTCGCGAAAAGGATACGCATCGTCGGCTCTTCTCTCTCAGTCGATGGTTCGTCGGGGGCGGGCGGTGGCCGCGCGCAGGGTGTCCGTGATGACTCCGGCCACCGCTGCCTTCTGCTCGTCCAGGTAGAAGTGGCCGCCGGAGAAGACCTCCAGCCGGAAGGAGCCCGCGGTGTGCTCCCGCCAGCCCGCCATCTCCGCGGCGCTGACGCGGATGTCGCTGTCACCGGTGAGCCCCACGATGTCGCAGGCCAACCGGGCGCCGGGCCGGTACGCATAGGTCTCGGCCGCCTTGTAGTCGCTGCGGATGGCGGGCAGGGCCAGCCGCAGCAGTTCGGTGTCGCCGAGGATCCGGGAGTCGGTCCCGCTGACCAGCTGGAGCTCGGCGATCAGCCCGGCGTCGTCGCGCCGGTGGATGCCCAGGCTGCGGTGGTGGGAGGGCGCGGGCCGGCCCGAGGCGAAGAGCGCCAGGGGCACCGTCCCCAGTTCCCCTTCGAGCAGTCTGGCCAGCTCGAACCCGACGCTCGCGCCCATGCTGTGGCCGAACAGCGCGATCGGCCGGTGTGCGGTGAGCGGCTTCAGCGCCTGGTAGATCTCGCGCGCCATCTCGTGGATGTCCTCGATGGGCGCGTCATGGCGGCGGTCCTGGCGCCCCGGGTACTGGACGGCCAGCGCCTCCACGGTCGGCGGCAGCAGCTCGGAGATCGGGAAGTAGAAGCTGGCGGCTCCTCCCGCGTGCGGCAGGCAGACCAGGCTGACCTCGGCCTCCGGGCGCGGATGGAACCTGCGGAACCACAGGCTCTCATCGGTGACGGGCAACGCCATGGTCGTCGTTCCTCTCGCGGTGCGGGGGGGGGCGCCTGAAGCGGGTGTCGGACGGGGTCAGGCGCCGTCGCGCTCCAGCCGCTCCAGCCAGTCCTCGATGGCCTGGGCGGTGGGGAGGGAGTGGTCCTCCATCATGGTGAAGTGGTTGCCGCGCACATCGACGATGTCGTGCGGCAGCTCCCAGAAGGACCGCCAGTCGGGCAGCTCCTCCAGCTTCAACGAGCCGGTGGACAGCGGCTCCAGGGCCCGCACCAGGAGGGTGGGGGTCTCGATCGGCTCGGGGTCCCAGCTCCCGAAGAGGTTGAGGTACCAGCCCATGGCCGACAGCCGGGCGTCGTCCATGGTGACGAACACGCCCTCGCGCTCGGTCATCCCGTCCATGAGCGAGAGCCCGAACTGGTTGAGGATGCTGCTCTTGGGCACGTAGGTGTCCACCAGCACCACGGCGGCGGGCCGGACGCCCATCCGCTCCAGATGTCCCGCCGCCGCATGGGCGAACCAGCCGCCCGCCGAGGAGCCCAGGAGCACGATGTGCTGTCCGTCGGCCGCCTTCGCCACCGCCTCGGCCTGCGCGGCCACCACCGCGTCCGCCGTCTCCGGCAGGGGCTCACCGCGGCCGAAGCCCGGCAGCGCGAGCGCCGACACATCGCACCGGCCCCGCAGCGAGGCCGCGAACCGGGCGTACTGGTGGATGCCCGCGACCGCCAGGCACGAGGAGAAGCAGAACATGTGGTGGTCGGCCGGGCCCTTGCTGAGCCGGACCGGCATCGGCAGCCTCTCCAGCTCGGAGGGGGCGCTGAACCGGGGCCGCAGCGCCGCCGTGGCGTGCAGCAGATCGAAGATCTCTTTCCACTTCCCGGTCTCGAACGCCTCGGTGTACAGGGTGCTCAGCGTGGTGGACTCCCCCGCCGGAGCGGCCGCCGCGCCAGCGGACGGCTGCTCGGAGGGGCCCGGCTGGCCAGGCGCGGCCAGTTCGGAGCGCAGCCGGGCGGCCAGGTCGGTGGGCGTCTCGTGGTCGAAGACGAGCGTGGCGGGCAGCCTCAGCCCGGTGGCCGCGTTCAGCCGGTTGCGCAGCTCGACCGCGGTGAGCGAGTCGAAGCCGGAGTCGACGAACTCATGGGCCGGGCCGATGGCGGACGGGTCCGGGTGGCCGAGCACGGTGGCCACCTGTGTGCACACCAACTCCACCAGTACGGCGTCCTGTTCGGCCTCGGACAGCGCCGCGAGCCGTTCCCGCAGCGCGGAGCCGCCGCCCGGCGAGCCGCCTCGTGTGGTCGCGCCCGCCCGGCGCGCCGGGGTCCGCACCAGTCCGCGCAGCAGCAGCGGCACCGAACCGGATCCGGCGCCCGCGCGCAGCGCCGCGAGGTCGATCCGCATCGGGATCAGCAGCGGGGTGTCCAGGGCGAGGGCGGTGTCGAGCAGTTCCAGGCCCTGTTCGGAGGAGAGCGCGGCCACGCCCGAGCGGGTGGCCCCGGCCGTGTCCGCCGTGCCGGTCATGGCGCTGGTCTGCGCCCACAGCCCCCAGGCGAGAGAGTGGGCGGGCAGCCCCTGGGCCCGGCGGGCCTGGGCGAAGGCGTCCAGGAAGCCGTTGGCCGCCGCGTAGTTGCCCTGTCCCGCGCCGCCGAGCACACCGGCGGCCGAGGAGAAGAGCACGAACGCGGCCAGGTCCAGCTCCCGGGTGGCCTCGTGGAGGTGGAGTGCGGCGTCGGCCTTGGGCCGCAGCACCGTGTCCAGCCGCTCGGGGGTGAGCGAGGAGATCACCCCGTCGTCCAGCACCCCGGCGGTGTGGAACACCCCGGTGAGCGGGTGGTCGGCGGGCACCTGGGCCACCAGGGCGGCCACCGCGTCCCGGTCGGCGGTGTCGCACGCCGCCACGGTCACGGTCGCGCCGAGCGCGGTCAGCTCCTCGCGCAGCCGCCCGGCCCCCTCGGCGGCCGGCCCCCGGCGGCTGGTCAGCAGCAGATAGCGGACGCCGTGGCGGGTCACCAAGTGGCGGGCGAGCAGCCCGCCGAGCGTACCGGTGGCGCCGGTGATCAGCACGGTGCCCTCGGGGTCCAGCGCACGGGTGGCGCCGGTGGCGCCCTGGGCGCGGGCGAGCCGCGGGGTGTGTGCCTGCCCGGCGCGCAGCGCGAGCTGCGGCTCTCCGGAGGGGAGGACCGCCGGGAGGGCCCGTACGGACTCCTCGTGGCCGTCGAGGTCGACGAGGGTGAACCGGTCGGGGTTCTCCGACTGCGCGGAGCGCACCAGGCCCCAGACGGCGGCGCCCGGCAGATCGCTGACCTCCGCACCGGGTGCGGTGGCCACCGCACCACGGGTGACGAACACCAGCCGGGAGTCGGCGAACCGCTCGTCGGCCGACCAGTTCTGGGCCAGCTCCAGGGCGGTGCGCAGGGAGTCACGTACCGCGTCGGCCGGTGCGCCCGGCCCGGCGGCGCAGGACACCAGGACCGCCGCGGGGGCGGCCGTACCGGCGTCCACGGCCGCGCCCAGCGACTGCAGGTCCACATACGACTCCAGGTGGACCCCGGCCGCGAACAGGCTCTCGGTGACCTCAAGACCGTCGTCGCCGACCAGCGCGGCCCGGGTCAGCGGGGCGGGCCGGTCGGCGCCGGTGAGCGCGGGCCAGTCGAGCTGGAACAGCGCCTCGCTGCTCGCGGCGCGGGCGCTGCCCAGCTGATCACCGGTCATCTTGCGCAGCAGCAGCCCCTCCACGGTGGCCACCGGGCGGCCGGTGGGATCGGCCACCGCGAGCGCCACGGTGTCCTCACCGGCCGGGGAGATCCGCACCCGTACCTCGTCGGCCCCGGCGGCGTGCAGCGACACCCCGGTCCAGGAGAACGGCAGCCGCCCCTGCGCCGTCCCGGGGTCCTCCCCGGCGAAGAGGGTGCCGAGCGCGATGCCGTGCAGGGAGGCGTCGAGCAGGGCCGGGTGGATTCCGTACCCGGCGGCGGCCGACAGCTGCTCCTGGCCCAGCCGCACCTCGGCGAACACCTCGTCGCCGCGCAGCCAGGCGGCGCGCAGGCCCCGGAAGGCCGGTCCGTAGCCGAAGCCGCCCGCCGCGTAGCGCTCGTACATGTCGCTGACGTCGAGTTCGGTGGCGTCCGCCGGAGGCCACGCGGTGAGCTCCGTGGGGGTCTGGGATGTGGCGGTGACGAGCGTGCCGGTGGCGTGCGGGGTCCACGGCTCACCGAACCCGGCGCCCTCGGGGCGGGAGTGGACGTTCAGCGGGCGCCGTCCGCTCTCGTCGGGTTCGCCGACGGTCACCCGGAGGGTGAGCGCGCCACGCGCGGGGAGGATCAGCGGTGCCTGGAGGGTCAGCTCCTCGACCTGGTCGCAGCCGACCTGGTCCCCGGCCTGGATCGCGAGCTCGAGGAACGCGGTGCCGGGGAAGAGGACCGTGCCGGAGACGGCGTGGTCGGCCAGCCAGGGCTGGGCGGCCAGGGACAGCCGCCCGGTGAGCACCAGGCCGTCGGTGTCGGCGAGTTCGACGGCCGCGCCGAGCAGCGGATGTCCGGCGGAGTCAAGACCCGCCGAGGTCACGTCGCCCGCCCGGTCCGAGCCGTCGAGCCAGTAGCGCTGCCGCTGGAAGGCGTACGTGGGCAGCTCCACCCGGCGGGCGCCACGGCCCGCGAACACCTTGTCCCAGTCGACCGCCCCGCCGTGGGCGTGCACCCCGCCGACCCCGGCCAGCAGCGACTCGGCCTCGCCGCGGTCCTTGCGCAGCAGCGGGACGAACGCGGCGGCGTCGGGGTCGGTGACGCACTCCTGGCCCATCACGGACAGCACACCGGACGGGCCCACCTCCACATAGCGGGTGACGCCCTGGTCCTCGAGGAACCGCACCCCGTCCTGGAACCGCACCGGCTGCCGCACATGGCGCACCCAGTACTCGGGCGAGCACAGCTCCTCGGCCGCCGCCTCGCCGGTCACATTGGACACCACCGCGATCCGCGGGGCGCAGTAGGTCAGCTCACCGGCGACCTTGGCGAACTCCTCCAGCATGGGCTCCAGCAGCGGGGAGTGGGCGGCGACGCCGATCCGCAGCCGCTTGCTCTTGGCGCCGACCGCGTCCGCGATCCGCAGGACGGCCTTCTCCTCGCCGGAGATCACCGTGGCGGCCGGGCCGTTGACCGCGCCGAGGGACACCAGGTGCTCCTCGCCCGCCAGCTGGGGCAGCACCTCGGCCTCGGCGGTCCGCAGCGAGACCATCGCGCCGCCGGCGGGCAGCGCGTCCATCAGCCGGCCCCGGGCCGCGACCAGCGCACACGCGTCCTCCAGCGAGAACACGCCCGCCACATGGGCCGCCGCCAGCTCGCCCACCGAGTGGCCGACCAGGAAGTCCGCGGTCACCCCCCAGGACTCCAGCAGCCGGTACAGCGCCACCTCGACGGCGAAGAGGCCGGTCTGGGTGTAGAGGGTACGGTCCAGCAGCTCGGCGTCCTCGCCGAAGACCACATCGCGCACCGCGTGCCCGACATGGCCGTCCAGGTGGCGGTCGAGCTCGGCGCAGACGGTGTCGAACGCGGCGGCGAAGACCGGGAAGGCGGTGTGGAGGTCGCGTCCCATGCCGAGCCGCTGTGCGCCCTGCCCGGTGAAAAGGAACGCCGTCTTACCCGCGCCGGCCACCGCGCCGGATGTGACGCCGGAGGCCAACTGGTCGAGTTCGGCGAGCAGTTCGGCCCGGCTCGAGCCCACGGCCACAGCGCGGTGGGCGAGGGCGGAACGGGTGAGTGCCAGCGAGTAGCCGATGTCCACGGGGGACGGCTCGGGCTGGCCCCCCAGGTAGGACCGCAGCCGGGCGGCCTGGGCCCGCAAGGCCTCCTCGGTCCGTCCCGAGAGCGGCCACGGCACCAGGTCGGAGACCACGGCGGGGGCGGTGTCCTCGGGTGTTGCGTCCGCGGGGGTCTCATCGGCGGGCGCTTCTTCGGCGGGGGCCTGCTCAAGGATCACATGGGCGTTGGTGCCGCTGAAGCCGAAGGCGGACACCGCGGCGCGGCGCGGGCGTTCGGCCTCCGGCTCGGGCCACGGCCGGGCCTCTGCCAGCAGCCGTACGGCGCCCGACTCCCAGTCCACGTTGGGCGTCGGGTCCTCGGCGTGCAGGGTCCGGGGCAGCACGCCGTGGCGCAGCGCGAGCACCGTCTTGATGACCCCGCCGACGCCCGCGGCGGCCTGGGTGTGGCCGATGTTGGACTTCAGCGAGCCGAGCCACAGCGGCCGGTCCCCGGGGCGGTCCTGGCCGTAGGTGGCGAGCAGCGCGCCCGCCTCGATGGGGTCGCCGAGCGCGGTGCCGGTGCCGTGTGCCTCGACCGCGTCCACATCGGCCGGGGTCAGCCCGGCGTCGGCCAGCGCCTGCCGGATGACCCGCTGCTGGGAGGGGCCGTTGGGGGCGGTGAGCCCGCTGCTGGCGCCGTCCTGGTTGGTGGCGGAGCCCGTGACGACCGCGAGCACTTGGTGACCGTGGCGCCGCGCGTCCGACAGCCGCTCCACGAGCAGCATGCCCACGCCCTCGCCCCAGCCGGTGCCGTCGGCGGAGGCGGCGAACGCCTTGCAGCGGCCGTCGGAGGCGAGCCCGCGCTGGCGGCTGAAGTCCACGAAGGCCACCGGTGTGGACATCACCATCGACCCGCCGACCAGGGCCAGGGCACACTCCCGCCTGCGCAGTGCCTGTGCGGCGAGGTGCAGGGCCACCAGCGAGGACGAGCAGGCGGTGTCCACGGTGACCGCGGGCCCTTCGAGGCCGAAGGTGTAGGCGATACGGCCGGAGGCGATGCTGCCGGAGCCACCGCTGCCCACGTATCCCTCGACATCGTCGGGCACCTGGCGCAGCCGGGTCGCGTAGTCCTGGTACATCACGCCCGCGAAGACGCCGGTGCGGCTGCCGCGCAGCGTGGCCGGGTCGACCCCGGCGCGTTCCATGGCCTCCCACGCGGTCTCCAGCAGCAGCCGCTGCTGCGGGTCCATGGCCAGGGCCTCGCGCGGGGAGATGCCGAAGAACGCGGGGTCGAAGTGGTCGGCGTCGGTGACGAAGCCGCCCTCGCGCGCATAGCTCGTCCCCGGCTTGTCCGGGTCCGGGTCGTACAGGGCCTCCAGGTCCCAGCCGCGGTCGGCGGGGAACTCGGTGACCGCGTCGCGGCCGTTCGCCACCAGCTCCCACAGGTCCTCGGGCGAGGCCACGCCGCCGGGGTAGCGGCAGGCCATCCCGACGATGGCGATGGGCTCGTGGTCCTTTGCCTCGGCCTCCTGCAGGCGCTGGCGAGTGCGGTGCAGATCCGTGGTCACTCGCTTGAGGTAGTCGCGGAGCTTTGCCTCGCTCACCGTTTACCGCCCATCTCTGTGAATTCCAACTCCGTGCACTACAGGCCGAGTTCGTTCTCGATGAAGTCGAAGATCTCGTCGTCCGAGGCGGCGTCGATACGGCCCGCGACCGCTTCGTCCTCCGCGCCCTCAGGGCCCTGGCCGAGCCGTACCAGCAGGTCCTGCAGGCGCGAGGCGAGCGTGGTGCGCGCCTCCTCGTCGGCCGCGACCTTGGCCAAGTTGCCTTCCAGGGCGTCAAGTTCGGGGAAGGTCAGCGACGCGGCGGTGAACGCCTCCGGGGCGATTTCCGTTTCCAGGTACGCGGCGATCGCCGTGGAGGTGGGGTAGTCGAAGAGCAGCGTCACCGGCAGGCGACGGCCGGTGGCCTTGCCGAGCTGGTTGCGGAGTTCGACCGCGGTGAGCGAGTCGAAGCCGAGGTCCAGCAGACCGCGCTCCGCCTCGACGGCCGCCACCGACTCGAAGCCCAGCACCCCGGCCACGGTGGTGCGGACCAGGTCCAGCAGGAACCGGCCGCGCTCGGCCTCCGGCAGGCTGGTCAGATGCTGCCTGAGCCCTTCGGGCCGCGCGGGCGCGGCCCCGGCTCCGGCGGCGGTCCGCCGGGCGGGCCCGGTGGCGGGCGCGGCCCTCACCAGCCCGCGCAGCAGCGCCGGTACCTCACCGGGCCGCGCCCCGAGCGCCGCGGTGTCGAGCCGCATCGGCAGTACGACGGCGGTGTCCACGGCGCGTGCGGCGTCGAAGAGCCCGGCGCCGTCCTCCGAGGAGAACGGGACGATGCCACCGCGCGCCAGCCGGTCCAGATCGGCGCCCTCCAGCTTGCCGGTCATCTCGCTGCGCTGGGCCCAGAGCCCCCACGCGTGGGACTGGACGGGGCGGCCCTGGGCGCGGCAGTGCTGGGCGAAGGCGTCGAGGAAGGCGTTGGCCGCGGCGTAGTTGCCCTGGCCCATGCCGCCGAAGGTCCCGGCGATGGAGGAGAACAGGACGAGCGCGGACAGGTCCAGGTCGCGGGTCAGCTCGTCCAGGGTGAGCGCGGCGTCGACCTTGGGCCGCAGCACCGTGTCCAGCCGCTCGGGGGTGAGCGAGGAGACCACACCGTCGTCCAGGACGCCCGCCGTGTGCACGACGGCCGTCAGCGGATGGGCCGCGGGGACGGTGGCCAACAGCGCGGCCAGCGCCTCCCGGTCGGCCACGTCGCAGGCGGCGAGGGTGACCTGGGCGCCCAACTCCGCCAGCTCCGCGTGGAGTTCGGCCGCGCCCTCGGCATCCGGGCCACGGCGGCTGGTGAGCAGCAGGTGCCGCACTCCGGCCTCGGCCACCAGATGGCGGGCGATGACCCCGCCGATGGTGCCGGTGGCCCCGGTGACCAGCACCGTGCCCTCGGGGTCCCAGGCGGGCGGGGCGGTGTCCGGGACGGGGGTGGCGGCGAGCCTGGCCACCACGATGTCGCCCTGGCGCACGGCCAGTTGCGGTTCGTTGAGAGCGAGCGCGGTCGGCAGCGCGAGCGCCGAGTCCTCGTGCTCGTCGAGGTCGACGAGGACGAACCGGTCGGGGTTCTCCGACTGCGCGGAGCGCACCAGGCCCCAGACGGCGGCGTGCGCCAGATCGGGTACGTCCGCGCCGGGCGTGGCGGCCACCGCGCCCCGGGTGAGGAACACCAGGCGGGAGTCGGCGAACCGGTCCTCGGTGAGCCAGGCCCGGAGCAGCGCAAGCGCCCGGTGGGTCGCGGCCCGTACGGCGTCGGCCACGCCCTGGGGGTCCGGTGCGCAGGGCACCAGTACGGTGGCGGGCACGGCGGCCGGGTCGGCGGGCAGCGCCTCCAGGTTCGGGTAGGTGTGCACATCGAGTCCGACCAGCTTGAAGTCGTCGTCGCCGAGCAGGGCCCAGTGCCCGGAGGGGTGTTCCGGCGTGGCCGCGTGCCCGGCGGGCCGTTCCGGCGTGGCGGCGGAGGTGTCGGCGGCCACCCAGTCGAGCCGGTAGAGGGTGTCGCCGCCGGTGGCGTCGCCGAGCCGTTCGGGCCGCTTGCGCAGCACCAGCGATTCCACGGTGGCCACCGGCCGTCCGATGGTGTCCGCCACGGTGAGGGCCACCGTGTCGGTGCCGCTGGGGGTGAGCCGCACCCGTACCTCACCGGCCCCGGAGGCGTGCAGCGTCACCCCGGTCCAGCAGAACGGCAGCCGTCCCTCGCCCGCCCGGAGCATCGGGCCGAGCGCGATGGTGTGCAGCGCGGCGTCCAGCAGGGCGGGGTGGAGTCCGTAGGCGGTGGCGGCGGACTGCTGCTCCTGCGCCAGCCGTACCTCGGCGAACACCTCGTCGCCGCGCAGCCAGGCCGTGCGCAGCCCCTGGAACGACGGGCCGTAGCCGAAGCCGCCCGCCGCGAACCGCTCGTACAGGTCCTCGACCGCCACCGGCTCGGCGCCCGGCGGCGGCCACGTCCCGCCCAGGTCGTACGAGCCCTCGGCACCGCCGGCCGCCAGCACCCCCGTGGCGTGCCGGGTCCACGACTGCTCCCGGTCCGCGTCCTCGGGGCGGGAGTAGACGTTCAGGGAGCGCCGGCCGTCCTCCTCGGGCGGGTCCACCACCAGTTGGAGGGTGACGCCGCCGCGCTCGGGGAGGATGAGCGGCGCCTGGAGGGTCAGCTCGTCGACCCGGTCGCAGCCCACCCGGTCCCCGGCCTGGACCGCGAGCTCCAGGAAGGCGGTACCGGGGAAGAGGACCACCCCGGAGACCGCGTGGTCGGCCAGCCAGGGCTGGCCGCGGGTGGACAGCCGCCCGGTGAGCACCAGGCCGTCGCTGTCGGCGAGTTCCACGGCGGCGCCCAGCAGCGGGTGCCCGGCGGCGCCGAGACCGGCCGAGGCCACGTCGCCCACGGTGGCGGGCGCGTCCAGCCAGTAGCGCTGCCGCTGGAAGGCGTACGTGGGCAGCTCCACCCGATGGGCGCCACGGCCCGCGAACACCTGCTCCCAGTCGACCGCCCCGCCGTGGGCGTGCACCCGGCCCACCCCGGCCAGCAGCGACTCGGCCTCGCCGCGGTCCTTGCGCAGCAGCGGGACGAACGCGGCGGCGGCATCGGTGTCGGTATCCGTGTCGGCCTCGGCCAGGCACTCCTCGCCCATGGCGGAGAGCACTCCGGCCGGGCCGATCTCGACGAAGCGGGTCACATTCCGCTCGGCGAGGAAGCGCATGCCGTCTCCGAAGCGCACCGCCCCGCGGACGTGGCGCACCCAGTACTCCGGGGTGCACAGCTCCTCGCCCGCCGCCTCGCCGGTGACGTTGGAGACCACCGCGATGCGCGGCGCGGAGTAGCCGATCCCGGCGGCCACCGTGCCGAATTCGGCGAGCATGGCGTCCATCAGCGGCGAGTGGAAGGCGTGGGACACGGTGAGCCGCTTGCTCTTGGCGCCGACCGCCTCCGCGATCCGCAGGACGGTGTCCTCGTCACCGGAGATGACGGTCGCCCGCGGCCCGTTGACCGCCGCCACGCTCACCCGGTCCCCGTGGCCCTCGAGATGCGGCAGCACCGCGGACTCGGCGGCCCGGAGCGACACCATCGCACCACCCTCCGGCAGCGCCTGCATCAGCCGCCCGCGCGCCGCCACCAGCGCACACGCGTCCTCCAGCGAGAACACCCCGGCCACATGCGCCGCCGCCAGCTCGCCCACCGAGTGGCCCACCAGGAAGTCCGGCCGCAGGCCCCAGGACTCGACCAGCCGGTACAGCGCCACTTCGAAGGCGAACAGCCCGGTCTGGGTGAACACGGTGCGGTTCAGCGGCTCCGCGTCCGCACCGAACACCACCTCCCGCACCGAACCGTCCAGCTGGCGGTCCAGCTCGGCGCACACCGCGTCGAACGCCGCCGCGAACACCGGGAAGGCGTCGTACAACTCCCTGCCCATGCCTGACCGTTGGGCGCCCTGCCCGGTGAAAAGGAAGGCCGTCTTCCCCGCGTCGGCCACCGTCTCCGGGGCCATTCCCGAGGCCAGCTCCGCCAGGCGGCGCAGCAGTTCCTCCCGCTCGGCGCCGACGGCCACGGCGCGGTGGGCGAACGCCGAGCGGCCCGTCGCCAGCGCGTAGCCGACGTCCACCGGGCGCAGCTCAGGACGCTCCTCCAGATAGGCGCGCAGCCGCTCGGCCTGCGCCCGGAGGGCGGTCTCGCCGCGCGCGGAGAGCACCCACGGCACCACGCCGGAGTCGACCGTCCGCTCGGCCGCCGGCGCGGTGTGCTCGGGGCCCTGCTCCAGCACCACATGGACGTTGGTGCCGCTGACGCCGAAGGCGGACACGCCCGCACGGCGCGGCCGTCCCGTCTCGGGCCACTCCCGGGCCTCGGTCAGCAGCTCCACCGCACCTGCCGACCAGTCCACTTCGGGCGAGAGCTCATCGGCGTGGAGGGTCTTCGGCAGCACCCCGTGGCGCAGTGCGAGCACCGTCTTGATGACCCCGGCGACGCCCGAAGCGGCCTGGGTGTGGCCGATGTTGGACTTCAGCGCGCCCAGCCACAGCGGCCGGTCGGCGTCCCGCCCCTGGCCGTAGGTGGCCATCAGGGCCTGCGCCTCGATCGGGTCGCCCAGCCGGGTGCCGGTGCCATGGGCCTCGACCGTGTCCACGTCGGCGGCCGACAGGCCCGCACCGGCCAGCGCCTGGCGGATCACCCGCTGCTGGGCGGGGCCGTTGGGGGCGGTGAGGCCGTTGCTCGCGCCGTCCTGGTTGACGGCCGAGCCACGGACCAGCGCCAGCACCTCATGGCCGTATCTCCGCGCGTCGGACAGCCGCTCCAGGAGCAGGACACCGACGCCCTCGGCCCACCCTGCTCCGTCGGCGTCCGCCGAGAACGCCTTGCAGCGGCCGTCGGGGGCCATGGCCCGCTGCCTGCTGAACTCGATGAAGGTGTCCAGCGTGGACATCACCACGACACCGCCCGCGAGCGCCAGCGAGCACTCCCCCTGACGCAGTGCCTGGGCCGCCTGGTGGAGGGCTACCAGCGAGGACGAGCAGGCGGTGTCCACGGTGACCGCGGGCCCTTCGAGACCGAAGGTGTACGAGATGCGCCCGGACGCCACGCTGCTCGCGCTGCCGGTGGCCAGATAGCCCTCGAACTCCTCGGGCGCGCGGGTGAAGCGCGAGCCGTAGTCGTTGTAGCTGGCGCCGATGAAGACCCCGGCCTGGGTGCCCTTCACCGAGGCCGGGTCGATCCCGGCCCGTTCGAACGCCTCCCAGCTGGTCTCCAGCAGCAGCCGCTGCTGGGGGTCGATGGCCAGCGCCTCGCGCGGTGAGATCCCGAAGAACTCGGGGTCGAAGTGGTCGGCCTGGTGGAGGAAGCCACCGCCGGTCGCGTAGAAGGTGCCGGGCTTGTCGGGGTCGGGGTCGTAGTGGCCCTCGATGTCCCAGCCGCGGTCGGTGGGGAAGTCGGAGACGGCGTCCCGGCCGTCCATCAGCAGCCGCCACAGCTCCTCGGGGGTGGTCACCTCGCCGGGGAGGCGGCAGCTCATGGCCACGATGGCGATCGGGTCGTCGTCCACCGCGGCGGTGGCGGGCACCGGGCCCGCCGTGGCGGTGGCCCCGGTGCCAGCGGCTCCGCTCTCGGCGAGCAGGAAGCGGGCCAGCGCGGTGACGGTCGGGTAGTCGAAGACGAGGGTGACCGGCAGCCGAAGGCCGGTGGCGGCGTTCAGCCGGTTGCGCAGATCGACGGCGGTCAGCGAGTCGAAGCCCAGTTCACGGAAGGCGCGCCCGGCCTCGACGGCCGTGGTGTCGGCGTAGCCGAGCGCGGCGGCCACTTCGGTGCTGACGAGGTCGGCCAGCGCCTGCTCGGCCTCCTGCGGCGACAGCCCGGCCAACCGCTGGGCCAGCGGGGTGTCCTCCTCGTCCGTGGTGGCGGTCTCCGCCGGCCGGGCGTCGGGGAGTTCGCCGAGCACGGCGGCCCCGTCCAGGGAGGGGGTGGCGGCGATGAGCCGGTCCCATTCGACATCGGCCACGGCCACATGGGTGTCGGCCACGTCCAGGGCGCGCTGCAGGGCGGCGATCGCCAGGTCGGGGGCCATCGCGGGCATACCGGTGGCGCGCAGCCGCGCCTGCACGGCCTCGTCCACCAGCCCGCCGCCGGACCACGCGCCCCAGGCCACCGAGGTGGCGGGGAGGCCCTGGGCACGGCGGGTGTGTGCGAGCGCGTCGAGGAAGGCGTTGGCGGCGGCATAACTGCCCTGGCCGGGGCCGCCGAGCGTGCCCGCGAAGGAGGAGAAGAACACGAAGGCGGACAGCTCGCGGTCACGGGTGAGCTCGTGCAAATGGAGCGCCGCGTCCACCTTCGGGCGCAGTACCCCGTCGGCACGCTCGGGGGTGAGGGTGTCGAGCACCCCGTCGTCCAGGACGCCCGCGGTGTGGACGACCGCGTCGAGCGGCGCCCGGTCCGCGTCCAGCGTGGCGAGGAGGCCGGCCAGCGCGTCGCGGTCGGCCGCGTCGCACGCGGCCACGGTCACCCGGACCCCCGACTCCCTTAGCTCGTCGGCGAGTTCGGCCGCTCCGGGCGCTTCGGGGCCCCGGCGGCTGGTGAGCACCAGGTGTTCGGCGCCGCCCCGGGCCAGCCAGCGCGCCACCTGGGCGCCCAGGCCGCCGGTGCCGCCGGTCACCAGCACGGTGCCGCGCGGCTGCCACGGCGCGGTGGCGTCGGCCGGTGGTGCCGAGGCCCTGACCAGCCTGCGCCCGTGGACCCCGGAGGCGCGCACCGCGACCTGGTCCTCGTCGGTCAGCCGGCCCGCGAGCACACCGCACAGCCGCGCGACGGCGCGGTCGTCGAGGGTGGCCGGCAGATCCACCAGACCGCCCCGGCGCCTCGGGTACTCCACGGCCGCGATCCGCCCCAGGCCCCAGCTGAGCGCCTGCAGCGGGTGGCCCAGCGGGTCCGCGCGGCCCACGGACACCGCCCCGCGCGTGGCGTACCACACCGGGACGTCGGCCCCGGCGTCGCCGAGCGCCTGCAGCAGGGCGAGGTTGAGGGCCAGGCCGAGCGGCTGCGCCGTGCCCGCGCGGTACGGGTCCTCGACGAGCGCGAGGAGCGAGAGCACCGCGGTCGGTGGCGCATCCGGCGTGGCCTCGACGAGCCGCCGGGCGAGCGCTTCGCGCACGGCGTCGGCTTCGGTGAGCTCCACCAGCCGTACGTTGGCGCCGCGTTCCCGCAGCGCCTCCGCGACGCGCGGGCCTTCCGGCGCTCCGGCGGGCGCGGCGATCAGCCAGGTGGCACCGGCCGACGAGCGGTCGTGTGCGGAGGTGAGGGCATCGCCCAGGGGCTTCCAGGTGACGTGGTAACGCCAGGAGTCGAGCACGGAGCGCTCGCGGCGGGCCCGGCGCCACGAGGCGAGCGCCGGAACCACCATGGCCAGGGACGACTCCTCGGCGTCCACCTCCAGCGCATCGGCCAGCGCGGCCAGGTCCTCGCGCTCCACGGCGTCCCAGAAGTCCGCGTCCACCGCCCCGCCTCCGGCGGCTGCCGAGGCGGGTGCGGAGTCGGCTGCGGAGGAGCCTTCGAGCCAGTAGCGCTGCCGCTGGAAGGCGTACGTGG
>NZ_LAKD02000076.1 GCF_000968685.2 Streptomyces antioxidans
ACTGCTCACGCATCTCCGGACCAGCTCACTAGTCGCCGGTGGCGCCGTCGATCCGCTCGCGGATGAGGTCGGCGTGGCCGTTGTGGCGGGCGTACTCCTCGATCATGTGGAGGTAGATCCAGCGCAGGTTGTAGTCCCCGCGGTCGGGTCGGCTGACCACATCGTCCAGGGAACGGCCCGCGGCGGCCCTGTCGGCCTTGGCGATCTCCTCCCGCCAGATGGCGAAGGCGGCCTCCGGGGCGTCCTCGTCGGTGAGGTGGAATTCCCCGTCCGGATCCTCGTCGCTGTACCAGATCGGGCCGATGTCCTGCTGGTCGAGCACCCGGCGGAACCAGCTCCGCTCGACCTCGGCCATATGCCGTACCAGACCGAGCAGGGTCAGCCCGGACGGCGGCGCCGACGCCTCGCGCAGCCGCTTGTCGTCCAGTCCCTCGCACTTGAGGGCGAGGGTCGCGCGGTGGAAGTCCAGCCACCCCTCCAGGCTGGTGCGCTCATCGGCGGTCCGAGGCGGGTCGGGGCGTTCTGTGGTTGCCATGGCGGTCATGATGGCCGCGCCGCAGCCAGCCCGCCACGCGTTATTCGCCGAGCATCCCGCGCAGCAGCTCCTCGAACCCGGTGCGCAGCGCGGCGAGGTCGGGTGCGGCGTCGTGGTCGGCGCCCGCGGCGCAGCTGAACATCAGCCCCTCGCACCAGGCCACCAGTGACCGGGCGTGCCGACGGGGCTCGGTGGAGCCCAGTGCCGTCATCATCGCCTCAAGCGGCTCCCGGAAGCCGCGCCCCGTGGCGTCGTAGAACTCCCGCAGCTCGGGGCGGCGGGTCGCCTCCAGCGCCAGCTCATAGCGGGCGATCAGCAGATCGCGCTGGGTGGTGAGCGAGCGGTGCAGGGCGAGCGCGAGCGCGTCGGCCGGTCCCGCGACCGGATCGGTTCCGTCCGGTGCCGCGCCGCCCGGCATCCCGTCGGGCGCCAGTGCCTCCGTCTCCCGCTGGGCCAGCCGCCGGACCGCCGCCTTGAGCAGGGCGGCGCGGGTCCGTGCGTGGTTGGAGGTCGAGCCGAGCGGCAGCCTGGCCGCCTCGTCCACCGCACGGTGCGTCAGCCCCCGCATGCCGCGCTCGGCCAGCAGCGCCAGCGCGGTGTCGGCGATCAGCTCGGCGCGGGACGCGCCGGACGCGGCGGCGGACGGCGCGCCGGACGCGGCGGCGCCCGAAGCGGAGGCGGTGGTTCGATCAGCGGTCATGGGGTCAACCTAAGCCCATCCGCCATCCGTACTACGGATGTAGTAACCTCAATGAGTACTACATCTGTAGTTCTTCTTGGAGGAGTCATGCAGCAGCCCCGTGCCCTCGTCATCGGTGCCGGAGTCGGCGGGCTCACCGCCGCCGCGGCCCTGCACCGCCGCGGCTGGTCCCTCACCGTCCTGGAGCGGGCCGTCCGCCTCGAGCCGGTCGGCGCCGGAATCTCCCTCGCCGCCAACTCCCAGCGCGCCCTGGACGCCATCGCGCTCGGCGACGAGGTGCGGGCGCTCGCCGCCTGGCAGGGCGGCGGCGGACTGCGCACCCCCGGCGGCCGCTGGCTCTCCCGGATGGACAGCGCCACGATGACCGAGCGCTTCGGCGGCCCGCTGGTGCTCCTCCACCGGGCCACCCTCGTCGACCTGCTCGTCTCCCGGCTGCCCGAGGGCGTGGTCCGCACCGGGACCGCCGCCCGGCTGACCGACCCCGGTGCCGCCGGCCGCCCGGCCCGGGTCACCACCGAGGACGGCGACCACGAGGCGGACCTCGTCATCGGCGCCGACGGCATCGACTCGGCCGTGCGCGGCACGCTCTTCCCGGACCACCCCGGGCCCCGCTACGCCGGATTCACCACCTGGCGCGTCGTCATCCCCGCCCCCGACCGGCCGTTCGAGCCGCATGAGACCTGGGGGAGGGGCCGGATCTGGGGCACCCAGCCGCTCAAGGACGGCCGGGTCTACGCCTACGGGGCGGCCGTCGCCCCGCCCGGCGGCCGGGCCCCGGACGACGAGCTGTCCGAACTGCTGCGGCTCTACGGCGACTGGCACCGCCCCATCCCCGATGTCCTGGCCTCGGTCGCGCCCCAGGACGTGCTGCGCCATGACATCCGGTACATGGCCGAGCCGCTGCCCGCCTACCACCGGGGCCGGGTCGCCCTCCTCGGCGACGCCGCCCACGCGATGGCCCCCACGATGGGGCAGGGCGGCAACCAGGCCATCGAGGACGCCGTCGTCCTCGCCCACCACCTGGCCCCCGATACCGCCGATCCCTCCGCCGCGCTGGCCGCCTACACCCGCGACCGGCTGCCCCGCACCATGGACGTGGTGCGCCGCTCGGCCCGATCCGCCCGCATGATCACCCTCACCAGCGCCCCCGCCGTCGCCTTCCGCGATGCCGCGATCGCCGCCATCGGCCGCCTCGCCCCCGGTATCGCCATCCGCTCCTTCGACGGCGTCGCCGACTGGCGCCCGCCCACCCCCACGTATCCTGCGGGGCACGGCGGAAGCCAGGACCGCACGGGACCGGGGAGAACAGGGGAGAACACATGAGGGTTGGTTGCGTCGGGCTCGGCGACATCGCGCAGAAGGCGTATCTGCCCGTCCTGATGGCCCGCCCCGGCCTGGAACCGCATCTCCACACCCGCACCCCGGCCACCCTCCAGCGGGTCGCCGACACCCATCGGATCCCCGGGGCCCAGCGCCACGCCGACCTGGACTCGCTGCTCGCGGCCGGGCTCGACGCGGCCTTCGTCCACGCCCCGACCGACACCCACGCCGGCCTGGTCACCCGGCTGCTCGAGGCCGGGGTGCCCACCTACGTGGACAAGCCGCTCGCGTACCACCTCGCCGACAGCGAACGGCTGGTGCGGCTCGCCGAGGAGCGCGGGGTGAGCCTGATGGTCGGCTTCAACCGGCGCTACGCGCCCGGCTACGCCCAGTGCCTGGACCATCCGCGCGATCTGATCCTGCTCCAGAAGAACCGCGTCGGCCTCGCCGAGGACCCGCGCACCCTGGTCCTGGACGACTTCATCCACGTGGTCGACACCCTGCGCTTCCTCGCGCCCGGTCCGGTGGACCACATCGACGTGCGCGCCAGGGTCCGCGGCGGACTGATACACCATGTGCTGCTCCAGCTGTCCGGGGACGGGTTCACCGCGGTCGGCGTGATGAACCGGATGAGCGGCTCCACCGAGGAGGTCCTGGAGGTCTCAGGACAGGACACCAAGCGGCAGGTGCTCAACCTGGCCGAAGTGGTCGACCACAAGGGCCAGCCGAGCGTGCGCCGCCGGGGCGACTGGGTGCCGGTGGCGCGGCAGCGCGGGATCGAGCAGATCACCGACGCCTTCCTGGACGCGGTGCGCTCCGGGCGGCGGATCGGCGCGGAGGACGCCCTGCACACCCATGAGCTGTGCGAACGGGTCGTCAGGGACGCCCTGGAGTCGGCTGGTCTGTCCGCCGGTCCGACGGCCGGTCCGGCTGCTGGTCCGGCCGCTCACCCGGCGCCCGGTCCGGCCTCCCGCCCGACGGCCGGTCCGTACGCCGTCTGAGCGCCCGGCCCCCCTCGGCCGCGCAGAAGACGGCGAGCGCCGCCATCGCCCCGTACACCGGCCAGGGCCCGATCCGCACATACGGGCTGGTGCCCTCCCCCAGCGGCACCGTGTAGACGGTGGCCGCGCTGGTGCCGGTGGACATCCGGGGGCCCACCGGCTCGCCGCGCGGCCCGAACACCGCGCTCTCCCCGGTCAGCGTGGCGTGCACCATCGGCCGCCAGGTCTCGGCGGCCCGCAGCGCGGCCAGCGAGGCGTGCTGCTCCGGCGCCCAGCTCCCCTGGAAGGTCGAGGTGGAGGACTGGACGACCAGCATCCGCGCCCCGTCCCGCGCCAGGGCCCGGCTCATGTCGGGGAACGCCGACTCGAAGCACACCAGCGGCCCGATCCGCAGCGAGCCCGGCAGCTTCATCACCACCGGCTCGGTGCCCCGGTGGCGGTCCTCGCCGGCCGCCCTGCCCACCGAGGTGGCCCAGCCAAGCAGCGGCCGGGCCGGGATGTACTCCCCGAAGGGGACCAGCCGCATCTTGTCGTAGCGCTGCCCGGTCGGGCCGTCCCGCCCGATCAGCACCGAGCTCTTGTAGATGCCGGGCATGTCACCGCGCCGCGCGTCCACGTTGACCAGCAGCTCCGCGCCGACCGTCCGGGACAGCCCGGCCAGCCGCCGGGCCAGCTCCGGATGGGCGGTGAGGTCCTGGGCCACGCTGCTCTCGCCCCACACCACCAGGTCGACATCGCGCCCGGCCAGCTGCCGGGTCAGCTCCGCGCCGCGCTCGAAGCGCGGCCCGGGCCCCGGGATGACCCCCGGCTGCACCACCGCGATCCGCGCCGTCCCGGGCTCCTTGGCCTGCGGCACCCAGGCCCACGCCCCCGCCACCGCGGCGCCGCACGCGGCGAGCCCGGCCAGCGCCACCGTACGCCCCCGGGCCACCGCGATCAGCACGGTCACCGCCACGTTCACCAGCACCAGCAGAAAACCGAGCAGCCAGACCCCGCCCACCGAGGCCAGCCGCAGCGCGGGCGCCACCTGCCACTGGCTCGCGCCCAGCAGCCCCCAGGGCCCGCCGAGATACTCCCAGGACCGGACCAGCTCGGCCATCAGCCAGACCGACGGCAGCAGCACCAGCGCCGCCGCCACCCGCCCGGCACCCGGGCGGCCGTGCAGCAGCCGGTGGGTCAGCCACCCCCAGGGCACCCACAACAGCCCGAGCAGCAGCGCCAGCAGCACGATGAACACATGGAGGCTCGGCATCAGCCAGTGGTGTACCGCGAGCAGGAACCCGGCGCCGCCCAGCCAGCCGTCCCACATCGCCCGGCGGGCGGTGGGTGCCGAGCGCGTCAGCAGCAGCCAGGGCACCAGGGCCACATACGCCCACCACCACAGCGAGGGCGCGGGAAAGGCCAGTGCGGGCAGCGCGCCCGCCAGCAGCGCCATCGCGCCGCGCCACCACGGGGAGGCCAGCCGCCGCCCCCACAGACCCCCGCCGCCGACCGGCCTCCGCACCTCGGGCGCCCCCCTCCTGTTGGCACAGGGCCAGTGTGCGGGAGTCAGCCGATCATGAACAGGGCGGGGGTGCGCCGGAGCGTGCTTCATGCCGATTCCGGGAGGTGGTGTTCCGGGCTGTCGTGTTCCGAGGTGTCGTGTTCCGGGCCGTCGTGTTCCGGGCTGTCGTGCTCGGGGAGGTCCTGTTCGGCCCAGATGAGCTTGCCGCCCTCGGTGTAGCGGGTGCCCCAGCGGCGGGTCAGCTGGGCGACGAGGAACAGCCCCCGGCCGCCCTCGTCGGTGGTGCGGGCGTGGCGCAGCCGCGGCGAGGTGTTGCTGGTGTCGGTGACCTCGCAGATCAGCACGTCGTGCCGGATCAGCCGCAGCCGGATGGGGCCGGTGCCGTGGCGGATGGCGTTGGTGACCAGCTCACTGACGATCAGTTCCGTGGTCGTCATCAGCTCCTCGAGACCCCACTCGGCGAGCTGGCGCATCGCCAGCGAGCGGGCGTTGGCCACGACGGCCGGATCGGAGGGCAGGTCCCAGGAGACGACATGTCCGGCGCCCAGACCGTGGGTACGGGCCAGCAGCAGGGCCACGTCGTCGGTCTGCGGGCAGGTCAGCAGGGTGTCGACGACCGTACGGCAGAGCTCCTCCAGCGGCAGCACGGACTGGCCGAGGGCGTTGCTCAGCCGGCTGAGGCCGACGTCGATGTCCTGGTCACAGGTCTCGATGAGCCCGTCGGTGTAGAGGGCGATCAGGCTTCCCGCGGGCAGCTCCAGTTCCGCCGACTCGAACGGCAGCGACCCCAGGCCCAGCGGGGGACCGGCGGGCAGCGCGGGGAAGGTGACCTCGCCCGAGGGGTCCACGATCGCGGGGGTCGGGTGGCCCGCCCGCGCCATGGTGCACCGCCGGGTGACCGGGTCGTAGACCGCGTACAGACAGGTGGCGCCCAGCACCGCGGCCGCCACGCCCTCCTGCCCGGACTCCTCCTCGGTGAGCCGGATGACCAGGTCGTCCAGGTGGGCCAGCAGCTCCTCGGGCGGCAGGTCCATATCGGCGAGCGTGTGCACGGCCGTTCGCAACCGCCCCATGGTGGCCGCCGCGGTGATGCCGTGTCCGACCACATCGCCGACCACCAGCGCCACCCGGGCGCCGGACAGCGGGATCACATCGAACCAGTCGCCGCCGACCCCGTTGCGCGCGTCCGTGGGCAGATAGCGCGAGGCCACCTCGACGGCCTGGCCGCCGCTCAGGGCGTGCGGCAGCAGACTGCGCTGGAGGGCCAGCGCGGTGGCGTGCTCACGGCTGTAGCGGCGGGCGTTGTCGATGTTCAGCGCGGCCCGTGCGACCAGCTCCTCGGCGAGCAGCAGATCGTCCTCCTCGAACGGGTCCGGATGCCGGGAGCGTACGAACGTGGCCACGCCCAGCAGGGCGCCGCGCGCCCCGATCGGCGCCACCATCAGCGACCGCATCCCGAACTCGCGCACCTTCGCCGTCCGTACCGGATCGTCCCCGGACCAGGCGGTGATGGAGTTGCCCATCACGGGGTCGAGCAGCGCCTCCCCGGAGAAGAAGCACCAGGCGAAGGGGGACGTGGGGGAGATGGCGACCGCGTCCCCCTGCTCCGCGATCGACTCCGGGCACCCCTCCCGGATCGACGCCTGACCCGCCCGGCGGAAGGCGGGCAGGGTCTCGCCGGGGGCCTCCAGGGGCTCCCCGCCGCGCAGGATGGAGTCCAGCAGATCGACGGTGACGAAGTCGGCGAGCCGCGGCACCGCGAAGTCGGCCAGCTCCTGGGCGGTGCGCATGACGTCCAGGGTGCTGCCGATGTGGGAGCTGGACTCGTTCAGCAGCGCCAGCCGCTCCCGGGCCCGCCAGCGGTCGGTGACGTCGATGACCATGTGGCACACGCCCACCGGACGGCCCTCGGCGTTGTCCAGGCGGAAGAAGGAGGTCGAATACGCGTGCTCGCGGTGGGGCTCGGCGATCGTCCAGCCCCGGTACTCGTAGTCGATCACCGGCTTGCCGGTCTTCAGCACCTGCCGCAGCTTCGCCTCCAGCGCCTCGGTGTCCAGCCCCGGCAGGCACTCCGCCATCCGGCGTCCCAGTCGCTGCTCGCGCGGCAGCCCGCCGTAGCGCTCCAGCGTGTCGTTGATCCACACATACCGCAGCTCCGGGCTGAGCACGGCCATCCCGACCGGCGACCGGGTCAGGAACGCCTGGAGCAGCGAGCCGCTGAGCGCCCAGGTCGGGATGGAGCCCACGTCGATCCCGGAGACCAGCCACGAGACATCGCCGTCCGGGTCGCGCATGGCGGAGATCCGCAGCCCCACTTCGATCCGGCGGCCGTCCCGGTGCCGGAGCCGCCCCAGGCCGCCCCAGCCGTCGTGCTTCTGGCACCACGAGCCGATCGCCCCGGCCTTTGCCGCGTCCTCCGGCGCCGCCAGCAGCATGCTGGCCGACTGCTTCATCGCATCCGCGGCCGGGTAGCCGAGAAGTCGCTCCGCCGCCGGGGTCCAGCCGATGATGGTCCCCGTGGCGTCGATCAGCGCCGAGGCCGCATCCGCCATGTCGAAAGGGACATGCGTCTCGGTCGGCGCGATTCCCTGGGGGATGGCCATCGCACCCGTCCCATCTGCGGATACATTTCCCTTAATACTATGACTTCCCCGCCTCCCCGGTGGTGGAAAGTCGACGCTTGACAACTCTCCGGTGTACGCCTGAGGATCACCGCGTGAACTTGTCAGACAGCCAGACAGGCGATTCCGGATCCGCCTCGCCCCGTCGCGTCAGCGCGATGGAGGCGGTCCTCACCCACCTCCGGGAAGCCATCGAGCGCGGCGATTACGCGGTGGGGGACAAACTCCCCTCCGAGGCCGAGCTGTGCCGGCGCCTGGAGGTGAGCCGACCGGTGCTCCGCGAGGCCCTGAGGGCCCTGCAGACCATGGGGCTGACCGCCTCACGCACCGGCAAGGGCACCTTCGTCATCTCCAGCGGTCCGGTGGCGGACCCCACCTTCGGCGACTACGCCGCGAGCGACCTGCTGGAGGTGCGCCGGCACATCGAGCTCCCGGTGGCGGGCTACGCGGCGGTGCGCCGCTCCGCCGAGGACCTTGACCACCTGTCCCATCTGCTGGAGCGGATGGAGCGGGAGACCGACACCACCGCATGGGTGGCGATGGACACGCTGTTCCACCTCGCCGTGGCCCAGGCGGCCCAGAACCCGGTCTTCCGGCGGGTCATCGAGGAGATCCGCGATGCCCTGGCGCGGCAGTCGGCATTTCTCAATGAACTCGGCGGCCGCCGCGAACAGTCGAACCGGGAACACCGGGCGATCGTCGAGGCGCTTGCCGACGGGTCCGAACACGACGCGGTGGAGGCCATGGCCCACCACCTCGAACGCGTGGAGACCACCCTGACCACCATCGTGCGGCCCGCCGCGGCGGACAGCCGGACGACAGCACCGACGGAAGGCGGACAGCAGGCGTGAGCGAGCAGTCCCTCCGGCAAGAAGAACGCCCACAGCACCAGGCCGAGCGCCCCGCGCACGTGGACGCGGGCGACGCCGGTTACAGCAAGTCCCTCAAGGCCCGGCACGTCAACATGATCGCCATCGGCGGCGCCATCGGCACCGGCCTCTTCCTCGGCGCCGGCGGGCGGCTCAAGGACGCCGGGCCCTCACTGGCCCTGGCGTACGCCGTCTGCGGCGTCTTCGCCTTCCTGGTGGTGCGCGCCCTGGGCGAGCTGGTGCTGCACCGGCCGTCCTCCGGCGCGTTCGTCTCCTACGCCCGTGAGTTCCTGGGCGAGAAGGGCGCCTTCGCCGCGGGCTGGATGTACTTCCTGAACTGGGCCACCACCGGGGTCGCCGACATCACCGCCGTGGCGACGTACACCCACTACTGGGGGATGTTCACCGAGATACCACAGTGGGTGATCGCCCTGATCGCGCTGGCCGTGGTGCTCACGGTCAACCTGATCTCGGTGAAGATCTTCGGTGAGCTGGAGTTCTGGTTCGCGATCATCAAGGTCGGCGCGCTCGTCGTCTTCATGGCGATCGGCATCTTCCTGCTGGTCACCCGGGAGCAGGTGGCCGGCACCAGCACCGGACCCAGCCTGATCACCGACCACGGTGGCGTCTTCCCGCACGGTGCGCTGCCGATGCTGCTGGTCATCCAGGGCGTCGTCTTCGCCTACGCCTCCGTGGAACTGGTCGGCGTGGCCGCGGGAGAGACCGAGAACCCCGAGAAGATCATGCCCAAGGCGATCAACTCCATCATGTGGCGGGTGGGTCTGTTCTACGTCGGCTCCGTGGTGCTGCTCTCGATGCTGCTGCCCTCCGGCTCCTACTCGGGCGACGAGAGCCCCTTCGTCACCGTGCTGTCCAAGATCGGTGTCCCGGCGGCCGGCGGTGTGATGAACCTCGTCGTGCTCACCGCCGCGATGTCCAGCCTCAACTCCGGGCTGTACTCCACCGGCCGGATCCTGCGCTCGATGGCGATGTCCGGCTCCGCACCCAGGTTCACCGGCGCCATGAGCCGCACCCATGTGCCCTACGGAGGCATCCTCCTCACCTCCTCCTTCTGTGTGCTGGGCGTGGGCCTGAACTATGTGGTGCCGGACGAGGCGTTCGAAATCGTGCTCAACTTCGCCGCGATCGGCATCCTCTCGACCTGGGCCGTGATCATGCTCTGTCATCTGCTGTTCTGGCGGCGCGCCCAGTCCGGTCAGGTCAGCCGCCCCGGCTACCGGCTCCCCGGCTCCCCGTACACCGAGGTCGTCACCCTGGGCTTCCTCGCCTCCGTCCTCGTCCTGATGTGGGCGGACGGCGGCCCCAGCCGACTGACCGTCATGGCGCTTCCGGCGATCCTGGCGGCGCTGGTCATCGGCTGGTACGCGTCCCGCGGCCGGGTGAAGGACCCCTCGTGAGCCATGCTCTGAGGAATCGCTGAGCAACCGCTGAGTCATCACCGAGGAATCGTTTCTCCCGCGCGGCCGAACCACCCCTCCGGATCTCCGCGCGGGCGTACCACCCCCGGACGCCCTCCCCTCCACCACCACTCGGAGGAATCCATCCCGTGAACACCCCTGACCACGAGAGCACCACCATGGACACCCGCCTCGGACGGACCGACGACGCGACCCGCCGTACCCCGGCCGAGCCCCCCGCCGTCCGTGCCCCCCGCCATGTGCCGCTCGCCCATGTGGTGCGCGGCGGGGCCATCGAGGGCGTCCACCACGGCTCGGTCGTCGTCCTGGCCGCCGACGGCCGGGTCGCCTTCCAGGCCGGCGACATCGACGTGGCCTGCTACCCGCGTTCCGCGCTCAAGCCCGTCCAGGCCGTGGCCCTGCTGCGGGCCGGGCTGCCGCTGGACGGGGAACTGCTGTCGCTCACCGCCGCCAGCCACTCCGGCCAGCCGCGCCATCTGGACGGAGCACGCCACATCCTCGGCCGGGCCGGGCTCACCGAGGCCGACCTCCGCAACACTCCGGACCTGCCGTACGGCGCCGCCGAACGCGACGCCTGGCTGCGGGACGGCGGTGGGCCCACCCGGCTCGCCCAGAACTGCTCGGGCAAGCACGCCGCGATGCTGCTCACCGCCCGGCTGCGCGGCTGGCCGCTGGCGGACTACCTCGACCCCGCCCATCCGCTGCAGCGGCTGATCGCCGAGACCGTGGAAGACCTCACCGGGCAGCGCATCGCCCTGGTCTCGGTCGACGGCTGCGGCGCACCGCTGTTCTCCGTCTCCCTGCGCGGGCTCGCGACGGCCGCCGCCCGGATCGCCTCCGGCGCCATGGACACCCCCGAGGGCCGGGTGGCCGCCGCCCTGCGCGCCCACCCGGAGATGGCGTCCGGCACCGACCGGGACGTGGCCCGGCTGATGCGCGCCGTACCGGGCCTGATCGCCAAGGACGGCTTCGAGGGCGTGCAGATCGCGGCGCTGCCCGACGGCCGCGCCGTCGCCGTGAAGATCGCCGACGGTGCGGACCGCGCCCGGATGCCGGTGACCGCCGCGGCCCTCGCCCACTGCGGGACCGACCCCGGAGTCCTCGCCGAGTTCGCCACCACGCCGGTGTACGGCGGCGGGGCCGCCATCGGCGGTGTGCACCCCACCGACGTCCTGGCCCCGCCCACCGGCTGACCCCGCCCACCCTCACCAGGAACCGAGGAAGACCGCACACCATGAGCGCCACCGGCCACCGCCGCGAACACGACCTGCTCGGCGACCGCGACGTCCCCGCCGACGCCTACTGGGGCATCCACACCCTGCGCGCCGGAGAGAACTTCCCCGTCACCGGCACCTCCATCGCCGCCCATCCGCACCTGATCGGCGCCCTGGCCGCCGTCAAGGAGGCCGCCGCCCGGGCCAACGAGGACCTCGGGCTGCTCACCACGGCGAAGGCCGACGCCATCGCGGCCGCCTGCCAGGAGATACGCCGGGGCGCCCTGCACGACCAGTTCACCGTCGATGTGATCCAGGGCGGCGCCGGGACCTCGACCAACATGAACGCCAACGAGGTGATCGCCAACCGGGCGCTGGAGCTCCTCGGCCATGCCAAGGGCGACTACGACCGGCTCCACCCCAACGAGGACGTCAACCTCGGCCAGTCCACCAACGATGTCTACCCGACCGCCGTCAAGGTCTCCACGATCACCGCCGTCCATGAGCTCCACACGGCCATGGACACGCTGCGCCGGGCGTTCGCCGCCAAGGCCGAGGAGTTCCGCGACGTCCTGAAGATGGGGCGCACCCAGCTCCAGGACGCGGTGCCGATGACGCTGGGCCAGGAGTTCTCCGCGTACGCCGTGATGCTGGAGGAGGACCAGGCCCGGCTGCTGGAGGCCGCCACCCTGGTGCACGAGATCAACCTCGGCGCGACCGCCATCGGCACCGGCCTCAACGCCCCCACGGGCTATGCCGAGGCCGCCCGCCGCCACCTCGCGGCCATCACCGGATTGCCGCTGGTCACCGCCGCCAACCTGGTCGAGGCCACGCAGGACTGCGGCGCCTTCGTCCATCTGTCGGGCGTCCTCAAGCGCATCGCGGTCAAGCTCTCCAAGAGCTGCAACGACCTGCGGCTGCTGTCCTCGGGCCCGCGGGCCGGACTCAACGAGATCAACCTGCCCCCGGTGCAGGCGGGTTCGAGCATCATGCCCGGCAAGGTCAACCCGGTGATCCCCGAGGTGGTCAACCAGGTCGCCTTCGAGGTGATCGGCAACGACGTCGCCATCACGCTGGCCGCCGAGGCCGGACAGCTCCAGCTCAACGCCTTCGAACCGATCATCCTGCACTCCCTCTCGGAGAGCGTCGCCCATCTGCGCGCCGCCTGCCTGGTGCTGGCCGAGCGGTGCGTCGCGGGCATCACCGCCAACACCGAACGGCTGCGCACCTCCGTGGAGAACTCCATCGGCCTGGTCACCGCGCTCAACCCGTACATCGGTTACGGTGCGGCCACCAGCATCGCCAAGGAGGCCCTGGCCACGGGCCGCGGCGTGGCCGAACTCGTCCAGGAAAAGGGCCTGCTGCCCGCCGACCGCCTGGCCGAGGTGCTGAGGCCGGAGGAGCTTGCGGGCCAGGACTCAGGGCTGCGCCCTTAGCCGCACAACCGCCGGGGCCGAGCTGTGGGGGAGGAGGTCGGCGGGGTGGTCCGGGCCCGCCACGGCGATGCGGACGCTGTCGGCGATGCGGTAGGGGCGGTGTGCCAGCACCGCCCCGACGCGTCCGCGCAGCCGTGACATCGCGGCCCGTACGGTCACCGTCCGCGTCGGATCCCCGAACAGGTCCTGGGCCAACTGCGCCGCCGTGCGCCCCTCGGGGTGGGCGGCGAGCACCAGCAGCACCTCGGCCTGGCGGGCGCTGAGTTCATGGATCCAGGTGCCCGAGGGACCCGTGAAGGTCAGGGTCCAGCGGTGCGGATGGCGCACGTCAAGCAGCAGATCGCCCCAGCCCGCCGGACCGGTCCCCGGGGATGCCTCGCCGTCCAGCACCCGCAGCAGATGGCCGCCGGGCAGCGGCTCCACCGCGCACGCGCCGAGCGCGGGCAGCCACACCGGCCCGTCGTACGGCGCCTTCGGCAGCAACAGCCGGCGCTCGCGCGGGGTCACCCCGGTGACCCCGGCGATCCAGCCGTGCTGGTCGACCACGACGGCCTTGCCGTGGATCCGCGCCAGCAGCGGCGCGGCGACCGCGCGCAGGCCCTCCAGCTCCCGGCTGTGGGCGAGGCGCAGTTCGCCCTCGGCCCACCGGGCGGTCGCGGTGACCAGGGAGAGCACCGTGGGATGGGCGGTTCCGGCGGGGCCGCTGACGTCGATGACGCCCAGCAGCCGTCCGTCGCTCGGGTCGTGGACCGGGGCGGCGGCGCAGCTCCAGGTGTGGAAGGCGCTGACGAAGTGCTCCGCCGAATGCACCCGCACGGGCGACTTGACGGCGAGCGCGGTGCCGATTCCGCTGGTTCCGGCGACGTCCTCGGCCCAGTGCGAACCCTCTACGAGCGCGATGCCGTCGGCCTGCCGTCGCACCCCCCGATGGCCGTCGATCCACAGGATCCGGCCCTCCGCATCGGCGATGATCATGAGGTGCGCGGCCGCCTCCGCCGCCTCGAGCAGCCCGTCCCGCAGGGTGGGCAGCACCTCGGCCAGCCGGGTCTGCCGCCTCCGCCGCTCCAACTCCTCCAGCCCCAGCGGCCGTGGCGCGCGCCCGTGATCGGGATCGAGGCCCAGGCGCAGCATCCGGTCCCAGGAGGCGCCGATCACCGGGCGGGTGGGCAGCGGAAGCCGTCCCCGGCTCAGCGCCGCCTCGCGGATCACCGCCATGAGACGGGCCGATTCCGTGGGGCTCAGCGCGGCCAGGGGACTGGCGTCGCGGGGTCGCTGGGTACGCATGGATGGCAGCCTTCAGCCTCTGCTGAGCGGGGCTTCGTCGCTCCGAGATTGTAGTGAAGAGGTACGGCGGGTGTGCGGTCGCGAAGGTGTGAAGAGGCAACCGTAACCAAGCGCGAGGTCCTTCAGGCCGGTTGTCAGCCGCTGCTGGTACTGTCCCGGACCACGGCGAAACGAACGCAAGTTCTGCAAGGGGTGGGATGTGATGGCCATGGCCGTACACGGGGGACATGGCAAGGGCGCCCGTGCGGCCGGTGCCGTGCTCGCCGCCTTCCTGCTCTGCGGCGGCGCGGTCGGCTGCGGATCGTCAGGTGCGGACGGAAAGCCCGAGGGCAAGGCGGGGGAGAAGTCCCCGGAGCAGATGCGGATGGCCCCGGCGGCGGCGGTGCGCGCGGCGGCCAGGAAGAGCGAGAAGCTCACCTCGTTCCGCTACCGGATGAGCGGCCGCACCCCCGAGGACGGGCGGATCGAGGGCGACGCGGCGCTGAGCACCAAGCCGCCCGCCGTCAGGATGAAGATGCGCGCGGTCGACCGGGACGCGAACGCGGCGGTGGAGATCCGGATGCTCGACGGGGCGATGTACGTCGGCGGGAGCGAGGAGGCCGCCGCGGGGCTGCACGGCAAGAGCTGGCTCAAACTGGACTTCGGCGGACCGGGCGGGAAGGCGGCCGGCGGGCTGGGCGGTGGTTCGCTCTCTCACCAGGCCGAGAAGAACCCGGCCGACGAGTCGGCCTTCCTCTCCGGCGCCGACGATGTGAAGCGGATCGGCGAGGAGACCATCGACGGGGTGCGGACCACCCACTACCGGGGCACCATCACCCTCCGTCAGATGCGCGCGGGCCTGAAGGACCAGGACGCGGCGACCCGCGAGCGCCGCGAGAAGAACCTCAAGACGTACGAGAAGGTGGGGATCGACCGGGTGTCCATGGACCTGTGGGTGGACCCGGACGGCCACACCAAGCGGTTCCGCGTCCGCGGCGAGGGGGACAAGGGCCCGCTCGACATGACCATCACCTTCTCGGCACTCAATGAGCCGGTCACGGTGAAGGCGCCGCCGGAGAGCCAGACCATGGACCTCGCCGAGCTGGGGCAGGGGGCCGAGGGCTGATCCGCCGATCCGGCGAGGGCGCCTTCACCGGTGGGCGGTCGCGGCGGGCTCAGGCGCCCGCGGCGCCCGCCCCGGCCACGAGGGCCGAATCGTCCTCCACCCGTGCGCCGGGCAGCTGGTGCCGGGCGGCGATGAGCGCGGCGTCCACATCCTGCGTCCCGGTGGAGACGCACAGGGTGTAGGCGAGGTCGTCCATCCGCTGCCGTACCTCGGTACCGCCCGATTCGGCGTGCAGCATCCGCAGCGTCTCGTACTGATCGATGAGGTTCTGAAGTACGACCGGGTGGGCCATCAGCACGGCAGTGGTCCTTTCTCAGCCGACGGGTTGGCACCAGACGCGTACCCCCATGGCCGGAGGGCATGTACGTGTTTCATCTAACAGCGCCCGCGGAGAATCGGTTGGGTCAGATGTCGCGCCGCTCCAGGGGCTGATTGGCCGGGCCCTGGAGCACCCGGCCGTCGGTGCCGAAGCGCGAGCCGTGGCACGGGCACTCCCAGGCCCGCTCGGCGGCGTTGAACGCCACGAGACAGCCCAGGTGGGTGCACCGGGCCGAGACCGCGTGAACCGTGCCGTCCTCGTCCCGGTAGACGGCGCTGCGCCGCCCGTCCAGCCGGACCACCGCCCCGGTGCCCGGGGCGATCCGGTCGACCGAGTCGGCGCCCGGGGCGCTCAGCCGGTCGCCGACGAAGTGCTTCCCGACGTGGAACTGGTGGCCGAGCAGCGCCGAGCCCTCGCGCAGCGCGGTCCCCAGCCGCCGGGGGTCATAGAGCCCGGCCCACTCCGGCCGCTCACCGCCGATGAGCGCGGTGAGCAGCCGCCCCGCCATGATGCCGCCGCTCAGGCCCCAGCCCGCGAAGCCGGTCGCGACATAGGTGTGGTGGGCGCCGGGGTGGAAGGGGCCGACCAGCGGCACGGTGTCGGTCGGGTCGTTGTCCTGGGCGGCCCAGCGGTGGGTGATCTCCACGCCGGGGAAGCGCTCCCGGGTCCAGTCCGCCAGCCGCCCGAAGCGCTCGGCGGTGTCCCCGGTGCCGGGGGTGAAGCTCTCACCGGTCACGATCAGCAGCCGCTGCCCGTCGCCGTACGGCGCGGTGCGCACCGACCGGGTGCGCTGGTCGGGGGTGATGTACGCGCCCCTCGGATCCCGGTCGGCGGCAAGGGGCGCGGCCACGACGAGTTCGCGGCGCGGCGAGAGCCGGGCGAACAGCAGTGCCCGGTCGAACACCGGATAGTGGGTGGCGATCACCACGTCCCCGGCCGTCACCACCGCCCCGCCCTCCGTGGTGACCCGGCAGGGGGTGCCCTCCTCCAGACCGGTGGCGCGGGTGTGCTCATGGATCCGCCCGCCGCGGGCGCGCAGATCCCCGGCGAGCCCGAGGAGGTAGGCGCGCGGATGGAACTGCGCCGCTCCCTCGGCCCGGACCGCGCCCGCGACCGGGAAGGGCAGCCCGGTCTCCGTCACATACGAGGCGGGCAGCCCCGCCTCGCTCGCGGCGTCCGCCTCGGCGCGCAGGCTGTCCGCGCGCCCCGGGTCCTCGGTGTAGGTGAAGGCCGGGACGCGCTCGAGCTCGCAGTCGATACCGAGTTCGGCCGCGATCGCCGCGGCCCGTTCGACGGCCTCGGACTGCGACCGCGCGTACAGCCGCGCGCCCTCCGGCCCGCGGGTGCGCCGCAGCCGGTCGTAGACGAGCGAATGCAGCGCCGTGAGCTTGGCCGTGGTGTGGCCGGTGACGCCCGCGGCGATCCGGTCCGCCTCCAGCACCGCCACCCGGTGCCCGGCGCGGGTCAGCTCCCATGCGGTGCTCAGCCCCGCGATCCCGGCGCCGAGCACGGCGACATCGACCTCCAGGTCCTCGGTCAGGGCCGGGTAGGGGGTGCCGGACGGGGCGGTGTCCATCCAGTACGACTCGGGTACGCCGGGAAGTTCTGTCACCGTTCCAGAGTGCCCACCGGAGCCCGCCCGAAGCGGTTGGTTCGCCCGGGCCGGGCCAACCGGCCGCCGTCTACACCGGGCCCTCGGCCGCGATCAGCGCCGAGGCGGTCCGGGAGTGCAGCGAGTCCAGGGTGGTGAGCTGCTGCCCGGCCCGATCCAGCAGCTCCGCGAGGCGGCCCGTCTGCAGCCGGGTGTCATGGACGGCCACCGCGAGCAGTGAGCGCCACAACAGCGCCTTGCCCTCCACACCCATCCGCAGCGCCTCCAGCCCCACCAGCGTGTTCACCCCGGTGCGCCGCCGCGGCCTGGAGCCCGGCGTCAGCCGCGCCGTGCGCTCGGCCGCCCGCGACGCGCGGAGCTTGCCGCGGCGCACGGGAACGTCGAGCGAGGCCATGCACCACAGCAGCGACCTGCGGTCCTGGACGAGCTCCGCGGTGAGCCTCGCCAGCTCGCCGCCGTAGGCCGAGCGCCGGTGTCTGCGATTCATCCGGCGGGCCAGCCCGACCGCTGCCGTGGCGGCCACCAGATGGTCGTTGAGGTAGATCCCGAGCCACGGCGGCGCGTGGATGCCGCCGGAGCGGGTCGCGGCCGGTACAGCCATGGTCGTCCTCCCGACGCCGGGCCCCGAGCAGCGCTGTCAGGACTCCGACGGGTACCCGCCCGGAGGACTCCCAAGAGACCGCCGCCGGGGAGCCGCGCCGCGGGCCGAGGACCGAGATCTCCGCCTCGTCCCGCGATCCGTCCGCGAGGTGGTCCGGTCCGGGGGGACCCCGGACCGAGCCATGCCTCGGTCGGACGGGCGGACCGAGTCAACGCGGCCCCGGCGCACCCATGGCGTGCAGCGGTCCCCGGTGCAGCGGCGTCGTGCGCCACCGCGCGGTGAAGACGCGGTCCGCGAGGGAGCAGGTGACCAGCAGATGGTGCGGGGTCTCCAGGAACGCGATGTCCACGGTCAGCGTGTCCGGGTCCGTCCAGCCCCCGCTCACCGCCGTGGGAACGGGCGCCTCCGGCCGGATGTGCACCCGCCACCCCGCGCCGTCGAATCCCAGGTCCAGCCGGGACGCCCGCTCGGCCAGCGAGACGGCCCAGCCGCCGGAGCCGTCCTCGGCCACGGTGACCCCGGTCAGGGTCGGCTGATCCGCGCAGGCGCCGCCCGCGGGGGCGAACTCCGCGCCCGACCACGCGCCGGGGTCCGAGAGCGGCGCGGGCTTCGCCGCCAGCGGCGGCAGGGCGAGCCGGGACAGCCGCCGCTCCAGCGCGGCGTCCTCGTCCCCGCGGCCGGTGAGCGGCGCGTCGCCGAAGGCGGGCAGCAGATGCTCCCAGACCGCGTCCAGGACGGCCTGCATCCGCTCGGTGTCCGCCGTGGTGGCGATCACCACATCGTGCTCGGGCAGCACCAGGAGGAACTGCCCGTACGCCCCGTCGCCCCGGTACCCGTGGCGGGACATCCAGAACTGCAGCCCGTATCCCAGCCGCCAGTCCGGCCCCGACCCGGCTGCCATGGGCTCGGCTGTCGGGATCCACCGCCGTGTCGCGTCCTGGACCCAGGAGGCCGGAAGCAGCCGCTCGCCCTCCCACTCACCGCCCCGCAGATACAGCAGCCCCAGCCGGGCGATCGCGTCGGTGGCCGCGAACAGCCCGCTGAAGCCGAGGTCGCGCCCGGCCGGCACCTGGAGCCAGGACGCCTCGCCGATGCCCAGCGGATCGAACAGGCGCGGCCGCAGGTACTCCGTCAGCGACTGCCCGGTCACCCGCTGGACGATCGCGGCCAGCGTGTACGTGGCGGGCTGGTTGTACGCGAAGACCGTGCCCGGCCTGCGATCCGGCGGCAGCCGCAGAAAGCCGCGCACGGGCTCCTCCGGGTCCAGCCCGAACGCCCGGTCCAGCGTCTCCTCGAGGTGTCCGCTGGCCATGGACGCGACATGGCGTACGAGCATGGCACGGCTGCCCGGGTCGGTGATCTCCGCCTCGAACTCGGGGAAGTACGAGATCACGGGAGCGCCGAGGTCCAGCAGCCCCTCGGCGGCGGCCAGCCCCGCCGCCGTGGAGGTGAAGCTCTTGCTGAGCGAGTAGAGCAGATGCGGCCGTTCGGCGGTGTACGGCGCCCACCAGCCGGAGGCGATCAGCCGCCCGTGGCGCAGGATCATCAGACTGTGCGGCTCGATGTCCGGCGAGCCCTCGACGGCGTCGAGGAAGGCGTGGACACCCCGCGCGTCCACGCCCTCGGCGGCGGGGGTGCTGGTGGGCAGCGGATGAGCACTCATCAGAGGCGTCCTCGTGGGGTCAGGGGCGGGCCGGGCCAACCCTTCCCGGCGGGGCGGCGGGTGTCCAGAGGGTTTTGTGCCGTTGGCGTTGCCGTTGCCGTTGGGGTCGCAGTCGCAGTCGCAGTCGCAGTCGCAGTCGCAGTCGCAGTCGCTGTCGCAGGAGACGGTCGTCGCTCGTCCTCACGGTCGCCGTCGTGGGACGGTGGCGACGCTCAGCCGCGGCCGGTGTCGATGACGCAGAAGCGGTTTCCGTCGGGGTCGGCGAGCACGATGAAGTCGGCGTCCGGCGGATAGAACTCCCACCGGACCCTCCGCGCGCCGAGCGACACCAGCCGCTCGACCTCGGCCGCCTGATCGGCGGCGTCCCCCGCGTAGAGGTCCAGATGGACCCGCGGACGCTCCTGGACCGGGGTGTCGCTGCGGCCGAGCGACAGCCGGGCGCCGGTGCGCCCGTCCGCCGGGACCAGCACCACCCAGTCGTCCTCGATCTCCCCGCGCGGGACGTATCCCAGGGCCCGCGTCCAGAACGCCGCCGCGCGCCGGACGTCCGAGACCCCCAGCACCACGGAACCGATCGACAGCATGCGTCCAGTCAAGCAGAGGGCGCGGTTGCCGGGGGCCGATCGCCCATTGAGAGGATCGGTGGTGACGGATCGGCGGCGACGGATCGCCGGTGGTCCGCGAACGCACCAGACGCCGGAAGGAACGAACACCTCGTGACCGACTCCGTGACCGACCGCGTGACCGATTCCGTGACCGACGACGACGCCGTGCTGACGCGCGTCGAGGGCCGCGCGGGACATCTCACCCTCAACCGGCCCCGCGCCCTGAACGCCCTCACCCATCCGATGGTGACCCGGATCGCCGGGACCCTCACCGACTGGGAGCGGGACCCGGCCGTAGCGGCCGTGGTGATCGACGGGGCGGGGGAGCGCGGGCTGTGCGCGGGCGGCGACATCCGTCTGATCCACCGGGATGTGACCTCGGGCGGCGGCGCGGCCTCGCGGGCCTTCTGGCGCGACGAGTACACGCTCAACGTCAGGATCGCCCGCTATCCCAAGCCCTATGTGGCCCTGATGGACGGCATCGTGATGGGCGGCGGCGTCGGGATCTCGGCCCACGGCGGGGTGCGGATCGTCACCGAGCGCTCCCGGGTGGCCATGCCCGAGACGACGATCGGCTTCGTACCGGATGTCGGCGGCACCCATCTGCTGGCCCGCGCACCGGGCGAGCTGGGGACGCACCTGGCGCTCACGGGAGCGTCGGTGGGCGCCGCGGACGCCCTGCGCTGCGGGCTGGCCGACCATGTCGTCCCCTCCGGGCAGCTGCCCGCGCTGACCCGGGACCTGGCCGCGGAGCCGGTGGCGGAGGTCCTGCCCCGGTACGCCGTCGAGGCCCCGGCCGGGACCCTGGACGGCCACCGGGAGTGGATCGACCACTGCTATGCGGCGAACACCGTCGAGGAGATCGTGGACCGGCTGCTGGCCGTCGGTGAACCGGCCGCCAAGGAGACCGCGGAGACCCTTCTCGCCAAGTCCCCGACCGCGCTGAAGGTCACGCTGGCCGCCGTCCGCGGGGCCCGGGCGCTCGGCTCGCTGGAGCGCGTGATGGAACAGGAGTACCGCGTCTCCTGCGCGGCCCTGTCCCGCCCGGACCTCATCGAGGGCATCCGCGCCCAGGTGATCGACAAGGACCGCCGCCCCCGCTGGACCCCGGCGGCTCTCGCCGAGGTCACGGACGCGGAGGTGGCCGGTTTCTTCGTACCGCCCGTCGACGGTGACCTCCGCCTGGCCGAGGCCCCGTAGCCGGACGCTCCGTAGCCAAACGCCCCGCGGCCCCGTCGGCGCCGTTGGGCGCGCCGCCGGCGCCGACAAGGCGGGCCCGCTGGTGTCGTTGAAATAGTGTGCCAAGCTACACACTTCGGCGACGGGGTGCCCCGGGGCCCCGCGGGCGGTCACCAGCTGCTCTTGGTCACCCCGGGGAGTTCGCCCGCGTGGGCCATCTCGCGGAGCCGGATGCGGGACAGCCCGAACGCGCGCAGATGGCCGCGGGGGCGGCCGTCGATGGAGTCGCGGTTGCGTACCCGGGTGGCGCTGGCGTCACGGGGCTGGCGGCGCAGCTCCCGATGGGCGTCGAGCCGTTCCTCAGCCGGGGTCCTGGGGTCGGCGATGACCGCCTTCAGCTCGGCGCGGCGCTTGGCGTAGCGGGCCACGATCACCCGGCGCCTCTCATTCTTGGCGATCTTGCTCTTCTTGGCCATCAGACCTTCCCTCCCCGGGCGCGGATACGGGCCACGGCGGCCTCGATGCCGATCGCGTCGACCGTCTTGATGGCCTTGGTGCTGAGGGTGAGCCGGATGTGGCGGCCCTCGCTCGGCAGCCAGTAGCGCTTGTGCTGCACATTGGGGTCGAACCGGCGCTTGGTGCGGCGGTGGGAGTGCGAGATCCGGTGCCCGAAGCCGGGCTGTCGGCCGGTGAGTTGGCAGTGGGCGGACATGGTTCCTCCGTTCGGTGGTGTGGTGCGGACGTCGCCGCAGCGTAGCAGCTAGATGAAAATGAAAACCACTTCTGTGTATGCTGCGACGCATGGCACGCAATGAACTACGCCCGATCATCAAACTGAGGTCCACCGCGGGCACCGGCTACACGTATGTGACCCGCAAGAACCGGCGGAACGACCCCGACCGGCTGACCCTGCGCAAGTACGACCCGGTCGCGGGTCGCCATGTCGACTTCCGTGAGGAGCGCTGACCGCCATGAAGCCCGGCATCCACCCCGACTACCGGCCCGTCGTCTTCCGTGACCGGGCCGCCGACTTCGCCTTCCTCACCCGCTCCACCGCCACCAGCGACAAGACGGTCGAGTGGCGGGACGGCAACACCTATCCGGTCATCGACGTCGAGATCTCCTCGGCGAGCCACCCCTTCTACACCGGCAACCAGCGCGTCGTGGACACCGCGGGCCGCGTCGAGCGGTTCGAGCGGCGCTACGGACGCGAACGGAGGGACCGGTGACCGCGGACGAGGACCGGCTGGCCGTGGCGGTCGTGGGCGGACTGCACGCCGACGCCCGCCGCGCCGCCGTAGCGGAGATCCTGCGCACGGTGCCCGGCTCGGTGGCGCTGCACCACGATCTGTCCGCCGCCACCGACCGCGCCGTGCGGCGCACCGTGCGCGACGCCTCCGGGCCGCTCGACGAGGGCGAGGCGCCGCTGGTGAACGACTGCGCGTGCTGTGCGCTGCGCGAGGACATGGTCCCGGAGTTGCTGCGCCTGGCCACCGGCGGCGGACACCGGCTCGCCGTCGTGGAGTTGTGGGACTCCGTCGAACCCCAGGCCATGGCCGCCGTCATCGCGGCCGAGGGCGCGCCGCTGGAGCTGACCGGGGTGGCCACCGCGGTCGACCCAGCCCTGATGGTGCCGTACCTCGCCAATGGCGATGACCTCGTCGAGGCCGGTCTCGCCGCCGCCCCGACCGACCAGCGCACCATCGCGGACACCTTCGCCCGGCAGTTGGAGTACCCCACCGTGATCGTCGTCGCCGAGGACGAGACCTCCGAAGAGCCCTCGGACGACGGCGATCTGGCCCTGCTCGCCCAACTCACCCCGGGCGCACGACGGATGAGGCTCGGCGAGGGTGTGCTGGGGCCCGCACTTCTCGAGGGCTTCGACATCGCGGCGGCGGCCGCCCGGCAGCATCCGGCGTGCGCGCTGCTGCCGCAGGAGGGCGATGAACACGGGGTGGCCACTGTCGTCTGGCGGCGCGAGCGGCCCTTCCACCCGGGTCGGCTCTACGCCGCGCTGGAGGATCTGACCTGCGCCGCGGCCCGCAGCAGGGGCCGCTTCTGGCTGGCGGACCGGGGCGACACCCTGCTGTCGTGGGACGCGGCGGGCGGAGCCCTGTGTGTGGAGTCGGCCGGGCCGTGGCTGGCCGCGCTGCCGGACGCCGCCTGGGAGATGGTTCCGGCCGAGCGCCGCGTCGCCGCCGCGCTGGACTGGCACCCCGAGCACGGCGACCGCCGTCAGCACCTCACCTTCACCTCGCCCGGCCTCGACCGCGACGGGCTGCTGGCCCTGCTCGACTCGTGTCTGCTGACCGACGCCGAGTACGCGGCCGGGCCGGACGCCTGGAGCCGGTTGCCGCACGCCTTCGACGAACTGCTCGACCCGGTGTCCTGACCGGACGCCGTACGTACCACCTGGACAAGGACCCGATGATGGCCCGACGCATCGCCCCCGCCCGCCGGGACGCCCGGCGCACCCGCGTGAACCCGCTGGACAAGGCCGGTATCACCTATATCGACTACAAGGACACCGAACTGCTGCGGAAGTTCATCTCCGACCGCGGCAAGATCCGCAGCCGCCGGGTGACCCGGGTGAGCGCGAAGCAGCAGCGCCGACTGGCCCGTGCCATCAAGAACGCGCGGGAGATGGCGCTGCTGCCGTACGGGTCGCGCTAGCGCCTCATGGATACGGTGCGATGTCCGGTGAGGTGTTCTCCGGTTCAACGGGTGCATGGGTGCGCGTGTATGCACATAATGGCGGCATGGAGTCGCATCGCCACGGACACCCGTATCACCATGGGCACCCGCACCGCCGCCAGCTCGCGCATCTGCTGAAACCGCACTCCCACGAGTCGGCGCAGAAGGTCGACTCCGTGCTGGAGTCCTCGGCCGAGGGCATGCGCGCCCTGTGGCTCTCCCTCGCCGTCTTGGGCGCCACCGCCGTCCTCCAGGCCGGGGTCGTCGTGCTGTCCGGCTCGGTGGCGCTGCTGGGCGACACCGTCCACAACGCCGCCGACGCGCTGACCGCGCTGCCGCTGGGCGTGGCGTTCGTCCTGGGGCGCCGTGCGGCGAACCGGCGCTTCACCTACGGCTACGGCCGGGCCGAGGACCTGGCCGGGATCGTCATCGTCCTGACCATCGCCGCATCGGCGGCCCTGGCCGGGTACGAGGCGGTGGAGCGGCTGCTGCACCCGCGCGCCATGTCCCACCCGGGGGTCGTCGCGGTCGCGGCGGTCCTCGGCTTCATCGGCAACGAGTGGGTGGCCCGCCACCGGATCGGGGTCGGGCGGCGGATCGGCTCGGCGGCCCTGGTCGCGGACGGGCTGCACGCCCGCACCGACGGTTTCACCTCGCTGGCCGTGCTGCTGGGCGCGGGTGGCGCGGCGCTCGGCTGGCAGCTGGTGGACCCGATCGTCGGCCTCGCCATCACCGCCGCCATCCTGCTCGTCCTCAAGGACGCGGCCCGTGAGGTGTTCCGGCGGCTGATGGACTCCGTCGACCCGGCGGTGATCGACGCGGGCGAGGCCGCGCTGCGCGGGGTCCCCGGAGTGCTCGGGGTGACCGAACTCCGGATGCGCTGGATCGGCCACCGGCTGCGCGCCGAGGTCACGGTCGAGGTGGACGGCGGTCTGGGGCTGCGGGCGGCACACGATGTGGCGGTCGGGGCCGAACACGCCCTCCTCCACGCGGTGCCCCGGCTGACCGCCGCCCTGGTGCACACCGATCCGGCACCGGGGCCGGGTGCGGAGGACCCGCATCGGCTGCTGGCCCACCATGCCGGATGAGGCCGGGTGCGGAAGTCCCGCGAGCGCGCTCCGCCGGGGCTCAGTCGTGCGGCGGGGCCCCGGTGACCATGTGGTCCGCGTGGTTGACGGCCTCGGTGACCAGCCGGCGCAGATGGCCGTCGTGGAGGGAGTACACCGAGCGCCGACCCTCCTTGCGCACCTGGACCAGCCCGGCCAGCCGGAGCTTGGCCAGATGCTGGCTGACCGCCGGGCGGGCCGCCCCGCTGGCCTGGGTGAGGGTGTTGACATCGGCCTCGCCCCGGGCGAGGGACCACACCAGATGCAGCCGGGTCGGGTCGGACAGCAGCGAGAAGACATGGGCGGCCGTGGCGAACTGCGCCGCGCCGCTGGGATGCGCATGCGACCGGGTCGCAGTTGAGGTGGGTTCGCTGACCGGCATGCCCCCATCGTAGAGCGGCGGGCGCGGGGCGGGCCTGGCTCGGCCCGCTCGGCGTCGGGTGACGCTGGGCCCGAACGGCTCGCACGGCGTCGGGTGGCGTAGGGCTGCGTCGGGTGGTGTCGGGCGGTGTCCAGCCGGAAGACCGGCGGAACCGTGGCCGGTGGCCGAAACCCGGCACCATACTGGGGCACATGCGCTGCGCCGTCTCCCGCCGCCCCCGGCTGCCGCGCGCCCTCGGGCCCGCCACCGGCCCGCGCCGGGATCCCGGGAGCGGCCACCTCCTCGGCGCGGGCCGGGACTGAGCAATGGGGGATACGGCGAACTCCCCTGCCGGGACGGGGTAGTTGAGGCGGCGCCTCGGAGTCTTCGACGCGGTCGTGGTCGGCCTGGGGTCGATGATCGGCGCGGGCATCTTCGGGGCGCTGGGGCCCGCGGCGCGGGAGGCGGGCACGGGGCTGCTGCTCGGGTTGGTGGCCGCCGGGGTGGTGGCGTACTGCAACGCCACCTCCTCCGCACGGCTGGCCGCCCGCTATCCGCGGTCGGGCGGCACCTGTGTTCTACGGCCGTGAGCGGCTGGGCGACTTCTGGGGGTATCTGGCGGGCTGGGGGTTCGTGGTCGGCAAGACCGCCTCCTGCGCGGCGATGGCCCTGACCGTCGGCTCCTACGTCTGGCCCGGCCAGGCGCACGCGGTGGCGGTGGCGGCCGTGGTGGCGCTGACGGCCGTCAACTCCGTGGGGGTGCACAAGGCCGCCTGGCTGACCCGGGCGGTCGTGGCCGTCGTGCTCGCGGTCCTGGCCGCCGTGGTGGTCGCCCTCCTCACCTCCGGGGAGGCGGACGCCGCACGGCTGGGGATCGGTGGCGACGCCACCCCCGGCGGGGTGCTGCGCGCGGGCGGCCTGCTGTTCTTCGCCTTCGCCGGATACGCCCGTATCGCCACCCTCGGCGAGGAGGTGCGCGACCCGGCGCGCACCATCCCCCGCGCCGTCCCGCTCGCGCTCGGCATCACCCTGGCCGTCTACGCGGCGGTCGCGATCGCCGCGTAGACCGTGCTCGGCAGCGGCGGGCTGGGCGCTGCGGGCGCCCCGCTGGCCGACGCCGTGCGCGCCGCAGGGCTCCCGGGGTTGGCGCCGGTGGTGCGGACGGGCGCCGCGGTGGCCGCGCTCGGGTCGTTGCTCGCGCTGATCCTGGGCGTCTCACGGACCACCCTGGCCATGGCCCGCGACCGGCACTTCCGTCCGGGCTGGCCGCCGTGCACCCCCGGTTCGCGGTGCCGCACCGCGCCGAGCTGGCCGTGGGCGCGGTGGTGGCGGTCCTGGCGGCGACGGCGGATCTGCGCGGTGTGATCGGGATCTCCTCGTTCGGGGTGCTGGTCTACTACGCCGTCGCCAACGCCTCCGCCTGGACCCTCGCTCCCGCCGAGGGCCGCCCACCGCGCATCGTGCCGGGGCTCGGCCTGGCGGGCTGTCTGCTGCTGGCCTTCGCCCTTCCCGTCTCCTCGGTGGCCTCCGGCGTGGCGGTACTGGCCCTGGGCGCCGCGGCCTACGGTGTGCGGCGCGCGATGGCCGCGTAGGGGATCTCCCCCACGGCTGAGCGCGGATCGCCCACGGCTGAGCGCGCACCGCGCAGGGGGTCAGGCTGCCTGTCCCCGCGCCCCCGCCTTAACGGCTGGCTATCCGATGAGCCGGACCTTTATGCGATGCGCGCCCGGCCGTCCATACCAGCGCGCCGACGCTGAGAGTGATCTATGTCATGTTCGACACAGCCGTCCCACGGGTACGGTGCTGACAGCTATCGCGCAAGAGGAGCGGCTTCGTTTGTCCCTGGACCTGTCATCCGTCATAGCGGCGACCACGCAGTGGTTGATCAGGGCCTATCCGGCGGCCGACGGCGCGGTGAACGCGGCGCTCGCAGAGACGCAGGCGCGCCAGGCCGTGACCGTCGCCGCGCGGCTGCGCTACTCGACCACCACCGACGTCGCCCTGACGACCACGGCCGGACCGGGCGGCTCCTACCGGCTGGACTGGCTCGTGGACGCGGAGCCGTACGAGATCCGCGGCCCCGACGGCGTCTGGCGCACCTGCGTGGACGAGGTCGTGGCGAGCTGGGCGGCGGCCCTGCTCACCTGTTCCACCCTGGCGTCGGAGGCCGTGGCGGCGCTCGCCGACTGTGCGCGCACCGCCGGTTCGCCCAGGGAGTTCCGGAGGCTCACCGAGCCCGACGCGCACGACTGCCAGGCCGCGCCGCTGATGCGCCATCCGGACCTGATGGCGCGCGTCGTGGAGCTGCACCGCCCCCAGCTGCTGGAACGCCTGGGGCTGCTGCGCAGCGACGACCAGACGTCCACCAGCGCGGTCTGACGGCGCCGCCACACCACGGGCGGCCGCGCCGCGGGGTGGTGACGGAGGGCGGCGCGCGGTCCGGTCCGGCCGCCGCTGCGCCACCCGGTTCATGTGCCGACCACGGCCTCCCGCGGTTCCGTCCGGCCAGGACGGAACATCGCGGCGGCCGCTGCCTCGTGCAGCGACTCCAGCGTCGCGCGCTGCCGCCGCGCACGATCCAGCAGCTCGGTGAGCCGGTCGGGGTCCAGCCGGGGGTCCGCTCCGGCCGTGGCCAGCAGCGCCTGCCACAGCAGCGCCTTGCCCTCCACACCGATCCGCAGCGACTCCAGCTCGAGGACCGTGCTGAGCCCGGAGCGGCGCCGCAGTCGGCCGTTGGGCTTCAGCCGCCCGGCCCGCTCGCCCAGCCAGCCCCCGTAGACCTTGTAGCGGCGTACGGGCACCTCGAGGTCGGCCATGAGGGTCAGGAGCGCCGCGCGGTCCTCCATGATCTGCACGGCGACGTTCTCCAGATCGCCGCCCAGGGGCGACTGCCGGTGCTCGCGGGCCGTCCGACCGGCCAGCTGCGTTCCGGCCGTCGCTCCGGCCAGGTGATCGTTGAGGTAGATGCCGAGCATGCGGGGGGATGTCGATGTCCTGGGCTCGCTCATGATCGTCCTTTGGGGATTCGGCACGGTCGCCCCGGTCGTATCGGGCCATGCCCCGGTCGTATCCGGGCATGCGCTCGTCGTATCCGGGCACGCGACGGTCGTCTCGGGCCGCGCGCCCTCACGGAGTGCCCAGCTCCGGCCCCCTCAACCAGCCCCCGCGCCCTCGTGGCGGCGGCCCGCCCGCCATGGTCGCGCGCTCCCGCCGGGCCGTGGCCGGGGAACGGAACGGGGGCCGTCCCGTCGCTCAGGCCCCCACGACCCCGTCCACGCCCTCGCGCAGGAAGTCCGCGTGTCCGTTGTGGCGGCCGTACTCCAGCAGCACATGCACCAGCACCATCCGCAGCGACACCTCCTCGCCCCAGCGGGGCTGGAGGCCCGCCAGGTCGAGCGACGCCGCCTCCCGCTCGATCCGGCGGGACGTCTCGACCTCCGCCTCCCAAGCCGCGAACGCCTCGGCCCCGCTCGCCTCGCTCACGTCGTACGCCGCCTGGAAGTCGACCGTCGGGGACCAGACCATCGGCGCGTCATTGTCCTCGAACACCCGCCGGAACCAGGCCCGTTCGACCTCGGCAAGGTGCCGTACCAGGCCCAGCAGCGTCAGCGTCGAGGGCGGCATCGACCGCTGCCGCAGCTCCTCGTCCGTCAGTCCCTCGCACTTCATGGCCAGCGTCGCCCGCTGGTAGTCCAGGAAGGCGCGCAGGGTTTCGCGTTCGTCGCCGAAGTGGGGCGGTTCCGGGCGGCTGTCGGCGGTCATGGTCGTTCGTCCTCCTCGACGCTGGGCGGTCCCTGAGCGGTGCCGCTCGGCCTCATGGGACCACGGCCGCCGGGGCCCGGCCGCAGCGGGGCGGCACGGATGATCGGGGAGAACGGCGGCCGGACGACAGCGCGCCGTGTGCCACGCGCGGTGCGCCACGCGCGGTGCGCCACGCGCCGTACGCCGTGCGCCCAGGAACGGCTCAGTGCCCCTCGGGCGAGGCGTCGACGCGCAAGGTGCTGGCCACCGTGTCCGCGAACGCCCGCGCCAGCGGCGGGAGCGCGTCCCAGCGGCGGGCGGCCCAGCCGACCGGCAGCGGCGGCAGCGCGGGGATCGGGACGAGCCTCAGCGGGCCCTCGTCCCCGGGCACCGGCAGCCCCGGCAGGGCGGGCACCACGGCGCGCCCCAGGCCGAGTTCGGCCAGCAGCAGGGCCGTGTCCCAGTCGGCGACGCTGGTATCGGAACCGGCCCGTACGCCCAGTTCGGCCAGGGCCGCGTGGAGCTGCCCGCCGGAGGTGGAGTTCGGTGGCAGCCGTACGAGCGGGATGTCGGCGAGGTCGGACACCTCCACCCGGGGCCGGGCCGCGAGCGGATCCCCGGCCCGCAGGGCGAGCACCCACGGCAGCTCGGCCACCGGCCGCTGCTCGACACCGCGCACCGGACCGCCGAGCGTGATCCAGGCCAGATCCAGTGTGCCCGCGATGAGGGCGCCCAGACAACCACGGCTGGAACTCTCGGTCTGGAACTCCAGGTTCACCTTCGGATAGCGGTGGCGGAACGAGACGATCGCCTCGGCCATGAAGTGCCGTACGGTGGTGCTGCCTGTGGTGATCCGCACCGAACCGCTCTCCCCGTGCACCAGGTCCCCCAGGCGGCGCAGCGCCAGATCGAGCCCGGCGATCCCGTCGGCGGCGGCCTCGCACAGAATGCGTCCCGCCGGGGTGGGCACGACCCCGCGCGCCTGGCGCTCCAACAGGCTGACGCCGGTTTCGCGTTCCAGCCGCTTCACCCGCTGGCTCACCGCCGACTGTGTGCAGGTCAGCTCGCGGGCCACGGCGCTGAGGCTCCCGGCGCGGCACACCGCCACGAACACCCGCAGATCATCCAGAGTCATAACTCCCAAGGTAGAGCTTGGAATTGGCGAGCAATCCCCAGGATTGACTGGGGTGGCCGACGGTGGCGACGATCGTCGCAGGGCTCAGGCGGCAACCCGTACGGCGTCGGCACCGGGATCCGGACCGGGTGGGGGCGCGGTGCGGGTGCCGACCTGCCAAGCACCGAAAGGACACGACTCGTGCCTGCTGCTCCCCCTCCTGCCGCCGCCGACCGTGCCGTCGCTCTGCTGCACCGCCTCGGCGCCGCGCGCATCGCCCACCCCGGTGGCACTCTCCTCGCCCACCTCCAGCGCGTACGCGCCCGGCTCGCCGCCTGGGGAGCCCGCCCCGAGCTGCAACTCGCCGGGCTGTGCCACGCGTTCTACGGAACCGACGGCTTCCCCGTCACCCTGCTGCCCCTGGACCGTCGCGGTGAACTCGCGGCCGTGATCGGCACGGAGGCCGAAGCCATCGTGCACCTCTACGCGAGCTGTGACCGTAAGGCCACCTATCCGGCGCTCGGCGCCCCCGGCGCGGTCTTCCACGACCGCTTCACCGGCCGTGCGCACACCCCCGAACCCCGGCAGCTCCGGGACTTCGCCGAGCTGACGGCCGCCAATGAGCTCGACCTCGCCCGGAGCGATCCCGCTCTGCGGGAGCGGTACGGCCCCCAGCTCCTCGCCCTGCTCACCCGCGTCCGCCCGCTGCTCAGCCGCGCGGCCTGGCTGGACGGCCATGCGATCCTCGCGCCGTCCCCGCTCGCGCACGACTGACGTGCCCGCTCAGCGGGTGCGGGACCACCGGGAGACCACCCGGCGCCCCCCGGGCCGCGGCGGCGGCTCCCCTGTCCCGGGGGCCGCCACCGCGGCGGAACGGGACGAGCGCGGTGGTTGGGTCACTTCCGTGAATTGCCGAACAACAGGCGGTACACGACGAGGAGTACGAAGGCGCCGCCGATCGCCGCACCCCAGGTGGCGGGGTCGAAGAACTCCTTCTGGACCGGGCGGTCGAAGAACTTCGCGGAGATCCAGCCGCCCACGAACGCCCCCGCGATGCCGATGGCCGTGGTGCCGACCAGCCCGCCCGGGTCACGCCCGGGCAGGAGGATCTTGGCGATGACTCCGGCCAGCAGGCCGAGGATGATCCAGCTCACGATGCCCACGTTGTCCGTCCCCTTCGTCGTGCTGTAGTGCGGCTTGATCTTGCGGATGCCCGGTGAGTGGTGCGCCATGCCTGGACCGGAGGTGAGACCGGGCGGGGATCCGGTCAGCCATAGGACAGGTTGGAGCAGGGGTCGTCGTCGGCGGAGCGGGCGTCGTCGGCCACATGGGAGGACGGCGCGGTGGGAGTGGAGGGCGTGGCGGCGCCGGGGGAGGGCGCGGTGGGATAGGTCCGTCCCAGGGTGAGGCTGATGCCCGGGGTGGTGGCGGGGCGCAGTCCGGCGCCGGGGAAGAGCCGGGCCACGGTCTGGGCCCGGTCCCGCTCACCGGGGCCGTAGCCGACCACGGTGGTGGCGTGGTCCTGGGTGTCGGCGTTCGTGGCGCCGGTCACGGTGAAGCCGTGTGTCCTGAGCGTGTCCGCGGCGCGTGCGGCGAGCCCCGGGGTGGTGGTGCCGTTGTAGACGGCGACGCTGATGCCCGCGCCCGACACGGTGGACGTGGCACTGGGCGTGGCGGACTCCCGGGACCCGTCCTTCTCTCCACCGGCCGCCTTTCCTTCGATGGTGCGGTCGGCCCTGATGTCCGCCCAGAGACCATCGGCGTCGGGCTGGACGATGGCGACCCGTTCGCCCTGGTAGCGCCAGGGGATGGTGACGAACTTGGTGTTGTGCAGATCGATGTCCTTCATCGACAGGGCGAAGGACATCAGCTTCTTGGCGGAGCCGAGCCCCGGATCCACGGTCATGGACTTGGTGGCCGCGTTCGCCAGCGGATACAGCGTGGTCGGGTCGATCCCCCGGCCCTTGACCTTCTTCAGCAGGGCGGAGATGAACGCCTGCTGCCGCCGTATCCGCCCGATGTCGGAGCCGTCGCCGATCCCGTGGCGGATGCGCACATAGTCCAGCGCCTTCTGCCCGGAGACCGTCTGGACACCCTTGCTGAAGATGCGCTTGCCACGGGTGGGCAGGCTGGGGCTCAGATCGCGTTCGTAGACGTCCTGGGGCACACACACCTGGACCCCGCCGACCGCGGAGGTCATCCGGGAGAAGCCCTTGAAGTCGACGACGACGGTGTGGTCCATGCGCAGCCCGGTCAGCTTCTCGACGGTGTTCTGGGTGCAGGCCGGGTTGCCCCGGGCGGTCTCGCCCACGGAGAACGCCGAGTTGAACATGGCGTTACGCCGCGTGCTGGTCCATGAGCCGTCGGGCAGCCGGCACGGCGGGATGTCGACGAGGGTGTCGCGGGGTATCGACACCCCGACCGCGTGCTTGCCGTCGGCGTAGACGTGCAGCAGCAGGGCGGTGTCCGAGCGGCCCACGTCACCGGTGCCGCCACCGAGCTTGCTGTTGCCGCCCGAGCGGGTGTCCGAGCCGATGACCAGCACGTTCTGCCCGGCCGCGTTCCCCTCCGGCCGGTTGTCGGAGAGGCCGTCCGCCCCGAAGGTGGTGATGTTCCCGTTCAGCTTGAAGTAGAGCCAGCCCACCGCGCCGCTGAGCAGCACCAGGAACGACACCACGATGACCAGAGCGATCCGCAGCGGGCGGCGGCCCGTGCGCTGCCGCCCCGCACCGGTCCGTGCCGCGGTGGCGCTCCTCGATGTCTCCCCGTCTCTGCCTGTCATGCGCGTCCTTCGTCCGGCGGCTGTTCGGAAGAGAAGACGATCGATGCTGGCTTGAGGTTCTATCGATGCGCAAGGGTAAGTTTCCTAGCGTGTGGTACGACACGTCCCGCGCTGCCGGGATGCGGGGCGGTCAGCCGATGGCGGGGACCGGTTCGCGGGGCGCTGCCGCCGGTTCCCCGGGGACGACGTCATCGGTGTCGGTGGCTGTGTCATCGGGGTTGAAGGGCAGGTCACCGCGGAGCACCGCCCGGGCCCGGGCCTCGTCCAGCTGCCCCTCCCAGCGGGCCACGGCCAGTGTGGCGACACCATTGCCCACCAGACTGGTCAGCGCCCGCGCCTCGGACATGAACCGGTCGATGCCGAAGATCAGCGCGAGTGCCGCCACCGGCACATCGGGCACGGCGCTGAGCGTGGCGGCCAGGGCGACGAAGCCGGAACCGGTCACCCCCGCCGCGCCCTTGGAGGTGAGCAGCAGGGTGTCGGCGTCCACTCCGGTGGCCACCACATCGTGGTGGTCGAAGAGCCAGCACTTGCTGGTACCCCCGCGGATCATCTCGCCCTGCAGACGCAACACAACGGACTCCCCAATGGCCGTGGAACCGACACCCCGCCGACGGCTCCTCCGCGGGCGGTGGCATCTACGGTGTGTGACGGGAGCGTGAAGTACAATCTCGGAAATCTGCAGGGGTATTAAGCGGAAGTGAAGGCTTGAGGTGATGCCGTGCTGGACGTCCGGCGCATTCTGCTGCTCGCCGAGGTGGCCCGGCGCGGCTCCGTGACGGCCACCGCGCGTGCCCTGAACTACACACCATCAGCGGTGTCGCAGCAGATCAGCCGACTGGAGACGGAAGCGGGCCAGCCGCTGCTCGACCGCCATGCACGGGGTGTCACGCTCACCGACGCCGGGCGCGCCCTGGCCGACCGCGGGGAGCGGATCGCCCGTGAGCTGAAGGCCGCGGAGAGTGAACTCGCCGACGTCGCGGGGCTCCGTGCGGGCACGCTGCGCATCGGCACCTTCCCCACCGTCGGCGCCTCGCTGCTGCCGCCCGCCGTCATCGCCTTCCGCGACACCCACCCGGACGTACGGCTGACCGTGCGCAGCGCCCGTATCGCGGGCCTGTGGTCGATGCTGGAGACCCGGGAGATCGAGATGTCGCTGATGTGGGACTACGACTGGTGCCGCATCGACCGCGAGGACGTGGACATCACCCCGCTCCTGGACGATCCGCCCGCCCTCCTGGTCGGTGACCGCCACCCGCTGGCCACCCGCACCGACGCCGCCCTCGCCGATCTCGCCGACGATGCGTGGATCACCCGTGCCGACCGCCATCCGGTGGCCGAGGCCCTGGTGCGCAGCTGCCGGGCGGTCGGCTTCGCACCACAGATCGCCTATGAGGCACACGACTACCAGGAGGCGCAGGCGATGGTGGCCGCCGGGCTTGGGGTGGCGCTCGCCCCGACCCTGGCCCTGGAGGGCATCCGCCCGGGCGTCAGCGTGCTGCCGCTGCGCCCGCCCGCGCCGGTGCGCCGCATCCTGCTCGTGCGGATGGCCGGCCACGCCCTCACCCCCGCCGCCGAGGCGTTCCTCGGCTCGCTGCGGGAGAGCGCCGCGGCCCGGCTAACCGGGGCGATGGACGTGACGGGCGCGGGCGGGCGAGCGGTGGTGCCGGATCCCCGCTCCGGCTCATGACGGGCCCTCACGGCTCATGGCGGGTGCCACAGCCTCATGCGGCCTCATGGCGGGCCCTCACAGCGAGGAGATCACCCGCCCGCGGTCCTCCATGGCCCGGCGGGCGAGCCGGGAGCCGGGGGCGAGGCGGTCGTACTCATGGATGGCCCCGCCGTGCAGATGCAGTTCGGTGGGGATGTCGGCGTCGGCGAGCCGCTGGGCGTAGCCAATGGCCTCGGCGCGGAAGATGTCGAGTTCTCCGACCTCGACATAGGCCGGTGCCAGGCCCTCGACGGTGGCGACGCGTGCGGGCGCCACCTGCGGCGGGACATCATCGGTGCCGAACGCCGCGCCCAGCAGGGCATGCCAGCCCGTCCAGTTGTCGTCCCAGGTCCAGGCCACATACGGGGTCAGCCGGGGATCGGGGGTGAGGGTGCGGTCGTCGAGCATGGGATACAGCAGGGCCTGACGGGCGAGCGGAACACCCCGGTCACGCGCGAGGACCGCCACTCCGGCGGCGAGCCCGCCCCCGGCGCTGTCGCCCATGACGGCGATGCGGCGGGGATCGACCCCCAGCTCGGGCGCCCGGCCGCCCAGCCAGATCAGCGCGGCGAACACATCCTCCACGGGGCCGGTGCCGGTGGCCGCGTCGGGGGCCAGACGGTAGTCCACGGACAGGAACGGCACCCCGGTGGCCTGCACATACCCGGCGACCACCGCATCGTAGAGATCGACACTTCCGGCGAGCATTCCCCCGCCATGGGCATAGACGACCGCGGAACCCGGTGTGGACCCGGCCTTCTCATACCAGCGGACGGGGACCTCCGCGCCGTCCGCGGACCGCACCTGGTGCGAGGACGCCTGCACCAGCGGATAGCCGGTCGGGAACGCCGGGAGGAGTGAGGCCATCCACCGCATCGAGGCCGTGCCCCTGGCGCGCAGCGTCCGCCAGTCGTCGCGCTCGGGCGGTGGAGCGGGCCCGCCCTGTTCGGCGAGGGCCTGGAGCACCGCGGCGAGTTCAGGGTCGAGGGTGAAGGCCATGGTCGACTCCGTTCGAGGACGGCGGGGCCGCTGCCCCAACTGTCCTCACAGGCTGTCGAGTTGTGCTTGAGGCCGGGTACAGAGGCCGAGTGAGCAGGACGAAGACCCTCAGGGGCGGGCGCCCGTTCGCTGCGGCGCGCCCGCCCCTGACCCTCGGCTCTCCCGATGATCGCCTTCCCCGCCTCCGCTTCGGTACTCCCGGGAAACACCGGCGCGACTGCCGGAAAACACCGGCGCGAGAGGGGGCGTCGGCCCGGAGCACAGGTGCCCCGGCCGGAGCACATCCGGCCGGGGCACCGCGCTGTCGCCTCACGGGGCTTGTGGATCAGTCCCGCTGAGCGTCCTTGGGAAGCTGGCGCCACTTCACCTCGGTGGTGGTGTCGTACGTCCAGTCGAGCATCTTCTTCGCGTCCGGGTAGCGGTCCGCGTCGTTGAGGATGACCCCCACGACCGTCTTGTCGCCGCGCTTGGCGGAGAACACCAGGCACGGACCGGCAGGGGTGGTGGTTCCGGTCTTGACACCGATCGCACCCTGGTACGAACCCAGCAACTGGTTGGTGTTGTCCCAGGAGTAGTACCGGGTGTGGCCGTTGGCCGCCGGCGCCTCCTGCTCGGTGGACACCGACTTGACAACCGTGTCGAACGTCGCGTTCTCCATGGCGTGCCCGGTCAGCTGCGCCAGGTCATGGGGCGTCGAGTAGTTGTCGGCGTCGGCCGAGACACCGTCGAAGGAGTCGTACTTGGTGTTGGTGAGCCCCAAGTCCTTGGCCTTCGTGTTCATCTTGGAGATGAACGACTTGGTCCGCTCGGCGGTGGTGTCGCCGGTGCCGAACGTGTCGGCCAGCGCCATCGCCGCGTCGCAGCCCGACGGCAGCATCAAACCGTACAGCAGCTGGTTGACGGTGAGTTTGTCACCGGTCTGCAGATCGGCCGTGCTGGCACCGGACTTGGTCACATAGTCGCGGTACTCCTGCTTGATGGTGACCTGCTTGTCGAGGTCCAGACCCCGGGTCTCGAGCACCACGAGGGCAGTCATGATCTTTGTGGTGCTCGCCATCGGACGCTTGGTGTCGGCGGCCTTGGCCATCAGCTCCTTGTCGGAACCGGTGTCGAGCAGGTACGCGCCCTTGGCGCTGACCTCCGGTGGCGGTTCGGCCGAAGCCTGGGCCATCGCCACCGGGACCGCGATCGCCACGGCCACCGTGGACGCGACCGCCGCGACTTTCCAGCGGCGGGTCACGGTTCCACGACGTTTATGCATTCGCCCTCCGTTTCGCTTGTTGAGGTGTGTTTCGGGCGAGCGCATCCTCTCACCAGGCGAGAATTGGCCATGCCTCGGGGGGCGGAGAGGCGGTGTCGTGGGGGAGGCAACTAGTGCCCGGACCGGCGCTGTTGGCCCGATGGCGGACCCGGGGCGGTCCGGTGGCGGACCCGGTGCGATCCGGTGCGGTCCGAGGAGGAACACCCACCCGGTCCACTCAGCGGGGGTGGGCGGTCGCGCAGCGTACGCAGGTGGTCGCCGTGGGGCGTGCCTCCAGCCGTTCCGCCGGGATCGGCTCGCCGCACACATCGCACCGTCCGTAGTCGCCGCGCTCCAGCCGCTCCACCGCCTCGTCCAGGGTGATCAGCTGATCGCGGGCCTGGGCCAGCAGGGCGGCGACATGGGCCCGCTCGAAGGCGGTGCTCGAGCCCTCCGGGTCGTGTTCGTCGTCCACTGCCACCAAGGCGTTCGACGCGACGATCGTGTCGAATTCACGGCCCAGGGCGTCGATCCGCGTGCTGGTCTCGGCACGCTCGGCCGCCAGCCGTTCACGGATGGCCTCGCGCTCGGCCGGAGGGAACGCGGCATCGCCGGATGAATCGCTCATGCCCGGCATAACCCCGGCGCGGCCGGTCCGCATTCCGATTGCCGCCCCCGGCGGCCCCGCGCCCCCGGCGGACACCCCGGAATGCGAGGTGATCGTGAAATGTTAAACTAACTATGGCACTCGGTGCCCGGCGCCGGCCAGATTCCCCCCGTGCTGGCCGGCGCCGTCCCCATCGGTGCGGGGCCGATACGCGGACTCAGCGCAGCGACTCCACCGCGTCCCGGGTGAACGGGGTGAGGTCGGCCACCCGGCCGGTCAGCACCTTGTCGGCCCACTCGGGGTCGGCGAGCAGCGCGCGGCCGACCGCCACGAGGTCGAATTCATCCCGCTCCAAGGGCTCCAGGAGCCGGTCGATGGACTCCACGGCCGCGTTGGCGCCGGAGAGGGAGCCGGGCTCGAAGACGCTGTCCAGGCCGACCGAGCCCACGGTGATGACCGGCTTGCCGGTGACCTTCTTCGCCCACCCGGCGATGTTCAGATCCGACCCCGTGTCGGGGAACTCCGGCTGCCAGTAGCGCCGCCCGGAGGCGTGGAACGCGTCGACCCCGGCCTCCGTCAGCGGGGTGAGCACGGCTTCCAGCTCCTTCGGGTTCTCGGCGAGCCTGACCTCGTAGTGGTGGGACTTCCACTGGGAGAACCGCAGGACGACGGGGAAGTCGGGCGCGACCCGCTCGCGGATGGCGGCCACCAGGTCGGCGGCGAATGTGGTCCGGGAGGCCGGATCGCCGCCGTAGGCGTCGGTGCGCCGGTTGGTGCGCTCCCAGAGGAACTGGTCGATGAGATAGCCGTGCGCGCCGTGCAGCTCCACGCCGTCGAAGCCGGTCTCCTCGGCCGCCCGCGCGGCCTTCGCGAAGGCGCCGATGACATCGTCGATGTCGGCCAGGGTCATCGTCTCGCCCGCTCCTGGCGTGCCGTCCAGGGCGATTCCGGAGGGGCCAAGGGACGGGGCGTCGGGGAACGGCGGTGCCCCCGCGGTGCGCTGTATGCCCACGTGCCAGAGCTGGGGCATGATCGCGCCGCCCTGGGCGTGCACGGCGTCAACGACCCTCTGCCACCCGGCCAGTTGCTCCTGGCCGTGGAACCGGGGGACGCCGTCGATATAACCCGCGGACCGGTGGTCGACGGTGGTGCCCTCGGTGATGATCAGGCCGGTCCCCGCCGCCGCCCGGCGCGCGTAGTACGCGGCGACGTCCGCACCGGGAATGCCATCGGGGGAGTGTCCGCGGGTCATGGGGGCCATGACGATCCGGTTCGGCAGCTTGGCCGAACCCAGTGTGAACGGGCGGGACAGTGCCGTGGCCAGGCGGGTGTTCACCGTGTCGCTCTCCAGACGTGTCGTTCCGCGAAGGCTTCCCCCGGAGCCTCGAAAGTGTGAATCTGAAACATACAGTTTTCGCGACGTAAACTGCAACTGTAGCGATTGCTTTTTTGGGGTCGTGGTGCTTTGGGGGCGGGGCCGGAACGGCACCGTCGAGTAGGCTGTGCCCCGATCCGGTGGCGGAGGTGGAGAAGGTGTTGGACATCCGGTTCTCCCGTGCGCTCCAGGTGATGCTCTTCCTCGCCGTGGCCGCAGAGAACGGGTCCGGGCCGCTGAGCTCCGCCGAATTGGCCCAGCGGCTGAACGCCAACCCGAGCCTGGTCCGCAAGCTCCTCGTCCCGCTGACGGACGAGGGGCTGGTCGTCTGCGTCAAGGGCCGTACCGGTGGGGCGACGCTGGGGCGGCCGGCCGACCGGATCACCCTGGCCGAGATCTACCGCCGTGCCGTGGGCGACAAGCCCCTGTTCGCCCCGTCGCCGGGGGTGGATCCCGTGTGCTCGGTGACCGCGCACGGCGGTGAGTACTTCGCCGCGCTCACCGCCGAGGCCGAGGAAGCGGTCCTCGCGTCGCTGGGCGACCGCACGCTCGCGGACAGCCTGGGCGAGCTGCGCCGCCTGTGCACCGACCACGCCCGGCAGGGCTGATCCGGGCCGGGCGCACCTCGTCGGTCACGAGCCACGGCCCGACCGCCCGACCGAGCACCGGGCTACCGCAGCCCCGGATCCGGTGGCGGGGCCACGTCCTTCGGATCCGGATACGCGGGAGCTCCCCGGCAGTCCAGCCGCGACGTTATCCCCTTCGCCGAGGCGATGAGCAGTTTGGCGTGCGAGTGGTCGCTGACGGTGAAGTGGTCGCGCATGGCGAACTCCAGGGAACGGGCCCCGCCCGGCTCCGTCCCGCCGCCACCGCCGATGTCACACGCGACGAGGAGCCTCCCCGCGTCCTCCGGACCGACCGTGGCCGTGTGGCGCACCGACCGGCCGGACGGGAGCGACTGGGGAGTCCACGCCACGGTGATGGCGAGCAACTCCTCGCCGTCGGCCCCGTCCTGCACCGTGCAGAGGTCCTGGGGCGTACCCCTCCTGGCCGACTCCACGCGCAGCGCCGTGGCGACCCGGTCGTTGCCCGGGGTCCTGACCGGATAGACCTCGCTGGGTCCGTTCGGCTCCGGAGACTTCGACGCGTGGTCGCCGGCGCCACAGCCCGTGGCGGCGAGGACGGACGTACACATGAGGACTGCCAGCCGCCCCAGAGGCAGACGCACATCGCGCAGCACGATCTCTCCCGCCGGCTCCTTCGGCCACCGCTCCCGGAGGCGGCACCCTACTGGGCCGGAAGGTCATCGCCCCCGTCAGGCTCGGACAGGGCCGCCCGGCGCAGATGCCCGGCCAGCGCCGCGGCGGCGGTGGACGCGGCCCCGGCCTTCGCGCCCCAGGCCAGCAGATGGTGGCGGCGTGCCCAGGGATCGCGGAGATCGCACACGTCGAGCGGATGGTGCGGGGCGATGGCACGGCGCGGTACGACGGCGAGCCCGACACCGGCCGCCGCCAGGGAGACCAGGGTGCTGAGGTGGGCGACGGTGGTGCGGTAGCGCACCGCCGGAGCGTGCGGTCCCACGTTCTTCTCGATCACGCGTCGCAGTGAGGAACCCGCGTCGAGCCCCACGAGCGGATGCTCGGCCACCTCGCTGTAGGTCACCTCGGTACGTCCCGCGAGGATCCCGCCGCACTGGCCGATCACCACCAGCGAGTCGTCTCCCAGGGGCTCCATGGTGAGACCGCAGTCGCGGGCCTCGCGGTCGAGGACGACGCCCAGGTCGGCCTCGCCGTCGGCGAGCATCCGCACGGTCCGTGGGGTGCGGCTCTCGGACACCTCGACATCGACGTCCGGATGTGCGCGGAGGAACGAGACCAGCGCCCGTGGCACCAGGCGGTGCATCGCGGAGCCACCGCCCAGCAGGGTCAGCGGGGCGGTCGGCGGCCGGGCGTAGCTCGCCACGGCGCTCTCCAGGCGCGCCGTCCGGTCGAGCACGTCACGGGCGTGGCGGGCCAGCGCCGTACCCGCGGGGGTGGGACGCACCCCCCGCCGTCCGCGGATCAGCAGGTCCACACCCGCGTGGTGTTCGAGCGAGCGCACTCGCGCACTGGCCGACGGGAGGCTCAGATGCATCCGGGCGGCGCCCGCCGTGATCGAGCCCTCCGCCACGATGTGAAGGAAGAGCCGCAGGTCGTCCAGGTCATACCGCACCCTGACGAGCCTAAGGCAGAGCCTTGGGCCGGCTACGCGGATCACGCATTGTGGTCACACCTGCCGTGGGGCGATGCTCGGCGGATGTCCGAGACAGTGCTTGTTCTGCTGGCGGGTGTGGCCGCCGGGGCGTTGAACGCCGTCGGGGGCGGGGGCACCTTTGTGGCGCTCCCCGCCCTGGTGGCGGCCGGTCTGCCCGCCGTGACGGCGAACGCGTCCTCCACCGTGGCCCTCGTCCCCGGGAGCGTGGCGAGCGCGTGGGTGTACCGGCGCGATCTCGCCCCGGTCGGGGACACCTCCACCCGGGCCCTGACGGCGGTCAGTGTGATCGGTGGCGGGCTCGGTGCCGGTCTGCTGCTGGTGCTGCCCGCGGTGTCGTTCGACGCCGCGGTGCCCTGGCTGCTCGCCTTCGCCACCGTGGTCCTCGCCTTCGGACGCCGGGTCTCCCGCGCGGTGCGCGAGGCGAGGGGCCGTGCGGTGGGCATGAGCCCCCGGGCCGTCCTGCTCGGCCAGTTCCTCCTCGCCGTGTACGGCGGATACTTCGGCGGTGCCGTGGGCATCATGATGCTCGCCGTGTGGAGCGTCGGCCTCGGTCTCGACACCGCGACGGGCAACCCGATGCGGGTCGCCCAGATCACGGCCATCTACCTCAGCGCGACCGCGCTGTTCCTCATCGCCTCGGACGCGCTGGGCGCACCGCGGCTGCTCGGCGCCATGCTGGTCGGGGCGGTGGCCGGCGGGGTGGCCGGGGCGCGGATCGCCCGCCGGCTGCCCGCGTGGCTGCTGCGGGCCGTCATTCTGACCACCGCCGTGACCATGACGGTCCTGTACTTCCTCCGCGGCTGAAGACGTGGCCGACCGTGCTACGCCATCGAGTCGGCCACCACGGACGCCGCGTCCGCGATCAGCTTGTTGTCGAACGGAGTGTCCTTCTCACCGCGGTACGACATGATCGCCATGACGAGGGGAGCGGCGTGGGGCCGCCACACCACGGCGATGTCGTTGCGGGCGCCGTAGTAGCTGCCGTTTCCGGTCTTGTCACCGACCTGCCAGTCCTTGGGCAGTCCGGCCCTGATGAGCTCGTCCCCGGTGGTGTTGGTCCGCAGCCACTTCGTGAGCTGGGCCCGCTCTCCCTTGCCGAGGACATCGCCGAGGACGAACGCGCGCAGGTCCTCGGCCATCGCCCGCGGGGTGCTGGTGTCATGGGTCTCACCCGGCACCCATCGGCTCAACTCCGGCTCGGGGCGCTCCATCGTGATGACGTCGTCGCCCAGCTTCTCGAGGGTGGCGTCGAGCCCCTTGGGCCCGCCGAGCTGGTCGAGGAGCAGGTTCGCCGCGGTGTTGTCGCTGTAGCGGACGGCCGCGTCACACAGCGCGCCCAGGCTCATCCCGGTGTCCACGTGCTTCTCGGTCACGGGGGAGTAGTCGACCAGATCGTCCTTGGCGTACCGGATCACCCGGTCCAGGCCGCTGAGTTTGTACTTGCGCAGGATGGCCCCGGCGGCCAGCGCCTTGAACGTGGAGGCGTAGGCGAACCGTTCGCCATCGCGGTACGCCACCTCGTGTCCGGAGCCGGTGTCGATCGCGTAGACCCCCAGATGTGCGTCGTAGGAGCGCTCCAGCTTCGTGAACGCGGCGGTGGCCGCCTTCGCGTCCGTACTCGCGGTACTGGTCCGCTCGGCGGCGGTGGAGGGGGAACCCGACGGTCCCGGCGCGGCCGAGGAATCCCCTTCGCCACAGGCCGTCAGCGGGACGAGCAGCGCGAGCGCGGCGAGCGCGCTGACAGCGGTGTGCCGGGCACGGGTGAATCGCATGGTCCGAACCTCCGGTTGGGTCCCCGTCACGCCGGGCGCGCACGGGATGGGATGACCGGGCCCCCTTCCGGGGCGTGGCCATTGGCGTTGGCATCACCCTCGCCGCCCGGCGGCTATGCGGTCCAATACGCTCATGCGCCTCTCCATGCCGATCTGGCATAGAGTGCGGGCGTGGATCTGGTGGGAGTGTGCCGGGCGTTCGTCAGCGTGAGCGAGCGGGGAAGTTTCACCGTCGGGGCGGCCGCCGCCCGGATGTCCCAGTCGGTGGCCAGCCGTCGGGTGGCCGCGCTGGAGGAGCGCTTCGGGGAGCAGCTCTTCGAGCGCACCTCGCGGCGGGCCGTGCTCACCCCGTTCGGCCGGGAGATGCTGCCGGTGGCCAGACAGCTGGTACAGGCGGCCGATGTGCTGCTGCACGAGGCGGAGGCGGCCAAGCGCAAGCCGTGGCGGCTCGCGGTGCCCGGTATCTGCTCCACGGCCGGTCTCGCCCACCTCGTCGCCGAGGCCCGGGGGCACGGCGTCACCCTCGACCTCCGGGTGGCGGCGCCCGCGCGGCGCCTGGAGCTCATCCACGCACAGCAGGTGCGGGCCGCCCTGCTCGCGGTGCCCGCGGACGAGGCCACCTGGTCGGTGGAGCTCGGGCTCGCCGGAGCGCGGGATCCCGGTGTGCGGCGGGTCTATCTCGAGACGCTGCGGGTCGGCCGGGCCGCACCGGGCCCGGCCCGCCGCATATGGATCCAGCCGGAGGACGATGTGCCGCACATCCGCGACCCGCTCACCCGGCTGCGCGACGCGGTCGGGCTGCGGCCCGCGCAGCTCGTGGCCGCCACCGATCTGACGGCCGCCGCCGCCGAAGTCCTCTGCACCCCAGACCTGTTGCTCTGCTCTCCCGCGCAGGCGAGGGAACTCGCCCTGACGTGGCGGCCCATCGGCGAGATCGCGCTCAGCCGGGGGTTCGCCCTCGCCGCCGCCGCGGACGGCAATCCCCAGCACCTCGAGGGACGCCTGGGCGGCGCCATCGCCCGCTGCCTCGGCGCGGACACCGGGACATCGCGCACACCGGCGGGCGCCGTGGAAGCGGGCGCCGTGGAAGCGGGCGCCGTGGAAGCGGGCGGCGCCGAACCAGGCGCGGGCGCCGCGGAAGGAGCCGGGGCATGAGCACCGAGGCGCTGCTGAGCGATCTGCGCGGGCAGTTGCGCGACGGCGGCCTGCACGGCTGTCTGCTCGTACGGGACCTCCACACGGGCGACGAGGTGGGCATCGACCCGGACACCCAGCTGCCCTCCGCCTCCCTGGTCAAGGTCCCGCTCGCACTCGCGACGCTGGAGCGCGTCCGGCGTGGCGAGCTCGACGGGGCGACGATGCTCGATGTGCCGCCCGGGCGGATCACCACGCCAGGACCCACCGGGCTGAGCCGGTTCCGCCACCCGGTCCGGATCGCGGTCGACGATCTGCTCTATCTGAGCACCTGTGTGAGCGATGGAACGGCGGCCGACGCGCTGTTCGGCCTCACCCCGCACGCCCGGGTGGCCGAGATCCTCCATGAGCTCGGGCTGCGTGGCATCACCGTCCGGCACGGCATGCGCGAACTGAGCGAAACCCCCGTGGAGCGCTTCGACGCCGCACAGGTGCATCTCGCCCACGCCCTCGCCATCGACGCCGGCACCAGCGGCCGTGGCCATCGGGTGCCGCAACTGGACACCACCCGCGCCAACACCGGCAGCGCACGTGCCTGGGTGGAACTGCTCCAGGCCCTGTGGACACCGTCGAAGATCCACCCAGAAGTGGCGCTGCGCGTGCGCGACCTCATGGCCCACAACGTGCTGCGGCACCGACTCGCCCCGGACTTCAGCTCCGACGCCACCACCTGGTCCTCCAAGACCGGCACCCTGCTCAACCTCCGCCATGAGATCGGGATCGTCGAGCACTCCGACGGCCAGGTGTTCGCGGTCGCCGTGCTCACCGAGTCGCTGGTGCCCGCCAACGCCCAGCCCGGCGCCGAGGCCCTGATGGCGCAGGTGGCCCGCACTCTGCGGGACCACCTCAGGCAGCTCTAGGCACCGGCCTCCGGCGGCCGGTCACCGCGCCATGGCCGACCACGGGTCATCCACGGCCGACCACGGTCAGAGGGTGCGGCCGAAGAGGTCGAGCAGGGCCTCCCAGTGGCGCTCGGCGGCCTCGGCGTCGTAGGCGGAGGTGTCGGCCTGGGTGTAGCCGTGCTGAGCACCCGCGTAGACCTCGGTGCGGTGGCGGACACCGGCCTCGGTGAGGGCCTTGTCCAGCCGCTCGATCTGCTCGGGGGGAAGGGCCTGATCCTGGTCAGCGTGTCCGAAGTACAGCTCCGCGGTGACCTGCCCGGCCACCGTGTGCGGGCTGTCCGGTGCCTCCGTGGCCAAGAAGGCACCGTGGAAACCGGCCACGGCGGCGACCCGGCCGGGGTGCGCTCCGGCGGTCCGCAGGGCAAGGCCGGCGCCCAGGCAGTAGCCGGTGACGCCCACCGGCCCGTCGGTGGCCTGCGGGCAGGAGGCCAGCCAGTCGAGGTAGCTGCCGGCGTCGCGCACCGCACGCTCGGGAGTCAGCTCCTGAGCGATCGGGCCGATGTGCTCGAAGACCGCCGAACGCGCCTCCGGGTCGAGGAAGCCGGGCAGTTCCACGACGGGAGCGCGGCCGTGGCGGTAGAACACATTGGGCACCAGCACGGTGTAACCGGCCGCGGCCAGACGGTCGGCCATCGCCCGCAGATGGGGCCGGAGGCCGAACGCGTCCATGTACAGCAGAACGGCCGGGTGGCGGCCGGTGTCGTCGGGATGGACCAGATAGGCGTCGGCGATGCCGTCCTGGGTGGGGATGTCCACGGATGTTCCGCGCACTGCGGTCATGCGGGGGGTTCCTTTCTCCATACGTACTAGAAGCATCCCTCGGGCAGGGCGGCGCCACCGGCGTGGAGGTGTCCGATCGCCGCGGCGATCGAATAGCAGTCGAAGAGTGCCGAATGCTCCTTGCCAGCCGCGGGTTTGGGCAGGCCGAGCGCTTCCCACAGCCGACCGGAATTGGTCGAGGCCGTACTCGGCGCGAGGGTGTTCAGCCATGGCCGGATGTTCAGGAAGGGGGTGGTGAGAAAGCCGTTCTTGACCTCCTCGCCGCGGGCCCGGGCCCATCCCACGTTCTCCCCGAGGACGACCATGTCATTGCCGTAGGAGAGGGCGGACCGCCCCCGGCAGAAGGCCAGGAAGTCGCCGATCGCCTCGGCGGGTGCGGCCCCCTCGCGGTCCACGGTCCGCTGGTCGATGCCCGTGAGACCGGTGAAGAACGGGGACAGCCGAGGATTGACCACCGGCTTGACCAGCGCCTCGTATTCCTCGACGACGGAGTAGCCGTCAGCGGAGGAGTCGGTGCTGATGCGCAGCGCGCCGATCTGGACGATTTCGCGCAGCTGCCCGGGTTCCGACCAGTCCTGCTCGAGCGCTCCCGACCATGTGGTGAACTCAAGGTCGAAGACGACAAACGTCGACAAACGGTCTCTCCTCGATATGCGGTGGGCGCGATGCACCGTACGGTCGAATCGCTGTGCAGGAGGCTACTCCAGCCCGGACGGCCGGGTGCGGGGCGGTCGTTGGCCGCCCCGCACCGGTGTCTCAGGAGAAGGTGTCGAGCGCGACCCGGTCGGGGTCGGGGCCACCGCGCGCTCCGGTGTCGAGCGCGTCGATGGCGGCCACCTCGTGGGGGGTCAGGGAGAAGTCGAAGATCCCGATGTTCTCCGCGATGCGGTGGGGTTTGACGGACTTGGGGATGGCGCACAGGTCGTGCTCGACCTGCCAGCGCAGGACGATCTGGGCCGGGCTCTTGCCGTACTTCTCGGCGAGGCCGGTGATGGTGGGCTCCTGGAGCGGGTCCCGGACCTTGTCCGCGCCCTCGCCCCCATAGCGGTTCACCCCGCCGATGGGCGACCAGGACTGGGTGAGGATGCCATGGCGGACGTCGAACGCGCGCAGCTCGGGCTGGCTGAAGTTCGGGTGCAGCTCGACCTGGTTCACGGCGGGCACGACCTCGGTGCGCGCCATGAGATCGGTCAGGTGTTCGGGGGTGTGGTTGCACACGCCGATGGCCCGCACCCGGCCGTCGGCCAGCAGTTTCTCGGCCGCCTTGTACGAGGCCACCGTGGCGTCGAACGCGGACGGGACCGGCCAGTGCAGCAGATACAGATCGAGGCGGTCCAGGCCCAGCTTGGTGAGGCTGGTGTCGAAGGCCCGGAGCGTGGAGTCGTAGCCGTAGTCGGTGAGCCACAGCTTGGTGATGACGAAGACGTCCTCGCGGCCGATGCCCGAGCGGGCGATGCCCTCGCCGACCTCCTTCTCGTTGCCGTAGGCGGCCGCGGTGTCGATCAGGCGGTAGCCGTCTTCAATCGCGGCCGTCACCGCCGGGACGGTCTCGTCGGGCGGGCTCTGGTAGACACCGAGGCCGAGGGCGGGCATCCGCACGCCGTTGTTCAGGGTCAGAAGCGGGGCTGGTCCATTCATACGGGGTCCTTGGGTGAGTCGGAGACCGGCGGGCCCACCGCCGCTGCCGTGGCTCCGGCACCGGGCGTAGCCCGCTCGTACTGCGACAGGGGTTCCCCGGGACGGGCCGCTCGCTCGCTCCGCGACCCGAACGTCACCACGTTGGCGCGGTCAGTGAGTCTTGTCCGGCCCCCGGGGCCGCCACTCCGCCGTCACAGGGCGGGGGATCACGGTGACGCGCTGTGCTCACCGGACGTCATGTCCTGCGTGCCGATCACCGACAGCAGCTCCAGCTGGGCGGCGCCCCCGGTGCCGGGCGGGGCGCTGAACCACAGCAGCCGCTGGCGGCCGTCCTCGCTGAACAGGGAGTGGCAGTCCAGCTCGATGACGCCCAGCGAGGGATGGACGATCCGCTTGTGGTCGGTCCGCCGGAGGGCCACGTCATGGGTGTCCCAGAGGGCGGTGAACTCCTCGCTGCGGCGGCGGAGCGCCGCCACCATCCGCCGTACCTCGGAGTCGTCGCCGCGCCGGGCGGCGACGGCCTGGAGATCGGCCACGAACACCCGGGAGTGGTGGGGGTGGTCCTCGGGCGGATAGAGCCCGCGGGCCCGCGGATCGGTGAACCAGCGGTAGACGAGGCTCGCGGCGGGGCCGCGCACCGCCGGGGGACGGCCGATCAGCGCCGCGGCCAGCTCGTTCTGCGCCAGCGTCTGGTGCAGATCGGTGATGACCTGGGCGGGGGTGGTGGTGAGCCGGTCAAGCAGGCCGAGCAGGGCGGGCTGGACCTGCGCGGCAGGGCCGTGCGTCGCCCGGGGCACGGGCCGGTCGGCGAGGTGGAACAGATGGTCCCGCTCGTCGCCGTTCAGCCGCAGCGCCCGGGCGAGCGCGGTCAGCACCTGGGCGGAGGGCTGGGCGCCCCGTCCGCGCTCCAGCTCGGTGTAGTAGTCCGCGGACAGCCCGGCCAGCTGGGCCACCTCCTCGCGCCGCAGACCGGGCACCCGGCGCCGCGGACCGACGGGCAGACCGGCGTCGCCCGGGCGGACGCGGTCGCGCCGTGACTTCAGGAACGCGGCGAATGCGGAGTGGTTCACGCCCTCCATGGTCGCGTGTGCCGGTGCGCTGAGCCAGGGGCTGACAACCCCCGGGTGGGGAGAGCCGTGGCTGGCCCGGCGATCCCGGTCCAAGCTGGAGGTACCCGGAGGGGCACGGCGGAGAACGGCGCCGGAGCCCCCGGGCCACGGCCCGTACGCCGGGGGACACGACCGCCGTGGCCCGCACGTCGTGGCATCCGACCGCCGTGGCCCGTACGCCGGGGGACACGACCGCCGCGGCCCGTACGCCGAGGCATCCACCCCGCAACAGCCCGTACGCCGTGGCATCCGACCGCCAGCACACGCCCCAGGAGTCTCCGTGTCGTCCAAGGAAACCGTGCCCCAGCACCCCACCGACCGCCCCCGCGTCGCCATCGTCACCGGCGGCTCCCGCGGCATCGGCCGCGAGACCGTGAGGCGGCTGGCCGCCGATGGATACGCCGTCGTGACCGTCTACGCGGGCCACCGCGAACCGGCCGAGGCCGCCGCGAAGGACATCACCGCCGCCGGTGGCCGGGCCATCGCCGTCCAGGCCGACATCGCCGACGAACAGCAGGTGGCCGCGGTCTTCGACACCGCGGAGTCCGAGTACGGTGGCATCGACGTCGTCGTCAACGCGGCGGGCCGGATGCACCTGGCCCCCCTCGTCGAGCTGGACCTGGCGGAGCTGGACGCGATGCACCGCACCAACATCCGCGGCACCTTCGTCGTCGCCCAGCAGGCCGCCCGCAGGCTCCGCGGCGGCGGGGCGCTCATCACCTTCTCCACGTCCATCGTGGGCCTGGCCGCCCCCGCCTACGGCGCCTACAGCGCCAGCAAGGGAGCGGTCGAGGCGCTCACCCTGATCCTGGCGCGCGAGCTGCGCGGCCGGGACATCACCGTCAACACCGTGGCTCCAGGACCCACCGCCACCGACCTGTTCCTCGACGGCAAGGACGAGGAGACCATCGCCCGGGCGGCGGCCCAGCCGCCGCTGGAGCGCCTGGGCACGCCCGCCGACATCGCCGAGGTCGTGGCCTTCCTCGCCTCCCCGGCCGGACACTGGGTCAACGGTCAGTGCCTCCGCGCCAACGGCGGCATCATCTGACCGCGGCGGCGCCAGCGGCCAAGCGCCAGCCGGGCATCAGCTCCCGGTGACCGGGGTGGGACTGAACGTCACGGGCAGCGAATCCAGGCAGCGGTACCAGAACGAGTCCGCCCACTGCAGCTCGTCGGGCGCCACCGCCAGCGTCAGGTCCGGAATCCGGTCCAGCAGCACCTCGATCGCCGTCTCCGCGATGATCCTGGCCGTCTCGGGGCCGCCCGCCGGGCAGCCGTAGTCGCCGCCGCTGAAGGCGACATGGGAGTGGTTCCCGGCGTGGCCGACGGGGGTGTCGGGCCACAGCAGCGGATCGGCGTTGGCGGCGGCCAGGCCGAGGACGACGAGGTCACCGGCGCGGATGCGCCGACCGCCGAGGGCGGTGGCGCGGGTGGCGTACCGCCCGATCAGGTTCTGCAGCGGAGAGTCCGCCCACAGCACCTCGTTCATGGCCTCGCCGATGCTGCGGCGGTTGCCCGAGAGGGTCATGGCGAAGCGCTCGTCGGTGAGCATCAGCCGCAGGGTATTGCCGATCCAGTACGAGGTCAGCGGCAGCGCCGCGGCCATCAGCACCATGATGTCCGCGGTGTGCTGCTCCTCGGTGAGGTGCGGGGTGTTCAGGATGAACCGCGAGGTGAGGTCGGGCCCCGGATCCTCGCGCTTGGCCCGCACCAGCTCCGTCACGTACTCGGCGACCCGCCGCTGGCCGCCGATGGCCTCCTCGTTGGAGAGGAACGACACGGCCAGCCCCGTCGCCAGGGCCTCAAGACCGGCCTCCTCCAGGGACAGGCCGAACAGCTCGGCCGTGGCGAGGGTGGGCACCGAGTAGATGTAGTCGTACACCAGGTCCGCCTTGCCGCTCGCGGCGAACTTGTCGATCAACTGGTCGGCGAACCGCTCGCAGTGGCCGCGCAGCACGAAGGGATCGACCGTGGCAAGGGCCTCGCCGACCGCCCTCGAGCGCAACTGGTGCTCCTCGCCCTCCGTGAAGGTCATCATCGGGCTGTACGCCACCCACGGCAGCAGCGGCCAGTCCGGCGGCACGCTGTCCCAGCCGTTCCAGCGGCGCGGGTCCCGGCCGAACGTCTCGGTGTCGGACAGCACCTGACGGGCCTCGCGGTAGCCGAGGACGAACCAGGCGTCGATGTCGCCTTCGAGGAGGACCGGCGCGACCGGCCCGCTCTCCTGCCGTATCCGCTGGTAGGTCTCGTCCGGGCGGCGCCGGAAGTCCGGCCCGTACAGCCGCGCGGCGTGGGCGGGGCAGCCCGGGGGCGGCGTGTCCTGGCTGTCCTGGTCGTCCTGGAGGTTCGTCACCAATGGTCTTCCTCGGAGCGGCGGGCCTACGGAGATGCCCGGGAGGCTAACAGCATCCGCTGCGCGAGGCGGGCCCATCGCGAAGTGCGCTGCAGGGAATGCGTGAACGCCGCCGCGGGTGCGTAGGGTGGCGCGGGTGCGAATAGCTGTGTCCTCCGGCCGGCGCGCCGGTTATCGACGTTGGCCGGGGCGGATCCTGATCGCCGCGCTGGCGCTGTGGTTCCTCTTCGCCGTCTACCAGGACGTACGGGAACGGCTCGTCCTCGACCCGGACTTCGACACGGAGGCGTTCGCCGGGGACTGGGTGCCGATCGGTTCCGGGGCCCTGGCCGGAGCGATGGCCGTGCTGGCGGTCGTGCGCGATGTCCGGTGGGTCCCGCGGGCCGCGCTGGTGGCCTGTGCCGGTACCTTCGCGGCCACCGTGGCCTACCACCTGATGCCGGTGAACATGGTGACCAGCGAGTCCAGCGGCACCGAACTCATGGGTCTGCTGTTCCTCCTCGCCGTGGCGGTGCGCCGCTGCACGCCCTGGTGGGCCCTGGTGTCCGTGGCGGCGATGAGCGTCAGCGTGTTCTCCGTTCCGCTCCTGCGGGACTCCGACCCCGGCGACTTCTCCGACAACACCGCGCTGCTGCTGGCGCTGGCCTTCGTCAGCGGGCTGGTGCTGCGGCTTCACGACGCCCAGCAGGAGCGCACCGGACAGCTGGTGCGGCAGGAGGAACGGCTCGCGCTGGCCCGGGACCTGCATGACACCGTGGCCCACCAGGTGACCGCGATCGTGGTGCAGCTGCAGGCCGTGCGCCATGTCACCGGGCGGGGCACCCCCGACCCGCGGGCACTGAACGAGATGCTCGAGGCCGTCGAGCACGCGGGTGGCGAGGCGCTGACATCGATGCGGCGCCTGGTGGGCTCGATGCGCGGTGACGAGACCCCGCGCCATCCGGAGAACCTGGGCGAGGTCCTGACCCGCATCGTGGACGAAGCACGGGGGACCGGGCTGCCGGTACGGCTCGACCTCGGGCGGGACCTCCCGGAGGACATACCGGCCGAGGTCACCGGCGGGCTGAGCCGCGTCCTTCAGGAGGCCCTGACCAACGCCCAGCGCTATGCGCGCGGAGTGCGGTCGGTGGATGTGTCCGCCCGGGTGGCGGCGCACCATGCCGAACTGGTGGTGGAGGACGACGGACAGGGCTCCCCGTCCCAGCACCGCGGCGGCCCCGGCAGGCTCGGCGGTGGCTTCGGCCTCATGGGCATGCGGGAGCGGGTCGAGTTGCTGGGCGGCGCCTTCGAGGCGGGCCGCCGCGCCGGAGGCGGATGGCGGGTCCGCGCCTCCGTACCGCTGCGCCCCGACGAGAGCTCGCGCACCCCGCGGACCCGCGCGCGGCAGGCCGTGCGATCCGGGTTGCGGCTACGGGAGGGCAGGACGGCATGACCATACGCATCCTGGTCGCGGACGACCAGCATCTGGTGCGGGCCGGGTTCCGCATGGTGCTGTCGGCCGAGCCCGATCTGGAGGTGGTGGCCGAGGCCGCCGACGGGGCCTCGGCCCTGTCGCTGGCCCGCGAGACCCGGCCGGATGTGTGCCTCGTGGACATCCGGATGCCCCCGCCCGACGGTCTGGAGGTCACCCGCCGACTGGCGGGCGGCGGTCGGCCCGGGGCCCCGAAGGTGGTCGTGGTCACCACCTTCGACCTCGATGAGTACGTGTACACGGCGCTGTCGAACGGAGCGTCCGGTTTCCTGCTGAAGGACGCGGGTCCCGCGCTGCTGACCGAGGCCGTACGGGCGGCCGTCCGCGGGGACGCGATGGTCGCCCCGCAGATCACCCTGCGGCTGCTCCAGCACTTCACCAAGAGCCGGCGGCGCGCCGCACATGAACCGGCCGAGCCGCTGACCGACCGCGAGGAGGAGGTCATCCAGGGCATCGCCCGCGGACTGACCAACCCGGAGATCGCCGCCGAGCTGTACATCGCGCCCAGCACGGTCAAGACGCATCTGGGCTCGGTCCAGGCGAAGTTGGGCCTGCGCAACAGGGTCGAGGTCGCGGCCTGGGCCTTCCGCACGGGGCGCGCGGAGTAGCGGTTCCGCGGGCGTGCCGGACAGCGGTTGCGCGGCGATCTCCCCCGATCGGGGGAGGCGGCTCCGGATGGTCGGGGGATCCGCACGGGGGTGGCCGGGCGGGAGGCTCATGTGCGTCGCCATCGACGGCGACGCCCTCCGCCACGAGGCCATCCACCGAGCGCTCACCGAGGACCGGCATGCACCCACACCAGCCCCTCTCCGCCCCGGAGCCCCACGCGGCCCACGCCACCGATCTGACGAAGGTGTACGGCACGGGAGACACCCGTGTGGTGGCGCTCGACGCGGTCACGGTCGGCTTCGGCAAGGGGCGGTTCACCGCGATCATGGGCCCGTCCGGGTCGGGGAAGTCCACCCTGATGCACTGCATGGCCGGGCTGGACTCGCCGTCCTTCGGCTCGGTCCGCCTCGGTGACACGGAGATCGCCTCCCTGAACGACCGTCAGCTCACCCGGCTGCGCCGCGACCGCGTCGGCTTCGTCTTCCAGGCGTTCAACCTGCTGCCCACCCTGAACGCCCTGGAGAACATCACCCTCCCCATGGACATCGCGGGCCGTAAACCGGAACGGGCCTGGCTGGAGAGCGTCATCCAGACCGTCGGCCTGGCCGACCGGCTCGGCCACCGGCCCGCCCAGCTCTCCGGCGGCCAGCAGCAGCGCGTCGCCGTCGCCCGTGCGCTGGCCGGACGGCCCGACATCGTCTTCGCCGACGAGCCCACGGGCAACCTCGACTCCCGCAGCGGCGCCGAGATCCTCGAGTTCCTGCGCGGCTCCGCGAGCGCGCTGGGCCAGACCGTCGTCATGGTCACCCATGACCCCGTCGCGGCCTCCTACGCGGATCGTGTGGTGTTCCTCGCCGACGGCCGCGTCGTGGACGAACTCCACACGCCCACGGCCGAGGCCGTCCTGGAGCGCATGGGCCGCCTGACCCCGGCGCACGCCTGACGCCTGCCCCGCCGTCCCCGAGCCCCACAGCCCCACAGCCCCACAGCCCCACAGCCCCACAGCCCCACACCCGGCACCCTCCCGGAAGGCCGCCCCGTGTTCCGTACCGCCCTGCGCAACGTCCTCGCGCACAAAGCCCGCCTGCTGATGACCATGCTCGCCGTTCTGCTCGGCGTGGCCTTCGTCGTGGGCACCCTCGTCTTCACCGACACCGTCGGCAACGCCTACAAGGAGCGCTTCCTCACCACCCTGTCCGATGTCTCGGTCCAGGCCACACCGCCCTACGACGAGAAGACCGGCGAACGCGGAACGGTGGATGGGGACACCCTGCGGCGCCTCCAGCGGCTGCCCGGCGTGGCGTCCGTCACCGGTTCCGTCGAGGGGGTCGCCGCCGTGGCCGCGAAGGACGGCCACCCCCTCGGCGACGACCGTGTGACCGCGGGGGGCAACTACTTCCCCCAGGCCGATGGCGAGGACACCCGCCACCCACTGACCGCCGGGCGCGCCCCGACCGGGCCCGACGAGGTGGCGCTGGACACCGCCACCGCCGACCAGGGCGGTTACCGGGTCGGTGACACCGTCCGGCTGGCCGTCGACGGACCGGTGCTGCACAAGAAGCTCGTCGGCGTCGTCCGCACCGACGACACCCACGGCTCCGGCGCCACCCTGGCGCTCTTCGACGACGCCACCGCGCAGAAGCTGTTCCTGAAGCCCGGCCGGTACGACGGGGTCACCCTCCAGGCCGACCGCGGCACCTCCGAGACCGAGCTCGCGGCCGAGGCGCGCCATGTGCTGCCCGAGGACTCCGACATCAGCACCGGGGCGCAGCTGCGCGAGCGGCAGCGGACCGAGGCCGCCGAGGGCACGAGGGGGCTCAGCCAGGTGCTGCTCGCCTTCGCGGCCATCGCCCTGTTCGTCGGCGTCTTCGTCATCGGCAACACCTTCACCATGCTCGTCAGCCAGCGGTCGCGGGAGATGGCCCTGATGCGGGCCGTCGGCGCCGAGCGCCGCCAGGTGACCCGCTCCGTCCTCGTCGAGGCGGGGCTGCTGGGGCTGTGCGCGGGCGCCGCGGGGTTCCTCCTGGGCATCGGCGTGGCCATGGGCATCCGGCAGCTGTTCGCGTCCACCGGATCCGGCCTCCCGGACGGGCCGTTGGTCATCTCGCCCGGCACCGTACTGATCTCGTTCCTGGTGGGCGTCGTCGTCACCATGCTCGCCGCCTATGTGCCCGCCCGCCGCGCCGCCGCCGTGCCTCCCGTGGCCGCCATGTCCGCGATCCACACACCCCCGCCGGTCCGCGGCCTCCGCCGGCGCAACGCGATCGGCGTCGCCCTGATCGCGATCGGTGTGCTCGGCGTGGTGTTCACGGCGTCCAGCGGCGAGCAGGGCAGGACCATCGTGCTCCTCCCCTCCGCACTGCTGCTCATCGGCATCATCGTGGTGACACCGGCGCTCTCCGGCCCGGCGGTCGACCTCGCCGGACCCCTGCTGCGCCGCTTCGGCGTCCCGGGCACGCTGGCGCCGCGCAACGCCCGGCGCAACCCGCGGCGCACCGCCTCCACGGCCTCGGCCCTGATGATCGGGCTGTCCCTGGTCACCGGCCTCACGGTGGTCGCGGTGTCCGCCACGGCATCGCTCCACGAGCGGGCCGAACACTCCGTCACGGCCGACTTCGAGATCTCGTCGAAGAACAGTGGCCACCTGCCCCCGTCGGTCCACCGAACCCTGGCCAAGTCCCCGGCCGTGACCTCCTCCAGCCCTCGGCGCCAGGGCGCCGTACGGATCGGCGGCGACGAGGTGACGCTGACCGGTGTGGACCCCAGGACCATCGGCGACCTCCTCGACCCGAGCTTCGTCTCGGGCTCGTTCGCGGCCCTGGGCTCGGGCGGAGGCAAGAGCCTGCTGATCGACACCTCCCTTGCCGACAGCTACGGATGGGCCACCGGACAGCGGGTTCCGGTGGTCTACGACGACGGCGTCCGGGGCTCACTGGAGATCGGCGGCGTCTACCACGACGACGAATACCTCCCGTCCACCATGATGCCGCTGGCCACGCTGCAGCCCCATCTGAAGGAGACCGAGGACGCCTCGGTCCTGGTGCGCACCAAGTCCGGTGACGGCGACACGGCACGCTACTCCCTCCAGCGCACCCTCGACCAGAACCCCGTCATCCAGGTGCGGAACACCGACGACCTGGCCGAGGCGGCCGGTGGCGAGGCCATCACCCTGCTCCTCAACGTCCTCTACGGGCTGCTCGCCATGGCGGTGGTGATCGCGGTCCTGGGAGTCGTCAACACCCTCGCGATGTCCGTGTTCGAGCGCACCCATGAGATCGGGATGCTGCGCGCGGTGGGGCTCCAGCCCGAGCAGACGAAGCGGATGATCCGGCTGGAGTCCGTGCTCATCTCGCTGTTCGGGGCCCTTCTGGGCATCGGCGCGGGCATCTTCCTCGGCTGGGCCGCGGGCGAGCTCGCCGCCGACAGCATCCAGGGGTACGAGATGGTCATCCCCTGGGGCCGTATCGCCGTGGCCCTCGTGGGCGCCGCGCTCGTCGGAGTGGTCGCCGGACTCTGGCCCGCCCGCCGCGCGGCCCGGCTGGACATCCTCACGGCCCTCAAGGCGGACTGAGGCCCCGTCGTCCCCGTGTGCGGGCGCCGCGCCACCGCGCGGCGCCGCTCAGGGGTTTCCGCAGGCCGCCAGCCCGGTCGTGCCGCCGTCCAGCCGCATCGTGGTAGGCGTCGCACAGGCGTCAGTACGGCGGGGGGAGCGCAACGGCCGTGCTCTCGAGGGCAATGGCTCGCCTTGAGGGCGCTGGCTATGCCGCCTCCAGCAGGACGCGTGCGGCCGCCTTCGCCCGAAGTGCGGGTTCGGCGCTGCCGGTGATCGCCGCGGTGGCGATGGCGCCTTCGGCCAGCAGGGCCAGGTGGTCGCCCAGCGAGGCCGGTTTGCCCGCGGCTGCCGTCAGCTCGCCGAGGTAGCGGAAGAACGCCTCCTTGTGTGCGCGGGCCGTCTCGGCGACGGCCGAGGAGGTGGCGCCGAGCTCCCCGAAGGAGTTGCTGAAGGCGCAGCCGCGGAAGTCCGGCTCGCCGAACCACTCGTGGAGCCAGTCGAAGACCGCCAGGACCCTCTCCTCGGGGGTGGCCTGAGCCTCGGCGTACGCGGCCAGCTTCCGGCGCCAGCGGATGTCACGCCGCCGCAGATACGCCTGTATGAGCTCACCCTTGGACGGGAAGAGCTGGTAGAGCCGCTTGAGGGAGACACCTGACGCGGAGCGGATCTCGGCCATGCCCACCGCCTGGATGCCCCGTCCGTAGAACAGGGCCTCGGCGGCGTCGAGGATCCGGGGCTCCGCGGTTTCGGGACTGATCATCTCGCCGATCTCCTGATGCCGTGCCGTGCCGTGCCGTGCCATGTCAGTTAGTCAGAGGCCGAGGTCGCTCAGCCCCGGGTGGTCGTCGGGGCGGCGCCCGAGCGGCCAGTGGTAGAGGCGCTCCGACTCCTCGATGGGGAGGTCGTTGATGCAGGCGTAGCGCAGGCGCATCAGACCGCTGTCGTCGAATTCCCAGTTCTCGTTGCCGTAGGAGCGGAACCAGTTGCCGGAGTCATCGTGGGATTCGTAGGCGAAGCGCACGGCGATGCGGTTGCCGTCGAAGGCCCACAGCTCCTTGATGAGCCGGTAGTCCAGCTCCCGCCTCCACTTGCGGGTCAGGAAGGCGACGATCTCCTCGCGCCCGGTGATGAACTCCGCGCGGTTCCGCCAGCGCGAGTCGACGGTGTAGGCCAGGGCGACCTTCTCCGGGGCTCGCGAGTTCCAGCCGTCCTCCGCCTGCCGGACCTTCTCGATGGCGGTCTCGCGGGTGAACGGGGGGAACGGAGGACGTGCGGCGTCGGTCATGTCGACTCCTCGACTCGGGGAGGGGAGAGAGAGGGGGGAGGGAGCGGAGAACGGGCGTTCTCGCCATCCGGCACGACACTAGGAGAACGATGGTTCTCACACAAGCACCGACCCGCCGCCATCCCGGTGGCAGGGGGTGGCGATCACGCCTTCCGATGGCGGTGGGTACCGTGCGAGCGGAAGCACCGTGCGCGACGACAGGGCAGGGGACCGGCGTGTTGATCGATGATCTGCGGCAGGAGCTGCCGGACGGCCGGATGGTCGAGGACCCCGGCGTCGCCGCCGGGTTCGTCCACGACGAGGCGGAGTGGGCGCCGTACGGCACACCCCGCGTGGTGGTGCGGCCGCGCACGGCGGCGGAGGTGCGCTCCGTGGTGCGGGCCTGCGTGACCCACGGCGTTCCATTGGTCACCCGGGGCGCGGGCACCGGTCTCTCCGGTGGCGCCAACGCCGTCGAGGGCTGTGTGGTGCTCTCCACCGAGGCCATGGACACCATCCACGAGATCGACCCCGTGGAACGTCTCGCGGTCGTCGGGCCCGGGGTGGTCAACGACGATCTGCGGGCCGCCTGCGCCGAGCGGGGGCTGTGGTACCCGCCGGACCCGGCGAGCGCGCCCTGGTCCACCATCGGCGGCAATGTGGCGACCAACGCGGGCGGTCTTTGCTGTGTGAAGTACGGCGTCACCCGCGACTATGTGCTCGGCCTTGAAGTGGTGACCGGCACCGGTGAGCTGGTGCGGCTCGGCCGCAGGACCGCCAAGGGCGTGGCCGGATACGACCTGGCGGGGCTGATGGTCGGCTCCGAGGGCACCCTGGGAGTGATCACCGAGATCACGGTGCGGCTGCGGCCCCGGCGCGAGGCGGAGCGCACGGTCGCCGGATACTTCTCCTCGGTCGTGGCGGCGGGGCGCGCGGTCGCCGCGATCGGGGCCGCGGGGCTCACCCCCTCCGCGCTGGAGCTGATCGACCGGCACTGCCTGGCGGCGGTGGACAAGTGGAAGAACATGGGCCTGTCCATGGACGCGGACGTGGTGCTCCTCGGGCGTACGGACGCACCCGGCCCGGCCGGGGACCAGGAGGCCGAGCGGATGCTCGCCTGTTTCGAGGAGGCGGGGGCGACCTGGGCCGCGCAGTCCACGGACCAGGAGGAGGCCGACGCGCTGTTCGCGGCCAGGCGGCTCGCCTATCCGGCGCTGGAGCGGCTGGGCCCGGTGCTCACCGAGGACGTGTGCGTGCCCAAGGCGGCCGTACCGGAGATGCTGGCGCGCATCGAGCGCGCCGCCACCCGCCATGACACGCTCATCGCCAACATCGCCCACGCCGGTGACGGCAACCTCCATCCGCTGCTGATCACCCAGCCCGGCGACACGGCGGCGCGGGAGCGGGCCCAGGCCGCTTTCCACGAGATCATCACCGACGCCATCGACCTCGGTGGCACGGTCACCGGTGAACACGGTGTGGGCCTGCTGAAGCGGGACGGTCTGGAGCGGGAGCTCTCCCCGGCCGTTCTGGACCTGCACCGCGCGGTCAAGGCGGCCCTCGACCCGCACGGCATCCTCAACCCGGGCAAGGTCATCGCCCGGAGCTGAGCGCACGTCCATCCTCCGCGCGGTGCGGCTCGTGGCGCATCGCCACGGGCGCCGTGATGGTGCGCGGTGCGATGTGGGCGCGCAGGGACACCACCGTCAGCAGGGCCAGGGCCGTGCCCACGAGCGGCACCGTGAACGCGGCGCTGGCGCCGAAGCCGTCCGCCACCTGTCCGCCCGCCGTCACCGCCGCGGCCTGCCCCAGCGCGACCGAGCCGGTCAGCCAGGTGAACGCCTCGGTCCGGGAGGCGGCCGGGACCAGCGCGTCCACCAGGGTGTATCCGGTGATCAGCGCCGGTGCGACGCACAGGCCCGCCAGCAGTCCCAGCCCGCCGAGCGGCAGTGGCGCTGACACCGCCCACAGCGTCGAGCAGATCAGCGTCAGCGCGGCGTAGGCGGTCAGCAGCCGCCGTCGCGGGGAGGTGCGCCAGGCGATGGCGCCGCAGGCCGCGCCCGCGAGCATGTTGCCCGCCGCGAAGACGCCGTACAGCACGCCGTTCAGGCCCGGTTGACCCTGCTCCTGGGTGAAGGCGGTCAGGGCAACCTGCATTCCGCCGAAGACCGAGCCGACGCCAAGGAAGGCCACGGCCAGCACCCGTACACCCGGTACGGACAGGACCGTGGTGCGCCGGTCCCGCGCGTCCGCCCGCACCGGGCGCGGCGGTGGCGCGGTACGGCGCCGGGCCGCGAAGAGCAGCCCGCCCACCAGGGTCAGCGCGGCCTCCGCGATCAGGCCGGAGGCCGGGTGCACGGCGGTGCTCAGGGCGGTGGCGAGCACCGGGCCGATGACGAAGGTGAGCTCGTCCGTCACGGACTCGAACGCGGCGGCGGTCGCCAGCAGCGGATGGCCACCCGGGCACGGCCCGGATCCGCCCGGCGCGCCGTCCCCGAGGACGGCCGCCCAGCGGGCCCGCACCATGGGCCCGATCTGCGGGACGGAGGCGCCCGTCGGCACCGCGGTGGCGATCAGCGACCACAGCGGCGCGTCGGCCAGCGCGAGCGCCGTCAGCAGGGTCGCGGCCGCCGCGTGGAGCAGCACACCCGGCACCAGGACCGCACGCTGCCCGTGGCGGTCGGCCAGCTTGCCGCTCTGGGGCGCGAACAGCGCCATGGAGACGCCGGTGACGGCCGCGACCGCACCGGCGACGCCGTACGACCCGGTGGTGTGGCGCAGCAGCAGCACGATGCCGATCGTCAGCATCGCGAACGGCTGCCGGGCGGCGAACCCGGGGAGCAGGAAGGTCAACGCGCCCGGGGTGCGCAGCAGTTGCCGGTAGCCGACGCGCGGTGCCGGGGGAGGGGTGTCGCTGGAGACCGCGGATGCCACGGCCGACGCCTTTCCGCCGCCTGGTAGCGCACCCGGGCCGCGCGCGGCGGAGTGCGCCGAGAGCTGTCCTCTCGCGCTGGACCGGGGTAGATACCGGGTCCGGGCCGAGCAGGGGGCTTTGGGGACCGCGGCCGCCGAGCGGTCGCGCCAGCTCTGCGTCAGGCAGAGTGGTTCGTTGCTTGCGGCCCATCGTACAGGGGAGCCGCCCCCGCGCCGGTGGTGGCATGCGCCGTGGGCGGTCAGCCGCCGGGCAGGGGCCGGACGGTGAGGATCTGCTGGGCGTGGCCGACCGGACCGCGCAGGTCGTGCAGCACGGTGCTGGTGATGCCCTGGCCGGTGCCGCCGAAGGTGACCGTGGTGTCAAGACCGGTCCAGCGGCCCTCGGGCTGCCGGTGGAGATGGATGGTCAGGTCGACGTTGGGGAACATCCAGGCCGTGGGCGACTGCCGTACGGCGATGCCGTTGGCGGTGTCCACGAGCGCGATGTACGAGGCCAGCGGGGTGCTGGTCTGCCCGGCCACGAGGTCGAGCGGGGTGGAGACCCACAGGGTGGCGCGCCCCGGCTCGCGCGGTGCGAGCGGCCGGGAGTCCAGGGAGGCGATGTACCCGCCGGGCCACAGCGAGGCCATCGACCAGGGGGCGAGCTGTTCGGGAGGGGTGAGCCGGTCCCCGGCGCCACCGGCCACGGCCGCGGTGTCCACGGCGGCGAGGAGCCAGGCGCGGGCCCGGACCACGGGCCGGTCGGCGATGAGCACCACGGCCTCGAGGAGTTCGATGGTGCGGCCGGGCCGGACGGTCTCCACCCGGATCTCGCACTCGTCGAGGGCGAGCCGCCCGAGGATGTCGAAGCTGATCCGGCTGAGGAGCAGCCCGGTGTGCGGACGGGTGGCGAGGTGGCGGTCGACGGCGTGGACGATGAGCCCGCCGAGCGGGCTGAAGTGCTGCTCGTCGGTGCTCCAGGCGCCGCTGACATGGGAGGTGGGCTTGTAGTGGTGCTCGTCGATCGGCTCGTAGTAACTGTCGGTCGTCAACGGGGACTTCTCCTCGGGTACCGTCGCAGACACTTATTTAAGATCCTTGAGTATCTGCCCTTGATCAAGGGTTGCGTCATCCTCTAAGTTGAAATAACAACGGGTGGCATGAACCTGTTCAGCCGCAGTACCTCCCGCCGCGCGATCGCCAGCGCCGCACCGGCGGCCCCTCCTGTCCGGGCGACGCCCGGCGCCGTCGCCGTGCCGGATTCCGGCCTCGCGGCTCTCACCGGAGAGTGGATCGTGGACCCGGCGCACAGCCGGATCGGTTTCTCCGTACGGCACGCGATGGTGAGCACGGTGCGTGGCGCCTTCATGGAGTTCGAAAGCCGACTCTACTTCGACGGCCGGGACCCGCGCCGCTCCCGGGCCGAGGTCCTGCTGTCCACCGCCAGTGTCCAGACCGGTGTCGAGCAGCGCGACGACCATTTGATGGGCCGGGACTTCCTGGACGCCAGAACCTACCCGCACATCCGGTTCATCAGCACCGCCGTGGAGATCGCGGGCCCGGACGTCTACCGCATGGTCGGGGACCTCACGATCAGAGACATCACCCGCCCCGTCGTCCTGGAGCTCACCTACATCGGACATGTCACGGACCCCTTCGGCTACCAGCGGGCGGGTTTCGACGGCACGACCACCATCAACCGCTCCGAATGGGGGCTGACGTACAACGCCAGGCTGGCCGAGGGCGGTGCCCTGGTGAGCGAGAAGGTCCGGCTCCAGTTCGACATCGCCGCCATCCGCACCGCCCCCACCGCCTGACAGGACCCGGACCGGGGCGCCCTCGTTCGTGGGAAGGGCGCTGAGGGGGGCCGGGCGGCGGCAGCACGGAAGGGGACCGGCGCCGTCACACCGGTTTCGCGCCGTCACACCGGTTTCGCGGCCGTGGCGGTGAGATCCAGATTGTCCTCCACCCACAGACGCAGATTCCTGAGCGGGACGGACGCGCTGTGGCCCAGGGAGGAGAGCTCGTACTCCACATGGAGCGGAACGGCCGGGTAGACGGTCCGCTCCACCAGCCCGGCGTCCTCGAGGCGCCGCAGGGTCTGGGTGAGCACCTTGGGGCTGACCCCCTGAAGTCGTCGCTGCAGCGCGCCGAATCGGAGGGGGCCGTCCTCCAGGGCGCCGATGGCCAGCGCCGACCACTTGTTCGCCAGCAGGTCCAGCATGGCGCGGCACGGGCACTGGGCCTCGTACACATCATGATGGGCATGCTGGCCCGTGTGGCATCGCGTACTCATGGAGGAAACCTTCCGGGCCGCTTCGTACTACCCAAAAGGTAGCAGTGTCCCTTGTGGGTAACCAGGTCCCCGGGGTTAGCGTGCGAGCGCGTTCGGACAGCGGGCGTGGAAGAGGAAGACTCGGATGAGCTCAGGAGGCACACATGTCCAGGTCCACGATGCGTGCGGTGGTACAGGACGCGCTCGGCGGCCCGGAGGTGCTGCGTGTGGCGGAAGTCGCACGGCCGGAGCCGCTGCCCACCGAGGTGCTGGTGCGGGTGCGCGCCGCCGGTGTCAACCCGGTCGACTGGAAGACCCGTCAGGGCGGCGGTATGGCGGGCGTGCTGGGCGAGCCGCCGTTCACCCTGGGCTGGGACGTCTCCGGTGTGGTGGAGGAGGTCGGGTTCGGGGTCACCACGCTGGCTCCCGGGGACGAGGTGTACGGGATGCCGTGGTTCCCCCGTCAGGCGGGTGGCTACGCCGAGTTCGTGACGGCCCCGTCCCGTCAATTCGCCCGTAAGCCCGCCACGTTGAGCCATGAGGCCGCGGCCGCCGTGCCGCTGGCGGCGCTGACGGCCTGGCAGATCCTGGTGGACACCGCGAAGGTGGAGGCCGGTCAGCGGGTTCTGGTGCACGCCGCCGCCGGTGGCGTCGGCCACTTCGCCGTCCAGTTCGCCCGGCACCTGGGGGCGTGGGTCGTGGGGACCGCCCGGGCGAGCCGCCACGAATGGCTCGGCCGTCTCGGAGCGGCGGAGCTGATCGACTACACCGAGCAGCGCTTCGAGGACGCGGTGGAGAACGTCGATGTGGTGATCGACCTGCTGGGGGAGGGGCACGACGCCACCAGCACCCGGTCCTTGGAGGTGGTCACGAAGGGGGGACTGCTGGTGGCCGTCCCCGGTGGCGTCAGCCCCGAGCTGCGGGAGGCCGCGGACGCCCGCTCCGTGCGCACCAGCCCCTTCCTCGTCGAGCCGGACGGGGCCGCCCTGACCACCATCGCCGGACTGATCGACCAGGGCGCGGTCGAGGTCGAGGTCGCGGACGTCTTCCCGCTGGAGGAGGCCGCCCGCGCCCACCGCCGTGGGGAGGACGGCCACACCCGGGGCAAGCTGGTGCTCCGCACCGGCGCCTGACAGCCGACGTTACGCCCCACGGCGGGGCGGCCCCTTGATAGATTTCACACACCTAGCAGCCGTTCAACCATATGAATGGGCGTCGATGTCTGACGGAGCACCCCTGCGGATCACGGATGTCACCGTCACCCCGGTCGCCTTCCGCGATCCGGCCCTGCTCAACTCCGTCGGCGTCCACGAACCCTTCGCGCTCCGCTCGATCGTGCGGATCCACACCGACGCGGGCCTGACCGGGCTCGGCGAGACCTACGCGGACGAGCGCCACCTGGAGCGCCTGGCGGCCGTGGGGCACGAGATCGCCGGGCTGGACGCCTTCGCCACCGAGGAGCTGCACCAGCGCGTGAAGCGGGTCATCGACCGCGTGGGCGGCTCCGGCGGCTCCGGGCTCACCGGCATGATCACCACCAGCAGCACCGTCGACCGCGTCGTCTCCCCGTTCGAGGTGGCGCTCCTGGACATCCAGGGCAAGGCCATCGGCCGCCCGGTCAGCGATCTGCTCGGCGGCGCCGTGCGGTCCGCCGTCCCGTTCAGCGCGTACCTCTTCTACAAGTGGGCGGCCCATCCGGGCCAGGAGCCGGACGAGTGGGGCGAGGCCCTTGACCCCGACGCCATCGTGGCGCAGGCCCGCCGGATGGTGGACGGCTACGGCTTCACCGCGATCAAGCTCAAGGGCGGTGTCCGGCCCCCGGAGGAGGAGATCGAGGCGATACGGGCGCTGCGCCGCGCCTTCCCCGGCCATCCGCTGCGCCTGGACCCCAATGCCGTCTGGACGGTGGAGACCTCGGCGAGGGTCGGGCGCGCGCTCGGGGGCGTGCTGGAGTACCTGGAGGACCCCACACCGGGGATCGACGGCATGGCCGCGGTCGCCCGTGAGGTCCCCATGCCGCTGGCCACCAACATGTGTGTGGTCGCCTTCGACGAGCTGGCCCCCGCGGTGGCCGCCGACGCCGTCCAGGTGGTCCTCTCCGACCACCACTACTGGGGCGGACTGCGCCGCTCCAAGCTGCTCTCCGGCATCTGCGACACCTTCGGCATGGGCCTGTCCATGCACTCGAACTCGCATCTGGGCATCAGCCTGGCCGCGATGACCCACCTCGCCGCGGCCACCCCGAACCTCACCTACGCCTGTGACACCCACTGGCCGTGGAAGACCGAGGACGTGATCGTGGACGGCGCGCTGACCTTCGTGGACGGCGCGGTGCCCGTGCCCCGCGCCCCCGGGCTCGGCGTGGAGCTCGACCCCGACGCCCTGGCGCGGCTGCATGAGCAGTACGTCCGGTGCGGACTGCGCAACCGCGATGACACCGGGTACATGCGGCGCTTCGTACCGTCCTTCCGGGCGGACCTCGCCCGCTGGTAGCCCGCCACCACCGCGGCTCACCTCCCGCGATACCTCGATTGAAGGAGGCCGACCCCGGTCACCTGGTGTACCCGGATCTCGGCTAGGCGTACGAAGCCGCAGGCCAGGACCTCTTCTTAGCCTCTGGGGGACGGAAGAAGTCGCCGACCCCGGAAGTGCTGAGTCTTGTCTGCTCCTGCTCCTGCTCCCGCTCCTCGCGCACGGATCACCCCCGACCGGACCGACCGCCGCCGCCGGCGCATGGTGGCCGCGGCGGTCGTGGCCGGACTGACCCTCGGAGCCCTGGCCGCGCCCGCGGCGGGCGCCGCGGACCACCACGCGCGGTACGCCGCGGGGACGGCCGCTCCCCGGGTCGACACCGGCTCTCCGGTGCGGGTGAACCAGGTCGGCTATCTGACCCACGGCCCCAAGAAGGGCACCGTGGTCACCCCCGCCACCAAGCCGCTGACCTGGACGCTCCGGGCCGCCGACGGCACCCAGCGGGCGAGCGGGACCACCACTCCCGCGGGCGTGGACCCCAGCTCCCGGCAACACGTCCAGACCTTCGACTTCAGCGAGGTCACGGACGCGGGCAAGGGGTACACCATCGCCATCGGCGGCAAGAAGAGCGAGCCGTTCGCCATCGGCGACCACCTCTACGACTCGCTGCGCGGCGACGCGCTCGCGTACTTCTACCACAACCGCAGCGGCATCAAGATCGACGCGGATCTCGTGGGCTCCGAGTACGCCCGCCCCGCGGGTCATGACAGGGCGGCCCCCCACCGGGGCGACACCGACGTCCCGTGCGTCAAGGGCGGGTGCGACTATCGCCGCGATGTCGCCGGTGGCTGGTACGACGCCGGTGACCAGGGCAAGTACGTCGTCAACGGCGGCATCTCGGTGGCCCAGCTGATGTCCGCGTACGAGCGCACCCAGACCACCAAGGGCGCCGACGCCGCGTCGCTCGGCGACGGCAGGCTCCGGGTGCCCGAGCGCGGCAACGGCGTCCCGGACATCCTGGACGAGGCCCGCTGGGAGATGGAATTCCTGCTGCGCATGCAGGTGCCGCAGGGCAAGCCGCTCGCCGGGATGGCGTTCCACAAGGTGCACGACAAGCAGTGGACCGGATTCCCGACCCGGCCGGACCAGGACAGGCAACAGCGCGAGCTGCACAAGCCGTCCACCGCGGCCACGCTCAACCTGGCGGCGTCCGCCGCGCAGAGCGCCCGGCTGTTCAAGTCCTACGACCCGGAGTTCGCCGCCCGCTGTCTGCACGCGGCCCGGACCGCGTGGGACGCGGCCAAGGCCCATCCGAAGGTCTTCGCCAGCGACAAGGACTCCACGGGCGGCGGCGCCTACGGCGACCGGTATGTCGGCGACGAGTTCTACTGGGCCGCGGCCGAGCTGTTCATCACCACCGGCGACCACGGCTACGCCAAGGCGGTGCTCGACTCGCCGCTCCACCGCGACCCGGGCGCGCTCTTCCCGCGCGGCGGCGCCATGTCCTGGGCCTCCACCGCGGGCCTCGGAGCGCTGGACCTGGCCACCGTCCCCAACAAGCTCACCGCACAGCAGCGCGCCGAGGCGCGCGCGATGGTGACGAAGGCCGCCGACCGCTACGCCGCGGACTCCGCGAAGTCGCCCTACGGCGTGCCGTACGCGCCGAAGGACGGTCAGTACGAGTGGGGCTCCAACAGCCAGGTGCTCAACAACATGGTCGTGCTCGCCACCGCCCACGACCTGACGGGCAAGCCCCGCTACCTCGACGCGGTGCTCCGCGGCATGGACTACCTGCTGGGCGGCAATCCGCTCAACCAGTCCTATGTCACCGGCCACGGCGAACGGGACGCGCACAACCAGCACCACCGCTTCTGGGCCCACCAGCGCGACCACCGGCTGCCGCGTCCGGCGCCCGGTTCGCTGGCGGGCGGCCCGAACTCCGGGCTGCAGGACCCGGTGGCCAAGAAGAAGCTGAAGGGCTGCGCCCCGGCGATGTGCTACACCGACGGCCTGATGGCGTTCTCCACCAACGAGATCACCATCAACTGGAACGCGCCACTGGCCTGGGTCGCCTCGTACGTCGACGGTCTGGGCGGCGGCACGGCGGAGCGGCCCGGGCACTGACCGGCCCGGCCGCGAGCTGACCCGGCCCGGCCACAACACGCCGCCGCCCACCCGCGTGCTCGGGCGCGGGTGGGCGGCGGACCAGGGAAGCGGGGAGGTCAGTCGGCGCCGAACTCCATCGCGGCGCGGTCGAGCAGCATGTCCTGCCCGGACACGTGCCCGTCCGAGGCGATCGCCTCGGAGGCGCCCTGCGGCATCGCACCGATCAGTCCGGTGGAGGCCGCCTGTGCGGCGCCGATCAGCGCCGGATGCGAGCTGCCGACCATGCCGAGACCGGCGTACTGCTCCAGCTTGGCGCGCGAGTCGGCGATGTCGAGGTTGCGCATGGTCAGCTGGCCGATCCGGTCCACGGGGCCGAAGGCGGCGTCCTCGGTCCGCTCCATGGAGAGCTTGTCCGGGTGGTAGCTGAACGCCGGTCCCGAGGTGTCCAGGATGGAGTAGTCCTCACCGCGCCGCAGTCGCAGGGTCACCTCGCCGGTGATCGCCGCACCGACCCAGCGCTGCAGCGACTCGCGCACCATCAGCGCCTGCGGGTCCAGCCAGCGGCCCTCGTACATCAGCCGGCCGAGGCGGCGCCCCTCGCCGTGGTAGGTGGCGAGGGTGTCCTCGTTGTGGATCGCGTTGACCAGCCGCTCGTACGCCGCGTGCAGCAGCGCCATCCCCGGCGCCTCGTAGATGCCCCGGCTCTTGGCCTCGATGACGCGGTTCTCGATCTGGTCGGACATGCCCATGCCGTGGCGCCCGCCGATGGCGTTGGCCTCCAGCACCAGATCGACGGCGGAGGCGAACTCCTTGCCGTTGATCGTCACCGGGCGGCCCTGCTCGAAGCCGATCGTGACGTCCTCGGCCGCTATCTCGACGGACGGGTCCCAGAACCGCACGCCCATGATCGGCTGGACGATCTCGATACCGGTGTCGAGGTGCTCGAGCGACTTGGCCTCGTGGGTGGCGCCCCAGATGTTGGCGTCGGTGGAGTACGCCTTCTCGGCGCTGTCCCGGTAGGGCAGGCCATGGGCGAGCAGCCACTCCGACATCTCCTTGCGGCCACCGAGCTCGCTCACGAAGTCGGCGTCCAGCCACGGCTTGTAGATCCGCAGGGAGGGGTTGGCCAGCAGGCCGTAGCGGTAGAACCGCTCGATGTCATTGCCCTTGAAGGTGGAGCCGTCGCCCCAGATCTGCACATTGTCCTCGAGCATGGCGCGCACCAGCAGGGTGCCGGTGACCGCCCGCCCGAGCGGAGTGGTGTTGAAGTAGCTGCGGCCGCCGGAGCGGATGTGGAACGCCCCGCAGGCGAGGGCCGCGAGCCCCTCCTCCACCAGGGCCGCGCGGCAGTCCACCAGCCGGGCGACCTCCGCGCCGTACGTCGTGGCGCGCCCGGGGACCGAGGCGATGTCGGGCTCGTCGTACTGGCCGATGTCGGCGGTGTAGGTGCAGGGCACCGCGCCCTTGTCGCGCATCCACGCGACCGCTACCGAGGTGTCGAGGCCGCCGGAGAAGGCGATCCCGACGCGTTCGCCGACAGGGAGGGAGGTGAGAACTTTGGACACAGCAGGAGTATGCAGTCTTACGCATGATCATGCAAGGCTCCCTGCTAATGACCTTGATCTACACCTCGTTCCCCGCGCTCCGCCGGGCCGGGAACCGGGGCGCCCGGGCGGAGCGCGGGGGTGAGGGTCACGAGGTCAGATACGCCTCCACCTCACTGACCTGGGCCGCGGGCCAGCCCGTGTTGCCGGTCACATTGAGCCTCACGTAGCGCACACTGGTGCCGCCGGGGAGGGCGACGGTGACCTTGTTGCCGCTCGCCGGGTCGAAGCGGTAGCCCTGCGGGCCCACCACCGTCGCGTACGAGGAGCCGTCGGTGCCGCCCAGCACGGACAGGGTCTGGGTACGGGCCTCCCACGCCGTGGCGGGCGGCAGCTTCAGCACCAGTCGGCGGACCGCCTGGGCGGAGCCCAGGTCCACGGTGAGGGCCTGCGGAAAGGCGTTGTTGGCCGACTCCCAGTAGGTGTTGGCGTCGCCGTCGACCGCCTTGCCCGGGGTGTAGACGTCCTGGGAGCCGGTCGCGGTCGCCGGACGGCCCTTGGCGAGGTTGCGGCCCGGGTCGGGATCCGGGTTGCCCTGGCCGGGCTGGGGCCAGGAGGAGCAGTCCTCCCAGGTGCTGCTCCAGCCGGAGTTGCCGCCGCCGTCGTTGAGGCTGAAGGTTCCGGAACCGGCCGGGAAGGGGCAGTTGTAGACGCCCGCGGCACCGACGCTGGAGGCCGTGACATCGCTGAACTTCGCCGCCCCCTGCGCCTCGGCCTGGACGACGACCGTTCCGGGGTTGGCCACGGTCGCGCCGGACACATTGACGTTCTTGACCGGGTAGCCGCTGCCGCCGCCGGAGACGAACTCGAAGGCGCTGTACGGGCTGTCGGTGATGGTCGTGTTGGTGATGTTGACGGTGGCCTCGATCGCGCTGTCGTAGGAGTCGACGCGCAGGGCACCCATGGGGTGGTTCCAATTGGGGTTCATGGCGCCCGCGCGGACCAGCGTGTTGCCGTCGACCGTGATCGTGCCGGCCAGCGGATGGAACGGGTCCAGGAACTTCTGGTTGGAGATGGCGATACCGCTGCCGAGGGCGTTGGTGTCGGAGATCAGGTTGTTCTTGACCGTGATGTCCGTACCGCCGTAGATCGCGATGCCATTGGCGAGGTTCGGCTGTGAGATGGTGTTGCTCTCGAAGCTGCTGTTGGTGTCCGGGGCGTTCAGCGACCACATGGCGAGCGAGTCGTCGCCCTGGTTGCGCAGGAAGTTGTTGCGGACCCGCACGCCCTTGGCGGAGCCGTTGAGGTTGAGGCCGTCGGCGGTGGTGTCGAGGATGCGGTTGTTCTCGACCACGAGGTTGTCGTTGTTGCCGGTCAGCCAGAGTCCGACCTTCAGGTGCTGCAACCACATGCCCGACACGCTGGAGCCCGGGCCGAGCGAGCCGTTGACGAAGTTGTCGGGGTTGGAGTCGACGCGCTCGGTGACCTCGCCGATCACCGCGAAGTCCTTGATGTGGACGCTGCCGGACGAACTGGTCTGGTCGATGAACCGTGAGGTGTGCACGATGGAGTGCCAGCTGCCCGCGCCCTGGAGGGTGACGTTCTGGACCCCGTTCAGCGAGGAGGTCAGCTTGTAGTCGCCCGGCGGGATCCAGACCACTCCGCCCTGCGCGGCGGCGATGGCGTCCCGGAACGCCTGGGTGGAGTCGCCCTGCCCGCTGGGATCGGCGCCCTTGGAGGTGACGGAGACCGAACCGGAGGGCTGTGTGGCGGCCCCCGCGACCTGCTCGAAGTCGGCCACGTCCACGGTGACCTGGGTGCTCGCGGCCTCGACGGCGACCTTGTCACCGGCCTGGACGTTCTGGCCGAGCAGCACCCGGGCGTTGTCGTAGAAGTGGTGGGTCTTCGCCCCCGCGATCCAGCTGGTGTCCACGTACGAGTACTTGGACGTGACCGCGATGGTCTTGGCCAGCTTGGTGCCGTTGACATAGACGTTCAGCGTGCCCGACTGCCCGTCGGGCACGTTGTAGGCCACGTTCACGGCGTTGGCCGCGCGCGGGACGGTGAACTCCACGCGCTGGCCGGAGGAGAGGCGGACGGCCTGGCGGCCGGACGCCTCGGAGGCGAGCGTGGCCTGGGTGAAGTCGGGGCCGATCTTCGTCCCCGTGGTGCTGGCCGACTCGGCCTCGACCGAGGTGAACGGCAGCGAGGCACCCGCGGCCGCGCGTGCGTGTGCGGCCGTGGGGGTCAGGGTGACGAGCATGCCGCCCGCGAGGGCGACGGCCACGCCGATCGCCGACAGGCGTGTGGTGGATGCCGATGCGGTACTGCTGCGGTGCATGTGCCGATCCCTTCGTGGTGGGGGTGGTGGGATAGCGCGGTGCGGTGGTGGCGGCTCAGCGGAGCAGCCAGGCCGCGGTGTCCTGTGGCAGGTGGCCCCGGTCGTCCAGCGGGCCGCTGGTGAGCAGAAGCCGGGAGCCGCCGTCCAGCTCGGCGGGGGTGGCCGCGAGGTTGACCACGCAGACCAGGCCGTCCGTACGGGCGAAGGCCAGGACACCGTCGGCCGAGGGGAGCCAGGTCAGCGGCCCGTCGCCGAAGCCGAGGGTGGTGCGGCGGATGCGGATCGCCGCACGGTAGAGCCCGAGCATCGAACCCGGGTCCGCCAGCTGCAGATCGGCCGCGTACGCCGCCCAGTGCGACGGCTGCGGCAGCCACGGCTCCCCGTGCGAGCCGAATCCGGCGTACGGCGCCTCCGCCGCCCACGGCAGCGGCACCCGGCAGCCATCGCGGCCCGGGTCGGCGCCACCGGAGCGGAAGTGCATCGGGTCCTGGATCCGGTCGCGGGGGATCTCGGCCTCGGGCAGGCCCAGTTCCTCCCCCTGGTAGACGTAGACGGCGCCGGGCAGGGCCAGCGACAGCAGGGCGGCGGCCCGCGCCCGCCGGGTGCCGAGGGTGAGGTCGGTGGGTGTGCCGAAGGCCTTGGTGGCGAAGTCGAAACCGGTGTCCTCGCGTCCGTAGCGGGTCACCGTGCGGGTCACGTCGTGGTTGCACAGCACCCAGGTGGCCGGCGCGCCCACCGGGGCGTGTTCGGCGAGGGTTTCGTCGATCGACGTCCGCAGCCGCCGGGCGTCCCAGGGGCAGGCCAGGAAGGAGAAGTTGAAGGCGGTGTGCAGCTCGTCGGGGCGCAGATAGCGGGCGAAGCGCTCACTGTCCGGCAGCCACACCTCGCCGACGAAGACACCGCCGTACTCGTCGGCCACCCCGCGCCAGGAGCGGTAGATGTCATGGAGCTCATCGAGGTCGACATACGGATGGGGATCGCGGCCCTCGACGAAGTCGGGCAGCCGGGGATCCTTGGCCAGCAGGGCGGCCGAGTCGATGCGCACCCCCGCGACACCCCGCTCGAACCAGAAGCGCAGGATGTCCTCGTGTTCCTGGCGTACGGCCGGATGGGCCCAGTTGAGGTCCGGCTGCTCGGGGGCGAACAGATGCAGATACCAGTGGCCGTCCGGCAGCCGGGTCCACGCCGGGCCGCCGAACTCCGAGCGCCAGTCGTTGGGCGGCAGTTCACCGTGGTCCCCGCGGCCCGGGCGGATGTGGAAGAGCTCGCGTTCGGCGCCGCCCGCGAGGGCTCCGCGCCACCAGGGGTGCTGGTCGGAGACGTGGTTTGGCACGATGTCCACGATGGTGCGGATGCCCAGCTCACGGGCCTCGGCGATGAGCTTCTCCGCCTCGGCCAGGGTGCCGAAGGCCGGATCGATGGCGCGGTAGTCGGCGACGTCATAGCCACCGTCCTTCATGGGCGACTGGTACCAGGGGCTGAACCACAGCGCGTCGACGCCGAGTTCGGCGAGGTACGGCAGCCTGGCGCGGACGCCCGCGAGGTCGCCGGTGCCATCGCCGTCCCCGTCGGCGAAGCTGCGTACGTACACCTGGTAGATGACGGCGGAGCGCCACCAGTCGTGCGGTGTCCGGGCAGGGGTGGGCTGGGCCACGGTGGGAGCCTTTCTGTCGAGGGGGCGGTGTCAGCCCTTCGTGCTGCCCGCGCTGATCCCGGCGATGATGTGCCGCTGGAAGACGAGGAACAGCGCGACCATCGGGATGCTGGCGATGACCATCGCGGCGATGAGCACGGTCAGTTGGATGTTCTGCGACAGCTGGACGAGCGCCACGCTGATCGGCTGCTTGCCGGTGTCGGAGAAGACCATCAGCGGCCACAGGAAGTCCTGCCACACCGCAACCAGCGCGAAGATCGACACCACGCCGAGCACCGGACGCGACATGGGCAGCACGATCGACCACAGGGTGCGCAGCCTTCCGGCGCCGTCGATCTCGGCGGCCTCCAGGACATCGCGCGGGATCTGGTCGAAGAACCGCTTCAGGAGATAGAGGTTGAAGGCGTTGGCGACGGCGGGCAGCCAGATCGCGAGCGGGTCGTTGAGCAGGCTGGTGTGGATCAGCGGCAGATCGGCGACGGTCAGGTACTTCGGCACGACCAGTGCCTGGGCCGGGACCATCAGCGTGGCCAGGATGCCACCGAGGATCACCCTGCCGAAGGCGGGCTTCAGCTTGGACAGGGCGTAGGCGGCGGCCGTGCAGAAGACCAGCTGGAACATCCAGGCGCCGGTCGCCTGGATCACCGTGTTCCACAGGTGCCGCGGAAGTTGCATCAGGTCCCAGGCGTCGCCGTAGCCGCTGAGGTGCCACTGCTCGGGGACGAGGGTCGGCGGGGTCTTCGCCACCTCGTCCGGCGACTTCATCGCACCGGTCGCCATCCAGTAGACCGGGAAGAGGAAGGCGATCGTGAACAGCACCACCACGGCGGTGAAGACCGTCCAGTAGACGGCCCGGCCGCGGGGGCGGGCCAGGGCCGCGGGGGAGACGAGGGTACGGGTGCTCATGAGCCGTCCTCCCCGGAGCGGGTGAGCCGCAGATAGAGGGCGGAGAAGGCGCCGAGCAGCACCAGCAGCATCACGCTCAGCGCACAGGCGCCGCCGAAGTCGTTGTAGAGGAAGGCGTACTTGTAGATCAGGTAGAGGACGGTGACCGTGGCGTTCTCCGGGCCGCCGCCGGTGATCACGAACGGCTCGGTGAAGACCTGCATCGTCGCGATGATCTGCAGCAGCATCAGCATGAGGATCACGAACCGCGTCTGGGGGATCGTGACGTGGCGGATCCGCTGCAGCAGGCTCGCGCCGTCGAGTTCGGCCGCCTCGTACAGCTCGCCCGGGATGGACTGCAGCGCCGCCAGGTAGATCAGGACGGTGCCGCCCATATTGGCCCAGGTGGCCACGATGACGAGGGAGACCAGGGCGGTGTCGGCGCCGTTGGACCAGTTCGAGGTGGGCAGGTGGGCGAAGCGCAGCGCCTCGTTGGCCAGCCCGGCGCCGGGGTCGTAGAACCACTTCCACAGCAGGGCGCTGACCACCGGCGGGATCATCACCGGCAGATAGACCACGACCCTGAAGAACGCCCTGGCGTGCCGGAGTTCATTGAGCACGAGGGCGAGCAGGAACGGGATGGCGAAGCCGATGAGCAGCGCCAGCAGGGTGAAGGTGAGGGTGTTCCGCCAGGCCGCGGTGAATTCCGGATCGTGCAGGACCCGGGTGAAGTTGGCGGTGCCGACCCATTCGGGGGACGAGCCGGGGGTGTACTTCTGGAAGGCGATCACGACCGCACGGATCGCCGGGTACCAGGAGAACAGTGCGAAGCAGATCAGGCCGCCGAGCAGAAAGCCATAGGCCCTGACCTGGTCGGTGAGACGGCGCCGCCCCCGACCCCCCGCCGGGGGCGGCGCCTGCACCGGGTGGACGGCGATCGCCTCGGCGGGCGGCCGCGCAGCGGTCTTGGTCATCGGGTCAGCCCCGGGCCAGAATGCTGTCAATCTTGCCGGAGGCTTCCTTCAGGAGCTGGCCGACATCGGCGTCCTCCTTGGTGAGGACGGCGGAGACGGCGCCGTCGAGCACGGAGTAGATCTGCTGGGCGTGCGGCGGCTCGATCTTCATCCGCAGCTTCTGGTTGCCGTCGAGGAAGCTCTGGTAGTTGCCCACGGGGACATTGGCGTTGGCCTTCTTGATCCGCTGGTCCTTGGCGTCGGCGGCGCCGGTGAACAGCCGCGGCTCGGGCAGGCCCACCGGGGCGTGCCGCTTCTTGGCGCGGACGTAGTCGCCGAGGAAGCCCTGGCCCGGGGTGAGGAACATGTGGTCGAGCCATTTGAGACCGGCCCGGATCTGGGCGGGCGAGTCCTTCTTCTGGAACATGTAGCCGTCGCCGCCGATGAGCGTGCCCTTGCCACCGGGCATGGGGGCGATGGCGAGATCCTTGTAGTTGCCGCCCTTCTCCTTCACCAGGATCGGGAGGTTGTCGGGGGCGGCGAGGTACATCCCCAGCTTGCCCGAACCCATCAGCTGTTGGGCGTCGTTGATGACCAGGAGCTGTTTGCTGCCCATCGAGTCGTCCGTCCAGCGCATCTCGTGGAGGTTCCGCAGGACGGCGCGCGCCTCGGGGGTGTCGATGGTGGCCTTCTTGCCGTTCGCGCTGACGACGTCGCCGCCCTGTGAGTACAGCTCGGCGGTGAAGTGCCAGCCGCCCTGGTTCTGCGCGCTGTAGTCCGCGTAGCCGACCGTGCCGCCGCCCAGCTTGGCGATCCTCTTGGCGTCGGCGCGGACCTCCTCCCAGGTCATCGGCGGCTTGTCGGGGTCGAGTCCGGCCTTCTCGAAGAGCTTGCGGTTGTAGATCAGACCCATCGAGTAGCCGGTGCGCGGGATGCCGTAGATCTTGCCGTCGACCGTGTAGATGTCCCGCAGCTGCTTGCTGAGCGTGGGGTAGCTCTTCAACTCCTTGACGTACGGGGTGAGATCGGCCGCCTGGTTGATGTCGACCACGTGCCGGGCGTCGGTGAAGTACGTGTAGAAGACGTTCTCCATCTGGCCACCGGCCAGCTTGGCGTCGAACGTCTTCGGGTCCTGGCACGGGAACGCGTCATGCGCGACGACGTCGATGTCCGGGTTCCGCCTCTCGAAGGAGGCGATGTCCTCCTCGAAGAACGTGCGGTCGACCTTGGCGCTCTTGGGCGGCATGCAGTTGACCGTGATGCGCGTCTTTCCGTCCGCCGACCCGTCGTCCGACCCGCCGCAGGCGGTCAGGGCGAGGGAGAGCGTGCTGAGCGCGATGAGAGTGCGGCAGAACCCGGTGCTTCTCATGGGTGGACCCCTCTGTACAGGAGCAGGGAAGCCCCACGGCCGCGAGCGGGGCGCACACAACCGTGAGTGCGCCGCACACTCAAGCACCGTCAACAGGACGCCGCAAGATGTCGCGTAGATTCTGTAATTATTCAACTGTGCTGCGAATACGGTGGATTGAGCCTGCCGACCGACTGCCGACCGCTTACGACGGGCCCCCATCTGACCCCCGCGGCGCCTGGGCGGTGGAGCCGCGCACCACCAGCTCCGGCTCGAACAGCAGCTCCTCCGCCGGTACGGCCACCCCGCCGATCTGCGCGTTCAGCACCTCCACCGCCGCCCTGCCCATGGCCTCGATGGGCTGGCGGACGGTGGTCAGCGGCGGCTCGGTGCAGTTCATGAACGCGGAGTCGTCGTAACCGACCACGGATACCTGCGACGGCACGCCCAGCCCCCTGCGGCGCGCGGCCCGTACCGCGCCCAGGGCCAGCGGGTCGCTGGCGCAGATGATCCCCGTGACGCCCCGGTCGATCAGCCGGGAGGCGGCGGCGTGGCCGCCCTCGATCGAGAAGATCGCCCGGGCCACGAACTCATCCGGGAGATCGTCGGCGACCGCCCGCGCGGCGGCCAGCTTGCGTGCTGAGGGCATATGGTCGCCGGGCCCGAGCACCAGCCCGATCCGCTCATGGCCCAGCGAGGCCAGATGCCGCCACGCCTGCTCGAGGGCCACGGCGTCGTCGCAGGAGACGCCCGGGAAACCGAGGTGCGCTATGGCCGCGTTGACCAGCACCACCGGAATATTGCGCTCGGCCAGCAGCCGGTAGTGCTCGTGCGGGGCGTCGGCCTGCGCGTACAGCCCGCCCGCGAACACCACCCCGGAGACCTGCTGTTGCAGCAGCAGGGCCACGTAATCGGCCTCCGAGACCCCGCCCTTGGTCTGGGTGCACAGCACCGGAGTCAGTCCGAGCTGTGCCAGCGCCCCGCCGATGACCTCGGCGAACGCCGGAAAGATGGGATTTTGCAGCTCGGGCAGGACCAGCCCCACCAGCCGGGCCCGGTCGCCCCGCAGCTGGGTGGGCCGCTCATAGCCGAGGACGTCCAGCGCGGACAGCACAGCCTGCCGGGTGGCTTCGGAGACCCCGGGCTTGCCGTTGAGCACCCGGCTGACCGTGGCCTCGCTGACACCGACCTTCTTCGCCACTTCAGCAAGTCGTCGCGTCATGCACGCAAGCGTAGCGCAAGAAACGCAAGTCGCTTGCGTAACAGGGGTGGAGAAGGTGTGAGACGCGGTTTCGACCGCGTCAGTCGGATGAAGGTCGTGGGTGCTGTGCGACCGCGGACGTCAGGAGCCGAGCCGACCGCCGGTCAGCCGGGCCAGCGGGCCGCGGCGACGAGCCGCCCGCCTGCGCAGGACGACCGCGGTGGTGGCGCCCGCCGCGGCGGCACCGGCACCGGCGACGGCGGCCAGGACCTTACGCGTCTTGATCATCACCCAGGCCGAACCCGCCGCCGCGGCCGCCTTCTTGGGCGCCTCGGCGGCCACGGTGCGACCGGTGGTCACGGCCTTCCCGGCGGCCACCTGAGCCTTGTCGGCGGCGACATGGGCGGTGTGCGCCGCGGTCGTCGCCGCTCCGGCAGCGGCGGTCTTCGCCGTGCTCTCCGCCTTGCCCGCGGTGTCCTTGGCCTTTTCCGCGGTCTCCTTGGCCTTGGTGGCGGTGGCCTTCGCGTTCACATGGGTGCTCTGGGCAGTGTGTGCGTTCTTTTTCTCGGTCATGTTGACCGCGTTACCACTCGACCCGACAGCAAACCCGGGCCGAGTGTCCCGGATTATCCGGAACGGTCCGTATGGGTCGGCGGGCAGGGGTCAGCCATTGCGGTAGAGGGCGGTGAGCAGCTCGACCGCGGGCTGGGTGGCGGGGTGCGGGTCGTCCCGCCACCAGGCGAGGCGTACCGCGATCGGCTCGGCGTCGCGGACCGGCCGGTAGGCGATTCCGGGCCTCGGGTACTGATTGGCGGTGGACTCCGCCGTCATGCCGACGCAACGGCCTGCGGAGATCACGGTGAGCCAGTCCTCCACGTCGTGGGTCTCCTCGGTGGCCGGGCGGGAGTCGGGCGGCCACAGCTCCGCGGTGGTGGTGCCGGTCCTCCGGTCGACCAGCAGGGTGCGCCCGCTGAGGTCGGCCAGCCGGACCGAGCGGCGCCTGGCGAGCGGGTCGTCGGCGGCCACGGCGCACAGCCGCCGCTCCAGCCCGACGATGGCGGAGTCGAAGCGGCGCTCGTCCAGCGTCCTGCGTACGACGGCCAGGTCGCAGGCGCCCTCCGTCAGCCCCGCGGTGGCGGAATTGACGCGGACGAGGTGCAGCTCCGTCTCGGGGTACGCCTGCGCCCAGCGGCGCTGGAAGGCGGGGGTGTGACGGCCCAGCGCCGACCAGGCGTAGCCGATCCGCAGATGGGCGTGGCCCGATACGGCCTCCCGGACCAGCCCGTCCACCTCGGCCAGCACCCGCCGTGCGTGTGCCACCACGCGCAGCCCGGTGCCCGTCGGGGTCACCTCGCGGGAGGTCCGCCGCAACAGCCGTGTGCCCAGGGCGCGTTCGAGCGCGGCCAGGGTCCGGGACACGGCCGCCTGGGAGACGCCGAGCGCGATGGCGGCGTCGGTGAAGGTGCCCTCGTCGACGATCGCGACGAGGCAGCGCAGTTGCCGCAGTTCCACATCCATGCGCCTAGCGTATGCATGGAGCGGCGAACGCATTTTGCGCATGTACGGGCCGGGCGCACGATCGACGCATGCGACTCGCCCCCGCGTCACGCACCCCTTTCGCACAACCGACGGAAGCCGCCCACCGGCCCGCGCCGACCTCGGCCGACTCCGGCCCGGCCCCTGGTCAACAGCCGACGGGACGGCGGTCCGCCGGTGTGGCCACCATGATCGGCAGCGGGCTGTCCAACCAGACCGGCGCCGCGATCGGATCCCACGCCTTCCCCGTCATCGGCCCGGTCGGGGTCGTCGCCGTCCGCCAGTACGTGGCCGCGGCCGTCCTGCTGGCCGTCGGCAGGCCCCGGCTGCGCGGCTTCACCTGGTGGCAGTGGCGGCCGGTGGTGGGGCTCGCCGTGGTGTTCGGCACCATGAATCTGTCCCTGTACAGCGCCATCGACCGCATCGGCCTCGGGCTGGCGGTGACCCTGGAATTCCTCGGCCCGCTCTGCATCGCGCTCATCGGCTCACGTCGCCGGGTGGACGCCTGCTGTGCGCTGGTCGCGGCGGCGGCCGTGGTGACCCTCATGCGTCCGCGGCCCTCGGCCGACTACCTGGGCATGGGGCTGGGGCTGCTGGCCGCCGTGTGCTGGGCGTCGTACATCCTGCTCAACCGGACCGTGGGGCGGCGGGTTCCCGGCGCCCAGGGGTCGGCGGCTGCCGCGGGGATCTCCGCGCTGATGTTCCTGCCGGTCGGGATCGCCGTCGCCGTCCACCGGCCGCCGACCGTGAGCGCCGTGGCGTACGCCATCGTCGCGGGCGTCCTCTCCTCGGCCGTGCCGTACCTCGCGGACCTGTTCACGCTGCGCCGTGTGCCCGCCCAGGCGTTCGGGCTCTTCATGAGCGTCAATCCGGTCCTCGCCGCACTGGTCGGCCGGGTCGGCCTGGGGCAGCACCTGGGGTGGGCGGAGTGGATCAGCGTCGCCGCCATCGTCGCGGCCAACGCGCTGAGCATCCTCACCCGGCGCGGCTGAACGGCCGGGGCAGGGCTCGGCGCGGCTGGAAGACCGGCGGGGGAGGCCCCGGCGCGACTGAGCGACCAGTGGGGCGGGCCCGGCGCCCCGGATGGCCCGGACCCGGGGGCGGAGGCGCGCTCCGCCCCCGGGCCGTCGCTCAGCCCGCGGCCGCGAACAGCGCTTCTGCGGCGGCGATCGCCTCGGCCAGGGCCGCGGGCTCGGGCCGCAGCCCCGCCACGACCGTGTCGATGGCCCGCAGATCCGCCCGCTGGAGGAGCCGCTTCTCGTTGGTGACCCACTCACCGCGGGCCGCCAGCACCGCGTGTGCCGTCTGCAGGGCGGCGGTCGCCACCGCCCCCGCGACCTCGGTGGCCTGGCCATGTGCCGCGTACGCGGCCGAGGCGTACCGCAGGGTCAGGGCCGCGCGCTCCCGCCACACCGGGGGCGCCGCCTCGCGCAGCGCCTGCGGGTACTTGGGGCGTGGCAGGGTGCCCCGCAGCACCTGGTTGAGGGCGAGTTCGGCCACCACCAGATAGCTGGGGATGCCCGCGAGGTGGAACATCAGCGGCTCCCAGTGGAAGCGGCCCCGCCGCGACTCGGCGAGTTCGTGTTCCACCACGTCGAGGTCGCGGTAATGGATGTCCACGCGCCGTCCGCCGATCGTCAGCCAGGCGCCCCCGTTGAAGACCCCGCCGCCCCACTCGCCGAGCTCGGAGACCTCGCCCTCCCAGCCCACCGCCCGCAGCGCGGCAGGGTCGAAGCCGCCCCGGTAGTACAGGGCCAGGTCCCAGTCGCTCTCCGGGGTGTGGGCGCCCTGCGCGCGCGAGCCCCCGAGGGTGACGGCGCGCACGGCGGGCAGGGCGGCGAGCCGCCCCGCGACATCGTCGGGGAACGTGTCGTCGGCCATGTCGGGGGCCACGTCGGGGAACGTGTCGTCGGTCATACGGATCCGATCGTGCGAAGTGGATGACGGGTGCCGGGGGCACACCGAACGCACGCCGGAGCACGGGCTCCGACGGCGGCGTTCCTAGGGATCGGTGTGCCGGGTCATCACTCCATGACGCCGACCTTACCGCCCCCGCCAGGGGCGGATCAGCCCTTCACCAGGCCCAGACGGAACAGGCTCTCCGCGGTGTCGAGGACGGTCGTCACCGGGTCGCGCGGGGTCCAGCCGAGTACGGAACGCGCCTTCTCGGTGCGCAGGACCGGTACCCGCTCCGTCACGCCGACCGCTCGCCGCGCGCGTTCGTCGTCGAACTCCCGCGTGGGCACCCGGGCGGCGCGCTCGCCCAGGTGCTCGGCCAGCACCCGGGCGATCCACAGAAAGCTGACGGCCCGCTCGCCGCTGGCGAGGAAGCGCTGTCCGGCCGCCGCGGGATGTGTCATGGCACGGAGATGGAGCTCGGCGACATCGCGTACGTCCACCAAGCCGAAGTGTGCGCGGGGAACGGCCGACATCGCCCCCTCCAGCATCGTCCGGACGTGTTCTGTCGAGGCGGACAGCCGGGGGCCGAGCGCCGGACCGAAGATTCCGGTCGGGTTGATCACCGTCAGTTCGAGGCCGTTTCCCTCCTTCGCCACGAAGTCCCAGGCGGCCAGCTCCGCGATGGTCTTCGAGCGGATGTAGGGCGGGTTGTCGTCCTCGGGGCCGGTCCAGTCGTCCTCGTCGTACTCGTCACCGTCCTTGTGGCCGTATCCGACCGCGGCGAACGAGGACGTCATCACGACCCGCCGCACACCGTGGTCCCGTGCGGCCCTCAGCACACGAAGGGTGCCGTCCCGCGCCGGGACGATCAGCTCGTCGGCGTCGTCCGGCTGGACGGAGGGGAACGGTGACGCCACGTGGTGGACGCGGGTGCAGCCCGCCATCGCGTCGTCCCAACCGTCATCCGTGGTCAGGTCGGCGGTGACGATGTCGAGCCGCCCGCCGGGATCGACACCGGAGGCCGCGATGGCCGACCGGACGCTCGCGGCGGCGCTCGTCGTGGGACCCGTGGCCGGACCGTGTGCGCGGACCGTGGTGCGGACCCGGTGGCCGCCGCGCAGCAGGCCACTGATCACATGGGCGCCGAGGTAGCCACTGCCTCCTGTCACCAGGATGAGTTCGCCACCACCGGCGCCACCACCGGCCTCGGCACCGGCCTCGCCCTCGCCCTCGGCACTCGTGTCAGCGGACGTGGGGATCGTCTTGCCTTCCATGGGGTGTTCTGGATTCCCTTCCCGAACGGTTTCCGTCACAGCGCGTCCATGACGCGCGTGACCTCGTCGATCGCCCGCCGCTCCGCGTCGGTGTCGGCGCGCTCCCGCGCGTCCCACATCTCCGCCTTGAGCCGCAGATAGCGCAGCCGTACCTCCATGAGCGCGATCTCCCGCTCCAGGCGGTCCGCGTTGCGCTGAAAGAGGTCGCGCAGGGGAGCCGCGCCGTGGTCGCCCCCGTCGAGGTGGCCGAGGTAGGCGCGCATGTCCCGCATGCTCATGCCGGTGGATCTCAGGCACCCCAGTGACCTGATCGTCTCCACCACGGAGGGGTGGTAGCGCCGGTGGCCACTGTCCGGGTCGCGGTCCACCGGGGGGATCAGGCCGATCTTCTCGTAGTAGCGCAGTGTCGGTTCCGAGAGGCCGCTCAGCCTCGACACCTGCTGGATGGTCATCGGGGAGCCCCGGACCTCTGTCCTCATCGCTGTCATAGGTCGAGCATCCGACACTTGAAGCGCTTGAGGTCAAGCGCGCCGATCGGCCTTCGAGGGAACGGGGGACGGGGGAGTGGGCGCACCCGGGCGCTTCCCGGCCGTGGCGATGGGGATGTCGCGCATGAGGAGCAGCGCCCTGAGGGCGAGCAGCCCGGCCACGCCGCCGCTTCGGGCGACGGTGGGGCCGATGGCCGTGGCGGTGGGCGCGGCCGTGCCGGAGTGGCCGATCAGGGACTGGGCGCAGGCCAGACCGACCGCGCCACCGATCTGCTTGGTGAGCGCTGAGCCCGCGGTGGCGGTGCCCATGTCGGTGGACGGGACGGCGTTCTGGGTGGCGATGGCGAGCCCGCCCATGGCCGGTCCGGCGCCGAGACCGATGGGCAACAGCAGAACGGACGTCAGCGCGGGAGGTGTCGTGGTCCGCAGGGCCATGAAAGGGGCGGTACCGGCGGCGAGCAGCCCCGCGCCGATCAGGAGGACCGGTTTGACGTGCCCGCTGCGCAGCACGGTGGCGGCGGTGAGCCGGTTGCCCAGGGCCATGCCGATGAGCAGGGGGAGCAGCAGCAGTCCGGAGGTGGTGGCCGAGTGGCCGCGGATGTGCTGGAAGTACAGCGGCAGGAAGATCCCCACCGGCAGCGCGGCGACCTGGAAGAAGAATCCGGCGGTGAGCAGGGCGGTGTAGGTGCGGTGCCGGAACAGCCGCAGGGGCAGGACGGGGACGGTCGCCCGCCGCTCGACCGGTATGAGCGTGGCGAGCAGCGCCAGACCGCCCAGCAGACCGCCCAGTACGGCCGGGTCCGTGCGGGAGGGCGGACGGCTCCGACGGCTGGCACACCGCGTGGCGGGCCTGGACCGGCCCGGCCGCCGGGGCGGTGTCCGCCGGGCGCTGAACGGCAGACGCGGAGACGGCGCCGGGCGGACACCCGGCGCCGCGCTCCGCGGCCCGGCCCGTTCAGGGCCCGATCACATCAGCCGCCACAGGTGGTCATCGGTTCCGTTGTCGTCGTACTGCACCACCTGGGCGCTGTTGGCGGTGGACATCCCGTCGACCCCCAGCACCTTCTGGCTGTTCTGGTTGAGCACGCGGAACCAGCCGTCGCCGTTGTCCACCGTCCGCCAGAGGTGATCGGCCGTGCCATTGTCCTCGTACTGGACGACGATGGCGCTGTTGCCGGTGGACATCCGGTCCACGCCCAGGACCTTTCCGCTGTGGCCGTTGCGGATCAGGAACCAGCCGTCGCCCCGGTCGATCCACTGCCAGGCGTGGTCGCCCGTCGGTGTGTTGTCGAACTGCACCACACGGGCGCTGTTGGCCGTGGACATCCCGTCGACCGCGAGCACCTTGCCGCTGTGCTTGTTGAGCAGACGGCGGAAGGGCGGCTCCGGGGTCCACGCCCGGCCGTCCGGCGACGCCGTCGGAAAGCAGGTGATGCGCAGCCGGGCGGCGCCCATGGGGATGAGGGTGACCGTCTCCGCCGGTGCGTCGGTACGCGCCGGGCTCTGTTGCAGTGGGGTGACCACCTGTTCGTCGTCCGAGACCCACTCGGCGATCCGGCGCGCCTTAGCGGTCATGCGGACCGGGGTGCCCTCGTGGGTGAAGGGGTTGGCGGCGAGCGGACCGCCGTCGCGGGTGAGGACGGGGAGGGCCCCGGGGGCGAGGCCGTAGTTCCACGGTGTGGTGGCGTGTACGTCGTACTCGGGGAAGGCGTCGGTGCCGCCGTAGCGCACGAAGTCCTCGCCGATGCGCAGGGAGTACGTCAGCGGGCCGTGGTCGACGCTGACCGCGCCGTGCCGCGCCGGCCAGGTCCGCAGGGCGGTGCGCTGTGGCAGGCGGATCGTCACCACATCGCCGTCCGCCCAGTCCCGGTCGACCTTGACGAAGGCCGGACCGCCGCGCGCGGCCACCGCCCGGCCGTTGACCTCGATCCGGGGATCCTCACACCAGCCGGGGATCCGCAGATGGAGCGGGAAGGCCACCTTCTCGGGAGTGGACAGGGTGAGGGTGATGGTCTCGTCGAACGGATAGTCGGTGTCCTCGGCGATGGTGACCGCCGTACCGCCCGCCACCTCCGCGGTCACCTCGCACGCGGCGTACAGGGCGGCGGCGAGCCCCTTGTCGGGCGTGGCCAGCCACAGCTCCTCGCTGAAGTACGGCCAGCCCATGCCGTAGTTGTGCGGACAGCAGCGGTACTGGTCGACGCCCGGCTGGTAGGACTGCATCGCGAAGCCGTTCTGGAACTGCCCCTGGGACTTGACCGTGTTGTTCAGATCGACGCTGTTCGCGCTGGTGATGTAGTGGGTGCCGGTGCCCTGGGGGTCGAGGGCGGCGGGCAGCGTGTTGAACGCCAGGTCCTCGCAGCGGTCCGCCCACACCGGGTCGCCGGTGATCCGGGTCAGCAGCTCATGGCTGGCCATGAATTCGACGATGCCGCAGGTCTCGAAGCCCTGCCGGGGATCCCCGAAACCCGGGCGGTAGTTCTCGTCCCCGGCGAAGCCACCGCCCGGGAACTGGCCGTATGCGCCGAGCACCGACGCATAGGCGCGGTAGGTCGCCTCTCTGAGCTCGGCGGAGCCGGTCAGCTGGGCGTACTGGGCGGGCTCGCGGAAGCCCTGGGCGATATTGACGTTGTGCGGGGTCGGGATGTTGTCGACCCAACTGGCGCCGTACGTATGCATCTTCTGGACGAGGTCGAGGAGGAACGCCTCGCCGGTGCGGCGGTGGAGCCACAGCGCGGTGTCGATTCCGTCGCCCCAGCGGTAGGAGACCCAGCTGGTGTCGAAGGCGCCCGGGCCCTGCGCGTTCATGAAGCGCAGGAAGCGGGTGAGGAAGGGGACGACGCGCTGGTCGCCGGTGAACTCCTCATGGGTGCGCAGGGCCATGAGGAGGGGGAGGAACGGCCAGAAGTCGGGGCCGCCGTTGAGGGATGTCCGCAGCGAGCGCGGCCCGAAGAAGCCGTCGCCCTGCTGGGTGGCGAGGATGGCGTCGATCCAGCCGCGGGCGTTGGCGAGCGCCGCCCGGTCGCGCGTGGCCACGGCCAGCGGGACGTAGCCACGCAGCCAGTACGGCACCTCCTCCCAGCCGTCCTGGTCCGGATGGGTCCACCCGGTGGCGTTGACATCGAGGAAGTGCGAGCGCTCCTCGTACCGGCCGCAGAGGCCGTGGAGTTGGAGGCGCAACTGCTCGGCCAGCCAGCCGCGCGGGGTGACGCTCCCGGACGGGAGCCGGTCGAAGGCGTCGGGCAGCGGGGCCCTCGGCCGCTTGGCCGGGGATGCCACGGCCTCCGTGGCCAGGTGTCCCACGAGCGCGGGGGCACCGAGGGTGAGGGCACTGGTGCGGAGGAAGCGACGTCGATCGAGGGGCATCGTGCGGCTCCTGTCGGTGGGGCGCCGAGGAAGACGGGTGGTGCCGTGCCTGACATCGTTGTCGGGCATCACAGCACGCCAGCGGCGCGCTGTCCATAAGTTCGGCGGGCCGCCCTGCCCCGGTGAGCCCTATGCTGGGCGCGATGTCCGCACCTCGGGTACCTCAGGGCCAGGGCCCCACCTTCCGCGAACTCGTCGTCCAGGCGCTGTCCTCCGTCGAGCGCGGCTACGATCTGCTCGCCTCAAAGTTCGACCACACCGCGTACCGGACGTCGGCCCCGGTGCTGGACTCCGTGACCGGCGCCCTGCGCCCGCTCGGACCCTTCGGCAGCGGCCTCGACGTGTGCTGCGGAACCGGCGCGGGCATGGGCGTGCTGCGCCAGGTGTGCCGGGAGCGGATCACCGGCGTCGACTTCAGCGCGGGCATGCTCGCCGTGGGCCGGGACCAGGACCAGGACCAGGACCGGAACCGGGACGGGGACCGGGATCGCGTCCGGCCGGTGCCGGGCGGCCCGCGCACGGACTGGTTGCGCGCCGACGCGCGCGCCCTCCCGTTCGGGCCGGTCTTCGACCTGGCGGTGAGCTTCGGGGCGTTCGGCCACTTCCTGCCGCGCGAGCGGCCCGGGCTCTTCGCCCAGGTCCACTCGGTGCTCCGGCCGGGCGGCCGGTTCGCCTTCCCGATCGTGGCACCGGCCCGCCCGGGATCGCGGCCCTACTGGTCGCTCCTGGCGTTCGACACCGCGATGCGGGTGCGCAACGCGGTGTGGTGGCCGCGGTTTGTGATGTACTACCGGACCTTCCGGCTCGGGGATGTGTGGAAGGAGCTGATCGGAGCAGGGTTCGAGGTCGAGCTGTATCCGCTGGAGGACCTTGGCCGCCGGGCGGACGGCAGCCCGCGCTGTCGGCTGGTGGTGGCCACCCGGCCGGGGTGAGCGGCCCATGTGCGGAGGGGCTGTCGCCCGGTATGAAGTCGGGGCTGGGTGGGAACTCCCGCTCGGCACGGAGCTGTTGCCCAGCGTGAGGTCCGGGCCGTACGGGAGCCGTCGCCCGGCACGGAGCCGTTGCCCGGCGCGAAGTCCAGGACATGCGACGCGGTGCCGACCTCAGGGGGCGTCGTGGCCGTCGTAGCCGGGGAGTGCCAGCGCCGAATGCGCCTCCCGGCCGCCACTGCTGAGCACGGCGGAGGGCTCGCGCAGTGCCTTGTCGCGCCGGGCCAGGTCCTCGGCGGTGCGGGGGGAGATCCCGGCGCTTCCTTCGCCCGCGAGGGCCTGGTTCTTCTCGGCGAACGGCCGCAGGGTGCGCTCGTATCCCTCGAAGGCGTCGCCGTGGTGGGCGTGTGTGGCCAGTTCACCGGCGAGGACGTACGCGCCGACCAGCGCCAGGCTCGAGCCCTGGCCGGAGAAGAACGACGGTGCGTAGGCGGCGTCGCCGACCAGCGCGACCCGGCCCGTGGACCACCGTGGCATATGGATCTGGCTGACCACGTCGAAGAAGAGGTCGTCGCTGTCGTGCATGGCGGCGACCATGCGCGGGACCTCCCATCCGTAGCCGGAGAACACCTCGGCCACGAGGTCGCGCTGGGCGGCGGGGTCGCGGAAGGCGCCGAAGGGCGGCTCGGGGCGCAGGAAGCTGAGGAAGGCGTGGACCCGGTCGTCGTCGCGGGGCGCGTAGAGGACGGCGGTCCTGCCCGGGACGTTCCAGGTGCGCCCCTCGTGTGCGAGCCCCAGGTGGTTGGGCATGGTGAATCCGGCGAAGCAGTGGTCGAGGTAGCGGTGGTAGCCCTCCTCGGGGCCGAAGGCCAGGCTCCTGGTGCGCGAGTGGATGCCATCGGCGCCGATGACCAGGTCGAAGGTGCGCCGGGCACCGCCACGGAAGGTCACCTCCACCCCGCCGCCGTGGTCGTGGAGGGTGGCGATGGAGTCGTTGAAGAGGACGTCGACGTCGTCGCGGATCGCACCGTAGAGGATTTCGGCCAGCTCTCCGCGCGGGATCTCGAGGTCATGTCCTTCCTCGCCGCCGGAGATGGCCTCGGGCCGGAGGGCGGCTACCGGCTCGCCCTGCTCGTCCACGAAGGAGATCCGGCGGACGCCGACGTGGGCGTCCCGGAGCTGGGGGAGCACCCCCATCCGCCGGACGACCTCGACGGCGGTGCCGCGGATGTCGATGGGGTAGCCGCCACCGCGCAGTGCGGCCGCCTTCTCCACGAGGGTGACCGCGAAGCCGTGACGGCGGAGCCAGTAGGCCAGTGCGGGACCGGCGATGCTGGCGCCGGAGACCAGGACCGTACGCCGCGGCGTGATGTTCATGGCGCCCATGGGCGCTCCTCTCCGGCCCCCTGCGGGAGGGCCCGGTCGCATACCTAACTCAGGTATCCTTTTTCATGGCGTGAAAGGCCCCGGAGGTGCGGGGTCGATGAGCAAGACTATATACCTAACTTAGGTAGATATGGAGGCCGGGCATGACCGCCGAGGGACCGGGGGCCGGACAGGGCGACGACGGTGAACACGATCTGCTGGCCATGCTGCCCCGGCTGACCCAGCTCAGCGGCGCCGTGAACCGGGGCCGGGTGACCGAGCGCGCCATGGAGGCCGCCGGCGTATCGGTGGACCGCCCCGCGATGTCGGTGCTGGCCGCCCTGCATGTGGCGGGCACCCCGCTGCGGGTGGGGGAGATCGCCGCGCGGATGCAGGTGGTCGGGCCCCATGTCACCCGGCAGATCAACGAGTTGGCGCGGAGAGGGCTGGTCCGCAGGGTCACCGATCCGGACGATCAGCGCGCCCGGCTCATCGAGCCGACCGCCGAGGGAGCCGCCGCGACCGAACGCTATATGCGGACCGTCCTCGGATGGTTCAGCGACGCCCTCGACGGCTGGAGCCCCCATGACCGCGAGCTCTTCGGCCGACTGCTGGCGCGCTTCGTGGACGACCTCACGGCCCATCTGAGCTCGTTTGACGACGACCGGGCCGACTGAGCGTATGGGCATGGGACCGTCCGGGCGGACATCGGGCGGCCGTCCGGGGCGGCACCGAAGCCATCGCCCCGGCCGGACCCCCTACCGAGGCGCCCCGCCCGTCTCGACGAGCTCGGCCAGTTTGTCCAGGGCCATGCGCTGCCCCAGCTCGCTGTCGGCGGACGGTACGGCGTCGGGGATGCCCTCGTGCAGGAGGTGGACGTCCGTGCCGCCGCCCGCCGCGTCGGTGAGCGTGGTCGTCATCGTCATCGGGGAGCGCATGGCGGGGTCCGTGGTCTCGAACTCGAGCACCTCGACCACCTGCTCGTCCGGCACCAGCCGGGTGAACCGGCCGTGGTAGGTGTCCGTATGGCCGCCCGACTTGCCGGTGCTCGCCGGGTCGTCGTAGACGAGGGAGATGCGGAAGGCGCCCCCTTCGCGGGGGTCGAACTCGTGCACCCGGCTGGTCATGCCCTCGGGCACCCGCCAGGCTGCGATGGCGCTCGCGTCGAGGAGCGCCCGGTAGACGGCGGCGCGCGGAGCGTTCACCCGTCGGGAGAGTCGCATGGTGTACATGCGGCTCAACCTAGCGGCTGGGCGGTGGGTACGGCGGCCGATGGCACCGGAGCCGCCGCCCCGGATGCGCGGGCGGCGGCGGAGGTCTCGCGTCCGGAAGGACCTCCGCCGCCGGGACACCCCATCCACGGAGCGTTGTCGAGGGGGTGCCGTTCTGGGGGAGTGCTGCCAGCGGGGAAGGGGCCAGCGGGAGGGGTCAGCGCTTGACCTTGCGGGTCGCCCGCAGCCACTCCTTGTTCATCGCGGTGATGGAGAACAGGGGGATGCCCTTGGGGCAGGCCGTGGCGCACTCACCGGCGAGGGTGCAGCCGCCGAAGCCCTCGGCGTCCATCTGGGCCACCATGTCCAGCACCCGGGTCTCCCGCTCCGGAGAGCCCTGGGGCAGCACATTGAGGTGGTTGACCTTGGCCGAGGTGAACAGCATCGCCGCACCGTTCGGGCAGGCCGCCACGCAGGCGCCGCAGCCGATGCACTCGGCGTGCTCGAACGCGAACTCCGCGTCCGCCTTGGGCACCGGAGTGGCGTGTGCCTCCGGTGCGGCCCCGGTCGGGGCGGTGATGTAGCCACCGGCCTGGATCACCCGGTCGAACGCGGAGCGGTCCACCACCAGGTCCTTGATGACCGGGAAGGCGGAGGCGCGCCACGGCTCGATGTCGATGGTGTCGCCGTCCTGGAAGGACCGCATATGGAGCTGGCAGGTGGTGGTGCGCTCCGGGCCGTGGGCGGCGCCGTTGATCACCAGGCTGCACGCACCGCAGATGCCCTCACGGCAGTCGTGGTCGAAGGCCACCGGCTCCTCGCCCTTGACGATGAGCTCCTCGTTGAGGATGTCGAGCATCTCCAGGAAGGACATGTCCTCGGAGACGCCATCGAGCTCATACACGGCCATGGCACCGGGGGTGTCGGGGTTCTTCTGGCGCCAGACGCGCAGGGTGAGCTTCATGCGTAGCTCCGCTGAGTGGGGTGGACGTGACTGAAGGTCAGCTGCTCCTTGTGGAGCACGGGGGCGGCGCCGGTGTCGGTGAACTCCCAGGCCGCGGCGTAGGAGAACTCCTCGTCCTGGCGGGCCGCCTCGCCGTCGGGGGTCTGGGACTCCTCGCGGAAGTGGCCACCGCAGGACTCGGTCCGGTGCAGGGCGTCCAGGCACATCAGCTCGGCCAGCTCCAGATAGTCCACGATCCGGTTGGCCTTCTCCAGCGACTGGTTGAACTCCTCGCCGGTGCCGGGGACCTTGAGCCGCCGCCAGAACTCCTCGCGGATCTGCGGGATGCGGTCCAGCGCCTTGCGCAGCCCCTCGTCGGTGCGGGCCATTCCGCAGAACTCCCAGACCAGCTCGCCGAGTTCACGGTGGAAGGAGTCGGGGGTGCGGTCCCCGTCCACGGCCAGCAGCCTGGCCAGCCGGTCCTCGGTCTCGCGTACGGCCTCCACGGCCGCCGGGTGCGAGGCGTCGACCTCGTCCTTGTGCGGATTGCGGGCCAGATAGTCATTGATGGTCGAGGGCAGGACGAAGTAACCGTCGGCCAGGCCCTGCATCAGCGCCGAGGCGCCGAGCCGGTTGGCGCCGTGGTCGGAGAAGTTGGCCTCGCCGATCGCGAACAGCCCCGGCACGGTGGTCTGCAGGTCGTAGTCGACCCACAGCCCGCCCATCGTGTAGTGGATCGCGGGGTAGATGCGCATCGGGACCTCGTACGGGTTCTCCGCCGTGATCCGCTCGTACATGTCGAAGAGGTTGCCGTACTTCTCCTCGACCGCCTTGCGGCCCAGCCGGGCGATGGCGTCGGCGAAGTCCAGATACACGCCCTGGCCGCCGGGGCCGACACCACGGCCCTCGTCGCAGACGTTCTTCGCGGCGCGGGAGGCGATGTCGCGCGGCACCAGATTGCCGAACGACGGGTAGATCCGCTCCAGGTAGTAGTCGCGCTCGTCCTCGGGGATCTCGGCGGGCGGACGGGTGTCGCCCTTCGCCTTGGGCACCCAGATCCGGCCGTCGTTGCGCAGCGACTCGCTCATCAGGGTCAGCTTGGACTGGTGGTCCCCGGAGCGCGGGATGCAGGTCGGGTGGATCTGGGTGAAGCAGGGGTTGGCGAAGTAGGCACCGCGCCGGTGCGCCCGCCAGATGGCGGTCGCATTGGAGTTCATGGCGTTCGTCGACAGATAGAAGACGTTGCCGTAGCCGCCGCTGGCCAGCACCACCGCGTCGGCGAAGTACGTGGAGACCTCGCCGGTCACCAGGTCGCGGGCGACGATGCCACGCGCCCGTCCGTCGACCACGATCAGGTCCAGCATCTCGGTGCGCGCGTGCATCTCCACATTGCCCGTCGCGATCTGGCGGGACAGCGCCTGGTAGGCGCCGAGCAGCAGCTGCTGACCCGTCTGGCCACGGGCGTAGAAGGTGCGGGAGACCTGCACACCGCCGAAGGACCGGGTGTCCAGCAGGCCGCCGTACTCGCGGGCGAAGGGCACGCCCTGGGCCACACACTGGTCGATGATCTCCACCGAGATCTGCGCCAGGCGGTGGACATTGGACTCGCGGGCGCGGAAGTCGCCGCCCTTGACGGTGTCGTAGAACAGCCGGTGGATCGAGTCGCCGTCGTTGCGGTAGTTCTTCGCCGCGTTGATCCCGCCCTGGGCGGCGATGGAGTGGGCCCGGCGCGGCGAGTCCTGGTAGCAGAACTGGACCACGTGGTAGCCCTGCTCGGCCAGGGTGGCACCGGCGGCGCCGCCGGCCAGCCCGGTGCCGACCACGATGATGGTGTGCTTGCGGCGGTTGGCCGGGTTGACCAGCTTGGCCTGGAAGCGGCGGGTGTCCCAGCGCTCGTTGACCGGCCCTGAGGGGGCCCGCTCGTCCTGGACCGGTTCGCCGACGGTGTACTCGGTGTATTCGCTGTACTCGCTGTACGAGGTCATGGTCAGCTCACCACTCCGGTCATGACACCGACGGGGATGGAGATGAACCCGGCGGTGAGAACGATGGCCAGGGCGTTGGCGATGGCCTTGAGTCCACGGTCACGGGTGCGGTTGCCCGCGCCGAGGGTCTGCGCGGCGCTCCAGAAGCCGTGCCGGACGTGCATGCCCATGGCCAGCATCGCCACGATGTAGATGGCGTTCCCGTACCAGGTGGAGAAGGTGTCCACCACGTTCTGGTACGGATGGCCCTCCTGGAATCCGCCGGAGTGGGTGGTGCCGGTGGTGAGGTCCAGGATGTGCCAGACGATGAACAGGCCCAGGATCACCCCGCCCCAGCGCATGGTCCGGGTGGCGTAGCTCATCCGTGGCTTGGTGTGGACGTACTTCTGCGGGCGGGCCTTGATGTCGCGTCGGCTCAACTGGTAGGCGGACACGGCGTGCAGGACCACGGCGGCCAGGAGCACGAGGCGGGCGATCCACAGGCCCCACTCATGGTGCAGGACGGGGGCACCCATGACCCGCAGCCAGTGTCCATAGGCGTTGAACTCCCCGGGGCCGAAGAAGATCTTCATGTTCCCGAGCAGGTGGGCGCAGAGGTAGCCGATCATGATCAGACCGGTCGTCCCCATGACGATCTTCTTGCCGAGGGTCGAGTGCCAGAAGGTGAGCGCCATGGACGGCCGCCGCTCCGCCCGCGTCGGACGCTGCTCGGGCCGCGTTGTCAATGCCATGAGCACGACGGTAAAACCGGGCGGGTCAAAAGAGCCAAGATATGATTCTGATGCTATCGATAGGTGATGCCTATCTAAGGGTGCTTGAATCCGTCTCTAAGGGTGCTTGATTCCGTCGCGGGGCGGCGTCGGATCGGCCAGGCCGGTGACCCGCATGGTGATGTTCAGCCGTCCGGACGTCAGTCCGGTGGCCGGGTCACCGGTGCCCGGCAGGACCTTGGGGACGGCGTGGTACGCGTAGCGGGAGGGGCCGCCGAAGACGAACAGATCCCCGGAGGCGAGTTCGAGGTCGGTGTACGGCTTGGTGCGGGTCTCCGCGTTGCCGAAGCGGAACACGCAGCTGTCGCCGATGGTGAGCGAGACCACCGGGGCCGATGACCGCTCGTCCTTGTCCTGGTGCATGCCGAGTTTCGCTCCGGCGTCGTAGAAGTTGATGAGCGCGGTGTCGGGGGTGTAACCCTCGGCGGCCGTCGTGTCGTCATATGCGTCGGCCAGCGCACGACGGCCCAACTCGACCATCCAGTCCGGGAATTCGGCGACCCGCGCGCCGTTCACATCGTCGGCGGTGCGGGTGTACGCATAGGGCCGCCAGTGCCAGCCGATGCACACCGTCCGCACCGACATGACGCCCCCGCGCGGCAGTCTGGTGTGCCGGATCGGGACCGGGCCGGTGGCCCAGCCCCGGCAGGCGACGACCAGCTCCCGCTGCTGCTCGAGGCTGAGCCAGCCCGGCACATGGACGGCGCCGGGGGCCACTTCGAGGCGTGGGCGGGGGATCAGGGCGTTCATACGGGGATTCTCCACGGACGAGGACTCGTCGCCGGGAGACATCAGCTGGCGTCGTGGAAGACCAGCCCCAGCGCATGGCGCCGCCCGGAGCGTACCGTGCTGACCCCGTGCCGCATGACCCCGGCCGACCAGCCGCGCTTGGTGGCCACGGGACGGTCACGGGTGGTGAAGATCAGGCCGTGGCCCTGCTGGAGGACGGTCGCGGTGCCCCTGGACTGGGCCCGGGGCCGCTGCTCGACCAGCAGGAACTCCCCGCCCGTGTAGTCCGTGCCGTAGGCGTCCAGCCCGATCACCACCTGGAGTGGGAAGAGCAGATCGCCGAACACATCGCGGTGCAGGGCGTTCCAGTCGCCGGGGCCGTAGCGCAGCAGGATCTGCGCGGAGCGGTCCTGTCCGGCCTCATGGCACATGGCCAGCCACTTCTCCAGGCGGTCCGGCCAGGGCGCCGGGCGGCCGAGCCGTTCCGCCCAGTCACGGGCGATGGTCAGCAGCCGCGGATAGAGCGCGGCGCGCAGCTCGGCGACCGGTTCCGGCAGGTCATGGGTGAAGTAGCGGTACTGACCTGAGCCGAAGCGGTGGCGGCCCATGTCGATCGTGCTACGGAACCGCTCGTCCCGCTCGTAGAGCCCGGCGATGCGGGCGCACTGCGCGGGGGTCAGCAGCCGTGGCGTGAGCGCGCACCCGTAGGTGTCCAGCTCCTCGGCCAGCCGTGTCCAGTCGGCCGCGGCCACGCGCTGGTGGAGGCGTGCCGGGTCGGTCGTGGTGCTCATCGGATGTGCTCCGCTCAGACCGTCTGCAGGGCGCCTTCGTGGACGAGGAGCCGCTCCTTGCGCGCCAGCCCGCCCGCATAGCCGGTCAGCGCGCCACTGGCGCCGATGACACGGTGGCAGGGCCGGACGACCAGCAACGGATTGCGGCCGATCGCGGTGCCGACGGAGCGGACCGCGGTGCGCGGGGCGCCGATCTGCCGGGCGATGTCGCCGTAAGAGACTGTGGTGCCGTACGGAATGGACTCCAGCGCCTGCCAGACCCTGCGCTGGAACTCCGTACCACCCTCGACGCACTGGATGTCGAAACGGGTGAGCTCGCCGTCGAAGTAGGAGCGCAGCTGGGAGACGATCTCGGTGAACGCCCCGGCGTCCTCGCTCCAGCCGTCCTGGACGACGGCTCCGCCCTTCTGCCCGGGCACGGACAGCGAAACGAGCGCGGTACCCCCCGTCGCGGTGGTGGACCTCTCGCCCACCAGCAGCAGCTCGCCCAGCGGGCTGTCGATCGTCGTATGGACCGTCATGGCTGTGGTCCCTCTCTTCTTCTCGCCGTTCTGTCGTGCGCTGCTCCCAGCATGCGTCTCTCGGCCCCGGAAAGCTGGCGGGATTCGGACATGGCGCTTCGGCCGTGTCCGGCCCTGGCGGGCGGCCGTGTCCGGCCCTGGCGGGCGTCGCGCGCCCTCGCGTCAGCGGACGCCGACCCGCCCGTTCGAGAAGTGGCCCAGCGCCTGGTCGATATCGCCGAGGGGCTCGCGGAGGGCGTAGATGACGAACCGCAGCCGCGTTCGGCCCTTCCGGGTGCGGTGCGTGCGCATCCGGGCCTCGGGCTGGTCCAGCCCGCTGACCCCGGGGGTGGCCGCGGACACACCGGGGATGAGGTCGACCCGGACCGTGCTGACGCCCTGCCCCGTGACCCGCACCCGGGCGATCGCGGACCAGGGGAGGACTACGGGGTCGGGGGCCGCGTCGATGGTGCAGCGCAGGCCCTCGGGGGAGAGACGCAACGCCACGGGGGACACGTCCTTCACCGCCCAGGTCCGCTTCAGGCGCCGTAGGGCGGTGAACCGGCGCCTGGCGTCGTAGAGGAGGAGCGCCACCGGCCAGGCGAACATCAGCGCCCAGAGCCGGGAGGCGCCTGGGCCGAGGGCGGTGAGGAGGAGGACCATGGCCGCGGCGATGACGGCGGCACCGCCCACCCCGGCCCACGCGGCCATCGGCAGGGTGCGCAGCAGGGAGGCCCGCACGCGGGAGACCGCCTCGGGGTCGGACGTCACGGTGTACTCCTGGCGGTCCTGTCCCTGGTGCATGATCACAGTCTCGATTACGGGGGCGGGGAAAGCCAAGCCCCCTCCCGGTGGTTGGCCGCTGGGCTCGCCAACTCCCGAAATTCCGTGACGGGTTGGGGTTCCCGCAACGGTTGCCGGGGTGGGTGGGGTGCCGCGTTCAGGAGTCGTCCAGGGAGGTTTCGGCCCAGATGACCTTGCCGTCCGCGGTGTAGCGGGTGCCCCAGCGCTGGGCGAACTGGGCGACGAGGAAGAGTCCGCGGCCGCCCTCGTCGGTGGTCGTGGCGTGGCGCATATGGGGTGCGGTGCTGCTGCCGTCGGAGACCTCGCAGATCAGTCCGCGGCCGCGCAGCAGGCGTATGTGCAGGGGAGGGGCGCCGTACCGCAGGGCGTTGGTGATCAGTTCGCTGATGATCAGCTCGGCGGTGCACACGGCGTCCTCCAGATCCCACGCCCGGAGCCGACGGGCACAGGCGGAGCGCTGCGGGGCGACCGCCGCCGGGTCGAACGGCACGTCCCACTCGGCCACGTTCTCCGGGTCGAGCAGACGGGTGCGGGCCACCAGAAGGGCGACATCATCGCTCGGGCGGGGTGGCAGCACGGTCTGGAACAGGCTTCGGCAGGTCTCTTCCGGGTCGAGGTCCGGCTCGGCTGCGAGAGTACGGCGCAGCAGGCCGAGACCGGTGTCGGTGGTGCGGTCGTGGCCTTCCAGGAGACCGCTGGTGTAGAGCACCAGACGGCTTGCGGCAGGCAGCGGGAGGGCGACCGCCCGGAAGGGTTCCCCGCCCTGGCCCAGGGGCGGGGAACCGGGCACCGCCGGGATGTCCACGGTGCCGTCGGGGCGGACCAGCGCGAGGCCAGGATCGCCGGCCCGGGCCACGGTGAACTGGCCCGACACCGAGTCGTGGATCGCGTACAGGCAGCTGGCGCCCGTGACCCGGGTGCCGTGCTCATCGGCGTCGTGTTCCAGGTCGAGACGGGTGACCAGCTCGTCCATGTGGGAAAGGAGCTCATCCGGGGGCACGTCCCGGGCCGAGAAGTTCTGCACCGCGGTGCGCAGCCGGCCCATCGTGGCCGCGGCGTGCAGGCCCTGTCCGGCCACCTTTCCGACGACCAGCGCGACCCGGGCGCCCGGGAGCGGAATCACATCGAACCAGCTTCCGCCCGCCCCGCCCGGCGCGGGCAGATAGTGGGCCGCCACCTGCGCGGCGCCCTGCTCGGGCAGTCCGCCGGGAAGAAGGGTGCGCTGCAGGGCGGTGACCATGGCGTGTTCGCGGGCGTAGCGGCGGGCGTTGTCGACGGACACGGCGGTGCGCACGGCCAGCTCCCCGGCGATCGCCAGATCCGTTTCGTCGAACGGCGCACGGTGCCGCGCCCGCCAGAAGGTGGCGAGGCCCAGGGTGACACCGCGGAACCGCAGCGGGACGGTGATCAGCGAGTGGATCCCGTGGTCGAGGAGGCGCCGGGCCTCCCCGGCCGGCCACCCGCCGGTACTGGTCGGACCGGCCTGGAGGAGGACGGCGGCTCCGGTCTTCACGGCCCGGCTCTGCGGAGTGGAGGGGGCGTAGACGACCGGTTCGCCCACCCGGAAGAGGGGGGCTTCGGCGGGGGTCCCGCCGACGGCGGTCCGGTGCGGCGCCAGGGGCTCGTACGGCGGCTCTGGCTCCTCGCCACGCAGTACGGGGTCCAGCAGTTCCACGGCGGCGATATCGGCGAACCGGGGGACGGCCACGTCCACCAGCTGCTCGGCGGTGCCCGTCAGTTCCAGGGTGGAACTGATCCGCACACCGGCGTCGGACAGCAGCTTCAGCCGCTCGCCCGCCTCCACCGCCCGGTCGGAGAGCACCCGCAGCGCGGTGGTGTCCCGCAGCGTCACCACGCTTCCGGCAGGGGCGCCCGCACGGTCCGTGGACCGCATGTTGACCGACAGCAGCCGCTCCCCGCAGGGGTGCACCTCGTCCGTGACCCGCCGTCCCGACGTGAGCAGCTCGGTCAGCCGGGGTTCGAGGCCGAGCGCCCCGATGTGGCGTCCCTCCGCGTCCGGAGCCAGCCGAAGCAGCTCCCGGGCCTCGTCGTTGACGAGCAGCAGCCGCTTGTCCGCCGTCAGGACCAGCACTCCCTCGCGGACCGAGTGCAGCACCGCGTCATGGTGTTCGTACATCCGCGTCATCTGCGCGGCGCCCAGCCCGTGGGTCTGCCGGCGCGCCCGCCTGCTCAGCAGCGCCGCCCCGCCGGTGGCCAGGGCCAGCGCCCCGGCACCGCTGCCGAGCAGCATCGGCAGCCGGCGGTTCACCGTGCTGTGCACGTTCTGGATCTTGACCCCGACCGACACTCCGCCGAGGAGGGTGCCATCGGCCCTGGTGACGGGGACCGCCGAGACGACGGACGGGCCCTGGCTGGCCCGGAAGGTCTGCGAGATCGTCTTTCCGCGCAGCTCCTCCCGCACCAGCGCGGAGGGTCCGACGATCCGCTTGCCGATCAAGGACCGCTCGGGGTGGGTGAAACGGATGCCACGGGTGTCGAACACGACGACGCTGTCGACGCGGGAGCCCTTCCGTGTCGCCTCCGCATGCGCCTCCAGTGCGGCTGTCGGTTTGTCGCCGCTCAGGGCCTGGGCCGTGCCGGGGGCGTGTGCGAAGGTCTGGGCGACCGCGAGCGATCGCCGACGGGCGTCGACCGTGGCGTGACCCCGGGCATCGGCGGCGACGGCCGCCACCGCGGCGGCCACCAGAACCAGGATCAGCAGAAGCTGCAGGATGAACGCCTGCCCGGCGACGCTGCGCAGATACGGCAGGAGCCCCAGCCGCCTCCGGGTCGGACGAGCATGTCTGCTCATAACGGCATTTATAACACTTCTCTCGTCGTGGTCGGCGGGGAGTCCGCGGTGCCGCTTGATCGATCAATGCGTGTGCCGATCAAAGCGCTGGCGGACGTGCGGATCGGCATGCGGATCATCGTGCTGATCAAGGGCGGTCGACGAGGGTGCGGGGAGGTGGGTTACGCGTTCGCCCGGCTACGGGCACAATGAGACGGCTGGACCAACTACCGCCCCTTTCAAGGAGGTTCGGGTGAGAACAGCACGCCGTACCAGAAGACGTGGCCGGTTCGGACTGATCGCCGCGGTGTCCGGTCTGTTCGCCACGGCGGCCCTCGGGACTGTCGGCACGAGTGCGGCCGCCTCGTCCGCGTCCGCCGCTTCCTCGGCGTCCGCCGCTTCTTCCGCGGCCACCGCCACGTCCCCGTCCGCCTTAGCCTCTGTGGCCGCCTCGGCCGTGGAGTCCCTGGATGTGCCGGGCACCGCCTGGACCGTGGACGAACGCACCGGAACGCTGCGTGTCCTCGTTGGCTCCACGGTCCGGGACGCCGACCGGGCCAGGCTCGACCGCACCGCCGAGCGGTGGGGCGGCGCCGTCACCGTCGAGCGGCTGGACGGCCCGCTGCGGGCCCTCCTCTCCGGAGGCGACGGGATCTACTCCGCCGCGGGGGTGCGCTGCTCCGCGGGGATCAATGTGCAGAGCGGCGCCACGTACTACTTCGTCACCGCGGGACACTGCACCGATGGCGGCGCCACCTGGTACACCGACTCCGATGCCACCACCCCGGTCGGCCCGACCACCGGCACCAGCTTCCCGGGCGATGACTACGGCGTCGTCCGGTACGCCAACACGGCCGTTCCGCACCCCGGCACCGTGGGGACCGTCGACATCACCGGGACCGCCACCGCCCACGTCGGCCAGCAGGTCTGCCGCCGGGGTGCCACCACCGGTGTCCGGTGCGGTGTGGTCACCGCGCTCAACGCGACCGTCAACTACGGCGGCGGTGACATCGTCTACGGCCTGATCCAGACCAATATCTGCGCCGAGCCGGGCGACAGCGGCGGCCCGCTCTACGCGGGCGACAAGATCATCGGCATTCTCTCGGGCGGCTCGGGGGACTGCACCTCCGGAGGCACCACCTACTACCAGCCGATCCAGGAGGTGCTCAGCGCCTACGGCCTCACCGTCTACTGATACCGCCCACCGCGCCGACGGGCGATCCCGCCGACGGCGATGTCGACGGCCAGGAAGGCGGCAAGAGGGATGCCGAGGAGCGGTAGCCAGTAGCCGATCACGGCGGTGGCCGCGGCCAAGGGGAGGAGGACATGCACCGGCACCCGCCGCCAGGCGCCGCGGGGGACCGGGCGGCCGAACGCGGAGGCGCGGCCGCGCTGCCACCACATGCGGTAGCCCCAGACGATCAGGAGGATCAGCGCGAGCGCGAGAGCGGCCAGGGCGATCTGGTTGACGAGGCCGAAGAGGTTTCCGGTGTGGAGGTCGATGCCCCAGCGGGTGAGCTTGGCGAGCACCGGATAGTCGGCGAACCGCTGGACATCGGTCACCTCGCCCGTGGCCGGATCGATGGCCACCGAGTCCTGCTTCTCGGGCCAGCTGCGCTGGATCTGGCTGACGACATACGCACTGCCGGGCTCGGCGGGCGGCACGATCTCGACCGGGTCGTCCAGGTCCTCGGCGCGGGCGGCCCGCAGAACGGTGTCCAGGCCCACATCGGCGGTGTGCCCGGCCCTCTCGCCCGTGCCGCCCATGTCCATCCCCGGCATCGAGCCGGATCCCATGTGGTGTCCGGCGTGTTCGCCGCCGCCGACGGTGGCCGAGACGGCCGGGGTGGTCTGGCCGATGGCGGTGCGCAGGTCCTCCACATGGGCACCCGCGTAGGTCGACCAGGTCAGACCGGTGGCGGACAGGAACAGCAGCCCCAGCGCCACCCACAGCCCGACCGCGCCGTGGAAGGACATGGTGCGCTTGCGACCGGTGGCGGCGCGGTCGGGCAGGGCGACCGCCCGCGGCGTGCGCCTCTTACGGCGACGGCTGAGCCAGAGCACCACACCGCCGAGCGCGATGACCCACAGCCAGCTGGCCGCGAGTTCGCTGTAGAGGCGGCCGGGCTGCCCGAGGTGCAGATCGCGGTGGAACTCATCGATCCAGGTGCGCAGCGGAAGGGCGCCGCTGGAGCCGTACTGCTCCAGCGCGCCGCGCGTCTTCCCGGTGTACGGGTCGACGAAGACGGCCAGCGTGTGATCGGGATCGACGCCCTTGACGCCGGAGAGCAGCACCCGGGTGGTGGCGCCGTCCTCCGGGGAGGGCCGCACGGCGCTGATCTCACCCTCCGGGTGTGCCGTGCGCGCGGCCGCCACCTGCTGGGAGATGGGCAGTTCGCGGTCGCCCACGGGGACGCGCAGCTCATGTCCGTAGACCAGCCTCTCGGCCTGGAACGATCCGGCGTACAGCAGCCCGGTCACGGCCGCGACCAGCAGGAACGGTGCGACCAGTACCCCCGCGTAGAAGTGCAGCCGGAGCACCAGCGGCCGCAGGGCGGCCCATACGGACCCACTCGGCCCGGGTCTGGTGGGTCCGGTGGGTTCGCCGGGCCCGGTGGGGGAGTGCTGCTCCCTGTCCGCGGCACCGTCCGGGGAGTCGCCCGTGGCCGGGGCGAGGGGTTCAGCGGACATGGACGACTCCTGGTTCGGGGGCAACGGCGGGAGGCGGACGCATTGCTGCCCGCGCCGGTTGAGTCGTCGGCGGAACGCGCGGCCGAGTTCCGGGCATCTTCTGTGAGCTGGCTCACATGGGGTTGGGTGGAGGCGGTCACGGGCCGGGCTTGTCATCCGCGTGCCGATGATGGGGCCACGGTGCTTGTCACACCGGTGATGAAGATTGAGCCGCCGTCACGCACACCGGCCACGGCTGGCACCATGGCTGCCATGTCCGCCGGGCCACCGTTCCGCCTCGCACGAGCCGCCGTGTTCGCGGCGGTGTGCGTCGTGGTGACGGCGCTCGGACACGCGCTGATGTCCGGTGACACCCTGCCGGTGTGGTCCGTGGCCGCCGCGTTCGCCGGGACGACGGCCGCCGCGTGGTGGGTCGCCGGGCGGGAGCGCGGAGCGCTGGTCGTGACCGGTGCGACGGTGGTCGCGCAACTCGGCCTGCATATGGTGTTCCGGTGCGCGGAGGCGACAGTCGCCCCCGTGGCGGGGAGCGCCATGGGCGACGGGGCGCGGGGGACGCGGGACACGGGCGCCGCCCCGATGAGCGGCGGCGCCATGGGCCATATGCACCACGGTGCGGACGCGATGTCCGCCACCGCGCCGTCCATGGGCCAGTTGCCGTGGCCCTGGGCGGGTCCGGGTGGCCCGGGCATGGCCATGGTCCACCTTCTCGCCGCGCTGATCTGCGGGTTGTGGCTGTGGCGCGGTGAGCGGGCCGTCTTCCGGCTCGGCCGCGCGCTCGCGGCCCTGTTGTTCGTCCCGCTCGTTCTCGTCCTGCGGATCCTGGGCGCGAGCGCCACTCCGCCGCCCGCGTGGCCGTCCGCACCGGCCACCGCCCGCCGGTTGCGCGGAGCCCTGCTACGGCACGTCATCCTTCGCAGAGGGCCACCGGCGCGGTTCGCCACCCGCTGAACCGCCCGTCCTTCCCCCGCCCTGGTGGACGGGCGGAGCACCGGCGCCTGCCCGGCGTCGGTCCCATCCGTCGGCACCACCGCCGCTCGCCGCCCCGCCACGTCCTCGTGTGCCGGTGGCGCCTGCCGGTGTGCCGTCCACCGCCTTCCGAAGGACGTTTGACGATGCCTTCTCCCACCCTGTCCGCCACACCGAGAAGAGCCGTGCCGCCCGCCGCCGTCCACGGGCACGGCTTCGCCACCGCGGCGCACGACCGCCAGGTCACCGAATGGGCCCTGGCCGCCCGTGACGGCGACCGCGACGCGGTCGACCACTTCATCCGCGCCACCTACCGCGATGTGCGCCGCTTCGTACTCCATCTCACCGCCGACCCCCACGGCTGCGAGGACCTGGCCCAGGAAACGTATGTGCGGGCGCTGACCGGGCTGTCGCGCTTCGCGGGCCGCTCATCGGCCCGTACGTGGCTGCTGTCGATCGCCCGTCGGGTGGTGGTCGACCGCTACCGCACGGCCGCCGCCCGTCCCCGCACCCTGGACGCGGACGACTGGCAGGAGGTGGCCGAACGGGCGCAGCCCGCCGGGCTCCCCGGGTTCGACGAGGGGGTGGCGCTGATGGATCTGCTGGCGGCGCTCGCCCCGGCGCGCCGTGAGATGTTCCTCCTCACCAAGGTGCTCGGCCTGCCGTACGCGGACGCCGCCACCGCCACCGGCTGCCCCATCGGCACCGTACGCTCCCGTGTGGCCCGCGCCCGCGAGGACATCAGCGCACTGCTGGCCGCGGCGGAAAGGGCCGCGGAACCGGTGCGGTTGGCGGGCTGAGCCCACGCGACGATGCGGGGCGCGGCGGGCGGCGGGCCCTCAGCGGCCGCCTGCCGCGCCCGGCTGTGGCGGTGGCGTACGGAGCGGACGTCTGCGAGCGCACACTTGACCCTCACACCGTGTGAGGCGCTGAACTCGGAGCCGTCATGTTCACCATCGGAGACTTCGCCCGGCACGGCCGCGTCTCGGTCCGGATGCTGCGCCACTACGACGCCACCGGACTGCTGCACCCGGCCCATGTCGACCCCGCCACCGGATACCGCTCCTACTCGGCCGCCCAGCTCAGTCGGCTGAACCGGATCATCGCGCTGAAAGAGCTCGGCTTCACCCTCCAGCAGGTGCGGGACATCGTGGACGACAAGGTCGGCACCGAGGAGCTGCGCGGCATGCTGCGGTTGCGGCGGGCCGAACTGGAGGCCACGGTGGCCGCCACGGCGGCACGGCTGGTGCAGGTCGAGGCGAGGCTCCGGTCGATCGAGAGCGAGGGGCACATGCCCACGAACGACGTCGTCATCAAGGCCCTCCCCGCGGTGCGGGTGGCGGAGCTCACCGCGACCGCCGCGGGTTTCGACCCCCAGGAGATCGGCCCGGTCATCACACCCCTCTACGACGAGCTGTGCCGACGCCTCGCCACGGCGGGCATCACCCCGACGGGCCCCGGTGTGGCGTACTACGAGGACGCCCCGGAAGGCGGCGGCGCCGTGACCGTCCACGCCGCCATGCAGGTCTCCGCCCCGCTCCGGGACGACGAGGACCTGAGGATCCTCGATCTGCCGCCCGTCGACCGGGCCGCGACCATCGTCCACCGTGGCCCGATGGACGCGGTGGTGCCCACGGCCCAGGCCCTGGCCCATTGGATCGACGGCAACGGCTACCGGTCGGCCGGATACCCCCGGGAGATCAGCCTGGAGTGCCCGGAGAACCGCGACGAGTGGGTCACGGAGCTCCAGGCACCGGTGCTCCAGGTCTGATGGCGGACGGGTCGTAGCGGAACGACGGGCCCGCCGGGCGAGGCGGTCGTCAGGAAGCCTGTGGGCGGTTCCCGCTACGGGGGCGACCCGCCCCGGGCGGTTCGGTGCGCGGGTCCGCCCCCAGCCGCCTCAGCTGTTCGAAGTCGGCCGTGTCCATCCTCTCCAGGATCTGCAACTGCCGTGCCAGGGCGTCGGTTTGGCCCTCGGCATCGTCATGCCGCCGGAGCGCCGCCGCCGTGGTGATGTGGAAGCGGGCCAGGGCCACCTTCAGACTGCGGCTCTCCAGGATCATCCGGTAGCGGGTCTCCTCCGCCAGCGCGTCCTGCACCGAGCGGACCGGCCGGGCGAAGAACAGCGTGACGATCTGCCCGACACCGAGCGCGCCGAGCACCGCGGGGCTCTGCCACCCGATGCGGTCCGGGAGGAAGACGCCGACGAGCGACAGCAGAAGTGCGCTGGCCAGCAGGCAGGTGCCCAGCCCCAGCAGGAACTTGCTGGCGAAGCCCACCGTGTGCTGCGCCCGTCGGAGGCGTTCGGCGGTCTGGATGCGGTAGTCCCGCATCCTGGCGTCCTCGTAGGACAGAATGCCCTGCTTGTCCTGGATGTAGGAGGAGTAGCCCACGAACTCCGCGTCCCCGCCGCGGGAGAGACGCCGGTCGTCGTCCGGCCGCGAGCCCAGGAAGCGGGCCAGCTCCGCCAGACCGGTCATCACCTCGGTGTGCAGCACCCGCTGGCAGAAGTCCAGTGCCGTCAGATGGCGCTCCAGGGTCCTGCTGGCGGTGAGCGCGTCCGAGACGACGAGCTGCCGCACGTCGTAACGGGAGCGGATACCGGTCAGCAGCAGCTGGACCTTGATGTCGGTGAGGACACCGATCACCACGACATGCGTGGTCTCCTGCCGTCCGTCACCCAGCAGACCGTCGAGCAGCGTCGTCAGCGGCGCCGGTTCGCTGAGGTCGGGACGTCCGCCGGAGCTGTGCTGGAAGTCGAAGAGGGTGTTGGACCGCACATGGTGGACCCGGAGTCTCCCGCCCCAGCCGCTCCCGGCGTCCGCGGGCGCGCGCAGCTCCGGGGCCAGCAGTTCCGTGAGCCCGTCGACGTAGGCCGCTCCCCAGGTGCCCGCCTCGCAGTGCGCCCCGTACTGCCTGCGCTCCAGGTCGTACGCCTCTCCCGGGACATGCCAGTCACGGATGTTGATCAGGTGCAGAACGCCGTCGCCGTGGCCGCGCGTCCGGGAGCCGACGGTGGCGTCGAGGAAGCGCGCCAGTGGCGAACGGCGCAGCTCCGCCTCGGACAGGACCCGGCGGTGGCCCTCCGTGCGGAGGGACGCACCGCTCTCGCTGTCCAGCAGCAGCTTGGAGACCGCGCTGTCCGGCAGGGACAACTGGCAGTCCAGATTGAGGAAGAAGTCGTTCTGCAGACACTGTGTGATGAGTACGTACTGCGACGGTGCCGAAGGCTCCATCCGCTGCCCCCCGTGGGTCCGAGTGTGCCCTTACGGTGTGCCACGCGTGCTCAGCGCGGCAGCAGCGGCCACTGGCTGGACAGCCGCATGGCGGCCTCCGTGACCGCCGGATCGCCTGACTCCATGGCCACGCCGTCCAGATAGGCGTGGGCCGCCGCCTCGTACAGCTCGTCGACCGCGTAGAGCCGCGCCTCATGGGCCGCTCGGCGGGCGTCCGCCCGGGCGCCCATGGTGGCCTCGGCCTCCCTGGCGCGCTCGGCGCCCACGAGATCCGTCTCGATGTCCCGCTCCAGCTCCCGCAGCCGTTCGGACGTGGTCCGGTACGCCGCCAGATACGGATGCTCCTCGCCCAGCCCGATGAGGAAGGCGATACCGCCGGAGAGCAGCAGCAGCGCGATGAACATCCAGGACACGCTGTGCGGGTCCAGGTGCAGGGACTCGATGAGGCTCGGCGGGTCGCTCACGCTGTCCCCGACATCCGCCGCCACATCGGGCGGCAGATCCAGCGGGGGCTCCTCCCGGAACGCCACCTTGGCCCGCAGATCCCCCAACGCCCAGGCCCCGTACGCCCATATGCCCAGCAGGGCGAGGGCGGGCACGGACGACAGCCGGACCGCACCGGTGGCGGAGCGGCGCCGCAGGATCCAGCCCGCGATATGCGGGGCGAGGACCATCGCCACCGCCACGGCCACCATGAGGCTGTAGGAGAGCAGAGCGGCGAACCGCCCGACACCGTGGAGATTCTCGAACACCGAGTAGTAGACGGGCAGTTCGACCACGATCAGGGCGGTGAGCACCCCGAACTTCATCCAGCGCGGCATACCCGGGCGCGCCGCCGCGCCCTCCCATGCCGCCCTGGTGGACAGGGCCCGCTCGGCCGCGTCCGCCTCCGCCACCGGATCGTGGTCGGACACCGTCTGCCAGTCGGGGTGGCCGCCGGGGTTTCCCGGCCCGTCGTCGTGGCGCGTGGCGCCCGGCCGTCCGGGACCGGTGGCGTACTTGGCATCAGTGGCATCAGTGGCGTCGTTGGCTCCGGCGGGCATACGGGCGCGCAGCCACCGGCGCTCGAAGCCGCCCCGTACGGTGTCGCGGAAGGTCTGCCACCGGTCGGCCCGCCGGGCCAGCCGGTCCAGTTGGGCGGTGGTGACCGTCTGCCGCCGCTCCAGGACGGCCCGCCACCGACCCGCCCGCTCCAGCCGCACTCCGGCGGCGGTGGCGGCCGCCCGCACCCGGCTCGCCTCCAGTGCGCCGTCCTCCTCGGCCCGCGCCTGCTCCTCGGTGAGCCGGTGTCTGACCTTGTTGCGCAGACTGGCCAGTTCGGCGAAGTAGGACACCCGGTCGGGGCTGGCCAGCACCCAGGGGTCGAAGACCTTGTGCGTGGCCGCCGAGGCGCCGTGCTTGCGCGCCCGGTCCAGCAGCCAGGCGCTGTCACCGGCCCGGATCACATCCGAGGCGATGGGCTCGGGCTGCGGCAGCGCCCCGTCGGGGAACCGCCGCGCGGCCGTCCGCCCGCCGCGGCGCCCGCGGTCCGGGTCGGCCCCGCGGCGGCGCGGCCTCAGCCGCCGCGGGGCCCCGTCGTCACCGGCGGTAGGTGGTGTGGACATGTGCCTTCACCCTCCCCTCCAGAAGCTCCGTCCAGAAGGAGTTGAACTGCTCGTACCGGGAGGTGTCGGTGCCGTACTTCATGCCGTAGCCCACCGGGTAGACATCGGCGCCGGACAGCTCCGGGCTGCCGTGCGACCTCAGGAAGTCGTCGATGACGGTCCGGCGGCTCGCGGCGGTGGACAGGTCCTGCCGCCCCAGTCGGAAGTCGGTGTCGCTCTGGTCGAAGTCGCTCACCACCAGGACGTCGAACGACGCGTCGGCGCCGGACGGCTTGGACAGCCCGATGCGCGACAGGCCCCCGAGCACATCGGAGCCGGGCTCCTCCTTCTGGGCGCAGCGCAGCAGCTTCAGGGCGTTGGAGAGCGCCACCGCGCGCAGGGTGGTGCGGGTCCGCTCGCGGTCGGCGGTCTTCGAGGTGTCCGGATCCAGGTCCAGCGGGCTGACCTGGCACTTGGACGCCTCGGACACTTTGGTGATGGGGGCGAAGGACGTCTTGCGGCACTTCCTGTCCGCCAGGAACGTCTGCAGGGTGGCCTTGAGTTTGGCCTCCGCGTCGAAGCCGGTCCGGGAGGCGTCCGCCGAGCCGGAGCCGTCGACCACGACGCCACAGCTCTGGGAGTAGCGTGACGGCCCGTCGGCTCCGCAGGCGGTGGCGCCTGCCGCGAGGGCGAGTGCCAGCGCGGCGGTGAGCGCGCGCCGACGGCTGCGGGTCTGGGCGGTCATCGCGCGGTCCTCCCGTCGACGCGGTCGGCGGTGTTCTGCCGCTCGAGTATGTGCAGCGCCCGGGAGGTGGCCGTACGGGCGCTGTCGTCGTCGGCCAGCAGCCAGACGTCGGGCCGGTACCAGGACCCGTCCAACTCCACCCGGCCGGGCAGCCAGTCCCCGGGCGGGCGCCGGGGGAGCCGGGAGAGCTGGGGGTGGGTCTCGCGCACCGCGTCCCAGTAGCAGGCCAGTCGCTGATTGGCCTGGTCGACCACGGCCTGGGCATGCGACCGGCACCGGTCAACGCTGGTGCGCCACTGGCCCATCCAGTGGCCGTACCGCGCGAGCGCCGCGGGCCGGGGGTCCTCCCGGACGTCGTACTGGGTGACCACGCGCACCGACTCCGCGCGCAACCTGCTGAGGAGGGCGTGCTCCCGCCCGATGAGGGCGGCGCGCATCTGCTCGGTGGCCCGGCGGACGCCGGTGCGCACCTCCATCACATACGGGGTGATCAGCAGCTCGGGGGCCGGTGGCTCGATGGGCGGCGGTGGTGTCTTGCCCCGCTGCTCCTCGGGCGGGGCCGGGAGCGGGATGCGGGGGACGCCGCGGGCGCCGTCGCGCCTGCCCCGCCACCGGGCCGCGAAGCGGGCGGTACGGCCGAGCCTTCCCCGGCGCACCACCCCGTTGACACTGTCAGTTGTGATCATGGAAATGGATCCCCCGATTTCCCCGGTGCGGAAATTCCCGCCCCGGGCAGCCGCATTGCGGGCAGCCGCATTGCGGACACTCGAATTCCGCTTTCTTCCGCAAAGCCGATGCCGATGCCGATTCGATTCCTTGGCAGACCGTATCGATGAGGTCGTACCCGGGAATGCTCCCCATAGGACACGATCCTGAAAACGCCCGGAAGTCGACCGGAGAACGCCCTCGCCGACGCCTGACGCCGGGTCATACTGGAACGGTTCCGGGGCCACGCCCCATTGATCATGAATCGCGGAACACGGCCTCGGGGGAATGGGAGATGGGTCGGTGGAAAACGTTCCAGGGTGCGCGGAGCCCATGCTCCGGATCAGTCAGACGCACTTTCCGGTGGAGACCCTGGGCCCTGGGCGGCGCCTGGGCATCTGGTCCCAGGGGTGCGGACTGGCCTGCCCCGGCTGTATGTCCCGGCACACCTGGGATCCGTCGGGCGGCGCCTCCCGTACGGTGTCGTCCCTGCTCGGGCTGTGGCGCGGGGCGTTGGCCCGGGGCGCCGACGGGCTGACGGTCAGCGGCGGCGAGCCGCTTGACCAGCCCGCCGCCCTCGGGGCCCTGCTGGCCGGGGCGGCGCGGGCACGTGCGGAGGCGGTGGCACCGGGCGGCCCGGCGGCGGGCCGCGAGATCGACATCCTCCTGTACACGGGATACGAGGAGGAGGAAGTGGCAGCCGACGCGGCGCGCTCCGCCGCCGTCCGCCACGCCGATGTGCTGGTCACCGGGCGCTTCCGGACGGCCGAGCCCACCGCCCTGGTGTGGCGCGGCTCGGCGAACCAGCGCATGCGGGCGCGCACGGCGCGGGGGCGGGCGCGCTACCAGGAGCACATGGCCCGGACGGAGAGCGGGCCGCGTCTGCAGATGGTCGAGGGGGACGGCGATGTGCGGCTCTACGGAGTGCCGCGGCGCGGCGAACTGGCCGCGCTGGAGCGGCGGTTGCGACGGGCGGGGATCGCCCTCACCGGCGCGAGCTGGCGCCCCTGAGCGGGGAGACCAGCCCGGCCGGTGCGGTGCGCGGCGGGCCGTCCGGTACGGCGTACGGTCGCCCGGTCGGCAGGGCGCGCGGCGGGCCGGGCAGCCGTGGCCGGGCGCGTGGTGGGCCCAGCAGCCGTGGCCGGGGGTGCGGCGGGCCGCGCGGCCGTGGCTCCGGTTGCCGTGGCCCGGGCCGCCATGGTCCTCGCCGCGGTGCTCACGGCGCGCCCACCGCCTCGGCGATCTCTCGGCTGCGGACCACCAGGTGCACTCGCCAGCGCCCGTCCCGGGCGAGTTCGTCGCGGATCGCCCAGCGCAGCCAGGTCGCGCTGACCCCCGGTGCCAGGCCGCCCCGGCCCGCGCCGAGCAGTGGGAAGCAGATCGAGGACAGGGCGGGCTCGTAGCGGTCGCGCTCGGCCCGGGCGAGCGCGAAGCACGCGCCGACCGCGCGGGCGATGCTCTCCGGGCGGACCTCGTACGTATCGTCCAGCGGTGTGGCCACCGCGGCGTGGTAGATCCGCCGGACGCCGCGCGCCGCGAGCGCCCCCGGCGAGGTGGGCACCACCGTGCCCGGCCGGATCGGCAGCCCGGGGCGGCCATGGGCGCGCAGCCACGCGGCCAGTTCGCGGGCGAGCACATCATCGACGATCTCCCCGGCGGGGTCGCGTACGGCGGCGGCCAGCCGCAGCGCGCCGGAGACGGTGGGACGGAAGGTCTTGGACATCTCCAGGTAGACGTTCTCCGAGGAGACCAGCACCTCGACGTCCCGCAGCAGTTCGATGGGCGAGACATGCAGGGTGAAGCTGCTCCGCGCGTCCACCGGCACACTGCCGACCCGCAGCGGAGGTTCCTGGCCGATCGGGCCGCTCGTGCCGGTCCGCGAAAGCGCGCCCTGCCCGGCCGTGCCCTGCGCTGTCGTGCTCGGTGCGTCGGAGCCGGAGCCGGAGAGGTGCGGCGGCTCGCGCAGGACGGTCAGTACGGCCTCGGCGAGCTGCTGGATGACCTGCGGTTCCTGGTGCTTGCGGAATCGCTCGGAGGTGACTCCGTACACCGCGGCGGCCGTCTTGCGGCGGTCATGGGCGGGCGCGCCCCGGCGGTCGGGGAGCAGCCCGAAGGTATGGGCCGCGGCCCGGCCGAGCAGGTCCCGCTCGCCGAGGCGCCGTACCGCCTCCCTGAGCAGCGCCTCGATACCGGCCGGTGCGTCGTCGGAGCCATCGCAGAAGCCGCCCGCCACGGCCGCGGCGCGCAGCCCCGGCCGATCGATGCCGCGCAGATCTGGCAATCCGGGTCTGCGTATGCCTTTGAGTTCTTCCAGGAGTTGATCGTATGTGGGCAAATTTGACTCAAATGGCTCCTGACTCATGGTCACCAGGCTAGCGACCGGCCGGGAAAGAGGAAATCGGCCTCCCGGTTGCCGTTCCCTGCCGGGCTTTGTGCCGCGTACCGCCGGTAATTCACATCGTGCTGGAACAGATTTCCGATTTCCGGAGCTCCGCTTTCTTGATCCACAACGCCCGCCCCCGCACGAGGTGACCTTTGTGACCCATCCGACCCATCCGCACGAGCAACCGCCCCCCACGGAATACGAGGACGCCGAGGAGTACGGGGTTTCCGGGGAGCCCCAAGAGCGGGGGCGCGCACACGACGCCGGGCCGCCGCCCACCGAACACGAGGAGCCGCCATCCTCGACGGCCGCCGCGTCGGCCGGGCCGACCGAGGACGAGATCCCCTCGGCGTCCTCGGAGCAGGCCGCGGACGGGGGTCGCGACCTGCGCGGGGACACCGGAGCGCTGCCCGTCTCGCTGCGCGGCCGGTTCCGGCTGAGGGCCGTACTGCGCCGCCCCGGCCATCCGCACCAGGCGGCCGTCTACCGGGTCGAGGATGACCGCGGCAGCCACATCCTGAAGTGGTACCACCGCGGCCACGCCCCGGACCGCCGGGTGTGGGAGCCGCTGCGGGACCGGCCGCGCCGCCACCTCACCCACTTCACCGAGACCAGCGACACCGGGGCCGACGGCCATCCGTACGACCTGGCGCCCTCCTACGGCGATACCGACCTGGCCGGATATCTGCGGGACAATCCCGGCCCGGCCGACCCGGTGCTCATCCACAGCGTCGTACGGCAGCTGCACGAGGCCCTGACCACCCTGCACGAACTCGACATCGTGCACCGGGACCTCAGCCCCGCCAACATCGTGCTCGGCAGCCTCGACCCGGCCGCCCCGGACCTCGTCCTCGTGGACTTCGCCGTCTCCGCCCACGAACCCGCCGAGCGCTACACCCGGGACGAACGCTGGGTCGGCACCGCCCTCTATATGTCCCCGCAGGCGTCGCTGCGCCACCAGTTGATCCATCCGCCCGCCGACTGGTGGTCACTCGGCATGATCGTGGCCGAGATGGCCGGGGGACGCCACCCCATCCGGTTCACCGACAACGACTTCGTCCGTGAGGAGATCAGCTCCCGCGCCCCGGATCTGTCCCTGGTCACCGACCACCGGCTGCGGCTGCTGTGCCGGGGGCTGCTCACCCGCGACCCCGACCATCGCTGGGGCACCGACGAGGTGGCGCAGTGGCTGGTGGGCGGCTCGCCGCCGGTCGCCCCCTGGGAGGCGGGCGCGGCCCCCGGCGCCTCGGACCCGGCGGACGACCCGGACCTCGAACCGTTCGCCTTCCTCGATGAGCGGTACACCCGGCCGAAGCAGTTGGCCAGGGCGTTCAGCGAGAACTGGCGGCCCGCCCGGCAGCTCCTGTCCCGGCGGCGCGGCCGCGCCGAATTCACCCGCTGGCTACGGCAGTTCGAGGGCGTCCCGGGCCGCGACGCCGAGGAGCTGACGGCGCTGCTCGGCCTCCTGGAGCCGCACCACCCCGCGACGCCGCCGCGCGAGCCCAAGCCGGTCACGATGGTGCGGCTGATCTCCTGGCTCGGCCCCACCCTCGACGCCTCCTACCGCGGGGTGCCGCTGGACCACGCGGGGCTGGGCGATCTGCTGCGGGAGGCCGGGCGCGGCGATGAGTTCGCCCTCTCCGTCGTGGCGGACCTGCGGGACCACACCATCCTGCCGCTGCTGGACTCACGGCCCGGCGGCGAAGGGCTCGCCGAGGTGCAGCAGCGCTGGCTGACGGCCCGCTCCCGCTGGCAGCACACCGTGGACGAGGCGCTGCACGCGTCGCCCTGGCTGCGCGACCGCCGCGCCGAGGTGCGCGCCGCCACCCGGCTCGACCGCTACCGGCTCGCCGCGCTCCTCTCGCTCGCCGCGGCCCCGACCGCGCACCGGCGCAGGCTCCGGGAGCGGACCGCCCGTATCCAGGCGGCGTTCCCGCAGCCGATGGCCTGGTACGGCCGGCTGCTGCGCGACCCCGACGACCTGGTGCGGCTGCAACTGGCCGAGTGGCTGGCCGGATTCGCCGAGCAGGAGTCCGCGGAGGCGCAGGGCCGGGTGAACGACGAGCGCGCCCTCCTGCGCCAGGAGCGCGACATGGACGTGGCCACGCTCTGGGTGCGCAGACAGGACATGCTGCCCACGCTCGGCTGGGCCCTCGGCGGAGCCGTCGGCCTCGTCTTCCCGTGGATCTTCGTGATCGGCCTCGGCGATCTGGTGGGCTGGCCAGCCCAGCGCGCCGTGCTGACGGCGTGGATGCTGGCCGTCCCGGCCGCCGCCGCCGTCCTGGCCCTGGAGCTGTGGACGGCATACCGCATCGGCAGCCCCGGCTACCATCCGGACCGCTCCCTGGCCGGGCTGCTGGTCGACCGTGCGCTTCCCGTGGCCCGGTTCATCCGCCGCCCCGGCTCCCGCTTCCCGGTTCAGGGGCTGCTGATCCTCCCGGCCATCGCCCTGTTGTGGGCCACCGTGGCCTACGCCCCCTGGGTGTGGCCGATCGCCACGGTGGCCGTTCTCCTCTGGTGGACCTGGCACCGTACGCGGTGCTGGCGCCGCTATGTGGCGGAGCTGCGCGGCCGGGACGACCGGGTCCGCCCGGGACTACCGAGGGCGGCCGCCCCGCCGACGTCGGGGGGTGCCACATGAGTTCGGGCCAGGCGATCCCCAGCATCGGCGAGGTGATGCCGGAGGTGTACTTCCCCCGGCCTCCGGCCGCCGACGCCCTCCAGCACACGTTTCAGAACACGGTGCCGGACACCGTGCAGAACGCCGTCCCGACCAGCGGGGTGCCGCACCAGACGGTCCAGGGCACCGGCCTGTCCGACCACATCGGCAGCGGTGTCGGCCAGCACATCGGCGACGCCGTGCAGCACGCCGGTGGCCATGCGCTGAACGCCGCCATGGACCAGCTGCACGACCTGATGGTGCCCGCCCTGATCGGCCTCGGCTCGCTCAGCGGGGCGCTGCTCGTCGGCCGCGCCACCACGGCCGGGGCCCAGGTGCTCGCGGCGGCTGCCATCCGCGCCGCCGAGCACCAGGCCGAGCTGCGGCAGCGGCAGTTGGACGCCCGGCAGGCCGCCGAGTGCTGGCGGGAGGCCGCGTTCGCCGCCGTCCGGGCCAACGCCCGCATCGACACCCTGCGCGCGCGCATCCGGCGGGCCGCCACGGCCGCCGGACCCGACGGGCCGCCGGAGCCGCCCGACCTGCCGCCGCCGCTGGCCCTGACCGGTATGAACCTGGACGAGGTGTGGCGACGGCTGGCCGACACCGACCGCCGGCTGCGCCGCGCGGAGGCCGCGTACGCACGCGCCACCATGGAGACCGCCGCCCGCCCGGTGGCCGGAGCGCACCCCGCGGACACCGGCTGGCACACCACCCTGCGGGCCCGCCGCGCCAAGGCCCTGGAGGCGTACGAGGAGGCGGCCACCGAAACCGGGGCGCGCGATGTCCTGCCACAGCCGCCGCCCGCCGCCACCACGGCCACCGCCGCCACCGCGGCCCCCAGCGAGGAGGAGGTGGTGCGGCTGGGCGCGGACCTGCTGGCCACGCTGCCCCGTCAGGTGACGGTGGCCGACTACCGGCTGGTGGAGGAGAAGGTCACCGTCGCCGCGGAAGTGGCCGCCCAGCGGCCCGCCGCGGCCAAGCGCCATCTGCGGGAGGCCGCCCGGTTCGCCGACCGGGTCACGCGCGACGCCGAGCGGCGGGGGGAGACCGAGGAGTGGGCCGCCCAGCAGCTCGCCTTCCTCCGCGCCGACCACCCCGGCACCCCCGTGCCGCTGCCCGACGCCACGGCCGAGATCGCCGTCCTGGAGCGCTTTCTGTACCGGGGCGGGACACTGGAGGAGGCCGAGCGCGCCCGCGTCGCGGCCCGCGTGGGAGAGCAGGCCGACGCGTATCAGCGGATGTACGCCGCGGAGGTGATCCGCGCGGCGGTGCAGCGGTCGGAGCACGAGACGGCCGGATACACCACCTCCGGGGCGGTGCAGTTCATCGACTGGACCCCGCCGGGCTGGGGGGACGGCCACTGGCTGCGCATCGGCGTGGACGCCGAGGGCACCGCCCGGGTCTCCACCATGCACCGCGAGCGCGACCCCGCCGAGGAGACCGACGACGACCTGGACCTCGACTGGCAGCGGTGCGTCGAGGCGCCCGACCACCTGCGCGAGCTGCGGAAGCTGGCCGAACGGGCCGGGCTCAGCGTGCCGTTCGAGTTCGACGAACCACCCGCGCGGCCGGTCCCGCGCACGGCGGCCCGCCCCGCCCATGACCACCGCAGCGGACCCCAAGCCCGCCACCGTGACCAGGAGACGCAGTCATGACCGAGACGGCCACCTCCCCGGGCCGCGCGGACCGCAGCCTCCCGGCCTTCGCCGAGGAGCTGGTCGGCACGCTCAGCGTCCACTCCCAGTACGTCCTGCACGGCAGCATCCGGGACATCCACCTCGTCCGCCACGACAAGGACCCCGACGAGGGCGGCCCCGAGCGGACGTACGACGCCCATCACACCCTCACCGAGGTGTTGTGGAACGCCCTGTGGCAGGAGGGGTACGAGGCGCTGATCCGCTTCGACATCGCCGACGGCTTCACCGTGGTGGCGGGTCCCGCGGCCAAGGAGGTCCGCGAGCTGCTGCACGGGCGGGACGCCACCAGGCCCGGGCGCGCCCGGCGCGCCGACACCCCCGTCCACCTGGCCGACGCCGAGCGGACCCTGAGCGACATCGTCACCGGCTGGAAACAGCGGGGGCGGCAGCCGAAGACACCGGACGGACGCCCCCGCCCGGATGCCGCACAGCGCCAACAGCCCTACCGGGTGGTGCTGTTGATCGACTACGCCGCCCGGATCCCCACCGATGTCACCCGGCTCGGCGATGCGGAGCGTGACTTCTTCCTCAGCTGTCTGAAGCTGGCCGAGGACGCCCGGCCCATCCCCTCCCCCGGCAGCGGGCGGCGGCTGTTCAACCCGGTGATCTGGCTCGCCGACGGGGAGCGCGATCTGCCCACCTGGCTGGTGGCGGGCAGCGAACGGGTCCGTACGATCGGCATTCCGCTGCCCGACCTGGGCAGCCGACGGCGCATGGCCGAGCTGCTGGCCGAGGAGCACACCGCCGCGTCCGCACCCGAGGACGACGGAGACAGCGGGGACGACGGGCGGGTGCGGCTCGGCAAGCAACGGCGGCCGGACGAGCACGACGTGGACACCTTCGCCCGCGCCACCGCCGGGCTGACCCTGCGCGCGATGCGGGAGAGCGCCCGGATGGCCCTCGACCGCGGGCTGACGTTCGCCGAGATGCGGGACGCGGTCCGGGTCTACCAGCTGGGCGTCAAGGACAACCCGTGGCAGGCGGATTACATCCGCGCGCAGATCAAGAAGGGCGAGGCGGATCTGCGGGCGCGGGTGAAGGGCCAGGAGAAGGCGGTCGGCAAGACCCTCGACATCCTCAAGCGTGCCGCACTCGGCCTGTCCGGTGCCCAGGCCTCCCACCCCGGCAGCCGGCCGCGCGGTGTGCTGTTCTTCGCCGGGCCGACCGGCACCGGCAAGACCGAGCTGGCGAAGTCGGTGGCCAAGCTGCTGTTCGGCACCGAGGACGCCTGTCTGCGTTTCGACATGAGCGAGTTCTCCGCACCGCATTCGGTGGACCGGCTGCTCGGCGCACCGCCCGGATACGTGGGCTACGAGGCGGGTGGCGAGCTGACCACCGCGGTGCGCAACGACCCCTTCCGGGTGGTGCTGTTCGACGAGATCGACAAGGCCGACAAGGGGGTGCTGGACAAGTTCCTCCAGGTGCTCGAGGACGGTCGGCTCACCGATGGGCAGGGGGTCACCACGTACTTCAGCGAATGTGTGCTGATCTTCACCTCCAACCTCGGGGTCAGGAAGCGGACCGGCGAGGGCGGGCGCGGGGGGCGGGTGGCCGAGCCCGGTATGCCGTACCACCAGCTGGAGGAGATCATCCTGGCCAATGTGAAGGAACACTTCGTGGAGGGGATCGGCCGTCCGGAGCTGATGAACCGGCTCGGCGGCAATGTGGTGGTCTTCGACTACATCGACGCCAAGGTGGCCGGCGAGATCTTCGACTCCCAGGTGGGCAACATCCAGCGGGTGCTGCGTGAGGACCAGGGGGTGCACCTGCGCCTCTCCGACGAGGCGCACCAGGCGCTGTCCGGCTACTGCACGGCGGATGTGGACAACGGCGGCCGGGGCATCGGCATGCTGCTGGAGACGCATCTGATCAACCCGCTGGCACGGGCGCTGTTCGACCAGGAGCAACTGGTGGGCACGGCGGTGACCGTCACCGGTGTGCGGCCCGCCACGGACGGGACGGTGGCGCTGGACTTGCGGGTGGTACGCACCGGTGGAGCCGCGGGCCCCGGCCCCGGCGGTGGCTGATGAGTGATGGGGCCGCCCCGGCGGGCTGGTGGCGAGAGCCGGACGACGAGGAGGGGGCGGCACCGGCGGGTCCGGCGGAAGCGGCCGAACCGGCGGACGCGGAGGCCACGGGGGCGCGGCCCCGGTCCGAACCCCGGCCCGCGCCGCCCCCGGCCGCCGGGGTCGAGGTGTCCGCCCCCTGCTGGAACTGCCGTGCGCCGGTGGCCCCCAGGGACATCCGCTGCGCGTCCTGCGGCCGTGCGCGCACCCATGCGCTGCTGGTGTGCGCCGAGCCCTGTCTGGAGCTCCGCCACGGCCCGGGCCCACCGCTGCGCCTGGGCCGCCATCCGGACTGGGCGCCGCGGACCGCCGCCGCGTTCGCGGGCTGGAACAAGGTCTCCCGCCACCATGCCTCGGTCACGGTGGAGCCGGACGGCACCGCCTGGGTCGAGGAGCCCGAAGCGGGCAGCCGGAACGGCACGTATCTGAACGGCGCCCGGATCGCGGCGGGTGTGCGGACCCCCGTACGCGACGGGGACCAGCTGCGGCTCGGGCTGCGGATCAGCTTCACCGTACGGCTGTACGGACCGGAGCCCGGCACCGGCTGAGCCGGTGCCGGGCGGGACCGCGGGGCGGCGCCCCCCGTCCCGTGTGCTCATGCCCGCATACCGGGCGGAATGATGACCGCCCGCAGCGGCGAAAGCAGCTGGTTGGCTTCGCCCGCCCCCTCGAACGTGCCCAGGTTGTGGGCCTGGCCGGGCACCGCCTTCAGCGGCTCCTCCCCGCAGCGGTCGCCGAACAGCACCACGGCGGGGTGCGGGCGGTGCCGCCGCGACTGCCACACCAGCCCCTGGGCGTCCGGCACCTGACGCCGGATCTCCCGCGCCCAGGCGCGGGTCTGCGCGTACTCGTCCGTCTCCAGCAGCCAGGAGGTCTGGAACACCGCGGCCAGGTCCTCCTCCTCGACCAGCCGCACCAGGACCAGGTCCTCGGTCACCCGCACCTTGGACAGCGAGCGGGTGGCCGCCAGCGCCCAGGGAACCTGACGCCGTCCCTCGGGACCGGTGAACTCCATGTCCCGCAGCATCACTTCGGCGAGGGCGGTGGTCGGCGCCACGGCCGCGTAGAGATACGGATACCGGTCCTCGGCGGTGGCGTCGAAGCGGTTGCCGCCGAAGAAGGAGTGTGCGGGCCTCGGGTTGAACTCGGTGCAGGCGTAGGTGGTTTCATGACACCTCCACAGCTCGGTGCCCGCGCTCAGGACGAACAGGTTCGGGCTCATGCGCGCGCCCTCGGGGGGCGCCTGCCTCACCATCCGCCGTCTCCGATCAGCGCGGCGGCGGCCTCGGTCAGCCGTGCGTCCGGCACCCGCCCCACCAGGGCGGCGGGCGCGTCCCGCAGCCAGGTGTTGCCGCCGAGCCACCAGTCGGCGGCGCCCCACGGATCCTGGTCCGACAGCAGCATTCTGTTGATCCGCTGCACCACCGGCCGTGGCTCGCCGGTGTCCGGGTCGAACTGGAACTCCGGGTAGCGGTCGCCGCGTTCGGGATCGGACAGCCGGATCAGCCCGGACCCGGTGGGATCCTCGGCGGCCGGTCCGGTGAGCTGTTCCGGGCCCCGCGCGGGGGCGGTGAGCAGCCGTTCCCTTACGGCCCGGGCGATCCCGGCGCTTTCGGGGTCCAGCGTCGGCCAGTCCACGGAGTCCAGCAGCCGGATCAGCTCGGCCAGCCGGTCGGTGTCCGGCAGGACGGCGGAGGGCGCGGTGCCCCCGGACCTGAACTGGTCCAGCCGTCTGCGCAGTTCCATCCCGCGGGGGAGGGGCAGCAGTGCCAGCCGCACCTGCCGTACCGCCCCGCGTACCGCCCTGGCGTCGTCACCGGCGGCCCGCAGCCGCAGCACACTGTCCTGGAAACCGCTGAACTGCGCGGCGGTGAGCGAGGCGCGGATCTCCGGCAGATGGCGGCGCAGCAGCTCCAGGAGATCGTCGGTGGTCATGGCTGTCGTCCTTCCGCGGATGCGTGGGGAGCGGGGTTGCCCTGGTGGATGAACCCGGCCCAGGAGACGGGCCGGGCCAGGCCCCCCGCGTCGCTCTGCGTCTCGGCCAGCAGGAGTCCGGTCAGCCCGGGGACCGGGCGACGGTCGTGGTCGAGCATCCACAGCTGGGCGGCGCGCAGGGCGTCCGGCGGGGCCAGCCCGGCGACGGTCAGCTGGTGGTGGAAGACCACCATCAGCGCGGCGGAGGCGCTGTCCGGGACCTGCCACCGCGAGCCGACCACATCCGTGGCGCCGCGCGCCAGCAGTGCGGTGGTCGGGGTCAGCGCCTCGTCGTGGTCACGGCTGCTGAGGTCCGTCTCGCAGGCGCTGAGCACGATCAGCGGCCCGGTGGCGGTCCGTTCCCCGGCGGGTACGCCGAGGATGCGCGCCACCGTCAGCCTGCCCGGATCCGGGGTGTCCGTGTGGTCCGGGTCCGGGTCCGGGTTTGACAGATGGAGGGCGGAGTCGGTGGGCCGCAGTCCGGCCAGGCCGTGCACCACCAGGTGCAGCAGTGAGGCGGCGGGTCCGGCCGGGCCACCGGGGAGGTGGGAGAGCACGTCAGCGGGTGTGCCCAGCGCGTTCTCTGGCGCGTCCGCGTGCCAGCCGTAGAGCTGGGCCTCGGTGTAGTACGCGCTGCGAAGGGCCGTCACCTCGTCCTGCGCCCAGGTCAGATCCCCGCTGGGGTCGGCCACCAGCACCGCGCGCTCGCTCGCGGGCATCCGGCCGCGCCGGGCGGCCCGCAGGAACTCACCGCCGGACGCGGCGTACGAGACGACCGCGTCCTCGCAGGCGTACGCGTACGGGCGTCGCGGATCGGTCCGTGGCCCCGGGAGGCGGGCGGCGTGCCAGGGGACGGCACCGAGGTTGCCGCACGGCACGAGGACCAGCCGGACGGGCGCGTCGGCTTGCCCGTGCCCGTCCCGCACCGGGGCGTTCAGCGCGTCCAGGACGGGGGCGAGGGCGGCAGGGCCCGCCCAGTCGCACAGCCCCTCCAGCGCCGCCTCCCAGTCGCCCTGGGCCCCGGCGTGGGCGTCCATGCCCCGCTCGGACGCGGCGGAGCGCCGGGCCCCCGCGTCCAGATAGCGCTCCAGCGGCTTACGGCCGAGCGCGCCGAGCCCGGGCAGTGGCAGCGCCATCGGCTGCCCGGTGCCCCGTACCAGGACGGCCACGCCATCGGCGGCGCCCTGCCCGGGCACCAGATACACCAGGGCATCGGCGCCGGTGGCGCGCAGCCCGTCCCGCAACTCCGCGGTGCCGGGGGCGCCGAGCAGCCCGCGCAGCGGCGCCCCGCCGCTGTCCCGCCGCAGCACATCCAGCGCGCGGCGGCGCAGCGTGCTGGGGATCCCGGCGCCGGGGGCGGCCGGAATGACCCGCGCGAGCGCGTTCCGGACCTCCTCCGGGGTACCGCCGCCGATGCCGGGCGCGAGTGCGCCGCCGGTCGGTGCGGCCCTGGGCGGGAGGTCCCGTACGGCGGTCCGCCACTGCTCGGCCAGCTCCGCCTCGCCCCGGGCGGCCAACTGCTCGGAAACTCCGGCAGCCGCGGCGGCGGCGCGCAGCACCAGGCCCCGCCCGTGCTCCAGCGACGCCACGGCCTCCTCGATCCGGCCGTCCACGGCGGCCCAGTGGGCGGCGAGCAGCCCGCGGCTGGCTCCCGCCCTGGCCACCTCGAGGCCGTGCTCGGCGCCGAGCTGCAGCAGCACGTCCTCGGCCAGCACCCACAGTGAGGCATGGGCGGTGGCGACGGCCGTCCCCGTGTCATCGCGCTCCCGGTCGCCGCGCAGCCGGTACGCCTCGGCCAGCTCCCACAGCAGCTTCTGCCGGATGTCCGGGCTGGTGCCCTCGGTGAGCTCCCGTCTGGCCCGCTCCAGCTCCCCGATCGCCTCGTCCAGGTCGGAGCGGTCGCCGGTCGACCTGTGGACGGCGAGCAGCGCGAGGCCGATGCCCTGCCGGATCCACACCCGCTGGTCGGGGGTCGAGGAGGGGCCGTCCAGGGCGCGACGGGCCCGGGTGACGGCCTCGGAGACCCGTACCGGATCCGGTTCGACGATGGAGAAGAGGGCCAGCAGGGGCGCGCACTGGGCGTCCATGAGGGGCTGGGCGAAGGCCGGGAGCCTCGGGTGGTTCGCCGCCTCCTCGAAGTAGGCCACCCCGGCCCGCAGCGCGGGGATCCCACCGTCCAGCGTGGCCAGGCTCAACTGGGCCTGGCCGAGCAGGAAGAGCACCAGGAACTCCCATTCGCCGCTCTCGTCCGACTCCTCCAGCAGGTCCAGCAGCTCGTCCAGCAGGTCCTCCAGTGTTTCGGTGTCCCGCGCGTCCAGCGCCTCGTTGAGGCGCAGCTGTAGGTGCATGCTCCGGGTGCACAGCCGCAGCCCCTCCGCACCGGGCCCGGTGGCGTGGGCGGAGTCGAATACCGCGGAGGCGGGGCCGAAGAGCGCGTCGAGGCGGGCACGCGCCTGGTCGCGGTCCGTGAGGTTGCCACCGAGGATGTTGGCCGCGGCCAGCAGCCCGGGCGACATGACCCCGGCCATCCAGTCCACCCGGCCGGATCCGGCACCGGCGGCTGTGCCGAGCAACTCGGCCGCCTCGGCCAGCCGGTCGGCGTCCCCCGTGCGCACGCCGTGCGCCATGCGGCTCATCGCGGCGCGCATCGCGGTCTCCGCCTCCTCACCGGCCGGGCCCTTGCTCACCTCATGGACCAGGGCCTCCAGATCCTCGGTCCGGATGGTGCCGGGCACTTCGAGCTCCAGCATGAGGGCGGCCTGGGCGAAGGTGAGGGCGGTCTCCTCCCCGGTGGGCTCCGTCGTCGCCCCGGCGTCACCGCCCTCGCCCGTCTCCTCGGATCCGGAGAACTCGGCGGCGAGGCCGCTCAGGGCCCGCATCAGCTCGGCGTCGCGGCCCGGCAGCCGCCGCGCCATCTGCGCGGCCAGGTCGGCCATCTGCTCGAGGTCCTGGGAGCGCACGACGGCGGGCACCCGCTCGAGGAGGTCGGCCGCCCAGAGCAGGGATTCGGCGGTGCCTTCCGCGAGGGTCGGCGCCAAGTCGGTCACCAGGCCGCGCAGCTCGGTCAGATCGGCGGTGAGCTCGGGGTCCCCCAACGCCACTCGGCGCCCCACCTCGAAGGACTCCAGCAGGCGGGACAGCGTGCCGTCCCATCCGGCCGTCATGTCGGGCGTCAGCAGCAACCGCACCAGGTGGAAGGCGGAGGCGCGCTCATCCCGTGGGCCGAGGGCCTTGGGGGCGCGGGCAGCCCGCAGCACCCGCAGGCCGCTACTCCGGTCGTCGTCCGTGGGACCGCGCCCGTAGCGCTCGGCGTACAGGCCGCCGAGCCGGGCGCGTACGGTGCACAGCAGCGGGTCCCCGTCCGGCACGGCCGCCGCCAACTCGGCCTCCAGGCCGCCCAGTTCGACGATGCGGTGGTCGAGCTGGGCGGGATCGGCGCTGGCTGTCGGGGTCTCCGGAGTCTCCGGGGTCTCCGGCGGGGGCGGGGCGATCCAGGCCAGCGCGTCTGCCGCGGCTCGTTCTGCCCGGTCGCGTAATGCCGCGAGATCCCTGTGGTGCATGAGACGTCCCCCTTCGTCATGCCCCTCCCATCATCCGCCCGTCCGCATGAGCACAGGAGCCCTTTGATCGCTCTTTCCGGAAACCGACCAGAAGACATCCGCGAATCGCCCGGCCGGGCGCGTGGCCGCGGCGCCTCGCCGCGGATGGCGCTTGGCAAGTGCCCCTGGCACGGCACCATCCGCGCACGGCAAGGGGGGAAAGCGGACATGAGGTGAACCACGTGACATCCCATCACGCCGGGTGAAACAACTTTATCGATGCGTGACCAAATGTGTGGGCGGCGTGCTCGGCCGCGCCCTACTCTCGCCGGTGACCCAACTTATCTGCACAGGATCCCCGCGGTGAAAAGGGTGAAGCGTACATGTACGGCACGATCGAGGGGTTCAAGTACGGGGCTGCTACCCCGCTGGCGGCCTACCTCATGGCCTGTCTGGGAGGCGCCCTCGGCTTACGCTGCACCGCCCGGTCGGTGCGCACCCAGCGCCCCGGGAAGGCGGGCTGGCTCGCGCTCGGATCCGCGTCGATCGGCTCGGGCATCTGGACGATGCACTTCATCGGCATGATGGGCTTCCATGTGAAGGAGACCCCGATCGACTTCGACCTTCCGATCAGCCTTCTCAGCCTCGCCGTGGCGATCGTCGTCGTCGGCATCGGCGTCTTCATGGTCGGCTACCGGGGCACGTCCCCGGGGGTGCTGCTCTCGGCCGGTGTGTTCACCGGACTCGGCATCGTGGGCATGCACTACACCGGGATGTCCGCGATGCGCGTGGAGGGGCGTCTGGAGTACTCCGTGCCGGTCGTCCTGCTCTCCGTCCTGATCGCGGTCGTGGCCGGGACCGCCGCCCTCTGGGCCGCCGTGACCCTCCAGGGCTTCCGGGCCAGCCTGTCGTCGGGACTGGTGATGGGGGTCGCCGTGACCGGGATGCACTACACGGGCATGGCCGCGGTCAGCGTGCGGCTGGACAATGTGCTCAGCCCCTCCGTGCGCGGTGAGGAGCCCGCCGCGCTCATCCTCCCCATGCTGATCGGCCCGGTGGTCTTCCTGGTGATCGCGGGCACCATCATCATGTTCGATCCGCTGCTCGTCCTGGACGAGGACGAGTGGAACAAGAAGAAGGCGGACAGGGCGCGCAGAAAGCCGCCGCCACCACCGCCCCGGCCGGTCTGGCCGACGTGGCCACCGGAGGAGGAGGCCGCTCGGGCAAGGACGAGCCGCCAGGGCCCGCGCCACGGCCATCAGGAGTACCGCGAGTGGTGAACCCAGGACCGTTCCGGGGCACGGCCGGGCGGCGGTGACCCGCGTGCGGAGCGGCCACCGAGCCGCCACCATGACCACCGCGACCACCGCGACCACCGCGACCACCACGGCCACTTCGCCGCACCCCGTGCACCCCGTGCGCCCTAGTGGAACCGGTGGGTGCCCGACCAGCCGGGATCCCCGCCCATGGCGAAGCGCACCCACGCGCCGTGCGTCTCCGCGGCCAGCGACGGCGGGACATCCGGTCCCAGCAGCCCGTTCGCGGTACGCAGCGCGGGCAGATCGGTGTGGTCGAAGACGAACGGCAGCTCCACGGCGTGACACGCGCCGAACGGCCCGCCCCGCCAGTCGAAGTCGTAGGTGAACGCCTTGTCGTAGCGGGACACCAGCCGCTCACGGGCGTCGCGGAACACCGCGTCGATGGCCGCGCTCTGTTCCGGCCGCCGGTAGAGCAGCGACTCCTGGGTGTTGGTGCCCACCAGCAGGTCGACGGGGTGCGGCGGTGGCGCGTCGTCGAGCCCGTCGAGCACCACACCGAGCGGTGACAGCCTCGGCCCCGCCCCGGACACCTCGGCGAGCGCGGACACCAGCCGCTCGTCGGGGACGTCGGCGAACGCCTCGGCCGTCGCCGGAACGCCCAGCCGGTCCGCCAGGGCCCCGGTCGTCTCCGCGGCCTCCGCGCCGGTCAGGGCGTGGAGCCCACCGCTCTGGCTGATCGCGCCCCGGAACAGCCCGGCCGCCTCGGGCGTCACCAGCAGCGCGCTGACGATCATCCCGCCCGCCGACTGCCCGAACACCGTGACCCGGTCCGGGGCCCCGCCGTAGTCCGCGATGTGCGCACGTACCCACCGCAGCGCCGCGACCACGTCCAGCAGGCCACGGTTGCGCGGGGCGTCCGGCAGATCAAGCCAACCCAGCGCCCCCAGGCGGTAGTTGAGGGTGACCAGGACCACGCCGTCGCGCGCGAAGGACGTCCCGTCGTACACCGGCGCCTGGCCGGTGCCGGAGAGGAACGCGCCGCCGTGCACGAAGACCATCACTGGGGCGTTTCCATCGGTCCGTGGCGTCCAGACGTTGAGCGTCAGATACTCCTCGCCACGCACCCAGCCCGGGCCCATCAGCGGGCTCAGATCCGCAGGGAACCGCCGCTCGGGCGCCGGAGCCGTCGGCCCGGGCCGATCCGGTCCCGGCCCATTTGGTCCAGGCCCATCCGGTCCAGATCCGTCTGGCCCGGACCCGTCGGCGCGGGGTGCGCCGTGTACCGGGGTCGGCGCGGCGAACCGCGCGGCGCCGGTCGGTCCGGCCGCGTACGGGATGTTCCGGAACACGCTCACCGCCATGCCGCCCACTCCTTCACCGCGAACCGCTCGCCGTCACGCCGCACTTCGGCCGCGGATGCACCGGGGAAGTGCGCGGGGAACAACAATGCACCCTCGTCCGCGGCCTCGCCCAGCACCCGGCGCCGGGAGATCCGTGCCCGGCGCTCGTCCTCGTCGAAGCAGGGGCAGTCGTCCGGCTCCACGATCTGCAGCGGGCTGTGCACCAGATCGCCCGCGAAGACGGCCCGATCCGTACCCGACCGCAGCCGCACCACCGAGGAGCCGGGGGTGTGGCCGGGGGCGGGCTCGATGCGCAACTGGGCGTCGACGTCGTAGTGGTCGCCCTCCCACAGGACGGTCTGCCCGGCCCGGTGGACCGGGGCGACGCTGTCCTCGAAGACATTCGCCATCCGGGGGCCGGAGCGGGTCCGATGTCCGTTCACCGGGTTCCAGTAGTCGAAGTCGGCACGGGGGAGTACGTACCGGGCGTTGGGGAAGGTCGGCCGCCACTCGCCGTCCGCCCACGAGGTGTTCCAGCCGACGTGGTCACCGTGCACATGGGTGCAGATCACCAGGTCCACATCGGCCGGGCGGACCCCGGCTGAGGCGAGCTCCCCGAGGTAGTTGGTGTGCAGATGGTGGAAGGGCGGCATGCCCGGCCGCTCACGGTCGTTGCCGATGCCCGTATCGATCAGGATCGTCCGGCCCTCGCTGCGGAGCACCCAGGTCTGGATCATCGTGATGACCTCATCGGCGGCCGGATCCAGGAATGTGGGGGCCAGCCAGCTCTCCTGGGCGCGCCAGTGCTCCGGGGCCACGTCGGGAAAGACAAAGCCACGCGGCAGCCCCCTCGGAGCCAGCTCCACCACGCGGGTGATCTCGACGTTTCCAAGCGTCATGGTGTCCATGTCTCCAGCCTGCGCGTCGGCGGGCGCGGGCGGTATCGGTCATACGACTGCACCACGGGCTAGAGTCAAAGGATGACCATGGTCGGGCGGGAGAGTGAGAGCGCGACCGTACTCGCTCTGACCAGCGGCGTGCTGATCCTCGTGGGAGAACCGGGCGCGGGCAAGAGCACCCTGCTCGGCCTCGCGGCGGATCGTCACCCGGGGTGGGTGCTGCGGATGACGGGCAGCGAGAGCGAGGCGAACCTGACGTTCGCCGGGCTGCACCAGCTGCTGCGTCCGGTGCTGGCGGAAACCGCGCGGCTGCCGGGGCGGCAGCGGTCGGCGCTGCTGGGAGCCATCGGCTTGGGGGACGACTTCGGCGGAAGCGGTTTTGGGGACGCCGGGAGCGATGACATACCTCCCGGGGCCGCCGGGGACAGCGGCGGGAGCCCCGGCTCCGGGGACGGCGACTTCGTGGATACCGGGCGTGGCGGTAAGGGTCTTGGGGGCGCCGGGTGTGAAGTCGTCGGTGCCGGGGGTGCCGGGGGTGCCGGGGGTGCCG
>NZ_LAKD02000077.1 GCF_000968685.2 Streptomyces antioxidans
GCTCCGGTGCTGTCGATTTGGGGATTGAGGAGGTGCGCGGCGTGTGCTTGGTTGGTGAGCCGGGGGTCGTCGGCGCCGCCGAGACGGATTGAGCGGACCAGCAGCCGTAGCATTTGCTCATCAGTTTGTGGCATCGCCGTCTCGGTCGGGGTGAGCCAGTAGCCGAGTTGGTGCGGCCGCAGCGTTTCCAGCGTCACTCCGCGGGCCCGGGCGGCTTCGATCGCGCGGGACTCTACGTGCCGTTGGTGTCCGGTGCTGTTGTCGTCAGTGCCCTGTTTGTCAGCGATCCAGGCCAGTACGAAGTGGCGCCAGCGGTTGGCGAAGCCGGGGTCGTACAGTTGCTGGTGCTGGAGTTCAGCGGTGAACGGTACCGGGTCGATCTCCGGGCTTCGGGGGCGGAAGCGCCATACCCAGTGGTGCAGCCGCGGTGTGAACCACGCCGCTTCCGCCAACGCGCTGGTGTCCGGTGGTGTCAGGCGCCCCTGGGCTGCGGCCGTGAGCGCCGTCAGTGCGTCGGTGTGTTTCAGTCCCGCGCTCTCGGAGAGTGGGCCGTCTGGCCCGGTCCACCAGGCCCTGGCCGCGGCCGAGAGGCAAGTCTCCTCCTGTGCTGCCTTCCTGAGTGCGCCCTTGCTCCGTTGCATGTAGTGGATCTGTCGTGCCAGGCGGAGCAGGCTGTCTGACTCGGAAGTGCTCAATGCCCCGGTCTGTACGGCCTCGTCGAGCTTTGCACGCACATCGACGAGAGCGACCGACAGTGGATGGCCGTCCGGGGTGTGTGCGACGCCAACCTCGTCGTCGGCATCGATCACACCGGAGCGGTACATCTCGAAGACACGGCCGATGCCGTGCATTCCGTACGGATGCAACTCCGCGGCACGCAGCGCGCCCATACTCGCCGCACCTGCGACGGTGACGCCCTGCGCGAGCAGCCACAGGATCTCCTTGTGCCGCACGGGAGGGACGGTGTGGAAGACGCCGTCGATGAGGAGGACGACGTCACCGGCGCGGTAGTCGAGGGCGAGCAAGTCGCCGTGCCGTACCGGAGGGTGGGAGCAGAAGTCGTCCGAGATCTCGGCGACTTCGCGGGCCGTGACGCTCGGTCCGTGGAAGACGTGGACAGTCATCGAACGCCGCCCTCTTTCGTCAACTGCCGTGATTCATGGTGATGTTCCTCGTGCAGCATCCCGGGGCAGACCACCCTCACCACGGCGAACTCCTCGCGCTCAGCTAGTACGACACGCATGGGCGCGCTTCCGGTCACCTCGTGGACCCGGCCGGCCAGCCAGTCGGCTTCGGCGACGTCCGTCTCGAAGGGGCGATCGGGATAGCCGGAGAGCACGTCGGCCCAGGCCACGGCTCGGTCGGGTAGCTCGGGGCGGGAGAAGTGCCCAGGACGGTACCTGGCAGAGGCGATGTCGTCGCGAGCGCCGGAAATCTGGGTGAGCCGCGACTGCGCGGCCTCAGTGATCGCGCGGGACAGAGCGACGGCCGGGTCGCCGTGCGCACCGGTACCGTGCATCACCGAGGACGCCAGGTCCTCATGCCAGAGGCGAGCGCTCATGCACGGCACATGAGTCCGGCCCGGGATGTCCTCAAGCTCCAGGAAACCGCCGGCGCTGGAGATCCGGGAGATCAGATCGGCGCAGTGCTCGTCGTCGACGGATGCCGGATCGATACACCGACGTTCCTGTACGGGCATCTCAGCTTCAACGGTGACACTGTCCCGTTCGATGACTTCGTACAGGGCATGCACCGTTGCTTCCGCGAGCGTGTTCCCCGAGGCCAGACCGTTGGAGGTGTTGGTGAGACCGGGAACCTGCCAGGAGTCCGGCATCTCCCCCAGGACCACAGCGCCACGGGGCACGGGCACCGTTTGGCCAGACGGGAGGAGCTGCGCGTCAATCCAGTCCAGCCGTGTGTGCTCACAGATAAGACTCCCCGCGGGCCACCTCAACTCGGTGACGTCGTAGGGCAGACGAAGACCGGACGCCGCGACACCGGAGAGTGTGGGAGGCGGAACCGCGTTCTCCGCATGCCACAGCTCAATGGCCTCCATAGCAGCGGAGAGACGCGCCAACAGCTTGCTGGCGCCCTTACCCTGGGACACCGACAGCGTGGTGGCCAGCGGCCGCACCGACATCACCACAGGGATACCGAGCGTATCCAGGCCCGTCACATCGGCAAGCCGCGTGATGCCGTACTCACCAAGGAGCGGCAGCAGTGCAGCCTCGGTCTCCTCCGGCACGCGAACCCGGTGAGTTCCGGTGAAGAACACCTTCTGCACGCATCGACCCCCTGCTCAATCATGTAATCCCGTATTGTCACACACACCCCAGCCCATTCACTCAGACAGATCTGACGGCTGGCGACTTGCTACACATAATTCCACAACTGGACAAAAACTCAGTCGGGTTTGTCACTTCAAGAATCGCCGAGACAGGCATTCGACCTCACAGGCCAATAGCCTCAATCCGACTTTTTACTCGCGGCAAGATAAAACCCTCACGGGCGTAGCGGCGACTGTGAGCCGCCGCCACGCCGTGCACGAAGGAACCCCAACAACGACGAAACCGCTATTCAGGGCGCGAGCGTGCTCCGGATAGAAGGGGCATCAGCGGTCGACTGGCGTGATTCCATTAACGCCATCGGCCGCGCTGTAGGGAGCGGGCTCGGCGTCGGTGAAGAGGTCGTCAAGCTCGGCGTTCTCAGCGGCGGTCAGATCGATCATCACTTATCTCCCGTTGCGTCTTGAGCGACTCGACATTCCGGGGAACGTGCTTGCATGCGCAAGACATCCCGGAGATGTTCTTGCCCGCAAAACCCTAGACGTAACCGTTGATGGGACGTCAAGCCCCTTGTAACTGAGTGCCATTGGGCGAACCAATGTCCAACGCGCACACACTTTATCCACAGCGTGTTTTGGGTTAAAGAAACGCTAGGGGTGGATTGATTGCTACTCTGGTCGAATACGGGCAAGAACGGCCACCGCTACGGGCGAAGAATCACGAGAGCGGGGGATGCCCTATTAGGAAGTTCTGTTGCGAAAAGACGGGTAATCGTGCGTGGTTCGTGCTCGCGTCGTGATGCCCCCAATGCGAACTTTAGTGGCAATATTGAGCGACTTGCACGTACTTCGAATGAGCCGTCATGACGTGCCGGTCCGTCCGCGTGTTACCCGGCCCCGGGGGCTGACTGCCCGACTCGGGGTTGAGCCCGCTTTCTGACTGGGACGTGACGTCCTAGTCGCGTCACTATCCGCTCAGCGTCTGATGCGTTACGTCACTGAGCTGTGATCGCACGCTCACCTAGCGTGATCCGCGTCACGGCGGCGCTGGCCCACGCTCCCGCCAGGACACACGGCCAGCGCCGCCCCTCGCAGATCCGCAGGGGAGCCCCGACGTGACGACCAAAATCCTGCCGTGGACACCACCGCCTGCTGTGGACGTTGAGGCGTTACCCGCAGGCAAATGGTGGGACGCTGTCCGTGAGGCCCAGGCCATCGGCGAACACGCCCTCGGCCTGCTCGGCGACGAGACCGGCGCAGTGATCCAGGACGAACACGGAAGCCTCTACTGGCTCGTCAAGGTGGGCTCCGCGACACGCTGGCACCTCCAACAGGTCAGGGTCCGCACCGAACTGACCGACGAGAGCACCTACCCCGGCGTACCGCCCGCCTCCTGGACGACCGGGCCCAAGGCCCACTGGCGCATGCCGCTCTCGGCCAACTGCTACCTGACCGACCCCTACAAGCTGTGGGGAGCACCAGCCGAGGCGGACCGCGCTGTGCTCGGCCCGGTCTCGCAGGGCCGTCAGACCTGCTACCGCTGCGAACTGCCCACCGACGAGCCGGTCATCGTCGGTGTCGAGCACGGGGGGGGAGCGGCGCCGGACGCACCGTCTACGCCTGCCCGACCCACGCCCGGGACTACCCGTCCGATGTCGTCGCCCAAGCCGCCGCCATGCGCCGCGCCCTCCATCACAGCAGGTCCCTATGACCACCACCCCCGAACACGGCCCCCTCACTGTTGGAGGAGCTGGCGGCATGACGACGACCTCCAACGACCCGACCGTGACCGGGACCGAGTGGCGCGCCGCCCTGGAACACGCCGCCAGCTGCCCGACCTGCCGCACCCCCGGCGCCGTCTGCCCGGAAGGCGAACAGCTGCTCCGCACCCATGAGGAAGCCGCCCGACAAGCACGGGCGGGGGAGGACGCGTGAGGCACCGCCGAAGGGAGACCGACCCGCCAGGGGCCGTGCCGGGTCAGGCGGTTTGCGGGAGGCAGTTCGCTTCGCCCTCGACCGTGCCGTTGGCCGCCTCGATGAGGACCTCGAGGTGGTCGCGGGTGGTGGCCAGGTTGGCCATCTGGGCGTTGATGCGGTCGCGTTCGGCGGTCAGGCGGGCGATGGTGGCCGGGGTGGCGACGCCGGTGTACGCGCAGGGGAGGAATTCGCGGATGGTCTTGCTCGACAGGCCCGCGGAGTAGAGGCACTGGATCCACAGGACGCGGTCGACCGCGGTGTCCGCGTAGTGGCGCTGGCCGCTGGGGCTGCGGTCCGAGGTGAGCAGGTGCTGTTCCTCGTAGTAGCGCAGCGCCCGTACGCTGACGCCGGTCTTGGCGGCGAGTTCGCCGATGCGCACCGTGACTCCTCCCGCCTCTGACGCCAGGGACGCGCTTCAGCGTAGTCGAGGAGCGTGGGAGTCGGAGGTCGGCCGGACGGGAGCCTCATCCGCCGCCGGGCTTCCGTCGTCGAGGAAGTCGTCGGCGTGTTTGCGCCGGTCCTCGTCCTCGAGGAGCAGCGAGAGGAGCGAGGCCACGGGGAGCCCGGCCTCGGCCGGGTGGCGCAGGACCTTCCCCGGCTCGATGCGGTACGTGTTCGTACGCCCCTCACGGGTGTGGGACAGATATCCGTCCTGCTCCAGGTCACCGATGATCTTTTGGACGGCGCGCTCGGTCAGTCTGCAGTGCGCGGCGATGTCACGGATCCGCACGTTCGGATCATCGGCGATCGTGGCCAGCACCCGGGCGTGGTTGGTCAGGAACGTCCATCCAGTGTGCGATTCAGGCACTCCTTCCATGGCCTCATGATATTGCCGAAACAATAGCGTATCTGGAAACATGAATTCGACTTCGTGTATAGCGAGTCGTGTGACGCCAGTGGGGCGGCCTCGAGGGGAGACAGACAGGTGCACGCACGAGACATCTCCCTGCCCGAGCGCGGGCGGCGCTCGCCGTACCGGCCCTTGATCGGCACGGCGCCGGGGCCATCGGCGGGCCCGGCGGGGCCGGGGCCCTCGTCCGTCTTCCTCACCGACAGCTACCCGGAGGGGGCCCGTAAGGTCGTCGTGGTCAACGGAGAGGTGGACTACGAGACCGCGCCCGTCATGTCCGCCGTCCTGGGCAACGCCCTCCGCGACTCCGCCGAGGGCGTTGACGTGGACCTGAGCGCGGTGCGGTTCTGGGACTGCTCGGCGCTCAACGCACTGCTGAGGCTCCGCCGGGAGGCGCTGGCACACGGCAAGACGGTCATCGTCCGCTCCCCCAGTCGCACGGTCAGGCGGGTACTCACCTTGACCGGCACCTCGCGGCTGTTCCGGCCCCCGGTCCTCGAGGGCCGCCCGGTCACGCCTCCATCTCGCCCTTGATGGCCTCGGCGATCCGGGTCAGCGTCTTGGTGACGGTGGCCACGGTGGTGGCCTTGTCGACCCCGAGGCCGGTCAACAGGCCCGCGCCGCCCTCGTGTTCGAGGAGGGCGAGGAGGATGTGCTCGGTGCCGATGTAGTTGTGGCCCAGCCGCAGGGCCTCGCGGAAGGTGAGCTCGAGGACCTTACGGGCGTCAGCGTCGTACGGGATGAGCTCGGGCACCTCCTCGGCGGCCGGGGGGAGGGCGTCGGCGGCCGCCTGGCGGACGGTGTCGATCGGGACGCCCTGGGCGAGGATCGCCTTCACGGCAAGGCCCTCCGGCTCGTGGAGCAGGCCCAGGGCCAGGTGCTCGGGGCGGATCTCGTCGTTGGAGGCCGCGCGGGCCTCGTTCGTCGCCGCCACCACGGCGTTCCGCGCCCGTGGGGTGAACCGGCCGAAACCCTGGCTGGGGTCGAGGTCCGACGGCTCGCCGGACGCCTTGGGGACGAAGCGCTTCTGGGCCGCCTGCCGCGTCACCCCCATGCTCTTGCCGATGTCGGTCCAGGAGGCGCCGGAGCGGCGGGCCTGGTCCACGAAGTGGCCGATGAGGTGGTCGGCCACGTCGCCCAGGTGCTCGGCGGCGATCACCGCGTCGGTGAGCTGGTCGAGGGCGTCGGGGTGGACCTTCTTGATGGCCTCGATCAGGTCGTCGAGGCGCACGGGATGGGTGAGTCCGACTGGTTTCGTCATGCGTCAACCATAGGTTGACACCCTCGGGAGCGTCAACGCTGGGTTGACAGTGAATCTAGCCCCGGCGCTCGCCGTACGGCCGGTTCGGGGGCCAGAACGATGTCCAGGTGAACTTGTCGCCACCCACCCACCGGACCACATCCGGATCGTCCAGATCGACGTCGCCCAGGCCGACCTCCCGTGCGATCCCGATGACATCCAGGACCGAGTGCGCCTTGCCCACCAGCTCACCGCCGATCTCGACCAGACGGAACGGGGGGTCGTTCTGCTGGACGCCGAGCACCACGATCGGAGGCTGGTGGATGCGCGGCGCCTGGGATTCGGTCATATGTCCCAGGCTGCGCCCCACACCCTCCCGCCGCACCTCGGAGGCACAAGGAGGGGGCGAGGCGCGGCGGGGTCCGGCGGACCCAGCCTGGCCCGCGGGGTCGTTCTCACCAGTCGTTCTCACCAGGAGGAGCGGTTCGATACCAGATACCAGATACCAGTGGGAGCGCTCCCAGAATTTATAGCAGCCCGCAGAAGTGTCAAGTCTTTGAACAACACCCGGTCACCGAAGGCCTCCCGCCGATGATTCATAAACGCGGGCTGTTGACATGCGCCCGTCGAGCGCTACCTTCACTTCAACCAGTGGGAGCGGTTCCATCAGCCCGCGCCGCAGTGAAAACGGCGCTCGGACCCCGAGGAGTCGCTCCATGCGAGCACCCCCACGCCTCTATGCCTTGGTGGCCGCCACGGTGTTATCCGTGGCGGGCACCGCCCTAGCGCCCACCGCCTCGGCGGCGAGCGCCCCGGCCACCACGGCCGCTTCGGCCGACGCATCGCCGACGCGGCCGTCACAGCCGTCACAGCCGTTCCGCGTCAACGCCGCACCGCCACCCAAGCTCCGCGCCTCCGGCAACAAGCTCGTCGACGAGAGCGGAGCCACCCGGCGGCTGCTGGGCGTCAACCGCTCCGGCGGTGAGTTCATGTGCGTCCAGGGACACGGGATCTTCGACGGCCCCGTGGACGACGCGGCCATCCAGGCCATCGCCGACTGGAAGGTCAACGCGGTCCGGATCCCGCTCAACGAGGAGTGCTGGCTGGGCCTTTCCCATATCGACACGGCCTACGGAGGGGCCAACTACATCGCGGCCGTCAAGGAACTCGTCGCCCGGCTGGAGGCCCATGGCATCACGCCCATCGTCGAACTCCACTGGTCCCACGGCCGGTACACCGGCGGGGACAGCCACTGCGCCGACACCGAGTACGCCACCTGCCAGAAGCCGATGCCGGACGCGCGGTACACCCCGGCCTTCTGGACCTCGGTCGCCCAGACCTTCAAGGGCGACGAGGCCGTGGTCTTCGACCTGTTCAACGAGCCGTTCCCGGACCGCGCCACCTCCGACCTCACGGCGGCGTGGACGTGCTGGCGCGACGGCGGGAGCTGCCCCGGGATCGACTTCCAGGTCGCCGGGATGCAGACCCTGCTGGACGCCGTACGGGCCACCGGCGCGAGGAACCTGGTGCTGATCCCGGGGGTCGCCTACTCGAACGATCTGCGCCAGTGGCTCACGTACAGGCCGGACGACCCGGCGGGCAATCTCGCCGCCGCCTGGCACGCGTACAACTTCAACGCCTGCGCCGACGAAGGCTGTTTCGACGAACAGCTGGCCCCGGTCATCGCCCAGGTCCCGTTCGTGGCGGGCGAGATCGGCGAGAACACCTGCTCCCACGGCTATGTCGACCGGGTCATGGCCTGGCTGGACGCCAAGGGCGCCTCGTATCTGGGGTGGACCTGGAACACCTGGGACTGTTCCTCGGGCCCGTCCCTGATCAGCGACTACAACGGCACGCCGACCAACTACGGCGTGGGACTCCGCGATCACCTGATCCGCAATGGCCTGATCCACGATCGCCCGATCCACGATCATCTGAAGGGAATGCGATGAGCCGCAGAATCCGAAGGGCGGGCACCCTGCTCGCCGCCTCCGCGCTGACCATGGGGGCGCTGACCGGCGTGGCGTCCGCCCAGGTGGACGGTGGCCGGGCCGCCGCCGCGAAGGTCGACAACCCGTACGCGGGCGCCAAGGTGTACGTGAACCCCGACTGGTCGGCCAAGGCCGCCGCCGAACCCGGCGGCAACAAGATCTCCGGCCAGCCGACCGGCATCTGGCTTGACCGGATCGCCGCGATCGACGGCACGGGCGGCGCGACGGGGCTGCGCGCCCACCTCGACGAGGCGCTGCGGCAGTCGAGCGGCAGCCCGACCGTCGTCCAGTTAGTGGTCTACGACCTGCCCGGCCGTGACTGCGCCGCGCTGGCGTCCAACGGCGAGCTGGGCCCGACCGAGATCGACACGTACAAGACGCGGTTCATCGACCCGATCGCGGCGATACTCTCCGAGCCGAAGTACGCCGACTCCCCGCTGCGGATCGTGACCACGATCGAGATCGACTCGCTGCCCAACCTGGTCACCAACACCGGCGGCAGCCCCACCGCGACCCCGCAGTGCGACACGATGAAGGCCAACGGCAACTACGTGAAGGGCGTCGGCTACGCCCTGAACAAGCTGGGCGCCATCGGCAACGTCTACAACTACGTGGACGCCGGCCACCACGGCTGGATCGGCTGGGACGACAACTTCAACCCCACCGCACAGGTGCTCAAGCAGGCGGCGACGGCCGAGGGCAGCACGGTCGACAAGGTGGCCGGGATCATCGTCAACACGGCCAACTACAGCGCGCTGAAGGAGGAGAACTTCACCGTCGACGACACGGTCAACGGCACCACCGTGCGCCAGTCGAAGTGGGTGGACTGGAACCGGTACGTGGACGAGCTCTCCTTCGCCCAGGCGTTCCGCCAGGAGCTGGTCAACGTCGGCTTCCCGAGCGACATCGGCGCGCTGATCGACACCTCCCGCAACGGCTGGGGCGGCTCGGCCCGGCCCAGCGGCCCCGGCGCGACGTCGGACGTGGACACGTACATCAACGACGGGCGCTACGACCGCCGGATCCACATCGGCAACTGGTGCAACCAGTCCGGCGCCGGGCTCGGTGAGCGGCCCAAGGCGGCACCCGCGGCCGGGATCGACGCGTACGTGTGGATGAAGCCCCCGGGCGAGTCGGACGGGGCGAGCTCCGAGCTCCCGAACGACGAGGGCAAGGGCTTCGACCGGATGTGCGACCCGACGTACACCGGCAATCCGCGCAACGGCAACAACCCGTCGGGGGCGCTGCCGAACGCTCCGCTGTCGGGCCACTGGTTCTCGGCCCAGTTCCAGGAGCTGCTGAAGAACGCCTACCCGGCGCTGTAATCGCACGACCCGGGGCCGGTGGACACCGTCCACCGGCCCCGTTCGTTGTGGCGGCGGTTCAGGGCCAGGGTCAGGGTCAGGAGGACTCTCTCCGTACCAGCTGCGTCGGCAGCACCAGCTGCGGGCGCTTGGCCGTGTGGTCCGAGCGCCCCCCGATCTCCTCCAGCAGCACCCGCACCATCGCCCGGCCCATCTCCTCAGTGGCCTGCCGGACACTCGTGAGCGGAGGGTCCATATGGCGGGCGACGGCCGAGTCCTCGAAGCCGACCAGCGCCACGTCGTCCGGCACGCCGCGCCCGTTCTCGCGCAGCACCTGGCGGGCGCCCGCGGCCATCACGTCCGAGGCGGCGAAGACCCCGTCCAGGTCCGGGCGCTGGCTCAGCAGCTGCCACATCGCCCGGCGGCCGCCCTCCTCGGTGAAGTCCGCGGACACCACCAGCTCCTCCTCCACCTCCCGGCCCGCCGCCCGGACCGCGGCGCCGTAGCCCTCCAGGCGGCACTGCGCGACATACATGTCCAGTGGGCCGGTGATGGTGGCGACCCTCTCGCGGCCACGGCCGATGAGGTGTTCCACGGCGGACTGGGCGCCGCCGGTGTTGTCCGAGTCCACGTACGGGACCGACTCGTGCGCCGAGCGGCGGCCGCTGAGCACCGCGGGCATCTCGATCCGCTCCAGCAGGTCCGGCAGCGGATCGTCGGCGTGGACGGAGACCAGCAGCACCCCGTCGACCCGGTGCGCGGAGAGGTATTCCGCGAGCCGCTGCCGTTCCTTGGGGGTGCGGATGAGGGTGAGCAGCAGCTGGAGATCGGTGTCGGCGAGCCCGGCGCCGACGCCGCGGATGATGTCGGAGAAGTACGGTTCGGCGAAGAGCCGGGTCTCGGGCTCGGGGATGACCAGCGCGACGGCGTCGGCGCGGTTGGCGGCGAGGGCGCGGGCCACCCGGTTCGGCACATAGCCGAGTTCGGCGACGGCCTGTTCGACGGCGGTGCGGGTGCGGTCGCTGACCCGGGGCGAACCGTTGATCACCCGGGACACGGTGCCGCGGCCGACTCCGGCGCGGGCCGCCACCTCCTCGAGGGTCGGCCGTCCCCGCCCAGCGCCATGCCGCCGCGTTCCTGCCATTTCGCGCCTCCAGCCGTCCATGCCCAGCAGCTCCAACCCCCACATGGGCGGCCGCGGAGACATTCAACAGCAGTGTGGTTTCGGGAAGTTGTTCCGCGCACTCCCTTGACACCCCAGCGGGGAGCCGCAACCCTTCAACACATCACAGCTGGGAGCGCTCCCACCGTACCTGAGCCATACACAACCCGCACGATGCCCACCCGACTCGATGCATCTCAAAGAGCCATGTATCACCACTTTTTGACCGGAAGCCGTTGGGCGGGGCGCTAGGAGGACGGAATGCGCAGGAACACTGGTAGTCACCGCAGCAGAGCCGTGGTCCTCGTGGCCGTCGCCGCCCTGGGGGCCGGGCTGCTCAGCGGATGCGCCGACGACGGCGACAGCGGAAGCGGCAAGTCCGGCGGTGGGGGCGACGACGGCGGCAAGACCAAAATCACCCTGGGGCTCTTCGGCACCATGGGCTTCCAGGAGGCCGGGCTCTACGACGAGTACATGAAGGACCACCCGGACATCAAGATCGAGCAGACGGTCATCGAGCGCAATGAGAACTACTACCCGCAACTGCTGAACCACCTCAGCACGGGCAGCGGTCTGGCCGATGTCCAGGGCATCGAGGTCGCCAATATCGCCGAGGTGGTGCAGACCCAGGCGGATAAGTTCGTTGACCTTTCGAAGACACCCGGGGTCAAGAAGTCGAATTGGCTCGACTGGAAATGGCAGCAGGGCCTGTCGAAGGACGGCAAGGCGATCGGCCTGGGCACCGACATCGGTCCCATGGCGATCTGCTACCGCAAGGACCTCTTCCAGAAGGCCGGGCTCCCCACCGACCGCGACAAGGTCGCCCAGCTGTGGGCCGGGGACTGGGACAAGTACGTGGACGCCGGCAAGAAGTACATGAAGAAGGCCCCGAAGAGCACGGCCTTCGTCGACTCGGCCGGCGGTGTCTTCAACGCGGTGATCGCGGGCAGCGCGGAGCGCTACTACGACAAGAGCGGCAAGGTCATCTACAAGGACAGCCCGGCCGTGAAGGATGCCTGGGACGTCGCGGCGAAGGCGGCCACCGGGAAGATGACCGCCAAGCTCCAGCAGTTCCAGAAGACCTGGGACCAGGGGTACGCCAACGGGCAGTTCGCCACCGTCTCCTGTCCGCCGTGGATGCTCGGCTACATCCAGTCCAAGGCCGGGGACAAGGCGAAGGACCAGTGGGACGTGGCCGCCGCGCCCAAGCCCGGCAACTGGGGCGGCACCTTCCTCGGGGTGCCGCAGGCGGGCCAGCACAAGGAGGAGGCGGCCAAGCTGGTCGCCTGGCTGACCGCCCCCGAGCAGCAGGCCAAGCTGTTCAAGGAGCGCGGAAGCTGGCCGAGCGCCCAGGCGTCGTACTCCCTGCCCGATGTGAAGGACGCCAAGCACCCCTACTTCGCGGGCGCGCCGATCGGCTCCATCTTCACCGAGGCCGCCAAGGGCATTCCGGTACAGGTGCTGGGGCCCAAGGACCAGATCATCAACCAGAACCTCGTGGACATCGGTCTGCTCCAGGTCGACCAGCAGGGCAAGTCCCCTGAGCAGGGCTGGAAGGCCGCGACCAAGACCATCGACAACGCGCTGGACCAGTGACCCGGATGTCCACCACGTCCGGCACTGCCGCGCCCCCCTCAGGGCAGGGGGGCGCGGCCCCGCGCGGCGCCGCCACGGTGACGCCCCCCGATCCCCGTGAGCAGCGGCGGCGTGCCTGGCGCGCCCGCCGCCACCGCTGGGACGTGCGCTGGAGCCCGTACGCCTTCGTCGCCCCCTTCTTCCTCTTCTTCGCCGCCTTCGGGCTCTTCCCGCTTCTCTACACCGGATGGGCCTCGCTGCACCGGGTGGAGCTGACCGATCCGACCCATATGGAGTGGGTCGGGATGCGCAACTTCTCCCGGCTGTGGGAGGACGAGTTCTTCTGGAACGCGCTCCAGAACACGTTCACCATCGGGGTCATCTCGACGGTGCCGCAGCTGCTGATGGCGCTCGGGCTCGCCCATCTGCTCAACTACCGGCTGCGCGGCTCGATGTTCTTCCGGGTCGCCGTCCTCACCCCGTACGCCACCTCGGTGGCCGCCGCGACGCTGGTGTTCGTGCTGCTCTTCGGGCGCGACTACGGGATGATCAACTGGGCGCTCGGCTCGGTCGGCATCGACAAGATCGACTGGCAGAACGGCTCCTGGTCCTCCCAGTTCGCCGTCTCCACGATCGTGATCTGGCGCTGGACCGGCTACAACGCGCTGATCTATCTGGCCGCCATGCAGGCGGTGCCGGAGGACCTGTACGAGTCGGCGGCGCTGGACGGGGCCTCGCGCTGGCAGCAGTTCCTTCATGTGACGATTCCCTCGCTGCGCCCCACCATCCTCTTCACCGTCGTGGTGTCCACGATCGGGGCGACCCAGCTCTTCGGTGAACCGCTGCTGTTCAACGGCAGCGCGGGCGCCACCGGCGGGGGCGACCACCAGTTCCAGACGCTGGGGCTGTATCTGTACGAACAGGGCTGGGTGAACCTCCACCTCGGCCGGGCCTCGGCCATCGCCTGGGCCATGTTCCTGATCCTGCTGCTGATCGCCGCGGTCAACTGGCTGCTCCGGCGACGGCTGCGGAAGAGCCAGTGAGGGAGACGAGGGACCACATGACCGCCACCGTTTCCTCCCCGCGGGCCTCCGCACCGTCCGCACCGCCCCCGGCCGGGCGAAAGGGCCGCAGCCGCGCGGGCCGGCAGCTGCACGGCGGGAAGATCACCTACGCCGTGCTGATCCTGTTCACCGTGGGCTCGCTCTTCCCGCTGGTGTGGACCGCCGTCGCCGCCTCCCGCACCAACACCCGGCTCGCCGAGACCCCGCCGCCCTTCTGGTTCGGCGGAAATCTCTTCCACAACCTCGATCTGGCGTGGAACGACGCCAATATGGGCGCGGCGCTGCTCAATACGGCCGTGGTGGCCGGGACCATCGCGGCCGGGACCGTGCTGTTCTCGACCATCGCGGGCTTCGCCTTCGCCAAGCTGCGCTTCCGCTTCAAGAACCTGCTGCTGATGCTCACCATCGGGACGATGATGGTGCCGCCCCAGCTCAGCGTCGTGCCGCTGTACATGATGGTGGCCAAGCTGGAGTGGACCGACCAGTTGCAGGCCGTCATCCTGCCCACGCTCGTCAGCGCCTTCGGGGTCTTCTTCATGCGGCAGTACCTCACCCAGGCGCTGCCGACCGAGCTGATCGAGGCCGCCCGGGTGGACGGCGCCAGCAGCCTGCGGATCATCTGGCACGTGGTCTTCCCGGCGGCGCGCCCGGCCATGGCCGTACTGGGGATGCTCACCTTCGTCCAGGCGTGGAACGACTTCTTCTGGCCGATCATCGCGCTCACCCAGACCGGCAATCCGACCGTCCAGGTGGCACTGAACGGCCTGGGCCGCGGCTATATCCCCGACCAGTCGGTGATCATGGCGGGAGCGCTGCTCGGCACGCTGCCGCTGCTGATCGCCTTCGTCCTGTTCGGCAAGCAGATCGTGGGGGGAATCATGCAGGGGGCGGTCAAGGGCTGAGCGGCCCGCACCCGGGCCCGCCGCTCCCCCGTTCCCCTCCCCTCCACCGTCTCTTGTCCCCCTCCTCTCCCGCCGCACCACGACCTCGATTGGGAGCGCTTCCATGACTCTTACCTTCCCGCCCGGATTCCTGTGGGGCGCGGCCTCGGCCGCCTATCAGGTCGAGGGCGCCGCCCAGGAGGACGGCCGCACCCCCTCCATCTGGGACACCTTCAGCCACACCCCAGGCAAGGTGCTCGCCGGTGACACCGGTGATGTGGCCGTGGACCACTACCACCGCTTCCGCGACGACGTCCGGCTGATGGCGGAGCTGAACCTGGGGGCGTACCGCTTCTCGGTGTCCTGGTCACGGGTGCAGCCGACCGGCCGGGGCCCGGCCGTACAGCGCGGGCTCGACTTCTACCGCTCGCTGGTGGACGAGCTGCTGGGCGCGGGCATCCAGCCGGTGGTCACCCTCTACCACTGGGACCTCCCCCAGGAGCTGGAGACCCGGTTCCCTAGCGGCTCCGCCGCGGGGGGCGGATGGCCGGAGCGCGAGACCGCCGAGCGGTTCGCCGAGTACGCGGGCATCGTGGCGGAGGCGCTGGGCGACCGCGTCGAGTTCTGGACCACCCTCAACGAGCCGTGGTGCAGCGCCTTCCTGGGCTATGGCTCGGGGGTGCACGCCCCGGGCCGCACCGAGCGGCTGGCCCCGCTGCGCGCCGCCCACCATCTGAACCTGGCTCATGGCCTCGGCTCCCAGGCACTGCGCGCCGCGCTCCCCGCCCGCGCTCAGCTCGCCATCAGCCTCAACCCGGCCGTGGTCCGGCCCTTCAGCGACAAGCCCGAGGACCTGGACGCGGCGCGGCGTATCGACGCGCTGGCCAATCGCGTCTTCACCGGGCCGCTGCTGCGCGGTGCGTACCCCAGCGACCTGATCGAGGACACCGCCTCGATCACCGACTGGTCGTTCGTCCGCGATGGCGATCTGGCCGTCATCAAGCACCCCCTGGACGCGCTGGGCATCAATTACTACACACCGTCATTGGTATCAGCCGCCACCGACAACGACGGCTCGCCCGACCGCCACGACGGCCACGGCGCCAGCGTCCACTCCCCGTGGCCGGGTTCGGAGCGGGTGGCGTTCCACCAGACCCCGGGCGAGCGCACCGAGATGGGCTGGACGATCGACCCGACCGGGCTGCACGACCTGCTGATGCGCTACAGCCGTGAGGCGCCGGGCGTGCCGCTGTACATCACCGAGAACGGCGCCGCGTTCGACGACAAGCCGGACGCGGAGGGCACGGTCCACGACCCGCGGCGGATCGACTACCTCCGTGACCACCTGGCCGTGGCCCACCAGGCCATCGCGGACGGCGCCGATCTGCGCGGCTACTTCCTGTGGTCGCTGATGGACAATTTCGAATGGGCGTACGGCTACAGCAAGCGCTTCGGCGCCGTCTATGTGGACTATCCGACGCAGGCCCGGGTACCGAAGTCCAGTGCCCGCTGGTACGCCCGGCTGGCCCGCACCGGAGAGCTTCCGGCGGCCTGACCGGGCCAGGCGTCCGCGGCGCCGCCCGCTGGGGGGCGGGCGGCGCCGGGGACGGCGGTGGAGGTGCGCACCCGGGCGCAAGCCGGTCGTGGCGTTCGTCCTTCATTGGGGTTACGCCCTGATCCACCCGGCGGAAGGACGCCGTCATCCGGGGAGAATGCCTGGTAAACCCATTGAGACATGAGAGCATTTCCGGAGCGCCGGCAGAGGTTCCGCGATGAGCCATCCGGTCGGCGCGCGCCCACCGGAAAAGGCGAGGCCCTCGCCGGCTGGTTCGACGGCCGGGTGGGCCTGTTCAAGATGGCGAAGGCCAATCTGCGCAAGGTCTTCCCCGACCACTGGTCGTTCCTGATCGGCGAGATCGCCCTCTATACGTTCGTCATCATCATTCTGACCGGGGTCTATCTGACCCTGTTCTTCAAACCGGCGATGAACGAGGTGGTCTACGACGGCCGGTGGACACCCCTGAGCGGCATCCGCATGTCACAGGCGTACGAGTCCACGCTGCACATCAGCTTCGATGTGCGCGGCGGACTGCTGATGCGACAGGTCCACCACTGGGCGGCCATCGTCTTCATCGCCAGCATGCTCGTCCATATGATGCGGACGTTCTTCAACGGCGTCTACCGCAAACCGCGCGAGATCAACTGGCTGTCCGGCGCCGGTCTGCTGATTCTGGGGATGTTCGACGGCTTCATGGGTTATTCGCTGCCCGACGACCTGCTGTCCGGCACCGGTCTGCGCTTCATGGAGGGCGCGATCCTTTCGGTCCCGATCGTCGGCACCTATGTGTCGTTCTTCTTCTTCGACGGCCAATTCCCGGGAACGGCGATCGTGCCACGGCTGTTCACGGTGCATGTGCTGCTGATTCCCGGCATCATGCTCGGGCTGCTGGCGCTCCATATGATTCTTCTCGTCTACCACAAGCACACCCATCAGCCGGGGCCCGGAAAGAAGAACACGAATATCGTGGGTCCGCCCCTCTGGCCGGTCTATGTGGCCAAGTCCGGCGGATTCTTCTTCCTGGTCTTCGGCATCACCACCCTGATGTCGGCCATCGCCCAGATCAATCCGGTGTGGTCCTACGGCCCCTACCGGCCCGACCAGGTGTCCACCGACGCCCAGCCCGACTGGTACATGGGCTATTCCGAAGGGCTGATCCGGCTGATGCCGGGCTGGGAGATCAACCTCTGGGGCCACACCCTGGTGTTGGGGGTGCTGATCCCGTTCCTGGTCTTTCCCACGGTACTGCTGATCATCTGGCTCTATCCGTTCCTGGAGGCATGGATCACCGGTGACAGGCGCGAACACCATCTCAATGAGCGCCCGCGCAACGCCCCGACCCGCACCGCCTTCGGCGCCGCCTGGATCGGCCTCTACGCGGTGCTGCTGGCGGGTGGTGGCAATGACCTCATCGCCACCCACTTCCAGCTGTCGATCAACGCGATCACCTGGGCGTGCCGGATCGGCTTCTTCGTGGTGCCGGTCGTGGTCTTCGTGATCACCAAGCGGATCTGTCTCGGCCTCCAGCACAGGGACCGGCAGAAACTGCTGCACGGCCGCGAGAGCGGCATCATCCAGCGGCTGCCGCACGGCGAGTACACGGAGGTGCACGAACCGCTCTCGCCCGGGGAGAAGTACACGCTGACCGCGTACGAGCAGTATCTGCCGCTGGAGCTGCCGCCGTCGGTCGACGAGGCCGGGGTCGCCCGGAAGCCCTCCTTCAAGGAGCGGCTGCGGGTCTCGCTGTCCCGGAGCTACTTCGGCCGCGACGGCCAGGTCGCCAAGCCCACGAAGGAGCAGGTGGCGGAGCACGAGGGGCACGGGGAGCGCGAGGAAGAGGTGCGGGCGGAGGAGCCGCAGCGGCCCTAGTGAGCTGGTCCGGAGATGCGTGAGCAGTAGCGGCAGATTCGGTCGATGATCTGGTCGGCGGTCTTGGTCCACTTGAACGGCTTGGCGTTGCTGTTCCAGACCTTGATCCAGTCCTCGAGGGCGGTCTTGAGGTCGTCGAGGGAGCAGAAGACGCCACGTTCCAGGCAGCG
>NZ_LAKD02000078.1 GCF_000968685.2 Streptomyces antioxidans
ATAAGAGACAGACAGCGACCCCACCGCGACCAGCAACGGCACGGGCAGCAACACCAGCCCGAGCACGGAGGACCCACGCGAGCGCCGCCCACGGAGCCGCCCACGGAGGGGAGGGAGAGGTCGGACAAGACGGACGAACAGGCCAAAACGATCGACCGGACGACGCGGAAGACGCGGATGGCGCGCCGGACGCGCACACTCTGCAGATGACGCCGCCACTTCCCGCTCCCGATGGATCGCCCAGGTCCGAATGTCATTCTCCCACCCGACACTGACGAACACAGCGCTCGGTTCGGTTCGCGATCCGCGGACTTCTCCACCCCGGGCCCGCCCCCTCCCCACGATTGCGGCCCCACCCCGGAAACCCTGTAGGCTGACAGCCCCTCTGGGGCGCATAGCTCAGCGGTAGAGCGCTGCCCTTACAAGGCAGATGTCGGCGGTTCGAACCCGTCTGCGCCCACCCTCTCTCTACGCCTGCCTGACCCGCTGCCGCGAACAGTGCGAGGGCGAGCTCGGCGCCCGCCCCGCGGATCGATCACTGTGCGCACTCCCCGCCCGGGCGACGGGCCGTGCGCCGAAACTGCGGCAAACACTGAGGTGCGCGGAACGCCCCCATGCCTACGGTGCGTTTCGGATCGCGATCGGCCCGCTCGCGTCTCCGGCGTGACCGGCCTGGGCCGGTACTTCCTCGCCGAACCGTCCGACCCGGCAGCCGTCCGGGACGTACTGCACCACCTCGCCACCCTCACCGAACCGGTCCGTGACCCCGACCACGGAGGACGCGGCCGACTGCCCGGCTGGTTCAGCCCGCCATCGCCCCAAGCGCTGAGCGGGCCCGGCCGGGAATGGCTGCCCGACCAGGAGACCGCCATCCGTCGCCTCGCCCACTGGCTCATGAGCTGGCGCCAGGACGACGAGAACACCCGGGCCGTGGTGGCCCGGCGCGGTCTCCGCCGCACAGGAACGGGCCGCCGGACGGCCCGCGTTGCAGCGCCGATCGGGTGAGGGCCGCCCGAGTTGGTGCTACGGCACCCCGGGGATCGCCCGCGCACTGCACCTCGCGGGGGTCGCGTTGGGCGAGGAGGAGTGGATACGTGGCGCCGCCGACGCGATGCGAGAGGTCCTCGCCCGCCCTGACGGCCTGCGGGGCCTGAACGATCCCGGTCTGTGCCACGGACCGGCGGGCTTGCTCCAGGTCACCGGACGCATGGCCGAGGAGCTGGACGCCCCCGCGCTCTCCGCGCGGGCGGACGAACTCGCGGAGTGGTTGGGTGACCGCTTCACCCTCGGCTCGGTCTACGGCTTCCCCACCGTGCTGCCCGCTGCCGGTGGTTCGCGGACCCAGGACTCACCGAACCCGCTGGAGGGCGCGGCCGGGATCGCGCTGGTCCTGCACGGACGCGTCGCCCCGCCAGCCGGAGCTCCCGCCGAGGCCCCGGCCTGGGACGCGGCCCTGCTCCTGTCGTGAGGCCGCGTCGGGGATGCCTGACCGGATGCGGCAGGTCCGCACGAGGTGGTCGGCCATGTGCCGCCGCAGTTCGTCGGCGGACGGCGCGTTGGTGATGCTCACGGATGGGCCCTTTCCAGTAGGTCAGCGAGTGCTCGGGCGATGCGCTTGGGGATCTCGCACGGCTTGTACGTCAAGCTGTGCCGCCGCCACGGTCTCTTCTGTGAGGGGACTCCGGCCCCGCGGTCCTGTTTTCGGGGCCGGAGTCCCTGCCCTGTGGGCGGTGGCCGCGCCTGGGCCGCACCGACCGCAGGGTGTCTAGGGGCGGGCCGCAGCGCGCCGTCGGCCGGTACGGGGGCGCGTGGCGGGTGGCTGCCGACGGTGCCTCATCCGTCCTTCCCTGCCCGCGCCCGCCGGGCGGCCTCCTCATGGGCGCGGAGCAGCCGTTCGCCCTCCGAGCAGACAGCACCGGGGGTCCGGCAGGCCGGGCAGCCCGCCGCGTGCTCCAGGGCGGCGCGCCACTCGGTCCCGGCCACGGTCGGGTCGTTGGAGGTCGTCGTCATGGCGTCAGCTCCTCCAACAGGGGGTCGGTCTTTGGGTCCCTGGCCAGTTGCTCGAACCGCCTGCGGGCTATGTCCAGCAGTGCGGCGCTCGCCTTGAGATCCTTGGCGGTGGCGAGTCCGGCGGCGAGGCAGTCGCGCGCCGTCTGACTGTCGGCTCCGGTGGTGTAGATGGCGTTCCAGATCTCTTCGGCGAAGAGCTCTTGCCCGTGGAGGTGGAAGCGGTGCAGGGTGCCCGACGGCGGGAGGACCCCGGCTTGGAAGGGCACCACCAGGATTCGCGGGCCGTGCGGGGACTCCTGCAGGCGCTGCAGATAGGCCATCTGTGCTGCCATCGCGGCCGGGTTCGCGAACGTCCGCAGGAGCATCGCCCCGTCGAGGATGACGGTGATGTCCTGTCGGGTCTGGCCCGGGAGCACGGTGTGTGGCGGGATCCGCTGGGGTTGGGTGGCGGTGGTCAGAAGGGTCAGATGGTCCACGGGGCAGCCCATGGTCTGCACGATGCGCGGCACGGTGGCCGAGGCGTAGACGCAGATGGCGGTTGCGTGGTGTTCGCACGCGCGCAGCCGGTCCACCCAGCCTTCGGTGTTGTCGTGGATGGTGCCTGCAGCACGCTCGGGGTCTCTTGACTGCCAGTCTGTCCAGCGCGGGGCGTCGGCGATGCTGGGCCAGTCGGTCACTCCGTAGAGCCTGGCCAGTGTGGCTACCTCCTGCCAGCGGTGTCCCGCCTGGCCGGTCTCCATCCGGCTCAGTGTGCTCTCTGAGCTGCCGATCGCCTCGGCTGCTTCGGCGGCCGTGGTGCCCTTGGCCAGCCGGAGCGAGCGCAGGTAGGCACCCAGGACGAGGGCTGCGGGGCCGTGTTCGGGGGTGGTGGTCATCGGGTCCTGCCGTGATGGAGGGCACGGCGCATGGCGGCGGCCTGGGCGACGGCGTCGCGCGGGTAGTCCCGGGCATGGGTCGGGCAGGCGTAGAGGGTCGTGCTGGCGACGCTGCCGCTGTGCTCGATGGCGACGGGGACGGGCTCGTCGGTGGGGAGCTGGCAGCGGTAGCACAGCTGTCGGCCGTCCGGCTCCGGGCCGAGGACGTCATCCAGGGCCTGGCGCAGAGCGCGGATCAGGTGATGGGTGTCGGTCAGGTACCGGCCGGGGCCGAGTGGGATCCGCCAGTACGTTTGGTGGTCGGCCCTCCAGGAGGCGGGCGGTACGCCGAGGAGGGTGCCCTCGTCGGCGAGCTCGGCGAGTACGCGGACCTGGCGCATGCGCCAACTACGGGCGGTGGCCGTGGCGGTGTCGATGAGCCAGTACGTCTTGCCGTAGGTGTTGTCCTGGATGACGGCTCCGGACCGGTCGCCGAGCAGGTCCAGCGCGCGGTCGGCGACCGGGGTGGGCGCGGAGATGGCGTCCCACCATATGCCCACCGGTAACGCCTCGACGTCCTCGGTGTTCGGTGGTGCCCACGGCGGGGTTTGGGTCGTCACATCGGGCTCCGTGCTCATCGGGCAGCGGCTACCGAGATGGCACGGCCAGCGGTCGGCACGGACAGGAACTCCTGCAGCTCCGTGGCCTCAGTATGGGACAGCACCAAGTCCACATCGCCCTGGTGCTGGTCGAGGTGGAAAAGGGACAGCGGCACGTGGACCTCCCCGGTGCCGCTGTCGGTGATCACCAACGCCCCGCGGCGGGGCGATGCGTGCCACTGTGCGACGCTAGCCATAACGGCCCCTCGGTTGACGCTCTGTTAAGGAGTTGTCACCGTAGGGTGCTAGTGGATTGCGGAGGGGGACAATCTGTCCCCGCTATGTGAGCTGTCCCTCTACCCAACGGCCGTCACGCCCACTGCCTCGGCGAGCCGAGCGGCCTCTGGGCGAAGCGCCCGCGGCGCCTTACGCCATAGATCAGCGGCGACCGTGCGGGCGGACGGCGTGTAGGCGACCGTCTCAGCGCCGATCGCATGCGCGATCTTCATCACGTGCAGCGCCGCGGTACGGTCCCCACGCTGCAGGTGGCCGCGCGCCACTTCGACCCACAGGCGCGCCCGCCGCTCCTTCGAAGGCATCACGTCCGGGTCCACCTCATCCGCGAGCGAGAGCGCCTTTCCGGACGTACGCAGATCCGTGGCCACGGAGACGGCGTGGAAGTCGACGTTCGCCCGCCCGAACACTGTCGACGGGTGCACGTAGGCGGCGGGCAACGACTTGGCGACCTGGTTGCCCGCGTCCCAGTACCGCCACGCGTTGCCCTCCTGGCCCTCGCGAGCGCACGTCACCGCGGCGTGCAGCTGCAACGCGCCGTAGACCCCTCGCCAGTCCTCAGGGGCCCCGTCCAGGTGGGGGCGGAGAAGATCCGCGGCTTCGGTCGCCACCCGCAGGGCCTCGTCTGGGTAGGACGTTTCGCGCAGGATGTTGCCCATGTTCCACGCGGCGGCTGCGATGGCGGCGGGGTCGTCGGCCTGGTGGGCGGCGGCGAGCGCCCGGTCCGCCACGACCCATGCGAGTTCGGCCGGAGCTACGTATGCGGTGGCCTGGCCGGTGAGCCGGTAGACGTCGGCGAGGGCGACGTGGGCGGTACGGCGGTCGTCGCCCTCGAGCGTGCGTGCGGCGGTCTCTGCTTGGCGGATGAGGTCGGGCAGCAGCGCGCCGACTTCGGTGCGATTCCGCTCGGACGTGTGCCACAGGTGCCACGTCTGGTCAATGCGGCCCTGGAGTACGGCGACGTTGACGGGGGCTGACGGGGACGGGGCGAAACTCCGCTCCATCACCGCGCCCCAGATCTCGGGCATGGCGGGATGGTTGAGCCTGCCGAGAGGCACGGGCTGAACGACCCCAGGCGGGCCGCCGGTGAGCAGGGAAAGATCCGAGAGCTGGAGCGCGGCCGCCAGGCGCAGGAGCAGCGTATGAGACCTCAGCTCACGCTCGCCTCGCTCGATCTTCTTCAACCAGTCGGGGCCGCGTCCGCAGAGCCCTGCGAGAACGGCGCGGCTCATCCCTCGGGATTCGCGCAGGAGTTCAATGGTCTCGCCCATGCTGAGGTCTTCGGGGATTTCCACGGGTGCCCCCTCGGTGGCGTCGGTCTCGTCAGGGTACGGCCGCCGCCTCGCCCTGGGCAGGGCACTTCATGGGAGACGTGAGAGAGCCCTGTCGCGCGAACGTCAGGAGAGGCCGCGGTGAAGCGGTCGTGGCTCTGGCCGGGGGCTGGGGGACTCACTCGGGCCGTTGTGCGGGTAGTGGGCGGAGCGTGGGCCAGCGGGTGAGCATCGCGTCGCGCATGGCCGAGGCGAGCCGGCCCAGGTGCTCGAGTTCGCTGCCGTTCGTGGTCATCTGGGCGACGATCCCCAGGCGGTGGGCGAGCCGTTGCCGGGCCGTCGCCGTGCCCCACCGCCAGTCCCGGTGGGGGAGCTCGGACAGGTGGTCGGTGGTTCCCCGGTGGGCTCGCTCGACGAGTGCGTCTCCTCGGAGCAGCCAGCCCGCGCACGCGTCGGTGAGGTCGCCCTGGATGTCGGTGCCCGTCGCCTGGCGCCAGGCGGTGCGGTACGCGGCCTCCGCCGCGTTCAGCAGGGGCTGGGCCGGGGCCGTGGCGCACCAGCAGGTCGGGAAGCCGATGCGGAGGTAGGCGAGTTCCATGAGCCCATTGCCGAGCGCGGCCTGTTCGAAGTCGATGAACCTGACCCCGCTGGCGGTGTGGAGGTCGTTGCCGGGGCAGGGATCGCCGTGCAGCAGGGCATGCCCGGGCGCGTGGGCCAGGCGGTTGACGAGGGCGTCCAGTTCGGTCCGTACCGCCTCGTGCGGCTTGGTCCGCGCCCCGTCGGGCGCCGTGCGGCCGAGTGTCTGGGCCAGCCCGAGGAAGGCGTCGATGTCCTCTCTTGTGGGGCCGGACCAGGCGGGGAGTAGGCCGATGTCAGCTGGACTGGTGGCCGCGTGGAGCCGGGCCAGCGACTCGGCGTAGCCGATCACCCAGTCGTCGGCGGGCGGCTGTTCGCCCAAGTCCTCCAGGACCAGCACCCGTTCGGCGGGGTCGGTGCCGAGGAGCCTTGGTGCGACGGGCGGGTCGACCCGGGACGCGAGCCGTAACGCGGCCACCTCCCGGGCGTACCTCTCGGCGGCCTCCGGACCCTCGGTGAGCTGCTTGACCACCACGACCGCCACCGGCGTGCCGGACAGCTCGGCCCGCCACACCCGCGATCGCGGACTGCTGTCCAGCCTGCGCGCCCGGCGGGGCGAACCCAGTTCGGCCCGCAGCTTCTCCCCGAACGGCAGCTTCTCCCCGAACGGCGACTGCTCCCCGAACGGCGGCGGTGCGCACATGGCCCGATCCTCCCATGTGCGCGAGCCATCAGGCCGCCTCCTCGAGCCCATCGGCGCCCGAGGTGCCTCGCGCCGCACCCGTGGCAAAATCAGCGGGTGCGGATCGGGATGCTGGGCCCATTGGAGGTGCGCGCGGACGACGGCCGCCTGGTCGAGGTGGACGGGGCGCGGTTGCGCGGACTGCTGGCCGCCCTTGCGCTCAGGCCGGGGCAGGTGGTCCCTAAGGCGTCGCTCATCGACTGGATCTGGGGGGAGCGTCCGCCCGCCGACGCGGCGAACGCCCTGCAGCGCCTGGTGTCCCGGCTGCGGAAGGCGCTGCCGTGCGGGGTGATCGAGGGGCAGACGGACGGCTATCGGCTGATGGTGGAGCCGGACGCCGTCGATGCCGTGCGGTTCGAACGGCTCGTCGTCGCGAGTCAGGCCCGTAAGGAGGACGGGTCGGCCCCTGCCGAGGACGGGCCTGGGCAGCGGGTGCGGCTGTTGCGCGAGGGGCTTGAGCTGTGGCGCGGTGCGGCCCTGCAGGACGTCGGGCTGCGGGACAGCGCCGCCTTCGACGCCGCGGTCGTACGGCTCGAGGCGGTGCGGCTGACCGCCACCGAGGAGCGGGCCGACGCGGAGATCGCCCTCGGGCGCGGTGCGGAGCTGGTGGCGGAGCTGACCGACCTGGTGGCGGCGCATCCGGTACGGGAACGGCTCGTCGGCGCCCTGATGCGCGCCCTCGTCGCGGCCGGCCGGGACAGCGAGGCGCTGCAGGTGTACCAGCGCGCGCGGGAGGCGCTGGCCGACGCGCTGGGCGCCGACCCCGCACCGCAGCTGGCCGCGTTGCACATGGCGCTGTTGCGGGGCGAGCTCGGGCGGGGCGAGCTCGGGCGGCGCGAACCGTGGCGGCGGGAAGCGAACCGTAAGAGCAATCTGCGCGCCGAGCTGACCAGCTTCGTCGGCAGGGACGCCGATGTCGCCGCGGTCCGCGGGCTCATCGCCGAGCACCGGCTGACCACCGTGATCGGGCCCGGCGGTGGGGGAAAGACCCGGCTGGCCACGGAGACCGCGCGCACGCTGCTCGGCGAACTGCCGGACGGGGCCTGGCTGGTGGAGCTCGCCGCCATCGGCGCGGACGGGGACGTGGCACGGCTGGCCCTCGCCGGGCTGGGCCTGCGGGACGCCCTGCTCGGCGAGGCACCGAACGCCGGGCTGACGGACCCGACGGACCTGACGGACCTGACCGTCCTGACAGACCTGACAGAGCTGACCGACCTGACGGACCGGCTCATCGCCGCGGTCCGCGAGCGGGAGGCGCTGCTGATCCTGGACAACTGCGAGCATGTGATCGAGCCCGCGGCGGTGTTCGCCCACCGGGTGCTCGGGGAGTGTCGACGGCTGCGGATCCTGGCGACGAGCCGGGAACCGCTCGGCATCACCGGCGAGGCCCTGTGGCCGGTCGAGCCGCTGGCCCTGCCGGAGGGCGATGCGGGCCCGGACGAGATCGGGTCAGCGCCCGCCGTCCAACTGCTGCGGGACCGTGCCGGGGCGGTACGCCGCGGCCTCGCGGACGACGCCCACACCCTGGCCACGATGGTGCGGGTCTGCCGGGCGCTGGACGGGATGCCACTGGCGATCGAACTCGCCGCGGCCCGGTTGCGCACCATGTCCATCGAACAGCTCGCCCACCGGCTCGACGACCGGTTCCGGCTGCTGACCAGCGGCAGCCGCACCGCGCTGCCCCGGCACAAGACGCTGCGCGCGGTGGTCGACTGGAGCTGGGAGCTGCTCACCGACGCCGAACGGGCGGTGTTGCGAAGACTCTCGGTGTTCTCGGGCGGGGCGAGCCTGGAAGCCGCCGAACGGGTCTGCGCCGGCGGCGCAGTCGAGCGGGAACAGGTGCTGGAGCTGCTGACGGCGCTCGCCGAGAAGTCGCTGCTGATCGCCGAGGGTGGCAGCGCCCCGCGCTACCGCATGATCGGCACGATCAGGGAGTACGCCGGGCACCGGCTCGCGGAGGCGGGGGAGTCGGACCTGGTGCGCCGTGCGCACCTCGCCCACTTCACCGAGCTCACCGAGACCGCGGAGCCGCGGCTGCGCCGCGCCGAACAGGTGGAGTGGCTGGCCACGCTCGAGGCCGAGCACGACAACATCGGTACGGCGATGCGCGGCGCGCTCGCGGCGGGCGAGGCGTGGGAGGCGATGCGTCTCGCGGCGGGCGCGGGCTGGTACTGGTGGCTCGGCGGGCGCAGGACCGAGGGCCTGGAGCTGATCACCGCGGCCACCAGGACGCCCGGGGAGGTGCCCGATGGCGTACGGGCCACGGTGTACGCGCTGATCGTGCACTTCGTGACGTCCGGGCTGGGCGATGAGCGGCAGGCCGCTAAGTGGATCCACGAGGCGCACCGGCTCGGCCGGGGCGGCCACCACCCGGGGGTGAAGTTCATCGCGGTGCTGGAACGCATGCTGCACACGCCCGAAGCGGCCCTGACCGCGTTCGCACCACTGCTGAACGACGAGGACCCCTGGGTGCGCGCGCTGGCCCGGTGGCACATGGGCAAGATGCGGGTGGCGTTCGGACGGGACGGACAGGACGGCCGGGACGGGTGGGATGCGCGGGAGGGCCCGGACGCGCGCGACGAGCGCAACGCCCTGGTCGGCCGAGACGCGCGCGACGGGCAAAACGCCCAGGTCAGCCGGGACGCGCGTAACGCCAAGGACGCCCCCACCGCGGAGGCCCATCTGAAGGCCGCGCTCGCCGAGTTCCGGGCGCTCGGCGAGCGGTACGGGATCTCGCTCGCCCTGACCGAGCTGGCGAACCTGCTCGCCGTACGCGGCGACTTCGCCGGAGCGTGTGCGCACTACGAGCAGGCGATCGCGGTGGTCAGCGAGATCGGCGCCGCGGAGGACGTCATCCGGATGCGGTCCCGGCAGGCGCAGCTGTACTGGCTGCAGGGCGACGAGGACGCCTGCGGGGCCGCCATCGCCGAGGCGCAGCGGTGCGCGGAGCGGGTCACCTGGCCGGAGGCGCTGGCCGAGCTGGCCTTCTCGAGGGCGGAACTCGCCCGGTGGAACGGCCACGCCGAGGAGGCGCACCGGCACCTCCGCCTCGCGACGACCCTGCTGGGCGACGAGGCGGAACGGGCGGACTTCCGCGCGCTGACGCACGATCTGCTCGGCTACCTCGCCGATGACCTCGGTGAGGTGCGGGCGCACCGCGCGGCGGCCTGCGAGGCGGCGTACGAGGTGGGACACGGGCTGATGATCGCGCATGTGCTGGTCGGGGTCGCGGACCTGGCGCTGCGCCGCGGCGAGCACGGGCAGGCCGCGCGGCTGCTCGCGGCGAGCGTGGGCGTACGCGGGCTGCGGGACCGCGCCCACCCGGACCTGGCCCGGATCGAGCGGGCCGCGCGATGCCGCCTCGGCGAGGCGAAGTTCGCCGAGGCGACTCGGGACGGGACGCGCACCAGCTGGTCCCGGCTGGTCGAGGTCACGCTCGCCTCCTGAGCCGAGGTCGCGCTCGCGTTCTGCACCGAGGTCACGCTCGCCTCCTGAACGTGGCGACCGCCCATACGTACCCGACGAGCGCGAACCCGACCGACCAGCCGACGGCCGCGAACGCGTCGCCGGTCGACGGACGGCCACCCGACAGCAGTCCGCGCAGCGTCTCGATGATCGGGGTGAAGGGCTGGTACTCCGCGAACTGCCGCACCCCGGTCCCCATCGTGTCCGCGGGTACGAACGCGCTGCTCAGGAACGGCAACATGATCAGCGGCACGGTGGCCATGCCCGCCGACTCCACGGTCTTCGCGGCCAGGCCCAGGGCGACCGTGAGCCAGCTGGTCGCGAAGGCGAGCAGCAGCATCAGGCCGATCACGGCGAGCCACTGGACGAAGCTCGCATGCGGACGGAACCCAATCGCGAAGCCGACGCCGACGATGACCGCGTCGGCGATCAGACTGCGCACCGTGGTGGAGACGACATAACCGGCCAGTACGGCGCCGTGCGAGACGTCCATGGCCTTGAACCGGTTGTTGATGCCCTTCGCCATGTCGCCCTTCACAGCCGCCGCGGTCGGGCCCAGCCCGTAGGTGATGGCCATGACGGTCAGGCCGGGTACGGCGTAGTCGACATACGCGCCCGTGACCTTGAAGGCGCCGCCGAAGACGTAGACGAACATCAGCATCATCACAACGGGGAACAGGACCGCCTGGAAGACCGTGACCGGATTCCTGACCGTGTGCTTGACGTTACGGCGCAACATGATCGCCGCGTCGCCGAACGACGTCGAGAGAGTGCTCATCGTGCTCATTCCGCGATCGCCTCCGTGGTTGCCCGAGCGGCCCGTGAGTCCTGTGTGGCGGCCTGTGTGGGGTGCGTGGCGTGACCGGTCAGGGCGAAGAAGACGTCATCGAGGTCCGGTGTGTGCACCGAGAACTCTTGCGCGGTGATCGCCTGTTGATCGAGCTTGTCCAGCAGGGCCCGCAGCGACGTCGAGTCACCGTTGCTGGGAACGCGCAGGGTCAGCTCCTGGTCGTCCCGCGTGGACCCGGGCAGGGCCCCGGCCGCCGCGTCGAGCTCCCGGAGACCGGCGAACCGCAGCCGGACATGGGTGCCGGGCACCTGGCGCTTGAGTTCGTCGGGAGTGCCCTGGGCGACCAGGCGGCCCCGGTCGAGCACTGCGATCCGGTCGGCCAGCTGGTCGGCCTCGTCGAGGTACTGGGTGGTGAGGAAGATGGTCGTGCCGTCCGCCACCAGCTCCCGGACGATCCCCCACATCGCCCGTCTGCTGCGCGGGTCGAGACCGGTCGTCGGCTCGTCCAGGAAGATGATCCGCGGATTGCCGACCAGCGTCATCGCCAGGTCCAGCTTCCGGCGCATACCGCCGGAGTAGGTCGCCGCCATCCTGTCCGCCGACTCGGTCAGGTCGAACCGCTCCAGCAGCCGCGCGACCACCTGACCGCCGGAGCGCACCCGCTTCAGGTCCGCCATCAGCCGCAGGTTCTCCCGGCCCGACAGCAGATCGTCCACGGCGGCGAACTGACCGGTCACGCCGATGACCGCGCGTACCTCCTTGATCCCGGTCAGCACGTCGTGCCCGGCGACGCGCACCGCCCCGGCGTCGGCCCTCATCAGTGTCGTCAGGACGTGCACCGTCGTCGTCTTGCCTGCCCCGTTCGGGCCGAGCAGGGAGAAGACCGATCCCGTGGGGACCTCGAAGTCGATGCCGTCGAGCACGACATTGTCGCCATATGCCTTGCGCAGCCCGGAAACTGCGATCGCCGAACTCTTCATGCCCAAGACGGTCCCGGCCGGGCCTGACACCGGCCTGTCACGCCCCTGACACGATCCCTGACATGGACATCAATAGGCGAAGCGACTCACGGTCTCCGGGTGGATGACGAGACGAATCTGCTCGGTGGCGAGGATCCCGGCGAGGTCATCGGCGCGGGCCGGGTCGTCGAGGTCCCAGTAGCGGGCGGCCAGCCGGGCGCACAACTCATGCGCCCCGTCCGGCTCCACCGTGGTCCGGCCCGCGATCGACAGCCAGCGCTCGCGTTCCCCCACGGGGGCCGCGACGACGATCGAGGCGCGGGGGTCGCGGCGCAGCCGCCGCACCTTGACCGAGTCCGGGGCCGTGAACAGCTGGATCGTGCCCTCGGCGGTGGCCTCGAACCACACCGGCCGGGGCTGTGGCGGCACCGGCCCCTCGGCCACGGACAGAAACCCGTGCAGGGGGCGGCGCAGGAACTCGAGGTCCTGGGCGGTCAGCGAACTGCTGTCGTTGCTCATGACGCCGATTGAACACGGCCGAGTCGGACGACCCCGGAAGTGAAGAGCCGGATGACCCGTGTATTCGTCTAAACTCACTGAGGTGGACGGCGTTCAAACGGGTCTGGGGCATTGCCCCAGGCGATTTCCGCCGCGCCGCTGCCACCCCCGCGGCGGCAACTTCATCGACACCGCCAGCACCTACACCAATGGCAGTTCCGAGCGGCTGCTGGGCGAATTCACCCGTGACCACCGCAACCGCGAAGGCCTGGTGCTCGCGACGAAATATACGACGCTGCGCAGGCCGGGCGATCCAAATTCCGGGGGGTCCGCACCGCAAGAGCCTCTTCGCATCGGTGGAAGCCGGTCTGCGACAGCTGAATACGGACTATATCGATCTGCTCCATCTGCACCTGTGGGATTTCACGACACCGGTCGAGGAGATCTTGCGCGGCATGGACGATCTGGTCCGGCACAACCTGATCGAGCGCACCGGGGAACGTGACCTGATCCCGATGGCCCATGAGCTGGGGCTGGGGGTGATCCCGTGGTCGCCGCTGGCCGGTGGGGTGCTCACCGGCAAGTACAGCCGCGACGACCTGACCGAGGCGAACGTCGCATCCGACGACGGCACCCGTAAGAGCTTCAACTTCGCCCTGGGTACGCTCACCGAACGTAACCTCGCCATCGCCGATGTCGTGAAGGAGGTCGCCGCGGAGCTGGGCCGCACACCCGCCCAGGTCGGGCTGGCCTGGACGCTGCGGAACCCGGGCGTGACGGCACCGATCATCGGCGCCCGTACCCCCGCGCAGCTGGAGGACAATCTGGGCGCCCTGGAGTTCGACTTCACCGCCTCCCAACTGGCCCGCCTCAACGAGGCCAGCGCGATCGCGCTCGGCTTCCCGCATGACATGCTCGCCCGCGACTCGACCCGCGCGCTGACCCGCGGCGACGTGAGGCTCGAACCCCGCCGCTGACGCCCGGACCCAGGCGTCGTATTTCGCGACCTCGGCGTTTTCGCGGCGCGACCTAGGTCCCCAGCCCTCCGCCCGGGACGACCCGAGATCATTCGCGAGAGCGATGCCGCGTTCCCGGGGCGGGAGCCACCATGCTGGTGGAGACCTGCGCTGAGAAGAAGCCGAGAAGAAGACCAGAAGAAGACCAGAAGAGGAGTGCGTCATGTCGCATCCGGAATTCCTCGAATACCCGGAGCCCCGCTACCACGGCGACAAGGGCGAGGTGAGCGCGGCCTTTCGCCCGGCCAGTACGCCGCCCGACATCTCCTCACCCAGCGGCAGCTTTACGCACTACCTCGCCACCGCTGAGTCGACCGGCGGCGAATTCGGCCTGTACAAGATGGAGTTGCCAGGGCACTCCGCCGGAGCGAAGACGCACTTCCACAAGGGCATTTCGGAGTCCTTCTACATCCTCTCCGGCGAGTTGGAGCTCTACAACGGCGAGAAGTGGGTCAAGGGCCGCGAGGGCGATTTCCTCTACGTACCGGTCGGCGCACTGCACGCCTTCAAGAACGCGACCGACGAGCTCATGTCCATGCTGCTGCTCTTCTCCCCGGGCGCCCCGCGCGAGGAGTACTTCGAGCGGGTCGCGGAGATGTCAAAGCGCGGTGGCGAGGAGCTGAAGGATTTCCGGATCCGGCATGACAGCTACTTCGTGGAGGATTTCGAGCCCGAGGGGGAGTAGGGAGGAGGGGGAGACCGCAGCCGGGGTCCACCGGGTCATTGGGCCTGCTCCTGCCCGAAGAACTCGCTGAACATGCCGACCAGGTTGTGCGGCGCGTCATCGCCGAACATGAGCTCGTCGCTGCCGATGCCTTCGGCGGCGACCTCGGCGCTGCGGGGGAACATGGCCCGCTCGTACTCGGCGAGCGCGGCCTCCACGTCGTCGGGGTGCGCGGCGAGGGCCGTGCCGAGTTCTGCGCCGTCGAGCATGGCCAGATTGGCGCCTTCGCCGTTCGGGGCCGTGAGGTGGGCGGCATCGCCGACCAGGGTCACCCCCGGCACCCGGTCCCACCGGTGGTCGATCGGCAGGGCGTAGTGGGGGCGCAGGACCAGCGGGGTGTCGCCGTCGGTGACCAGCGCGGTGAGCTCCGGTGCCCAGCCGTCGAATTCCCGCGCGATCCGGGCGGTGGCCGCGGCGGCGTCGGTGAAGTCGATCGCGGCGAACCAGTCCCGCGGCCGGGGGAGCAGTACGTAGGTGTGCAGGGTGTCGCCGCTTTCCCGGTGCGCGTGGATCGCCCTGCCCGGCGCGTGCGCCATCATCGACCCGCCGCCGACCGCCTTCGCGGCGGCGGGGTGCCGGGTGTCGGCGTCGTACAGGTACGTCTCGACGAACGACACGCCGGTGTACTCGGGTACGGCGGCGGACAGCAGCGGCCGGATCCGTGACCACGCGCCGTCCGCGCCGACCAGCGCACTCGTGACGACGGCGCTGCCGCCGTCGGCGAACGTCACCTCATGACGGCCCTCGCCGAGGGCACGGGCCCCGCTGACCTTGTGGCCCCACCGGACGGTGCCGTCCGGGAGCGAGTCGAGCAACATCTGCCGCAGCTCGGCGCGCTGCACCTCGGGGCGTCCTCCCGTGCCGTCGTCGGCCTTGTCGAACAGGACGGTCCCTTCCCGGTCGAGGGCCCGCATCGCCTGGCGGCCCTCCAGCACGAGACCGCGGAACTCGTCCATCAGGTCGGCGGCCCGCACGGCCAGTTGGCCGTTGTAGTCATGGATGTCCAGCATCCCGCCCTGCGAGCGCGCCATCGGGGAGGCCTCCGCCTCGTAGACGGTGGCCGGAATGCCGTGGACGTGCAGGACGCGGGCGAGCGTGAGGCCGCCGAGTCCGGCGCCGACGATCGTGACGGGAGTGCGCATCGTGACTCCTCTGCCGGGGATCCCTCGGATCCTTCGGAATCGAGACCGCCCGGTACCAGTCCGGCCAACCTCGCGGGTATGTCGCTCCAGCTTTGGAACGCCGCTCCATGATGGAACGTCGCTCCATGGTGGAACAATGCTCCAGTCATGTCAAAATGGCGGCATGGCAACAGCACGGACCCGCCGGTCACCACGGCGCACCGATGCGCTCTCCCGGGAGCGCATCGTCGAGGCCGCCGTCGAACTGCTCGATACGGCGGGCGAGGGCGGACTGACCTTCCGGGCGCTGACCGAGCGTCTTGCCACCGGCCCCGGGGCGATCTATTGGCATGTGGCGAACAAGGACGAGCTGCTGGACGCCGCGACCGACGCGGTCGTCGCCGCGGCACTGGCGGCCGAGTGCCTCGAGCCGCCCAAGCCCACCAAGCGGGCCGACCCAACCAAACCCACCAAGCCCGCCGAATCCCCGGACTCGCCGCAGGACAAGATCCGCGCCATCGCGTTCGGCCTGTTCGACGCGATCGAGGACCACCCGTGGCTCCCCACGCAACTCGCCCTCCAGCTCTCCCGCAGCCCCTGGGGTTCGGTGACGCCGCGGATCTTCGAAAGCGTCGGCCGACAGGTGCGCGCGCTGGGCGTGCCCGAGGGCCACTGGTTCACGGCGGCCTCGGCGCTGGTGCACTACATCCTCGGCGCCGCGGGCCAGAACGCCGCGAACAACGCGAGCGCCCGCACCCTCGCGCCCGGCGTGGACCGCGCCCAATTCCTGGACGCCGCGTCGAAGGCATGGCAAGAACTCGATCCCGACGACTACCCGTTCATCCATGCCGTCGCGGCCCAGATGCGCGAGCACGACGACCGCGAGCAGTTCCTGGCCGGGATCGATGTCGTCCTCACCGGCATCACCGCCCTCCACCTGCCCGGCGAACGGGGCCGCACCTGACCCAGGTGTTGCTCGGAAGCCGAGGGGACCATCGGTCGCTGCTCCGCAAGGAGCCGCGCGTGCGCCTGTCCCTACCGGACACCTTCGACGTGGTCCTCCTCCAGGGCGAGGCCGAGTGCTTCCCGGACCAACACGTGCCCGGAGCCGCGGCGAAGGCGTTGGCCGACAAGTTCGGGTGGGACCCACGCGCGGAAGAGGGCTCCTTCCTGTGTATACGCGTGGCCCCGAGGACTGTGCGCGCTTGGCGCGACGAGCCGGAACTCACCGGGGGAGTCATCATGCGCGACGGGACATGGCTGGAATAACGGCCGTCCCTCGCCCGCGACTCCATGGCCCGGCACGGATCCCCCGGACCGGCAGGCGCGTCAGAAGGGGCGGACTCGCCGCAGGAAGCTGGCATGTCAGGGCGTTTCGGGTTTGTGGGCCAGGAGGCAGGCGTGGGGTCTTCGCACGCGTCCGCCGGGCTCCTGCTCCAGTCGGGCGGTGACGACGAGTCCGGCCCGGCGCAGGAGGTCGGTCAGGTGGTCCAGGGGCAGGAGGTGTGACTCGTAGGTCACTGGAAGGCCATAGCCGTGGGTCGGCCGCAGCCGTTCATCGCCGACGTAGTCTCCCCAGAGCAGGAAGCCGCCGGGTGCGAGTGTGCGGTGGAATTCGGCGAACACCGTCGGCAGCCAGCGCGGGGGCGTGTGGTGGGTGGAGTACCAGGCCAGGATGCCGCCGAGCTCGGCGCCTCCCGTTTCCAGCGCGGTCATGGAGCCCTCGGTGAACCGCAGGTCCGGATAGGCGTGGCGGGCCAGCCCGATCATCTTCGGTGACAGATCGACGCCGAAGGCGGACACCCCCAGCCCGGTCAGGTGGGCCGTTACGCGGCCGGGGCCGCACCCCAAGTCCGCGACCGGTCCCCGACCGGCCGTCCGCACGAGTTCGGCGAACCCCGCCAGCATCGCGCGGGACAACGGGTCCATCTCGGCTGGAGGCGGGACGCGTTCGACGTACTCGGTGGCGACCATGTCGTACGACTCCCGGACAGCGGTCAGAAAGGAGGGCTCGGCCATCCGGGCGACCCTAGGCCAGACGACTGACAGGCCGTGGCGGGACCTTTGCCTCGGGAGCGGCGGGACGCCCCCGCGAGACCGCCCCCGCGCCGCGGAGCGATCTGCCGTGGGCGAATCTGCTGCGGGCCGAGATTCCTTACCGGACAAGCGAATTGGGTCGATGGTGAAAGGACCGCGGCGATGCGGATCGCGGTTATTCACAGGGAGGTCCGATGGGAACATTCGCCACCGGCTGGGAACCGGCCATGAGCCCGCGCGCCACGGAGGGGGATACGGCACCCACGCGGTTCGACGATCACCTGGCCGCGCAGCTGCTGACCCAGCGCATCGTCTTTCTCGGCACACAGGTGGACGAGGTGTCCGCGAACCGGGTGTGTGCGCAGATGCTGCTGCTGTCGGCCGAGGATCCGCGGTCGGACATCAGCCTCTACGTCAACAGCCCGGGCGGCTCCGTGACGGCGGGGCTGGCGATCTACGACACGATGCGGCTGATTCCGAACGACGTCTCCACGCTGGTCATGGGATTCGCCGCGAGCATGGGGCAGTTTCTGCTCACCGTGGGCACGATGGGAAAGCGCTACGCGCTGCCGAATTCCCGCATCATGATGCACCAGCCGTCGGCCGGTATCGGCGGGAGCACCGCCGATATCGCGATTCAGGCCGAGAACTTGGAATTCATGAAGCGGTCGATCGAGCGGATCACAGCGGAGCACACCGGCCAGAGCGTGGAGACCATTTCGCGCGACGGCGACCGCGACCGGTGGTTCACACCGGAGCAGGCGAAGGAGTACGGAATGGTCGACCGGGTCGTGGAGTCGCTGGCGGACGTACGGCCCGCCGGGGCGCGGCGCAGGATGGGGATCTGACATGGGGCAGTACACGATTCCGACGGTCGTCGAGCGCACCACCCAGGGGGAGCGGGCGTACGACATCTACAGCAGGCTGCTGTCCGAGCGGATCATCTTCCTCGGTACGGAGATCGACGACGGCGTCGCCAACGTCGTCATCGCGCAACTGCTCCACCTCGAATCGTCGAGCCCGGAGCAGGAGGTCTCGATCTACATCAACTCACCGGGCGGCTCCTTCACCTCGCTGATGGCGATCTACGACACGATGACGTTCGTGTCCGCCCCCATCTCCACGTTCTGCGTGGGGCAGGCGGCCTCGACCGCGGCGGTGCTGCTGGCCGGGGGCGACCCCGGGCGGCGGTTCGTGCTGGAGCACGCCCGGGTGCTGCTGGGGCAGCCGGTGAGCGGCGGTCAGCAGGGGACGGTCTCGGACCTCAGCCTGCAGGCCAAGGAGATGCTACGGATCCGCTCGCAGGTCGAGGAGGTGCTGGTACGCCACACCCCCCACGACGCCGCCACGCTCCGCGCCGATATGGACCGCGACAAGGTCTTCACGGCGGAGGAGGCGGTGGCGTACGGGCTCGCCGATGAGGTGCTGAGCCGGCGGATGGCCCGGGCCTTCTGAGGGCTCGGCGCCTCAGGCGGCCAGGCGTACGTCGCCCTGCCGCCCCGCGTGCCGCGCCCCCGGTGCCCCGCGGCCCACGACGGACGTGGCGGAGGTGGCGGACGTGGCAGACGTGACGGACGTGAGGGACGTGACCGACACCGCCGCGCCGCCGCGCCGCCGAGCGCCGGAGACGAGCCGGATCAGCTCGCCCTGGGCCATCGCGAGAAGGTCGGCCAGACCGAGGCCAAGCGCGCGGGCGGCGGCGGCCAGGACCTCGGACGACGCCTCCTTGCGGCCCCGTTCGAGCTCGGAGAGGTACGGCATCGAGATCCGGGCCGCCTCGGCCACGTCCTTGAGCGTGCGCTGCTGGGCAAGGCGCTCGCGGCGCAGCACGCCACCGACGACATCCCGCCACAGGGGCTCCTTCACCGGCTCCCGGCCGGGCTGCTCCGGTCCGCCGGGTCCGCCGGGTCCGCCGGGTCCACCCGGGCCAGCCGGAGCGGCGGGGGCCGCCGGGGCGGGGGCTCCGGCCCTGGCGGTGGCTCCCGCCCGGGGCGCCGGGTCCGCGGTGGCCGGACGCAGGGGAATGACGCGGGCTCGGTTCGACGCGTGGCTGCTCACCCCCTCAGGGTAGGAGCGTGGCGCCCGACGGGAAGGGGACAACGTTCTGCCCTTGGCGAATCGCTCATGCGTTCGACCGGGGGCGGGGTGGTGCAAACCGGCCGCACACACCCCGCGCATCCCCGGCGGGGAGCCCCGTTGTCAGTGCCGGGCCCTAGCGTATGACCGTCCTTATTCACGCTTGCTGGGCTGCTCGCGTAACTCGGACACGGCGGGGGCCGGGCCCAACAGCGCGGGTCCGGCCCCCGGCGGAATGACGGTTCGACCGGTCGGCGGACGGCCCGCTAGCGCCGGTCCGGGGAGTGGTCGCCCCCGGGTGGGCGGGGCTCGTCGGGGGTCAGTCGGAAGACCACGTCGGCCAGTTGGGCGCAGACGCGTTCGATCTGGCGGCGGGTGGCATTGCGTTCGGCGATGATCGCGGACAGCAGCAGGGCGGTCAGGGCCGTCGAGCCGTTGAACGCCTGGAGGATGACCATCTGGGCCGGGAACGAATGGTGTGAGAACGGGCCGGTGTCCTCCGCCGTCGAGGCGATCGCGAGGAGCGTGACGATGAGCGAGCACGGGGCGGCGCCCGCGAGCTGGAAGCGCAGGGCGGCCCAGATCAGAAAGGGGAAGACCAGGAAGAGCAGGCTGACCTCCGCCCGCATGGCCACCAGCGCGACGGCCGCGGTGCCCAGCAGCAGGGCCGTCGCCTCCAGCAGCCGGTACGGGCCGACGCCGCGCGGGAGCCGGGCGCGGCGCAGCACCAGCAGTACGGGGGTGACCACCAGGACGCCCATCGCGTCGCCCGTCCACCACACCGACCAGGCGGTCCAGGAGTCACCCGCCGCGAGCGCGCCCGACAGCAGCAGCGCTGCGGTGCCCACCGTGGCGCTGATCAGCATGCCCGCCAGGGCGCCGAGGAAGACCAGCACCAGCGCGTCCCGCAGCCGGTCCACGGCGGGCCGGAAGCCCACGCGCCGCAGCAGCAGGTAGGAGCAGAACGGGGCGAGGGTGTTGCCCGCCACGATCATGAGGACCGCCAGGGGCGACGGGCCGATGGGGGCGTTGACCGCGACGGCGCCGAGGGCGATGCCCGGCCAGGCCATCGGGCCCAGCACCAGCAGACAGGCCAGGGCGATGCCGGTCGGCGGCCACAGCGGGGTGACCTGATCGCGCACCAGCTCCTGGAGCAGCCCGACCCTGGCGCCCGCGTAGTAGAGGGCGGCGACGGCCACGAGCCGCAGCGCGGTGGCGCCGTTGCGCCGGAGGCCGTTGTTCTTCCGGATGCCCATATCGCGCGCCACAGCCGCCATGAGACTACGGGCGCCCTCGGGCGGTGCGGCTGACACGCGGCCACCGGTGTCCCGCTCGCCCGTACGCAGCACGGGCGGCCCCTGGACGCACGGCCCCGTACCCGGCACGGCCGCGCCCGTACGTACGACTCGGCCCAGCACGATTTCACGGCTTGGCTTAAGGCGCGTATTGACACCGGAATCCCCTGGTCATACCGTCCTCAAAGCCGCGGTACAGACCAACCAACTCGCCCATGACGAGGGTCAGTTGGCAGGCGTTCGCGGCGGCCGCCCTGTGACCGCACCGGGGCGCCCTTCCCCACCCCACGAGGAGAGGCTTCCGCGATGCGAAGACCAAGAGCCCCCAGACCCTCAAGAGCCCCCAGAGCCCGCAAACCCCGGAGAACCGCGCTGCTGGCCGTCTTCGCCCTGCTCACCGCCGTCTGCGGGGCCCTGGCGACGGCCCCCGGAGCGAGCGCCAAGGCCGCGGCACTGCCGACGGGCTGGGCCACCGCCGTCAACAAGGGCAGCGGCAAGTGCGTGGACGCGCGCGGCGCGGCGACGGTGAACGGCACCGCCGTCCAGCAGTACGCGTGCAACAACTCGGCCGCCCAGCTGTGGAAGTTCGAGGCCACGGGCGGCGGCTACGTCCGCGTCGACAACCGCAACGACGCCGCCCAGGCGTGGGACGTGACGGATGTGTCCACCGCCGATGGCGCCGCCGTCCAGCTGTGGACCTACGGCGGCGGCGACAACCAGCAGTGGCAGGCCGTGGACGAGGGCGGCGGGGCGTATCACTTCGTCAACCGGCACAGCGGCAAGTGCCTCGATGTGCCCGGCGCCGCCACCCAGGACGGGACGCAGCTCCAGCAGTACGCCTGCAACGGCAGTGCCGCCCAGTCCTTCCAGGTGGCCGAGGTCCCCGGCGACCCGGGCGGCCCCGACCTCGGCCCGAACGTCGCCGTCTTCGATCCGACGATGCCCGCGTCGACCATTCAGGGCCGGCTGAACTCCATCTTCCAACAGCAGGAGCGGAACCAGTTCGGCTCCAGCCGCTACGCGGTGCTCTTCAAGCCGGGCACCTACAGCGCCGACGTCAACGTGGGCTTCTACACCCAGGTGCTGGGCCTGGGGATGTCACCGGACGATGTGACCATCAACGGTGCGGTGCACGCCGAGGCCGACTGGTTCCAGGGGAACGCCACCCAGAACTTCTGGCGCGGCGCGGAGAACCTGTCGGTGACCCCCGCCTCGGGCACCGACCGCTGGGCGGTCTCCCAGGCCGCGCCGTACCGCCGGATGCATGTCCGCGGTTCGCTCCAGCTCGATGACGGCGGCTGGTCCAGCGGCGGATTCATGGCCGACACGAAGATCGACGGCCAGGTGCGCTCCGGCTCGCAGCAGCAGTGGCTCTCCCGGAACACCCAGTGGGGGAGCTGGTCCGGGTCCAACTGGAACATGGTGTTCGTGGGGGCCGTCAACGCGCCCTCGGGGAACTTCCCCAATCCGCCCTTCACGGTGGTGAACCAGACCCCGACCGTCCGGGAGAAGCCGTTCCTCTACGTGGACCAGGCGGGCGCCTACCGGGTCTTCGTGCCCGCGACGCGGTCGAATTCCCAGGGCACCACCTGGGCCGGTGGCGCCCCGGCGGGGTCGTCGCTGCCCATCGACCAGTTCTTCATCGCCAAGCCCGGGGTCTCCGCGGCGGCCATCAACGCCGCGCTCGCCCAGGGCAAGCACCTGCTGTTCACCCCGGGCGTCTACCACCTGGGCGAGACGCTGAAGGTGACCCGGCCCGACACGGTCGTCCTCGGCCTCGGGCTCGCCACCCTCGTCCCCGACAACGGCGTGACCGCGATGTCGGTCGCCGACGTCGACGGCGTCAAGGTCGCGGGGCTGCTCTTCGACGCCGGTACGGTGAACTCCGCCACGCTGATGGAGGTGGGCCCGGGCGGGGCCGCCGCGCGGCACGCGGCGAACCCGACCTCCCTGCACGATGTGTTCTTCCGGGTCGGCGGGGCCGGGGTCGGCAAGGCGTCCAGGAGCCTGGTGGTCAACAGCTCGAACGTGATCGGCGACCATCTGTGGATCTGGCGGGCCGACCACGGTGACGGCGTCGGCTGGAACGCCAACACCGCCGCCAACGGCCTGACCGTCAACGGCGACGACGTCACCATGTACGGCCTGTTCGTCGAGCACTACCAGCAGTACCAGACGATCTGGAACGGCAACGGCGGCCGGACGTACTTCTACCAGAACGAAATGCCCTATGACCCGCCCAACCAGGGCGCCTGGACGAACGGGAACACCCAGGGCTACGCCGCCTACAAGGTGGGGCCGAACGTCACCAGCCACGAGGCGTGGGGCCTCGGCAGCTACTGCTACTTCAATGTGAATCCCGGTGTGGTCGCGGCCCGTGCCTTCGAGGTCCCCGACACCCCGGGCGTCCGCTTCCACCACATGGTCACCGTGTCCCTCGGCGGCACCGGCACCATCAGCCATGTCATCAACAACACGGGCGGGCCATCCAATTCCGGCAGCAATGTGGCGAACCTCGTGAACTATCCGTAGCACCCTGCGCCACACGGACGACCACGCGCCCGCGATGCGCCCCCTTCCCGGGGCGTATCGCGGGCACGCATATGCGCATCGGGCTTGCCCACCCGAAGCGGGAGACGTCACCGTTGTCCCCCACGGGCACGCGCCGCGCGCCCGTATTCGACTGGGACCGGAGGTGCCATGGGACCGATCGTTCCACCCCTCGTTCCACCGTATGAGACCGTCGGCGACGGGCCGCACCGCGTGATGGCGGTGCACGGCTGGTTCTCGGACCGGGCCGCGTACGCCGCGATGCTGCCGCACATCGACCGGCGCGGGTTCACCTACGCCCTGCCCGATCTGCGCGGCTACGGCGAGGCGCGCGACATCCCCGGCGCGTACACCACCGGCGAGGCCGGGGGCGATCTGCTCGCGCTCGCCGATCACCTCGGCTGGGAGCGGTTCTCGCTCATCGGCCACTCGATGGGCGCGGCCGTCGTCCAGCGCGTCGTGGCCGCCGCCCCGGACCGGGTCCGCCGGCTGGTCGGGGTCGCACCGGTGCCGGCCAGCGGGGTGCCGATGGAGGGCGAGCAGTGGCAGCTGTTCGCGGCGGCCGCCGACCGTCCGGAGAACCGCAGGGAGATCATCGACCTCACCACCGGAAGCCGCCACCCGGCCGCCTGGCTGGATCTGATGGTGCGGCACTCAGTGGAGCACAGCGACCCCAAGGCGCTGCGCGCGTGGCTGGACTCCTGGGCGCTGGAGGACTTCCACGAGGACATAGCCGGTGCCCAGGTGCCGGTCCGGATCGTGGTCGGCGCCCACGACCCGGCGCTCACGGCGGAGGTGATGCGGCGGACCTGGCTGCGCTGGTACGTCAACGCCGAGCTGGTGGAGCTGGAGTACGCCGGGCACTACCCCGCCGATGAGACGCCCCAGGAACTCGTACGGGCCGTCGAGGACTTCATCACGGCCGACGCGTAGCCGCCGGTGAGGAGACGGAGGCGGGCCCGGACGGATCGCCGGAGGGCGAGGGGGAGACCGGAGTGGACGGTGAGGCGGAGGCACTGCCGGTGTGCTTCGCCTCACTCTCCTGGTACCTCTTCTCGCTCTCCCGGTACTTGGGCAGCAGCTCCTTCAAGATCTTGTCGACGTACTCCCGCGTCTCGAGGATCTTGGGGATGCCGCGCGCCCGGAGCACCGCGTTCGGCCCCGCGTTGTACGCGGCGAGCGCGAGCCTGGTCGAGCCGAGCCTGGTCCCGCTGCCCGGGACCACCTTGACCACCTCGTACAGATGGCACATGTAGCGGGCCTGTGAGGGGATGGCGTCGCGGGGCTCCCAGACGTCGGCGTCCCCGTCGCCGTCGCCGTCCCGGCCCCACTCCTTCCAGGTGACCGGCGAGAACTGCGAAATGCCCTGGGCGTGCCCGGAGTCCGCGTCCCGGCGCCAGCCGCTCTCCGCGTCGATCTGGGCGGCCAGCAGCGGCACGCTCAGTGGGGAGCAGGTGCGGACCGCAGCCTCCACCACGGGGCGCCTGGCGTCGGGGACCACCGGCAGATCGGGCTCCGAGGGCTCGGTGAGATGCCGTACGACCAGGACCGCGGCGACGACCAGGGCGAGGCCGGCGAGGAACGCGGCGACCATCCCTGCGGCGCGGGTCAGCATGCCGGAACCGGCGCGGTGGGGGTACGCATGCAGGGACCGTAGCCGGTATCGCGGGCCGATCCGTAATCGGTCGCCGACACGGGCCTACCGCGCCTGGTGGGCGCCGGGCAGCGGCTGCCCGGCCGGGCTCCCGGGGAGCGGCCGGGCCGCACTCTCGGCCGGACGCTTCATCACATACGCCGCCCCGGCGCCCGCCGCGAACAGCGCGAGCACCGAGACCGCCGTGCCCAGCCAGGTGGCGCCGAGCCACTGGCCGCCGACATAGCCGAGGGCCACGCTGTACGCCGCCCAGGCGATCCCGGCCACGACCGACCACGGCAGGAATTCCTTCACCCTCCGGTGGGCCGCGCCCGCGCTCAGGCTGACGACCGAGCGTCCCGCGGGCGCGAAGCGGGCTATCACCACGAGCGGACCGCCGCCGCGCACCAGCGCGGTGCCCAACTTCTCCTGGGCGGAGGTGAGTCGGCGGGAGCGGGCGATCGCGCGGTCGAGCCGCTCGCTGCCGCGCCAGGCCAGCCGGTAGGCGACCATGTCCCCGAGGACGGAGGCGGTCGCGGCACACAGCATCAGCCCGAACATGGCGGGGAAGTCGGCCGCACCGGCCTGGCGCACCACGCCGACGGCGTCAACGGTGGTGCCGGCGGCCGCGGTGGCGGCGGTGATGACCAGAACGCCGCTGGGCAGAACGGGCAGGAAGACATCGAGCAGAACGGATGCCCCGATCACCGCATAGATCCATGGGGTGTTGGTCAGCGACCCCAAATGTTCCAACAACGTCCTACTCCCGATCCCGGTCCCCCCGCTGCGCATGTCGCCGGGAAGCGGCAGGCGTCAGCCTGTAACAGCCATACAGCGTACGCCTGTGACCAAGGAGGATAACGGTAAGGGGTGTGATGATGTTGTTCGAATCACGCCATGCGGGGCGTTCGGTCCCGCATGGCGCGATGGTGACGTGCCGTCCGTCGGATGCGGCGTGCCCTCCGTCAGACCCGGGACGGCTCGCGCCGCGCTTCGGGCGCCGCCTCGGCCGTGCGGGCCGAGCCGAATATTCGGTCCAGCGCCAGGGGGCCCGGGCCGGTGAAGACGAGCAGCAGCAGGGCCCAGCAGAACATCGCGGCGGGCTCGCCGCCGTTCTGGATGGGCCACAGCTTCTCGGGCTGGTGCTCGTGGAAGTACGCGTAGGCCATCGAGCCCGAGGAGATGAAGGCCGCGCTGCGGCTGCCGATGCCGAGCATCACCAGCGCGCCGCCGACGAGCTGGATGACGGCCGCGTACCAGCCCGGCCAGGTGCCGGCCTCGAGGGTCTTGCCGGTGCCCATGATGCCGCCGAACCAGCCGAGCAGCGATGAGGCGCCGTGGCAGAAGAACAGCAGTCCGACCACGATGCGGAAGAGGGAGAGGACGTACGGCCTGGCGCTGTCGAGCGCCTCGCCGAGGGTGCGGGGGGTGGCTGAAGAAGACATGGGAGGGGAGCTCCTTGCTCCTGGGGACGGGAACAGCGGAACGCCAGGTTAGGTTCCCCTCATCTTTTGTTGCAAGTTCAAGTTCCTGCCAATATGGGCGGCCGGGAAGCCCCTTCCCGACCGTCCGGAACCCGCTCCTCAGAGCCCCGCGGTGCACATCGGGGCACCTTCCTGCCAGGGCTCCCGCGCGGTCGTCACGCGCAGCACCGCCCGTGCCACCGCGTCCGTGTCACAGAGGGTGACGGAATTCACGCCCGGCCGCGCCCCCGCGGCCGTCACCCAGTGGACCCCCTCGGTGGGCACTCCGAGGGCGAACCGCCGTGGGTGCGGGCGGCCCTGGGCGTCCACCACCCGGTAGGGGGCGGTGGTGACATCGAGGCCGCCGGTCTCATAGCCCTCCACCCGGTGCGGTCGGCACTGCCCGGTCTCCAGCAGCCGGATCAGCAACTCATCGGCGGTCCGGCGCACATCGGGCTCCGGGAGCCGGGCCTCGATCAGGGTCGTGGCCGTCACCGGTGGACCCGGCACCTCGGCCGACCGGGCGGCGAAACCGGCCGCGCCACCCCCTTGGTCTGGACTTTTGAGGGTTACTTCAAGCCGGGGGCCGAGGACGTCCAGGACGCCCGCCTCGATCAGCGCCGCCATCTCCTCGATCCGGCGGCGCGGCGGGCCGATGGAGAGGAAGGCGTTCAGCGGGGTGTACCAGCGGTCCAGATGGGCGCGGCGGGACGCTCCCGTCAGCCCGCCGTGGTCGACGATCAGGCGCACCTCGTTGCGGAGGTCGCGCAGTACGTCGAGGGCGGCCTTGACCGGGCCCTCGACATTGCCCTGCCGCGCGTGCGCCGCGTCCTGGCGGGCGTAGGCCAGCAGCCACCGCCGGAAGTCGTCACGCCCCGTGAACCGACGTCCCCGGTGCGGCTGGGCCGCCGCGTCCCAGGACCAGCGCTCCGCCTCCGGAATGTCGTACTCCGCGAGTACGGCGGCCTCTTCGGGGCTGCCGTGCTCGGTGGCCAAAAAGTGACGCCTGAAGTGTGCTGGGGTGGACGGGGCGGGGGTTCCGGGGGCGCCGGGGGCGCGGAGGGCCAGCAGCGCCTCGTAGTAGACCGTTTCGGCCTCCTTGGCCACGAGCGGCCATATCTCGGCGAGGAAGTCCGGCGGGTCCCCGGCGTCCGCGCGCTTGCGGAAGTGGCCGAGCACATCGGGCGTCAGCAGCAGTGGGGTGTGCCGGCCGCACGGCCCCTTCGCGTTGTCGCCCCGCGCGTGGTACGGGATGCCGCGCCGCGATCCCGCGTACAGCCGTGGCTCGAGCCCCGAGGGCCGGTAGACCAGACCGCCGCGGTCGTTGGGGACGAACCTGCCGCCCCGGCCCGCCGTCAGCAGCGCCATGTGGTCGAAGAAGTTGAGGCCGAGGCCGCGCAGCAGCACCGGTTCGCCCGGCGCGATGAGCGACAGGTCGACATCGGCGGGGTTGGCGGGCGGGTAGTAGCGGAGCCCGTGCCGCTCCGCGTGGGCCGCGTACCGCCGCTCGGTGGCATCGGTGGCCGCGGGCAGATGGCCCTGCGCCAGGACCACCGCGCGCAGCCCGTCCAGACGGCTCCCGTCATCCAGCGTCAGCACCTGCTCGCCGTCGGCCCGTTCCTCCAGCCGTACGGCGCGGGCCCGGTGGGTGCGGACCGTCACGGTGTCCGGGGCGCCCCGCACCACCTCGCCGAAGACCCACTCCAGATAGCGCCCGTAGAGCGCGCGGCTGGGGTAGTCATCCGGGCCGAGGCCGGGGGCCAGACCCCGCGCGGTGACCCATTCGTACAGGCTCGGCCCGGTCCGCACCGGTCCGCCGCATTCGACGCTCGCGTCGGTGAACAGGGTCACCTGTGAGGCCACGGTGTTCATCAGCAACTCATCGGGCTGGGCGGTCCGCCAGACCCGTCCCGCACCCGGCGGCGAGGGGTCCACCAGGTGCACGGTCAGCGGGGTGTCCGCCGCCAGCTCCGGGGTCGAGGCGCACAGGCGCTCCAGCACGCTGGTGCCGCGCGGCCCGGCGCCGACGACGGCTATCGCGTGGGGGTCTCCGGCCAAGGCTGTGTCTCCCGGGGCAGATGTGACGCAGGATGCGCGCCCATCATGCCGCCCGCTCCCCGCGAATCGGCCCGGTCTCCGGAACGTACCGCTCCGTTGTGGTCTGTATCACGTGGCATATGCCGCGGAACGGAACTCAAGGGGGCGGGCGGCGGAACGGAACTCAACGGCTCGACCGGTCCGCCCAGTCCGTCTCCAGCGCCGCCACCAGCCGGGCGTCCCCGCCCGAGGGGTCCGACTGCGCCTGGTCCAGCCGCAGATGGGCGGTACGGCCCCGGAGGGTCAGCGTCATCAGCTGGTTGCCGAACCAGGGCCCACCCGTCTTGTGCCAGCTCAGACGGGGGTGTGGCACCCGCCCGTGGCGCCGGAACGCCCGGCCCAGCGCGCGGCCCGCCGCGCTCCAGCCGAAGCGGAAGCCGAGCCGTATCGAGGCGTAGATGCTGTTGTGGACCGGGGAGCAGGTCAACTGGCGCACCTGGCTGCGGGGCGGTCCGGACGGCCACCAGGACCAGTCCGGGGTGGCCACATACGCGTGGTGCACATCGCCGGAGAGCACGCTGATCGTGGCGGGCGCCCCCGGTGCGCCGCCCACCGCGGCGATGGTGTCGGTGAGCGCGTCGAAGGACTCGGGGAACGCGGCCCAGTGCTCCAAGTCGCCGCGCTGCCGCAGGTCCTCGCCGATCCGTGCCCAGCGCCCGCCGCGTCGGCCGCCGCACACCGAGGCGTTCCACGCCTCCACGTCATGCACGAAGTGCGGCAGCAGCCAGGGCAGCGAGGTGCCGAGCAGCAGATGGTCGTAGCCGCCGCCGGAGGTCGTGGGTCCCTCCCGACCGGGCCCCTCGCCGGGCTCGTCGCCGGGCTCCCCGCCGGGGAAGCCGTCCGCCCCGTCCATGGCCTGCTCCCGCACCCAGGCGAGCTCCTTGTCGGTCAGCATCGCCCGGCGGCCCTCCTCGAGCACCCGCGCCGCGCGGGTGTCGATCATCAGCAGCCGGGTGCGGCCGAAGTCGCGGCGGTAGCTCCAGCGGGTGTACCCCGGATCGGCGTCGGCGCGGGCGGCGAACTCCCGCAGCGCCTCGGTGCCGTCCTCCGCCGCGCGCACCTCCGCGTAGAGCGGGTCGGCGGCCAGTTCGGCGGGGGAGAGGTTGCCCAGGTGCTGATGGACCCAGTACGACATCAGCCCGCTCAGTATCCGCTCCCGCCACCACGGGGTGGCGCGCATCCGGCGCTGCCAGGCCTCGCTGGTGTTCCAGTCGTCGATCACATCGTGGTCGTCGAAGATCATGCAGCTGGGGACGGTGGAGAGCAGCCAGCGCACCTCGGGGTCCAGCCAGGACTCGTAGTAGAGCCGGGTGTACTCCTCGTAGTCCGCCACCTGCTCGCCAGGCGGCTCGCTCAGATCGCGGCGCTCGGCCAGCCAGTGGCGGATCTCGGTGGAGGTCTCGTCCGCGTACACCTGGTCGCCCAGCAGCACCAGCACATCGGGGCGCGGGGCCTCCGGGGCGCGGGCCAGTGCCTGTGCGAGGGTGTCCAGCGCGTCGGGCCCCACGGGGTCGTGCGAGGCGTCGGAGGGCGGCGCGGCCCACCGGCAGGAGCCGAAGGCGACGCGCACGGGGGCGGCGTTCGTGGAGTCGGCCGCCGGGGCCGGGGTCCGGATGGTGCTGTCGGGGAAGGGGGAGTCCGGCGGCGGCCAGACCTGCTCACCGTCCAGCAGCACCCGGTAGGCGGTCTCGCCGCCCGGGCGCAGCCCGGTGACCGGGATCAGGGCGTAGTGGTGCCCCGCGATCCGCCAGGTGCGGGCGGTGCCGCCCGCGCCGTCGGCGCACCGCACCTCGGCCTCACAGGGCCGGTCGGCCTCGACCCAGACGGTCGCGCCGGTGCCGGTCTCCCAGTCGACATGGCGAAGCAGTGGTCCCAGGCGCAGCCCGGCCATCCGGACCTCCTCCGTCGTTCTCCGATGTGCTCGTCATGCGTACGGTACGGAACGACGGAGGAGGCGTGGCGGTTCCTCCGGGTGGTGCGGAGTCTCAGCAGCCGTTGAGGATGTCGCTGAGCGCGGACTTCTCGGCCGAGTCGAGGCTGAGCTTGTAGGTGTACTTCACCGAGACCCACATCCGGGCGTACATGCAGTGGTAGGCGGACCGGGGCGGCAGCCACTCGGCCGGGTCCCTGTCGCTCTTGGACTGGTTGACGTTGTCGGTCACGGCTATCAGCTGGGAGTGGGTCAGGTCGTTGGCGAAGTCCTGGCGCTGGGCGTTGGTCCAGCCGCTGGCGCCTGACGTCCACGCCTCGGCGAGCGGAACGACGTGGTCGATGTCCACGTCGCCGGAGGCGGACCAGGTCTCGCCGTCGTACTCGGAGTACCAGGTGCCGCTGGTGGCCGCGCAGCTGGAGTCGGTCTGGACGTTCTCGCCGTCGCGCTTGAGGACTTCCTCGCGGGTGTTGCAGGCGCCGCTCTGGGTGATCCAGTGCGGGAACTTGTCCCGGCTGTAACCGTCCATGGAGCCCTCGGTCTTGACGGTCAGCGAGGCCAGCTGGGTGCGGGCGGTGGCGGCGCTCGGCGGGGCGGGCGGGGAGGCCTGTGCGGCGGGCCCGCTCAGCGCGAGCGTGCCCAGCAGGGCGACGAACCCGCCGAAGACGGAGGCGCGACGCGCGTAGACGCGACGGCGAGTAGACATGTCCGACATGCGAACTCCCTTGAGGGTGGGGGGTCGTTGGCCGCTGGTGCCCGGCCATGGTTGTGGCGCCGGGTTGCTGTGGGGTGGGCGCTAGGTAACAGGGTGACGACGCGGTCATGTCAACGCAAGGGGTTCCAGGAGGCAGTTGATGCCACGACTCGATCCGGCGCGGGTCGCTGCGCGTTTAGCGATGCGGCTGTGTGCCGCGTACGCCTGCGCCCCGGCACGGGGCGTTGCCGCCTGCGGCGGGCTGTTCCCCCACCCGCCCCTCCCCGAACCCGGGGCTCCGCCCCGGACCCCGCCGGGGCTCCGCCCCGGACCTCCGCTGTGCCTTCGCTCCCAGGCCTCCGCTGGGGCAGCGTCCAGGCCCCCGCTGGGCTCCGCCCTCCCGCCAGGGCTACGTCCCCATGCCCCGTCAGGGCTGCACTCCAGGCCCTCCGCCGGGGCTGCGCCCGGGGCCCCCGCTGGGGCTCCGCTCCTAGGCCCCGCTGGATTGGCGCCCAGGACCTCCGCTGTGCCTTCGCCCCAGACGCCCGCTGGGGCTGCGCCCCGGGCCCCATCTGGGCTCCGCCTCCGCTGGGCCTTCGCCCTCACCCTCCGCCCCAGACCCCCGCTGGGGCTGCGCCCCGGGCCCCTGCCGGGGTTGTGCCCCAACCCCCGTTGGGGCCGTGCCCCGGACCTTCGCCGTGGCTGCGCCCCGGACCCTCGTTGGAGCTGGGCCCCGGGCCCCTGCCGGGGTTGTGCCCACCCCCGTTGGGGCCTTGCCCCGGACCTCCCCCGGGTCCGCGCCCCAGACCTCCGCAGGGCCTGCGCCCCGCCCCCGCCGGGGCTGCCTCGCACCCACTAGAGGTGCGCCCCATACCCCGGGGGCCGGGGGCGGAGCCCTAGCGGGGTTCGGGGCGGAGCCCTGGTGGGGGCTGGGGCGGAGCCCCGGGTTCGGGAAGGGGCGGGGAGGGGAAAGCCGGGCCCGGGGGGCCGGTCGCGGCGCGGGGTCGCGTATTCTCGGCGGGAGCAGAAGGGGAGTAGCTCCTCGCCGGACCGTCGACATACTGCCCGCCCCCTCACGGTGCGGGCCGGCGCCCGGAGCGTACGGATCGCCGCGTGAGCCTGACGCGGCGCGGAACCGTGCGCCAGCGAGACCTTCGGCCGCAGTGTCCGACGCTGCCGTGCCGAAGCGATCCCTCCCCGGGGCCCTTGGCGCGGCCCGATCTTCGAGGTATCCATTCCGTGTTCAGCATCACCGTCGCCGCCGTCGTCTTCGGCGTCGTCTTCCTCGCCGAGCTGCCCGACAAGACCGCCCTGGCCGGGCTGATGCTCGGCACCCGCTACCGCGCGTCATACGTCTTCGTCGGCGTGGCCGCCGCCTTCGCCCTCCACGTCGGGCTCGCGATCGCGGCGGGCAGTGTGCTCACGCTGCTGCCGCACCGCCTGCTCCAGGCGATCGTGGGGGTGCTCTTCCTCGGCGGAGCGGCGATGCTGCTCTTCAAGAAGGACGACGGCGAGGAGGAGGTCCGCAAGCCCGCCGACCAGAGCTTCTGGAAGGTCTCCGGGGCGGGCTTCATGCTGATCCTGATCGCCGAGTTCGGCGATCTGACCCAGATCATGACCGCGAACCTCGCCGCCCGCTACGACGACCCGCTCTCGGTGGGCGTCGGCGCGCTGCTGGCGCTGTGGGCCGTCGCGGGCCTGGGCATCGTGGGCGGCCGCACCCTGATGCGATACGTACCGCTGCGGCTGATCACCAAAGTCGCGGCCCTGGTGATGCTGGCGCTGGCGGGCTTCAGCCTGTACGAGGCCATCGCGGCGTGACGGGCGCCCGTGCGGACGGGCGCAGTGCGGGCGTGCGCAGGTGCGGGCGTGCGGACGGGCGCAGCGTGGGGCCCGGCGCTCAGTCCGAGAAGTGCAGCCGCACCGTGCCGTCCGGCAGGCCCTCGACGCGCACCTGCTCCAGGTCCCGCACCTGCGCGTCCGGGGCGTGGGCCCCGGCGCGCGGGCCGATCCCGACGATGCGCATTCCGGCCGCCCGGCCCGCCGTGATCCCGGCCTCCGAGTCCTCGAAGACGACGCAGTCGGCGGGGGCGAAGCCCAGCTCGGCCGCGCCCTTCAGGAAGCCCTCCGGGTCGGGCTTGCTCGCGCCCACGCGTTCCGCCGTGACCCGTACTTCCGGCATCGGCAGTCCGGCGGCGCCCATGCGGGCGCGGGCAAGGGCCTCGTCTGCGGAGGTCACCAGGGCGTGCGGGAGTTCGGCCAGCGCGGCCATGAAGGCGGGCGCGCCGGGCACCGGCACGACGCCGTCGAGATCGGTGGTCTCGCGCTCCAGCATCCAGCGGTTGTCCGCCAGGTTCCGCTCCGCCGGGCGGTCCGGGAGCAGCGCGGCCATCGTGGCGTGCCCCTGCCGACCGTGGACGACCTTGAGGACCTGCTCGGGGTCGAGCCCCTGCTCGGCGGCCCAGATCCGCCAGTAGCGCTCGACCACGGCGTCCGAGTTCACCAGGGTGCCGTCCATGTCGAGGAGGAGTGCGCGGGCGGTGAGGGACATCGGGACTCCTGGTCGTGGAAACAAGCGGCTCCGCCCGCCGGTCAGGGAAAACGGGCGGAACCACTTTGTTCCTTCACGATACAAAGCCGGGTCGCTCCGCGCCAGGGGGTGGGCGGATCGTTACGCCCGCGGCGGGCTGTGCCCCTCCCCGCCCCTCCCCGCAACCGGGGCTCCGCCCCGGACCCCACTGGGCCCCGCCCCCGCCGGGGCTGCGCCTCTCGCCTCCGTTGTGGCTGCGCCCCCGCTTGGGCTTCGTCCCGCACCCCGTTGGGCTTTCGCCCTCTAACCGCGGGGACTGGGGGCGAAGCCCCGGCGGGGTCCGGGGCGCAGCCGGGTGGTGGGGGCCGGGGCGGAGTCCCGGATTTGGGAAGGGGCGGGGAGGGGGAAGAGCCGTCGGGCCGCCGCACGGTTCGTCCCCTTACGGCTCGTCGGTTCTCGATTCGAGGTCGCGGCGGGTGTTCTCGCCGTAGACGCCGTCCGGATCGCCCGTGATGTCGTGCTGGTCCTGGTAGCTGGAGACGATCCGCCGCAGCCCCGCGTCGTACTTCCCGTCCGCCACACCGATGTACTGCAACAGCTGGATCAGCCGCTTCTGGAGTTCGACCACCTCGGGCCCGCTGTCGCCCTCGCGCAGCACCGGCGGGCCGGGCGGCTCGGGGGTGTCGTCGGACGGGGCGGAGGTCGGGCCGCCGGACGCGCTCGGCCCGGGCTTCTTCACCGAGCCGGTCGCGGACGCGGACGCCGAGGGGTGGGCCGAGCCCGAGGGGGCGCCTCCGGCCAGGGGCGCGCTCGCCTTCGCCGGGCCGGACGCGGACGGGTGGGGCGTCGCGCTCGACGAAGGGGAGCCGGATGACGCGCCGGGCCCTTCGGCCGGAAACTCCTCTTCCTCGCCCACCGAGGAGGGGCTGGCCGTGCTGTCTGCGAGCGTGTGGTCGCTCGCCCCGCCGCCGCTGCCGCCCTCCTTGTGGTCACCGCCCACCAGGCCGGTGCCGATCGCCAGCGAACCGGCCACCGCCACGGCCGCCGCGCCCGCGAGCACGGCCGCCACGACCTTGCGCTTGCTCTTACGGTGGCGGCCGGCGCCCGGCTCGGAGGTGTCTTCGTCGGTCTCGGTGTCCCCCTCGGCGTCGGTGCCGGCGTCGGTGATTCCGTCGGCCTTGGCACCCTCGTACCCGCCGGGTCTCTCCTCGACGCGGTCGATCACCCGTGTCTCCTCGCCGTCCCCCTTCCCGGCGTTCTTCCCCTCCGCCGCGCTCTCCGCCTTCTCGAAGAGGCGGAGATCACGTGGATCGGGGCCGCCCGGGCGCTCCTCCGGGAGCGTCACCTCGGGGTTCGGCCGGGTGGTCTGGTCATCGGTCGCAGCACCTGCCGTCGCGGTGGACGCGGCTGCGCGTTCGGCACACGTACAGCCCGGGCGGCCGTTGGCGCGCGCCGGTGCGAAGCAGTGCGGGCAGGACTCTGCCGTCACGGAACTTTCCCTCCCTGGAGCTCGCAGCGATTATGCGCATCCGATCGCCCTCCGCGCAGGTGTTCGCCCGCCGTGCGGACCGGTCCGGCGGGCCGTAACGGGGCATAAAGGTGAGGATGGGACGAGGATGAGGATGAGGATGGGGAGGGGACGGAGGGGAGCGAGGAGGAGTCACCATGCCGCGGGACGCCGGTAGCCCGGCTCCGGCCCCAGAAGGCCCGCACGGTTCAGAGGGACCGCGAGGCCCGCGAGGTTCAGGAGACCCGCGGGGCCCCCAAGACCCGCAGGGCCCCCAAGGCCCCCAGGGCCCGCAAGCCCCTCAGGGTCCCCAGGCCCCTCAGGGTCCCCAGGCCCCTCAAGGCCCAGGAGCCCCACAAGGCCCCGGCACGCCCGGCGCCGTAGCCCCCGGCCCCAGAGAGGGTTTGCCGCGGCGCACGGTCCTCGTGGCCATCGGCGCCCTGCTGCTCGGCATGCTGCTCGCCGCGCTCGACCAGACCATCGTCTCCACCGCGCTGCCCACCATCGTCAGCGACCTCGGCGGCCTGGAGCATCTGTCCTGGGTCGTCACCGCGTATCTCCTCGCCTCGACCGCGGCCACCCCACTCTGGGGCAAACTCGGCGACCAGTACGGCCGTAAGAGGCTCTTCCAGACCGCGATCGTCATCTTCCTGACCGGCTCCGCGCTCTGCGGCCTCGCCGGGAACATGGCGGAACTCATCGCCTTCCGCGCGCTGCAGGGCCTGGGCGGCGGCGGGCTCATGGTGCTGTCGATGGCCATCGTCGGCGATATCGTCCCGCCCCGCGAACGCGGCCGCTACCAGGGTCTCTTCGGCGCCGTCTTCAGCGCGGCCAGCGTGCTGGGGCCGCTGCTGGGCGGGGTGTTCGTGGACCGGCTCAGCTGGCGCTGGGTGTTCTACGTCAATCTGCCCCTCGGCATCGTCGCCCTCCTCGTCGTCGCCTCCGTGCTGCACATCCCGGTGCGCCGCACCTCGCACACCATCGACTACCTCGGCACCTTCCTGATCGCCGCGGTGGCCGCCGCCCTGGTGCTGATGACCTCCCTCGGCGGGGTCAGCTACGGCTGGGGCTCCTGGCAGATCGTCGGGCTCGCGGTGGTCGGCATGGTGCTGCTCGCGGCCTTCGTACGGGTGGAGGCCCACGCGGCCGAACCGGTGCTGCCGCTCGCCCTCTTCCGCAGCCGCACCTTCACCCTCTGCGCGGTCATCGGCTTCGTCGTCGGCTTCGCGATGTTCGGCAGCATGACCTATCTGCCGACCTTCCTCCAGATCGTGCAGGGCGTCTCGCCGACCACGTCCGGCCTCCATCTGCTGCCGCTGGTCCTCGGCACGCTGCTCTCCTCCACCGTCTCCGGCCACCTGGTCAGCCGCACCGGCCGCTACAAGGTCTTCCCGGTCCTTGGCACCGCGGTCACCGCGATCGGGCTGCTGCTGATGCACCAGCTGCGGGAGTCCAGCGGGGTGGCCGAGATGAGCGCGTACTTCTTCGTCTTCGGCTGCGGCCTCGGCCTGGTCATCCAGGTGCTGGTGCTGATCGTGCAGAACTCCGTCCGCTATCAGGACCTGGGCGTCGCCACCTCCGGCGCCACCTTCTTCCGCTCGATCGGCGCCTCGTTCGGCGTCTCCGTCTTCGGCACGATCTTCGCCAACAACCTCGGCCCCCATATCGCCGACGCCCTCGCCGGACGGCGGCTGCCCCCCGGCGTCACCCCCGGCGCCCTCACCTCCGACCCCCGCACCCTCGGCCGGCTGCCGCCCGTGGACCAGGCCGCCGTCCGGCACGCGTTCTCCGTCTCCATCACCGATGTCTTCCTCTACGCGGTGCCCGTCGTGCTGCTCGCGTTCCTCCTCGCCTGGTACCTCCGCGAGGAGCCGCTGCGCGCCAGCGTCACCGCGCCCGACGGCAGCGAAATACTCGCCAGCAACCCCGTGGAACGCACCTCGCGCGACGAATGCGCCCGCGCGCTGTCCCTGCTCGGCAGCCGGGAGGGCCGCCATCAGATCTACGCGGACATCACCCACCGCGCCGGTCTCGACCTCAGACCCGCCGCGAGCTGGATGCTGCTGCGGATCCAGCACTACGGCTCGGTCGAACCCGCCCTGCTCGCCGAGCGCACGCCCGTACCGCTGCGGGCCGTCACCGATGCGGCCCGGCAGATCGAGGAGCGGGGCCTCGGCCGCCGCTACGGGCTGGAGCTGATCCTCACGGACCACGGCCGTGAGGTCGCGACCAGGCTCTACCGGGCCCGGGAGGCGTCCCTCGCGGAACTCCTGGGCGACTGGTGGTCTCCGGACCGCCCGACCGATCTGACGAAGCTGGTGGACGAGTTGACGGGCGAGCTGTGCGGCTCGGACGGGGAACAGCCGAGGGAGGGTACGCCGCGTCCGGACCACCGCAGACCGCCGCCGACGCCGCCGTCCCACGGCCCCTGACGGGAGCGGTGAACGCGGCCCCATGCGGGCCCGGCGCTCGGACCGGCCTGGTGCTCGGCTCAGCCCAGCTCCTTGGCCATCCAGACCTCGGCGTACGGCCCGTCCGTGAAGGCCGGAACCTCCCGGTAGCCGTGGCGCGCGTAGAGCCCACGGGCCTCGACCAGATCGAGGCGGGTGTCGAGCACGATCCGGGCGGCGCCCAGTCCGCTCGCCGCCGCCTCGACGGCCGCGAGCAGCGCGGCGCCCCCGCCCAGGCCCCGCTTGGCGGGCCGTACGTACACCCGCTTCAGCTCCGCCGTACGCGCGTCGTCCAGCAGCCGCAGCCCCGCGCATCCGGCGGGTTCGCCGTCGTGGTGCGCCAGCAGGAACACGCCGTGCGGCGGGGCCAGATCGTCGCTCGGCATCTCGGCGAGCGCCTGCTCGATCTCCTCCGGGGTCGAGTCCCGCCCCTCGTGGAGCCGGTAGTAGCGGTCGGCGACATCGACGAGGTACTCGCGCAGCAGCATGGCCGGGGCGGGGCCGCCGACGGGGCGGGCGGCGACGGTCCACCCGGAGGGCGCGGACGCCAGGGGGCGCACGGGGCGCACGGGGGTGGCCGAACCGGCGCGGACGCGTGGCGTACTCGGCGTATCCGGCGTACTCGTCATGCTCCGCATCCTGGCACCCACCACACCTCCCCCGCACCGCAGTTTGAGGCCCGGAGACCGGGCTACCCGAAGAGAGGAGCCCCCCGAACGCGGAGGGGGAAGCCAGCGGGAAGGCAGAGACCATGTCAACTGGTGCGATCAGCATCGTGGTCGTCGTCGCGGTCGTCCTCGCGGCCGCGCTCATCATCCGCGTCATCCGCGCGGGCGCGGGCCGCAGGGAACGCGCCCTGCGCCGCCGCTTCGGACCCGAGTACGAACTGAACGTCGCCCAGCACGCGGGCGACACCAAGGCGGCGGAGCGGGAACTCGAGGAACGGGTGCGGCTGTACGGCGATCTGAGGACCGAGCCCCTGCCCGGTGAGCTGCGCGAGCGGTACGTGGCCGAGTGGGCCGGTATTCAGGAGATGTTCATCGAGTCCCCGGAACACTCGGTGACCGGCGCCGATCAGCTCCTGGCCCGGCTCGCCCACGACCGTGGCTACCCGTCGGGCCGTTACGAGGAGCAGGTGGCGGCGCTGTCCGTGCACCACGCCGAGCACATCCAGGGCTACCGGCAGATCCACGACACGGCCGCCCGCGCCCGCGAGGGGCGCGCGGACACCGAGGAGCTGCGCGAGGCCGTGGTGCACGCCCGGCCGTTCTTCGAGGATCTGGTCAGGCCGCCGCACCACGGCTCCCCGACCGGCACCGGCCCCGAGACCGCGCGGCAGCAGCACTACGGCGAGCGGCGGGACGAGAGCGGCCTCCGGAAGTGGCTGCCGGGGTCCGGGACGCGAACGGGGACGGGAACGGGGACGGGAACGGGGACGGGAACGGGCCGTACGCGGTTCGGCCACACCAGGAAGGGCGGCGCGTGGTGACGGACCCGACCGACCCGACCGACCCGGCGGAGAACGACGGGCAGCGGCGCCACGGGCTGGAGAAGCACGAAGTGGCCCCGCTGCCCAAGCGGCCGGACTACCCGCCGGGCAAGACGCCGGGTAAGGCGGACGCGGCGGAGCCGATGACGTCCTGGCACGCGACGAGGCCGGGGCACGAGCCGACGAACGGAAGCCGACCCACGCCGACGCACGGATCCTTCGACCACCCCCCGTCGGGCGGCGAGCCGTCGCACACCCCGAACGGCCCCAGCTTCCCCGTGCTGCCCACGAGCGAGCACGACAAGCTGACCCAGCGACTGCGGTACGCGGTCAGCGGCTTCGTGGACTCCCCCCACGGCGCCGTGGAGGAGGCCGACGCCCTGCTCGTGGAGGTGGCCGCCCGCCTCACCGACCTCCTCGCCGAACGCCGCGCCACCCTCCGTGCCGCCTGGCACGAGGACGACACGGCCACCTCGGAGACGGAGGAGCTGCGTCTGGCGATGCGGGGCTACCGCAATGTCCTGGAGCGCCTGATCAGCATCTGAATCTGACCGCCCCGGACCCCACGGTTGGCCGCCGCCCGGACTGCTCCGGGCGGCGGCCAGGGGCGTATCGGCCGGGGCCCTCGTAAATCGTTCGTGGTGCGGGCGCGGCACGGCCTACCGTGGCGCGGTTGTGATCGGACGAGGTGCACGGAGGGCCGAGGGTCATGGGGCCGTACAGCGGGTGGGCCGACGAGGGATTCGGTGGCGTCGCGGATGTGTTCGCGCGGAACTTCGAGGAGTTTCCCGAACTCGGCGCGGCCACCACCGTCTTCGTCGGCGGGCGCAAGGTCGTGGAGCTGTGGGGCGGGGTCGCGGATGGGGGGAGTGGGCGGGCATGGGAGCGGGACACCGTGGTCCCGGTGTTCTCCTGCGCCAAGGCCCTGGTGAGCGTCTGCGCCCACCTCCTCGCGCAGGAGGGGCGACTGGACCTCGACGCCCCGGTGAGCCGGTACTGGCCGGAGTTCGGCCGGTACGGCAAGGAGGCCATCACCTGCCGCATGGTGCTCGGGCACCGGGCGGGGGTCCCCGTGCTCGACGGGGTGCTGACGTTCGAGGAGATCGCCGCATGGGAGCCGGTGATCCGCGCCATCGAGGGGCAGACGCCGCTGTGGGAGCCGGACACGTCGTACGAGTACCACGGCCATGTCTTCGGCTTCCTGATCGGTGAGGTCATCCGGCGGATCACCGGGGACACTCCGGGCGCGTACTTCCGCCGGACCGTGGGGGACCCGCTGGGGCTGCGGGCCTGGATCGGGCTGCCCGGGGCGGAGATGGCCGGGCGGGCCCGGCTGGCCGAGGCGGAGGGGCGGCCCGGGATGCCGGGGCCCGAGCACCTGCTGACCCGGATCGTGACCATGAACGGCGCGCTGGTCTTCCCCGGCCTCGACGGGCCGCACGGCTGGAACGACCCTGCGCTGCTCGGCATGGAGCTGCCCGGCGCGGGCGCCACCGCGTCCGCGAGCGGGCTCGCCGGTCTTTACGCGGCGGCCGTCACCGGCATCGAGGGCGGGCGCCGACTGCTGGCCCCCGAGACCGTGACCGACGCGGTGCGCGAGCTCTCGTCCGGCAAGGGCTGGCTGGGCTTCGACATGGGAGCGCGCTGGGGCTCGGGCTTCCTGCTCGACTCGCCGTCGTTCCGGCCGATGCTGGGGGAGCGGAGCTTCGGCAATGACGGGGCGGGCGGACAGTTCGCCTTCGGCGACGACGAGTTCGGCGTGGGCTTCGCGTATGTGGCCAACCGCATGGTCGGCCACGGTGACGCCCGAGCCTCCCGCCTGGTCGCGGCCCTGCGGGGTTGTCTGGGCGGCTGATCAGCCCCCACCCCGCCCCTCCCCGAAACGAGGGCTCCGCCCCCGCCCCCGCCGGGGCTCCGCCCCGGACCCCGCTCCTCAATCGCCGGAGGGGCTGGGGTGGCTG
>NZ_LAKD02000079.1 GCF_000968685.2 Streptomyces antioxidans
CCCCGCTCCTCAAGCGCCGGAGGGGCTGGGTTTGTCGGAGGCGCTGGGTTTGCTCGGGGGGCTGGGTTTGCCTGAGGGGCTGGGTTTGCCGCTAGGGGGTTGGGTTTGCTCGGGTGCCTGGGTTTGTTGGGGGCGGGCGTATGACTCTTGCCCGCTGGGGCGGGACCGTGGGCCTGGGCCCTGACATGCGCGTGCCCCGCGCCGCTTGGGCGGCGCGGGGCATGGGGCGCTCCGGTGTGGCCCAGGGTCACCGGGACTGCTGGGCCGGGACGCCGCGGGTGGCCGCCTCGTCCTCGCCCGGGGCACCGGCCGCGGCCACCGCCGCACCGGTCAGCGTGGCCAGCATCTCGCGGACGTTGGTCAGCTGGGCGTTGATGCTGTCGCGGCGGTTGGTGAGGGCCGCGAGCTCGCGCTCGGATTCGCTGCGGATGCGGTCCGCCTTGGCGTTGGCGTCGGCCACGATGTCCTCGGCCTGGCGCTGCGCGGTCTCCACCGTCTGGCGGGCGCGGCGCTCGGCGTCGGTGCGCAGCTTCTCGGCCTCCAGGCGCAGCTGCTCGGCGCGGTGCTCGATCTCCGCGAGCCGCTTCTCGGCCTTGGCCTGACGGGAGGCCAGGTCGCGCTCGGACTGCTCGCGGCGCTTGGCGAGGTTGGTCTCGAAGTCGGCGGCGGCCTGCGCGGCCTTGGCGCGGGTCTCCTCGAAGAGGGAGTCCGCCTCCTCGCGCTTGGACTGGGCGTCCTTCTGCGCCTCCTGGCGCAGCGTGGCCGCTTCGCCCTTCGCCTTCTCGACGATCCGCGCGCCCTCGTCCTCGGCCTTGGACTTGCGGTCGGCGGCGAACGACTCGGCGTCGTTGCGGACCTGCTGGGCGGCCGACTCGGCAAGCTCACGGTGCTGTTCGGCGGCGCGCCGAGCCTCTTCGCGCAGATCCTTCGCCTCTTCCTCGGCGAGTCGAAGGATCTTCTCGACCCGGGCGCCGAGCCCCGCATAGGACGGCTCCGAATCGTTGATCTGGGCCTGAGCGTTCTGCGTCTCGAGGTGCAGCTCCTCGATGCGCTTTTCCAGAGAGGTAATACGGGCCAGTGCACTGTCACGATCGGCGACGAGCTTGGAAATGCGGTCGTCCACCTGACCGCGGTCGTACCCACGCCGCACGAGCTCGAAGCCGAAGGGGGAGGAAGTGTCGCTCATGGGGTTCCTGTCGAAAGAGACCGGTGAGGTGATAGAGGGAATCCTAGGGGGCCGAACGGCGTGTCATCGAGTCAACGTCTGTTTGATCTGCAGAATCTCCAGCCTTTTGAGTGGCAGTAAGACCGAGACCTCGTCACTCGTCGGGATGATACGGACAAGCCGTGATAGACGCAGCCTGACGCGTGACGCACGCGAGACTCACGCGAAACCGACGCGAGACTCAAGCGAAACCTCGATAGCCACGGCTGAGACTCGTTCCCCCGGATACGGCTACCCCTCCGACCGCTTTCCACTCCTCGTCGCTCCCGCACCCGCCGCCGTCTTGACTTGGCCGTTCTCCTTGCCGCCGGCGCCACCCGACGCGGGGGTCTCGAAGGATTCCAACGCCTCGAGGACGTCCTGGACACGGGAGATCTCCGCGTTGATGTCCTCGCGGCGGCGCTTGAGCAACTCCAGCTCCCGTTTGCCCTCGTCCACGATCTGCTGGGCCTCGTCCGTGGCCTGGTTCCGGAGCCGGTCCGCCTCCCCTTCGGCCTCGGTCTTCTTCTGCTCGGCCTCCTTCAGCAGCCCCTCGGCCTTCTTCACCGCCGCGATCCGCACCCGGCTCGCTTCGCTCTCCGCCTCCGCGACCAGCGACTTGGCCTTCTCCTCCGCCTTCATCAGCTGTGCGGTGGCCGCCGCGACCAGCTTGTCGACCCGCTCGCCGGTGGCCTTCATCTGCTCCGCGGACTCCCGGCGGGCCCGCTCGTGCAACTCCTCGACCTCGGCCTCGGTCCGGGTGCGCAGCTCCTCGGCGCGCTCCCGGATGGCCGTGGCGTCGCCCCGGGCCTCGCCCAGCATGGTGTCGGAGTCCGTACGGGCCTTCTCCACCATGGCGTTGGACTCGGCCGTGGCCTCGGTGAGCAGCCGGTCCGCCTCCTGGCGGGCCACGCCCACCATGGTGTCCGCCTGCTCCTCGGCCGCGGTCGCCGCGCGCAGCGCGGCCTCCTGCGCCTCGGAGGTGAGCCGCTCGGCCTCCGCGGAGGACTCGGTGATCAGCCGGTCGGCCTGCTCGGCGGCGTCCGAACGCCGCTTGTTGGCGTCCTCGCGGGCCCGGTCGATCAGCCGGTCCGCCTCGGCCTGCGCCTCGTTGCGGATCCGCTCCGCCTCGGCCGCCGCCTCGGTCTCGACCCGCTCCGCCTCGGCGCGGGTGCGCGCCGCGTGCTGCTGCGCCGAACCGACGGTCTCCGCGGCCTCGTTGCGCAGCCGCTCCGCCTCGGTGCTCGCCTCCGCGTGCAGCCGGTCGGCCTCGTTCCTGGCCTCGGTGACCAGGCGGTCCGCCTGCTCGGCCGCCTCCGCGCGGATGGTGTTGGCATCCGCGCGGGCCTGGGCCCGGGTGCGGGCCGCGTCCTGCTCCGCGGTCGCCCGCGCGTCGGCCGCCTCCGAACGCAGCACCTGCGCCCGTGTGGTGGCCTCCGAGACCAGCCGCTGGGCCTCCTCGGTGGCGCCGTTGACGAGCGTATCGGCCTGCTCGGCGGCCTCGGTACGGGACTTGTTGGCCGAGCGCCGGGCCTCGTCAAGCGTCTCGTTGGCCTCGACGCGCAGCCGCTCGGCCTCGTGGGTGGCCTCGGTGAGCAGCCGGTCCGCCTGCTCGGCGGCCTCGGCGCGGCGCCTGCCCGCCTCCTCGCGGGCCTGCTCGGTCAGCTGATCCGACTCGGTGATCGCCTCCGCGACCGTGCGCTCCGCGAGCGACTTGGCGGCCTCGGACTCCTCGGTGGCCTCCCGCCGCACCCGGGTGGCGTCCTCCGAGGCGCGCTCCCGCTCCGCGTGGGCGTCCGCGCGGACCCGGTCGGCCTCGCCCTGCGCCTCCTCGCGCATCCGCTCCGCGGCGTGCTCCGCCGCGCTGCGCAGCGCGGTGATCTCCTGCTCGGCCTGCTCGTGCAGCCCGGCGACCGAGTCCCGCACCTGCTGGGCGGTCTGCTCGGCGGTGGCCACCAGCTCGGCGGAGGTCTGCTCGGCCTCCTCGACCAGCCGCTGCGCCTCCGCCTGCGCCTCGGAGACCCGGTTCCGGGCGGCGGCCAGCAGCTCCTCGCTCTGCTCCCGCGCCGCCGTACGCTCCGCCTGCGCCTCCTCGCGGGCGTCGGCCAGCAGCTCCTCGGCCTCGCGGCGGCGGCGGGCCGCCTCCTCCTGGGCGGCGGCCAGCGCCTCCGCGGCCTCGGTGCCGATCCGCTCGGCGGCGCTCGCCGCCTCCGCGCGCACCCGGTCGGCCGTCTCCTGGGCCTCCGAGCGCAGCCGCTCGGCCTCCGCGGCGGCCTCGCCGCGCAGCCGTACGGCCACCGACTCGCCCTCGGCGCGCGCGTTCGACGCGTCCGCGGCGGCCTCGTCGCGCAGCCGGGCGGCCTCGTCCTCCGCCTGCTGACGCAGCCCGTTCAGCCGCTCGGCGGACTCGGTGCGCTGCCGCTCGATCTCCTCGGCGGTTTCCTTGCGCAGCCGCTCCGCCTCTTCGCGGGCGTCCCGCAGCGCCTCGTCGGCGGAGGAGAGCCGCTGCTCGGCCTCCTGGTGCAGCCGGTTCAGCTCGCCCTCGGCCTCGGCGCGGCGGTCCTCGGCGGCCTGCTCGGCCTCCTCGCGCAGCTCCTCGGCCGCGGTGGCCGCCTCCGACTTGACCCGCTCGGCCTGCTCCTCGGCCGAGGTCACCAGCTCCTCGGCCTCGCCACGGGCCCGCTTCAGCAGCTCATCGGCCTGCCGGCGCAGCGCGTTGGCCCGCTCGATGGCCTCGGTGCGCACCCGCTCGCTCTCGGCGGTGGCACCGGAGCGGGTCTCCTCGGCGTCGGCCTTGGCCTTGGTCAGCAGCTCCTCGGCGGTGCTGGCCGCCTCCTCGATCTGCTGGACGGCCTCCCGGCGCGCCTCGGCGCGGACCCGCTCGCCCTCGGCGGCCGCCTCCGACTTCAGCTGCTCGGCCTCGCCGCGCAGCCGGCGGGCCTCCTCCTGCAGCTCGACGGTCTTGGCGCGGTACTCCTTGGTGTCGTCCTTGGCGGTGCCCTTCAGCTGCTCCGCGGTGTCATGCGCCTCGGCCCGCAGCCGGTCGGCCTCCTCCTCGGCCTCGCGCCGGATCCGCTCCGCCTCTTCGGTGGCCGCCTTGGTGGTGGACTGCGCCTTCTCCGAGGCGCGGCTCAGCACCTCCTCGGCGCTCCGGGCCGCCTTGGCCAGCTGGGCAGCGGAGTCCTCGGCGGCCCTGGCCCGGGCGTCGTCGCCCGCCTCGGCGACCAGTCGCTCGGCCTCGGCGCGGGCGTCGTCCCGCAGCTGCTCGGCCTCGGCCCGCAGCCGGTCGGCCTCCTTGGTGGCCTCGCCGACCAGCCGGGCGACCTCCGCCTTGGCGGTACGGGTGCGCTGCTCGTTGTCCGACTCGGCGGCGCTGAGCCGCTTGGCCGCCGCGTCCTTGGCCTCGGTGACCACCTTCTCGGCCTCGCCGCGCGCCTCCCTCAGCGCCTGCTCGGCCTCCTGCATCCGCTGCTCTGCGGCGCGGGTCTGCTCGGCCGCGGCACGGCGGGCCTGGTCCGCCTCGCTGGCGGTGGAGGTGCGCAGCTGCTCGGCGTGGTCGGTGGCCTCCTGGGCCTGGGTACCCGCGTTGGTCAGCAGCCGCTCGGCGTCGGTACGGGCCCGGCGCAGGATCGCCTCGGCCTCGGCGCGGGCGGCCTCCGCCTCGGAACCCAGCCGCTGGCGCGCCTGTTCGGTCATCCGCTGGGCCTCGGCGCGGGCCTCGGCCAGGGCGTGCTCGGCCTCCGTCCGGGACTCGTCCATGAGCCGGCGGGCCTGCGCCTCGGTCCGGGCCCGCAGCTGCTCGGCCCAGGCCACGTTCTCGTTGACGTGGGACTCGACGGTGGCGCGGCGCTCGGCCAGCTCCTGGTCCAGCCGCTGGCGCCGGGCCACGGCCTCGGCGTGCAGCTCGGCCTCGAGCTGGGACTGCCGCTCGGCCTGCTCCTGGAGCAGGCGCTGGGTCTGGGCCCGGGTCTCGCGCAGCTCCCGCTCGGCGTTGGCGCGCAGCTGGTCCGCCTGGAGCTGCGCGTCCCGCAGCAACTGCTCGGCCTGATAGCCGGCGTTGGCGCTGTCGTAGGCGGGGCGGGCCGCCAGATTACGGCGCGCCTCATGCAGCTTGGCGCGCAGCACCTCGACTTGGTAGCCGAGGTCGTCGGCGTGCTGGACGGCCTTCTCCCGCTCGGTCTTCAGCCGCTCCATCTCGGCCTCGAACTTCGAGAGCTGATCGTCAGGCTCGTAGCGGTCGTAGCCCCGCACTGCGCGGTCCCATCCGTCCCCTGGTCGCGTTGGCGGCCGGCTCCGTAACCCTCCGGGTTCCCGGGTCCCTTGCGGTGTCCCGGGGTCCCTCGACGGGTTCCCTTGCGGTACCGACCAGGCGAGGTGCGTGCCGGGTCGGACCGGAGCTGGCCCTTCCGAAGAAATGGTGTCAGATCATCGGCGAAGCCCGGGCCGGACCCGAACCCTCTCCGTTTCCGTACCCCGGCCGATGCAGCACTCTACCGGCCGGGGAAGGGGTAGGTCAGTGGTCCGCTTCAGTGATCCTCTTCGTCCTTGTGCGCGGCGGGGCGCGCGGCGGGGTCCGCGGCGGTGACGAGCTCGGTCAGCACACCGTGACAGTCCTTGGGGTGGAGGAAGGTGATCCGGGAGTCCATCGAGCCGCGGCGGGGCTGCTCGTAGAGGACCCGGACGCCCTTGTCCCGGATGGCCTCGGAGTCGGTGTCGACGTCGGCGGTGCCGAAGGCGATGTGGTGGACGCCCTCACCGTTCTTGGCCAGCCACTTGCCGACCGCGGAGTCCTCCCGGATCGGCTCCAGGAGCTGCAGGTAGGAGGCCCCGCCGTCGGAGGTCTCATTGATCTTGAGCATGGCCTCGCGTACCCCCTGCTCCTCGTTGATCTCGGAGTGGAACACCTCGAAGCCGTACGTGGCACGGTAGAACTCGACGGTCTTGTCGAGGTCGGAGCAGGCGATCCCGATGTGGTCGATTCTCGTCAGCATGGGAACAGTGCACCGCCGTACGGTCGGTTACGCAACGTGCGCGCGATCACACCGATGGGCCGGTGACCGCGCGGGTACTCGTCAGTACATTGACGATAACCCTCGTTAACTTCCTTCTCCTCGTGAAGGGACGCACCAATGACTGGTACGACCTCTGTGATGGTGGCGGGCGCGCGCACGCCCATGGGACGGCTGCTGGGCAGCCTGCGCTCGCTCGAAGGCAGCGATCTGGGCGGGATCGCGATCAAGGCCGCGCTGGAGCGGGCCGGGGTGAGTGCCGAGCAGGTGCAGTACGTGATCATGGGGCAGGTGCTCCAGGCGGGCACCGGACAGATCCCCGCCCGTCAGGCGGCGGTCAAGGCGGGTATCCCGATGAGCGTGCCCGCCCTCACGGTCAACAAGGTCTGCCTCTCCGGGCTGGACGCGATCGCCCTGGCCGACCAGCTGATCCGCGCGGGTGAGTTCGACATCGTGGTCGCGGGCGGCCAGGAGTCCATGACCAACGCCCCCCATCTGCTGCCCAAGTCCCGCGGGGGGTACAAGTACGGCGCGGTCGAGATGCTCGACGCGATGGCGTACGACGGGCTGACGGACCCCTTCGAGCACATCGCCATGGGCGAGTCCACCGAGAAGCACAACACCCGGCTGGGCATCCAGCGCGCCGAGCAGGACGAGTTCGCGGCCCAGTCCCACCAGCGGGCCGCCGCCGCGCAGAAGAACGGCCTCTTCGACGCCGAGATCACCCCGGTGGAGATCCCGCAGCGCAAGGGCGAACCGGTGGTCTTCGACAAGGACGAGGGCATCCGCGGCGAGACCACCCCGGAGCTGCTGGCCCGGCTGAAGCCCGCGTTCACCAAGGACGGGACGATCACCGCGGGCACGTCGTCGCAGATCTCGGACGGTGCCGCCGCGGTCGTCGTGATGAGCAGGGCCAAGGCCGAGGAGCTTGGGCTGGAGTGGATCGCCGAGATCGGCGCCCACGGGAATGTGGCGGGACCCGACAACTCCCTCCAGTCGCAGCCGTCCAACGCGATCGCGCACGCCCTGGGCAAGGGCGGGCTGACGGTGGACGACCTCGACCTCATCGAGATCAACGAGGCGTTCGCCGCGGTCGCCGTGCAGTCAATGAAGGACCTGGGCGTCTCCCCCGAAAAGGTGAATGTGAATGGGGGTGCGATCGCCCTCGGCCACCCCATCGGGATGTCCGGCGCGCGCATCGCGCTGCATCTGGCGCTGGAGCTGCGGCGGCGCGGCGGCGGCACCGGCGCGGCGGCGCTGTGCGGGGGCGGCGGGCAGGGTGACGCGCTGATCCTGCGGGTGCCGGCGGGGAAGTAACCCCGTACCGGAACCGCCGGTTTCCGTAGTGATCAAGCGGTTGTGATCAGGCGATTGTGCCCGAGTGATGAGGAGTACGGCACCCATGGCTGATGTGCCCACGCTGGTGGAGCAGGCACGGCAGGGGCGGCCGCGTGCGGTCGCCCGGCTGATCTCGCTGGTCGAGGGCGCCTCGCCGCAGCTGCGCGAGGTGATGGCCGCGCTCGCTCCGCTGGCCGGGGGCGCGTATGTGGTCGGGGTGACCGGCTCGCCGGGGGTCGGCAAGTCCACGTCGACCTCCGCGCTCGTCTCCGCCTACCGGCGGGCGGGCAAGCGGGTGGGCGTGCTCGCCGTGGACCCCTCCTCGCCGTTCTCCGGCGGGGCGCTCCTCGGCGACCGGGTGCGGATGTCGGAGCACGCCTCCGACCCCGGCGTCTACATCCGCTCCATGGCCACCCGCGGCCATCTCGGCGGGCTCGCCTGGGCCGCCCCGCAGGCCATCCGGGTGCTGGACGCGGCCGGCTGCGAGGTGATCCTGGTGGAGACGGTGGGCGTCGGCCAGTCCGAGGTCGAGATCGCCGCCCAGGCCGACACCAGCGTGCTGCTGCTCGCACCGGGGATGGGCGACGGGATCCAGGCGGCCAAGGCCGGGATCCTGGAGATCGGCGATGTGTACGTGGTCAACAAGGCCGACCGGGAGGGCGCCGACGCCACGGCCCGTGAGCTCAACCACATGCTGGGCCTGGGCGAGGCCCGCTCGCCGGGCGACTGGCGGCCGCCGATCGTGAAGACCGTGGCGGCCCGCGGCGAGGGGATCGACGAGGTCGTCGAGGCGCTGGAGAAGCACCGTGCGTGGATGGAGGAGCACGGAGTGCTCGCGGAGCGCCGGATGCGGCGGGCGGCGGGTGAGGTCGAGACGATCGCGGTGACGGCGCTGCGGGAGCGGATCGGCGATCTGCACGGCGACCGCCGCCTGGGGGCGCTCGCCGAGCGGGTCGCCGCGGGCGGTCTTGATCCGTACACGGCGGCGGACGAGCTGGTGGCGGCGGTGACCGAGCGGGGCTGAGGGAGCGGTGACCGAGCGGTGACCGCGCAAGGCTGAGGGAGCGGGGTCCGCCCCCGCTCCCTCAGCCTGCTCCTGCTCCTGACGACGGTCAGTCGTCGTCGCCGTCGTCGTCACCGTGGTCGTCGTCGGCCGGGGCCTGGGTGACCTTGCCGGACTGCGGGTCGACGATCAGGTCGCGCTCCTTGTGGTTCTTGACGGTGTCGACCTCCCACACCGGGGTGCGGTCTCCGTCGAACTCCACGGAGGTCACGGTGGAGTACGGCGCGGCCTTCCGGGCCGCCTCGGTGGCCGAGACGGTGGCCTGCCGCAGGGCCTTGGCCTCGGCGGCGTCCTCGGGGTCGTTGTCGTCCCGGTCCACCCGCTGGTGGAGCACCTTGCCGCTGGCGTCCAGCGTGACCTCGTGCCACGTGCCGTCCTTGGCCAGGACGTCCGCCTCCCAGCGGCCGTGGTCGCGGTCGATGGAGTCCAGCGTGCCCGGGACGGCCTTGAGCGCGGCACCGGCGGCCTGGCTCAGCGAGGCGCCGGTGGACGCGGTCGCCGCGGATCCGGACTGGCCCGCCGCGGATCCGGACTGGCCCGCCGCGGACGAGGACCGGGCCGCCGACGACGAGGACTGGGTGCCCGACGACGAGGACTGGGTGCCCGCCACGGCGACGGCCGTACCGCCGGTGGCCAGAGCGGCCGCGACGACGGACGCGATGACGATGTTGCGCTTCATGTGGGTTCCTCCCCATTCGTATTCGGACGTCAACCACCCTGGCCGATGGATGCTGAAGCCCACCTGAAGCCGCCTGAAGAGTTCTTCAGGTTCGCTCTGCGACGCTGGTCGTATGCGTTTGCTGATCGTGGAGGACGAGCGGCGGCTGGCCCTGTCGCTGGCCAAGGGGCTGCGGGCGGAGGGGTTCGCCGTCGATGTGGCGCACGACGGCCAGGAGGGGCTGCACCGTGCGCAGGAGGGCGTGTACGACCTCGTCGTCCTCGACATCATGCTGCCGGGGCTGAACGGCTACCGGGTGTGCGGGGAGCTCCGGGCGGCCGGGCACGAGGTGCCGATCCTGATGCTCACCGCCAAGGACGGCGAGTACGACGAGGCGGAAGGGCTCGACACGGGGGCCGACGACTATCTGACCAAGCCGTTCTCGTATGTGGTGCTGGTGGCGCGGGTACGGGCGCTGCTGCGGCGGCGCGGCCCGGGGGCCTCTCCCCTGGTGCGGGTGGGGCCGCTCACCGTGGACCGGGGCGCCCGCCGGGTGGAGCGGGACGGCCGGGAGGTGCCGCTGACCACCAAGGAGTTCTCCGTGCTCGAGCAGTTGGCGACGCGGGCGGGCGATGTCGTCTCCAAGCCCGACATCCTGGAGCATGTGTGGGACTTCGCCTACGAGGGCGACCCCAACATCGTCGAGGTGTATGTGAGCGCCCTGCGCCGCAAGTTGGGCGCGGACCTCATCGAGACCGTACGGGGAGCGGGGTACCGGCTCCGTGCGTAAGGTCTTCGGCTCCGTAAGGGCGCGGGCGGCGCTGGGCGCGACCGTGGTGGTCGCGGTGGCCCTGGTGGCTGCGGGGATCGCGGTCCTCGCGGTGTTGCAGAGCAATCTGGCGGACCGTGCCGAGATCGACGCCGGGTCCACCGCGCGGGCGGTGGCCTCCAAGGTCGCCGGCGGGGTGCCGTTCCAGGAGCTGGACCTCGGCGACGACACCCCGGTGCAGATCGTGGACGACGACCACCGGGTCCGCGCGGTCAGCGACGACCTCCAGGCCGTCACGGGCACCGGCAGCCCCTCCGTGCGGCCGGTCCCGGCCCCGCCCGGTGAGGATGACGACGATGACGACGGCGGCGCGGGGGAGGTCTCCTCGACGCCCGAGTACGGCTCCGGCACCGCCCGGGTCGACGGCGAGACCGCGGAGTACCGCTGGGCGGCCATCGACGTCACCGACGCCCGGGGCGAGGACGTCACCGTCTACGCGGGCGCCCCGCTGGCCACCGAGCGCGGCGCGGTCACCACGGTGCGGGACGCGATGCTGATCGGGCTGCCGCTGCTGCTGCTGGTCGTGGCCGCCGTGACCTGGCTGGTGACCCGGCGCGCGCTGCGGCCCGTGGAGGGCATCCGGCGCGAGATGGCGGCCATCACGGCGAGCACGGACCTGTCCCGGCGGGTGCCGGAGCCGGGGTCGTACGACGAGGTGGCGCGGCTGGCCCGGACCACCAATGAGACGCTGATGGCGCTGGAGGCGTCCGTGGAGCGGCAGCGCGCCTTCGTGGCCGACGCCTCCCATGAGCTGCGCTCCCCGGTGGCCTCGCTCCGCACCCAGCTGGAGGTGGGCGCGGCCCATCCGGAGCTGCTGGACCTGGACGGCGCGGTGGCGGACGTGGTGCGGCTCCAGCGGCTCGCGGCCGATCTGCTGCTGCTGGCCCGGCTGGACGCGGGGGAGCGGCCCACCGGGGAGACACCGGTGGCGCTGGACGCCCTGGTGCGCGAGGAGCTGGCCCAGCGGGCGGCGGACCGGGTGCCGGTGCGGGACGAGGTGGCGCCGGTCGCGGTGCCGGGCTCGCGCGGCCAGCTGGCCCAGGTGCTGGGCAATCTGCTCGACAACGCCCAGCGGCACGCCCGGAGCGGGGTGCGGGTGGCGGTGCGCGAGGAGGGCCGCTGGGCCGTGCTGGAGGTCGCGGACGACGGCGCGGGGGTGGACGAGGCCGAGCGGGAGCGGATCTTCGAGCGGTTCGTACGGCTCGACGACGCCCGCAGCCGCGACGATGGCGGGGCCGGGCTCGGCCTCGCCATCGCGCGGAACGTGGCGGTGCGCCACGGCGGCACGCTGACCGTACGGACGGCACCCGAGGGCGGCGCCCTGTTCGAGCTACGTCTGCCCAGGTAGGCCGTGCGCCCGGCCCGGCCGACGGGGTGCCCGCAGGGGCTTCGCTCAGACCCGGCCGCGCTGGGTGCGCAGGTGCTCCGCGACGGGCACCAGCGAGCCGTACAGCGCCTTGAGGTCCTCCGGCGGCAGCAGATCGATGAAGTGCCTGCGCACGGACGCCACATGGTGGGGGGCGACCTTGCGCATGGTGTTCCAGCCCTGCTCGGTCAGCACGGCGTACAGCCCCCGCCGGTCCGATTCGCAGTTCTCGCGGCGGACCAGGCCGGCGTTCTCCATCCGGGTGATCTGGTGGGACAGTCGGCTCTTGGACTGCAGGGTCGCGGACGCGAGATCGCTCATCCGCATCCGGTGGTCCTCCGACTCCGAGAGGTTGACCAGGATCTCGTAGTCGTTCATGGTCAGGCCGAACGGCTGCAGGTCCTTTTCGAGCTGGTAGGTCAGCAGCCGGCTGACGTCCAGGTGGGTGCGCCAGGCGCACTGTTCCTCATCGCTGAGCCAGCGCGTGCCGTTCTCGGTCTCCATGGGATGTATTCTACCTATAGAAGTTGAATTCCGAACCAATGGATGTATCGGGCTAGAGGTCACCTGTTCGACGTTACACTCCGCACCCTCGTGCTCACGAACCGGTACCCCCCGTCTCGCCGACCGATATCTCGGCGACGACCTCCTCCGTGGACTGGAGCAGTACGGTCCCCGCGCCCACGAACTCGAATTGGTGCTCCTCGCCCGAGGCGCCCCCGATGCCGGTGTGCGACCGGACGGCCCCGAGGAAGCCGCGCAGATACTGGTGGTCGTAGTGGTGGCAGGGCGTCGGGCAGTCCGCCCAGCCCACCAGCGCCTGCGGGTCCACCCGGATCGGCGGCTCCATGAAGACCACGGGCCCGTTGGAGGCGGCCACGAACTTCCCCGTGCCGATGAGGGTGAGGAAGCCCGGGACGATGGACTGCTTCAGGGACAGCGAGGGCTGGAAGGCGAGCAGGTTGCCGGACCGGATGGAGAGGTTGCCGTCGTCCAGGTCATAGGAGTTGACGTCGAAGGCGCGGTCCGCGAGCACCATCTTGCCCTGGCCCTCGGCCACCACCCACTCCGCCGCGTGCAGCGGGGAGTGGAAGCTGTGGGCGATGAGGTGGTCGAGGTGGCCGAGCCCGACGCCCTGGAAGTCGATCTGCCCGTAGTAGGCGACCATCTTCCCCTTCTGCAGGAACCACTGGCCGTTCAGATCCACGCTGAAGGCGTACGGATTGATGTTGTCGTCGACGGGCAGCGTCCAGGCGTCGTGGATGACGGGGCCGTTCACAGCTTCTCCTCCGATGCCTGGACATAGACCGTGCCGGTGCCGGACAGCTCCAGTTGGAACGCCTCCCCCGAGCCGCGGCCCACCATTTCGCGCCAGCCGATCGCCGTCGAGAGCTTATTGCGAACATCACCCCGGTGGGCGACATACGCCTGCGGATCGACATGCACCGGACGTCCCGGGCCGATCGGCAGCTCCAGCACCCCGCCGTGCGCCATGACCGCCGCCGAGCCGTGCCCCTCCAGGGTGGTGGTGAACAGCCCCTGGCCGGTGACCTGGCCGCGCACCATGCCCATCACCCCGCCCTGGGAGCCCAGGAACATCGTGCCCTGGCGCAGCGAGCCGTCGAAGGCCAGCAGCCGGTCCGACTCCACGCAGAGGGTGTCGCCGGCCAGGTCGACCACATGGACGTGGTGGCCGCCGTGCCCGAACATCACCGTGCCCTGGCCCTCGACGGTCATCAGCGGGGTGGCCTCATTGGCCACCCGCCGCCCGATCATCCCCCGCACCCCGCCCTGCCCGCCGGTGATGCTGGGGGTGAACCGCACGTCCCCGCGGTAGGCGAGCATCGCGCCGCGCTGGCTGAACAGGGTCTGCCCGGGCACCACCTGGGCCTCGACCATCCGCGAGGTGAGCACGGTGAACGGCATCACAGATCCCCCCCGATCGTGTTGCGCTCGCTGGGCTGGACGTACACCAGCCCATCGCCCTCGAAGCGGATCTGGAAGGACTCCCCACCGCTCTCGCCTATCAGTGCGCGGAAGTTCACCCCCGCCTGGAAGTGCTGCTTGAGACCGCCGGTGTGGGCGAGGTACGCGCCCGGGTCGACCTGCAGCGGCGTCTGCGGGGTGACGCGCAGCACGACCGCCGTACCGGCGGAGACGAGCGCGGCCTGGCCGGTGCCCTCGACGGTCGTGGTGAACAGGCCGTTGCCCTGTGAGGAGCCGCGCAGCCCGGTGAAGGAGGTGCCGGTGCGCAGCGCCGCGTCCGTGCACAGCAGATTGCTGGACTCCACGTACAGCTTCTCGCCCTGCAGCGACACCAGGTTGATCTCGCTCGCCCGGTCGGCGAAGTAGCACGTGCCGTGCCCCTTCACCTCCATGACCGCCATCTGCTCACCGGTGAGCCGCCGGGTCACCATCCCGCGCAGCCCCTCCCCGCCGCCCGTCCTCTTCTTGAAGGTCATCTCCCCCTCGTAGGCGACCATCGCGCCGTTCTTGGCCTTCACGGAGTCGCCGGTCAGGTCGACCGCGAGCACCCTGCTTCCCTGGAGCCGAAACTGAGCCACGGAGCCGACGGTAGCGGTCCGGCGGCGTCGGCGGACAGGGAGCGCCGGGGATGGGGTGCCCCCCGGACCGTGATCGCCCGCGGGGCTGCGACAATGGGCGAAAGCTTGTGCATTTCTTCACAAGCTGGTCCGTGTCTCTCTTCACCCGAAGGTGCTCTCGTGGACTTCAAGACCGCCACCGCGCTGCGCCGGCTCCGCCTGGTCTCCGCGCCCGAGGCCGTGTCGTTCCTGCTGCTGCTCATCTGCTCGGTGCTCAAGCGCACCACGGACTTCAACGCGGTGCCGGTGATGGGCATGGTGCACGGCGTGCTCTTCATCCTCTACGTGGTCTTCTGGGCGGACGCCTGGAACCGCGTCAAGTGGGGGTGGCAGACCGCGGCCCTGTACTTCGTCCTCTCCGTCCTGCCCACCGGCGGCTTCTTCGCCGAGCGCAAGCTCAAGCGGGAGACCGAGGCCGGGGTGATCGCGGCCCGCGCCCGTAAGGAGGGCGTGATCAACGCATGATCGTCGCCTTTTCCGTGACGCCGCTGGGCGTCGGCGAGGACGTGGGGGAGTACGTGGCCGACGCGGTGCGGGTGGTCCGCGCATCGGGGCTGCCCAACCGTACGGACGCGATGTTCACCTCGGTCGAGGGCGAGTGGGACGAGGTCATGGAGGTCGTCAGGCGCGCCGTCGCGGTGGTGGAGGCGCGGGCGCCCCGGGTCTCGGTGGTCCTCAAGGCGGATATCCGCCCTGGTGTCACCGACGGGCTGAGCTCCAAGGTCGAGACGGTCGAGCGGCACCTCTCCGACTGAGCACCCCGCCTCCGGCCGCGCACCCCGCCTCCGGCCGCGCACCCCGCCTCCGGCCGCGCACCGCGGCTCCGACGATGCACCCCGGCGGGGGCGGGCGCCTCAGCCCCCGCCCCCGCCCACCAGCGCCATCCCCAGCGGTGTGCGCTCGTACAGCACCTGATGGCCATGGCGCCGCGAGCTGAGCAGCCCGGCGGCGCGCAGCACCGACAGATGCGCCGATACGGACGAGGGCGCGAGCCGGTGGCGGAGGGCGAGGACCGACGTCGAGGCGGGCTCCTCAAGACCCGCCAGGATCGCCGCGCGGTTCGCACCGAGGAGCCGTACGAGCGCGTCCGCCGTGGCCTCGTCCGGCTCCCGCCACAGCCCGCCCACCCCGCGCGCCGGATAGATCACCGTGGGCTGCCACGGCGGGGCGAAGCCGCTCACCACATCCGGCCAGACGAAGACACTGGGCATCAGCAGCACCCCACGGCCCGCGAGCTCCTGCGTCCGGGCGGGCACCACCGAGTTGCGGATGGTGAGCGTGGAGTCGGTCCAGCGCAGCGCCGGGCGCAGATCCGCGAACAGCCGCTCCAGACCGCCCTCGGCCAGCTGCCGTGAGCGATGGGCGATATCGGTCTCCAGCAGTGCCCGCAGCCGGGGCCAGTCCGGTGCCACCAGGGCCCGCCAGGCCCGTTCTGTCACCTCAGCGAGCCGCGCCACGGCCGCCGCCGGATCGGCCAGCATCGCCCGGCCCCGTGCGGAGTCGGCGGCCCCCGGTGTGCACTCCAGGGACAGGGCCAGCTCACGGCGGGCCACGGCGGGGTCGGTGGCCCGCATCCGGGCCAGCTCGTCCTCGAACGGCGCGTACGGGACCTCGGGCGGCGGCCCCAGGAAGTCCGGGGTGTAGCCGCCCCGCCTCGGCATCAGCAGCCACAGCTGCGACAGATCGAGCACGGCCGCCGCCTCCCGCACCCGGCGCAGCCACGGCAGGTGGTAGCCGTGCCGCTCGGTCCGGCGCAGCGTGCGCACCGCCTCGTGGGTCTGGCACAGGGGCGAGATGGCGAACCGGCAGCGCAGCAGATCGTCGGCACCGAACTGCATGTGCAGTGGCATGGTGTCCCCTCCCGGCCGCGGCGTGGCGCCCTCCTCCCCGCCGCGCCCCGCCGCGAGGATTCGGCTCAGGCCGAAACACTAGAGCGCGCCCCGTCCGTACGGCCACGCTCTCGGTATGTCAACGCCCTCCGGGCCCGGCACCACGGGCCCCCTCGAGTCGCGCCCCGGCGCGCAGACCTCCCGACCCGAGCTCGCGCCCGGCGCCGACGCGGGGCCGTCCGGGGGCCCGGGGAGCGTTGGCTACCGCGCGGTGTTCGCGGTCGGTGAGTTCCGGGCCGTCTTCGCCGCGCACCTGGTCTCCATGCTCGGCGAGGTGGTCGGCCAGCTCGCGCTGTCCGTGCTGGTCTTCCGGCTCACCGGATCGCCGCTGCTGAGCGCCTTGACGTTCGCCACCTCGATGCTGCCGTACGTGATCGGCGGCGCCCTGCTGTCCTCCGTCGCCGACCGCTTCCCGGCCCGCCGGGTGCTGGTGGTCTGCGATCTGGTGCACGCCGCGTGCGTGGCCGCCATGGTGGTGCCTGGGGTGCCGGTGGCGGCGCTGCTCGCGCTGCGCTGTGTGCCCGCCGCGATCTCCCCGGTGTTCAGCGGCACCCGGGCGGCGACCCTCGGCGACGTCCTCGGCGAGGGTGACGCCTTCGTCCTGGGCCGCTCGGTCATCCGGATCACCGCTCAGACCGCGCAGCTCGCCGGGTTCGGCGTCGGCGGGCTGCTGCTGGCCGCCGTCTCGCCGCGGGCCGCGCTGGCGCTCACCGCGGCGGCGCTCATCGGCTCGGCGCTGGTGCTCCGCTTCGGCACCCGCCGCCGCCCGGCGCGGCAGCGGACCGGGGGCGGGGCTCCCCCAGCTACCGCTGGGAGGTGCCCCCTGCTCGGGGACTCGCTGAGCGGGATCCGGCGGCTGTTCGCGGACCGCCGGCTCCGGGCGCTGATGCTGCTGTCCTGGGTGCCGCCGATGTTCGTGGTGATGCCGGAGGTGCTGCTGACGCCGTACTCCGATGGGCTGGGCCTCGGCCCGGCGGGCCTCGGGCTGCTGATGTGCGGGATGCCGGTGGGCGCGGTCGTCAGTGAGGCGCTGGTGGGCTCGCTGCTGGGGCCGCGCGCCCGGGCCCGGCTGACGCTGCCGGTCGGCGTGGCGGCGATGCTGCCCGCCCTGGGGTACGCGGTCCGTCCGTCGTTCGGCTGGGCGCTGGCCCTCCAGGTGCTGACCGGGTGCGGCATCGCCTACAGCCTCGGCCTCGACCAGTGGTTCTTCGCCGCCGTCCCCGAAGAGCTGCGCGGCCGGGCGATGACGGTGATGACGGCCGGGCTGATGACCGCGCAGGGCCTCGGCATGGCGGTCTCGGGCGCGGTCGCCGAGTTCGTACCGGTCCACGGGGTGGCCGCGGCCGCGGGCGGCTGCGGGGCGCTCTGCTCGCTGCTGGTGGCGCTGGAGGTGCGGCGCACGGTCTCCGGGCCGGTACGGCCCGAAGTGTGAGATGGGGCTGACCACGATATGACCGGCCGGTAGGGTCGGTGGTGTGCCGAAGCCGCTCAGCCTGTCGTTCGACCCCATCGCCCGCGCCGATGAGCTCTGGAAGCAGCGCTGGGGGTCCGTGCCCTCGATGGCCGCGATCACCTCGATCATGCGGGCCCACCAGATCCTGCTCGGCCAGGTCGACGCGGTCGTCAGACCGTACGGACTGACCTTCGCCCGCTATGAGGCGCTGGTGCTGCTCACCTTCTCCAAGGCCGGTGAGCTGCCGATGTCCAAGATCGGTGAGCGGCTGATGGTCCACCCGACCTCGGTCACCAATACGGTGGACCGCCTGGTCACGTCCGGTCTGGTCGACAAGCGGCCGAACCCCAACGACGGCCGCGGCACCCTGGCCTCGATCACCGACCGGGGCCGTGAGGTGGTCGAGGCGGCCACCCGCGACCTGATGGCGATGGAGTTCGGACTCGGGGTCTACGACGCAGAGGACTGCGGCAGGCTGTTTGAGATGCTGCGCCCGCTGAGGGTCGCCGCGGAGGACTTCGTGGACGGCCTCGAGGACGGCTGAGCGGGGCTCCGGGGCGGCTGAGGGGCGGCCGGTGAAGTCCGGGGGCGGCGAAGATCGCCCCGGAACGGGCGGTTACGCTCGGGGCATGAAACGCAGCGTGCTGACCCGCTACCGGGTCATGGCCTACCTCACCGCAGTGATGCTGCTCGTGCTCTGCACCTGCATGGTGTTCAAGTACGGCTTCGACACGGGCCAGGACCTCACGCTCGTGGTCTCCCAGATCCACGGCCTGCTCTACATCGTCTACCTGGTCTTCGCCTTCGACCTCGGCTCCAAGGCCAAGTGGCCGTTCGGCAAGCTGCTGTGGGTCCTGGTGGCTGGCACCATCCCGACGGCCGCGTTCTTCGTCGAGCGCAAGGTCACCCACGAGGTGGAGCCGCTGGTCAGCGGCGGCGAACCGGCGCCCGCACAGGTCTGACCAGCGGATTCCGACCACTCCGCGCGTCCCGTCCGGGCCCGGACGAGGCGCGCGGACGCGCGTGCCGGGCCACCCGATCGGCCGGGTGTGGCGAGTCTCGCGTCGACAATTAGTAGGACGTCCAAGTACTTTTGAAGCATGGACGCCGAAGGCATTGAGGCGGGCCGCCGACGCTGGCAGGCCCGGTACGACGCGGCACGCAAGCGCGACGCGGACTTCACCACGCTGTCGGGGGACCCCGTCGAGCCGGTCTACGGACCCGCCCCGGGCGACTCCGTGGCGGGGTTCGAGCGGATCGGCTGGCCCGGGGAGTTCCCGTTCACCCGTGGCCTCTACGCCACCGGGTACCGGGGCCGGGCCTGGACCATCCGCCAGTTCGCCGGGTTCGGCAATGCCGAGCAGACCAACGAGCGCTACAAGATGATCCTCAAGGCGGGCGGCGGCGGGCTCTCGGTCGCCTTCGACATGCCCACCCTGATGGGCCGCGACTCCGATGACCCGCGCTCGCTCGGCGAGGTCGGCCACTGCGGGGTGGCCATCGACTCCGCCGCCGACATGGAGATCCTCTTCAAGGACATCCCGCTCGGCGACGTCACCACCTCGATGACCATCAGCGGCCCGGCCGTGCCGGTCTTCTGCATGTACCTGGTCGCGGCCGAGCGCCAGGGCGTGGACATCTCACGGCTGAACGGCACGCTCCAGACCGACATCTTCAAGGAGTACATCGCCCAGAAGGAATGGCTCTTCCCGCCCGAGCCGCATCTGAAGCTGATCGGCGACCTGATGGAGTACTGCTCCGAGGGCATCCCCGCGTACAAGCCGCTGTCCGTCTCCGGCTACCACATCCGCGAGGCCGGGGCGACGGCCGCGCAGGAGCTCGCGTACACCCTCGCCGACGGCTTCGGCTATGTGGAGCTCGGCCTCTCCCGGGGTCTGGACGTGGACACCTTCGCGCCCGGGCTGTCCTTCTTCTTCGACGCGCATGTCGACTTCTTCGAGGAGATCGCCAAGTTCCGCGCCGCCCGCCGGATCTGGGCCCGCTGGATGCGCGATGTCTACGGGGCGACCACCGAGAAGGCGCAGTGGCTGCGGTTCCACACCCAGACCGCGGGCGTCTCGCTCACCGCCCAGCAGCCGTACAACAACGTGGTGCGGACCGCCGTGGAGGCCCTGGCCGCCGTCCTCGGCGGCACCAACTCGCTGCACACCAACGCCCTGGACGAAACCCTCGCGCTGCCCAGCGAGCAGGCCGCCGAGATCGCCCTGCGCACCCAGCAGGTGCTGATGGAGGAGACCGGGATCCTCAATGTGGCCGATCCGCTGGGCGGTTCCTGGTACATCGAGGCGCTGACCGACCGGATCGAGGCCGACGCCGAGAAGATCTTCGAGCAGATCAAGGAGCGCGGCCGCCGTACGGCGCCGGGCGGGCAGGAGCCCCGGTGGCCGATCACCGCGGGCATCCTCCAGGGCATCGAGGACGGCTGGTTCACCGGCGAGATCGCCGAATCCGCCTTCCGCTACCAGCGGGCCCTGGAGAAGGGCGACAAGAAGGTCGTCGGCGTCAACTGCCACGACGGCTCGGTCACCGGCGACCTGGAGATCCTGCGGGTCAGCCACGAGGTCGAGCGCGAGCAGGTGCGGGTGCTGGGCGGCCGTCGGGCCGGGCGGGACGAGGCCGAGATCACCAAGGGGCTCCAGGCGATGATCGCCGCCGCCCGTGCGGGGTCCAACATGATCGAGCCGATGCTGGCCGCGGTGCGCGCCGAGGCCACGCTCGGCGAGATCTGTGACGCCCTCCGCGACGAGTGGGGCGTCTACACGGAGCCGGCCGGCTTCTGAGCCCCGTCCGGGGCGGGCCCCGCGGCCGTCGCGCCGCCGGAGTCCGCCCCGGTCATCCCGTACAGCAGCAGATCCGTGAAGTCCCGTGCCCAGCGCGGGTCCACCGGCTCCGCGCTGACCATCAGCCGGTGGAGCACCGTTCCGGCGACCGCGTCGAAGATCAGGTCCGCGTTGCGGGCCGACGTCCCCGGATCCTCCTCGCACGGCAGCTCCCCACGGAGCCGGGCGCGCTCCCGGCCGAGCGTCACCAGCCGCTTCTGCCGGTCCACGATCGCCGAGCGCACCCGGCACCGCAGCGTCTCGTCATGCATCGCCTCGGCGAGGACGGCCATCAGCGCGGTGCCCGTCTCGGGGCGCTCGAGCAGCGCCCCCAGCCGGATCACCGCGGCCTCCACATCGGCGTGCAGACTGCCGTGGTCACCCGCTTCCAGCTGTTCGTCGAAGACCGCCGCGACCGCGTCCACCACCAGCTCGCACTTGCTCGCCCAGCGGCGGTAGAGGGTCGTCTTGGCGACTTTGGCGCGGGCCGCCACATCGCCCAGGGTCAGTTTCGCCCAGCCCAGTTCCACCAGGGCGGCACGCGTGGCGACCAGGATGGCGCGGTCGGCCTCGGCGCTGCGCGGGCGCCCGGTGCGGCGTGCGGACGGGCTCATGCGCGGCACCCTACCCGCCAGTACCGCGCATCGTCCCGGGTGAGTTACGCTACGACTCGTAGCGTAAGGGTGTGCCGCGGCCGGGCCATCGGCCGACGCGCTTTTCCCTTCACCGCGGGAAGAGGGGAGGATGGGACCATGCAGCCACGGAACATGTCCATGAGTGGAGTGGTCGACCTCGCCGCGGTGAAGGCGGCCGGAGAAGCGAAGCAGAAGGCGGAGCGGGCACGGGCCGAGTCGGCCCGCACCGGGGAGGCGCCCGCGCCCGGCCGTCTGATCTTCAATGTCGACGAGGCGGGTTTTCAGCAGGACGTCCTGCAGCGCTCCACCGAAGTGCCGGTCGTCATCGACTTCTGGGCCGAGTGGTGCGAGCCGTGTAAGCAGCTCGGCCCCATTCTGGAGCGGCTGGCCACGGAGTACGCCGGGCAGTTCGTCCTCGCGAAGATCGATGTCGACGCCAACCAGATGCTCTTCCAGCAGTTCGGCGTCCAGGGCATCCCCGCGGTGTTCGCGGTGATCGCGGGTCAGCCGGTGCCGCTCTTCCAGGGCGCCGCGCCCGAGGCACAGATCCGCCAGGTGCTGGACCAGCTGATCCAGGCGGCGGAGCAGCAGTTCGGCATCGTGGGTACACCGGTTGAACCCGGCGCCCAGGACGAGGACGCCGAGGAGGCCGCCCCGGCGGCCCCCGAGTCGCCGCAGGACCTCGCGCTCGCCGCGGCCCATCAGGCGCTGGACGCCGGTGACCTGGGCGGTGCGGTGCGGGCGTATCAGAACGTGCTGGCCGACGACCCGGCCAACGGCGAGGCCAAGCTGGGCCTGGCCCAGGCCCAGTTGCTGGAGCGGGTTCAGGGAGTGGACGCCACACAGGTGCGCAAGGCGGCCGCGGAGAGCCCGGCGGATGTCGCGGCCCAGATCGCGGCGGCCGACCTCGACCTGGTGGGCGGTCATGTGGAGGACGCCTTCGGTCGGTTGGTGGACGCGGTGCGCCGTACGGCGGGGGAGGACCGGGACGCGGCCCGCGTTCATCTCCTGAGCCTGTTCGATGTGATCGGCGGTGAGGACCCCCGAGTGGTGGCGGCGCGCGGTGCGTTGGCGCGGGTGCTGTTCTGACCTCCGGCTCCTCAAACAACACAGCGACCGCTCTTTACCAAAACTTGGTAAACGCGGTCGCTGTTACTGCCAGTAAATGCAAGCCCAGGCTTTGTCCGGTCTTGGAGTAAATCTCCCCCTCTTTCCGGTCACTGTCCGGCAACCCTGCGTGGCCGATCTCGACCGTCCTGCCGCGGTTCGGTTATCTGTCCGTTACTCGCTAGTAACGAACCCCTTGTGCCCAGGCCGGGAATGGACCACGATCGGCCAAGCTCGGTCCATCCCCCCGGTAGCTCGGCATCCGGTCGGCGCGTCGGTGTGGTTGGGTCCCCACCGGGCAGGTCGGCGGCAGTGGCGCCGACCGTGGACAGGGGGGTCTCTGCCCACAAGGCAGGGCCTGTCCAGGAGGTTGCGCGAGATTGCGTGGCCAGTGGTTGTCGCTCGGGGGTGATCGCCGGTGTTGCGGGTGCGGTGTGCGCCTGTGAGACGTGGGCGCTCTCCTTCCCGAGGACGTAGCACTTCTCCCATCCCAGGTCCGGGGCCTCGCCCCGGCCGGAGATGTACGTCCGAGAAGGAGGAAAGTCATGGAGTCCGTGGCTCGTGGCGGCACCAGATGGAAGCGGTTCGCCGTTGTCATGGTGCCGAGCGTTGCTGCCACGGCCGCGATCGGCGTCGCCCTGTCCCAGGGTGCGCTCGCGGCCTCGTTCAACGTGTCCGGCCAGCAGTTCAAGGTTTCGGTCGACCGGCTCGACGGCACCGGGTTCGCGCAGTACGGCGCGCTGGACACCCAGCACGGGGGCAAGAAGATCCCCGTCGCGGTGTCGGCGTTCAAGAGCGCGAAGCTCAAGGGCCTGTGCCAGTCCGTCGTGGTCCCGGTTCCGGTCTTCGGCGATGTGTCGCTGAAGCTGACGGCCGGCAACGGCAGCAAGCAGGTTGAGGCCAAGAACCTCTTCATCGATCTCGATCAGCTCAACGCGGACGCCACGTTCCGTGGCATCGACATCGGTGTCGCGGCGGGTGACGCCCACAAGGGTCCCGGCATTCACAAGGGTGATGCGGCCGATCCCGGTTCGTTCGGCCAGCAGGCCGATTCCGCCACGCTGACCGGTGTGAAGCAGACCGCCTGGGCGACCAGCGCGGGCACGTTCAAGCTCTCCGGCCTTTCGATGAAGGTCAGCAAGGGCAAGAACGAGTGCTTCTGATCAGCTGAGCCAAGGGTGGGGGGCCGCCGTGCTGCCCCTCACCCGGGCATCGACCCGCAGCGGGGATGCGCCAGGCTAGTACCGCTGTAGAGAACAACCGCGATCACACCGATCGCCAGCCCCAGGGAGCTGTTTTCAATGAGTGCCGAGTCGCCGGGGGCGCGTGACCGTATCAGCCGTTGGCGGGGGTCCTTCAGGACATGGCGCTGGCAGCGCCCGTTCTGGGCGGGGCTGTTGAGCCTGCTGGCGGGCGTACCGATCATGTACTTCCCGTACAACGACCTCAACGCCGGTGGATTCACCATCAACATGTCCACCACCGCCGGATCGGCCTCGCTGATCATCGGGGTGCTGTTGGTGGTCCTGGGGTTGACCATGTGGTTCCAGCCCATGGTGCGGGTGTTCGCCGGAGTCGCCACGATCCTGCTCGGTCTGGTGTCGATCCCCGTCTCGAACTTCGGCGGCTTTCTGATGGGATTCCTGCTCGCGCTGTTCGGCGGCGGCATGAGCATCTCTTGGGCGCCCGGGGAGACTTCCGCCGGGCAGCCGGCCGAGGGGCCGGGAAACGCGTCAGAGGACGACGGGAACGGTGGAAGCGTGCCGGAGCCGGCCGGGGCCGGGTCCGCGCCGGACCAGGAAGCCACGAATGGGAGGCACCGTGCGGGGTGAAGACCGACCCGAGCAGCCGGAGGGAGTGAGCCCACGCCGGGTCAGAACCGGCCCGCGGCACGCGGCACCGAAGAAGTCGGTACTCACCCGCCTTCAGGTGCCCGCCGGCAAGGCCATAGCGCTGGCCGCCATGCCGACGGCCGTGCTGATGGGCATGGGGCTCACCCCGCAGCTCGCCTCGGCCAACCCCCGGCCCGAGGACCGCTACAAGCCCGGGCCGTGTGTGTCGCAGCCGGACGAGGCGGACAAGGACGACGCCAAGGGCGGCAAGGAGGCCCAGGGCGAGGACAAGGACACGAAGGACGCCAAGGACTCGTCCGGCAAGGGCTCCGAGGACGGCGCCAAGGGCTCAGAGGAGTCCTCGGGCGGCCAGACCGGGTCCCGGGACGACAAGGCCACTCCCACGCCGTCTCCGTCCCGTTCCTCCTCCGCGCCGTCGTCCGGCTCCGGGGACGAGAAGGAGTCGAAGGAGCCCTCGGCCTCGCCGAGCCCGTCGAAGTCCAAGAACCCGCTGGACCCGCTGGGACTCGGGGACGCGCTCCACGACGTCCTCACGCCCGGCGACCAGAGCGGGGACGAGTCGGCCGGGCCAAGCGCCTCGCCGAGCCCGTCCGCCAGCGACAAGCCCAGCTCGTCGCCGTCCCCGTCCAAGACCTCCGACAAGCCCGCCGATCCGGTCAAGGACACGGTGGACAAGGTGGGCAAGGGCGTCGAGGACACCGTGGACGGGGTGGGCAAGACCGTCGACGACGCCAAGGACACGGCGGACAAGGCGCTTCCCAAGCCCTCCGCGTCCGCCTCGAAGGACGCGGACGGCAAGGAGGCGTTCCCCTGCCCGGAGTTCGACGCCGACGCGTACGAGAACGCCGAGTCAGAGCCGACCTCGAGTCTGCTGCCCGAGGACCCCTGGACCCTCAAGAGCACCCTGCTGAGCCTGCACGGCCTGGACTACAAGGGCATCGTGGAGGTCAAGACGCAGGGCGGCCAGATCAAGAAGGTCCTGAAGTTCACCGCCTCGGGCGTGGACATCAAGGACCTCCACCAGCTGGTGGTGGGCCCGGGCGGGACCACCACCCATGTGCAGGCGCGCGAGGGTTCCACCTCGACCATCCGCAACGGCACGGTGACCATGTACACCGAGGAGCTGAAGGGGAACCTCCTGGGGCTCATCCCGATCACCTTCAGCCCCAAGACCCCGCCGCCGGTGAACATCCCCGAGGTGTTCTTCACCAATGTCACGGTCAAGCAGGCCGGTCAGTTCGGTGGCGATCTGACCGTTCCCGGTATGCACCTGTTCAAGACCGGGGAGTGATCCCGCGACACCACCGATCCGTTCGGGAGCCGCACACCCCTCCATGAGGAGGGAAACGCCCGTGGGCACCGCCTCCAATCGGAGACGGTGCCCACGGACGCGTTTGCGGGGCGTTCGGCGCTACTCGCTCGTGCCGCCCAGGTGGTGCACCCGGACCATGTTGGTGGTGCCGGGGACGCCGGGCGGCGAACCGGCGGTGATGATCATGGTGTCGCCCCCGGCGTAGCGGCCCAGCTTCAGCAGCTCGGCGTCCACCAGGTCGACCATCGCGTCGGTGTGCTCGACATACGGCACCACGAAGGACTCCACGCCCCAGCTCAGGGTGAGCTGGTTGCGGGTGGACGCGTCGGTGGTGAAGGCCAGGATCGGCTGCTGGGCGCGGTAGCGGGAGAGCCGGCGGGCGGTGTCGCCGGACTGGGTGAAGGCCACCAGCGACTTGGCGCCCAGGAAGTCGGCGATCTCGGCGGCCGCGCGGGCCACCGAACCGCCCTGGGTGCGCGGCTTCTTGCCGGGCACCAGCGGCTGGAGGCCGCGCGAGAGCAGCTCCTGCTCGGCGGCCTGGACGATCCGGGACATCACCTTGACCGTCTCGATGGGGTACGAGCCGACCGAGGACTCCGCGGAGAGCATCACCGCGTCGGTGCCGTCCAGGATCGCGTTGGCGACGTCGGACGCCTCGGCGCGGGTCGGCCGGGAGTTGGTGATCATCGACTCCATCATCTGGGTCGCGACGATCACCGGCTTGGCGTTGCGGCGGCAGAGCTCGATCAGCCGCTTCTGCACCATCGGGACCTTCTCCAGCGGATACTCCACCGCGAGGTCACCACGGGCCACCATCACCCCGTCGAAGGCCGCGACGACCTCGGTCATATTGGCGACCGCCTGCGGCTTCTCCACCTTGGCGATCACCGGCACCCGGCGGCCCACCTCGTCCATGATCCGGTGGACGTCCCGGACGTCGGAGGCGTCCCGTACGAAGGACAGGGCGACCATGTCGCACCCCATCCGCAGGGCGAACCTCAGGTCCTCGATGTCCTTCTCGGACAGCGCGGGCACATTGACCGCCGCGCCCGGCAGGTTGATCCCCTTGTGGTCGGAGATCACCCCGCCCTCGATGACGATGGTCCGCACCCGCGGGCCCTCCACGGCGGTGACCCGCAGCTCGACATTGCCGTCGTTGATCAGGACCTGGTCGCCCTTGGAGACATCGCCCGGCAGCCCCTTGTAGGTGGTGCCGCAGATGGTCCGGTCACCGTCCACGTCCTCGGTGGTGATGATGAACTCATCCCCGCGGACCAGCTCCACCGGGCCGTCCTTGAAGGTCTCCAGACGGATCTTGGGGCCCTGGAGGTCGGCGAGGACGCCGACCGCGTGCCCGGTCTCCTCGGACGCCTTGCGGACGCGGTGGTACCGCTCCTCGTGCTCCGGGTGGCTTCCATGGCTCATGTTGAACCGGGCCACGTTCATCCCGGCCTCGATCAGGGACTTCAGCTGGTCGTAGGAGTCGACGGCGGGGCCCAGGGTGCAGACGATTTTGGAACGGCGCATGAGGCAGATCCTATCGGGTTTGTTTCGGAGCGGAATATTTCAGTCAAGGGTGCTGCGGAACCTACGCGCTGACCAGGTCGAACGTCTGGCTGGCGATCTCCAGCTCCTCATCGGTGGGCACCACGGCCACCGCGACCCGGCTGGCCTCCGTGGAGATCAGCCGCGCCGAGGCGGAGCGCAGCGCGTTGCGGACGCCGTCCACCTCGATGCCGAACGCGCCGAGGCCGCGCATCGCCGCCTCCCGTACCGCCGGGGAGTTCTCCCCCACACCGGCGGTGAACGCGACGGCGTCCACCCGCCCCAGCACCGCGGTGTACGCGCCCACATACTTCCGCAGCCGGTGGACGTAGATGTCGAAGGCGAGCTGGGCGGCCCGGTCGCCCTCGCCCATCCGGCGGCCGATCTCGCGCATGTCGTTGTCCCCGCACAGTCCGGCGAGACCGCTGCGCTTGTTGAGCAGCGTGTCGATCTCATCGGTCGACATGCCGCCCACCCGGGACAGGTGGAAGATCGCCGCAGGGTCGATGTCCCCGGAACGGGTACCCATCACCAGACCCTCCAACGGGGTCAGCCCCATCGAGGTCTCCACGCACCGGCCGCCGCGCACCGCCGAGGCACTGGCCCCGTTGCCCAGGTGCAGCACGATCGTGTTGACCTCCGCGGGCTCCCTGCCCAGCAGCTCCGCGGTGGCCCGGGAGACATACGCGTGCGAGGTGCCGTGGAAGCCGTAGCGCCGCACCCCCCACCGGTCGGCGGTCGCCACGTCGATCGCGTAGCGCGCCGCCGCCTCCGGGATGGTGGAGTGGAACGCCGTGTCGAAGACCGCGACCTGCGGCAGGTCCGGGCGCAGCGAGCGGGCCACCTTGATCCCGGTGACATTGGCCGGGTTGTGCAGCGGGGCCAGCGGGATCAGCTTCTCGATCTCCCCGACCACCTCGTCGGTGATCAGGGTCGGCTCGGTGAACCGGGTGCCGCCGTGCACCACCCGGTGGCCGACCGCCGCCAGCTCGGGCGAGTCGAGGCCCAGGCCCTCGGCGGCCAGCTCGTCGGCCACCTGCTTGAGGGCCGCCGCGTGATCGGCGACGGGGCCCTCACCGATCCGCTCCACGATGCCGGAGGCCGGACGGGAGCCGTCGGCCATGTCCAGCAGCTGGTACTTCACGGACGAGGAACCGGAGTTGAGGACGAGGACTCGGGAGCCGTTCACGCGGACTGCGCCTTCTGGGTCGAGGACGTCGGGGCGGTCGCCGCAGACGTGGGGGACTGCGCCTGGATGGCGGTGATCGAGACGGTGTTGACGATGTCCTGTACGAGTGCCCCGCGGGACAGGTCGTTCACCGGCTTGCGCAGGCCCTGGAGCACCGGGCCGACCGCGACGGCGCCCGCCGAGCGCTGTACGGCCTTGTAGGTGTTGTTGCCGGTGTTCAGGTCCGGGAAGATCAGCACGGTGGCCTTGCCCGCCACCTCGGACCCGGGCAGCTTGGTCGCCGCCACCGCCGCGTCCACCGCCGCGTCGTACTGGATCGGGCCCTCGACCAGCAGGTCCGGGCGGCGCTCGCGGACCAGATCGGTCGCCTTGCGGACCTTGTCCACGTCCGCGCCGGAGCCCGAGGTGCCGGTGGAGTACGACAGCATCGCGATCCTCGGCTCCACCCCGAACTGGGCGGCCGTCGTCGCCGACTGGATGGCGATGTCCGCGAGCTGCTCGGCGCCCGGGTCGGGGTTGACCGCGCAGTCGCCGTACACCAGCACCCGGTCGGCCAGGCACATGAAGAAGACCGAGGAGACGATCTGGGCGCCGGGGGCGGTCTTGATGATCTCGAAGGCGGGCCGGATGGTGGCGGCGGTGGAGTGCACCGCGCCCGAGACCATGCCGTCGGCCAGCCCCTCCTGGACCATCAGGGTGCCGAAGTACGACACGTCGGCCACCACGTCGTACGCCAGCTCGTGGGAGACCCCCTTGTGGGCGCGCAGCCTCGCGTAGCTCTCCGCGAAGCGCTCCCGCAGCGGGGAGGTCTGCGGATCGATGATCTGCGCCTCGGCGAGCTGGATGCCGAGCTCGGCGGCGCGCTTGCGGATCGGCTCCTCCTCGCCCAGCAGTGTGAGATCGCACACATCGCGGCGGAGCAGTACGTCGGCGGCGCGCAGCACCCGCTCCTCCGCGCCCTCGGGCAGCACCACCCGGCGGCGGTGGGACCTGGACCGCTCGATCAGCTCGCGCTCGAACATCATCGGGGTGACCCGGCCGGAGCGGCCCACCGAGATGCGCTCGGTCAGCGCCGCGGTGTCCACGTGCCGCTCGAAGAGGCCCAGCGCGGTCTCCGCCTTGCGCGGCGCGCTGGCGGTGAGCTTGCCCTCGATGGCGAACAGTTCGGCCGCCGTCGGGAAGGACCCGCCCGCCACCGACACCACCGGGGTCCCCGGGGCCAGCCGCGAGGCCAGCGCCAGGATGTCGGGGCCCGGCCGCTCGGCGAGGGTGAGCAGCACCCCGGCGATCGGCGGGGCGCCCGCGCTGTGCGCGGCCAGCGCGCCGACGATCAGATCGGCGCGGTCCCCGGGCGTCACCACCAGACAGCCCTCCGTCAGCGCGGGCAGGAAGGTCGGCAGCATCGCGCCGCCGAAGACGAAGTCCCGTACGTCCCTGGAGAGCCCCGTGTGATCACCGAGCAGCACCTCGGCGCCCAGGGAGCGGACGATCTGGGAGACGGTGGGCGCCGAGAGCGACCCGTCCTCGGGCAGCACATAGCTGGGCACCGGCAGCTTGGCGGCCAGCCGCGCGGCGATGGCCTCGCGGTCGGCGGGCACCACCCGGTTGGCGACCACCGCGACCACGTCGCAGCCCCGTCCCTCATAGGCGCGGTAGGCGTTGTGGGCCTCGGCGCCGGCCGACTCGGCGGTCTGCTTCTGGCCGCCGACGACCACGATCACCGAGGCGCCGAACTCATTGGCCAGCCGTGCGTTCAGCCCCAGCTCGTCGGGGAGGCTGGTGGCCGCGTAGTCGCTGCCCAGCACCAGGACGTAGTCATAGGCGTCGGCCACCTCGTGGAACCGGCCGACCAGCTGCGAGACCAGCTCGTCGGTGCCCCGCTCGGCCTGGAGCGCGGCCGCCTCGTCGTAACCCATGCCGAAGACGGACTCCGGCGACTGGCTGAGCCGGTAGCGCGCCCGCAGCAGGTCGAAGAGGCGGTCGGGGTCGTCGTGCACCAGGGGGCGGAAGACGCCGACCCGGTCGACATGGCGGGTCAGGAGCTCCATGACCCCCAGCTCCACGACCTGGCGTCCGTCGCCACGCTCGACTCCGGTCACGTACACGCTGCGTGTCACGCGTGCTCTCCGTTCCTCTGGCGTTCGTCGGTGTTTTCGTTATGTGCGCCCATCAGGCACAAATTGGCCACATTGACCGGCCCAGTCCTCTTGACAATACCTTCGACCGTGATTAAGGCGCTTGTCGCTCGGGGGACACAGCACCACCCGGCCCATGAAACAATCGGACTGGCTCACATCTACCCGTAGGGAGCAGGAGACACAGCACGATGCGCATCGGAGTTCTCACCGCAGGCGGCGACTGCCCCGGTCTCAACGCTGTGATCCGGTCGGTGGTCCACCGCGCGGTCGCCGGCCACGGAGACGAGGTCATCGGGTTCGAGGACGGCTTCAAGGGGCTCCTCGACGGCCGTCACCGCAAGCTCGACCTCGACGCGGTCAGCGGCATCCTCGCCCGCGGCGGCACCATCCTCGGCTCCTCCCGCCTGGAGCGCGCCCGGCTGCGCGAGGCGTGCGAGACCTCGAAGGACCACGCCCGTGACTACGGGATAGACGTACTGATCCCGATCGGCGGCGAGGGCACCCTCACCGCGGCGCGGATGCTCTCCGACGCCGGGCTGCCGATCGTCGGCGTCCCCAAGACGATCGACAACGACATCTCCTCCACCGACCGCACCTTCGGCTTCGACACCGCCGTCGGCGTCGCCACCGAGGCCATGGACCGGCTGAAGACCACCGCCGAATCCCATCAGCGGGTGATGGTCGTCGAGGTCATGGGGCGCCACGCGGGCTGGATCGCGCTGGAGTCCGGCATGGCGGGCGGCGCCCACGGCATCTGCCTGCCGGAGCGGCCCTTCGAGGTGGACGGGCTGGTGAAGATGGTCGAGGAGCGGTTCGCCCGCGGCAAGAAGTTCGCCGTCATCTGCGTCGCCGAGGGCGCGCATCCGGCCGAGGGCTCCATGGACTACCAGAAGGGCGAGATCGACCAGTACGGCCACGAGCGGTTCACCGGCATCGGCAACCGCCTCGCGGCCGAGCTGGAGCGGCGCCTGGGCAAGGAGGCCCGCCCGGTCATCCTGGGGCATGTGCAGCGCGGCGGCACGCCCACCGCGTACGACCGCGTGCTGGCCACCCGCTTCGGCTGGCACGCCGTGGAGGCGGCGCACCGCGGCGACTTCGGCATGATGACCGCACTGCGCGGCACGGACATCCAGATGGTGCCGATCGCCAACGCGGTCACCGAGCTCAAGACCGTACCGGTGGACCGGATGGACGAGGCAGAGTCGGTCTTCTGAGCCGCCTTCTGATCCGTCCACCGAGCGGCTTTCTGAGCGGCCTTCTGATCCGCCGCGGCCCGACCGACCGGCGCCGCCGTCCCGGCCCTCTGATACTGTCCCCGCTTGGCCAAGGGGGAACTGGTCGGGGGACATAAGGAGTTACGGGCGGGATGCTTGGTTTACGGGGCCGTGTGTGGCAGCGCCGCACACCCCTTGTCGTACTGATGGCGGTCGTGGGGATCGCGGGGGCCGTCCTCGTGGCGCGGGACAGCGGCGGCGGCCATCTCGCCGCCAACCGGACCCAGTTGCGGAAGGCCTGCGACGGCACCCTGCCGTACCGGGACCTCGAGCGGCTGGTGGGTGACGAGCGGCCGGGCGAGCTCAGCGAGCACGGCACGGTGCTCACCCCCGGCCAGGAGAGCCGCTCGCTGCTGGACTGCTCGCTGTCGTGGGGCGACGGCCACGGGGTCACGGTCCACGCCGAGGCGCTGGTCTCCGATGTGCCCGAGGCCGTCAAGAGCCGGGACCTCCTCGAACCCGCCGGTGGCCGTGGCACCTTCGTGGCGCCGGGCACCACCGGCCAGTACGGCAAGCGCGGCGCCTGGCTGGTGGCCGACTGCCGGGGCGGGCTCGACGGCAGGGTCCGGCCCACGACCGATCTGTATGTGACGGCCCGGGTGACGGACGGGACCGGTAAGGCCGGCAAGGCCGACGCGGCCGGGAGCGGCAAGCCGGGCCGCGCCACCGCGCTCCTCGGCTTCCGTACCGCCGTCCACGTGGCCAACGCCCTCACCAAGGCCCAGCACTGCGGCTCCGGCCCGCTCATGACGCCGACCGCCGTGGTGGACACGGACGAGACCCACGGCGCGCCCGGCCGGGGCCTGCGCAAGTGCGGGTGGATCGAGGGCTCCTCGCTCCCCGGTGCCGCCCCCGGCCCCTGGACCACCCTCGGTGATCACCAGGAGTCCACCGGGCTGAGCGCCTGCGCCGGGCGGCGGGGTGCGGCGAAGGACGCCGGTGAGCGCCCGCGCCCGAAGCGGTGGCAGGTCACCGAGGTCGAGGCGGCCAGCTGGTCGGGGATCCTGGGCCGGTCGGCGTACGACTCCTACGAACGCGAGGGCCATGTGCCCGGATGGGGAGCCGAGGACGACAAGCGCTCCTCCGAGGCGGACGGGAGCGCTGGCACCCGGCGCGAGGCCCGCGTCTCCTCCTACTCCGGACGGCCCCAACTCGCCCTGTGGGCACGGTCGGTGTGCGACGGCAGCGCCACCTACCACCGGGTGGCCGTCTACCCCGAGATCCGGCTCCAGGACGGCGAGACTGCCGTGATCGGCGGCACGGACCGGGCCAGGCTCTCCACCGCCGCGCGTACGGTCCTCGACCGCTATCTCGACGCCGACGACGGCTGGCCCGCGTCCGCTAAGTGCCGCGACACCAAGGTGCTCGGGGAGGTCGAGCAGTGGCACTGACCCGACCCGCACTCACCCGGCGCCAGATCCACGCCCTGGTCGCCGTGGCGGTGGCGCTCGCCGCCCTCACCGGAGCGTTCGTCTGGTTCGCGGGCAGCGAGGACCGGGCGCTGGCGGGAGCCTGCGACGGGGTGCTCCCGGTGGCAGAGGTCCGCTCGGTGCTCGGCGACGACACCGCACTGGACGTCACCAACCGCACCCAGGGCTCCTTCGGGAAGACCGCCTCCGAGAGCGACAAGAAGGGCGCCGGGCGGGCCAACTCCCTCTCCGTCCACTGCCGGATCACCGCCGAGGGCACCGGCCACATCGCCGTCTCCGTCGAGGGCTCGCCCCGCCCCCGCACCGAGTACGGATACGACGACCTCTACACCGCCGTACCCGACCGCCACACCCTGCCCGTCCCGCTCGGCCACGGCTGGTCCGGTCTGTTCGCCACCGACACCGCACGGCTGGACGACGCCAAGGACGGCACGGCCACCACCGCCGTGACCCTCGACTGCGCCCGGCGCGGCGACAGTCTGCTGATCACCGTGGAGACCGCGCTGCACGGCGCCGCCACCCTCGACGACCCCGCCGTCCGCCCCGACTTCGTCCGCACCGCCACCGCGACCGCCGAGGCGGCCAACGACCACTGGGGCTGCGGCGCGCGCCTGGGCAAGCCGGTGCGCACCGTCGGACTGCCGGTGAACGAGGACGAGTACGAACCGCTGATCGGCGCCAAGGGCACCTGCGCGGCCGTCCCCACCGCCTCCCGCTCCGCCGTCTCCACCGCCCGCGAGACCGCCCGCGACCGCGCACCGCGCGAGAGCTGTGTGCTCGGCACCCGGGACGGCTCACCGCTGTACCGGCTGGAGGCGTACTACGGCCCCTACGCGGAGGACGCCCGCTCCCAGTTCACCCGGGACTACGACTACGAGAACGTGACCCCCGCCGAGAAGCCCGCCGGGCGGCTCGGCCAGAGCGCCTACTGGGCCGGTGCCACCTGCCCGCGCGGCGCCGAGTCCGCCCTGTACCTCATCCGCGCCGACGCCGCGGACGGCGAGACCCGCCGCCGCCCCGACCTCGGCTATGAACGCGCCGCCCTGGCGGCCTTCGCCGCCGCCTCGTCCACCCACCACGACTGCGCCGCGCCCAGCCTGCCGGGCGGCGAGTGACGACGGGCGCGGGGGCTTGACGCACTGCGCCGTCATCCCTTGACGGCGCCGCCCAGGGCGAAGCCGCCGCCGAGGCGGCGGGAGATCAGGACGTAGAGCAGGAGCACGGGGGTGGAGTAGAGGATCGAGAAGGCGGCCAGCTGGCCGTAGACCACCTGGCCGTAGTTGCCGAAGAAGGTGAAGATCGATACGGACGCCGGGAGCTGTTCGGGGGAGAGCAGCAGCATGAAGGGGACGAAGAAGTTGCCCCACATCATGATGAAGCTGTAGATCATCACGACCGTGATGCCCGGGCCCATCAGCGGCAGGATCACCCGGGTCAGGCCCTGCAGCCAGGACGCGCCGTCGGTCCACGCCGCCTCCTCCAGGATCACCGGCACGCCGTCCATGAAGTTCTTCATCAGCCAGATGGCGAACGGGAGCTGGGAGGCGGCGAGGAAGAGTGCGGTGCCGGACATGGTGTCGATGAGGTCCACCTGGACGAAGAGTCCATAGACCGGAACCATGATCGCGGTGATCGGCAGACAGGTGGTGAAGAGCACCGTCAGCAGATACGGGCGCACGGCGCGGGAGCGGAAGCGCGAGAGGGGATAGGCGGCGAGGGCCGCGCAGGCGACGGTCAGGATGGTGGCGCCGCCGCACAGGAGCAGGCTGTTGAGCATCGGTGTGAAGGTGATCTCGTCCGTCCACACCGCGGAGAAGTTGTCCATCGTGGGCGAGCCGGGCGAAGAGACCCGCAGGGTGGCATCGTTGTCGATGGACGCCAGCACCAGCCAGGCGAGCGGAAGCAGGAACGCGGCGGCGATCAGCAGCAGCGCGGCGTCGGCGGCCAGACGGCGGCGCAGCCGCGGGGACCAGCGGGGGCCGGTGCGGCTCTTGGCGGAGCGGGGCCAGGTGCGGGCGGGGCGGGCGGAGAGCGCGGACAACCTCGGACCTCCTCGCGCGCTTGCGGGCTTGCGAGCGCAGTCGATCAGCGTGGGTCCATGAAACCCGTTGCCGCCCGCTCGGGGAAGACGCGTGCGCGGTCCTTACGGCGTCGGCGGGGCGATCGTCACCGGCTGGTCGTTCCGCAGCTGGTCGAAGAGGCGCCGCGCCTGTGCCGCGTTCCACTGCACCGCGCTGCCCTTGGACGTCCGGAGGTTGGTGTTGGACACCGGGACGTTGAGCTGCCTGCCGTTGCCCGAGGTGACGCCCTTGACCGCCTCGAACAGGGACATCAGGGTCGGCAGGCCCATGTCCTTGTCCACGATCAGCGTGTCCAGGCCCGCGCGCACGGTCGGGACGGCCGCGAACGGGTTGGCCAGGACCCCGGGGGTGGCGGCCTTGTCGGCGAGCGCGGCCAGGAACTTCCGCTGGTTCTGGGCGCGGCCCAGGTCGCCCTCGGCCTCCTGCTTGCGCTGGCGGACGAACGCGAGCGCCTTCGCGCCGTCGAGGGTGTGGCAGCCCTTCTTCAGATCCAGGCCCGACTTGGGGTCCTCGATGTCCCGGTCCACACACATCCGCACCCCGCCGACCGCGTCCACGACGCCCACGAACCCGGCGAAGCCGATCTCCGCGTAGTGGTCGATGCGCAGCCCCGTGTTGCGTTCGATGGTCGGGACGAGCAGATCGGGGCCGCCCATCGCATAGGCCGCGTTCAGCTTGTTCTGGGACGGGCCGTAGCGCCTGCCGGTCTCGGGGCGGACGAAACCGGGGACGTCCACCCAGGAGTCGCGCGGCAGGCTCATCATCGTGGTGCCGCCCGCGCCGGTGTGCAGCACCATCATCGAGTCGGTGCGGCGGCCCTCGGCCGAGCCGGTGCGCAGGCTCTTCCTGGCCTCCTCGGACAGGCCCTCCCGGCTGTCGGAGCCCACGATCAGGTAGTTGGTGCCCTTCCCCGGCGGCGGGCGGTTCGGAGCCCTGCCCAGGTCGACCTCGCGATGGAGCTGGGTGTCGGCCCAGACGTAGGCGCTGCCGGAGGCGAGGAGCAGCGCGGAGACCGCCACGATGGCCAGCCGGACGATCCGGCGGCGCCTGCTCAGCGGCTCCTTGGGGGCGCGGCGCCGGACGGTGGGGGCGGGCGGGGACGGGGGCGGGGGTATGGGCTCGGGGCCGAGGGCGCTGGTCTCTGCGCCGGTCCGGTAGGGGGCCGGTTTGGTGGGTACGCCGTGACGTGCGGGCACGCCCCGTGGCATGGACGGCCCCAACCGATCGCTCATGGGCGGCAGTCTGCCGAGCGGCCGAAGGCGCCCGCCGTCCCTTCGTAGAGGTATGACAACTTCGGCGCCGCGTTGAACGCGGACCCGGCCGCCGTACGTTACCTCGCCGTCAGGCTCCGGTGCGCGGGTGGATCGCCGAGTGCCTGCCCGGCCGTCCCGGAGCGCTGGATACGGTGCCACCGCAGCCGCGTTCCGAGCAGGAGGGCCACCACGGACTGGATGACCACCAGATACATCAGCTGCCGGTAGACGAAGAGCTGGAACGGCAGCGACCACAGCGCCCGTATCCGCTCCCCGTCCAGCCGCAGCGCGTACCCGGCGCAGACCATCTGGATGGCGAGATAGCCGAACCACACCCCGGCCGCCTCCACCGGGTCGAGGAAGAGCGCGCCGTACAGGGCGAAGAGGTCGATCACGGGCGCCAGCAGCGGCAGCAGCACCTGGAAGAGCGTGAGATAGCTGAGCCCCCGGCGGCCGAACCGCCCCACCGAGCCCAGCGAGATCATCGCGCGGCGGTGCTTCCACATGGCCTGCAGCGTGCCGTACCCCCAGCGGTACCGCTGCCGCCACAGCTGGCGCAGCGAGCTGGGCACCTCGGTCCAGGCGACGGCCGTTTCCTCGTACACCACCCGCCAGCCCGCCCGCCACAGCGCCATGGTGAGGTCGGTGTCCTCGGCGAGGGTGTCCTCGCTGACCCCGCCGACGCCCAGCACCGCGTCCCGCCGGAAGGCCCCGATGGCGCCGGGCACGGTCGGCATGCACTCCAGCACCTCGAACATCCGTCGGTCGAGGTTGAACCCGAAGACGTACTCCAGGTGCTGCCACCTGCCCAGCAGACTGCGCCGGTTGCCCACCTTGGTGTTGCCGCTGACCGCGCCGATGGCCGGGTGGGCGAGCGGCTGGACGAGCTGGTGGACGGCGTCCGGTTCGAAGACCGTGTCGGCGTCGACCATCACCACGATGTCGTGCTCGGTGTGGACGAGACCGGTGTTGAGGGCGGCGGCCTTGCCCGCGTTGGGCTGCCGTACCACCAGCACCCTGCGGTCGTCGACGCTCGCGGCGATATCGGCCGTACGGTCGGTCGAGCCGTCGTCGATCACGATGAGCTGCAGCTCGGGGTGGGTGGAGGCGAGCAGCGAGCGGATGGTGGCCTCGATGCCCGCCTCCTCGTTGTACGCGGGGATGAGCACCGTCACCGGCTCGTTCACCTCCCGCAGCCAGGGCGCGCCGGGCCGGAAGCGGGTGAGCCGCCGGACATGGGTGCGGGCGAACAGCATGAGCATCAGCAGCCGCAGCACCCCCAGCGCCCCCGCGATCCCCAGCACCCAGACCATGGTGGACGCGAAACCCCGGCCGATCGCCGCGACCCAGATCAGCGCCTCGCCCTCCCAGCGCTCCAGGCCGGAGACCGGGACGTCGACCGGGGGCACCCCGAGCCCGCCGGTCACGGTGGTGAACTTCTTGGCCCGCGGGTCCCTGAGCAGCTTCTCCGTCCCCTGGTACGCGGTGTCCGTCTGGCTGAACTGCCGGACCATCCCCTGCGAGGGCGTCGTGCCCGACCGGTCGGCGGCCACCAGCGCATAGCCCTCCGCGGCCACGCTCCGCGCCGCCCGCCACTCGTCGCCGCACAGCGTGTCCACATGGGTGGTCAGCGGCAGCCGCAGCAGCCTGGGCTGGACGCCCACGGAGCCCGCCAGCGCCGACTCGGTCAGGGACAGCTCCATCCGGGACCGGCTGGCGGACGCCGAGCCCATGTCGGCGCCGGTGTAGGTGTTCGACCCGATCTCGTGGCCCGCGTCGCGGATCCGGCGTACGAGACCGGGGTACTGGGCCGCCTTGGCGCCGGAGACGAAGAACGTGGCCCGCGCGTCATACCGGCGCAACAGGTCCAGCAGACGCGGGGTCTGGACCGGGTCAGGACCGCCGTCGTAGGTCAGCGCCACCGTCCCGGCGGGCATCCCCACGGTCCGCACCCGGCCCCCGTTGATCTGCACCACCGGCCCGCCACCGGCCAGCGCCCTGGGCACCGGGCTGGTGCACGGCCGCCGCGCCTTCGCCGCGTCGACCTCGTGGTTGGTCCAGCCCTGGAACATCAGCAGGCCGAACATGGCCGGAAGGACGAGGAGCAGGAGCAGCCAGTGCGCGCGCGGATCACGGGACCGCTTGTGCCGCCCTCCCCGGGACAGGCGGTGTGGTTCCTGGTGTTTTCTCGACCGGTTGCCCTCAAACATGGTTGGTCGCACCGTAGTTGCCGGGCCCGGGGCGGGCCCGGCGAAGCCGCGGGAATGGATAAGAATTCCCGGGACACTCCCCGCCGCGCGGCCCAATCGCCTATGGAACGGGGTGGTTCGTGGTCGCAATCCGGAGATAACGGGCCCATGGAACGGGCGGGGCCTATTGCCGCGTGGGCGGCGCTCGGCGTGGTGGTGGCCGGTCTGGCCGCGTATTTCTCGGTCGTCGGCCTGGAGGACGCGGTCCGTACGGCGAGTGTGGTGGGGGTCTTCATCGGAATCGCGTCCCTCGCGCTCGCGGTGGCGGTGGAGCTGAGGTCCCGGCGTGCGCCGGTGGCGCCCGGCACCGGGGGTGACCCCGCCCCCGGCACCGGGGGCGGCCCGGACCCGTCTCCGGCGCGGACGCCGCCGGACGGGCGGTCCACGGCCGGGCCGCGGTACGGGGGCGACCACATTGACTTCAGCGGCGGTGTCTTCCACGGACCCGTGGTCGGCCAACGGGTGGAGCGCCGCACCGAGCGCCCGCCCGAACGCGGTCCCGAGCGCCCGCCCGCGCGCCGCCCCGAGCGCCCGCCCGCGCGCCGCCCCGAGCGCCGTCCTGGGCCGTCGGACGGTGCCGACCCCGAGGCCGGAGAGCCCCCTGTGAACCATCCGGACCGCGCGGACCACATCGACTTCGGTTCGGGACACTTCTCCGGCAGTGTCGTGGGCAAAATGGTGGTGCACCACCATCAGCCGTCGCCGGGGCCGGTGCCCGGCGCGCTGTTCTCGCAGCCCGCGCCGCACCCCGGATTCGTCGGCCGACTGACCGAACTCGACTCGCTCCTCGATGTGCTGAGGCCAGCCGCGCGGGGCGGGCCCGCCCATGGCGATGTGGCCGCCGCCGCGGTCGCGGGGCTGGGCGGCGTGGGGAAGACGGCCCTGGCCCTCCAGACGGCGTACGAGGCACAGCGGCGGGGATGGTTCCCCGGTGGTGTGCTCTTCGTCGATCTGCATGGCTACGACGGCACCGCCCTCACCCCGGAACGCGCGCTGGAGTCCCTGCTCAGGGCCCTGGGAGTGGCGCCTGAGCACATCCCGCCCACGGTCGACGAGCGGGCCGGGCTGTATCGGTCGCTGCTGAGCGGGATCGCGGCCGAGACCGGGCCCGTGCTGGTCCTGGCGGACAACGCCGCTCAGTCCTCCCAGGTCAGACCGCTGATTCCCGGACATCCAGGGCACCGGCTCCTGGTGACCTCGCGCGACACCCTGGCCCAGCTCGGGATGTACCAGCTCCACCTCGGGGTGCTGCCGTCGCCCGCCGCGATGGAGGTGCTCACGGCGGCCGTACGCAATGCGCAGCCGCGGGACCCCCGGATCGTGGCCGAGCGGACCGAGGCGGAGCGCCTGTGCGGGCTGTGCGGACATCTGCCCCTCGCACTCCAGATCGCGGCGGCACTGCTCATCGCGGACCCGGGCAAGCCCATCGGGGAAGCTCGCCGGTGAGCTGGCGGGCGTGGCCACCCGGGTGGACTATCTGGACGACGGGGAGCGCGGCGTCCGCGCGGCCTTCGATCTGTCCTACGGCAGGCTGACCGATGAGCAGTCACGGCTGTTCCTGCTGCTCGCGCTCGCCCCGGGCGAAGGCATTTCGGCGGAGCCCCTGAGTGTGAGCTACGGCGCGCCGCTGCCGCCCCGAGGCGTCGATGTCCTGGTGCGGGTGCATCCCGTCGAGCCCGGGGGCGCCGGTGGGCGCTGGCGCATGCACGATCTGCTCCGCGCCTACGCGGCCGCCAAGGTGGCCGCGGACGGCGCCCGGTCCACCTGCGAGTACGAACGTTCCCGTGCCCGGATCCTGGATCACTACAACGAACTCGTGGTGGACGCGGGGGGCTTGATGCGCATCCCGCCCGTACGAAGGCCCCACCCGCGTTTCGCGGGCCGCGCGGAGGCTCTTGGCTGGCTCGACGGTGAGCGGACCGGCCTGGTGGCAGCCGCCTGCTGGGCCGCCGAACCCCGCCATGCGCGCGCCGCCACCCAACTGGCCCTGGATCTGGGCGAATACCTGGGCCGACGGCGTCTGTACGGCGATGCCATCGTCGTCTACCAGCACGCGATCAACGGCGCCCGCGCACGGGGCGACCGGCGGAGCGAAGGGAAGTCCTGGAACAACCTCAGCATCGCGCTGCGCCGGGTCCGCAGGCTGGAGGAGTCCGCCTGCGCTATGTCCGCGACGAACTCGACGGCCGGGCGGAGCAGCGCGCGACCGCCCCGCGTGAGCTCGCCCCCATGGTCATGTGGATCGGGGCCCTGGTGCCCACGGGGCCCGAACTCGCCGGATCCACCTCACCGCGGCACGGCGCCCCGTCCATCGGCGACATCACCGAGTCCGGGCTGGCCGAGCTGATGGAACGGGCCGCCGAGGTGCCATGGGTGGCCGAGGCCCTGGACGGATTCACCAACTGCCGGGCCACCTGTGACCATTTCGCGTTCTGCCTGGGCGGAAACCCGGCCAACAAGTTCTTCGAAACCGGCAGATTCGACACCACCGAGACCACGCATTGCCGGACCAGTAAGAAACTGCTGATGAAAGGGGTGTTCCAGCATGTCGCGGGACCCCGGAAACGATGAGCCGGACGCCGTCGCGGAACTGCCAGAACTGCCCGAACTGCCGGAGCTGATCGACGCCCATCGAAACCGGCTGTCCGCACTCCTCGCCGATATCCCCGAGTCCGCCGGTGGCCGCCACCGGCGGACGGACGCGCACGCGGGCGCGGCGACGTCGGCGAGCATCGACGACTGGGACTACTCCGACCACCACCGGCCGCCCCGGGAGGAGACACCGGAACAGAACCCGCCCGAGGCGCCCGAGGACACCGGCGAGGAGTCCACGAACGAGGAGTGAACCGGTGGTCAGGCGCACCGGTCGCGTGGGTTTCCGCGCCGCGCGGTGGACAGGGCCTCGGCCAGCCCCGGTACGGGGGCCCATCGGCCGCGGTGGGTCCGGCGCGGGGGCGGACCGTACGGCGACTGCCAGGCCGGGCGGTCGGGGTGGCGGCGGTGGAGGGCGATGGGCAGGCGGGTGGGCGCGCACGCCCGGTTCTTGGACATAGTGATACCGATTCCCATGAGAGGACCGCAGCGAAAAGGAGCACGGCGCACCAGGGGCGACGCGCGACGGATCAGCGCTTGGGGGTTCTCACATGGTGTACAACGGCATGTCCTTGACCGGGTGGGTGACGGTGGGCGGGAGCACCGTAACCGCGCACGGGCGCGCCGCTCCACTGGTTTTCGGGCCTCAGGCCGCCCGGAACCAAGTGGCCAGGGCCTCGTGCAGACCGTCGTCCGTGGTGCCCTGCCAGGCGATGTAGCAGTCGGGGCGGAGCAGCAGGGCGGTGTCGAGGCCGGGCATGCGCACGGTGTCGACGTGGGGTGACCAGGGACCCGGGTCGAGGGTGCCGGTGGGGTCCAGGAGGAGGGGGCGGGCGGTGCGGGTCAGCTCCCGGAGGCCCGGGAGGTCCGGTGCCCACCGGCCGACGAGCGGGCCGGTCGCCGGGCCCATGGCGTAGGTGATGTCCGCGCCGGAGAGCAGCCCCGCGAGGTGCCGCCGGACCGTGGGCTGGTCGAGCAGCTCGCCGAACAGTTCGCGCAGTGCCGTCACATCGCCGCCCGGCCGGGTCAGCAGCGACTGGGCCTGGGTGTGCATGGCGACCCGTCGCGCCACCGGGTGCCGCTCCGTCTCGTACGTGTCGAGCAGCCCTTCGCCCGCGTGGCCGCGCACCTCGGCGGCCAGCTTCCAGCCGAGGTTCACCGCGTCCTGGAGGCCGAGGTTGAGCCCCGGGCCGCCGATCGCCGAGTGCACATGGGCGGCGTCGCCGAGTAGCAGGACGCGGCCCTCGCGGTAGCGCTCGGCGATCCGGGTGTTGCCGCCGAAGAGCCGCCGCATCAGATGCGGCCCCGGCCCGGTGGGCGGGCCGACCGTGATGTCCGCGCCGAGCACCCGGCGGGCGCTGGCCCGCAGTTCGTCCAGCGATGCCTCGCCCTCGGCCGGTTGCCCCCACTCCACGACGCTCAGCGCCGGGTCACGGCCAGGGAACGGCGCCCAGGTGATCAGCCCGTGGTCGGTGCGCAGATGCCGGAACGGGGGGATGGCACCGAAGCCGGGCACGTGCAGACTGCCGTCCGCACCGATCAGCTCCGGGTCCACGCTCACATGTGCGCTGCGCGACACCGAGTCGTCCGTCGTCACACCGGGGAAGCCGATCCCGGCGAGCTTGCGGACCACGCTGCGCCCGCCGTCGGCGCCGACCACGAACTCCGCCTCGACCGGGGCCTGTTCGCGCAGCTCGACGGTCACCGACTTCTCGCCCTGCGTCAGCCCGGTGACCTCATGCCCGCGCCGGACCTCGACGCCCAGCTCCGCCGCGCGCTCGGCGAGCATGCTCTCGATCCGGCGCTGCGGCACCATGAGCGTGTACAGCGGGTTGTCCGGCAGATCGCTCAGCTCGAGCGGAAACGCGCCGAAGACGAAACGGGGCGCGGGCTCGGGTGCGGTGCCGGACGCGGCCAGCCGCTCGTACAGCCCACGCCGGTCGAGCAGGGGCACGACCTGCCCCACGAGGCCGTTGGCGCGCTGCGTGTCGGTTGGCTCCGTGAGGCGTTCCAGGACGACCGGGCGCACCCCGGCCAGGGCGAGTTCGCAGGCGAGCATCAGGCCGTTGGGCCCCGCACCTGCGATGATGACCTCGATCATGAACTCCCTTTCGGGGCGGTGTGGTTGGGGCCTTATGGGCCTTACGGGGTGGCAAGACCGGCCGCGATCCGGTCGAGGGCGTCCGTGAGCAGGCGGCGCACCGGCACGGCCGCGTCGATGCGGAGGTGGTGGGAGATGGCGGTGTTGACCGCGCCCATGACCGCCGAGGCGACGAGATGCGGGTAGAGGTCCCGCTCCGGGTCGCCGCCGGTACGTTCCGCGACGGCCGCCGCGATCTCGGCCTCGGCGGTGGCCCCGGCCCGCAGCATCTCCCCGCGCAGCGCCGGTTCCGCGACCATCACCCGCACGCCCTCCGTCCATTGCGCGGCGTCGACGGGGGGCGGATGGGCGATCGCCTCCGCGTCCGGCGCGAACTGCCGCAGTACGGACCCGGTGATCGCGTCCCACAGCGGCTCGCCCGGCCGCCCGCGCAACTCCTCCGCGACCCGCAGACAGCGGTCGAGGTGGCGGAACGCGATCGCCTCGGCCTTGCTCGAGAAGTAGTTGTTGAACGTACGCGGTGAGACCCCCGCGGCCTCGGCGATGTCCTCCACCTTGACCTGGTCGAACCCACGCTCCACGGTCAGCCGGATCGCGGCCCAGCTGAGCGCGGCGTGCGTCTGGGCCTTCTTGCGCTCTCGTAGCCCCATGGCCCGAGCGTAACAAAATATGCGCGCCCCGCAAATCTGCGCGGCGCGCAATTTTTAACAGCCGAGCGACCACCGATGCCCGTCCGGAAGGTGCCAGACGTAGTGGTGTCCATCGGCTTCGCGGACATAGCCGAAACGGTCCTGAGCGGGGCGGTCATGGTCGTTCCACCACTGCCAGGCGGCCTCCGCTCGCCGCCACAGGTCGGCGTTCCCGCCGTACGTGACGGTGGTGGGGTCATCGGCGATCGGCGCGCGTGCCCATGTGCCGTCGCGCCGCTGGAGCTGGAGCGACATGGCGCCGGTCTCGTCGTCCACGTGATAGACCAGCTCGGCGTCGGGAATGTGGATGGCCAGCAGCAGTCGGAAGGGGTAGTGCGCGCGGATGTCGGCAGCGGTGAGCGAGGCGGGATGGGCCCCGGCTCGGGGCGCGTAAGGCGCCCGCCCGGGATGCCGGTAGGCATGCGCGTCACCGCGGGCGGCCATGAACCGCCCGGTCGTGGTGGTGAAGTGGCCCACGGCCCGTCGCTCGTCGTCGACGGTCAGACGGACCAGGCCACCCTCGATGCCCATGGCCACGTCGGTGAGGATCGTGCCGCCGGGTCGCGTCTGTTCGACCCAGGCGGCCGGGATGCGGGGAACCGAGCAGGTCGCGATGATCCGGTCGAACGGTGCGTGGTGCCCCGGGAAGCCCCGTTGCCCGTCTCCGGCGGCGAGGTGCGGCCGGTACCCCAGGGAGGCGAGCCGACCACGGGCGGCCTCCACGACATCGGGTGAGACATCGACGGAGTGCACGAGGCGATCGCCCAGCCGGGCGCCCAGCAGGGCGGCGTTGTACCCCGTGCCGGTACCGACCTCCAGCACTCGGTGGCCGTCCACCACGCCCAGGTCCTCCAGCATCTGCGCCATGAGGCTGGGCAGCGTGCTGGAGGACGTCGGAATGCCGGTCCACGCCCGCTCGTCGACGCGTTCGGCGGTCTCGGGGTCGAGCGCCGTGACCAGGGTCTGATCGCCGTAGACGGCGGCTTCCCAGGCATCACGATCGGCCGCGTCATGTCGGCGCCATACGGTGATGCCCCTGCTGTCGGTCTCCTGCCCGTACCACTCGGGCACGAAGACATGGCGCGGCACCCTGGCGAACGCCTCCGCCCATGCGGCCGAACGGATCGCTCCCACCCGCCGCAACTCCGTGACCAGGGAGCCCGGATGCGCTGGGGCGCCATCGAAAAGAGGGGCACTCACGCGCGTACTCCTTAAGGCCTCACGTGGATGCGCGAATGTGGTCACTGCTTGCCGTCCTTATCCTCGCGATGGCCGAAGCGGCCGGAACCAGTGTGGTCCCATTCGCCTTGGCTACGGCTCGTTTGTGCATCCAGCTCGGCCCAGATCTCCTTGCCGACGGTGCGTTCGCGGACGCCCCAGCGGTCCGCGAGGGCCCGGACGATGAGTAGGCCCCGGCCGTGCTTGTCGCGGGGTGACGGGCGGCGGGGCCGGGGCAGCCGCTCGCCCCTGGGGTCGGATACGGCGATCCGCAGCCGGGTCTTGGTGAGCGTGAGCTCTACGCGGAAGAGCCGCCCCGGTACGCGGCCGTGCCGTACGGCGTTGGTGGCCAGCTCAGAAGCGATGAGCGCGGTGTCGTCGGCCAGCCCGGGGTGCCCCCAGTCGGCGACGAAGCGCGCGGCGTGCTGCCGGGCCCTGGTCACGCTTATCGGTGTCGGGACGTAGTCGAGGCGGCCCTCGTTGATGACGGGGTCCGGGATCCGGGGGTCTTGGGGCGCGAATGCCATCGCGTACCTCCGAGTGGGCAGGGCAGGGCGGAGTCCGTCCGCCAACTGACGTCCCTGTGCGAGCGGTTCATCACGGAAGGTAGTCTCATTTCGGCCTGCGAGGCAATCCACTCGGGGAAATTTGTAACCGATCTTGCGTGCGGACCGTGCCTGGGCACACACTGGGCGTGAAGAGGGAGGGCGTCGGGTGGCAGGGGATCAATCCGCGCAGGGGAACCGCGCCTCAACGGTTCTCGGGCGCAAGCTGGGTGGGGAGCTTCTGCGGCTGCGGACCTTGGCCGGTTTGACGCAAGTCCAAGCCGCGAACGCCATCACCGCGTCCAACGGCAAGGTCGCCAAGATGGAGAGCGGCTGGGTGCCCATGCGTGAGCCGGACATCCGGACGCTCTGCACGCTGTACGGCGCGAACGATCCGGTGACGGTGGGCCGGCTCTTGGAGTTGGCACGCATCGACCGTGAACGCCGTAAGGCCAAGGGCTGGTGGAACGACGTCGCTCTCAGCAGTGCCATGCAGCAATACGCTCCGCTGGAAGCCGTGGCGACCGAGATCAAGGCATGGCAGGTGGCATTCATCCCCGGCCTGCTCCAGACTGCCGCATACGTACGGGCTCTGCGTCGCTCGTGGTTGCCCGACGAGTCGCCGGACGAGGCCGAAACGTTCGCGGCTTCCAGGCTGGCGCGGCAGCAGCGGCTCTCCGGCGACTCACCGCTCTTGCTGCGAGCGGTCATCCCCGAAGCCGCGCTGCGCATCCCCGTGGTCCATTCCGAAATGCTTCGCGAGCAGTTGGAGAACCTCCTCGACTGGGGAGAGCGGCCCAATGTCACCGTGCAGGTGCTTCCCTTCAGCGCGGGATTCGTCAAGGGACTGACCGGTTCCTTCAACGTCCTCTCGTTCGCCGAGCCCGGTGCCATGGACGTGGTGTACGTGGAGTCGTCGCATAGCCACGTCTGGGTCGAGGGTGGTGATGGGGCGGCCCAACACGTGAGCATCTTCGAGGAGACCGCGCGGTGCGCCCTTTCCGAGCCCGAATCCCGAGCGTTCGTCGAGGCGCTGATCAAGGAACTGTGAGCAGTGGAAGCCTTCACTTTCCGCAAGTCGAGCTATAGCAACCCCTTTGACGAATGCGTCGAGGTGGCGACGAACGTGCCCAACACCGTGGCCGTACGGGACTCCAAGGACCCGGAGGGGCGAATACTCAGGTTCACCCCCGCCGCCTGGGCGGACTTCCAGGGGGCCCTCTGCGAGCTGCCGACCTAGGACTACTCGCCTTCGGCGAGTTCGGCGGCGGCCAGGCCGTCCAGGGCCAACGCCTCATGCCACCGGTCCCCCAACTCGTGGTGGGCCGCCGCCGCACGGCGGTGGAAGTCGGCGGCCTCGCCCGGGCGGCCCATCGCCCGGTACGTCTCACCGGCGCCGTGCCATGCCATCGCTTCGCGACTGCGGTCGCCGAGGCGGCGGTGGAGCGAGGCCGAGCGCTGGAAGGAGACGAGGGAGTCGGCATACTCGCCGAGGGCTCGCTGGGCGTTGCCCAGGGCGATGAGCCAGTAGCCCTCCAGCACATGGTGGCGCAGGTCCAGCGCGATGGTGACCGCTTCCGAGGCCGCACGCAGTGCCGCATCGAGGTCTCCGCGGTCCAGATGGATCGCGCTCAGCAAGCCCAACGCCCTGCCCATGTTGGGCCGGTCGTTGCGCGCCCGGAAGGTGGCGTACACCAACTCGGCGTCGCGGGCGGCCTCATCCACCCGCCCCGCCTGGTGACAGGCGTTGGCGAGGTTGATCAATGCGATGGACTCCCAGTAAGGGAGGCCGAGTTCGCTGAAGGCCGACCGAGCGCGCTGGAAGGAGCCCTCGGCATCGGCCAGCTCGCGCAGGCGCAGGTGCACCAGACCCAGCAGATTCAGGCACTGGGCCTCGCCGTACCGATCACCCATCTCGCGTCGGATCGCCAGCGCGCTCTCGTGGCATTCCCGGCTCTTGGCGAGGTCATTGCCCCTGGTGTAGCTCATGCCCAGGCATTCGAGGAGCCAGGCTTCGCCCGAGGGGTCACCGAGGCGTCGTACCGCCTCCAGACCGATCGGGGCCACGGTGAGCCAGTCATTGACCGAGGTGGAGCGGGCCCGTGCGTAGAAGAGAACCGCCGATAGCTGCCAGGCGTGCCGGTCCAGTCCGGCCGCCTCGGCGGCGCGCACGGCAGCGAGAAGGTTCGTGTGTTCGCGCTCGGACCAGTCCACCGCATGGTCGTATTCGGCGAAGCTGAGTGGCACCACACCTTCGGCCGGTGGGTCGAGCGAGAGATGGTCTTCCTCCGGTTCGATCCAGCTCTGAACGGCGTCGGCCGTGTGCAGGTACCAGTCAAGAACGCGGCGCAGAGCCGCTGTGCGATCCTTTGCGGGCTCTTCCTCCCGGGCCTGCTGTGTGGCGTAGGCGCGGAGAAGGTCGTGAAACTCGTATCGGTCCGGTGCGGTCTGCTCCAGCAGATGCGTGCCGACCAGCGTGTCCAGTGCCTGTCGTACCCGTCCCGCCGCGAGTCCGGCGAGTGCGGAGGCGGCGTGCAGGCTGAACTCGGGGCCCGGATGGATTCCGAGCAGCCGGAAGAGACGGGCAGCAGATGGCGGCAGGGCGCGATAGGACCAGGCGAAGACCGTACGGACGGCCTCGGCCTCTTCCTCGTCGCCCGTGCTGAGCACATCCCACAGGGCGGACTCATCACGCAGGTCGGTGATCAGGTCGTCCAGCCGCAGGTACGGGTGGGTCGCGGCTCGTTCGGCCGCGATCCGCAACGCCAGCGGAAGGCAGGCGCAGAGGTGGGCCAGTTCGGTGAGCTTCTCCGTGTCGTCCTCCAGCCGGTAGCCGGTGGTGACGGCTCGCAGCAGGGCCACTGCCTCGGGCTCGGGGAGGGTGCCCAGGGTGATGCGTCGGGCACCGTCTCGTATGGCCAGCCCGGAGAGGCGGCTGCGACTGGTCACCAAGGTCAAGCTGCCGGTGGAACCGGGCAGTAACGGGCGGACCTGGCTGACGGTGGCCGCGTTGTCCAGCACCACGAGCATGCGGCGTTCGGCGAGGAGCGAGCGGTAGAGCCCCGCGGCGTCATCGAGGTTGTGCGGAATGGTGCGGGGGCGGACGCCGAGAGCGGCGAGAAAACCGTGTAACACCTGCTGGGCAGTGACCGGCTCACCAGGGTCGTAACCGCGCAGGTTGACGTAGAGCTGGCCGTCGGGGAAGCGATCACGGACCGCGTGCGCCCAGCGCAGTGCGAGCGAGGTCTTCCCCGCACCCGCGGTCCCCGTGATGACGTATACGGAAACGACAAGAGGGCCACCGTGATCGGCGACCATCACCGCGTTCAGCTGATTCAGTTCATCTGTGCGGTTGACAAAGCCATATACGTTTGCCGGTAATTGCCGGGGCACCAGAGGGCTTGTGCCATCGCCCTGATGGTGGAAATGGACCCCGCCCTGGACGCTACCCGCCTGCACGACATCGCGAGACGATCCGGACAGCTCACTGTGCGTACCATCGCGGGGGTACTCCTGGCCTTGATTCACGTCGGAGCTCTCCCCAGAGTCTCAGCCTCGATCGGCGACGACTTCCCGCTCGACATAGGACGTGATGTCTTCACCGGTGGCGAAGAGGTCGGCGATAAATCTCTCCCACTGCGTAACAGTCGTCGGATCGGTGAACCGGATGGCGCCTTTGGGTGCACTTTCCTCCGTGTACATCACCCGGTAAAGGACGCGCCCGCCCAGAATCACCAACTCCGGCAGTGGCCCCTCGCTCTCCAGACGGCTGACGGCTGCTGCCGGGACCACACGAACCGGTCCGCCGTTCTCCGACCGGACCGCAGCGAGCGCAACTCCCATTGCACATACGGTGTGAGGGGCTGCTCCGCGATCCGGACGCGACGGAAGACGGACCCACGGGACACGGCCTCCTCCGCCTCTTCCCGGAGAGCCTGAGCCCGGTCTTTCAAAAGCCGCTGCGCCTCTGTCAGGTCGCCTCGGCGGAATGCGTTCCAGCTCGGGCTGTTGCTCTCTTTGAAATACTGCTTCCGTTCCAGCTTCCACGAGTCGCGGTTACGCGTCTGCTCCTCGTGCAGGTCGAAGTCATCCGAATACTCATCGAGTTCCAGCCAATCGCCCTCTGCTGGATCGAGCGGGGGAACCGGGATGTCAAGCATCGGGGATGTCCTTCTTCGCGTGGCTGAGCACGTTGCCGGGGATGACGACCAGCCTTTCCCCTGTGCCCAGCGCGACGCCTTCCGGGAGTCGCGTTTCGTAGGTCTCGGTGAGGTCTTGGCCGATAACGGCAACGTCACCGTTGCTGAGTCGCCACATGTCGGGGCAGGTCTTGTTGTCGTCGCAGTCGGGATCCCGCTCCTGCGGCGACACCCCCAGGCGCCTGTCGAATAACGCTGACGGATCCGCCTGCCAGACCATCGTCCCCGCCTCCTCGAGCCCTTCGGTGAAGGGCATATGCGACCCAACATACAGCCGCCCGGCTGATACGCGGGAGGAGCGCGAAGGTCTGTTTTGAGTCGAATGACCGAGTCGGTCAGCGCCCCTGCTTGCCGAAGCGGGCGATCGCCTCCAGGACGGCGGCCCGGAGCGTGGGGCTGCCCGTGTGGCCCGAGTCGTCGATCACCTTCAGCTCGGCGTCCGGCCAGGCCTTGGACAACTCCCAGGCGCTCTTCAGCGGGCTGCCCAGGTCGAGGCGGCCGTGGATCAGCACCGCGGGGATACCGGCCAACCGGTGGGCGTCGCGGAGGAGTTGGCCGTCCTCGAGCCACCCGGCGTGGCCGAAGTAGCGGGCGCAGATCCGGACGAAGGCCATCAGCGCCTCGTCCGACTTGTCGCTGTAGTAGCCGGGGCTGCCAAGGACCTCGTGGGCGATGACCGCGTCCTCCCAAGCGCACCAGGCCCGCGCCGCGTTGACCCTGACCGCCTCGTCCGGGCTGTTCACCAGCCGGTCGTAGGCCGCGACGAGGTCGCCGTCCCGGTCCGGCTCCGGCACCGTGTCGCGGAATGTCTCCCAGGGGCCGGGCAACAGGCGTCCGACGCCGTGGTAGAGCCAGTCGATCTCGTCCGGCCGGGTCATCGTGACGCCCGCGATGACGATCTCGGAGACCCGCTCGGGGTAGCGCTCGGCGTAGGCGAGGATCAGCGTGGAGCCCCAGGAGCCGCCGTAGAGGAGCCAGCGCTCGATGCCCAGGTGCTCGCGCAGCCGCTCCATGTCGGCGATGAGGTGGTCGGTGGTGTTGTGGTCGAGGCTGACGGACGGGTCGGAGGCGTGCGGCAGGCTTTCACCGCAGCCGCGCTGATCGAACAGGACGATCCGGAAGACCTCGGGATCGAACATCGTGCGGGCGCCGCGGCGCCCTCCGCTGCCGGGGCCGCCGTGCACCCACAGGGCCGCCTTCCCCTGGGGGTTCCCGCTGGTCTCCCAGTAGATCCGGTTTCCGTCGCCGACCTCGAGGAGGCCGTGGGCGTACGGTGCGACGGGTGGGAACGGCTCGGCCATGGCGGTCTCCTCCTGAAGGCGCGAAAGGGCAACCTCGCGAGGCTAGTTCACGGCCGAGACGGCGTCTCCTGCGTTTTGTCCGTCGGCGGGCCAGGTTCCGTGGCCCCGGCGGAGGCGGATGAGCCACCGGGCCGGATGTCCGTGTTGTCCGAGGACTGGCGCGCGGGCGGCGAGCGTCGCGGACGTCACCAGCGGCGTATGTAGCCTGGCGAGATGCGTGGAGTATGGCTTGAGCAGATGGGTGAGCCGTGGGCCGTTCAGGAAGTGGCCGACCGAGAGGTGCGGCCAGGCGGTGTGCTGGTCGACGTCGTGGCCGTGCGGGTGCCGTCCTACACCCGCCAGGTGCTCACGGGTGAACTGAACTACGACCTGCCGGTCCCTCTCGTCCCGGGGCCGACGTGCATCGGACGGGTACGGGCGGTGGCGGACGACGTGTTCGGCGTCACGGTGGGCGAAGTGGCGTTGTGCAACTCGCTGTACTCCTCGGGCGAGATGTCCGGTTCACCGGACGAGATCCTCATCGGGTGGACCGGCAGTGGCAGCGCACGTTCGGCCCGTATGCAACACCAGTGGCGGCACGGCAGCTTTGCCCAGAGGGCCTGCTACCCCGCCTCCTGTGTGACGGTCCTTCCCGGAGCGGACCAGTGGACACGACCGGAGCTGCTGCCCTTTCTCGCATCACTGGCCATCGCGGACGGGGGCCTGCGCCGGGGCGGGCTGCGCGGCGGGCAGAGCGTCATCGTGAACGGTGCCACCGGGAATCTCGGGGGAGCGGCCGTATTCGCGGCTCTCGCGCGCGGTGCCACGCAGGTGATCGCCACCGGACGCAGGCGAGAGTCCCTGGCCGCGCTGGTGGAACTGGATCCGAGGGTGAAGCCGGTGGTGCTGACCGGCGACCGCGCCCGGGACGGTGAGGCCATCCGCGCCCAGACCGACGCGGGGGCCGACCTGCTGCTGGACGTTGTCGGCAACACCCCCACCACCGACCCCACACTGGCCTGCCTGGACGCGCTGCGCCTGCGCGGCACCGCTGTCCTGGTCGGGGGCGTCCGCCATGAACTCGCCCTGCCCTACCAGCGCATCCAGCGGCAACAGCTCACCGTGACGGGTTCGTTCATGTTCGACTCCGCGACCGCGCTGGAAGTCTGGCAACTCGTGCGCGCCGGAACGATCGACCTGACGCGGGTGAGGGCTCACTCGTACGACCTGGAGCACTTCGACGACGCACTGGAGACGGCCGCCTCACTGAGCGGTCTGGACTACACGGTGCTGCTCCCGGGAAGCTGACACCGGCGAGACCGTTCCCGGTTGCCCTTAAGCCGCCGCAAGCCGCCGCAAGCCGACGCGTCAGACCTCCTCGCGCATCAGCCGCAGATACACCACCGAGAACACCGCGCCCACCAGCAGCAACAGCAGGGCCACCGCCGTGCCGTAGCCGATCAGGGACTTGTTGAACGCCTGGTCGTACATGAAGACCGGGAGGGTCTGGCTGCGGTTTCCCGGGCCGCCCCGGGTCATGGCCCAGATGAGGCCGAACACCGACAGCGTCTGCAACGTGTTCAGCATCAGATTGGTGCCGATGGAGCGGCGGATCATCGGCAGGGTGATGTGCCAGAAGCGGCCGAGGCCACCGGCGCCGTCGACCTCCGCCGCCTCGGTGATCTCCTTGGGGATCTCGGACAGCGCGGCGGAGTAGACGAGCATCGAGAAGGCCGTGCCGCGCCAGACGTTGGCGAAGGAGACGGCGAGGATGGGCAGGGTGTAGAGCCAGTTCTGGGACGGCAGGCCCAGCCAGTCCAGCAGGGCGTTGAGCGTGCCCTCACGGCGGAAGAACGCGTACAGCAGGAAGCCCGCCACGATCTCGGGGACGACCCAGGCCGCGATGACGATCGCGCCGGTCAGCGTGCGCACCGGCCGGGAGGCGCGCTGCATCAGGGCGGCCAGGGCCAGGCCGAGGGTGTTCTGGCCGACGAGGGAGGAGAGGACGGTGAAGACGAGGGTGAGGACGACGGCGTTGCGGAAGTCGTCGTCCCCGAAGGCGCGCCGGAAGTTGTCCAGGCCCACGAAGTCCGTGGAGGACGCGCCCGTGAGCTGCATATTGGTGAAGGCGATATAGACGCAGTAGGCGATCGGGCCACCGAGGAAGAGCAGCAGCATGACGGTGGCGGGGGCGAGCGGAAGCCAGCGCAGGGGGCGGCCGCGACGGGGGCCGCCCGGCCGGGCCGGGGTCTCCGTCGGGGCCGCCGCCACCTTGGTCGCGGTTGCCATCGGGGTGCGGCCCTCAGCCCTGGCCGCCCGCCGCCACCGTGGCGCCGTCGGTGATGGACTTCAGCTGGTCGTCGTACGCCTTGGCGGCCTTCTCCGGTGAGGTGTCACCCGCGGTCGCCGCCTCCATGGCCTCGCCGATCGCGGTCGAGACCTGCGGATAGATGGGGGTGGTGGGGCGGTAGTGGGTGTGCTTCACCAGGCTCGTGAAGAAGGTGATCCCGGGCATGGAGGAGGTGTACTCCGGATCCTGTGCGACGTCCTTGCGGACCGCTATCTGCGCGTCGACGATGTCCCAGCTGACCGCGTTGTCCTTGGTCTGGAGCTGCTCGATGAACTTCCAGGCCAGATCGGGGTTCTTGGACTTCGCGGTGATCGCCCACGTCCAGCCGCCGGACATGCTGACCTTGCCGGGCGCCTGGCCGTGCTGGGTGGGCATCGGGGCCTGGCCGAGGGTCTTGGACCACTCGGGCCACGGCTTGCCGCCGGACTTCAGCCAGTTCTGGCCGAGCCAGGAGCCGTCGAGGGCGATGGCCAGCTTGCCCTCGGGGAGCCATTCGCTGAAGACGGTGGTGCCGACGTTGGGGTCGAGTGCGTCGGAGATGTCCGGGCCGAGCTTCTGGGAGTAGACGGTCTTGAGGAAGCCGAGGGCGTCGCTGAACCCCTTGCCGCCGGTCACCCACTTCTTGGCGCCGGGGTCGTAGAGCGGGTTCCCGCCCGCCTCGCCCGTGCCGTACAGCAGCATCTCGAAGCCCTGCATCACGGAGGTCTCGCCCGGGGCCTTGCCGGTGTAGACGTTGAGCGGGGTGACGCCGGGGACCTTCTTCTTGATCGTGCGGGCCGCCTGGAGGATCTCGTCCCAGTTCTTGGGGGACCAGTCCGCGGGCAGTCCGGCCTTGGCGAAGATCTCCTTGTTGAACCACAGGCCGCGGGTGTCGGTGCCGTCCGGGATGCCGTACGTCTTGCCGTCCTCGGCCTTGGCCGCGGACTTCGCGGTGTCGACGAACTGGTCCCAGGTCTTCCACTTGGCCAGATAGCTGTCGAGGGGGCGCAGATAGCCCGCCTTGATGTCGGAGTTGATCCGGAAGGTGTCCTCGTAGACCAGGTCGGGGGCGGTCTTCGGGGACCGCATCATCTGCTGGACCTTGGTGGCGTAGTCGTTGTCCTGCGCCTGGATCGGGACCAGCTTGACCTTCTTGCCGGGGTTGGCCTTCTCGAACTGCTTCTTGACCTTGGCGAGGTGGTTGTCCTTGAAGCGGATCTTGTTGTCGGTGGACCGGTTGTAGGCCACCTTGACGGTGTTCGGGTCGCTGCCCGAACCGCCACCGCAGGCTGTGATCAGCCCGGCGGTGGCGGCGAGCGTGGCGGCGAGGATCAGTGGAGCGGTGGGGCGCACGGGCACGACCTCCTTGCTGGCCTCTGTGGGCTGCGCGCTGACCGTAAGGTCGGCTTCAACGGAAGGTCAATCCCCGTGACCTGGATCGCCGCTTGATCGAACGCCGCCGGGTCGTACGGAACCGGTGGCTCAGCCGTTGTAGCCCGCGAGCGCCTTGGTGAAGTCGTACGTGCCCTGGTCGATACCGCTGCACGCGTCCCCGTCCGTGCCGGAGCCGCACTTGCGGTCGCGGTTGAGCGACCAGAAGCTGACGCGGGCCAGGTGGTGGCTGGTGGCGTAGGAGACCGTGTCCTTGAAGTCGTTCAGGGATATCGTCTCGCCCTCGACATCGGTCTTGCCGTTCATCGAGGAGAAGCCGACCTTGCGGTAGGCGGCGTCGGAAGAGAGGCCGTAGGCGCTCGCCACCGTGTTCTTCAGGCCGTCCACCGCGGACTTGGTGGCCGCCGCCATGTCGATCGAGCCCTGGCCGAAGTCGAACGGCATGACCGCCCAGCCGTCCACGTCGAGCCCGGCGGTGGCGCCGCGCCTGACCAGGTCCTGGCCATTGGAGTCGGGGCCGGTCGTGGTGGTGCCGAAGGTGATGTACACCTTGATGCCGCTGTTCTTCTGCTTGACCGTCTTGAGCGCGTCGATCACGCGCTGGCGGACCGTCGCGTTCTCGAACTCGCTCGCTTCGATGTCGATGTCGATCGACTTGAGCTGGTAGGCGTCGATGACCTTCTGGTACGCGTCGGCGAGCGCGGACGCGGAGGAACACTTCTCGCCCAGCTTGTTACCGCTCCAGCCGCCGAAGGAGACGGTGACATCGCCGCCCGCCGAGCGGATGGAGTTGATCGTGGACTGGTCGTTGCCGCCGGTGAGCGCGCGGGAGCCGTCCCACTTGGGGTTGCAGCCCCCGTCGGACAGCATGAACGCCATCGTGAACTGCTGGATGCCGGTGGCCGACATGACGTCCGTGGCGTTGGGCGGGGAGCCCCAACCCAGGTAGAGATACGGGCCGTTGAGCCCGCTGGGGGCGGCGGCGGTGTGCGGTGCCTCCGGTGTGGCCTGGGGTGCCGCCTGGGCGGTGGCCGCCGTGGTGGCGCCCGCGCCGAGCAGGCCGATGGCGGCGGCGAGGGCGAGTCTGCGGTGGGTCGGCTTGGAAAGAGGCATGGCTGATGGAGCCTCCTGGTGGGGGGTGGGAGGAACGTCTCAAGCGGGGCCGTACCTAGCGAGGCTGAACCTAGCGAGGCGGCATGGCCGCGACAAGATGCCGGATAGGAAACTTTCCTATTGAGGCCAACCGCAGCTGATCGCCTGCCTGTTGTGGCGGTCAGTCCGATCAAGTAGGGTCACCTAACGTGAACACCGGACCGGCGCTACGCCACGCACGGATTGGCCACCCGGCGGAGGGCTGATCACGCGGCGGGTGCGAAGAACGCATCCCCTCAGTTCGGCACGCGGACCTCCCGGCACTCGCGCACCGCGAGTCCGTTTTCCGTGTCGAGCAACAACGAGGTCGGCCGAATGACAGCCACGTTCAACCACACCATTATCGCTGCCAAGGACCGCGGCGATTCGGCTCGGTTCTTCCGGAAGTTGTTGGAACTCTCAGAAGCGCTGTCCTGGGGCCCATTCACCAACATCCAGCTCCGCGATGGCGTGCTAATGCAGTTCGCCGAGCCTCCGGTGGAGATCCAGATGCAGCACTACGCGTTTCCCCAGGGCGTCGCCACCATCCAGGCCTAGCCGGTGGTGGTCCGATTCCAGAAGTGGTGGGTGAGGCCGCTCGCCGAGGTTGCCGACTCGACGGTGAAGCGGTCCTGGACTCCGGCCTGCCCCTCCCACAGCGAGACCCCGGTGCCGAGGGTGATGGGCACGGTGACCAGGTGCATGAAGTCGATGAGGTCGGCCGTCAGGAACTGCCGGACGGTGGAGGGGCCGCCGCCGATGCGCACGTCCCGGCCGTCGGCGAGGTCCTGGGCGTGGGCGAGTGCGTCCCCGGGGCTGGCGTCGAGAAAGTGGAAGCTCGTCCCGTTGTCGAAGTGGATGGGGTCACGCCGATGGTGGGTGAGTACCACCACGGGCGTGTGGAAGGGGGGTTCGTCGCCCCACCAGCCCCGCCAGTCGTCGTCGGTCCACTCGCCGGTCTGCGGACCGAACTTGCCCCGGCCCATGATCTCGGCCCCGATGCCCTGACCCCAGGTGCTGGTGAGAGCGCGATCGAGGGTGATCGGTTCATCCGTGACGTCCACGCCGTGGATGAAGCGTCCGTCGAAGCGCGCGAACAGTCTCCCGGCGTCCCCGATGGGCTTGTCAATCGTGATCGTCTCGCCCGCGCTGTAGCCGTCGAGGGAAACGAAGAAGTTGTGTACCCGGGCCTTGGCCATGTGGTTCACCTTCGGTGAGTGATTGCGGATTGCAACTGGTTGATGAACTCTACGATGGAGGAGTTGCGAGGAGCAATCAGTTGCCGTCGGGCCCGATCAGCGGCCATCAGCCGGGAGGGGGTGCGCGATGCGTGAGGAGCCGCGCTCGGGATGTGCGATCAACGCCGCCGTGGAGGTCCTGGGGGATCCGTGGACCCTGATCGTGCTGCGCGACGTGATCTTTGGCGGCCGTCGGCACTTCCGCGATCTGCTGACCCGGAACGACGAGGGCATCGCGTCCAACGTCCTCGCCAGCAGGCTGCGCAAGCTTGTCGAGGGGGGCCTGCTCACCCGCGACGATGCCGTGCGTGGCCAGAGGGCCACCTACACCCTCACCGAGGCGGGCATCCGGACGCTTCCGGTGATGGTCGCCCTCGGCGCGTGGGGGCTGCGGCACCGGCCCACGACCCCGGCGCTCGCGGTGCGTGCCCGCCTCCTCGCGGAGGGGGCCCCGCACCTCGTCGATGAGCTCATGGACGAACTGCGCGAGATCCACCTCGGCGTCACGCGCGAGAACCCGAAGAGCCCCACCGCTTCCGAGCGGTTGCGGCAGGCGTACGAAGCCGCGATCACGGCCGGAGACGGCCGCCCCTAGGGCTCGCTCGGTGCTGGCTCAGTGCTCGCTGAGCCAGCGGTACAGCAGCTCGGGCCGTCCGATCTGCCCGTAGTGTGGGGCGCGGGCCGCGCGTCCGGCCTCCACCAGGTGCTCCAGATAGCGGCGGGCGGTGATCCGGGAGATCCCCACGGTCTCGGCGGTGGCCGCGGCCGAGATGCCCTCCTCCTCCGCGCCGCGCAGCGCCTCCGTGACCGCGTGCAGGGTGGCCTGGGTCAGCCCCTTCGGCATCGCGGCGGGCTGCGGCGTACGCAGCGCGGCCAGCGCCCGGTCCACCTCGTCCTGCCCGCTGGCCTCGCCCGCGGTCGCGCGGAACTCGGCGTAACGGAGCAGGCGGTCCCGGAGGGTGGAGAATGTGAACGGTTTCAGCACGTACTGCACGACCCCGAGGGAGACCCCGTCGCGGACCACCGCGAGGTCCCTGGCCGAGGTGACCGCGATCACATCCGCCCCGTTCCCGGCGGCGCGCAGCGCCCGTACGAGCTGGAGGCCGTGTCCGTCGGGGAGGTAGAGGTCCAGCAGCAGCAGGTCGGCGGGCGTCCGTTCAAGCAGCCGCTGGGCGTCCCCGCCACTGTGCGCCGCCCCGACGACGGCGAAGCCGGGAACGCGCTCGACGTACATCCGGTGGGCGTCCGCCGCGACGGGGTCGTCCTCGACGACGAGAACCCGGATCGGCGCCGGATCCCCGGGACGCGCCTGCGGCGGGCTCATGAACGGATTCCTCTCGAATCGAAGCGCGGTCGAAACGCGGTGTACGCGGGAGCTAAGGGCTCCAATTTACGGAGGGTAACCGCACGTGGCCAGATCCCTGCGGTGACGATTCCCCTACCCCCCGCTACTCCCCGCCTCCCAGGGCCTCCGCCCCCGAGACCCCCGCTCCCGTACGGCCGGATAGGGCCGCTGGCGGCGCTGTCAGGGGGAGGCGGGCGGTGAATTCGGCGCCGCCTTCCGGGGACGCCGTGACCTCGACCGTGCCCGCGTTGCGCCGGGCGGCCTGCCGGACCAGGGCCAGGCCGAGGCCGCGGCCCGGGGACTTCGTGCTCCAGCCGCGGTGGAAGACCTCCTCGGCCGCCGCCGGGTCGAGCCCGGCACCGGTGTCCGCTACGCGGAGGGTCAGCTCACCGGCGTCCGCGCGGGCGGTGACCGTGACGCGGGCGCTGCGCGGGGCCGCCTCGTTGCCGACGCCCTCGGCGGCGGCGTCCGTGGCGTTGTCGATGAGGTTGCCGAGGATGGTCACCAGGTCGCGGGCGGGCAGGCCGGGCGGGAGTACGCCGTCGTCTATGCGGCTGTCGGGGGCCAGCACGAGTTCGACGCCGCGCTCACTGGCCTGGGCCGCCTTGCCCAGCAGCAGGGCGGCCAGGACGGGTTCGGCGACGGCCGCCACCACCTGGTCGGTCAGCGCCTGGGCCAGCTCCAGCTCGGCGGTGGCGAAGTCGACCGCCTCGTCCTCCCGGCCCAGCTCGATCAGCGAGACCACGGCGTGCAGCCGGTTCGCCGCCTCATGGGCCTGGGAGCGCAGCGCCTCCGCGAAGCCGCGCACCGAGTCCAGCTCGCCGGAGAGCGCCTGGAGCTCGGTGTGGTCGCGCAGCGTGACGACCGTGCCGCGCTGCTCACCGCTGCTCACCGGTGAGGTGTTGACCACCACGACCCGCTCCGCGGTCAGATGCAGCTCGTCCACGCGCGGCTCGGTGGCCAGCAGGGCGCCGGTCAGCGCGGGCGGCAGGCCCAGGTCGGAGACGTAACGGCCGACGGAGTCCCCGGGCAGGCCGAGCAGCTCCCGCCCGCCGTCGTTGATCAGCGCGATCCGCCGCCGGCCGTCGAGCATCAGCAGCCCCTCGCGCACGGCGTGCAGCGCGGCCTGGTGGTAGTCGTGCATCCGGCTCAGCTCGGCCGCGTTCATCCCGTGGGTGTGGCGGCGCAGCCGGGCGTTGATCACATACGCGCACAGCCCGCCGAGCGCGAGCGCCGCGGCCGCCACACCCAGCAGCGCGAGCAGCTGGCGGCGCACCTGGGCGCTGATGGTGTCCACCGTGATGCCCGCGCTGACCAGGGCGGTGATCCGGCCGCCCGCGCGGGCGTCGCGCACCGGGGCGACCACGCGCACGGAGGAGCCCAGCGTGCCGGTGTAGGTCTCGGCGAAGATCCGCCCGCGCAGCGCGGGCCCGATGTGGCCGAGGTAGGTGGCGCCGATCTGGCGCGGATCGGGGTGCGCCCAGCGCACCCCGTGGGTATCCATGATCGTGACGAAGGTGACGCCGGTGTCCCGGCGCACCTTCTCCGCGTACGGCTGGAGCCGGGCCGTGGGGTCCTTGGACCGCACGGCCCCGGCGACCGACGGGGAGTCGGCGACGGCCACCGCGGCGGCGGTCGCCCGCTGCCGCGCGGCCACCACCGCCTGCTCGCGGTCGGTGACGTAGGCGAAGACGGCGCATCCGGCCACCAGGGCGGCCACCAGCACGACCTGCATCGCGAACAGCTGGCCCGCCAGGCTGCGGGGGCGGGGGATGCGCATGGCCATCAGTCTGCACACGCATCTTTGTATGAACGAAATGAACGGAAGGGTGACCCCCGTCACAGGGCTGAGGCATAGTCGCCGGGACCGTTCAAGGCGGTGTGCGAGCCGCACACAGTACAGCGCCGGGACAGTTGGACGGCAGACCAGAAGGAGGCAGCACCGTGGCTGCGGACACCACGCCGCCCGCATCGGGACGTACGGAGCCGGAGCGGACGAAGCCGAAGAAAGAAAGGATTCACTACCTCTATCTCGCCGTCATCGGCGCGGTGGCGCTGGGCATCCTCGTGGGCTTCGTGGCCCCCGATACGGCGGTGGAGCTCAAGCCCATCGGCGAAGGCTTCGTCAAGCTCATCAAGATGCTGATCTCGCCGATCATCTTCTGCACGATCGTGCTCGGCGTCGGTTCGGTACGGAAGGCCGCGAAGGTCGGTGCCGTGGGCGGTCTCGCCCTCGGCTACTTCATGGTGATGTCGACCGTGGCGCTCGCCATCGGCCTGGTGGTCGGCAACTTCCTCGACCCCGGCAGCGGTCTCCACATGAGCCATGAGGCGGCCCAGGCCGGGCAGAGCCAGGCCGACGGCGCCTCCGAGTCGACGGCGGACTTCCTGCTCGGCATCATTCCGACGACGCTGATCTCCGCCTTCACCCAGGAGCAGGTGTTGCAGACCCTGTTCGTGGCCCTCCTCACGGGCTTCGCCCTCCAGGCGATGGGCAAGGCGGGCGACCCGGTGCTGCGCGGCATAGGCCACATACAGCAGCTCGTCTTCAAGCTGCTGTCCATGGTCATGTGGGCCGCCCCGGTCGGCGCCTTCGGCGCGATGGCCGCCGTCGTCGGCGAGACCGGTCTGGACGCGCTCAAGGCGCTCGCGGTCATCATGGTCGGCTTCTATGTGACCTGCGCGCTCTTCGTGTTCCTCGTCCTTGGGGCGATCCTGCGGCTGGTCGCGGGCGTGAACATCTTCCTGCTGCTGAAGTACCTGGCGCGGGAGTTCCTGCTGATCCTCTCGACGTCCTCCTCCGAATCCGCGCTGCCGCTGCTGATCGCGAAGATGGAGCACGCGGGCGTCAGCAGGCCGGTGGCCGGTATCACCGTCCCCACGGGCTACTCCTTCAACCTGGACGGCACCGCCATCTACCTGACGATGGCCTCGCTGTTCATCGCGGAGGCCATGGGCGACCCGCTCTCCATAGGCCAGCAGATATCCCTGCTCGTCTTCATGATCGTCGCCTCGAAGGGCGCCGCCGGGGTGACCGGTGCGGGCATGGCGACGCTGGCGGGCGGCCTCCAGTCGCACCGGCCCGAACTGGTCGACGGCGTCGGCCTCATCGTCGGCATCGACCGCTTCATGAGCGAGGCCCGCGCCCTCACCAACTTCGCGGGCAACGCGGTCGCGACCGTCCTGGTCGGCACCTGGACCAAGGAGGTCGACAAGGAGCGGATGAACGAGGTCCTCGCCGGACGGCTGCCGTTCGACGCGGACGGCTTCGCCCGCAGCGGCGGTGGCCACGGCCCGGCCGGGGACGACTCCGAGTCGGCGGAGGGCGCGTCCGTTCCCGGGCGGCGCGACGGTGATTCGGCGAAGGAGCAGGTGCCCGCCTGAGGCTCCGCCTGAGACTCCGGCCGAGATCCCGGACACCCCACGCGTAACGCGGCCCTGCCCTCCTGAATCGGGGCAGGGCCGTTGCGGGTGTCAGGGGACCGGATCGTGGCCGTGCCGCGGCCGCATGAGACATGAGAATGGCGCCCCGCGTCTTCCCCCCGTTGGAAGACGCGAGACGCCGGTATGTGCCCGGCCGCCAAGGGGCCCAAAGGGCCCCAAAGGGTCCGAGGGGGCCCTTGGCGGTGCTCGGCTGGTCATCGGCGCCGAAGGCGCCCTAGCGCTCGCCGTCCGGCGTGCGCCGCAGCTGTTCCGGCAGGGCCGTCCACTCGGGGCCCTCGCTCAGGGGCTTGACCCAGGCGATGTTCCCGCCGGTGTCCACGTAGGCGACCCGGCCCATGGCCTCACGTTCGAGGTCGTAGACGAGCTCGCCGATCCGTGGTGTGCTCTGTGTTCCTCCTGCGGTGGTCATGAGCCGCCTCCTCGGCACCTCACTGCCATACCGTCCCCCGTTCATCGTCGGAAGAGGGCCCGGAGAGCGGAGAGTTCCGTTCCGGCCGCCGCCGGTGGCGGTGATCGGGGAGAGCTCCTGGTGCCCGTGAGACCCTCGAACACTCGTAGGGTGCTACGAGCCGCTGATATACCGCTGATGCCTCGCTGACCCGAACCCGTGGGTAGGCTTCCAGGTGGTCACGGTGAATTTCTGGTACCAACGGGGGCAGTGTGTGGACGGGACCGAGTTTTGCCTGTTGGGACCGGTCGGAATATGGCAGGACGAGCGTCTGCTGGGGCCAACCGCCGCACAGCAGCGGTCCGTTCTGGCGATGCTCCTGATGGCCTCCGGCCGTGTGGTGTCCGTCGACAGGCTGGTGTTGGCAGTATGGGGCGAGGACCCGCCGGGGTCCGCGCGAAACGCCGTACAGGTGCAGATTTCCAAGCTGCGGCGGATCCTGTCCCCCTTGCCCGGGACCGAGTTGGCGACATCGGCGAAGGGCTATTCGCTGGCCGTCGCGCGTGAACAGGTCGATCTGCACCGGTTCCGCGATCTGGTGCGGGCCGCACGGGAGGCGGGGGCGCCCGAGGGCGCCGAGACCGCGGAGACCGCCGAGACCGCCGAAGCCGCCGAGGCCCGGGCCGGGAAGCTGCTGCGCGCCGCGCTCCAGCTGTGGCGCGGGCCCGCGCTGGCGGATGTCTCGGGCGGCTGGCTGCCCGAGACCCTGGGCGCGGGTCTGGAGGAGGAGCGGCGGGCGGCGGTCGAGGAGTGCGCCGCGATCGATCTGCGCTCCGGACGCCACCACGAGGCCGCCGCGGAGCTCTCCGCCCTGGTGGCGGAGCACCCTTTGCGGGAGCGCTCGGTGGCCCTGCTGATGGAGGCGCTACGACGCTGCGGCAGGCGGGCCGACGCCCTCGCCCTGTTCCGCTCCACCCGCCGGAGGTACGTGGAGGAGCTGGGCATCGAGCCCGGCGACGAACTGCAGCGCCTCCACCGACAGGCACTCGACGACAGCCGGGACGGCAGGCGCGACTGGGGCGCCCGGGACCCCCGGGATGCCCGCGACCCCCGGGCCGACCGGGACCGCCAGGATGCCCGCGACCCCCGGGCCCACCGGGACCGCCAGGATGGCTGGGACCGCCGGGGCGACCAGGATGGTCTGGTTAGCCGGGGACATCGGGTCGGCCGAGGCGAGCGGGATGGCCGGGACGGCCGGGACAGTCGGGATGCCAGGTCCGGCCGGGACAGTCGAGACACAAGGGAGCGCCGGGACAATCTAGATGCCCGGTACAACCCGGACGGCCGTGGCAGCCGAGATGGCCGGGGTCACTGGGACGGCCGTGACGGTCAGGACGGTCAGGACGGTCAGGGCAGCCTGGGTGACGGGGACGGTCGGGATGGCCGTGACAGCCGGGGCGACCAGGATGGTCGGGGCGGCTGGGACGGTCGGGACCGCCAGGGCGATCAGGACGGCCGGGACAGTCGTGACGGCCAGGGCGACCGGGCTGGCCGTGGCAGCCAGGGCCGCCGTGACAGCCAGGACATCAGGGACGGCCGGGACAGCCGGGGTAGCCGGGGTGTCGCGTACGAGCGGAGCGACCCGGGTGGCCGGTTCGATCGGGGTGAGGGGCGCTATCGGGGGCTGGGGGCGGTTGGGGGTGTCTCCGGTGCGGTGTCGGCCGACGTGGCGCTCGCGTCCGAGCCCGGCCCGGAGGGCGCCGGGGCCTCCGACGAAGTCCACGACGAGGTTCCCGAAGCCGCCGAGCCCTCGGGCATCCCCGCGCCCGCTCCCGAGCAGATCACCGTCGTCACCGCCGTGCCCCAGCAACTCCCCTCCGACGTCGCCCACTTCACCGGCCGTGAGCGCGAGTTGGCCGGGCTGGACGCCCTGCTCGAGGGCGGGGCCGGGGGCCGGGCGGCCACGGCCGCGCGGATCACCGTGATCGCGGGCAGTGGCGGCCTCGGCAAGACGACCCTCGCGGTGCACTGGGCCCACCGCGTCCGCGACCGGTTCCCCGACGGTCAGCTCTATGTGAACCTGCGCGGCTTCGGTCCCACCGACTCGGCCATGACCACCGCCGAGGCCGTACGGGGCTTCCTGGACGCCTTCCAGGTGCCCGCCGACCGGATCCCCGCGACCATCGAGGCGCAGACCGCGCTGTACCGGAGCCTGCTGGCCGACCGCCGGATGCTGATCCTGCTCGACAACGCCAGGGACGCCGAGCAGGTGCGGCCCCTGCTGCCCGGTTCCCCAGGCTGCCTGGTGGTGCTGACCAGCCGTAACGAGCTCACCAGCCTGGTCGTCGCCGAGCAGGCCCAGCCGCTGCCGCTGGATCTGCTCGACCGCGGCGAGGCGCGCGAAGTGCTGATCAGCCGGGTGGGCACCGAGCGGGTGGTCGCCGAACCCAAGGCCGTGGGGGAGGTCATCACGGTGTGCGCCGGGCTGCCGCTCGCGCTCGCCATCGTGGCCGCCCGCGCCGCCACCCACCCCCGCTTCGGCCTCGGGGCGCTCGCCGGAGAGCTGCGCGCCGCCCGCGGCAGCCTCGACGCGTTCGAGGGCGGGGACGCCACCACCGACGTCCGGGCCGTCTTCTCCTGGTCGTACCACGCCCTGGACGCCGACACCGCCCGGCTGTTCCGGCTGCTGGGAGTCCACCCGGGCCCCGACATCGCGGCCCCCGCGGCCGCCAGCCTGGTGGGGATCCCGGTGCCGCAGGCCCGCCGGCTGCTGATCCAGCTGACCCGGGCGCATCTGATCACCGAGCGCGCCCCCGGCCAGTACGGCGTCCACGATCTGCTGCGCGCCTACGCCGTGGAGCTCACCCTGGCGTACGACGCGCAGGAGGACCGCCGCGCCGCGCTGCACCGGCTGCTCGACCACTATCTGCACACCGCCGTGGCCGCCGGGAAGGCATTCACCCCGAACCGGGAGCCGATCACGATCGGGCCGGTCCGGCGCGGCGTCGACGTCGGTGAGTTCCCGGGGCACGGCCAGGCGCTGCTCTGGTTCATCCGCACCTGTCCGGCGCTGATGGCTGCACTGCAGGAGGCCGCGGAGGCCGGATTCGAGACCCACGCCTGGCAACTGGCCTGGTCGCTCACCGAGTTCCTGGACCAGCGCGGCCACTGGCACGACCAGCGCACCGCCCACCGGATCGCCCTGGGCTCGGCCCACCGCGTCCGCGACCTCACCGGTCAGGCCCACTCCTGCTACGCCCTGGGCCTGGCCGATCTGCGGATGGGGCGCTACGACCGGGCCCGTGGTCATCTGGGGCGCGCGCTGAACCTCCACCGCGAGGTCGGCAACACCATCGGCCAGGCGCTGGCGCACGGTGCGCTCAACCTCGCCAGCGAGCGGGAGGGCCGCCATGACGAGGGGCTGCACCACGCGCTGCGCGCCCTGAAGCTGTACCGGGCGGCGGGCCACCGCGGCGGTGAGGCGTACGCCCTGAACAACGTCGGCTGGGCGTACGCCATGATGGGCGACTTCCAGCAGACCCTCGTCCACTGCGAGAAGGCGCTGACCATGCTGCGGCAGTCGGGGGACAGGCGCGGGGAGTCCGCCGCCTGGGACAGCCTGGGCTACGCCCATCAGCACGTGGGCGACCACCAGCAGGCCATCAGCTGCTACCGGCACGCGGTGGATCTGCGGCGCGGCCGGGGCGAGCGGGTCAGGGAGGCCGAGTCGCTGCACCGGCTCGGCAGCGCCCAGCTCGCCGCCGGGGACCGGGCCGGGGCCCGCCGCAGCTGGCAGCGGGCCCTGACCCGGTTCGACTCCCTCGGCCACCCCGACGCCCACCGGGTACGGGACGGCCTCACCGGGCTCGGCGGGTCCGACGGCTGACGGGGGCAACGCCGCGCGGCAGGGCGTACGTACGGTTCAGGCGGGCCGCAGCCAGATCGTCCCCAGCGGCGGCAGCACCGGCAGGATGGAGGCCGGACGGCCGTGCCACCCGGTGGGCTCGGCCTTCAGCGGCTCGGCGTTGACCACACCGCCGCCGCCGTAGCGCCGGTCGTCGGTGTTCAGCACCTCGCGCCACACCGGCACCGCCTCCGGCGTCCCGACGCGGTACTCCTGGCGGACCACCGGGGAGAAGTTGCTGACGGCCAGCAGCGGTGAGCCCTCGGCGTCATGGCGGAGGAAGGCGAAGACATTGTCCTCGCGGGCATCGCCCTCGATCCAGGAGAACCCCTCGGGATCGGTGTCCCGCTGCCACAGCGCGGGCGTGGCCGCGTACGCCCGGTTGAGGTCGCGCACCAGATCGCGGACGCCCCGGTGGTCGGGCTCGGCGGAGTACGACGGGTCCAGCAGCCACCAGTCGGGACCGTGGGCCTCCGACCACTCGGCGCCCTGCGCGAACTCCTGGCCCATGAACAGCAGTTGCTTGCCCGGATGGGCCCACATGAAGCCGAGGTAGGCGCGGTGGGTGGCGCGCCGCTGCCACCAGTCGCCGGGCATCTTCGACACCAGGGCCCGCTTGCCGTGCACCACCTCGTCGTGCGAGATCGGCAGCACATAGTTCTCGCTGTACGCGTACACCATGGAGAACGTCATCTCGTGGTGGTGATAGGCGCGGTGCACCGGCTCATGCCCGAGATAGGCCAGCGAGTCGTGCATCCAGCCCATGTTCCACTTCAGCCCGAAGCCGAGACCGCCGAAGCCGCTGGGGCCCACATGGTGGGTGGCCCGGGTGACCCCGTCCCACGCGGTGGACTCCTCGGCGATGGTGACCACGCCCGGGCAGCGGCGGTAGACGGTCGCGTTCATCTCCTGGAGGAAGGCGACCGCGTCCAGGTTCTCCCGGCCGCCGTGCGCGTTGGGCGTCCACTGGCCGGGCTCGCGGGAGTAGTCGAGGTAGAGCATGGAGGCGACGGCGTCCACGCGCAGACCGTCGATGTGGAACTCCTCGCACCAGTAGACCGCGTTCGCCACCAGGAAGTTGCGCACCTCAGGGCGCCCGTAGTCGAACTCCAGCGTGCCCCAGTCGGGGTGTGCGGCCCGCAGCGGATCCGCGGGCTCGTACAGCGGGCGGCCGTCGAACTCCGCCAGCGCCCAGGCGTCCTTCGGGAAGTGCGCGGGCACCCAGTCCACGATGACCCCGATGCCCGCCCGGTGCAGCGCGTCCACGAGGTACTTGAAGTCGTCGGGGGTGCCGAGCCGGGCCGTGGGCGCGTAGAAGCCGGTTACCTGGTAGCCCCAGGAGCCGCCGAAGGGGTGCTCGGCCACCGGCATCAGCTCGACATGGGTGAAGCCCAGGTCCTTGACGTACGCCGGAAGCTGTTCGGCCAGCTGCCGGTAGGTCAGCCCCGGCCGCCAGGACGGCAGATGCACCTCGTAGACGGAGAACGGCAGCTCGTGGACGTACCCGCCCGCCCGGCCCGCCATCCACGCCTCATCGCCCCAGTCGTGGTGCGAGGCGTGGACGACGGAGGCGGTGGCGGGCGGGCACTCGGTACGGCGCGCCATCGGGTCGGCGCGCAGCGAGTGGCCGCCGTCGGGCCCGGCGATCTCGAACTTGTAGAGCGCGCCCTCGCCCACACCCGGCAGGAACAGCTCCCAGACTCCGCTGCCGCCGAGCGAGCGCATCGGCAGCGCGGTGCCGTCCCAGTAGCTGAAGTCGCCGGTCAGCCGCACCCCGAGGGCATGGGGCGCCCATACGGTGAAACGGGTGCCGGTCACGCCCTGGTGGGTCATCGGCCGCGCGCCGAGCGCCCGCCACAGCTCCTCGTGGCGGCCCTCGCCGATGAGGTGCAGATCGAGTTCGCCGAGGGCGGGCAGGAAGCGGTACGGGTCGTGGAGCTCCAGCTCGGCGTCCTCGTACGCCACCAGCAGCCGGTAGTCCGGGATCTCCCGCAGCGGCAGCACCCCGGAGAACAGCCCGTTCCCCTCGGCCCGCAGCCGCGCGCGCAGCCCGGTGGCGGTGACGGTGACCGACCGGGCGTACGGGCGCAGGGCCCGGAACAGCACCCCGCCGCGCACGGGGTGGGCGCCGAGCACGGCGTGCGGATCGTGGTGCGCACCGGCCAGCAGCCGCCGCCGGTCCTCGTCCCCGAGCGGGGGCGCGGCCCGCACCCCGCGCCTGTTCTCCACCGCGTCGTCGGGGCCCGCGCCACCGCTCCCGGCCACGGGCCGCCCGGCGACCCGCGAGGGTCCGCCCACACCGCCGTCCTCCTCGTGCGGCTCCGCGCCCGCGCGGGGCGCACGGGGCACGGGCGGCGAGCCGTAGGACACCCGGGCGGCACGACTCGGCCGGGCGCCGTCACGTCCCGGAGACCCCGGCCCGGGCGCCCTGCCCGCCGACTCGACGGACGCGGGGTCGACACGCGGTCCCGAGGCCCGCCCCGGACCGCCTTCGGGACCGGCCTCGGGACCGGCCTGTGGGTCCGGCGGCAGCTCTGGCTGTCGGTCCGTGCGCGGGTCCGGTCGCCGGTCCGGGCGCGAACGCCCGGTCGGTGTGGTCGCCTCCCGCGCCGGGGCGGACTCCGCCACCGGAGCCGGGCTCGCCTCCGAGGCATCCGGGCCGGTGGACGGGGTCGGAGCCGGGCTCGCCTCTGAGACGCCCAGGCCGCGGGATGAGGTCGGCGCCGAGCGGTCCGCGCTCCCGCCCGGCCGGGCGGATTGGGCCGACTCCTGTTCGTGGTGTACGGGCGCCTGGGAGCCGGGGCGGCGGGAGGCGCCGGATTCCGCCGATTCCCGCTCGTGGCGTGTCTGGGTCTCGGAGCCGGGGCGGGGGGCGGCGCGCTCGGCCGTCTCCTGTTCGTGGCGTGCTGGGGTTTCGGTGTCCCGGCGGGCGGTGGCGGGTTGGGGCCGTGCGTGGGTGGGGGCGGGGAGGAACGTCGCCGGGCCCGCCGGGCCGGTTGTGGCGCCGGTGGCGGCGGGCGCGTGGCC
>NZ_LAKD02000008.1 GCF_000968685.2 Streptomyces antioxidans
CCCCACCCCCACCTACCGCACCATCACAAACCCCTCGACCCCCCGCTCCGCCCGCGCCACCGGCGGCACCGCCGCCCGGCCGACCGCGACCGTGCCCATCGGATCCCAGTCGTCCGGCAGGCCCAGGACCTCACGCACCACCGGGCGACAGAACATCGTGGACGACACCCACGCCGAGCCCAGCCCCTCGCCCGCCAGCGCGACCAGCAGGTTCTGCACCCCGGCCCCGGCCGCGACCACGAACATCTCGCGCTCCGCCGCGTTCCGCCGCGGGTCGGGATATGTGTGGGCACCGTCGGCGACCAGGCACGGGACCACCAGATACGGCGCCTTGCGCAGCACATCCCCGCGCCGCACCCGCTTGGCGATGCTCTCCTCCGAGAAGCCGTCCCCGCGCAGATCGGCGATCCAGGCGTCCCGCATCGCGTCCAGCAGTCGCGTCCGCGACTCCTCCGACTCCAGCAGGACGAACCGCCACGGCGTCGTATGGTGCGGCGCCGGCGCGGTGACGGCAGCGGCGACCGCGCGCCGCACCGCCGCGCCGTCCACCGGCTCATCGGTGAACTCCCGCACCGTACGGCGCAGCGTCACCGCCTCCCGTACGGCCTCGGAGGTGCCCAGCCGGAACATGTCGTCCGCGGCGCCGCGCACCAACGCCCGCGCGCCCGCGCCCCCATCAACCTCAACATCAACCTCAACGCCTTGCCCGCCCGACGACCCTTCAGCCCCGCCCGACCCCTCGAAAGCCCCGCCCAGTCCCTCGAACGCCACCATCTGCGGCAGCCCCCGCAACACGGCCACCGGCAGCCCCTCGGCCTTGCCCTTGACCAGATCACCCGCGGCGGCCAGCTCATCGGCGGTGGCGACGATGGTCGCGCTCAGCGCGTTCCCGTACGCGTCGACTCCGCCGCGCAGATCGTCCAGCACCCGCACCCCGGCCGCCCCGATGGCGACATCGGTGACCCCGGTCCGCCACGGCCGCCCGAACGTGTCGGTGACGATGACGCCGACCTCCACGCCAAGCACCTCCCGCAGCCCGGCCCTGATCGCCCGCGCCGAGGCGTCGGGGTCCTCGGGGAGCAACAGGACCGTTCCGGAAGGGGTGTTGGAGGCATCGACCCCGGCGGCGGCCATGACCAGACCGTGGCGGGTCTCGACGATCCGCGTACGGCCGCGCCGCGCCACGACCCGTACCGTCTCGGCGTCTATGGCTGCCTCGCGGTCGGCCGCTTCGATGACCCGCCCCTCCGCCTTGCTGACGATCTTGGAGGTGACCAGCAGCACATCGCCGTGCGCGAGCCCCGGCAGACCATCCGAGGTCGCGGCGTCGGCGATCAGCTTGGCGAGATCGTCACCGGGCCGCACCTCGGGCACCCCGGGCAGCGCCCACACCCGATACGACGGCAGCTCACCCGACGAGCCCCCGTACCCGCCCCCCGACCCGTCCGCCAACCCACCCAGCACCGCGTTCATCTCCGCGCTCATCCCCGCACCTCTTCCGCCAGCGCCAGCGCCTCGGCCGCCATCGCCACCGTGGCCTTGAGGTCCGTCATCATCAGCGGGATCGCCCGGCAGCGGATCCCGGCGGCCTCGACCTCCCCGACCGTGCCCGCGTCCACCGTGTCGACGAGCCAGCCGTCCAGCAGCCCGGAGCCGTAGTGCTTGGCGACGGCCGCGGCGGTGGACTCCACGCCGACGGCGGCGAGCACCTTGTCGGCCATGCCGCGCACGGGCGCGTCGCCCACGATGGGGGACAGGCCCACGACCGGGACCCCGGCGTCCGCGATGGCCTCGCGCACGCCGGGCACGGCGAGGATCGTGCCGACGCTGACCACCGGGTTGGACGGCGGGAAGAGGACGACATCGGCGTCGGCGATGGCCTCCAGGACGCCGGGCGCCGGTTTGGCCTGGTCGGCGCCGACGGGAACGACGGCATGGGCGGGCACGGAGGCGCGCAGCCGCACCCAGTACTCCTGGAAGTGGACGGCCTTACGGCCTTCACCGTCAGGGTCGTCGATCAGGACATGGGTCTCGACGCGGTCGTCCGTCATGGGCAGCAGCCGCACCCCCGGCTGCCACCGGGCGCACAGCGCCTCGGTGACGGCGCTCAGCGGATAGCCCGCACCGATCATCTGCGTACGGACTATGTGCGTGGCGAAGTCGCGGTCGCCGAGGCCGAACCACTCGGGCCCCACCCCGTACGCCGCCAGCTCCTCCTTGACGGTGAAGGTCTCGTCGGGCCGGCCCCAGCCCTGCTCCTCGTGGATGCCACCGCCGAGGGTGTACATCACGGTGTCGAGGTCGGGGCAGACCTTGAGGCCGAAGAGGTGGATGTCGTCGCCGGTGTTCCCGATGACGGTGATGTCGGCGTCCGGGGCCGCCGACATCAGACCGCGAAGGAAACGGGCGCCGCCGATACCGCCTGCCAGAACCACAATGCGCATGGAGGACAGTCTTGCAGCAGCCTCGGACATCGGGGGCGTTCGGGGCGGCTCAGCCGCCGAGGGCGCCCAGCGCGTCCGCTCCGGCCCCGGCGGCCAACTCGGCGCTCTGGGTGGGGTGCAGCGGCATTTCGGTCAGCCCGGGGAAGTAGATGTGCAGACTGACGGCCGGTTCGAGGGCGTCGTTGACCACGTCGTGCACATAACCGGGCGCGAAGACCCGCTGCGCGCCGGCGTGCAGCGCATGCCGCGCGCCGCGCGTCCCCACCCGCTCGGTGAGCTCGCCCTGGAGCACGGTCAGCACCCCGGAGGAGCGGCCGTGGTCATGGGCCCCGCTGCCCTGCCCCGGCACCCAGCTGAGCAGCCACACCTCATAGCCGGGACCGGTGCGCAGCCGGTGGTACCAGCGGCTGGTGGCGTCGTACTGGATGAGGGGCGCCCAGCCGTCGCGGTCCGCCGCGATGGCGCGGGCCAGGCCCGCGAAGGCGGAGACGGTGGAGGGGTGCGCGGGTACGGGCGGCAGCAGATGCGGGATGGCGAGCGGGTCACCGGCGATCTGGACGTCGCTGTTCATGCGGTGGGGTTCCTCGGCGGGAAGGGCGCGGAGAGAGCGCCGTAAGGACGCGGTGGGGCGGTGGGAGTGCGGTGGGGGAGGGAGCTGCGATCCGGGCGCGGTGCGCGGTGCGCGGTCTCGGATAGGAGACGTGGTGCGCGGTCTCGGGTGCGAGACGCGGTGCGCGGCCTCAGTACGAGACCGGGACGCCGGGCGCGGAACGCGGAGAGAGCTGGAGCTCGGGAAGCAGCCTCAACAGCTCGAACAGCGACAGCGAGCCAGCACGGCGCAGCGGAACCCGTGGTCACGGGTCGGCAGGGGCGCGTGGGTCACTGACATGCGACCAAGGAGACCCGGATCGCCACACCGCTGTCAACTTCATCTCACATTTCAGGTCAAGGTTCACCCCATCCGGTCGCTGTGGAGGCAGAAAGGTTTGTGCGCGCGTTGTATCGGTGACACGGCGCATCAAGCGCGTCACCCCCGCATCACTCCCGCGTCACCCCGCCCACTCCGCCCACTCCGCACGATCTGCCGCACCGTCCGCCGCGCGATGCAACGGGACCGGCGCCGATGGCGTCCTCCTCAGTGAGTGAGAGGAGGGACCCCGGGCAACGGATGGGGTAGGTGTCGCGTTTAGGCCGATTTGAACACTTTCCGCGCATCCTTGGTTCCGCAGAGTGAATAAGAGGCCCAATAGCAGATCTCGGCTTGACTGGCCCGGATCGGCACACTTGTAATTTCACTCGTGTCGTTCTGCCGCTTCAGCGAGGGCATCGGACACGGGGACGCAAAGACAGACGAGGGGCGCACATGACCGAGTTGTTCCAGCAACTGCTGGTCGAAGAGGCGGACGAGGAGCTTGGTTGGCAGGAGCGCGCGCTCTGCGCCCAGACCGATCCCGAGTCGTTCTTCCCGGAAAAGGGCGGATCCACCCGTGAGGCGAAGAAGGTATGTCTCGCCTGCGAGGTCCGCTCCGAGTGCCTTGAGTACGCCCTCGCCAACGACGAGCGCTTCGGCATCTGGGGCGGTCTGTCCGAGCGCGAGCGCCGCCGCCTGAAGAAGGCCGCCGTCTGACCCGCGGGGTCTGGGATCCGCCGCTCCGCCGAGCCCATGGCGACGGGAGGCGGACCGGTCGCGTACACAGCCGTTAGTGTGGGGCCCCGTCCGAGACGCTCCAACGCCCCCACGGGGCGCGCGCGTCCACCGCAGTCCAGCGAACCGGGGCCCGTACCTCGATGTCCGTGCACAGCCACCCGGCGGCCCAATATCCGGCCGCCTCCGCCGCGTTTGCGCCCGCTCACGAACCGGTGCAGACACCGGCCCATCCGCGTCATGTCGTCACCGCCGTCCTGGTCGCCCACGACGGTGCCCGCTGGCTGCCCGACGCGCTGTCCGGTCTGCTCGGCCAGGAGCGCCCGGTCCAGAGCGTCATCGCGGCCGACACCGGCAGCGCCGACGACTCCGCCCGGCTGCTCACCGAGACCCTCGGCGAGGAGCGGGTGCTGCACATGGCGCGCCGCAGCGGCTTCGGCACGGCCGTCGCCGAAGCGGTCCGTACGGCCCCCGTGCTGGGCCCCGAGGAGCTGACGTACCTCAAGCGCCCCAGCGGCTGGGACCCCGTCAACCGCACCTGGCGCGACGACGCGTACGACATGCCGGAGCTGCCGCACGGCGAGCCCGTCCAGTGGCTGTGGCTGCTGCACGACGACTGCGCGCCCGAGCCCGACGCCCTGGCCGAGCTGCTGCGGGTGGTCGACGCCGAGTTCACCGCCAATCGCCGGCCCGCGATCGTCGGCCCCAAGCTGCGCGGCTGGTACGACCGCCGGCAGCTGCTCGAAGTCGGCGTCAGCATCGCCCGCAGCGGCCGCCGCTGGACCGGCCTGGAGCGGCGCGAGCAGGACCAGGGCCAGCACGACCAGGTGCGCCCGGTGCTTTCGGTGTCCAGCGCGGGCATGCTGGTGCGCCGCGACGTGTGGGAGCAGCTGGGCGGTTTCGACTCCCGGCTGCCCCTGATGCGCGACGACGTCGACCTGTGCTGGCGCGCCCAGGCGGCCGGGCACCAGGTGCTGATCGCCCCGGACGCCGTACTGCGGCACGCGGAGGCGTCCGCGCGCGAGCGGCGGCCCATCGACTGCGTGGGGCGCTCGGTGGCCAACCCCCACCGCGTGGACAAGGCCGGCGCCGTCTACACCCTGCTGGTCAACACCCGGGGCGCGCTGCTGCCCTATGTGATGCTGCGGCTGATGTTCGGCACCCTGCTGCGCACCCTGGCCTATCTCGTGGGCAAGGTGCCGGGACAGGCCCTGGACGAGGTCGCCGGTCTCTTCGGCGTCCTGCTGCGGCCGGGACGGATACTCGCCGCCCGTAAGCGCAGAGGCCGCCCCGAGACGGAGCCGGGCGAGCTGCGACCGCTCTTCCCGCCGCCCGGCGCGACCGTAAGGGCGACGGTGGAGCAAGTCGCCAGCAATATTGGCGGCCGTTCCGAGCCCGAGCTGTCCTCCGGCGGGCGGCACGGCGCGGTCGAGTCCGGGCCCGGCGGCGACGACGCCGACTTCCTGGAGATCGAGCAGTTCGCCCGGCTCAAGCGGATCGCGCGCAAGCCCGGCCCGATGCTCTTCCTCGTACTGCTGGTGGTCTCGCTGGTCGCCTGCCGTGACCTGCTGGGCGCGGGCGCGCTCGCGGGCGGGGCGCTGCTGCCCGCGCCCGCCCACGTCTCCGAGCTGTGGTCGAGCTATGTGGACGGCTGGCATCCGGTCGGTACCGGAGGCACCCAGTCCGCGCCGCCGTATCTGGCCGCCCTCGCCTCGCTGGCCACGGTCTTCCTGGGCTCCACGGGCTTCACGCTGACCCTGTTGCTGGTGTGTTCGGTGCCGCTGGCCGGGTTCATCGCGTACTTCGCCTCCCGGCCGCTGGTCGAGTCCCGGCTGCTGCGCGCCTGGGGAAGCGTCGCGTACGCCTTCCTCCCGGCCGCGACCGGGGCGCTCGCGGGCGGGCGGCTGGGCACCGCCGTGCTCGCCGTACTGCTGCCGCTGATGGCCCGGGCGGCGGCCGCCGCGACCGGCTTCACCAGTAATGGGACGCGGCTGCCGAGCTGGCGGGCGACCTGGGCGTACGCGCTGCTGCTGACGTTCACCATGGCCTTCACCCCGGTCGTCTGGCCGATGGCGCTCCTCCTGGGCGCCGGTGTGCTCGTGCTGCGCCACCGGCAGAGTGGCAGCGAACAGCTCATGGGGTACGGGCTCCGGTTCCTGAGCCTCGTCGTCACCCCGCTCATCGTGCTCGCCCCCTGGTCGCTGGATCTCGTCACCGACCCGGCCCGCTTCCTCGATGAGGCCGGGCTGGACCGCGGCGCCGGCTCCGCGTCCGCCCTGGACCTGCTCGCGCTCAGCCCCGGCGGCCCCAACGGTGGCGGCACGCTGCTGCTGCTCGGCTTCGTCCTGGCCGCGCTCGCCGCCCTGATGCGCGGCGGGCGGCAGACCGTGGTGCGCACCGCGTGGGCCGTGGCGCTCACCGGTTTCCTCTTCGCGGCGCTCACCAACGGTTCCGGCTGGGCCGGGCCCGCGACCCTCGTCTACGGCCTGGCCCTGCTGACCGCCGCCGTGGTCGGCGCCGAGGACGCACGGGAGCGGGTGGCGGCGCAGAGCTTCGGCTGGCGCCAGCCGGTGGCGCTGCTGATCGCGGTCGCCACGGTCGCCGCGCCGCTGTACGCCGCCGTCACCTGGATGACGGGCGGCGCGGACGGCCCGGTGGGGCGGCGCGACCCCTCGCAGGTCCCGGCGTTCGTGGCGGCTGAGAGCGCCACCGAGGACCAGGCCCGCACCCTGGTGCTCGGCGGCGACAGCGGCACCGCCCGCGCCGACTACGCCCTGGTGCGCGGCTCCGGCGCCCGGCTGGGCGACGGCGAACTCGCGGCGGCGGGCGGTTCCGACACCCGGCTCGACGGCGTCGTGGCCAATCTGATCGCGGGCTCCGGCGCCGACCAGACCCGTCAGCTCGGCGGCTACGCGGTGCGCTATGTGTACGTCCAGAAGGGCGCGCCGCCCGAGATGGAGCGGGTGCTGAACGCGACCCCGGGCCTCACCCAGCTCAGCCGGGAGCACGGCGGCGTGCTGTGGCGGGTCGACCAGCGGGTCTCGCGGGTCTCCATCGTCCCCGCCGAGTCCTCGGGCCGCCCGGCGGGCGGGGCGGCGGCCAAGCCGGTGCACGTGGCCTCCGGCCCCGTCGAGGCGCACACCACGGTGCCGGACGGCACGGCCGGGCGGGTGCTGCGGCTCGCCGACCGGTCCGCGCCCGACTGGCAGGCCACGCTCGACGGCAAGCCGCTGGAGCCGACGACGGTTGACGGCTGGGCGCAGGGCTTCGAACTCCCGGCGGGCGGTGGCCGGTTGGACCTCACCTACGACACGCCCATCACCCACACCGCATGGGTGTGGGCGCAGGGGCTGCTCGCGGTCGTGCTGCTGGTGCTCGCGCTGCCGGGCCGCCGCCGGGACGTCGACGACGACATGCCGGACGCTGAGGGCTCGGCCGCCGCCGTCACCGCCGAGGACCTGGCGGGCGACGGCCGCCGGGCGCGGCGGCTGCGGGCCGCGGCGGAGGCGCAGGCCGTGCAGGACGGGGGCGCCAAGGGGCGGCCGGAGACGGACCCGGCCGCCGCGGACTCCATGCCCGGGCAGCCGGACTCCATGCCGGGGCAGCCGGGCGAGATTCCCCCGCAGCCGGGTGAGCCCCCGATGCCGGGTGAGCCGCCGCTGCGGCCGACCGCCGAGCCCGCCGCCATGGGCGACCCTTACGGCGACAACGCGATGGCGAACGACCCTTACGGCGACCAGACGGCCGCCGGTGACCCGTACGCGGCGGTGCCGCACCAGCAGCAGTACGGGCAGCAGCAGTGGGACGCGCAGACGTACGCCGACGCCGGGTACGGCCAGTACCCGGCCGGTCAGTACCAGGGAGAGCAGTACGCCGGAGAGCGGTACCAGGGCGGGCAGTACGCGGGGGAGCAGTACCAGGGCGAGGGCTACGCGGGCCAGTACTCCACCGGCCAGTACCCGGCCGGTGACTACCAGGGCGGCTATCAGGACAACGCCTACCAGGACACCGGCTACCCGGCCGGATACCAGGAGGGCCAGTACCCGGCGGACCCGTACGCGGGCGGCCAGTACGCCGACCCTTACGGCTACGACCAGCAGCAGCCCTACGCCGACGGCGGCTACCCCCCGCAGGGCGACACGACGTACGGCGGCGCCGACCCCGAGGACCGCCGCGACGGGAGCGATCAGCAGCGATGAACCGCACCACCCTGTCCCTGATCGGCGCCGCCACGGCGCTGGCCGCCGTCACCGGCGTCGCGGCCCTCACCGGGGGCTCCTCCGACGACGCGGAGGCTTCGGCGAAGGCCGCCACTCGGCTGCCCGTACAGCGCTCGACGCTGCTGTGCCCGACGCCCTCCTCCTCGGACGTGAGCAGCACCACCTACACCGCGTACACGCCCAAGGGGGACGGCGCGGACTCCAAGGACGGCACCGCCGAACTGCTGCCCGCCCAGAACCCCGTTGACGACACGACGGATCCCGGCGGCGATGACGGCGGTAAGGACGACGGCAAGAACGGTAAGGACGGTGACGGTGACGGTAAGGACGGCGGGAAGGGCGGCCGGGCGGCCCCGTCCGGCGACAAGCCCGTACTGCCCCTGAAGGAGCCCGGCAAGCCCGTCACCACCGAGGAGAGCAGCGCGGGCGCGCCCGCGCTCATCGGCACCGCCGACGGCCGCTTCGCGCCCGGCTGGACGGTCCAGCAGACCACCACGATCGACGCGGGCAGCGGGCGCGGCCTCCTGGGCACCGCGTGCACCGCGCCCGACACGGACTTCTGGCTCCCGGGCGTCAGCACCGACCGGAGCCGCCAGGACTTCGTCCATCTGACGAACCCGGACGACGCCGCGGCCGAGGTGGACCTGAAGCTCTACGGCCCGAGCGGCCGGCTGAAGGCGTCCACCGACGAGGCGATCACGGTCCCGCCCCGCTCCACGGTCCCGGTCCTGCTCTCGACCCTCACCGACCAGCGGGCCGCCAGTGCCTCGCTCCATGTGACGGCCCGCAGCGGCCGGGTGGGGGCGGCCGTGCAGGCCGTGGACCAGAAGGCGGGCAGCGACTGGCTCCCCGCCTCCGCCGTGCCCTCGACGAGCGTGGCGATCCCCGGCATCCCCAAGGACGCCACCTCGGCCCGACTGGTCGTCTTCGCGCCCGGGGCCGACGACGCGGACCTCAAGGTGCGGCTGGCCGGGCCGAACAACGCGATCACCCCGGCCGGACATGAGTCGTTGCACGTCAAGAGTGGGATGACAAGGGCGATCGACCTCGGCGACGTGACCAAGGGCGAGCCCGGATCGCTGCTGCTCACCCCCGAGGGCGGCGAGGGCCCGGCCACACCGGTCGTGGCCGCGCTCCGGGTGACCCGGGGCAAGGGGAGCGACCAGGAGACGGCGTTCATCCCCGCGACCTCCGCGATCGAGCGCAGCGCCACCGCGGCCGACAACCGCACCAAGGGCTCCACGCTCTCCCTGGTGGCGCCGCGCGCGTCCGCCAAGGTGCGGATCACCGCCTCGGCGGGCGCCGGGGGCGGCAGCCCGGTCAGCAAGACCTACGAGATCAAGGGCGGCACCACCAAGGCCCTGGAGCCCCCGCGCCCGTCCTCGGGCAAGGGCCCGTACGCGGTGACGGTCGAACGGCTCTCCGGCGGCCCGGTGCACGCCTCACGGATGCTGGCGCTGTCCCAGGACGGCGTGCCGATGTTCACCATCCAGTCGCTGCCGGACGACCGGGGCACGGTCGCAGTGCCCGAGGCGGGCCAGGACCTGTCCCTGCTCAACGACGACTAGGGCGGGGGTGGAGCGGGCGCCAGGTCACCACTGCCCGCCACCCCCACCCGTACTTCGGCCTACTCCTGTCCGTACCGCGGGTCCACGGACTCAGGCGCCAGCCCCAGCAGCTCCGCCACCTGCTCGACCACCACCTCGTGCACCAGCAGCGCCCGCTCGTCCCGGTTCTTCGCCCGGATCTCGACCGGGCGGCGGTAGATCACGATCCGGTCCGGCGCGTCTCCGCGGGCCGCGATGAAGCGCCCGAGCGGCACGGACTCGCCGTCCCAGCCGTCCGCCGCCCCGCCGTGCCCGTCCGGGCCGCCGCCCGACTCCGGGCCGCCGAGCCCCGGCGTGGGCACCTCGAGCACCGTGAAGTCGACCCCGGACAGCTGTGGCCAGCGCCTCTCCAGCCGCTCCGCCGAGTCCTGCACAAGATCGACGAAGGAGTCCGCGCGGCTGACCGAGAGGGGCACCTGGGGAGGCGCGATGGGGCCGCGCATACCTCGTCCGTGGCGGTCGCGACGACGGGGACGCGGCTCGGACTGGTGGGGGTTTACGGGCCTGGTCATCACTCCGAGGGTAGCCGTCGCCGACCCGCCCCCATGCGCTTACCGGACAGCCGTGCCGGATGTCGCCAAATGAGCATTCCAGCCATGCTTGGGTCCAAAAACAGACGTCTCTTGAGTCGCTTCTCTGGCTCAGGATGATCCCTCTCGGTTCGAGTGCTGACCGGATTCGTTGTCGGCGGTTCTGGCCGCGTCGGAGGTCCACGCTGGTCAGCCAGTAAGTTCACGTTTCGGGTGCACGGTGCGAACTGGGACGACACGGCGGAGTGAGCTGGTGGAGAGTCGTCGCGGCCCGCTCAAGAGTGCGGTACCGTCCAACGTCGTGAGCCCTGTACGTCGCTGTTCGCGCACCGCCTGCGGCCGCCCCGCCGTCGCGACGCTGACGTACGTCTACGCGGATTCGACCGCCGTTCTCGGGCCACTCGCCACGTACGCCGAGCCCCACTGCTACGACCTGTGCTCGGAGCACTCGGAGCGGCTGACCGCCCCGCGCGGCTGGGAGGTCGTCCGGCTCGCCGTCGACAGCGGTCCGCCCCGGCCCAGCGGTGACGATCTGGAGGCGCTGGCCAACGCGGTCCGCGAGGCCGCCCGCCCGCATGAGCGCGCGGCGGGAGCGGCGGCCGGTTCCGGGGGCGCCGGGGGCGGTCACGGCGGCCGGGAGGGCGACCCGCGTGAGGTCGCGCGCCGCGGCCATCTGCGGGTCCTGCGGTCGCCCGAATCCTGATCGGCTTCCGCTCCCGCGATCTCCCACGACCTTACGCAAAGGTTTCCGCGAGCCCCGGGCGCCCCGGGTCCCCGGGCGATCTCCAGGATCACTTGCTGCCGGAGCATTGACTGTGACTTCGCGCGGACACGACCATGCCTGCACCCCAGGGTCCTCCGTTTCCGCATCACGGATGTGACCTTCCAGGGATGGCCCATGCCGGGAGGCCCGTGTGTTCGTGCAGCAGTTGGACCCCGTCGCCGATTCACTCTCCCTGTCCGCCCTCATAGCCGCCCTTCCCCTCGTCACCGTCCTCGTCCTGCTCGGCGGGGTGCGGATGCGCGCCCACTACGCGGGCCCCATAGGGCTCGTCGTCGCCGCCCTCGTCGCCTGCCTCCCGTACGGGATGCCCGTCGGCCAGACCGTCTCCAGCGCCGCCCAGGGAGCGCTCTTCGGCCTCTTCCCCATCCTGTGGATCGTCGTCAACGCCCTGTGGGTGTACCGGATGACGGTCCGCACCGACCACTTCGACGTGCTGCGCCGCTCCTTCGGCCGGCTCTCGGACGACCCCCGCGTCCAGGCCCTGGTCATCGCCTTCTGCTTCGGTGCGCTCCTGGAAGCGCTCGCCGGGTTCGGCGCCCCGGTGGCGATCTGCTCGGTGATGCTCGTGGCGCTCGGCTTCGACCCGGTGCGCGCCGCCGTCGTCGCGCTCGTCGCCAACACCGCGCCGGTCGCCTTCGGCGCCATGGCCACCCCGGTGGTGACGCTCGCTCAGGTCACCGGGCTGCCGCTGGACTCCGTGGCCTCCGTCGTGGGCCGCCAGACCCCGCTGCTCGCCCTCGTCGTCCCGCTGCTGCTGGTGGCGCTCGTCGACGGGCGGCGCGGGCTGCGCGAGACCTGGGCGCCCGCGCTCGCCTGTGGATTCGCCTTCGCCGTCGCCCAGTTCACCGTCTCCAACTACCTCTCCGTCCAGCTCGCCGACATCGCGGCGGCACTGGTCGGCGCGGCCGTGCTGATGGCCGTGCCCGCCGCCCGGCGCCCCGCGGAGGAGCCGGTGCGCGCCGCCGTGCTCACGGGCGTGCGCAGCGACGACCTGGACCGTGAGGACCCGCGCCGGGAGGTGGTGCGCGCCTACGCCCCGTACGCGCTCATCGTCGCGATCTTCTCCATCGCCCAGATCGGCCCGGTCAAGGACCTCCTGGCCAAGGCCACCCGCGCCTTCGACTGGCCCTTCCTGGACGTCGCCGACCCCGACGGGAAGGCGGTGAGCGCCAATGTCTTCTCGATACCGTTGATCGCCACCGGCGGCACCCTGGTGCTGGTGGCCGGGGTGGCCACCGCCGTCGTCCTCAAGGTGCCCGCGGGGGACGCCCTGCGGGAGTGGGCGGCCACGGTGCGCGAACTGCGTCATGCGATCCTTACGGTCACTTCGGTGCTCGCGCTCGCCTATGTCATGAATCTCTCCGGACAGGCCGCCACCATCGGTTATTTCGTCGCGGCCGCCGGGGCCGGACTGGCCTTCCTCTCCCCGGTGCTCGGCTGGTTCGGCGTCGCCGTCTCCGGCTCGGACACCTCCGCGAACGCCCTCTTCGGCGCCCTCCAGGTGACCGCCGCCCGTGAGTCCGGGCTGTCCCCGGAACTGCTCGCCGCCGCCAACAGCTCGGGCGGGGTGCTCGGCAAGATGATCTCCCCGCAGAACCTCACCATCGCGTGCGCGGCGGTCGGGCTGAAGGGGCGCGAGGGTGATCTGCTCCGCAAGGTGCTGCCGTGGAGCCTCGCGCTGCTGCTGGTGATGTGCCTGATCGTCGTCGCGCAGTCATCGTTCCTGCTGAGCTGGATGCTGCCGTGACCCGGGCCGCGGATGGTCCGCGGCACGCCGCGCGAGTTGGCCGATAGCACGCCGCGCGACGGGGCTCACAGTTCCGGCCCAGGTCCTGCGGGTAGGTTTTGAGGTCCGCAGGGACGTACGCGGAGACGTCCGTAAGGACACAGGCAGAGACGTCCGTAGGGACATCCGCAGAGACATCTCCACCAGGACCTCCAGAAGGGGTTGGCTGTGCCCGACTTGTCGCAGATCGTGAAGGCGTACGACGTGCGCGGTGTGGTCCCGGACCAGTGGGACGAAGCGCTCGCCGAACTCTTCGGCGCCGCCTTCGCCCGGGTGACCGACGCGGACGCGATCGTCGTCGGCCATGACATGCGCCCCTCCTCGCCCGGTCTGGCGCGGGCCTTCGCACGCGGCGCCGCCTCGCTCGGGGTGGACGTGACCGAGATCGGACTGTGCTCGACCGATCAGCTCTACTTCGCGAGCGGATATCTCGACCTCCCCGGCGCGATGTTCACCGCCAGCCACAACCCCGCGCGGTACAACGGCATCAAGATGTGCCGCGCGGGCGCCGCCCCCATCGGCCAGGACAGCGGGCTCGGCGAGATCCGCGCCCTGGTGGAGGGATGGACGGACGGCGGCGCGCCCGAGCCCGCCGCCGAGCCCGGCACCATCACCCAGCGGGACGTCCTCCACGACTACGCCGCCCATCTGCGCTCGCTGGTGGACCTGACCGCCATCCGGCCGCTGAAGGTCGTCGTGGACGCGGGCAACGGCATGGGCGGCCACACCGTCCCGACCGTCTTCGAGGGGCTTCCGCTCGAGCTCGACGCCCTCTACTTCGAGCTGGACGGCACCTTCCCCAACCACGAGGCCAATCCGCTCGACCCCAAGAACATCGTCGACCTGCAGGCCCGGGTCCGGGAGACCGGCGCCGACATCGGGCTCGCCTTCGACGGCGACGCCGACCGCTGCTTCGTCGTGGACGGGCGCGGCGAGCCGGTGTCCCCCTCCGCCATCACCGCCCTGGTCGCCTCGCGCGAGCTGGCCAAGCACCCCGGCGGGACGGTCATCCACAACTGCATCACCTCCTGGTCGGTCCCCGAGGTCGTCAAGGAGAACGGCGGCACCCCCGTCCGCACCCGCGTGGGCCACTCCTTCATCAAGGCCGAGATGGCCCGTACCGGCGCGATCTTCGGCGGTGAGCACTCCGCGCACTACTACTTCCGCGACTTCTGGAACGCCGACACCGGCATGCTGGCCGCCCTGCACGTCCTGGCCGCACTCGGCGGCCAGCAGGGCCCGCTCTCGGGCCTGGTGGCCCAGTACGACCGGTACGCGGCCTCCGGCGAGATCAACAGCACCGTCGACGACCAGACCGGGCGCATGGAGGCCGTCAAGGCGGCGTACGAGCGCCGCGAGGGCGCCGAACTCGACGAACTCGACGGCCTTACGGTCACCACCGCCAACTGGTGGTTCAACCTCCGCCCCTCCAACACCGAGCCCCTGCTCCGCCTGAACGTCGAGGCACGGGACCAGGAGACGGCAGCCGAGGTCCGCGACGAAGTCCTCTCCATCGTCCGCGCCTAGCCCTGACGGACGGCCGTCGACGCGCGACCGGCCGCCTCCTCAGGTGGCGCGGCTCCGCGGGGCGGCCCACAGGCCCCTTCGGCGTCGTACCGAAGGTCCGCGCTTACGGAGGCCGCGGACGCTGCGGCTGTCCGCGCGGCCCCCGTGGGCCCAGCGGAGCCCTTGCGAGGCGCCCGTGGCCCCGCAGAAGCCTTTACGGCGTACGGAGGCCCCGCGCGGGGGCCACAGCGCTGCCGGAGCCCGGGGGAGCCCCCGGGCTCCGGTGTACACCGGCCGCGCCCCCGCCCCGCCCGGCGGTACGCTGACCTCGCCGGACCGATGTCCGGCTGGACCCATACCCGAAGGGACGACCCCATGCCGCTCGAAGCCGGTCTTCTGGAGATCCTCGCCTGCCCGGCGTGCCACGCCCCGCTGCGCGAGGAGCAGTCCGCGGAGACCCTTGAGCTGGTGTGCACGGGCGAGGGGTGCGGCCTCGCGTACCCCGTGCGGGACGGCATCCCCGTGCTGCTCGTCGACGAGGCGCGCCGCCCGGCCTGACCCGGCGGCCCGCCGGGGTCCAAGCCCCGCGCGGTCCCGCGCGGGGACGCCCGCCGCGCAAGCCCCGCGCGATCCCACGCGTACCGCCCGCCACGGCGATCGGAGGCCGAAGCACGATGCTCGACGAATCCCTCCTCGACGCCCCCGAAGCCCTCGCCCGCGCCGATACCCGCGGGCTGCTGCGCGGAGCGGCCGAGGCCGGGGCCCGCGTCCGTACCGCCGCCCGGCACGCCGCCGAGGCCGGGATAGGCGACCTCAAGCCGGACGGGCGGCCGCGTGCCGTCATGGTCGCGGGCCCGGGGGCGGCCGGAAGCTGCACCGCCGACCTCCTCGGCGCGCTCAGCGGAGGCAACTGCCCGGTCAGCCTGATCGCGCCCACCGGCGTGGCCCCCGCGCCCGGCGCGCTGCGCTGGACGCTGCCCGGCTGGGCGGGCCCGCTGGACCTGCTGGTCATCGCGACCCCGGACGGCACGGAACCGGGCCTTCCGCGCCTGGTCGAGGAGGCGTACCGGCGCGGCTGCGCGATCGTCTCGGTCGCCCCGGGCCAGTCCCCGCTGGCCGACGCGGTCGCCCAGGCCCGCGGCCTGATGGTGCCGCTGGCCACGGCGTCGTACGGCTCGGCCCCTTATGGCAGGGGCGGGTACGCCACCGGCGGGCACGGCACCGACCCTTACCTCGGGGACCCGCGCGAGCCCGGCGAGCCCGGCGCCGAGGACACCGCCCTCGCCGAGGGCGCCCTGGGCGACGCCCCCGCCCCGTACGCGACGCACTCCGTCCCGCAGCCCGTCGAGCCGCCCGGCACCGCCCCCGACGAGATGACCGGCCCCGCGCTGCCCGGCACGCTGTGGGCCCTGCTCACCCCGCTGCTCCTGCTGGTCGACCGGATCGGCCTGGTGTCCGCGCCGCCCTCCGCGCTGCAGCAGGTGGCCGACCGGCTCGACCAGGTCGCTGAGCGCTGCGGCCCGGCCATCGCCACCTACACCAACCCCGCCAAGACGCTCGCGGCCGAGCTCGCCGGGGCGCTTCCGCTGCTGTGGACCGACGGCCCGGTCGCCGCCGCGACCGGACGGCGCTTCTCGGGGCTGCTCGCGGCGCTCGCCGGGCGCCCCGCGCTCGTGGCCGAGCTCCCCGGGGCGCTCGCCGCGCATGGCGCGCTGCTGACCGGGGCGTTCGCGGGCGGGGCGGACCCCGATGACTTCTTCCGTGACCGGGTGGAGGAGCCCGAGGCGCTGCGCGCCCGGATCGTGCTGCTCCACGAGGAGCCGGTGGGCCCCGTCTCGGCCGTGCCGACCGCCCGGGAGCTCGCGCTGGCGCACGAGACCGCGTTCAGCGAGCTGGAACCGGCCGAGGGCACCCCATTGGAGAGCGCCGCGGAACTTCTCGCCATCACGGATTTCGCCGCCGTTTACCTCGCGCTCGCCTCGCCGGATAGAACGTGAGGTCGTCATGGACCTTGAGCGCGACCGTACGGCCGTCGTACGACCGTAAGGCCGCACTCAAGGCCGCGAAGACCGCAAAAGCCGCAAGGCTGCGAACGTCGCAAAGACCGTGAAGGCCGCAAAGGCCGTAAGGCCAAGGCGCGCACCACCACCCACCCGCCCCACGTCCCTCACTGCACAGTCAGGAACCGCACCGCATGGACCGCCTCGTCAACACCGTGCGCCCCTACGCCTGGGGCTCCACCACCGCCATCCCCGAGCTGCTGGGCGTCCGGCCGACCGGTGAGCCGCAGGCCGAGATGTGGATGGGGGCGCACCCCGGGGCGCCGTCCCGGGTCGACCGGGGCACGGGCCCCGTCGCGCTCTCCGAGGTGATCGCCGCGGATCCCGACGGTGAGCTCGGCGCGGACGCCGTAAGCCTCTTCGGGCCCCGGCTGCCGTTCCTGCTGAAGGTGCTGGCCGCCGACTCGCCGCTGTCGCTCCAGGTTCACCCGGACCTCGCGCAGGCCAAAGAGGGCTTCGCGGACGAGGAGAAGCGCGGCGTCCCGGCCGACGCCCCGCACCGCAACTACAAGGACGCCAACCACAAGCCCGAGCTGATATGCGCACTCACGCCGTTCAACGGGCTGTGCGGCTTCCGTGACCCGAACGAGGCGGCCGAGCTGCTGGCCGCCCTCGAGGTCGACTCGCTCAAGCCGTACGTCGACATCCTGCACGCCCAACCGGAGTCGCACGCCCTGCGCGAGGTGCTGACCGCCGTCCTTACGGCCGACCCGGAGGCGATGGCGGAGACCGTAAGGCAGGCGGCTGCTGCCGCGGAGCGGCTCGGCGCGCAGGACGGACCGCACGCCCCGGCGTACACGGCGTACGCATCTATCGCCCGGCACTACCCGGGCGACCCCGGGGTGATCGCCGCGATGCTGCTCAACTTTGTGACCCTCCAGCCCGGCGAGGCCCTTTACCTCGGCGCGGGCGTGCCGCACGCCTATCTCGATGGTCTGGGCGTCGAGATCATGGCCAACTCCGACAATGTGCTGCGCTGCGGACTGACGCCCAAGCACGTGGACGTCCCCGAGCTGCTGCGCGTCGTCCGCTTCGAGAGCGCCGCCCCCGCCGTGCTGCGGCCCGAGGCGGACCCCTCCGGCGAGGAGCTTTACACCACCCCGATCGACGAGTTCCGGCTCTCCCGCCATGTCCTCGCCGACGGCGCCGCTCCCCGCCCGCTGCCGACGACCGGCCCGCAGATCCTGCTCTGCGCCTCGGGCGAGGCCTCCCTGCGCGGCGCGGACGGCGAACTCCGGCTACAGCGCGGGGAGTCGGCCTTCGTACCGGCCGGTGAGGAGGCCGCCCTGAGCGGCGAGGGCACGGTGTTCAGGGCCACAGTGACGGCCTGAGGTACGGCCCGCTCGACGGGCTGCAACAATGGCCCGCCGTGAGGCGGTAAAGCACTGGCAAAGCCGCCATGAGCTGCCATGTAAGCGGAAGGGAAATTCGGCACATATGAGTGCATCAGGCGGAACCAAGGCGATTGTTGCCGCGCTGGGCGCGAACCTGGCCATCGCCGTAGCCAAGTTCGTGGCGTTCGCCTTCAGCGGCTCGTCGTCGATGCTCGCCGAAGGCGTGCACTCGATCGCCGACTCGGGCAACCAGGGGCTGCTGCTCCTCGGGGGGAAGAAGGCCAAGCGCGAGGCCACCCCCGAGCACCCCTTCGGCTATGGCCGCGAGCGCTACATCTACGGCTTTCTCGTCTCCATCGTGCTGTTCACCATCGGCGGGGTCTTCGCGCTGTACGAGGGCTACGAGAAGATCCAGCACCCCCATGAGCTGGAGCACTGGTACTGGCCGGTCGGGGTGCTCGTCTTCGCGATCATCGCCGAGGGCTTCTCCTTCCGTACGGCGATAAAGGAGTCCAACGAGATCCGCGGCAAGCTGAGCTGGTCGCAGTTCGTGCGCCGCGCCAAGGCCCCCGAGCTCCCCGTCGTCCTCCTGGAGGACTTCGGCGCCCTCGTCGGCCTGGTCCTCGCGCTCGGCGGCGTCGGTCTCACCCTGCTGACCGGCGACGCCGTCTGGGACGGCATCGGCACCCTCTGCATCGGCATACTGCTGGTGCTGATCGCCCTGGTGCTCGCGGCCGAGACCAAGTCGCTGCTGCTGGGCGAGGCGGCCGACGCCACGGAGGTCGCCAAGATCCGCGAAGCCGCCGTCGACGGCGAGACCGTCACCAGCGTGATCCACATGCGCACCCTCCACCTGGGCCCCGAGGAACTGCTGGTCGCCGCCAAGGTCGCAGTCCAGCACGACGACACCGCGGGAGAGGTCGCCCGCGCGATCGACGCCGCGGAAGCCCGCATCCGGGAGGCGGTCCCCATCGCCCGGGTCATCTACCTGGAACCCGACATCCTCCGGACCTCAACCTCGGCCTGAACAGGCCACAGCCGCTTCGTGTCCATCTGCCCCGCACGGCAGAACGAGTGGGACGGGCGCACCCCCGGGGCCCGGAGCGGGGCCCCGGGGGCCCGGGGGCTTTACTCCCGGTTTCGGGAAGGGGCGGGGTGGGGGAGAGACCCACTCCCGTCCCCCGACCTACCCGATCCCCCTCAACACCCCCAGAATCCCCTCCACGTCCCCGGCCTCCAACAACCGCTCCCGAAACCCCGCATCCATCAACTTCCGCGACAACAGCGCCAGAATCCGCAGGTGCTCATCCCCCGCATCCGCCTCCGGCACCGCGATCATGAACACCAGCCGAGCCCTCGTCCCATCCGGCGCACCCCACTCGATCCCCTCAGGGGAACGCGCGAAGCCGACGACCGGAGCGGTCACCGCATCCGTCTTGGCATGCGGAATCGCGATCTCCTCGCCGAGCCCGGTCGTGCCCTGGTCCTCCCGGGCAAACGCGGCCCGCACCAGCTCCGCCGTATCCGTCACCTTGCCGGTCGCGGCCAGCAGCGAAGCCATCTCACGGATCGCGGCATCCTTACCGTCGGCCGCCAACCGCTCCTTCACGGTCTGCTCAGTGAGATACCCGGACAGCACCTGCCCCGTGGGAACGGCCTCGGCCTCGCCGGTCTCGGCGGCCACCACCTGAGCAGCGACCGCCTTACGGTCACCCGCAGCACCACTCGCCTCCCCGGCACGGTCGCCACCGCCCACCCCGGCAAGGACGGCCTCAGCCGGAACCGACGCCGCCGCCCCGGAGCCACCACCCACGGCGCCACCCGCACCACCGACGGTGGCACCCACACCACCGGCACCACCCGCCACCCCCACCGCAGCCCCCGAATCAACCGCACCCCCACCCACCGACATCAGCCCAATCGTCACCAAGGCCGTCACCGCCGTACCCACCACCACCGCGACAAAGAACATCGGCACCCCGCCAACCGCACCGAGCACCGCCACGATCGGCCCCCCATGCGGCACGTTGTCCTCGACCGACGCCACTCCGGCTATCGCCCCGGCGACCGCACCGCCCACCATGTTCGCCGGGATCACCCGTGCCGGGCGCGCCGCAGCGAACGGAATCGCACCCTCCGTGATGCCGAAGAAGCCCATGAAGAGCGCCGCGAGCCCGGTCTCCCGCTCCTGGTCGTCGAACATCCGGCGGCGCAGCAGCGTGGCCAGCCCCTGACCCAGCGGCGGCACCGGAATGGCCGCCGCACACGCCCCCATCACCTCGGGGTTCTTGGACACCAGCCCGGCACCGAAGAGGAACGCGGTCTTATTGACCGGACCGCCCATATCGAACGCGATCATCAGCCCGAGAATGATGCCGAGCACCGCCGCACTCGTGCCGGTCAGCCCGCCGAGCCAATCAGTGAGCTGCTCGAAGATCCAGGAGATCGGCTCGCCGAGGACATAGATGAAGAAGAGGCCGAGTGCCGAGGTCGCCACGATCGGGATCACGATGATCGGCATGATCGGCTGGACGAACTTCGGAACCCTGACCCGCTTGATCCACAGCACCAGATAACCGGCCAGGAAGCCGGTGACGATCGCCCCGATGAAACCGGCGCCCGCCTCGCTGTCGTACAGCTCGCCGTGCGCCGCGATCCAGCCGCCCACCATGCCGGGCACCAGCGCGGGCCGGTCCGCGATGGCGTAGGCGATATAGCCGGACAGGGCCGGGATCATCAGCTCGAAGCCGATGCTCCCGATGTCGTTGACCGTCTTCCAGAAGGAGTCGTCGGGAATGACGATGCCCTTGGACGTCGTATCACCGCCCAGGGCCAGCGAGACGGCGATCAGCAGACCGCCGACCACCACGAACGGGATCATGTACGAGACGCCGTTCATGAGCGCCTTATAGGTGACGCTGCGCCCCTTACTGCCGCCACCACCGCCTCCGGAAGCCGCCGCCCCGGAGGCGCCGCCGTGCCCGGCACCAGAGCCATCGCCCTCGTACACCGGCGCGTCCAGCACCTGCTCGATCAGCCGCTGCGGGCGGTGAATGCCATCGGCGACCCCGACGACAAGCACCCTCTTACCGACGAAACGACTGCGGTCGACGTCCTTGTCGGCGGCGATGATGATGCCGTCAGCCTCGCTGACATCGTTGTCAGACAGTACGTTCTCAGCCCCAATCGAGCCTTGGGTCTCCACCTTCATGCTGTGGCCCAGCGACTCCGCCGCCTGGGCCAGCTTCTCAGCGGCCATATAGGTATGGGCGATACCCGTGGGACAAGCGGTCACCGCGAGCAGTTTGAGCCCCGGTCCGCTTGCCCCCGCACCGTTGGGGGGATCGGCTGGACTGGTCACGTGGTTCTCCTTAACGCATTGGGCGGGCGCGGGAAGCTGCCAGCGTCCCCGCGCTCGCGGCATCGTGCAATACGTCCGGCCGGGATCAAAGCGACGGGCTGGACCCTCGCCCCGGACCCTCAATAGAGAACGGCGCGGCCGACAACCCCCCACAGCGGAGCGGCCCCCAAGCACCGCACCCGTCGCCCCTGGTCATAGCCGTACGGCCGAAGATGACCGATGGGGGCTGGGGTTCGCTCCGCCGATCGGTGTAGATTCGTGACCGAGCCAGACGTCGCTGCTGATGGCGGTCGGGCGGTCCGCACCTGCGGGTCGGCCGAGGGAGAGAGGGCCTCCGACGGACTGTGCACTGTGAGGTAGAAGGGGACAGGTGTGCCCGCTGTCGCGGCGCACCGCCCAACGTCACGCCTCGCATGCCCAGCCGAACCACTCTCGCTCGCACACGATCGAGGAGGAGCAGCACTCATGACGACAGCCGTCTCCGGTCAGGACTTCAAGGTCGCGGACCTCTCCCTGGCTGCCTTCGGCCGTAAGGAGATCACCCTCGCCGAGCATGAGATGCCCGGCCTGATGGCGATCCGTAAGGAGTACGCCGAGCAGCAGCCGCTCGCGGGCGCCCGAATCACCGGCTCCCTGCACATGACGGTGCAGACCGCCGTGCTGATCGAGACCCTGGCCGCCCTCGGCGCTCAGGTCCGGTGGGCCTCGTGCAACATCTTCTCCACCCAGGACCACGCCGCGGCCGCGATCGCCGTCGGCCCCGAGGGCACCCCGGAGAACCCGCGGGGCATCCCGGTCTTCGCCTGGAAGGGCGAGACCCTGGAGGAGTACTGGTGGTGCACGGAGCAGGCGCTGACCTGGCCCGGCACCCCCACCGGCGGGCCCAACATGATCCTGGACGACGGTGGCGACGCCACTCTCCTCGTCCACAAGGGCGTCGAGTACGAGAAGGCCGGCGCCGCCCCTGACGTCGCCACCGCCGAGAACGACGAACACCGGGTCATCCTCGAGCTGCTGAACCGCACCATCGCCGAGAACCCGCGCAAGTGGACCCAGCTGGCCTCCGAGATCCGCGGCGTCACCGAGGAGACCACCACCGGCGTCCACCGCCTCTACGAGATGCAGCGGGACGGCTCGCTGCTCTTCCCGGCGATCAACGTCAACGACGCGGTCACCAAGTCCAAGTTCGACAACAAGTACGGCTGCCGCCACTCCCTGATCGACGGCATCAACCGCGCCACCGACGTGCTGATCGGCGGCAAGGTCGCGGTCGTCTGCGGCTACGGTGACGTCGGTAAGGGCTGCGCCGAGTCGCTGCGCGGCCAGGGCGCCCGGGTGATCATCACCGAGATCGACCCGATCTGCGCGCTCCAGGCCGCGATGGACGGCTACCAGGTCGCCACCCTGGACGACGTGGTGGAGACCGCCGACATCTTCATCACCACGACCGGCAACAAGGACATCATCCTGGCCTCGGACATGGCCAGGATGAAGCACCAGGCGGATCGTCGGGAACATCGGCCACTTCGACAACGAAATCGACATCGCCGGGCTGGCCGCCCTTCCGGGCATCGTGAAGGACGAGGTCAAGCCGCAGGTCCACACCTGGACCTTCCCCGAGGGCAAGAAGATCATCGTGCTCTCCGAGGGACGTCTGCTGAACCTCGGCAACGCGACCGGTCACCCGTCGTTCGTGATGTCCAACTCCTTCGCGAACCAGACCATCGCCCAGATCGAGCTCTTCACCAAGCCGCAGTCGTACCCGACCGACGTCTATGTGCTCCCCAAGCACCTGGACGAGAAGGTCGCCCGCCTCCACCTGGACGCGCTCGGAGCCAAGCTGACCACGCTCCGGCCCGAGCAGGCCGCCTACATCGGCGTCCCGGTCGAGGGTCCGTACAAGCCCGACCACTACCGTTACTGATCGCATCCGCTGATCGCACCGGCGCCGTCGACCACACCGTCGGCGGCCGCTGACCCGGCCCCCGCCCCGGCGGGGGCCCCAGGGCCCGTCCGCGCCATCCGGCCGGGCGGGCCCGACGCTCGTCAAGGACCTCACCATGCCCCGCGGCCGCTACTCCCTCCACGACCCGCACGATCACGCCCCCCTGGGCGAGGAGCACTTCCAGTGCGCTCCCGGCCCCAGCGGATGGCGCTATGTCGCACAGCGGACCTCACCCTCCGGCGATCACACCGGATCCCTGGACCTCACGCTCGACGAGCTCGGCCGCCCGCTCAGGGTGGAGCTGCACGCGTCCAGCTGGCAGGTCAGGGGCGCCGCGCTGGACGGGGTCACCTGGGTCCGCACGGACCCCACCGGGGAGTACGCGACCGAGGGCAACGTCCGCGCCCACTCCTTCACCGGCGCCTCCCCGGCCTTCCTCGTCGCCGTCTCCCGGCTGCTGCGCCTGGAACCGGGCGCCGGGGCCGTCCGCGTCCGCCTCGTGGCCTTCACCGACCCGGTCCTCGCACCCCTCACCCTGGATCAGTCCTGGGCGCTTCTCGACAGAACGGGTCACGCCACCGACACCGGGCCACTCGTTGTGGACGAGTACCAGGTCGGTGAGGTGGACACCGGAGAGGCCAGAACGGTCCACATCGCCGGCGACGTGGTGCTCGCCGCCCCCGGTATCGAACTGGAGCATCTGGAGAGCCCACCGTCGTCCTTCGCGGCCTGACGGCCATCTCACCCCGTCTGACCTGCGACGTTGAGAAACTTCAGGGAATCTCTTGACCGGGTGGCAACCGATCCGTACGTTGGAGTGTCGCGGTGACCGGAGCGAGTAGACGCTCCGGTCGGACCGCACAAAGAATCTTGCCCGGAGTCCTTGACCAAGGCAGTCCGGGGAGGTAGGTTTAAACGGTTGTGGTGAGCAGCTCTTGCCCACCCCCAGAACGCATCTGAGCCGCTCCGCAGACGGATGGAAATCCAAACGGAGCACCTTTTGACACTCGCAGGCATCACATGAAGCCGATTAGGTTCGGCGGATGATCGTCTGCTAAAGTCGCAAACACGCCGAAAGGCAAGGCCCCTCCAACGGCCATCAGAGACGGAATTCGGATCGGAAACGGTCGGAAATCGGGTCTGGTAAGGTTGGAAACACCGAAGGGAAGCGCCCGGAGAAGCCGGTGAAACGGTTTCGAAGGAAGCGTCCGTTCCTTGAGAACTCAACAGCGTGCCAAAAGTCAACGCCAGATATGTTGATACCCCGTCCATTCGTTGGACGAGGTTCCTTTGAAGAAA
>NZ_LAKD02000080.1 GCF_000968685.2 Streptomyces antioxidans
CTCGGCGCGCTGGTGGCCGACCACCTCGTCCGCACCTGGAACATCCGCCACCTGCTGCTGGTGAGCCGCGGTGGCCCCGACACCCCCGGAGCCAAGGAACTGCTGGCCAAGCTCGCCGACCTGGGGGCCGACGTACGCGTCGCCGCCTGCGACATCGGCGACGCCGTCCAGGTGGCCGAAGTCCTCGCGGGAATCGATCCGGCGCATCCGCTGACCGGTGTCGTACACGCGGCGGGGGCGCTGGACGACGCGATGCTTCCCGCGCAGAATCCGAAGCGGCTGGCGCGGGCCTGGTCGGCGAAGGCCGCGGGGGCGGCCCATCTGCACACCGCCACCGCACAAATGCGCCTCGGCATGTTCGTCATGTTCTCCTCCTTCGCCTCCGACCTTGGCACCCCAGGACAGGCCAACTACGCCGCCGCCAACGCCTTTTGCGACGCGCTCGCCACCCGGCGTCGGACGGCCGGTCTGCCCGGGCTGTCGGTGGCATGGGGACTCTGGGCGGCCACCAGCGGCCTGACCGCACGGCTGGCCGACGCCGATCTGGCCCGGATCGGACGCCTTGGCATCAAGGCCAACAGCACCGGGGAGGGGCTGGCGCTGCTGGACGCGGCCCGTCACCACGGCCATCCGCATCTGCTGGCGCTCCACCTGGACACCGGCTCCCTCGCCGCCCAGGCCCCGGGCACCCTGCCCACCCCCCTAAGGGCCCTGGCCACCGTCGCCGGCGGGCGGGCCCGGCCCACGGCGGCGGCCGGTGGACGGAACACCGACTGGGCGGGACGGCTCAGGGGGTTGCCGTCCACCGAACAGCACCGGCTGCTGCTCAACCTGGTGCGCACCCAGGCGGCCACGGTCCTCGGCCACACCGATCCGGATGTGGTGCGGCCGGACGCCTCGTTCAAGGACCTCGGCTTCGATTCACTGACCGCCGTGGAGTTGCGCAACCGGCTCGCCGCGGCCACCGGACTGCGGCTGCCCGCGGCCCTCGTCTTCGACCACCCGGAGGCGGCGGTGCTGGCCGAGCGACTGCGCCGGGAGCTCTCCCCGGACGGTGAGCCGGGTGTTCCCGGCCCCGACGTGGCCCAGCCACACCCCGTCCTCAACGAGCTGGCCAGGCTGGAGAACAGCCTGTCGGCCGCCGCCGTCGAGGACATGGACTCCGGCGCGGTCACCGCCCGGCTGGAGACCCTGCTGTCCCAGTGGAAGGCGATGTGCTCGTCGGCACCGGCGGCCGACGGCAATGCCGTGGAGCGGTTGCAGGTGGCGACCGCCGAACAGGTTCTGGATTTCATCGACAACGAACTTGGCCTGTCATGAACAACGTGGCGCGCCCTTCGCTGAAGGCCGGGTGATCCTCCGTGACGCACGCTAATGAAGAGAAGCTTGTCGACTATCTGAGGCGAGTGGCAGGCGATCTGCACGAGACGCGTCAGCGGCTGCGCGAGCTGGAGGACCGTTCCCAGGAGCCGGTGGCCGTGATCGGCATGGCCTGCCGCTACCCCGGCGGCGCCGACTCGCCCGAGGCGCTGTGGCGGCTCCTGGCCTCCGGAGCGCACGCGATGGGGGAGTTCCCCGACGACCGCGGCTGGGACCTGGAGGGGCTGTTCCACCCCGACCCGGACCACCCCGGCACCAGCCACGCCCGCGAGGGCGGATTCCTCCATGACGCCGACCGCTTCGACCCCGAGTTCTTCGGGATCAGCCCGCGCGAGGCGCTTGCCATCGACCCGCAGCAGCGGCTGCTGTTGGAGGTGTCCTGGGAACTCCTCGAACGGGCCGGAATCGACCCGGTCTCGCTGAAGGGCACCTCGACGGGCGTGTACGCGGGGACCGCGCTGCCCGGCTTCGGCACCCCGCACATCGAGAGGAGCGCCGAGGGCTATCTGGTGACGGGCAACGCGCCCAGTGTGCTCTCCGGCCGGGTGGCCTACACCCTGGGCCTGGAGGGGCCCGCGGTCACGGTGGACACTGCGTGTTCGTCCTCGTTGGTCTCGATGCACCTGGCCGGTCAGGCGCTGCGGCAGGGCGAGTGCACCCTGGCCCTGGCGGGCGGGGTGACGGTGATGGCCATCCCGAACGTCTTCACCGAGTTCTCCCGGCAGCGCGGGCTGGCTCCCGACGGCCGGTGCAAGGCGTTCTCCGCGGACGCCGACGGCACCGCCTTCTCCGAGGGCGTGGGCCTGGTGCTGCTGGAGCGGCTGTCCGACGCTCGGCGCAACGGCCATCGGGTGCTGGCCGTGATCCGCGGCTCGGCCATCAACCAGGACGGCGCCTCCAACGGCCTGACCGCACCCAACGGACCCTCCCAACAGCGCGTCATCCTCCAGGCGTTGGCGAACGCACGGCTGTCCCCGGCCGAGGTGGACGCCGTGGAGGCACATGGCACCGGCACCCGCCTCGGCGATCCCATCGAGGCCCACGCACTGCTAGCCACCTACGGCAGGGCCCGGACCGAGGACCGGCCGCTGTGGCTGGGATCGGTGAAGTCCAACATCGGGCACACCCAGGGCGCCGCGGGCGTGGCCGGTGTCATCAAGATGATCATGGCGATGCGGCATGAGGCGCTGCCCGCCACGGTGCACGTCAAGCAGCCCACGCCCCATGTGGCCTGGGACACCGGCGCCGTACGGCTGCTCACCGAAGCCGTCGGGTGGCCGCGTGGCGAGCGGCCCCGGCGGGCCGCGGTGTCCTCCTTCGGCATCTCCGGGACCAACGCCCATCTGCTGCTCGAACAGCCCCCCGCCGAGGAGTCCCGCACACGGGACCGCGCCCCTGAGCCGCCCGCCGCGGACACGGCGGCGCCGGACCGCCGCGTGGTGCCCTGGGTGGTGTCCGCCCGTACCGGACAGGCGTTACGCGACCAGGCCGAGGCACTTGTCGCCCATCTCACCGCCCACCCCGGGCTGCCCGTGGCCGACGTGGGCTGGTCGCTGGCCCGGACCCGCTCGGCCCTCGAACACCGGGCCGTGGTCATCGGCGAGAGCCGTGACGGGCTGCTGGCCGCCGTGCGGGCCCTGGCCGATGACCAGGACCACCCCGGACTGATCCGGGCCACGGCGGCGACCCGCCCCGGCGGCACCGCCCTCATGTTCACCGGGCAGGGCAGCCAGCGGCCCGGTATGGGACGCGAGCTGTACCGGACCTTCGAGGTGTTCGCCGCCACCCTGGACGAGGTCTGCGCCCATCTCGATCCGCTGCCCGGCAAGCCGCTCCGCGAGATCCTTTTCGCGGCCGAGGACACCGGCCTGGCGCGGGCCCTGCACGGCACCGGTGTCACCCAGGTTGCCCTCTTCGCCCTGGAGACGGCGCTCTTCCGGCTGGTCGAGTCGTTCGGTCTCACCCCCTCGTTCCTGACCGGACACTCCATCGGCGAACTGGTGGCGGCGCATGTGGCGGGCGTGCTGTCCCTGCCGGACGCCTGCCAACTGGTGGCCGCCCGCGGCCGGTTGATGCAGGCGCTGCCCTCCGGTGGCGCCATGGCCGCGGTCGAAGCCACCGAGGAGCAGGTCCTCCCCCTGCTCGCGGGCCGCGAGGACCGCGTGGCACTCGCCGCGGTCAACGGCCCCGCCTCGGTGGTGGTGTCCGGAGCGGCCGAAACCGTCGAGGAGATCGCCCGCACCCTGAAGGAGCGGGGGCACCGCACCAAGCGGCTCCGGGTCAGCCACGCCTTCCACTCACCCCTCCTGGCCCCCATGCTCGACGACTTCCGCGAAGTGGCGCGCGGGCTCACCTATCACCCACCGCGCATCCCGGTGATCTCCAACGTCACCGGCCGACAGGCCGACCCCGAGCGGCTTTGCGACCCCGAGTACTGGGTACGCCACGTCAGTGCTCCCGTACGGTTCCACGACGGGCTGCGCACCCTGCACGGCGAAGGGGTGACGCGCTACCTCGAACTCGGTCCGGACGCCGTCCTCACCACGATGGCTGAGGACGCCCTGGCCGCACACACCGCCGACACCGCCGACACCTCCTTCGCCCCAGACACCGCGCCCGTGTTCGCCACCGCCCTGCGTCCGGGCCGCGACGAGCCCCGTACGCTGCTGACCGCGCTCGCCCTGACGCACACCGACGGCGGTACGGTCGACTTCGCCGCCGCCCTCCCCGAGGACGCGGGCCGTGTCGACCTGCCCACCTACCGGTTCCAGCGGCAGCGGTACTGGCGGCCCGTGCCGAACGCCACCGCCGACGTACGCGCCGTCGGCCTCGGCGCCACCGGCCATCCCCTGCTCCGGGCGGCCGTGGAGACGCTCGACGGCGGGCTGCTGCTCACCGGACGCCTGTCCGCGCGCACCCACGCCTGGCTCGCCGACCACACCATCGCGGACAGTGTCCCCCTGCCCGGCACGGCCCTGCTGGAGCTGGCCCTCCTCGCCGCCACGCACACCCGCTGCGAGCTGATCGACGACCTCACCCTGGAGACGCCGCTGATCCTGCCCGCCTCCGGTGCGGTACGGATCCAGCTCGCCGTCACCCCGCCCGATGAGACCGGACGACGGACCGTCACCGTCGCCTCGCGCCCCGACGACGAGGGCGGTGACGCCCTGGACGCCCCTGCCGCCTGGCGCCACCACGCCACCGGCCTCCTGTCCGAGGTGGTCACGCCACCGCCCGACGACGAGCCGTCGGCCACGGCCTGGCCCCCCGTCGGGGCCGTCCCGGTGGACGTGGCGGACCTGTACGAGCGCCTGGCCGCGCGGGGATACGCCTATGGGCCCGCCTTCCGGGGTCTGCGCACGGCATGGCGCCTCGGCGAGGAGATGTTCGCCGAGGTACGGCTGGCCCCCGAACAGCACACCGATGCCGACGGCTACGGACTGCACCCCGCCCTGCTCGACAGCGCCCTGCACCCGGTGGAGGAGCTTTTCGGCGGTGTCGGCGGTGTCGGCGGTGTCGGCGGTGTCAGCGGTGTCGGCCACTTCGGAGGCAGCCATGCGCCGGATGGTGCCGAGGGGACCGTCCGGCTGCCGTTCTCCTTCGGCGGGGTGCGGCTCTTCGCCACCGGCGCCACCCGGCTGCGCGTACGCATCACCCCCACCGCCCCGGACACCATCACCCTGAGGCTGACCGACGACCACGGCGCGCCCGTGGCCACCATCGACGCCCTCGGGCTGCGGGAGGTCTCCGCCGCCCGCTGGCGCTCGGCCCGCACCGCCAGTGCCGACGCCCCGCTGTACCGCCTGGACTGGCAGCCGTATCCGACCTCCGCCAACACCGCCCCTCCTTCAGCGAGTTGGGCGCTCGTCGGACCCCGGGAACCGGATCCGGCCCTCCCGGCACACCCCGCACGCCCGGCTCTTCCCGCACATCCGGCTCTTCCCGCACACGAGGACCTGGCCGCGCTCCGGGCCGCCCTCGACGGGGGACAGCCCGCCCCCGACATCGTCGTCCTCGAATGCCCCGGCGCACCGGACACCTCGGCACACCCCGACGAAACACCCGCCCGCGTACGAGCGGCGGTCCACCACATCCTGGACGCGCTGCGCAGCTGGCTGACGGACGAGCGGTTCACCGGAACCCGGCTGGTCATCGCCACCCGCGGCGCCGTCGCCACCGGCCCCGCGGACGGGCCCGCCGACCTGGCCACCGCGCCCGTATGGGGCCTGGTCCGCGCCGCCCAGGCCGAACACCCCGAGCGCATCCTCCTACTCGACCTGGACGGCGACCCCGCCTCGCGCGATGCCCTGCACACCGTCCTTCCGGCCGCCGTCGCCGGTGCCGAATCCGAGGTGGCGCTACGGGCGGGCACGCCCCATGTGCCCCGTCTGGTCACGGTACGCACCGGCCCGGACACCCCGGCCCGCCGGGCCCTCGACCCGGACGGCACGGTGCTGATCACCGGGGGCACCGGAGCGCTGGGGCGGTTGGTCGCCCGGCATCTGGTCGCCGCACACGGCGCCCGCCATCTGCTGCTGGTCAGCCGACGCGGTGGCATCACGGAGGACGAGGACATCGACGCGTTCGCGGCCGAACTGACCGCGCTGGGCGCGGCGGACGTACGCATCGCCGCATGTGACGCCGCCGATCCCGACGCGCTGGACACCCTGCTCGCCACGCTCCCCGGAACCCATCCGCTGACGGCCGTCATCCACGCCGCCGGGGTGCTCGACGACGGTGTGGTCACCGCCCTGACCCCCGAACAGCTCAACACCGTCCTCGCCCCCAAGCTGGACGCCGCATGGCAGCTGCACCGGCTGACCCGGGGCATGGACCTGGCGGCGTTCGTGATGTTCTCCTCCGCCGCCTCCATCATGGGCAACGGCGGCCAGGCCAACTACGCCGCGGCCAACATGTTCCTCAACGCCCTCGCCGAACACCGCCGCGCCGAAGGGCGGACGGCCCACACGCTGGCCTGGGGGCTGCTGGCCTCCGCCGGTGGCATGACCGGCCATCTGGACGACGCGGACCTCGCCCGGATGGCCCGCTCCGGTATCGCCCCCGTCTCCCGTGAACAGGCGCTGACGCTGCTCGACGCGGCGCTCACCACCGAACACCCCACGCTCATCCCCGCACGGTTCGACCTCGCGGCGCTGCGCACCCGGGCCGCCGCCGGGCCACTTCCGCCCGTGCTGCGGCGGCTGGTGCACATCCCCGCGCGGGCCGGGCAGACCACACGGAACACCGGGTCGCACTCCCTCCCCGGGCGGCTCGCCGGGCTGTCCACCGAGGAACAGGACCGCCTCATCGGAGGGCTGGTGCGCGACCAAGTCGCCACCGTGCTCGCCCATCCCGCACCGGAGTCCATCGACCTGGGCAGGGCCTTCCAGGACCTCGGCTTCGACTCGCTCACGGCCCTTGACCTGCGCAACCGGCTCAACGCGGCCACCGGCACCCGGATCCCGGCCACCGTCATCTTCGACTACCCCACCCCCGACGCCCTGGTGCGCTTTCTGCGGGAGCGGCTGGTCGGCGGCGCACCGGCCGGGACACCGCTCCCGACGACCCAGGCCGCGGCGGCCACCGACGACGACGCGATCGCCATCGTCGGCATGGCCTGCCGCTATCCGGGCGGAGTGGGCTCCCCCGAGGAGCTGTGGCGGCTGGTGGCCGACGGCGTGGACGCCATCGGGGAGTTCCCCGCGGACCGCGGCTGGGACCTCGGGGGCCTCTTCGACCCCGACCCGGACCACACCGGTACCAGCTATGCGCGCGAGGGCGGATTCCTCTACGAGGCGCCGCGGTTCGACGCCGAGTTCTTCGGGATCCCGCCCCGCGAGGCGCTGGCCACCGACCCCCAGCAGCGGCTGCTGCTGGAGACCGCGTGGCAGGCGTTCGAGAGCGCGGGCATCGACCCGGTGAGCCTGCGCGGCAGCCGCGGCGCGGTGATCACCGGAGTCATGTACGACGACTACGGCAGCCGCTTCCTTGGCCGCACCCCGGAGGGCGTCGAGGGCCGGCTGATGACCGGCAGCACACCGAGCGTCGCCTCCGGCCGGGTGGCGTTCACCTTCGGCCTGGAGGGGCCCGCGGTGACGGTGGACACGGCGTGTTCGTCGTCGCTGGTGGCGACGCATCTCGCGGCGCAGGCCCTGCGGCAGGGGGAGTGCACCCTCGCCCTGGCCGGTGGTGTCACGGTGATGGCCACGCCGAACACCTTCGTGGAGTTCTCCCGGCAGCGCGGACTGGCCCCGGACGGCCGCTGCAAACCGTTCGCCGCGGCTGCCGACGGCACCGGCTGGGGCGAGGGCATCGGGCTGCTCGTCCTGGAGCGGCTGTCGGACGCGCGCCGCAACGGCCGTGAGGTGCTGGCGGTGATCCGTGGCTCGGCGGTCAACCAGGACGGTGCGTCCAACGGTCTGACCGCGCCGAACGGACCGTCCCAGCAGCGGGTGATCCGCCAGGCCCTGGCCACCGCGCAACTCTCCGCCGCGGACGTCGACGCGGTGGAGGCCCATGGCACGGGTACCACGCTCGGCGACCCCATCGAGGCCCAGGCGCTGCTGGCCACGTACGGGCGGGAGCGGCCGGAGGGCCGTCCGCTGTGGCTCGGCTCCATCAAGTCCAACATCGGTCATACACAGGCCGCCGCGGGCGTGGCGGGTGTGATCAAGATGGTGATGGCGATGCGCCACGGCCTGCTGCCCGCGTCGCTGCACATCGACGAGCCGAGCCCGCACGTGGACTGGGCCGAGGGCGGAGTGCGGCTGCTGACCGAGGCGGTCGAGTGGCGGACGGACGAGCGTCCGCGCCGGGCCGCCGTATCGTCCTTCGGAATCAGCGGCACCAACGCCCATGTGATCCTGGAACAGGCCCCGGACCGGCGTATGGAGCCCGGTCCCGAGTCCGATGGCCCCCGGGTGGTGCCCTGGGTGCTGTCCGCGCGGGGCGCGGACGCGCTGCGGGGACAGGCGCGGGCGCTCGCCGCGCGGCTGGCCACCGGCCCCACGGGCTCGCCCGTCGACGTGGGCTGGTCCCTCATCCGCTCCCGCACGCTGTTCGACCACCGGGCCGTGGTGGTCGGCGAGAGCCGCGCCGAGCTGACGGCGGCCGTCGAGGCGCTGGCGTCCGACGAGACCCACCCGGGCGTGGTGCACACCGGCACGGCCGCCACCACGGGCGGCGCGGGCCCGGTGCTGGTCTTCCCCGGCCAGGGCTCCCAGTGGATCGGTATGGGCGCCGGACTGCTGGACGCCTCGCCGGTGTTCGCCGCCCGGGCGGCCGAGTGCGAACGGGCGCTCGCGCCCCATGTCGACTGGTCGCTCACCGATGTGCTGCGCGGTGTGGACGGCGCGGGCGAGCTGAGCCGGGTGGATGTGGTGCAACCCGTCCTCTGGGCCGTGATGGTGTCCCTGGCCGCCGTATGGGCGGGCCACGGGGTGCGGCCCGCCGCCGTCGTGGGCCACAGCCAGGGCGAGATCGCCGCCGCCTGCGTGGCAGGGGCGCTCACCTTGGCGGACGGCGCCCGGATCGTGGCCCTGCGCAGCCGGGCGCTGCGCCAACTGGCCGGTGGCGGGGCCATGGCATCGCTCGGCGTGGGCCAGGACCAGGCCACGGAGCTGCTGTCCGGGCTCGGCGACCGCGCCGCCGCCGTGGTCGTGGCCGCCGTGAACGGCCCCGCCTCCACGGTGGTGTCCGGCCCGCCGGAGCAGGTGGCCGCCACCGTGGCGGCCTGCCGTGACGCCGCGGAACGAGCCAGGACGATCGAGGTGGACTACGCCTCGCACAGCCCCCAGGTCGATGAGATCGCCGACGAACTCACCATGCTGCTCAGCGGAGTTGAGCCGATCGGCGGGACCGCGTCCCGGGTGGTGTTCTACTCCACCGTGACCGGTGCCCGGGCCGACGGCTCCGTCCTGGACACGGGCTACTGGGTGCGGAACCTACGGGAGCGGGTCCGGTTCGCCGAGGCGGTCCAGGCGCTGCTGGCCGATGGCCACCGGGTGTTCATCGAGGCCAGCACCCACCCCGTCCTCACGGTGGGCATGCAGGAGAGCTTCGAGGAGGCGGGTGTCCCCGCCGTCACCGTTCCCACCCTGCGCCGGGACCACGGCGATCTCGCCCAGCTGGTGCGATCGCTGGCCCAGGCGTTCACCGCGGGGGCCGACGTCGACTGGACCACCCTGTATTCGAGCTCCCCCGCCCCCCACGTGGTCGCCCTGCCCACCTACGCCTTCCAGCGCGAGCGCTACTGGCTCGAGGACACCGCGAGCCGGGGCGGCGACCCCGCCGACCTCGGCCTGGTCCCCGCCGGACACCCGCTGTTCGGCGCGGCCGTGGAGCTCGCCGACGGCAGCGGCCATCTGCTCACCGGACGGCTGACGGCCGGCGGCGGCGAGGGCTGGCTCGGCGAACACACGGTGGCGGGCGCCCGGCTGGTCCCGGGCGCGGCGCAGGTCGAATGGGCGCTCCGAGCCGCCGACGAGGCGGGCTGCGGCACGCTGGAAGAACTCACCCTGCAGATCCCGTTCGTCCTCCCCGACACCGGCGGGCTGCGCGTCCAGGTGGTGGTGGGCGAGACCGCCGACGACGGACGCCGCGACGTACGGGTGTACTCCAGGCCCGACCGCGACGCCGAAACCACCGCGGACCCGGTCTGGGTGTGCCATGCGGTCGGCGTACTCGGCCCCCACGGTGAACCGGCACCCCGGCCCTCCGGCGCCTGGCCCCCGCCGAGCGCGGAGCCGTTGGACACCGATGGCTTCTATGAGCGTGCCGCGGCGGCCGGATACGGATACGGTCCGGTGTTCCAGGGCGTCCGCACACTGTGGCGCGACGGCACGGATCTGCTGGCCGAGGTGGCGCTGCCCGAAGCCGCGGGCGACCGGGCCGGATTCGGCATCCACCCGGCGCTGCTGGACGCCGCGCTGCACCCGGCCTACCTCCTCGACCGGCCCGAGGAGCGGCACGACGGCGGCCAGATGTGGCTGCCGTTCGCCTGGAACGGGGTGTCGCTGTGGGCCGCCGGAGCGACCACCGTACGCGTCCGGCTGTCCCCGCACGAGCGGAACACGGACGGCGAGCGGGCGCTGCGGATCGCCGTGGCCGACACCGTGGGCGACCCGGTGCTGACGGTCGACTCATTGGTGCTGCGCCCCGCCCGTACCGATCAGCTGCGGTCCGCCGGCCGGGGCGCCGTGGACGGGCTGTTCACCCTGGACTGGATCCCGCTCCCGGAGCCCGCGCCCGGCGCGGGGACGGGGCTGCCCGGGCCGGTGGCCGGGGACGGCGGCTGGGTGGCGCTGGGCCCCGAATGCCTGGACTGGGCCCCCTCGGACATGGCCCGCCACCCGGACCTGGAGTCGCTGGTCGCCGCCATCGACGCCGGGGCCCCCATCCCCCCGGTGGCGTTGACCGCCGTACCTGCCACGACCACGCCCGTGGACATGGCTGTGGACATCGGGACCGCGGAGGCCGATGCCCTGGCTGCCGTACGGCGGACCCTGGACCTGCTGCGGGGCTGGCTGGCCGAACCCCGGCTGACCGAGGCCCGCTTGGCCGTGGTGACACACGGCGCGGTCGCGGCCGGTGGCCCGGTGGCGGACGACCCCGGCTCCGGAGCCGCGGACCCCGCCGGTGCCGCCGTATGGGGACTGCTGCGCAGCGCACAGGCCGAGAACCCGGACCGGTTCATCCTGCTCGACCGCGATCCGCGTGGCGCGCCCGACCCGGACGGGATCGGCGCGGCGGTACTGGACGGTGTGCTGAGGTCCTTCGCCCTGGACGAACCGCAGGTGGCGGTGGGCTCCGGCCGGGTGTGGGCACCCCGGCTGCTGCGCGCGGGCGGCCCCGGCAGCGGAGGTCTGGTGGGCCCGGTGGCACAGCCCGGGTGGCGGCTCGCCGTGGAGGGCGCGTCCACCGTGGACAACGTGACGCCCGTGGCATGCCCCGAGGCGCTGGAGCCACTGGGCCCGGGAGAGGTCCGGATCGCGGTGCACGCGGCGGGCCTGAACTTCCGCGATGCGCTCATCGTCGTCGGGATGTATCCCGGGGGCGGGGTGTTCCGCGGCAGCGAGGGCGCCGGGGTGGTCGTGGACATCGGCCCCGAGGTGACCGGGCTCGCGGTGGGCGACCGGGTCATGGGCCTGTTCGAGGGCGCGTTCGGCCCGCGGGCGGTGGCGGACGCGCGCATGGTCGTGCCGATCCCCGACGGCTGGAGCTTCCGGCAGGCCGCCGCCGTACCGGTGGCGTTCCTCACCGCCTGGTACGGACTGGTGGACCTGGCCGGGCTGCGCAACGGCGAAACGGTGCTGGTCCACGCCGCCACCGGCGGTGTGGGCATGGCGGCGGTGCGGATCGCCCGCCACCTGGGCGCGGAGGTGTACGCGACGGCGAGCCCCGGCAAGCACGGTGTGCTGGAGGAAATGGGAATCGATGCGGCGCATCGGGCCTCGTCGCGCGAGCTGGACTTCGAGGAGACCTTCCGCGAGGCCACCGGCGGACGTGGCGTCGATGTGGTGCTCAACAGCCTCACCGGGCCGTTCGTCGACGCCTCACTGCGGCTGCTGGCCGACGGCGGACGCCTTTCCGAGATGGGCAAGACCGACATCCGCGACCCGGAACACCTCGCGGCCGTGCGCACGGGCATCCGCTATCGCGCCTTCGACCTGGTGCCCGACGCCGGGCCGGACCGCATCGGGGAGATGCTGCGCGAGCTGAGCGGGCTGTTCGCCGCCGGAGCGCTGTGTCCCGCGCCCGTACGGCCCTGGCCGCTCAGCCGGGCGCGGGACGCACTACGGCAGCTGAGCCAGGCCAAGCACACCGGCAAGCTGGTGCTCGACGTACCCGCCGCGGTCGACCAGGACGGCACCGTCCTCATCGCCGGTGGCACCGGCACCCTGGGCGCCCACATCGCCGAACACCTCGTCCGCGCATGGGGGATCGGCCAGCTGCTGCTGGTGAGCAGGCGGGGGCCGGACGCTCCGGGCGCCCGCGACCTGGCCGCCCGGCTGGAAGAGCTGGGCGCGCGGGTGCGCGTCGCGGCGACGGATGTCACCGACGCCCGGGCGGTGGCGGAGCTGGTGGCGGGGATCGACCCCGCACATCCGCTGACCGGAGTCATCCACGCCACCGGTGTGCTGGACGACGCGGTGGTCACCTCCCAGACCCCCGAACGACTGGCACGGGTCTGGTCGGCCAAGGCCACGGCCGCGGCCCAGCTGCACACGGCGACGGCCCATCTGCGGCTCGGCATGTTCGTCCTCTTCTCCTCCGCCGCCGGCACGCTCGGCAGCCCGGGACAGGCCAACTACGCCGCCGCCAACGCCTTTTGCGACGCGCTCGCAGCCCACCGGCGGGCCACCGGGCTGCCGGGCGTCTCGATCGCCTGGGGCCTGTGGGCCGACGCCAGCGGCATGACCGGACACCTGGCCGAGGCCGATCTGGCCCGGATGTCCCGTACCGGAGTGACCGCCCTGAGTACCCGGCACGGTCTGGCGCTCCTCGACGCCGCCGTTCAGCACGGTGCCGCCCATCTGATCGCCGCCCGGGTGGACCCCCGCACCCTCGCCGGACTCCCCGCCGACAGCCTGCCCGCCACACTCCGCGCACTGGCCGCCACGGGCGGCGGTGGCGCCGGGCGGCGCACCGCGGCGGCGGCCGGGGCGGACCGGCAGGTCGACTGGGCAGCCCGGCTCGCGGGCCGGTCCACGGCCGAGCGGCACCGACTCGTCCTCAACCTGGTCCGTGGCCACGCCGCCACGGTGCTCGGACACGCCGATGTGGACGCCGTGCAGGCCGAGGCCAGCTTCAAGGAACTGGGCTTCGACTCCCTGACCGCCGTCGAACTGCGCAACCGCCTCGCCGCCGCCACCGGTCTGCGCCTGCCCGCCGGGATGGTCTTCGACTTCCCGGAAGCGGCCGCACTCGCCGACCACCTGCTGCAACGGCTGGCCCCCGGCGACGGGGCCACACCGGGGCACAACGCCGTCGACCCGGTTCTGGGCGAGCTGGCCAGGCTGGACACCACCCTGGCCGCCCTCGACACCGACGACCAGGGCAGGCAGCGGATCGCCCAACGGCTGGGCGCCCTGCTGGCGAAGTGGAACGGCGGCGGGCCCGGCGACCCGGCCGGGACGACCGGCTTCGACGCCCTCGAAGCCGCCTCGGACGACGAGATGTTCGAGCTCATTGACCGTGAACTGCCCTGATGGAGGAGCGGAACTGATGCCGGGTACCGAAGAGAAGCTCCGCCAGTACCTCAAGAAGGTCACGGCCGATCTGGGCCAGACGCGTCGGCGGCTCCGCGAGATGGAGGAGCGCTCCCAGGAGCCGGTGGCCATCGTCAGCATGGCCTGCCGGTATCCCGGCGGAATCACCTCGCCCGAGGACCTGTGGCAGCTGCTCGCCTCGCGCGGGGACGCGATCGCGGAGTTTCCGAACGACCGCGGCTGGGACCTGGCCGGGCTGTTCCACCCGGACCCCGACCACTCCGGCACCAGCTACGTCCGCCACGGCGGATTCCTGAACCGGGCCGACGGCTTCGACGCCACCTTCTTCGGCATCAGCCCCCGCGAGGCACTGGCGGCCGAACCACAGCAGCGCCAACTGCTCGAAGCCGCCTGGGAATTGGTCGAACGCGCCGGAATCGACCCCACCTCGCTGAAGGGCACCCCCACCGGAGTCTACGCGGGCGCCGGAATCCTCGGCTTCGGCACCCCGCAGATCGAAAGGAGCGCGGAAGGATATCTGCTCACCGGAAACACCCTGAGCGTCGTCTCCGGCCGGGTGGCCTTCACCCTCGGCCTGGAGGGGCCCGCGGTGACGGTGGATACGGCATGCTCATCCTCGCTGGTGGCCATGCACCTCGCCTGTCAGGCGCTGCGGCAGGGGGAGTGCACCCTGGCCCTGGCCGGTGGTGTGACCGTGATGACCACACCGAACACCTTCGTGGAGTTCTCCCGCCAGCGCGGCCTGGCCCCCGACGGCCGCTGCAAACCCTTCGCGGCCGCCGCGGACGGCACGGGCTTCTCGGAGGGCGTGGGCCTCCTGCTGCTGGAGCGGCTGTCCGACGCCCGGCGCAACGGCCACCAGGTGCTGGCGGTGCTCCGCGGCTCGGCCATCAACCAGGACGGCGCGTCGAACGGGCTCACCGCGCCGAACGGTCCATCGCAGCAGCGGGTGATCCGCCAGGCCCTGACCAACGCACAGCTGTCCTCCGCCGAGGTGGACGCGGTGGAGGCCCACGGCACGGGCACCACCCTGGGAGACCCGATCGAGGCCGAGGCCCTGATCGCCGCGTACGGGCAGGACCGGCCGGAGGACCGGCCGCTGTGGCTCGGCTCGCTGAAGTCCAACATCGGCCATACGCAGGGTGCGGCGGGCGTGGCCGGTGTCATCAAGATGGTGATGGCCCTGCGTCATCAACTGCTGCCCGCCACCCTGCACATTGACGAGCCGACCCCGCACGCGGACTGGTCAGGTGGTGCGGTGCGATTGCTCACGGACCCGGTGGAGTGGCCGAGGAGCGAGCGGCCACGCCGGGCCGGGGTGTCCGCGTTCGGGATCAGTGGCACGAATGCGCATGTGATCGTGGAGGAGGCGCCAGAGGAGGATGCGCGGGCGGCGTCATCCGAGGTGGGTGGGGTGGTGCCGTGGGTGGTGTCGGCGCGGAGTGTGGAGGCGTTGCGGGGGCAGGCTGCCGCTCTGGCTGAGCGGGTGGGTGGTGTGTCCGGGCTGTTGCCGGTGGATGTGGGGTGGTCGTTGGTGGCGACGCGGTCGGTGTTTGAGCGTCGGGCGGTGGTGGTGGGTGGTGATCGGGCTGGGCTGTTGGCGGGTGTGGAGGCGTTGGCGGGGGGTGCGGCGCATCCGGGCGTGGTGGAGTCGGATGGGGCGGGGCTGGTGGGTGGTGTGGGTCCGGTGCTGGTGTTTCCTGGTCAGGGTTCGCAGTGGGTGGGGATGGGTGCGGAGTTGCTTGGGGTGTCGTCGGTGTTCGCGGGTCGGGTGGCGGAGTGTGAGCGGGCGTTGGGGCCGTTTGTGGATTGGTCGTTGTCGGATGTGTTGCGGGGTGTGGAGGGTGTGGAGGGTGTGGTGGATGTGGGGCGGGTGGATGTGGTGCAGCCGGTGTTGTGGGCGGTGATGGTGTCGTTGGCGGCGGTGTGGCGGTCGTTTGGGGTGTGTCCTGTGGCGGTGGTGGGTCATAGCCAGGGGGAGATTGCGGCGGCTGTGGTTGGTGGTGTGTTGT
>NZ_LAKD02000081.1 GCF_000968685.2 Streptomyces antioxidans
GCCCCCGCCCCCGCGCACCCGGCCTCCGGCATCACCCCCCGCGCCGACTCCCGCACCGACCAGGGCCCGTGCCGTCGAGATGCACGCGTATGAGAAACCCGCGCACAAGAAGCCCGACAGCGGGACCTCGTTGGTCACCTTCACCCTGCTGCTCACCGCGCCCGCGGTCCTCGCGGCCGCCGCTCTCCGTCCGCGTTCGCGCTCCGGCGCGCGCGGCGCGCGGCGCGGCTGACGGCCCACCGCCGAACCGCTTGAAAGGTTCACCCATGCCCGAATGGCTGATGATGACCCTGGTGATGGCCGGGACCTGCGCGGTCGTGGTGACCGGGGCGGTGCTCAACTCCCGCAGACTCGGGGAGGATGACGATCCGGACGAGACCCCCGATGTCCTCGACTACATGATCATGATGATCGGCGTGGTCTACGCGATCGTGCTGGGCCTGGCCATCGCCGGTGTCTGGGAGGCGCGCTCGGCCGCGCAGGACGGGGTCCGTACGGAGGCGCAGGCGCTGCACGAGGTGGCCGAGCGGGCGGGCGTCTACCCCGCCCCGGTGCGCGATCGCATCCGCGACGACGTGCACGCGTATGTGGACCACGTGGTGCACACCGAGTGGAAGGTGATGATCGACAAGGGTGAGCTCACCGACCGCGGCGCCGAGTTGCTGACCACGCTCCGCCGCGATGTCACCCTCGCCGCCCCGCACAACGACCTCCAGTCGCAGGCGTATCAGCCGATGGTGGATCAGGTGGCCGCCGTGGATGACGCGCGCGGCGCCCGGCAGCAGAGCGCGGGGCCCACGATGCCCCCGCTGGTCTGGTTCGGCCTGGTGCTCGGCGCGGCGCTGGTGATCGGGCTGGTCTTCACCCTGCAGATCCGCCGCTCGCCCCGGGAGCTGACGCTCGCGGTGATGTTCACCGCGCTCATGGTCTTCCTGCTCTTCCTGGTGTGGGACTTCGACGAGCCCTTCGGACGGTCGGTCGGCGACTCGGCCACGGCCTTTACCGATCTGTTCCCCAGCGCACGGGGAGGGTCTTGAGCCCGTTCTGGAAGTTGGAGGTGAGCCGGACCGGCTCACCGGCCCGGCGCAGCCCCGGCAGCCGGTCCAGGGCGGCGCGCAGCATGGCCCGCATCTGGACCCGGGCCAGATGCGCGCCCAGGCAGACATGCGGTCCGAAACCGAAGCTCAGATGGTCATTGGGGGCGCGGGTGATGTCGAACCGGTCGGGGTCGGTGAAGACCGTCTCGTCGCGGTTGGCCGAGGCGTGGAAGACGACGACCTTCTCACCGCGCCGGATGAGCTGTCCGGCCAGCTCCACATCGCGGGTGGCGGTGCGCCTGAAGTCGATGACGGGCGGCCAGTAGCGCAGCATCTCCTCCACCGCGGAGCCGGTCAGCTCGGGCCGGTCGAGCAGCAGCCGCAGGCTCTCGGGGTGGTCGAGCAGGGTGAGCAGCCCGCCGGGGATGCCGTTGCGCAGCGTCTCGTTGCCCGCCACGGCGAAGAGGAAGAACATGTTCTCGAACTCGTCCCGGCTCAGCCCGCCCTCCCGCATCCGCGCCATCACACTGCCCGGCCGGGGCCGTTCGGCGAGTGCGTGGGCGTAGGCGAACATATCGGCCAGCGCCTCGCGGGAGCGCGGGTTCATCGGCCGGCCGTCGGGGCGGCGCGGCGCCGAGGACGGCCGGTGGGCGAGGGCGGCGCGCCCGATGGGGCTCAGCTCCTCGCGGGCCGCGGTGGACAGCCCGGCGTAGTCGGCGTCCTGGTAGCCGATGACCCTGCTGGCCCAGTCGAACAGCAGCCGCCGGTCTCCGTCGGGGACGCCCATCACCTGGGCGAGGGTCCAGACCGGGAGATCGGCGGCGAGCTCCACGAAGTCGGCCTCGCCGCGCCCCGCCACGGAGTCCACGAGTGCCGCCGCGCGCTCCTCGATGACCGCCTCCAGCTCCCGTACGGCGCGCGGGGTGAACGCCGCCGCGACGATGCGGCGGCTGCGGGAGTGGCCGGGCGGGTCCTGGTTGAGCATCATCGCCCGCACGAACTCCAGGTCGGCGGGTGTGTCGGGGTCGCGGATCTGGGTGGCCCCGAGGTGGGAGGAGAAGACCTCGGGGGTGCGCAGAACGTGCTTGACGTCGGCGTGCCGGAACACCGCCCAGAAGCCGGGACCGGCCGGCCAGGCCCCGACCGCGGGCTCGTCGATCCGGCAGACGGGGCGGGTGGCCCGCAACGCGCCGAACAGGGCGTACGGGACACCGGCGGTGTAGGTCTCGGGGAGGAACGCCTCGACAGGGTTCACAGCCGAGACCGTACGGCGCCGCCCTCCGGGCCCGTCAAGGGAGCGTGCGCATCAGATGGCCCCGTCCCCACAAGGCCCGGGGCCACCCCCGACCCCACCACCGGACACCACACCGCCCTAGGCCACGGGCACCGGGAGGATCCGGCGCAGCGGGTCCTCCGGCAGTCGGCCGTGGGCCTTCCACTCCCGGGGGTAGCCGACCGAGACCTCCTGGAACTTCACCCCGTCCTCCACCGTGGTCCGGGGGATGTGCAGATGGCCGTAGACGACCGTCTCGGCCCGGAACCGCACATGCCAGTCGGCGGTGAGCTCGGTGCCGCACCACAGCGCGAAGTCGGGGTAGCGCAGCACCCGGGTGGGCAGCCGGGTCATCGGCCAGTGGTTGATGAGCACGGTCCGCAGCTCCGGGTCGACGGCCGCCAGCCGCGCCTCGGTCTCGGCGACCCGGGCCCGGCACCACGCGTCGCGGGTGGGGTAGGGGTCGGGGTGCAGGAAGTGCTCGTCGGTGCAGACCACCCCGGCCTCGTGGGCGTGGGCCAGCGCGGCGTCCTTGGTGGTCAGGCCGTCGAGACGGAAGGTGTAGTCGTAGAGCAGGAACAGCGGGGCGATGACCAGCGGCCCGCCGACGCCCTCCCAGAGCGGGTAGGGGTCCTCGGGCGTGACGACGCCCTTCGCCCGGCACATCTCCACCAGCGCGTCGTAGCGCGCCACCCCCCTGGCCTCCAGGGGGTCCTTGGGATGGGTCCACAGCTCGTGGTTCCCGGGTGACCAGATGACCTTGGCGAAGCGCTCGCTCAGCAGACCGAGGACCTCCTCGATCTCTGAGAAGACCTCGCCGACGTCGCCCGCGACGATCAGCCAGTCGTCGTCGGAGCCGGGCCGCAACCGCTCCACGATCGCCCGGTTCTCCGCATAGGCCACATGAAGGTCGCTGATGGCGAGGAGTTCGCCCCCGTGGGTGCCGCTCATTGTCTCTCCTGTCGTACGGTGGCGCTCATGACGCGGTCGCGGTGCGCGGGCACCGCTGAAACGGGCCGGGTGATCACCGGACCGTCCCTGCCGCTAGCCTCGCAGATGTGGTGGACAAACTCCCTCCGTCTTTTGAACGGGGAACCGACGGACCGAAGGTCATCGTGGCCGGACTGGACGGTTCCGAATCCTCCTGGCGCGCCACGGCCTACGCCGCCGGGCTGGCCAGACGCCAGAAGGCGCTGCTGATCGTGGTCTACATCCAGCCGGTGCTGGCCGCGGGGGCGGCGCTCGGGGCCTCGGTGACCGACGCCACAGGCGAGGTGGCCGAGGAGCTGATGCGGGAGATGCGGGAGGCCACCGAGCGGCTGCGCGGGGTCTTCGAGGTGCGCTGGGAGTTCCACACCTTCCGGGGTGATCCGTACAACGGCCTGGCCCAGGCGGCAGATGAGCTGAAGGCCGACGCCGTGGTGGTGGGCGCGTCCGAGCAGGCCGGGCACCGCTTCATCGGTTCGGTGGCCGTACGGCTGGTCAAGGCCGGGCGCTGGCCGGTCACCGTGGTGCCGTAAGCACGACCGCCCGTCCGGCTCGCGGAGCCCGGCGCGGTGAGGCACCGCGCCCGGTGCGTCCGAGCCCGTCAGGACGTCGTGTCCTCCAGCCGGAATCCAAGCTTCAGCCCCACCTGGTAGTGCGCGACGCGCCCGCCTTCGAGGTGCCCGCGGATCTCCGTGACCTCGAACCAGTCCAGTTCCCGAAGTGTCTCGGAAGCCCGGTCGACGCCACTCCTGATCGCGTCGTCGATGCTCTCGGTGGACGAGCCGACGAGTTCCGTCACCCGGTATATGTGGCCGGACATGCGCCTCTCCCCTCAACAGGAATCCCCCCTCCACCGTGCACCGCGCGCCCCGCCCCCGCGACTTTACCGCGTCATCCGGGACCGCCGGCTAACGCGAAGAAGCCCCTCCCGGCGCTCGCCCCGAGGAAGGCCACGCGGTCGTCCAGCACGGGCACCGATATGATCACCTGTCCATGGACGCGAGCGCAGGAAAGATGATCGCCATCCCGCCGGGGCAGGTGACGCTGTCGGACCGGCGGACACAGCAGAGCTGGTCGGTCGAGCTCGCGCCCTACGAACTCGCGGCTTCCCCCGTCACCCAGGCGCTGTACGCACAGGTCACCGGCGTGTGGCCGAGCACCGCCCAGGGGGAGTCACTGCCCGTCGAGAGCGTTTCCTGGTGGGACGCGATCCGATTCTGCAACGCCCTGTCCCAACGCGACGGGTTCGCACCCGCCTACCACCTCCATGCCGAGGGCGAAGACATCGAGTGGGACACGTCCGCCGACGGGTACCGGCTGCCTACCGAGGCCGAGTGGGAGCACGCCTGCCGCGCCGGCACGACCGGACCGCACTACGGACCTCTGGACGAGATCGCTTGGTACCGCGGCAACTCCCATGAGCGGATCCACGACGTGGGTCGCAAACGGCCCAACCCGTGGGGCCTTTACGACATGCTCGGCAATGTCTGGGACTGGGGCTGGGACATCTACGACGCCGAGGTCTACGGCGCCTACCGGGTGCTGCGCGGCGGGGGCTGGTTCGATGAGCACTGGAGCTGCCGGGCCTCCGCGCGGCGCCGCAGCCACCCGACTTTCCAGGTCGACGACGTGGGATTCCGCATCGCCCGTTCCCAGCTCAACCGGACGGGGTGACCCAGGACCGCAGGCCGACGCCACTGCTCGGCGTCCCCAGCCCGGAAAGCCGCGGTTTCAGTCATGGCGGGCCCGGGCGCGGCTCCGGCGGGCGTGTGCTCAGCCACGGGGTACGACGGTGGACAGTACGGACGGCAGGGGGTACCAGTCGGCGGTGGCGAAGCTGGCGTGGCGGGTGGCGAGTTGGGACAGGCGGTCGCGGGCCTGGGTCTCGGTGGGGTTGGTGCCGTCGATCGGGGGTGCCACGTTGTGGGCGTCGGTCATGATCAGGAGGTAGTGGCGGTCGTCGTACCAGGCGGTGTCGATGCCGCTGGTGACATACGTGGACGCGTCACCGTCGAAGAGCACGAACCAGGGCCGGAGGGCGGCGTCGGTGTAGCGGGTGCGCGGGTCGCCGGTGGCGGCGCCGTGGACGGCGGGGAAGGCGGCGGCCTGGCCGAGCTGCCCGGCGGCGGACAGCTCCCGCAGGTGGGTGGCGTACTCGCGGTCGGTCCACAGCGTGTCGAGGGGGTTGTTCTCCTCGACCGTGCCCGGTATCAGCTCGACGACGAACTTGCCCGCGAGCGCCGAGCGGGACGGCCAGCCGCCCGCCTGGACCGCCTCGTCGAGGGTGGCGTGGCCGCCCACCACATCCGCCGGGCGCAGCACCGCGTCGCCGAGGGTGGCGCCGAGGAGGGCGTCGAGGTCGGCCGGGCCGCGGCCCTTCTCGCCGTTGAAGCCGTCCTTCATCTCGACCTTGACGAGGATGGGACGGTGCCCCGGATGGGCCTGGTGCCAGGCCCGCATGTCGGCGAGGCAGCCCGCCAGGCTCTGGTCGCGGGGCTTGGTGCGCAGCTCGTCCTGGCCCGCGGCGTTCTCGCAGTTGTTGTCGTTGCCGAGCGGGTTGGAGTGAGAGACCCGCCAGCCGGAGCCGAAGGCGTTGGTCCACACATCGAGTTCCAGGAGCGAGGCCCCGGAGTCCAGCGCGTCGGCGAAGTAGGGGTACTTGGCCTGTTCGTAGGCGTTGTGCACCCCCACCGAGGTGGTGGCGGAGTAGGACGGATCGTCCGCGGTGGGGGCGGGCCGGGCCTCCGCCGGTGCCGTCAGACACAGTGCGGCGGCCGCCGCGGCGACCGCCACCGTTCCCGTGCGCCGGGCATGACCGCGCGCCGCACTCCCCACCCTGCCCATATGTCCCCACCCTCGTCGATGTCCCGGCCAACCGGGCAGCAGCGTACGGGAGTCGTGTCACCGGTCACGAGGGGCCGGGGAGGGCACAGCGGTACGGGCCCGGCGGCACGCTGCCGCTGAGCCCGTCTCATGTGCCGCGTATCACACGGCTGGGGGTCGTTCAGGGGGAGTCCTGCCGGGGTCGCTCCCCCGTACCGGTCGTCGTCAGGGCCGCTCCCCCACGCCTGTCGCCGCGGCCTCGCGCGCCCGTCCGCCGGGCAGCTTGGGGGCCAGTGGGGCGGTCTGGTCCATGCCGGTGCCGCGCCGCAGCCCGGTGAGGAACTCCTGAAGCGTCTCGACGGCGGTGTGCCTGGGCCGCCATCCCAGCTCCTGCTGGGCGCGGGTGGTGTCCATCAGCGGGAGCCGCAGGGCGGCGTCGAACAGCTGGGGCGAGGGCGGCAGCAGATGCAGATGCCAGGCCGTGGCCATGGCCGAGCGGGCGGCGAAGCGCGGGACCCGCACCGTCCGCGCGTCCAGCAGTCCGGCCAGCGTCCCGCCGTCCACCGGCGGTTCGGCCGCGAGGTTGAAGGCGCCGCGCACCTGACGGCCGAGCGCCAGCCGGTACGCCTCGGCGGCGTCATCGGTGTGCAGCACCTGGAGCCGCAGCCCGGGCAGGTCGAAGACGGCGGGCAGGAAGGTGGCGCGGACCAGCCGCCGGGGCAGGAACGGGCCCATGAACAGCCGTCGTTGCTCGGCCGCCGCTTCCTCCTTGAAGAGGAAGCCCGGCCGCATCCGCACCACCCGGACCTGCGGATGCTCCCGTTCGAAGGAGTCCAGCATCCGCTCCACATACGCCTTCTCGCGGCAGTACGCGGCCTCCGGCCAGCCATCGGTGGGCCAGGATTCGTCCACCGGGTGGCCGTCCTCGGGGCCGGGCGAGTAGGCGCCCACCGAGGAGGCGTACAGCAGCACCGGCACCTCGGCCCGTGCCACCGCCTCGAAGACCCGCTTGCTGCCGAGGACATTGGTGTCCCAGGTGACGGCGGGCCGGTGGCTGGGCTGGATCAGCCAGGCGAGGTGGATGACCGCGTCGGCGCCCTCGAAGTGCCGTGCCAGGTCGGCCTCCGCACCGGCGTCCCGCCCGATGTCCGCCCGCACCCAGGTGGTCTTCGGCGGTGACCAGCTGGGCACCCTGCGGGCGACGCCCACGATCGACTCGACGTCCGTGGCCTCGCCGAGCGCGCGGACGACGCTCGTACCGGCGTTGCCGGTGGCCCCGACCACCACCACGCGCATTCCGTGCTTGACACCCATGTGTCCGCTCCTTCCGGCAGCGTCGTGTCGTCCGTCCTCAGCCCCCGGTTGCGAACCTCAGTCCTGGGCTCAGCCCTTGCCGACCAGCTGTCGCGCCGCCCTGACGATCGCGTCCGCGTCGATTCCCGCGTCGCTCAGCTGCTCGGCGGGGGTCGCGGAGGCGGGCATCATGCGCACCGCGAGCCGGATCGTCCGGGGCGCCGGACGGCCGTCGCCGAACGCCTCGAGCACCGCGTCGCCCAGTCCGCCCTCGGGGTGGTGGTCCTCGACGGTGACCAGTCGGCCCGTCGCCTCTGCGGCGGCCCGCAGCGTCTCGGCGTCCACCGGCTTGAGCGAGTACAGGTCGATGACGCGGGCCGGGATGCCCTCCTGGGCGAGCCGGTCGGCGGCCTCGACGGCCTCGTGCAGGGTGATCCCGGCGCCGACCAGGGTGACCTGGTCCTGATCGCTGGAGCGCACCACCTTGGAGCCGCCGATGGGGAAGCTCTCGGTGGCCGGGTAGATGACCGGCGTTCCGCTGCGGGTGGTGCGCAGATAGCGGATGCCGGACTGTTCGGCCATGGCCGCGGTCAGCTGGGCGGTCTGGTTGGCGTCGCACGGGTAGAGCACCGTACTGCCGTGCACCGCCCGCATGGCGGCCAGGTCCTCCAGGCCCATCTGCGAAGGGCCGTCCTCACCGATGGCCACCCCGGCGTGGGAGCCGACGAGGTTGAGGTCGGCGTCGCTGATGGCGGCCATCCGGATGAAGTCGTAGGCCCGGCTGAAGAAGGCCGCGAAGGTGGAGACGTACGGGTTCCAGCCGCGGGTCTGCATGCCGACGGCCGCGGCCACCAGCTGCTGCTCGGCGATGAAGAACTCGAAGTACCGCTCGGGGTGCTCCTTGTGGAAGTACTCCAGGCGGGTGGAGTCGCCCACCTCGCCGTCGAGCGCCACCACATCGCCACGGGCGGTGCCGACGGCGGCCACCGCCTCGCCGAACGCGTCACGGCTGGGGACCGAGTCGCCGGTGTTGTAGCGCGGCAGGGCCAGCGGGCCCTCGGAGGCGGGCCGGGTGGGGGTCACCGAGGGCGGGCCGAGCACCGGCACGGCCAGGTTGCGTACGCCGCCGAGCTCGGCGATCGCCTCTTCCGCGTTCTTCAGCGGCTTGCCGTGCATGCCCTCGCGGTTCTCCACCGAGGCCACGCCGCGGCCCTTCATGGTGCGGGCGATGATGGCGGTGGGGCGGCCCACGGTGGACAGCGCCTCGGCGTAGGCGCGGTCGATGGCCTCGATGTCATGGCCGTCGATCTCGATGGTGTGCCAGTCGAAGGCACGGATGCGCCGGGCGTAGGCGTCCAGGTCCCATTCGTGGCGGGTGGGCCCGCGCTGGCCGAGCCGGTTCACATCGATGATGGCGGTGAGGTTGTCCAGCCGCTCGTAGCCCGCGTGCTCGAACGCCTCCCACATCGAGCCCTCGGCCATCTCGCTGTCGCCGCACAGCACCCAGACCCGGTAGGGCACATGGTCCAGCCGCTTGCCGCTCATCGCGGTGCCCACGCCGTACGGCAGGCCCTGCCCGAGCGATCCGGTGGCCACGTCCACCCACGGCAGCCGGGGGGTGGGGTGGCCCTCCAGCCTGCTGCCGCGCTTGCGGAAGGTGATGAACTCCTCGTCGCGGAGGGCCCCAGCCGCCTTGTACACCGAGTAGAGCAGCGGGGAGGCATGGCCCTTGGAGAAGATCAGGTGGTCATTGCCCGGGTAGTCGGGCTGCTCGAAGTCATAGCGCAGATGGTTTCCCATCAGGACGGCCAGCAGGTCCGCCGCCGACATCGACGACGTGGGATGGCCGGACCCGGCGGCCGCGGCGGCACGCACCGAGTCCACACGGAGCTGCTGCCCGAGCTCGCTGAGCTGTTCGTGTCGCATTGTTCTCCTTCCAGGTTTCACCGGTGGTCAGCCGCAGCGTTCCGCCGGTGGTCAGCCGCCGCCCGGCCGCACCCGGGCGGTCTGCGCGACCTCGGGCGACTCGGTGTCCAGCGGCACCGCCCAGGGCGGGACCACCCCGAGCTGTACCCCCTGGCGTGGCAGCACCGCGTCGAGCAGCCAGTCGGCGGCGACCCGGACCCGGTTCCCCGGCATCGCCATCAGGTGGTAGCCGCGGGTGACCGCGTTGGCGAGCGGCCCGGACAGCGGGATGTGCAGCGGGTCCGCGGCGGCCTGCACCCCGCCGAGGTCGACGGTGAACCCGAGGTCGTGGTGTTTGTACGGCTTGGCGGTGCCGCGCCCGAGGGAGGCCAGCACATTGTGGCCCGCGACCTTGCCCTGCCGGTGGGCGTGTTGCGCGGTCATCGGGGTGAACTGGCCGGGGCGGGTCAGATCGGGCACCGCGGCGGCGTCCCCACAGGCCAGCACGTCCGGATAGCCGGGTACGGCCAGATACTGGTCGACCCTCAGCCGGCCGCGTTCGGTCGGCAGCCCCAGCTGCTCCACCAGCGGATCGGGCCGCACCCCGACGCACCAGATGAGCGACCGGGTGTCGATGAACTCGCCGTCGTCCAGCAGCACCCCATCCGAGGTGGCCTCCTTGACCGAGGTGCCGGTGCGGACCTCCACACCCCGTTTGCGCAGCACCCTGTCGGCCGTGCGGGACAGCTTCTCGTCCAGTTCGGGAAGGACCCGGGGGGCGATGTCGAGCAGCAGCCAGCGGGGCCGCGGCGCCTCGCGCAGCGAGGTGTTCTTCCGCGCGAGCGAGTCGGTGAAGAGCACCCCGTGGGCGGCCACCTCGGTGCCGGTGTAACCGGCGCCTACCACGACGAAGGTGCGGCGGGCCCGCCGCTCCCCGGGGTCGGCCGCGGTGCCGGACATCTCTATCTGCCGGGTGACGTGGTCGCGCAGGTACAGAGCCTCGGGCATGCCGCGGAAGCCGTGGGCGTGCTCGGCCACACCGGGGATCGGCAGCAGCTTGTTGACGCTGCCCATGGAGAGGACGAGCCGGTCGTAGTCCATCTCGCCGGACCGTCCGTCCGGGTCCTGCCAGGTGATCTTGCGGGCGTCCAGGTCGACGCCGTGGACCTCGCCCAGCACCAGCCGGACGTGCGGCAGGGTGCCGGTGAGGGAGACCGAGACCCGCCGGGGCTCCAGGACCCCGGCCGCCACTTCGGGCAGCAGGGGCAGATACAGGAAGTAGTCGTTGGGGTTGATCAGGACGATGTCCGCCGCGCCGCGCAGGGTGCGGGAGAGCGTACGGGCGGCCTGGTAACCGGCGAATCCGGCACCGGCGATCACTATGCGTACTGGGCTCACACGAATCTCCCGGGCATACGGGGCCAGGGAGCTCCAAGTGCCCGTGAGAGCCCGGACCAAACGTGGGGCCCGGGCCGGCCCCCGCCCCCGGGCCGTGTTCCGGGGGCGGGGGCGGGGGGTACGCCCGTACGTCAGTGGCGTGCGCGTACGTCAGCGGCGCCCGTACGTCAGCGGCGGCGACGGGCCGTCTGTGCGTCGATCGGCTCGTCCCAGTCGATGCGGTAGCCGGTCAGCCAGTCCGAGGAGCCGTTGCCCGCCCGGTCCAGCTTGCGCGGCATGGTCACATCGCGCAGGGCGCGTGCCACGGGCCCCGGCGCCGTGCGGCGGGCCATGCCCGCGCCGGCCGCGGCGACCTTCTCGACCCGCTCCCGGCGCAGCGCCTCGTACGCGGCGAAGGCCGACTGGGGCGTGCGCAGATCGCGCAGGCATTTGGCGAGTACGACACCGTCCTCGATGGCCATCGAGGCGCCCTGGGCGACATTGGGCGCACAGGCGTGGGCGGCGTCACCGACGATCACCATGGCCTCCTCGGACCAGGTGGGGGTGGAGACGATGTCGTAGGCGGCGGTGGCCACGATGGTGTCGCCGGTGGCGCGGACCAGCTCGGCCGCGGGCGTGTTGTCCTCGGCGAAGAGCGTCAGCAGCCGCTCCCGCCACTGCTCGGAGGTGACGGCGGCGAGCTCGGCCTTGGACATCTCCTCGGCCGGGGCGTTGCAGAACCACCAGACCTCGCCGTCCGGGGCGGTGGTGCAGCCGAAGAACGCCTGCTTGCCGAAGATCATCGTGTAGGCGTCGGGGTCCGGGGGCGAGTCGGCGTCGCGGGTGTAGCCGCAGACGGTGTGCTGTCCGGTGTAGCGGGGCCGGGGCGCGGCCGCGTCGATGGTCCTGCGGACCAGCGAGTGGATGCCGTCGGCGCCGATCAGCATGTCGCCCACGGCGCGGCCGCCATCGGCGAAGGAGCCGACGATCCGGCCGTCGGGGCTGGTGTGGGCGGCGAGCAGCCGCTTGCCGCCCTCGATGCGCACTCCGCGGCGCACCGCCTCCTCTCGCAGCACCCGGGCGAGGGTGGCGCGTTTGAGGGTCACGGAGCCGAGGCCACCGTCCTGCGATCCGGACATGGGGCGGTTGCCGAGCCGCTTGCCGGTGTTGCTGATGAAGTCGACGCGGCCGGCCGGGAAGGAGTTCTTCAGCACGGGTTCATGGGCGTCGATGGTGCGCAGTGCCTCCAGGCCGTTGGCGGCGACGACGAGGAACGCACCGGTGTCGGTGGCGTCCGTGGGGTACGTCTCGTAGACGACCGCGTCGATACCGGCTTTCCGCAGGGCCATCGCGGTCACCGTGCCGGCGATGCCGCCACCGATGATCAGGGCTGTGGTCATGGTGCTCCGTGACGTGGCGTGGGGTGGTGTGTCGTGTGGTTGCGACAGCACCATATGGCGGCCCGGAGCTCCCCGGGTCAAGAGCACCCCTTCAACTGGCCTCCGCCGGGCGGCATTTGGGGCGGAACCCGGCAAGTGCGCTACTTGAGCAGCCGGGACAGCCGCCGATCGGCGAGTGGCTTGCCGCCGGTCTGGCAGGTGGGGCAGTACTGCAGCGAGGAGTCGCGGAAGGACACCTCGCGGACGGTGTCCCCGCATACCGGGCACGGCTGCCCGGCGCGGCCGTGCACCCGCATGCCGCCGCGCTTCTCCCCCTTGAGGTCGGTGGCGGCCAGGCCGCGGGAGCGCTCGACGGCGGAGCGCAGCGTGGCGCCCATCGCCTCGTACACCCCGGCGATCTCCTCTTCGGTGAGGTCCGAAGCGAGCCGGTAGGGCGACATCCGGGCGGCGTGGAGGATCTCGTCGGAGTAGGCGTTGCCGATTCCGGCGATGACGCTCTGGTCGCGCAGCACCCCCTTGATCCGGTGGCGTACGCCGCGCAGCAGCCCGGCGAACGCCTCCAGCGTGAAGGCGTCGTCCAGTGGGTCCGGGCCCAGCCGGGCGATCCCGGGAACCTCTTGCGGGTCGCGGACCACGTACACCGCGAGCCCCTTGCGCGTCCCGGCCTCGGTGAGGTCGAAACCGGAACGCTCCGGCCCGGCCAGGAGCAGCCGGAGTGCGAGCGGGCCCTTGCCAGGCCGTGGCGGGGCCTCGGGGAGCCCGTCCCGCCAGCGCAGCCAGCCCGCCTTGGCGAGGTGGACCACCAGATGGGGGCCGTCGGTGGCCAGGTCGAGGAACTTGCCGTGGCGGGACGCGGCCGTGACGGTGCGCCCTTCGAGCGCGCTCAGCGGCGGGTCGTAGGTCTTCAGGACGCTCACCGCCACGGGGAGGACGCGGGCGATCTCCCGGCCGGCGGCGCGCTCGGCCAGGATCGCGCTGAGGGTCTCCACCTCGGGCAGCTCCGGCATGCCACCAGTGTGCCGCAGACCGGAACGGAACCCTCCGGGGCGCCCCGGAGGAGCCGGTTACCCCTGGCGCACCGCTCCGGGCTGCGGCCCCGCGCGCCCTCCCCTAGCGTCTCTTTTGTTCCTTATCGTCCCTGCGTGCCCGTACGGAGCGTTCCCCATGGTCAACACCGCACAGCAGTCCGTACGCGGCGAGGCGGCACTCGGCGGCGAGCCACGCGGGGGCGGTGAGGCGGGCGCGGGCGGTGGGGCGAGCGCGGTGTACGAGGGCTATGAGGCGTACGAGGGCGGCAGCCCCGAGACGGAACGGCTGCGCTTCCAGAAGCTGACCCACGAGCTGATGCGGATGCAGCGGTACTCCGACGGCACCGACGGCTCGGGCGCCCCACGGCCGCTGCGCGCCTTCCGCGGCAGGGCGGCGCTGGGCGTGGAGAACGCCCGGCTGCGGTTCCGTGACGACCTTCCGCCGGAGCTGTGCGTGGGATACGCCCGGCCGGGCGCCGAGTATCCGGCCGTGGTGCGACTGGCCAGCGCCTGCGGTTCCGAGGGGGACGGCGCCACGCCCGATCTGCGTCGGCTGGCGGTGCGGGTCCAGGCCGGTCCGGAGGAGACCCACGATCTGCTGGCCACCAGTTTCCCGGTGTCCCACGCCGCCGACGCGCATGAGTTCGTCGCCTTCGCCAAGGCCACGGCGGGCGCGGGGAGCACCGTGGAGAAGGCGTTCGGGCTCTTCGTCCGGCTGCCGCTGGCGGTCGGCTGGGCCACCGCCGACCGGATGCGCCGCAATCTGCGGATCGCCACCCGCCACACGGTGGGCTCGCTGGCCCGCGAGACCTTCTGGAGCCGGGGCGCGATCCTGTGGGGCCCGGCCGGTCCGGTGCGCTACCAGCTGCGTCCGGCGCCCGGCGGCACCCCCGCTCCCCCGCCCGACGGCGGCGACCCCGACTATCTCCACCGCGAGCTCGCGATGCGGCTGTCCACCGGCGAGATCGCCTTCGAGCTGTGCGTACAGCGCTATCTGGACGGCCGCCGCACCCCCGTCGAGGACGGTTCGGCGGAGTGGCGGGAGAGCGAGGCGCCGGTCGTCCCGGTCGCGGTGCTCACCGTGCCGCGCCAGGACCTGGACGGCGCCCGGGCCCGATCGGCGGCCCGCCGGGTGGAGCAGCTGGCGTTCAACCCCTGGCACACCACCGAGGAGTTCCGTCCGCTCGGCAGTCTGAACCGGGCCCGCAAGGCCGCGTACGAGGCCGCCGCGGCGCACCGGCTCGGCCGGTGCCTCCCCACCGCCGGGCAGTGGCCCACCGCGCTGCTGCCCGACCCGGTGCGCGCCGCGCTCGACCTGCCGGTACGCGCCGCGCTCGACCTGCCGGTACGGGCCGCCCTCGACCTGCCGGTGCGCGCCGCGCTCGACCTGCCGGTACGGGCCGCCTTCGGCCTGGTCGACCGGTGGGTGCCCTGGCATCGGCTGCCGGCCCCGCTGGGGCTGCTCAACCCGGCCGCGCTGGGCCGGACACTGCGCCGGAGCGAGGAGCCGGCGCACCACACGGCGGCTTGACCCCGTTCAGTCCTGGCGGAAGCGGTTGATGGCCGGGAGATGGCGTTCGCGCAGCTCCAGGTCGCGTACCCCAAGGCCCTCCTCCGGGGCCAGGCACAGCACGCCGACCTTCCCCGAGTGGCGGTTGCGGTGGACGTCCTGGGTGGCCGTGCCCACCGCCTCGAGCGGATAGACCCTGGAGAGCGTGGGGTGCACCATCCCCTTCTCGATCAGCCGGTTGGCCGCCCACGCCTCCCGGTAGTTGGCGAAGTGGGTGCCGATGATGCGCTTGAGGGACATCCACAGATAGCGGTTGTCGTATTCGTGGCGGTACCCGGACGTGGAGGCGCAGGTGACGACCGTTCCACCGCGCCGTGCCACGAACACACTGGCGCCGAAGGTCTCCCGGCCGGGGTGCTCCACGACGATGTCCGGGTCGTCGCCGCCGGTGAGTTCGCGGATCCGGGACCCGAAGCGCTTCCACTCCTTGGGGTCGGGCGTGGTCGCGTCCTTCCAGAAGCGATAGCCCTCCTCGGCCCGGTCGATGACCAGCTCGGCCCCCATGGAGCGGACGAGTTCGGCCTTGCGCCGCCCGGAGACCACGCACACCGGGATCGCCCCGCCGTTCACGGCCAGCTGGGTCGCGTAGGACCCGAGGCCACCCGCCGCACCCCAGATGAGGGTCACATCGCCCTGCTTCAGCTGGGCGCCGTTGCGGGAGACGAGCTGGCGGTACGCGGTGGAGTTGACCAGACCGGACGAGGCGGCCTCCTCCCAGGTGAGGTGGGCGGGCATCGGCATCAGCTGGTTCGCCTTGACCAGCGAGAGCTCGGCGAGCCCGCCGTAGTTGGTCTCGAAGCCCCAGATGCGCTGCTCGGGGTCGAGCATGGAGTCGTCGTGGCCGTCCGGTGAGCGCAGTTCGATGGACAGGCAGTGGGCCACCACCCGGTCGCCCGGCTTCCAGTGGCGCACCCCGGGGCCGGTGCGCAGCACCACACCGGCCAGATCGGAGCCGAGCACGTGGTAGGGCTGGTCGTGGCGGGCCGCTCCGGGGTCGTCGGTGCGCGCGTAGCGCTCCAGGAAGCCGAAGGTCGGCAGCGGCTCGAAGATGGCGCTCCAGACGGTGTTGTAGTTGATCGCGCTGGCCATGACCGCGATCACCGCCTCGCCCGGGCCCGGTTCTGGCGTGGGCACCTCGCGGATGTGGAGCGACTTCTGAGGGTCCTTGTCCTTGGTGGCCATGCCCTCGAACATCTCGGACTCCTCTTTGAGGATCACCGCGCCCCGGTAGGACTCGGGAAGGTCCAAGGCGGCGAAGTCCGCGGCCACCGCGTCCTCTGCCAGCGCCGCGCTGATGATGTCCTGCATGAGATGTCCTCCGATGTACCGCCCCTGGACGCCCTGTGTCCCGGAGGCTATGGCAGCGGCCACGATCCGAATAACCCCTAGATGAATGAGTCCGATGTCTGGGTTGGCCG
>NZ_LAKD02000082.1 GCF_000968685.2 Streptomyces antioxidans
CACTCCCACAACCCCGCATGCGCAACCCCTGCCGGGTATCACACACATACGGTTTAGCCTCATCCAGTTTCGCTCGCCACTACTCCCGGAATCACGGTTGTTTTCTCTTCCTGCGGGTACTGAGATGTTTCACTTCCCCGCGTTCCCTCCACATACCCTATGTGTTCAGGTATGGGTGACAGCCCATGACGACTGCCGGGTTTCCCCATTCGGACACCCCCGGATCACAGCTCGGTTGACAGCTCCCCGGGGCCTATCGCGGCCTCCCACGTCCTTCATCGGTTCCTGGTGCCAAGGCATCCACCGTGCGCCCTTAAAAACTTGGCCACAGATGCTCGCGTCCACTGTGCAGTTCTCAA
>NZ_LAKD02000083.1 GCF_000968685.2 Streptomyces antioxidans
GGGGCGGGCAGGCCCTGGTCGTTCAGCCCCCGGGCGGCGTCCGGGGGACGCCTCGCCTCGGGCAGCTGCCAGGCGCCACAGTGAGGTCACCTCTGCCGCGCGGGCCGAGTGGAGGGGGGTGGTGGGGTCGAAGGCGCGGGGGTGGGCGGGGCGGATGTCCAGTCGGTCCAGGACCGTCAGACCCGCCGTGGCGAAGGCGGCCAGCAGTTCGGCGCGTGGCCGTAGCCCCAGGTGTTCGGCGAGGTCGGAGAGGATCAGCCAGCCCTCCCCGCCGGGGGTCAGATGTCCGGCCAGCCCGTTCAGGAAGCCGTGGAGCATACGGCTGGACGGGTCGTAGACGGCGTATTCGAGCGGTGAGGAGGGCCGGGCCGGGACCCAGGGCGGGTTGCAGACCACCAGGGGGGCGCGGCCCGGTGGGAAGAGGTCGGCCTGGACCACCTCGACCCGCCCGGCCAGGCCCAGCCGCGCCACGTTCTCCCGGGCGCACACCAGCGCCCGCGCGTCCTGGTCGGTGGCCACCACCCGCTCGATACCGCGCCGGGCGAGTACGGCGGCAAGGACGCCGCTTCCGGTGCCGATGTCGAAGGCCAGCTCGATCTCGTGCGACGGCAGCGCGGCCCCGGCCACCAGGTCGACGTACTCGCCGCGCACCGGCGAGAAGACCCCGTAGTGCGGATGGACGCGGTCCCCGCCCAGCGCCCGCACCTTGACGCCCTTCTCCCGCCACTCATGCGCGCCGATCAGCCCGAGTAACTCGCGGAGCGAGACCACCGAGGGGCCGCGTGCCGGACCGTACGCCTCGGCGCACGCCTGCCGTACGTCCGGCGCCCGGTGCAGCGGAACGCCGAAGTCCGCGTCCAGCGGCACCAGCAGCATCCCCAGCAGCCGGGCCCGCCGGGACTGGACCTGGCGGTGCCGGTGGAACGCCTCGGCCGGGGACGCCGCCGGTGGCCGCCGTTCCTTCGCCCGGCGCGGACCCCGGTCGATCCGGCGCGTCAGCGCCGTCAGCAGCTGACGGGCGCCCTGGTAGTCGCCGCGCCACAGCAGCGCGGTGCCCTCGCAGACGAGGCGGTGGGCGGTGTCGGCCGGCGTCCGGTCGTCCGCGATCCCGACCCGCCGGGGCGGCGGTGCACCGCTCTCGGAGCGCCACTGGGCGGTACGGGTACGGCCGTCCTCGGTCCACTCGATGACCTGCTGGGTACTCAGGGGTGCGCCCTTTGCTCTTGTTGTGCCGTTCCGACCGCCGTACGGACGCGGCGTCCGTACGGCGTCCGTGTGCTGTACGGCCCGTGCGTGTGCGCCGATCCTTCCGGTACCGGGCCCTCCGCGCGAGCTGATTTCCGGTCGGGGTGACGCCGCGTCAACTACCGGACGGAGAGGGGCGCCCACCAGAGCGGGCGCCCCGTGACCGCTTGACGCACCGTGACCGCTTGACCCGCCTGACGTCACCCATGGCCGCTCCCGGCCTCAGCCCCGCGCGGCGTCCCGCAGCGCCAGCCGCCAGTCCTGGCCGACCAGGGGCGACCCGTAGCCCCCGTGCCGCTTCTCGGCGACCAGCTCGAACCCGGCCCGCTCATAGATCCGGCGGGCGGAGGTCAGGACGTCATTGGTCCACAGCACCAGCTCGCGGTAGCCCGCCGCGCGCGCGAAGTCGACGCACGTGTCCACCAGCCGCTCGCCGATCCGCCGCCCCCGCGCCTCCGGCTCCACGAGCAGCAGCCGCAGCCGTGCCGTATCGGGCCGCTCGTCGCGCACGCACAGCACCGACCCGACGGGGCGGCCGTCGAGCTCCGCGATCCACGCCCGCTCGCGGGTCGGGTCATGACCCGCGCCGAACTCCCCGACGATCCGCGCCACCAGGGCCTCGAACTCGGCGTTCCACCCGAACTCCCGGGCGTACACGGCGCCGTGGCGCTGCACGATCCAGCCCAGGTCCCCCGGCCGCAATCCGCGCAGCCGCACCTTGGGCTCCGCCGGGCCGGTGAACACGCCCCGCGCGGTCGCCAGCGCCTCCCGCAGCCGCCCCAGCTCGTTCCTGGGGACCTTGGCCAGCAGCCCGGTCACCGCCTCCCGCGAGCGCCGGTCCAGGTCCTCCGCCGCCGCCCGGCCCTCCGTGGTCAGCAGCACCTCCTGGAAGCGGGCGTCGCGGTGGTGGCGCTCGCGCGTCACCAGCCCCCGCTCCTCGAACCGGCTCAGCGTCCGGCTCAGATGCGCGGCGGTGACCCCCAGGTGCTCCCGGAGCGCCGAGACATGGGTGCGCTCGCGCCGGGCCAGCTCGTAGAGGACGCGGGCCTCGCCCAGCGTGTACGGGGTATTGAGCTGCCCGGGGTAGTCGAGGACGCCGATCAGCCGGGTGTACATCCGGTTGAAGTCGCGGACCTCGTCCACGGCCAGCCCAAGATCGTCGCGCGGCTCCATCCGGCATCCCTCCATGACCCTGCGTCCCTGCGGTCGGGACGAATCGCTTGACCCTATAGTTGCGCTCGATCAAGCATTTGGAAAGGGGGAGCCCTCACCACCGCTGCGCAGCGTCGTCGGTCTCCCCGTCGGGTTGGCGAACGCGTGGGAGCGGCCCGCCGGTGTTCCGGCCGCCCCGCCGGGGATCTTCACCGCCGCGGCCGGGTGCCGTCGACCGGGTGCCGTCGGCCGGGGCGGCCGTACGAGGGGGCCCGCTCGGCGCGGACAGGGCTCCGCGCCGGTCGGCGGCCGGCAGCCACCAGCCCTCCCGCGGCGGTACCAGCCAGCCGTGTGCGGTGGCGATGTCATGGATGGTGGTGATGGCGTGGCGAAGCGTGACGGACTTGCTCCCGGCCCGCCAGAACACCGAGAACGGGTAGAGGGGCACGGGACCGACCACGGGTCTGACCACCACGCCGTCCGGCACCGACGCCTCCAGCGGCCCGAACGAGGGCGCCCGGTAGGCCAGTACGGCCGCGTTGGCCGCGCCCCGTCCGTGGCCGTGCAGGCGCCGCCCGACGCGCAGGCCGAACGCGGCGGCGAGCTCCTCGTTCCAGTCCAGCCATTCGGCCGCCTCCTGCGCGGTGTGCAGAAGGAGCGGGTGCGCGGCGAGCTCCGCCATCGGCACCCGCGCCCGGTGGGCCAGTTCGTGCCCGGCGGGGAGAACGACCCCCATCGGCTCCAGGCGCACCAGCTGGTACCGCAGCGACCTGGGCAGCGGCTCCCCCGCACCGCTGATCCGGCCGAACGCGAGATCCACCACCCCCTCGACCAGGGCCGAGACCGTTCCCGCGAACCCCTGTCCCTGGATGACCTCCAATGTCACATCGGTCAGCCGCGGCACGACACCGCACAAGGAGCGTCACCATGACACTGCACGTGGACCGCGAAGCCTGCCAGGTCACCGGAGTGTGCACCGGGCTCGCGCCCGAAGTCCTGGAGCTCGACGAGCGGGGCGAACTGGTCGTACTCGACCGGACACCGCCGCCCGACCTGCTGGACGATGTGCGCCAGGCGGTGCGCAGCTGCCCGGTGCGGGCCCCGTGGATCACGGAGGACTGAGCGGGGACGCCGCTGCGTCATCGCATGCCGACGGGCCGGGGCCGCCGACACCCCACCGCCCGTAGCGCATGTCGCGCCCCGAGGCGCGGGGGACACCCACTCCACGCTCACGCCGGAACACCACCGCACGCTCATGCCGGAACACCCACCGAACGCTCACGCCGGAACGCCCGCCCAACGCTCACGAGGAGAGACGGACCATGCTCGGCATCACCCACCGTTCCACCAAGCCACCGCTGCTGATGACCCGCTTCCTGTCACACGGCACCCTGGAGTGCCGGGACATCGCCGCGACCCGGCGCTTCTACGAGGAGGTGCTCGGCCTCGAGGTGGCGCAGCAGGCACCCACGGCGCTGTTCGTACGGCTGGGCGGCAACCACTGCTACGCGGTCGTCGAGACCCCCGGCTCCGGCCAGGACATGCCGCTGATGAACCACAACGGGCTCGACCTGGCGAGCCAGGAGGAGGTCCGGGAGGCGTACGAGACGCTTCAGCGGGTCAAGGACGAGTACGCGATCAGGAAGCTGACCAAGCCCGTCCGCCAGCACGGCACCTACTCCTTCTACCTCCAGGACCTGGACGGCAACTGGTGGGAGATCTGCCATCTGCCGAAGGGCGGCTACGCGTTCCGCTTCGAGCACCCCGAGGTGGACCTCACCGGCCGGGAGGATCTGTCCCCGCGGGAGATCCGCTCCCGGTACCAGCGGCCGCTTGACCACCTGCCGCCCGAGGCCGCGCGGTAGGGGGCGTCGGCCGCGCGGCGGTCCGGCGGGGCTCAGCCGCGCGGCGGCGCCGTGGAGGCACGGGCCATCAGCTCGGCCCGGACCATCGCCACCCCGCCCGGCGGCTGCGGCTCCCGGCCCAGGGCCAGCCGCCCGGCCCGCGCGCCCGCCTCGTGCAGTGGCAGCCGCATCGTGGTGAGCGCCGGGACCGCGTCCGCGCTGAACGGGAGGTCGTCGAAACCCGCCACCGAGACGTCCGCGGGGATCCGCAGCCCCTGGTCGCGCAGGGCCGCGCAGACGCCGAGCGCGATGGTGTCGTTGGCGGCGACTATGGCGGTCAGAGTCCGGTCGCGGCGCAGGAGTTCGAGGGTGGCGTCATAGCCGGAGGCGCGGTCGTACAGCCCGTGGACGGTCAGCCGCTCCGCGTCCTGCTCCACCCCGGTGGCGGTCAGCGCCGCCCGGTGGCCCTCCAGCCGGTGGCGGGTCGTGGTGCGCTCGGCGGGGCCCGCCACATAGCCGATCCGGCGGTGGCCGAGGGTCAGCAGGTGTTCGGTGAGCCGCCGGGCGCCGCCGCGGTTGTCGAAGGTGAGGGTGGTGGCGTCCTCGATCGGCGGGCGCCCGCACAGCACCACCCGGGTGCCCGACGCGGCCAGCCGGGACGCCTTGGCGGCCACGGCGGCGGCGTGGTCGGGGTGTTCGACCGCGCCGCCGGTGAGCACGAGGGCCGCCGCCCGCTGCCGCTGCAGCAGGGTGAGGTAGTTGAGCTCGCGCTCCGGCGAGCCACCGGTGTTGCAGATGACCGCGAGCTTTTCGCCGCCACGGCCCGACTCCCCGGCCGGGGTGACCATTTCGGCCTGCACGGCGCCCGCGATGATCCCGAAGAACGGGTCCGCGATGTCGTTGACGAGCACCCCGACCAGATCGGACGTGGCGGCGGCGAGAGCGCTTGCCGGGCCGTTGACCACGTACTCCAGCTCGTCGACCGCACGCAGCACCCGGGTCCGGGTCGACTCCGCGACCGGGTAGTTGCCGCTCAGGACGCGCGACACGGTGGCCGCCGAGACCCGAGCCCGTGCCGCCACATCGGCCAGGGTCACTGCCATATTTCCTCCGTTGGGTGGTCACCTTCTGGTACACCGTGTGCGCTGATTGGCGCGTCCATGTTCTCACTCCGTAAGCGGCGCGATTCTGCACTCCAGGGTCTTGTCCTGTCATCCGGACCGTGCCTAGGGTCCTCTCCAGCAAGCGCTTACCTCAGGCGACGGCGAGGAGACCTCAGCCCATGGCCGCAGCAGCCACCGCCCGTATCCGTGCCGCAGTGATCGGCACCGGAGGAATCGTCAGCGGCAGTCATCTGACCGCACTGCGTGATCACGCCGACCGCGTGGACCTCGTCGCCGCCGTCGACGTGGCCGCGGACCGGCTCGACGCCTTCCGCGCCGCGGCGGCCGAGGGCGGCACCTTCGACGTCACCGGCTACTCCGATGTGGCCGCCATGCTGGAGGCCGAGCGCCCCAGCCTGGTCCTCATCGGCACCCCGCCCTCCCTGCACCGCGAGCAGACGGTGGCCGCCCTCGAGGCCGGTGCCTGGGTGCTGTGCGAGAAGCCGCTGTGCCTCACGCTCGCCGAGTACGACGAGATAGCCGAAGCCGAGAAGAACGCGGGCGGCCCGTACGCCTCGGTGGTCTTCCAGCACCGCTACGGCTCGGGCGCCGTGCACGCCCGCGAGCTGCTGGCCGAGGGCGCGCTTGGCCGTCCGCTGGTGGCCCACTGCCAGACCACCTGGCACCGCGACACCGCCTACTACGCGGTGCCGTGGCGCGGCCGCTGGGAGACCGAGGGCGGCGGCCCCTCCATGGGCCACGGCATCCACCAGATGGATCTGCTGCTCCACCTGCTCGGCGACTGGACCGAGGTCCGCGGCATGGCCGGACGGCTGGTCCACGCCGTGGAGAGCGAGGACGTCTCCACCGCGCTGGTGCGGTTCGAGAACGGCGCCATGGCCACCGTCGTCAACAGCGTGCTCTCGCCCGACGAGGTCAGCCGGATCCGCATCGACTGCGCGGACGCCACCGTCGAGCTGACCCACCTCTACGGCCACCGCAACGACGACTGGGTCTACACCCCCGCCCCGCACGTCCGCGACGAGCCCGCCCGGCAGCGCCGCTGGCGCACCCCGGCCGCCGATCTGCCCAGCTCCCACGGGGCCCAGCTGACCGGGCTGCTGGACGCGATGCGCGACGGCGTACGGCCGCCCGGCAGCGGGCGGGACGCCCGGCGCACCCTCGAGTTCATCGCCGCGCTCTACAAGGCGGCCTTCACCGGGCGGCCCGTGCGCGCGGGCGAGATCGGGCCCGGGGACCCGTACTACGACGCCATGCACGGCGACCACCCCGCCTGGGCGCCGAAGGCAGCGACCGCCACCACGAAGGAGAGCTGAGGCCGCCATGACCCAGCGCATCACCGTCACCCACACCCACGGCGAACAGATCTCGGTGGCCGCCGCCGGCGTCGAGCTGATGGCCTACGTCTACCGGCCCGACCCGGACGCCTTCGAGGCCCGCAAGCCCTACGCCCACCCGCTGCGCACCCTCGCCGGGAACCCGGTCTCCGGCTACCGGCCGAACGACCACCGCTGGCACAAGGGCCTCCAGATGACCTCCAGCCATCTGTCCGGCCAGAACTTCTGGGGCGGCAACTGCTACCTCGGCCCCGAGAAGGGCTACCAGCGGGTGGACGAGCTGGTCGGCTCGATGCGCCACGACGGCTTCGAGGAGTTCACCGTCACCGACGACCGGCTGCGCTTCGTGGAGACCCTGACCTGGGTGGCCAATCCTTCCGTACAGCACAGCGGCGGCCGGGAGTGGGCGCGGGAGCTGCGCACCATCGAACTCCACTCGGTGGAGCCCGAGGAGGGCACCTGGGCCCTGGACTGGTCCATCCACCTCACCAACATCCGCGGCGAGGCCCTGCACTTTGGCTCCCCGACCACCGCGGGCCGGGAGATGGCCGGGTACACCGGGCTCAACTGGCGCGGCCCGCGCGACTTCACCGGCGGCGACGTCATCGGCCCGGACGGGCGCGGCGGCGACGGCGAGAAGGGCGCCTCGGACCTGATGGGCGCCCCCGCCGCCGATGTCCCCTGGGTCGCCTTCACCGGTGAGCACGACGGCGTGGACGGGCACTCCACGCTGCTGTTCGCCCACGCCCCGGAGAACGCCGGCGCCATCCACGCCTCCCACTGGTTCGTGCGCTCCGAGCCGATCCCGTCGGTGGCCCCCTCCTGGGCGTTCTTCGAGGAGTTCGAGCTCCCGCCGGGGGAGTCCTTCGGCTACCGCTACCGGGTGGTGGTCGCGGACGGCCCCTGGGACCGGGCGCGGGCCGAGAACTACCTCAAGAACCACGGGTGGTGAGGGACGTGACCGCCATGTCCGCCCCGCTGCCCGGCGGTGTGGGCCTCTCCCACATCAGCGCGTACGAGTGGGAGGCCGCCGACGGGGTGTGCGGCGGCAGCCCCCACCTCCACCTCGCCTGCACCGAGGCGTACGTGGTCACCGCCGGACGCGGCGCCGTGCAGACCCTGACCCTCGCGGACGGCTTCACCGAGACCCCGCTGGAGCCGGGCTCGGTGGTGTGGTTCACCCCCGGCACCATCCACCGCATGGTGCAGGGCGGCGGCCTCAAGGTGACCGTGCTGATGCAGAACAGCGGGCTGCCGGAGGCCGGGGACGCCGTCTTCACCTTCCCGCCCGAGGTGCTGGCCGACCCCGGGCGCTACGCGGCCGCCGCCGCGCTCCCCGCCAAGGAGGGGCCGGAGGCCGATACGGCCGCCCGGCGCCGCCGTGACCTCGCGGTCGAGGGCTATCTGACGCTGCGGGCCGCCGCCGAGAAGGGCGATGACGCACCGTTGCGCGCCTTCCACGAGGCGGCGGCGCGGATCGTGGCGCCCAAGGTGAAGGAGTGGGAGCCGCGCTGGCGGGACGGGGCGCTCGCCGCCGCGCGGCGCACCGGCGAGCAGCTGACCGCGCTCGCCGCGGGCGACCCCGCGCACCTCGCCGAGGCGCGGGTCACCGCGACCGGGCCCAGCCGCCGGGGCGGCTACGGCATGTGCGGCCGCCGGGACGAGTACGAGTTGCCCGGCGTCACGCTCCCGTACTACGGCGAATAGCCGCCGTAGACACTCCACGCACCCCCACATGGAAAGATCAGAAGGGAGGTCGGCTCCGGTATGCGCGCAAACAGGACAAGGGCGTCCTGCGCCCTGGCCCTCGTGCTCACGCTCGGAGGGACCCTCACGGGCTGCGGAGGCGATGGCGGCGGCCCGGGCGGCAAGGTCAGACTGCAGTTCACCTGGTGGGGAAACCCCGACCGGGCCGCCCGCACCGAGAAGGCCGTCAAGCTCTTCGAGCGGCGCCACCCCGACATCGACATCACGACGTCCTTCGCGGGCTTCGACACCTACCTGGCGAAGCTGGCCACGCAGGCGGCGGGCGGCGACGCCCCCGATGTGATGCAGCTGGACTACCGGCAGATCAACCAGTACGCGACCTCCGGCATCCTGCTGGACCTCGGCGAACACCCCGAACTGCGCTCCTCGGAGATCGACAGGGGGCTGCTGGCCACCGGGGCGGTGGACGGCAAGCAGTACGCGCTCCCCGCGGCCCGCGGCACCGAGACGGTGGCGTACGACGCCGCGCTGTGGCGCAAGGCGGGCGTCCCCGCCCCCACCCGGAGCTGGACCTGGGACGACTGGTCCGACGCCATGCGCAAGCTGTCGGCGGCGAAGACGAGCCAGGGGCGGGTCGGCTCCATCGACCCCGGCCAGAGCGAGGACGTGTTCGAGATCTGGCTGCGCGGCCAGGGCAAGTCCCTCTACACCAAGGACGAGAAGCTCGGCTTCACCGAGGACGACCTGACCCGCTACTGGGAGTGGTCCAACGGGCTCCGCAAGCAGGGCGCGGTCTCGCCCGCCGAGCAGACCACCCTGATGGACGGGACGGTGGAGAACACCCCGCTGGGCCGGCAGAAGGCCATCGCCGACTTCAACTGGGACGCCCCCGTCAGCGGCTACGAGGCCATCGTCGGCAAGGGGCTGAAGATGGCGCCCATGCCGGTCGGCGAGGACGGCACCGCCGGGCAGTACTTCAAACCGTCGATGTTCTTCGGCGCCTCGGCCAAGACCGCACACCCCAAGCAGGCCGCCCAGTTCATCGACTTCCTGCTCAACGACAAGGAGGCGGGCGCCATCCTCGGCGCCACCCGCGGCATCCCGGCCAACGACACCATCCGGCAGGATGTGCTGCCCAAACTGGAGGGCTTCGACCAGGTCATCTCCACGTACCAGAAGCAGTTCGAGGGCAAGCTCAAGGATCCGCCGCCCGCACCTCCCAAGGGCGACGCCTCGCTCCAGAAGACCTTCTCGCGCGACTACGACCAGGTCAGCTACGAGCACATGTCGCCGCGTGAGGCGGCGAGGGACTACATCACCGAGGCGAAGGCGGAGCTGAGGCAATGACCGCGACCGCGACCCGCCCCCCGGACGCCGCGCCCCCCGCCACCGGCGGCAGGCGGACCCCGAAGCGCGAACGGCAGGGCGCCGCCTGGGTGTTCCTGTCCCCCTGGGTGCTCGGCGCCGCCGTGCTGACCCTGCTGCCCATGGCCGTGTCCCTGTACCTGTCGTTCACCGACTACGACATGTTCGACGCGCCCCGGTGGATCGGCTTCCGCAACTACACCCAGATGTTCACCGAGGACCCCCGCTACTGGCGGTCGGTCATCACCACCCTGACCTACGTCGTGATCGCGGTACCGCTGCAGCTCCTGCTGGCGCTGGCCGTCGCGATCGCGCTGAAGTCGGTCAGGCGCGGCAAGGGCTTCTACCGCTCGGCGTTCTACGCCCCCTCGCTGCTCGGCGCGTCGATGTCCATCGCCCTGGTCTGGCGGGCCATCTTCAACGACGGCGGCTCGGTCGACAACCTGCTCTCCGGCATGGGCATCGACATCGGCGGCTGGATCAACAAACCGGGCTGGGCCATCCTGTCGGTCGCGCTGCTGACCATCTGGCAGTTCGGCGCCCCCATGGTGATCTTCCTGGCCGGGCTCCAGCAGATACCCGCCGAGCTCTACGAGGCCGCCGCGGTGGACGGGGCCTCCTGGTGGCGGCAGTTCCGCTCGATCACCATCCCGATGCTCTCGCCGGTGCTCTTCTTCAACCTGGTGCTCCAGATGATCCAGGCGTTCCAGGTCTTCACCCCCGCCTTCGCGGTCAGCGCGGGCAGGGGCGGACCCGCCGACTCCACGCTCGTCTACACGCTCTACCTCTACGACCGCGGCTTCACCGCCTCCCACATGGGCTACGCCTCCGCCATGGCGTGGGCACTGCTGCTGGCCATCGGGGTCGTCACCGCGGTGCTCTTCCGCACCTCCCGGTCCTGGGTCTTCTACGCCAACGACAACGACGAGGGGGCCCGATGACCACCGCCCCGATGACCACCGCCCCGGCGGCCCGGCGGCGCCCCACCGGCCGGATCGTGCTGCACATCTGCCTGATCGCGGTGCTGCTGGTGATGCTCTATCCGCTGGCCTGGCTGCTGGCCACCTCGTTCAAACCCGCCGACGAGGTCATCGCCAGCCTCAAGCTGCTGCCCAGCCACTTCGAATGGGGCAACTACTCCACCGCGCTGGACGGGGTGAACGAGGTCAGCGTCGGACGGCTGCTGTGGAACTCGCTGCTCATCGCGTGCGGCGCGGTGCTCGGCAACGTCATCAGCTGCTCGCTCGCCGCGTACGCCTTCGCACGGCTGCGGTTCCGGATGCGCGGCCCGCTCTTCGCGTTCATGATCGCGACGATCATGCTGCCGCACCACGCCATCCTCATTCCGCAGTACATCATCTTCAACCAGCTCGGCATGGTGAACACCTACTGGCCGATGATCCTGCCGAAGTTCCTGGCCACCGACGCCTTCTTCGTCTTCCTCATCGTGCAGTTCATGCGCGGACTGCCGCGCGAGCTGGAGGAGGCGGCGCGGATCGACGGCTGCGGGCCCTTCCGCTCGTTCTTCAGCGTCATCCTGCCGCTGACCAGGCCCGCGCTGATCACCACCGCCATCTTCACCTTCATCTGGACCTGGAACGACTTCTTCACCCAGCTCATCTACCTCTTCGAACCGGAGAAGTTCACCCTGACCCTGGCCCTGCGGTCCTTCGTGGACGCCTCCAGCCAGTCGGCCTTCGGCCCGATGTTCGCGATGTCGGTCTTCGCACTGCTGCCCATCGTGCTCTTCTTCCTCGCCTTCCAGCGGTTCCTGGTCGAGGGCATGGCGAGCTCCGGACTGAAGGGATGAGGGGCTGACCATGGCCACTGCCACCAAACGCGAACCCGGCGAGCTGGTCGGTCCGCGCTTCGCGCTCTTCGCCGACGTCCTGGCCGTGGGCCTGGCCACCGCCGCGGCCTCACTGCCGCTGGTCACCGCCCCGGCCGCGATGTCCACGGCCTGTGCCGTGCTCGACCGGCGGGTCCGCGAGGACGCGCCCGCCACGGCGGGCGGCTACCTCCGCGTGCTGCGGGACCGGCTGCGCACCGGCGATCTGCTGGCCGGTGCGGGGCTGCTGGCGGGCGGCGCCCTGCTGCTGTTCAACACGCTGGCGGCGGGCGCCGGGCTGCCGGGCGCGGTGGTTTTCCGGCCGGTGCTGCTGATCGCGGGCGGGCTGCTCGCCGTCGTCCTGCTGCGGGCCTGCGCCCGCCCCGAGTCGGCCACGAGCTGGCGGGCTGCGCTGCGCTCTGCGGCGTACGACGGTGTGCGCAGGCCCCGGGCGAACGGTGTGCTGCTGCTGGCCGTGGCCACCGCGGCCGTCTGCGCCTGGGCGTATCCACCGCTGGCCTTCCTCGTTCCCGGGCCGCTGGCCCTGGCGGCCCGGGCCACGGAGCACCACCTGTGACGCCACCGGCCGGCCCCGCGCCGATGCGCTGACCCCCGACCCCCGCCTTATGTGTTCGGTCTGTACAGGGGTGGGTCCGGGCGGTTAGCGTGGAGCTTAGAAAGCGCTTACTGTAACTCGCGGTGAGGAGAAGAACCCACGTGACACGCAAGACAGTGCGGATCGCCATGAACGGTGTGACCGGCCGGATGGGCTACCGCCAGCACCTCGTCCGCTCTCTCCTCGCCATCCGCGAACAGGGCGGCCTGGACCTCGGCGAGGGCCATGTGCTGTGGCCCGAGCCGCTGCTCGTCGGCCGCCGGGAGCACGCGCTCAAGGAGATCGCCGAGCGCCACGGCCTCGACCCGGTCGCGGACGTCTCGACCGACCTGGACGCCGTGCTCGCGGACGACGGCGTCGACATCTACTTCGACGCGCAGGTCACCGCCGCCCGCGAGGAGGCCATCAAGAAGGCCCTTGCGGCGGGCAAGCACATCTACACCGAGAAGCCGACCGCCACCGGTCTGGAGGGCGCCCTGGAGCTGGCCCGGCTGGCCGAGGCGGCGGGCGTCAAGCACGGGGTGGTCCAGGACAAGATCTTCCTGCCGGGGCTGCTGAAGCTGAAGCGCCTCATCGACGGCGGCTTCTTCGGCAGAATCCTTTCCGTACGCGGGGAGTTCGGCTACTGGGTCTTCGAGGGCGACTGGCAGACCGCCCAGCGCCCCTCCTGGAACTACCGCGCCGAGGACGGCGGCGGCATCGTCTCCGACATGTTCCCGCACTGGGAGTACGTGCTGCACGAGCTGTTCGGCCCCGTACGCACCGTCCAGGCGCAGGCCGCCACCCACATCCCGACCCGCTGGGACGAGCGCGGCAAGCCGTATGAGGCCACCGCCGATGACTCGGCCTACGGCGTCTTCCAGCTCGACGGCGGCGTCATCGCCCAGATCAACTCCTCCTGGGCGGTCCGGGTGAACCGCGACGAGCTGGTGGAGTTCCAGGTCGACGGCACCGAGGGCTCCGCCGTCGCGGGCCTGCGCAACTGCCGAGTCCAGCACCGCGCCCACACCCCCAAGCCGGTCTGGAACCCCGATCTGCCCGCCACCGAGGCGTTCCGCGACCAGTGGCAGCAGGTGCCGGACAACGAGGAGTTCGACAACGGCTTCAAGGCACAGTGGGAGCTCTTCCTGCGCCATGTGGCGCTCGACGAGCCCTGGCACTGGGACCTGCTGGCCGGTGCGCGCGGCGTCCAGCTCGCGGAGCTTGGCCTGAAGTCGTCGGCGGAGGGCCGTCGGCTGGACGTACCGGAGCTGAGCCTGTGACCACCCGTTGCCTGGACGTACCGGAGCCGAGCCAGTGACCATCCACCTTCCCGCGCCGGGCGGTACGACCCGCCCCTACGAGCCCCGCACCGAGCCGCTGTCGCTGACCCCCGGGGCCCCCTTCACCTCCCGCGTCGTCTTCTCGGCCGCGCATGTCGTGGCCGACCCGTACGCCGATGTGACCCCCGACGGCCCGGCCGCCGTGGACTGGGACGCCACCCTGGCCTTCCGCCGCCACCTGTGGTCCCACGGGCTGGGCGTGGCCGAGGCCATGGACACCGCCCAGCGCGGTATGGGCCTGGACTGGGCGGGCGCCGCCGAGCTGATCCGCCGCTCGGCGGCCGAGGCGAAGGCGGTCGGCGGCCGGATCGCCTGCGGCGTCGGCACCGACCAGCTGGCCGCCACCGAGATCGGCTATCCGTACGGCCTGGACGAGATCCGGGCGGCGTACGAGGAGCAGCTGGCCGTCTGCGAGGAGTCCGGCGCCCGGGCCATCCTGATGGCCTCGCGCGCCCTGTGCGCCGTGGCCAAGGGCCCCGAGGACTTCGCCGAGGTCTACGGCCAGCTGCTGCGCCAGTCCGCCGAGCCGGTGATCCTGCACTGGCTGGGCCCGATGTTCGACCCGGCCCTCGAGGGCTACTGGGGCAGCACCGACCTGGACGCCGCCACCCGTACCTTCCTCGATGTCATCGCCGCCCACCCCGACAAGGTCGACGGCATCAAGGTCTCCCTGCTGGACGCCCAGCGCGAGATCGACCTGCGGCGCAAGCTGCCGGACGGGGTGCGCTGCTACACGGGCGACGACTTCAATTACCCCGAGCTGATCGCGGGCGACGACCAGGGCTTCAGCCACGCCCTGCTCGGCATCTTCGACCCGCTGGGCCCGCTGGCGGCGGAGGCCGTGCGCACGCTGGACAGCGGCGATACGGCCGCCTTCCGCGCCCTGCTGGACCCCACGGTGGAGCTCTCCCGCCACCTCTTCCAGGCCCCGACCCGCTACTACAAGACGGGCGTGGTGCTGCTGGCCTGGCTGGCGGGCCACCAGACGCACTTCACGATGGTCGGCGGCCTGCAGTCGGCCCGTTCGCTGCCGCATCTGGCGCGGGCGTACGAACTGGCGGACGGGCTGGGCCTGTTCCCGGACCCGGCGCTGGCGGAATCCCGGATGGAACACCTGCTGTCCGTGTACGGAGTGGCCCGATGAGCGCGTTGTCCCGGCTGAGCCTCAACCAGGAAACGATCAAGCAGTGGTCGCTGCCCGAGCTGGCGGAGGGCTGCGTCAAGGCGGGCGTCACGGGCGTGGGCCTGTGGCGCGAACCGGTCCAGAAGTACGGCGTGACGGCCGCCGCCGAGCTGGTGCGCGGCGCGGGCCTGACCGTCACCAGCCTGTGCCGGGGCGGCTTCTTCACCGCGATCGAGCCCGAGGCGCGCGCCACGGCCCTGGCCGACAACCGCCGGGCCATCGACGAGGCCGCCACCCTGGGCACCGACACCCTGGTCCTGGTCTCCGGCGGCCTCCCGCCCGGCAGCCGCGACCTCTTCGCCGCCCGCGAGCGCATCGCCGACGCCCTGGGGGAACTCGCCCCGTACGCGGCCGGCCACGGCGTCCGCCTGGCCATCGAACCCCTCCACCCCATGTACGCGTCCGACCGCTGCGTGGTCTCCACCCTCGCCCAGGCCCTCGACCTGGCCGAGCGCTTCCCCGCGGAGCAGGTGGGCGTGGTCGTGGACACGTACCACCTGTGGTGGGACGACACCGTGGCGACCCAGATCGCCCGCGCGGGTGCGAACGGCCGCATCGCCGCCTTCCAGCTAGCCGACTGGATCACCCCCCTCCCGGAGGGCGTCCTACTGGGCCGCGGCCAACTCGGCGACGGCTCGGTGGACTTCCGCTGGTTCCGCGAGCAGGTCGACGCGACGGGCTACACCGGCCCGATCGAGGTGGAGATCTTCAACCCGGCTCTCTGGGCCCGCGACGGCGCGGAGGTCCTGACGGAGATCACCGACCGCTACCGAACGCTGGTGCTGTAGCGGCTGTGCGGGGGTGCGTTGGACAGCCGTACGCCCGGGCAGCCGACGGGCCGCGCCGGAGAAGCGGTGATCGGGAACACCTGGGCCCCCTCCCGCCGGGAGGGGGCCCTTTCGCTAGCTAGCTACGCCCTCATATAGGCAGCCTCCACGAGGGCCCCCAGGGCGTTTCGTACCAGAGGCGATGCTCTCTGTCCGAGACCGTCAGACCGAAGCGGTCCCATTTCGGCATGTCGTGAGCAGTGAACCACCCCCACCACCCCTCGACGGTGTCCCAGATGCCGTGTCCGCCCGTCTCGCGGAACTGCGTTTGTGCGCCGATGACGATGCCCTCAGCCCACGCCCCGTCGGGCATCACCAGGCGGCGCATGGTGTGCCCCTCGTCGTCGGTGCCGTACTGGAGCACTGCCCCGGGCAGCGTGGACGCCAGCAGGAAGGTGAAGTGGTAGCTGTCGAAAGCCGTGATCGGCACCTGGGATTCCCTGGGTCCGTCTACCGGTCCCGGGGCAAGCGGCGGGGGAGGGGGCGGTGCCGCCGTACGTGCCGCCATGAAGGACCCGCCGCCCGACTGGAAGCGCCCCTCCAGGCTCCCGTCCGGCATGCGGTCGAGGACGGCCAGACCGCCGCTCAGCGGGGGGAAGAGGTTCGCGACGAGTCGTCCCCCGGGGGCGACCGCGGACCTCAATGTCTCGGTGACGCATGGGAGGGCACACGTAACGATCACCTTGTCGAACGCCTCCGGCGGCCACGTCCAGTCCCTCACGTCCACGGTGAATACGTTCGGGGTGATGCCGATGGCCTCCAGGTTGAACAGGGCTTCGGATGTCAGGTCCGGGTCGATGTCCGCCGTTACGAGCTGGTCAGCGTTCTGCAAGCGGTGAGCGATGAGGGCGGTTTGGTAGCCGGTGCCCGTGCCCCCATCGAGAACCCGGTCTCCAGGCTGTACGTCAAGGGCCTCCAGCATCCGGGCCGTGAGGCTCGGCTGTGTGCTGGACGACGTGGGGACGCCGGTGAACAGCCCCTCCACTGACTTCGCGGTCTTCGGGTCGAGACGGGTGACGAGTGCGGCGTTGGTGTAGATGGGGTTGAGCCAGTCTCCGCCGTCCGAGGCGTCAAGCGGCTTCCATTGAGTTGGCACACCCCCCTGATTCCGGAAATAGCGTGGCACGAAGACGTGCCGGGGCACCTCCTCGAACGCCTGCTTCCAGTGAGGTGAGACCAGGTCGTCCGAGCCTTCCAGGATGCGTGCCAGATTCTCAGCCAACGGTTTCCAGTTCACCGACGACACCAGTTCTCCAGGGTGTGAGCGATCGAAGTGGCTAGGGGGATTTCCGGACTGTTGAGCCATGCCCACTGACCCGAGGGGTTCGCCTCCAGGAACGTCCACTGACCATTCGGCCGCACGATGAAGTCCATGGCAGCGTAGGTGAGGGCCAGGCGAGCCATGTATCCGCGCACTCCGTTGACCACATCGGTCGGCGTCTCGATCGGCTCGTACTCAAGCGCGTCGTAGTCGGACCGCCAATCCGTACGGGCGGCCTCGCTGTGGGCCTTGATCTTCACGCTGTGGCAGAAGTCGCCCACGACGATCAAGCGCACTTCGTACTGCTTGGGGACCCGTTCCTGGAACAGGTGCGCAGTGAGCTCCACGCCGCCGAGGGCGTCAAGGTCGACCTCGCGCGTATACATGGTCTCCGCGCCCTGGGAGTGGGCAACGTGCGGCGTCCCCAGTGGCTTGGTGATCAGTGGGACTTCGATGTGTTTCGCGAAGGCCCGTACCTCATTGGCGGAGTTCGTGATCAGGGTGCGGGGAGTGGCGAGCCCCATGGCGTGTGCGGTGCGGAGCTGCAGGGGTTTGAACTCCGCGGCGGAGGCCCTGGACGGGTGGTTCATCCACCGGGCGGCGAGGCTCATGAGCACGCCGCCGAGGCCGATGCGGGCAGCGCCCCGCGCCCAGTGGGCGTCCGACTCCGACAATTCGGGGAACCGGAACAGACTCGGCCGGTTCCAGTGGATCGCCTTGATGTCGGCCAGTGTGACGCTTCTGCGCTCGGTGGAAAGCGTGCCGGTCCACTGCCCGTCAACGTTGGTGGCCCGCAACTCCAGTGCGTGAGGGAAGTCTGCGGTATCCATACGGAACACGGGGATATCGGAAGAGGACAGCCCCTCCACGACGAGATCGGTTCCCGCCTCGAAGGGGCCATCCACCACCAGGACGGTGTGGGTCACTCAAACGCTCCGGGGTCCCCGCCCTCGTCGCTCGGCGGAGGGTTGTTGATGTCGCCGTCCTGGTTGGTCTTCTGGGACGTGGCCATGGCCGTCAGCGGAGTACCGTCCTCGAATTTCGCTGTCTGACTGGCAGGGTCGTAGACCGGGCGAGGCTGCGGAACCGCGGTTGACGTGGCGGGCCGGAAGTGTGCTCCGGCTAACGCGTACGGGCGGATGCCGCTCGGCGCGGTACTCACGGGGGCACCGGTCTGAAGGGGAAGGGGTGCAACGAGTTGCATGCTTTTCCTCTCACTCGATGGATGGGGAATCACCTCTTCGGCACTGTGCGCTTCAGCGCCGGAGAGGGAGTCAATTGGTGCGGCCGTCACGGGGTGTAGGGGGCGGGCCGCCAGTGCGAAGTCCCGCTCGGGCGAGGGTTCCGAGCTGCTGGCGGCCCACCCGGTTCATCTCAGGGGGACGGGCTGTCGGCGGTGCCGCACGACGTCGCATTACCCTCTGACCGAGCCTGCCGCGCGGCTTCCTCGTGGGCGCGCAACAGCGTCTCGCCCTGCGAGCAGATGGCGCCGGGGGTACGGCAGGCCGGGCATCCGGCGGCGTGTTCCAGGGCGGCGCGCCACGCGTCCACGGCGACCGGACCGGTGGTGAGGGCTTCGGGGGTGGTCATGCCGTCAGCTCCTCCAGCAGCGGGTCGGACTCCGGGTCCTTGGCCAGCAGCTCGTACCTTCGGCGCGCGATGTCCAGCATGGCGGCGCTCGCCTCGGGATCCTTGGCGGCGGCGAGCCCGGTGTCCATGGAGCCGCGTGCCGCCTGGCTATCCGCTCCCGTGGTGTAAAGGGCGCCCCACGTCTCCTCGGCGAAAAGCTCCTGCCCGTGGAGGTGGAAGCGGTACAGGGTGCCCGGGGGCGGGAGAACTCCGGCCTGGAAGGGCACCACCAGGATTCGCGGGCCCTGCGGGGACTCCTGTAGTCGCTGCAGATAGGCCATCTGCGCTGCCATGGCCGCCGGGTTCGCGAACGTCCGCAGGAGCATCGCCCCGTCGAGGAGGACGGTGACGTCCTGTCGGGTCTGGTCCGGGAGCACGGTGTGCGCCGGGATGCGCGGGGGGCGGGTGGCGGTGGTCAGAAGGGTCAGATGGTCCACGGGGCAGCCCATGGTCTGCACGATGCGCGGCACGATGACCGAGGCGTAGACGCAGATCGCGGACGCGTGGTGCTCGCACGCGCGCAGCCTGTCCACCCAGCCGTCGTCGTCATCGCGAACGGTGCCCGGCTCGCGCTCGGCACCTCTCGGCGAGCCGACGGTGGTGGCGAAGTCGGTTACCCCGTAGAACCTGGCCAAAGTGTCCATGTCCCGCTGGCTCTCTGCCCCTTGGCCCAGCTCCATCCGGCTCAGCTCGGCCGCCGAGCGGTGGATGGTTTGGGCGGCTTCGGAGAGCGTCAGGCCCTTGGCGAGCCGGAGGGAACGGAGGTACGCGCCCAGGACGAGCGGCGCGGGCCCGCGGTCGGGGGTGGTGCCAGGGGTTGCGCTCACCGGCCGACCTCCCGGTCAGGACACGGCGCGCATGTTCTGCGGTACATCATGGGAGCCCCCGGTGTTATCGGTGATCAGTCGATAACTGACCGTAGGGGCTCCCGTGACGGGGTGGTGACACAGTGTGTGTCACCCGGCTGTCACACCACGCCGAGCCGCATCCCGAACTCGAACAACGTCGTCCTGCGAGTCGCGTGCAGCATGGTGTGCGTCGTCTCCCGCACCCCCGCGTGCATGCGCGTTGCCTGCGGCGCCAGCCGCTCGGCCTTGACGAACGCCTCGAAGGCTTCGTCATGCTGCCCGTTGTAGTAGTAGGCCCGGCCCACGTCGATGTAGTGATGGCTACGCCGTTCCGGGGCGTACTGGTCGGGCAGTGCGCGAGTAACGAGCTCGGCGCGACGAACCGCTTCCCGCCCCCTGCCCATCTCCACCGGCAAACTGACCGACCAGATCGCGCAGTTGGTGGGGCCGAATTGCAACTCGTAGTCGTTGCGGTCATGCCCCAGCAGCTCCGCTTGCTTCTGCGCCTTCTTCAAGTGCCGTTCGGCCGCCTCGCTGTCTGTCGCACGGGCGTGATTGAGGCTGGCCTTTAGATGGAACGCCCCGGTGAGCGAGACCTTTTCCGGACTGTCAGCACGCATCGCTCCGAGCGTGGAGAGTGCGCCGTCGATGATGGCGCCAGCCTCATCGTGCTCCCCGATACTCAAGAATTCCCCCGCGTCGTACCAACGAGCGGAGAGGACGCGGAGTGGGTCTTCGGTCTGCTCGGCGGACCACAGCACGCGCTCGGTCGCGAGGGTTGCGTCTGAGCTGCGGCCCAACTTGTAGAGGTACTGCATGGCGCACTCGTAGCCGGAGGCGAGCAGATCGTACGCCTCGCGCCGCCGATCTCCGGCATACACGTCGACCGAGACCTGGAGGTCCCGCAGCAGAGCAGGAAGGAGATCGCCGAGCTTGGTCAGGGAAGCGCCCTGCCGGTGACCGTTCGCGGCGGCGACGCGTTCGCGAAGCGTATTCAGGTCCACCCCCGCCGCCTCTTGGCCGGTGGGCCGGGCCGGGCGCCCGTGACGGAGCAGAGCCCGGCGTACGGCGCCAACGGAGGCGAGGGCGGCTTGGCCGTCGCGGTCAGAGTCGGGCGGTGTGTACGGCTGCCCGGTGATTTCGGTGGGGTGACAGTCCAGCGCCTTGGAGAAGGCAAGGATCACGTCGGCGCGGTCCAAACTGCGATGGCCCTGTTCGAACTTCCGCACGGCTGAGAGAGAGTAACCGGACGCTTCGGCGAGTTTCCGCTGATCCCAACGGCGGCGCATGCGTAGACGCTTGAGCCTCTGCCCGTTGGTCTGTGAGCCGTCCGGCATGTCGGTCTGATGGGGCATGCTGGTGCTCCGTTCTGACGTAGACACTCTGAACGGTACTCCCGGCCGACCCCGGGGACGGCCGATCAGTCGCACACCGAAAGCGGTGGGGTTCGCCCCAAGGGTGGTTCGGCTGTCAGGGCGTCGGGGGAGTGGTTCCGGGGCCGGTTTGGGGTGGGGTTTCTGGGGGTGAGGCTGGGGAGGGTTTTGACGTGGGGGTCGACGGGGCCGAGGTGGCGGGAGGAGAGGTCCGGGGGTCGTGTGCGGGTGGTGTCGGGTGGGGGCGTTCCGGGTTGCCGGACAGCAGCAGGAAGGCGACGGCCGCCGCTGCCGCCACCGTCACCGCGACGGCGGACACGACCCGCCGGATCCGCCGCACGCCCCACGTCGGGCCGCTGGGTGGCTGGTACGGGGACACATCGTGGGCGTCGATGAGGCGCGCCCGGGCGTCGAGCGCCGCGCGCAGCCGCTCCTCGACGCGTGGTGAAGGAGTGCTCATCGGGCCGCCTCCAACAGCTTCTCCAGGGTGACGAGCGCACGGCTCGCGGTCGACTTCACGGTGCCTCGGGAGACGCCGAGCGCCTCGGCTATCTGGGCCTCGGTCAACTCGGACCAATAGCGCAGCACCAGCACCTCGCGCTGGCGCGGGGTGAGTTCGGCCAGCGCGTCCAGGACCTGCCGGTGCTCCTCGGCGAGCAGCAGCGGCTCGTCCACGGGCGCCCCCGGCCCCTGGTACGGCGGGGTGTACGCGCGTGCCGTACGTCGTCGGCGCAGCACCGAGCGGGCGGCGTTCACCACGGCGGTGTGCAGATAGGCGTGGGCGTCCTGGAGGCTGTCCAGCCGTGAGCCGTGCCGTCGGCAGACGGCGGCGAAGGCGTCCTGGACGACATCCTCGGCGGTGTGCAGGTCGTCCACCAGGAAGACCGCCAGCCGGATCATGTCCAGCCGCCGTGCCTGGTACAGATCGGCCAGGGTCGGGCCGGGCTCCCCGTCGCCCCGGGCGCCCACCGGCCGTAGCGCCCGGAACGACCGTGGCCGACGCCCGGTGCGCGGCGTCTCCGCCGGCGGTGTCGACGCGGCCGTCCGGGCACGGCGGAGCAGCCGGGCCCACCAGGGCCGGACACGGGCCCAACAGGGCAGGACAAGAGTGAGCTGCATCGTCCTCGTTCACCTCATCGGTGCGGCGGGACCGGCTCCGGATCCGGCCCCGCCCCACCCCTGGTCGGGCTAGCGGCTGGCCTTGGTGGCCGCGGGCTTGGTGGGCTCGGGGACATTGGTGGGCGGCTGGGTCGGGCCGGGCTTGGTGGGTTCCGGCGCGGCGGTGTGCGGCGGCGTGGGCGCGGGCTTGGTGGGCTCGGGGACATTGGTGGGCGGCTGGGTCGGGCCGGGCTTGGTGGGTTCCGGCGCGGCGGTGTGCGGCGGCGTGGGCGCGGGCTTGGTCGGCTCGGGGACGCTGGTGGGCGGCTGGGTCGGCTCGGGCTTGCTGGTCGGCGGCTTGGTGGGTTCGGGCCTGGTGGGTTCGGGCCTGCTCGTCGGCGGCTTCGTGGGCTCCGGCCTGCTGGTGGGCGGCTTCGTGGGCTCCGGCTTCGACGTCGCCGACGGGACCGGCTCGGCCGGGCGGGAGTGGTCGGAGGTGGCCGCCTGTGCGGCGATGCCCCCGCCCACGATCAGGGCGACCCCGGCGGCCGACCCCACGATCCAGGGGCGCAGACGGCGGTTCGGCTTCTTGGCGCGGACGTGACGCATACGGAACGACTCCCGAAAGGATTGGGCGAACGCTGAAGGGCGAGGCGTGCGCCGAGGATCCGAGGACCCGTTCCGGAACCCGCCTTCATTCCACCAGACGTGCGGCCCCACCCGAGGTTGTCGCGCCCCGGAAAATCCTTCGCCGACCGCCCCGGAAGATCTTTCGCCGAGCGCCGAGGAAAAATCTTTCGCCCCTCGCCGTACAACCGTTGCCGCCCTTGGCGGGTCGTACCTGGCATTGGGCTTCCTGGGGGGATCCGGGGGGGATTCGAGAGGAAGCCCTGGGAGGGGAGAGCGAGGGGCCCGGACCACGGCCGGGCCCCTCGAAACCCCTCACCCTCAGAACGGCACCCCGCACCGCAGCAGCACATTCGCGTACGGCCGCGCCTCGCCCGTACGCACCACCAGCCGCGCCCCCGCCGTCAGCGTCTTCAGCTCCTCGTGCGGGACCAAGTCCAGCGCGGGCGCCGGGAAGAGGCGGTCGAGCAGGGCGGTCGCCGCGGGGTTGCGGTCGCGCACCTCCCGCGCCGCCGTGGCCCGTTCGACCACCAGCTCGTCCAGCAGCCCGGTGAGCACCCGCTCGAACGACGGCACCCCGGCCGTGAAGGCGAGGTCCACCACGAACGGCCCGTCCGGTATCGGCAGGCCCGCGTCGCACACCATCACCGTGTCGGTGTGGCCCAACAGGGCGATGCCCGCGCTCAGATGGCGGTTGAGGATCCCGGAGCGCTTCACAGGGCCGCCACCTCCTCGGCGGTGGGGAAGGACGCCTGCGCCCCGGCCCGGGTCACCGCCGCGGCGCCCACCCGCACCGCGAACCGCACCGCCGCCACCAGGTCGTCGCCGACGCCGAGGCGCCAGGCGAGCGCGCCGGTGAAGGCGTCCCCGGCGCCCGTGGTGTCCACGGCCGTCACCGCGGGACTGGGCACGAGCACCGTACGGTCGCCGCCGGCGACCAGCGCGCCCTCGCCGCCCAGGGTCACCACGACCGAGTGCGGACCGCGCGAGAGCAGGGCGGCGGCCCACTCCTCGGGGTCGTCGGAGGACCCCACCGGGTCGTCGCTCAGCAGGAACCGCGCCTCGTGCTCGTTGACCACCAGCGGATCACACGCGGCCAGCACATCGGCGGGCAGCGGTGCGGTCGGCGAGGGGTTGAGCACCACCCGCGGCCCGGGGCGGTCGCCGAAGCCCGCGGCCGCCGTACGGACCACCTCGGCGACCGACTCCAGCGGGATCTCCAGCTGTACGGAGACCACCCGCGCCGCGGCCAGCAGGCTGGCGGCGGCCCGGACGTCGCCGGGAGTCAGCCGGGCGTTGGCCCCCTGGGAGACCACGATGCTGTTGTCGCCCGAGGGGTCCACCGTGATCAGCGCGACCCCGGTGGGCGCGCCGCCGACCAGCACGCCCACGGTGTCGACCCCGGCCGACCGCTGCGAGTCGAGCAGCAGTCGGCCGTACTCGTCGTCGCCGACCCGGGCCAGCAGGGCCGTCCGGGCCCCCAACCGGGCGGCGGCGACGGCCTGGTTGGCACCCTTGCCGCCCGGGTGGACCGCCAGGTCGGACCCGAGGACCGTCTCACCGGCCCCGGGGCGGCGGTCGACACCGATCACCAGATCGGCATTGGCCGACCCCACGACCAGCAGGTCGTAGTCGTGCATCCGCACGTCCTTTCGTCTGTCACTCCGCGGTGACGACCATCACGTCGACTTCCCAGCGACGAACGCCCTTCACTCCTCACTTCGCGGCGACGACCTTCACCGGCACCTTCACCGTGCCGTCGATCTTCTGCCCCTTGGCGGCCTTGACGGCGTTCTCCACCACCATCCGGCCCAACTCCTTCGGCTGCTGGGCGACGGTCGCGGCGAGGGTGCCGTTCTCGACGGCCTTGAGCCCGTCGGGGGTGCCGTCGAAGCCGACGACCGCGACGGACTTGCCCGCCTTGGACCCGAGCGCCTTGACCGCGCCGAGCGCCATCTCGTCGTTCTCGGCGAAGATCCCGTCGACGCCCGGGTGGCCCTGGAGCAGATTGGTGGTCACATCCAGCCCCTTGGCCCGGTCGAAGTCGGCGCTCTGCTTGCCGACGACCTTGATGTCCGGGTACGCCTTAAGGCCCTCCGTGAAGCCCTTACCGCGCTCACGCGAGGCCGAGGTGCCGGGGGTGCCCTGCAGCACCAGGATCGTGCCCTTCTTCCCAAGCCGCTCGGCGAGCGTCTTCGCGGCCAGCTTGCCGCCCGTGACGTTGTCGGACGCCACCAGGGTCGCGGTCTTCGCCTTGTTGACGCCGCGGTCCGCGGCGAGCACCGGGATGCCCGCCTTGTCGGCGGCCCGCACGGACGGGCCCGCGGCATCGGAGTCGACCGGGTTGATGATGATCGACTTCATATTCTGGCTGGTGAAGTTCTGGATCTGATTGGCCTGCTGGGAGGCGTCGTTCTGGGCGTCGGTGACCGTAAGGCTGACACCGGCGCGCTTGGCCTCCTCCTGGGCGCCCGCCTTCAGCTGTACGAAGAAGGGGTTGTTGAGGGTGGAGACCGACAGACCGACCTTGGTGGACGCGCCCCCGGAGGAGCCGGAGCGCCACACGGAGGCGCCGAAGGCGATGGCGACGACGACCACGGCGGCCAGCGCGAACTTGCCCGCGTCGACGGCCTTCTTACGGCCGCCACCGGACGGCCCGCCCGCCGCGGCCCCGGGCGCGCCCGGCCCGGCCCCGGCGCGCCGCCGCACCGTGTCCAGCAGCACCGCGAGCGCGATGACGACACCAATGACCACCTGCTGCCAGAAGGCGGACACCTCCAGCAGGTTGAGCCCGTTGCGCAGCACCGCGAGGATCAGCGCGCCGATGAGCGTGCCGGACGCCTTACCGACGCCACCGGACAGGCTGGCGCCGCCGATGACCACCGCGGCGATCGCGTCGAGCTCGTAGCCGACCGCCGCCTGGGGCTGTGCGGAGGACAGCCGGGAGGCGAGCACGATGCCCGCGACGGCCGCGAAACCGCCGGAGAGCGCGTAGACGACCAGCTTCTGGCGGGTCACCCGGATCCCGGAGAGCCGGGCCGCCTCCTCGTTCCCGCCGATCGCGTACATCGCCCGGCCCGGGTACGTACGGCCCAGCACCCCCGCGGTGACCAGGCCCATCACGACCATCACGATCACCGGGACGGGCAGCCAGCCGCCAAGGGTGTCGCCGAGTCCTGACACCGAGTCGGGAACGGCTATCGGGCTGCCCTGGGAGATCACCAGGGCCAGTCCGCGGCCGATCGACAGCATCGCGAGCGTGGCGATGAACGGCGGCAGCTTCCCGAAGGCGACCAGCGCCCCGCTGACCAGCCCGCAGGCGACACCGGTGGTGAGCGCCAGGAGCGCCGCGAACCACACCGGCAGCCCCTGTGAGGTCGCGGACCAGGCGAGCACGGTGGCGGACAGCGCGGCCACCGAGCCGACCGACAGGTCGATGCCCGCGGAGACGATGACGAAGGTGACGCCGAAGGCGAGGATCGCGGTGACCGCCGCCTGGACGCCGACGTTGAGGAGGTTGTCGGTGGTGAGGAAGTCGCCGGACAGCAGCGCCATGGCGGCCACCAGCAGCACCAGGGCGCTCAGGGCGCCGTTGTCGAGCAGTACGCGGCGCAGCGCCACCGAGCCCCCGGGGTGCTTCGTGCGCTCAAGCGTGTCAGTGGCCACGGGAGCCCTCCCTTTCCTTGCCGCCGACCCCTTCGTCGGCGTCCTTGACGTCCTTCACTGCCAGGGCCATCACGGCGTCCTGGGTCGCGTCGTGCGCGGTCAGCTCGCCCGCGATCCGGCCCTGGGCCATGACCAGGACCCGGTCGCTCATCCCCAGCACCTCGGGCAGATCGCTGGAGATCATCAGCACGGCGTGGCCGGACGCGGTGAGTTCGTTGATGAGCCGGTAGATCTCGACCTTGGCGCCCACGTCGATCCCGCGGGTCGGCTCGTCGAGGATCAGCACCTTGCTGTCGGCGAGCAGCCACTTGCCGATGACGACCTTCTGCTGGTTGCCGCCGGAGAGGGTGCGCACCCGCTGGTCGAGCCCGGCCATCCGGACGGCCAGCCGCTCGGCGACACCGGCCGCCGAGCGCCGCTGGGCGGCCCGGTCGACCAGCCCGGCGCGGGTGGCGGCGCGCAGCGTGACCAGGCCCAGGTTCTCCTGTACTGAGCCGTCCAGGACCAGGCCCTGGCCCTTACGGTCCTCGGGGACGAGGCCGATCCCGGCCCGCATGGCGGCCACCACGTCATGGCCGGGCAGCGGGCGGCCAAGCACCTCGACGGAGCCTGCGTCATACGGGTCGGCGCCGAACAGCGCCCTGACGACCTCCGTACGGCCCGCACCGACCAGCCCCGCCAGGCCCACCACCTCCCCGGCCCGCACCTCGAAGCCGATGTCCTGGAAGCTGCCGTTCCGGGTGAGCCCCCGGACCTTCAGCAGGGGCTCACCGGCGCCCCCGCGCTCGCGCGGGTACTGCTGCTCTATGGAGCGGCCCACCATCAGCCGCACCAACTCGTCCCTGTCGGTGCTGGCCGGGACCTGGGCGACGCTGCGGCCGTCGCGCAGCACGGTGACCCGGTCGCCCAGGGCGGCGATCTCCTCCAGGTGGTGGGTGATGAAGACGACGCCCACACCGTCCGCGCGCAGGGTGCGCACGATCCGGAAGAGCTTGTCGACCTCCTCGGTGGTGAGCACGGCGGTCGGCTCGTCCATGATCAGGACGCGGGCCTCCAGGCTCAGCGCCTTGGCGATCTCCACCATCTGGAGCCGGGCGATGCCGAGGTCGCCGACCCGGGTCCGGGGCGGGACATCCACCCCGACGCGGGCCAGCAGCTCGGCGGCGCGCGCGTCCATCGCCTTGCGGTCGATCATGCCGAAGCGGCGCGGCTGACGGCCCAGGAAGATGTTCTCGGCCACGGTGAGGTCAGGGACGAGGTTGAACTCCTGGTAGATGGTGGCGATTCCGAGCCGTTCGGCGTCCTGTGCGCTGTTGATCCGCACCGGCTCGCCGTCGACCAGGATCCGCCCGCCGTCGGGGCGGTGGGCGCCGGAGACCATCTTGATCAGCGTGGACTTGCCCGCGCCGTTCTCACCCAGGAGGACATGCACTTCGCCCGGGCGCAGATCGAAGTCCACCCCGTCCAGCGCGATCACTCCGGGGAAGGTCTTACGGACGCCCTCCATGCGCAGCAACTCCGGCCCGGCGCCGCCCGCGGACGCGCCGTCCGGCGCCGAGCCGTGGGGGCTGGGCGCGGTGTCCGGGGCCGGGGTGTGGGAGCTGGGCGCGGTGTCCGCGGCCGGACGCCGAGGCCGGGAGTCCGGCGCCGTGTCCGCGGCCGTGCCGGAAGCGCCACCCGTGCTCCCGGGCTCGTCAGCGCCACCCGTGCTCCCGGGCTCGTCAGCGCCACCCGTGCTCCCGGCCCCGTCAGCGCCACCCGTGCTCACGGCCCCGTCAGCGCCACCCGTGCTCACGGCTTCGGCGTCCGGCCGCGCGGACCCCGTGCCTCCTTCCGCGGCCCCGGAGTTCGGGGTCGGCGCGCTGCCCCGGGAGGGCGGGGACGGGGCGGACGCGGCGCCCGAGGACGTGGAGGCGGCCGACGTAGCTCCCGTGGACGGGGCGCTCGAGGGCGTGGGATCCGCGTGCGTGGGGTCCGCGTTCCGTGCCGCCGACGCGCCCGCGTCGTCCGCGGGGCCGGGGGAGGACCGCTCGGACTCGGCACTCATGGTGTGCTCCCTTCGGACTCGCCGCACGAGCGGCGGGTGACCAGACGGGCGGACAGGGTCACCGACTCGGCGGGCCGCCCTTCGACGAGGTCGATCAGCGCCGTCACGGCGGCTCGGCCGAGGGCTCCGGTCGGCTGGGCGATGGCGGTGATCGGTGGATCGGTGTGGACGAACCAGGGGATGTCGTCGAACGCGGCGAGCGCCACATCGTCCGGCACCCGCAGCCCCCGGGCGCGGATCTCGTCCATCGCGCCGAGCGCCATGAGGTTGTCGGCGGCGAAGATGGCGTCCGGGGGGTGCGGCAGATCGAGGAAGCGGGCGGTCACCCGGCGGCCGCTGTCGGCCTGGAAGTCCCCCTGGCCGATGAGGTCCGCGGACAGCGCGAGACCGGACTCGCGCAGCGCGGAGCGGAAGGCGGCCACCCGTTCGCGGCCGGTCGTGGTGGCCGCGGGGCCCGCGATGATCGCGACCCGGCGGTGGCCCAGGGCGCACAGATGGGCCACCAGGGCGCGGATGGCCCCCTGCCCGTCGGTGCGGACCACCGGCACCCGGTCTAGGCCCTCGCCCTCGATCCAGCGGTCCACGAAGACCATGGGGGTGCCCGCGCGGGCGGCGGCCAGCATCATGGGGGAGCCGCCGTCGGTGGGGCTGACCAGCAGTCCGTCTATGCGGCGGTCCATGAGGGTACGCACATGGTGGTCCTGGAGGTCGGGCCGCTCATCGGCGTTGCCGATGACCACGCTGTAGTCCAGCTCGCGGGCGGCGTCCTCGACCGAGCGGGCCAGCTCGGTGAAGAAGGGATTCAGCACATCGCTGATGACCAGCCCCAGGGCCCGGGTCTGGTCGGTGCGCAGCGAGCGGGCCACCGCGTTGGGGCGATAGCCGAGGTCGGCGACCGCGGCGAGCACCCGTTCGCGGGTGTCCACGCGGACGGAGGGGTGGTCGTTGAGCACCCGTGAGACCGTCGCCACGGAGACCCCGGCACGCCGCGCCACGTCCTTGATGGCCGGCATCGTCCACCTCCTTGTGGAATCGATTACATGAGATTGGAATCGATTACATGGAAGGTGGCAAGAGGCTGGCCCCCGGTGAAACCGGATCGTGATAGTCCGCCCAGGGGCCCAAGGGTCCAGGGGCACAGGGGCCAAGGGACCCCAGAACCCCAGAACCCGCACCCGTGCTCTTCCTCACGGGCGTTGTCCACAGGCCCGAACCGCCTGTCGGCTCCCGGCGGTACGGTCGGGGCATGCTCAAACTCGCGGTGGTGGAAGGGGTCCTGGAGCGGATCACCTACGCCAATGAGGAGAACGGCTATACGGTCGCGCGGGTCGACACCGGCCGTGGCTCCGGCGATCTGCTCACCGTCGTCGGCTCGCTGCTGGGCGCCCAGCCGGGCGAGTCGCTGCGGATGGAGGGCCGTTGGGGTTCCCATCCGCAATATGGCAAACAGTTCACGGTCGAGAACTACCAGACCGTCCTCCCCGCCACCGTCCAGGGCATCCGGCGCTATCTCGGCTCCGGGCTGATCAAGGGCATCGGCCCCCGGATCGCCGACCGGATCACCGAGCACTTCGGCGTCGACACCCTCGACGTCATCGAGCAGGAGCCCAAGCGGCTGGTCGAGGTCCCGGGCCTCGGCCCCAAGCGCACGAAGATGATCGCCGCTGCCTGGGAGGAGCAGAAGGCCATCAAGGAGGTGATGGTCTTCCTCCAGGGGGTCGGCGTCTCCACCTCCATCGCGGTGCGGATCTATAAGAAGTACGGAGACGCCTCGATCTCGGTCGTGAAGAACGAGCCGTACCGGCTGGCGGCCGACGTCTGGGGCATCGGCTTCCTCACCGCCGACAAGATCGCCCAGTCGGTCGGCATCCCCCATGACAGCCCCGACCGGGTGAAGGCCGGTCTGCAGTACGCGCTGTCCCAGTCCGCCGACCAGGGCCACTGCTATCTCCCCGAGGAGCAACTCATCGCGAACGCGGTGAAGTTGCTCCAGGTGGACACCGGCCTGGTCATCGACTGCCTGGGCGAGCTCGCGGGTGAGGACGAGGGCGTGGTGCGCGAGCAGGTCCCGGGCCCGGAGGACGGCGAGCCGGTCTCCGCCGTCTATCTGGTGCCCTTCCACCGCGCCGAGATCTCCCTCGCGGGTCAGGTGCTGCGGCTGCTGCGCACCGAGGAGGACCGGCTGCCCGCCTTCCGGGGCGTGGACTGGGACAAGGCGCTGGGCTGGCTGGCCGGCCGCACCGGCGCCGACCTGGCGTCCGAGCAGAGCCAGGCGGTGCGGCTCGCGCTGACCGAGAAGGTCGCGGTGCTCACCGGCGGCCCCGGCTGCGGCAAGTCCTTCACCGTGCGGTCCGTGGTGGAGCTGGCCCGCGCCAAGAAGGCCAAGGTGGTGCTCGCGGCGCCCACCGGCCGGGCCGCCAAGCGGCTGTCCGAGCTGACCGGCGCCGAGGCGTCCACCGTCCACCGGCTGCTGGAGCTCAAGCCCGGCGGGGACGCGGCGTACGACAGGGACCGCCCGCTCGACGCGGACCTGGTGGTGGTCGACGAGGCGTCCATGCTCGATCTGCTGCTGGCCAACAAGCTGGTCAAGGCCGTCCCGCCCGGTGCCCATCTGCTCTTCGTCGGCGATGTGGACCAGCTGCCCAGCGTGGGCGCGGGGGAGGTGCTGCGCGATCTGCTGGCCCCCGGCAGCCCCGTCCCCGCGGTCCGGCTGACCCGGATCTTCCGCCAGGCCCAGCAGTCCGGAGTGGTCACCAACGCCCACCGGATCAACGAGGGGGTGCCGCCGGTCACCCAGGGCCTGTCTGACTTCTTCCTCTTCGTCGAGGACGACACCGAGGAGGCCGGGCGGCTCACGGTCGATGTCGCGGCCCGCCGCATCCCCGCGAAGTTCGGCCTTGACCCCCGCCGTGACGTGCAGGTTCTGGCCCCGATGCACCGCGGCCCGGCGGGCGCGGGCACGCTCAACGGACTGCTTCAGCAGGCCATCACCCCGGCCCGCCCGGACCTCCCGGAGCGCCGCTTCGGCGGCCGGGTCTTCCGGGTCGGCGACAAGGTGACCCAGATCCGTAACAATTATGAGAAAGGGGCCAATGGGGTCTTCAACGGCACGGTTGGCGTCGTCACCTCACTCGACACCGATGAGCAGCGGCTGACCGTGCGGACGGACGAGGACGAGGAGGTGCCGTACGACTTCGACGAGCTGGACGAGCTGGCTCATGCCTATGCGGTGACCATCCACCGGTCACAGGGCAGTGAGTACCCGGCCGTCGTGATCCCGGTGACCACTGGGGCCTGGATGATGCTGCAGCGCAACCTCCTGTACACGGCCGTGACCCGCGCCAAGCGCCTTGTGGTGCTGGTCGGCTCGCGCCGCGCGCTGGGGCAGGCGGTGCGCACCGTCTCGGCGGGCAGGCGCTGTACCGCGCTGGATCACCGACTCGGCGGCGATGTGACAGTCGAGCGTGTCCGATGGGTTTCCGAACGATGACGAACGGGGCAGGATGGCCGTGGAAGGCGGCACTGAGTGCCGCCAAAAGGCTCTTCGGCCGACCCCGAGTGCACGTTCGCTACCCGAGTAGGGGAAGGTGGGGGAAGTCAGGGCACCTCGAAGAAGAGAACCAGACGTCGGTGAGGGATGACGTGAGCGACAACTCTGTAGTACTGCGGTACGGGGACGGCGAGTACACCTACCCGTTGGTCGACAGCACCGTCGGCGACAAGGGCTTCGACATCGGGAAGCTGCGCGCCCAGACCGGTCTGGTGACCCTGGACTCCGGTTACGGCAACACCGCCGCGTACAAATCCGCGATCACCTATCTGGACGGTGAGCAGGGCATCCTGCGTTACCGCGGCTACCCCATCGAGCAGCTGGCGGAGCGCGCCTCCTTCCTGGAGACGGCCTTCCTGCTGATCAACGGGGAGCTGCCGACCGTCGATGAACTGGCGGCCTTCCGTGAGGACGTCACCCGCCACACGCTGCTGCACGAGGACGTCAAGCGGTTCTACGACGGATTCCCGCGTGACGCCCATCCGATGGCGATGCTGTCCTCCGTGGTCAGCGCGCTGTCGACCTTCTACCAGGACAGCCACAACCCGTTCGACGAGAAGCAGCGCAACCTCTCGACGATCCGGCTGCTGGCCAAGCTGCCGACCATCGCCGCCTACGCGTACAAGAAGTCGGTCGGCCACCCCTTTGTCTATCCGCGCAATGACCTCGGCTATGTCGAGAACTTCCTCCGGATGACCTTCTCGGTCCCCGCGCAGGAGTACGAGCTCGACCCGATCGTGGTCTCCGCGCTCGACAAGCTGCTGATTCTGCACGCCGACCACGAGCAGAACTGTTCGACCTCCACGGTGCGGCTGGTCGGCTCCTCGCAGGCCAATATGTTCGCCTCCATCTCGGCGGGCATCAACGCCCTGTGGGGCCCCCTGCACGGCGGCGCCAACCAGTCCGTGCTGGAGATGCTCGAGGGCATCCAGGCTTCGGGCAGCGATGTCGACACCTTCATCCGCAAGGTGAAGAACAAGGAAGACGGCGTGAAGCTCATGGGCTTCGGGCACCGCGTCTACAAGAACTTCGACCCCCGGGCGAAGATCATCAAGTCGGCGGCGCACGATGTCCTTTCCGCGCTCGGCAAGTCCGACGAGCTGCTTGACATCGCGCTCAAGCTGGAGGAGCACGCGCTCGCGGACGACTACTTCGTGGAGCGCAAGCTCTACCCGAACGTGGACTTCTACACCGGTCTGATCTACCGGGCGATGGGCTTCCCGACGGAGATGTTCACCGTGCTGTTCGCGCTCGGCCGGCTGCCGGGCTGGATCGCCCAGTGGCACGAGATGATCAAAGAGCCGGGCTCCCGCATCGGCCGCCCCCGCCAGATTTACACGGGTGTGGTGGAGCGCGACTTCGTCCCGGTCGAGCAGCGCTAGAGCACCACTGAGTCTCCCGGTGCCCCCGTCCTGGTTGGTCGGGGGCACTCGTATGAGCTGGCCGGGCACCTTCGTGCGGCCGGCCCCTGGGGTCTTCCGGCCGGAGGCGAACCGAGTCTCAAGAAAACCAGAAGCGCCCCGCTGCCGATCCCCCCACGGGTCGGAGCGGGGCGCTTCCCTTGCCCCGGAGCGGATTCCCCCCACGGGATCCGGCCGGGCGTCTACGGGCCCTTGTGGGCCGTGTGGTGGCGCGATCTGCCGGGACGCGTACCTACGGAAGGGCCGCTCAAAGCTCCCCGAGTACGTCGTCCCGGCTACGCGTTGCGGGATGCGTCCCCCAAGACGTATCCCCACCATCCCATTAGACTCGCGACCCCCCTCAATAGTTACGTTGGGTTGCATGTGATCTGCGTCTCTTGCCATAAGGGCCATAAAAGGGCAAGAGCCTCGATTTGAAGATCGAGGCTCTGTCGTATGGGTGTTGTGCGGCTTATGGGGACTTGGTGAATCTATGTGGATGCTGTGAAGGTCCGCAGTCGCAGACTGTTCGTCACCACGAATACGGACGAGAACGCCATGGCGGCTCCCGCGATCATCGGGTTCAGCAGTCCGGCCGCCGCGAGCGGCAGCGCGGCGACGTTGTAGCCGAAGGCCCAGAAGAGGTTGCCCTTGATGGTGCCGAGGGTGCGGCGCGCCAGCCGGATCGCGTCCGCCGCCACCCGCAGATCGCCCCGGACCAGGGTCAGGTCCCCGGACTCGATGGCCGCGTCCGTGCCCGTGCCCATCGCGAGCCCGAGGTCGGCGGTGGCGAGGGCGGCCGCGTCGTTGATCCCGTCGCCCACCATGGCGACCGTACGGCCCTCGCTCTGCAGCCGCTTCACGACGTCCACCTTGTCCTGCGGCAGCACCTCGGCGATGACGTCGTCGATGCCGACCTCGCGGGCCACCGCCTCGGCGACCAGCCGGTTGTCGCCGGTCAGCAGGATCGGGGTGAGGCCGAGCGCCCGTAGCTGGGCGACCGCCTCGGCGCTGGTCTCCTTGACGGCGTCGGCCACCAGGAGGACGCCGCGCGCCTCGCCGTCCCAGGCCACCGCGACCGCCGTGCGCCCCTCGGACTCGGCCGCCGCCTTGGCGGCCGCCAGGTCCGCGGGCAGCTCGATGGCCCGGGCGCCCAGCAGCTTCTCGCGGCCGACCAGCACCGCATGGCCGTCCACCGTGCCCTGGACGCCGAGGCCGGGCTCGGAGCGGAAGTCGGCGGGCGCCGGGAGGTCGCCGATCCGCTCGGCCGCGCCGTCCGCGATGGCCCGCGCGATCGGGTGCTCGGAGGCGTGTTCCAGGGCGCCCGCGAGCCGCAGCAGCTCCTGTTCGTCCACGCCGGGCGCCGTAAGGGCCCCGCGCAGCCGCATCCGCCCGGCCGTCACGGTGCCGGTCTTGTCCAGTACGACGGTGTCCACCCGGCGCGTGGACTCCAGCACCTCGGGCCCCTTGATCAGGATGCCCAGCTGGGCGCCGCGGCCGGTGCCGACCATGAGCGCGGTCGGGGTGGCCAGGCCCAGGGCGCAGGGGCAGGCGATGATCAGGACGGCGACGGCCGCGGTGAAGGCGGCGGCCGTGTCGCCGGTGGTGAGCAGCCAGCCCAGCAGGGTGCCGACGGCGATCAGCAGCACGATCGGTACGAAGATCCCCGAGACCCGGTCGGCGAGCCGCTGCACCTCGGCCTTGCCGTTCTGCGCGTCCTCGACCAGCTTGGCCATGCGGGACAGCTGGGTGTCCGCGCCGACCCGGGTGGCCTCGACCACGATCCGGCCCGACGCGTTGACGGTCGCGCCCGCCACCGCGTCGCCGACCCCCACGTCCACCGGCACCGACTCTCCGGTCAGCATCGAGGCGTCCACGGCGGAGGAGCCCTCGACCACCGTGCCGTCGGTGGCGATCTTCTCGCCGGGGCGCACCACGAAGCGGTCGCCGACGACCAGCTCGCCGACGGGGACCCGTACCTCCCTGGCCGCCCGTCGCCCACCGTCCTCGGCCGGGAGCGCTTCGCGCCCGTCCCCCTCGTACCGGAGGACGGCCACGTCCTTGGCGCCGAGCTCCAGCAGCGCGCGCAGCGCCGCGCCCGCCCGCCGCTTGGACTTCGCCTCCAGATGGCGGCCGAGGAGGATCAGCGCGGTCACTCCGGCCGCCGCCTCCAGATAGATCGAGGACGATCCGTCGGTGCGGGAGACGGTGAGGTCGAAGCCGTGCCGCATCCCGGGCATGCCCGCCTCGCCGAAGAACAGCGCCCACGCGGACCAGCCGAGGGCCGCCAGGGTGCCGATGGAGACGAGGGTGTCCATGGTGGCCGCGCCGTGCCGGGCGTTCGCCCAGGCGGCCTTGTGGAAGGGCGCGCCGCCCCAGACGACGACCGGCGCGGCGAGGGTGAGCGAGAGCCACTGCCAGTTGTCGAACTGGAGGGACGGCACCATCGCCAGCACCACGACGGGCAGGGACAGCGCGAGGGAGACGAGCGTGCGGTGGCGCAGGGCGTCCGGTGCGGCCTCACCGCGCGGGGCGGCCCCCGGCGCGGCGGCGCCCTCGGGGGCGCGGGGCTCGGGCACGGCGGGGCGCGGTTCCTCGGCGGTGTACCCGGTCTTGACGACGGTGGCGATCAGGTCGGCGACCTCGATCCCCTCGCCGTAGGACACCTTGGCCTTCTCGGTGGCGAAGTTCACCGTGGCGGTGACGCCGTCGAGGCGGTTGAGTTTCTTCTCGACACGGGCGGCGCAGGACGCACAGGTCATCCCGCCGATGGCGAGCTCGACCTGTGAGGGCCCGCCGCCCGTCGCCGTGGTGTCGGCGGCGGGCCCGGCGGGGGGTGCCGTGCTGGTCATGTCTGGTCTCCTGGGAGGAGGGCCGGGCCGTACGGCGGCTGTATGAGCAGGGCGGCACGGTCCGGCGGAGGTTTGGTGGGGGCTCGCTCAGGCCCGGCCGGCGAGCTCGTAGCCCGCCTCGTCCACGGCGGCGCGGACGGTCCCCTCGTCCAGTGGGGCGGCCGAGACCACGGTGACCTGGCCGGTGGAGGCCGCGGCCTTGACGGAGGTGACGCCTGCGAGCGCGCCGATCTCCTCGGCGACGGCGCCTTCGCAGTGGCCGCAGGTCATGCCGGTCACCTTGTAGACGGTGGTGACTGCCTCGGAGCTCATGGGGTTCTCCTGTGTGGGGTGGGCGTGACGGTCGGTGCGCAGGGGGCGCCGGAATGCCTCAGCGTCTCCTGACGCTCCCCACTTTATACCCCTAGGGGGTATGGATGGAAGCCGGTGGTGCGCCGGTCGGTGACGGGTGGGTCGGGCCCGCGTGCACTCCTCCGCGGTCCGGGGTGGGAGGGGGCCCGGGTGAACGGGGTGTGGTGCGGGGCTCAGGGCCGGGCGGGGGCTCCTCCGGTGCCGAGCACCGGGGCGAGGTAGCCGTACAGGGCGGTCTTCAACTCCGTGACGTACGCCTCCCGTTCGGCGCCCTCATGGCCGAGGATCAGCCCCAGTCCGGCCTTGAACAGGGCGAACGCCATGCTCGCGGTGTGGGTGCGGCGCTCGGGGGAGAGCTCGGGGTTGCGGACGCCGATCAGCTCCTCGATGCGGTCCTGGATCGAGTCGTGCTGGGCGGCGTGTTCCTCGAGGAAGTTGCCCGGCGCTTCGGAGGACTGGAGCAGGGTCAGGAAGGCGGGGTTCGCACAGTTGAACTCGATCATCGGGTCGAGGACCGCGTCGATGAGTTCGCGCAGCGGCAGCGCGGCGTTCTCGGGGGTGAAGACCCCGTGGGTCTCCAGCATCCTGCGGTTGAGGCGTTCGCCGAGCTCGACGGCGATGGCCTCCTTGTTCGGGAAGAACTGGTACAGCGTGCCGGGGGAGACCCCGGCCTCGCGGGCGATGGCGTTGGTGCTCGCGGAGGTGTAGCCGGCGCGGCAGAAGACGCTGGCTGCGGCGTCGAGCAGCTGCTGGATCCGGCGCTCGCCGCGCGCCTGTCTGCGGCGCGGCTTCACCGTCTCGTGGGGCTGGTCCGCCTTGCTCTCGGTCACCTGTTTTCCCCGGCTCTCCGTGTTCGATTGACAAACACGAGCGCCCGCTCGCATTCTTGAGAAACGCGAGCGGTCGCTCGTGTTTACCGCCCATGGTAATCAACGACCCGTGCTGCCCACGGACATTTGGTGGCGGCATGGGGCACAGGTGAAGGGGACACCGCGCCATGACCGATGTCAACCGCCCGCCCGAGGACCGGATCGGAGGGTGGACCCGCCTGGTCACGGCGCGTCCCCGGCTGTCCCTGTTGCTCGCCTTGATCTTCACCGCGCTGGCCGTCGTAGCCGGGAGCGGGGTGGCCGACCGGATGGGAAGCGGCGGCTGGGAGGACCCGGCGGCCGAGTCCGCGTATGCCACCAAGGCGCTCGAGAAGCGCTTCCCCGCCTCCCAGCCCAATCTGATCCTGCTCGTCGACAGCGGCGGGAAGACCGTGGACGATCCGGCCGTCGCCGCCGAGGCCCGGGCGCTGGCCAAGAAGCTCTCGCACGAGGAGGCGGTCACCGGGGTCACCTCGTACTGGACCACCGGCGCGTCCTCGCTGCGCGCCCGGGACCGGGGCGAGGCGATCATCGCCGCGCGGATCCTCGGCGATGAGTCGGCGGCGGGCAAGGCGCTGGAGCGCATGGCGCCGCACTACCGGGGCGCCCATGGTCCGGTCGAGGTGCGGGTCGGCGGGATGGTCGCGGTCCGCCATGAGCTGCAGTCCACCATCCAGGAGGATCTGCTGCGGGCCGAGATGATCGCCCTGCCCATCACCCTGGTGCTGCTCGTGATGGTCTTCGGCAGCGCCGTGGCCGCCCTGCTGCCGCTCGGGGTCGGCATCATCGCGATCCTCGGCACGGACGCGGTGCTGCGCGGGCTCACCGAGTTCACCGATGTCTCGGTCTTCGCGCAGAACCTGACCACCGCACTCGGCCTCGGACTCGCCATCGACTACGCCCTGTTCATCGTGCGCCGCTTCCGCGAGGAGCTGGGCCGGGGCGCGGAGAAGCTGCCCGCCGTCGCGACCACGCTGCGCACCGCCGGGCGCACCGTGCTCTTCTCGGCGCTGACCGTCGCCGCCTCGCTCGCCGCCATGCTGGTCTTCCCGCAGTACTTCCTGCGCTCCTTCGCCTATGCGGGGATCGCGGTGGTGCTGATCGCCGCCACCGCCGCCCTGGTGGTCCTCCCCGCCGCACTCATCCTCCTGGGCGACCGGGTCAACGCACTGGATCTCACCCGGCTGCTGCGCCGTGGCCGCCCGGTCCGCGGCGGTGAGCCCGGAGCGGGCTGGGCGCGGCTGGCCCGGCTGGTGATGCGGCGGGCCCCGATGTTCGCGCTGGCCACCGTCGCCGGTCTGGTCGCGCTGGGACTCCCCTTCCTGAGGGTGGAGTTCGGCACCGCGGATGACCGCCAGCTGCCGAAGAGCGCCGAGTCCCATGTGGTGCAGCAGCACATCCGGGAGGGGTTCCCCGGCGGTCCCGGGGGCGCGGTGGAGGTCCTCGCCGAGGGCGGGGGCACCGGCACCAAGGCCCTCGCCGACTACAGCGCCAAGATCTCCGCCCTCCCCAAGGTGCTGCGGGTGGACAGCCCGGCGGGCCGGTTCGCCGATGGGCGGCGGGTGGCCGAGCCGGGGCCGGCGGAGGCGGCGCGGCTGGCCGGTGGCTCGGCGGAGATCACAGTGCAGCCCAAGGGCGAGGCCGTGGACGCCGCCAGCCAGAATCTGGTGCGGACGATCCGCGCCCAGGAGCCATCGTTCACCACCTCGGTGACCGGCACCGCCGCCGTCCTGGTGGACACCAAGGACTCCATAGCCGACCGGCTGCCCTGGGCCGCGGCCATCATCGTCGCCGTCACCCTGCTGCTGGTCTTCCTGCTCACCGGAAGCGTGCTGATACCGATTCAGGCCGTGCTGCTCAACGCGCTCAGTCTGACCGCGATGTTCGGCGCGGTGGTGTGGGTCTTCCAGGACGGGCATCTGTCCGGTCCGCTCTCCTTCACCACCTCCGGCGATATCGAGACCACCCTGCCCGTCCTGATGTTCTGTGTCGCCTTCGGACTCTCCATGGACTATGGGGTCTTCCTGCTCTCCCGGATCAAGGAGGAGTACGACCGCACCGGGGACCATCAGGCGGCGGTGGAGTTCGGGCTGCGGCGCACCGGCGGCCTGATCACGGCGGCGGCGCTGATCCTCGCCGTGGTGATGGTGGGCATCGGCACCTCGCGGGTCACCAACACCAAGATGCTGGGGCTGGGTATCGCCCTGGCCGTGCTGATGGACGCGATGGTGGTGCGCGGGCTGCTGGTGCCCGCGGTGATGAAGCTGACCGGCCGGGCCACCTGGTGGGCCCCGGGCCCGCTGCGTCGGCTGCACACCCGGTTCGGGCTGAGCGAGGGGGAGTCCGCTCCCGCCGCACGCCAAGGGGGCTCCGGTACGGAGGCCGCCGCGGATATCGGCACGGGGGCCGCCACGGATGCCGCCGCGGGTGGCGGGGCCGACGGTCGCCGCTGCGGCGGCAAGGGCGGGCCTCACGGTGAGGACGGGACCCACGGTGAGGACGGGGTTCAAGGAGAGGGGGAGGAGGCGCGGGACCGGGTGAGCACGGGCCGCTAAGCGCTCCGCGGGAAGTGTCGCAAGCTGCGGTCGTTCATCCGCGGCTGCGTCGTGGCCGGTCGCGCAGTTCCCCGCGCGCCTTCGGGGCGCACCCGAACCGCACCGGACTTCAGCGAGGTCGCTCAGCGGCCCACGCGGATGCGCCCCCTAGTCCTTGCCATCGCGCCGGGCGCGGCGGTTGCCGGGTCTGCGGACCACCCAGGAGCGGATCGTATCCGCGTACCAGTACGGCTTGCCGCCCTCCACATGATCGGGGGGCGGCAGCAGGCCGTGCTTGCGGTAGGACCGTACGGTGTCGGTCTGCACACCGATGTGCGCGGCGATCTCCTTGTACGACCACAGCCTCCGGTCGGTCATCTCTTATGCCCTTCCGCAGGGCGTCGCGGTCACGGCCCGGTGGGACCGTCGGGGGAGCCACGGCGCGCCTGCTCACACTCCATCAGCCTGTGCCCGGTCAACGACGCTGAGTGAAGGACGGCCCGGGGCTGTTGAACACCTGTGACGGAGGCGTGCCGTGGTGTGACCGCTGTGACGCATGAGTGACGCACCGGACGAGACCCGGACGATATGAGCCATGGGTCGTGGCTCATGGCTCATGGGCCACGGCCCATGACCGCAGCGGGCCGACCGTAACTCACGGTCGGCCCGCTGGTGTCAGCTGGAGAGGGGTGAGGGGTATCAGCCGTAGAAGGCGGGGCGCTCGATCATCTCCACGGCCGTGCGCTCCCCCGTGGCCTGGGCCCGGATCCCCGCCTCGCTGACGGCGGTCGCGGCATAGCCGTCCCAGGCGCTGGGGCCCTCGACCTCCCCGCGCCGGGTGGCGTTGACCCAGCTCTGCACCTCACGGTCGTACGCCTCCTCGAAGCGGGCCACGAAGTCCGGGGCGATCTCCCCGCCCCAGGCGCCGGGCCGGTTGACCAGCATCCCGTGGGCGTCGCCGACGCGGGCGGTGCCCCGTTCGCACACCGCCTCCGCCTGCACCTGGTAGCCGAAGCCGCAGGTGGCGAAGATCTCCACATTGACGATCGCCCCGCCGGTGGTCTCGAAGATCACCAGCTGGGGGTCGCTGAGCGGTTCGGGGGAGAGCGAGCTGGGGGTCGGCTTGAGCACCGTGACCGCGGCGATCTCCTGCTCCAGCAGCCAGCGCGACTGGTCCATCTCATGCACCACCGAGTCGGTGATCATCATCTCGTTGGTGAAGTAGGAGTGCACCGAGGCATTGCGGTGGCGGCAGTGCAGCAGCAGCGGGCGGCCCAGCTCGCCCCCGGCCAGCAGCGCCTTGAGCTTCATGAACTCGGTGTCGTAGCGGCGCATAAAGCCCACCTGCACCCGGCGGCGGCCCAGCCGCTGCTCGGCCTCCAGCACCCGCAGCGCGGACCCGGAGTCCGGGGTGAGCGGCTTCTCGCACAGCACCGGCAGATCGCGCTCGAACGCGCTGAGCAGCGCGGCCTCGTGCGCGGGCCCCGGTGAGGCGATCAGCACCGCGTCCACGCCGGGCGCGGCCATCGCGGCGGCCGGGTCGGTGAACGCCTGACAGCCGTCGGCGGTGTCGGCGACCGCCTTGGCCCGCGCCTCGTCGATGTCGACCACGGCGGCCACCCGGGCGCCGCTGATCACGTCGTTGATGCGGCGGACATGGTCGGCGCCCATCTTGCCGGTCCCGATGACGGCGATCCCGAGCGTTCCCTGCTGGGTCATAGACCTCTCTCTTCTCTCTCTGCTCTCTGGACGGTTCGACGGTCCGGTGGGGTAGAGGCCCGTGGGGGTGCCCATGTGGGCGAGGGCCCGTTGGGGGCGGGAAGGGAGGGGTCAGGCGCCGCAGGAGCGCAGGAAGCGCCGGGTGCGCTCGGCGATGGGGAAGGGCTGGCCGGGCGGGCAGGGGTACATGTCCTGCTCGACGATGGCGAACAGATCCACATCCAGGTTCTGGGCCGCGGTCAGTACGGGGCCCAGCTCGGGAACGCCGTTCGGCGGTTCGCACATCACACCGCGCTGGACCGCGGGCCCGAACGGCACCTGGTTCTTCACCACATCGGCGAGGATCTCCGGGTCGACCTGCTTGAGGTGGAGGTAGCCGATGCGCTCGCCGTAGGTCTCGATGAGCTTGACGCTGTCGCCGCCGCAGTAGGCGTAGTGGCCGGTGTCCAGGCAGAGGTTGACCAGGCCCGCGTCGGTGGCGTCCAGGAAGCGGGCCACGTTCTCCTCGGTGTCGATATGGGTGTCGGCGTGCGGGTGGACGACGATGTCCAGCCCGAAGCGCTCGCGCACCTCGCGGGCCAGCCGCTCCATCCCGGTGGACAGATGGTGCCACTGCTCGGCGGTGAGCGTCGGGGGCTCGATCAGCTCGGCGGTCTTGTCGTCCCGCCAGAAGGACGGGATGACCACGAGGTGCTTGGCGTTCATCGCCCGGGTCAGCTCGGCCACCTGGGAGACGTGCTCCCAGGTGGCGTCCCAGACCTCGGGGCCGCGGTGCAGCGAGGTGAAGACGGTGCCCGCGGAGACCGTGAGACCGCGCCGTCCGGTCTCCTCGGTGAGCCGGGCCGGGTCCGTGGGCAGGTAGCCGTACGGACCCAGCTCGATCCACTCGTAACCGGCCTCCGTGACCTCGTCGAGGAAGCGCTGCCAGGGGACCTGCTGATCGTCGTCGGGGAACCACACCCCCCAGGAGTCGGGGGCCGAGCCGACCCGGATGCGGTCCAGGGCGGGTACGGGGGAGGCGTCGGCAGTCATGGCAGAGGGTCTCCTCGGTGTGCTGGGGTGCCCGCGTCGTACTGTTTTGGGCAGCTTCACCGGCCGGGCGGGCGGCCGTCAAGGCTTCGTCAGGACATTCGGACGTCTTGTCAGAGTAAGGGGAGGGGAAAGGCGTCGGAATGGCGGCGTCCGTCAGGAGGAGGGGGCGGTCACCTCCTCCGGGAGCTCGTCCACGTCGACCCCGCGGACCTGGGCCAGCTCGTGCTTGAGCGCGGCCAGTTCGGTCCCGCCGGCCATGTGGTTGGTGAGCTCTTCGAGGCTGACGTCCTCGCGCGCCGCGTTCAGCTCCAGGGCGCCGAGCCTGAGCACCGCGAAGTGGTCGCCGACCATATAGGCGTGGTGGGGGTTGTGGGTGATGAAGATGACGCCGAGTCCGCGTTCGCGCGCCGCCGCGATGTACTTGAGCACCACACCGGACTGCTTGACGCCCAGCGCCGCGGTCGGCTCGTCCAGGATCAGCACCCGGGCGCCGAAGTGGACCGCCCGGGCGATGGCCACGGACTGCCGCTGACCCCCGGAGAGGGTGCCGATCGGCTGCTCCAGGTTGTCGAGGTGGATGCCCATGGCGGACAGCTCCTCGCCGGTGATCCGCTTCATCCGCTGGATGTCAAGACGCCGCACCGGCCAGGGGCCGCGGGTCAGCTCGGAGCCGAGGAAGAAGTTCCGCCATACCGGCATCAGCGGCACGGTGGCCAGGTCCTGGTAGACCGTGGCGATGCCCAGGTTCAGGGCGTCGCGCGGGGTGTTCAGCCGCACCGGCTTCCCGTCCACGAGGTATTCGCCCTCGTCATGCTGGTGCAGCCCTGAGATGATCTTGATCAGGGTGGACTTGCCGGCGCCGTTGTCGCCGAGCACACAGGTCACCCGGCCCGGCCGGACGGCCAGGTCGATGCCCTCCAGGGCGCGGATGTTCCCGTAGAGCTTGCCCACCCCCCGCAGTTGGACCACCGGGTCCTCGTCCGGTGCGGGATCCGGTCCGGGATCCGGGGCGGCGCCGTCCTTGGTGACGTTCGTTGCCATTCCGATCACCTCCTGGCGGCCTGGCGGCGCACCCACAGATTGACGAGGGTCGCGAGCAGCAGCATCACGCCGACGAAGAACTTGAACCAGTCGGGGTTCCAGTTGGCGTAGACGATGCCCTGGTTGACCATGCCGAAGATAAAGGCGCCGAGGACCGCGCCGATCGCGGAGCCGTAGCCGCCGGTGAGCAGGCAGCCGCCGATCACGGCCGCGATGATGTAGTAGAACTCGTTGCCCACGCCCTCGCCGGCCTGCACGGTGTTGTACTCGAAGAGCAGATGCATGCCCACGAACCAGGCCGCGAAGCCCACCGTCATAAAGAGGGCGATCTTGGTGAGGTTCACCGGGACGCCCACGGCCCGGGCGCTCTCCTTCGAACCACCGGCCGCGAAGATCCAGTTGCCGAACTTGGTGCGCAGCAGCACCCAGGTGGCGAGGGCGGCGAAGACCAGCCACCACAGCACGGTGATCTTCACATTGACACCGAAGACGTCGATCTCGGCGGCGAAGAGCGACTTGGCCTGGTCGAAGCCGTCCATGTCACTGATGGAGTCGGTGGCGACATTGCCGGTCAGCAGCTTGGTGATGGCCAGGTTGGCGCCCTGGAGCATCAGAAAGCTGGCGAGGGTGACCAGGAAGCTGGGCAGCCCGGTCTTGATCAGCAGCAGTCCGTTGATCAGCCCCACGGTGAGCGAGACCAGCAGCGCGACGACCACGCCCACCCAGACATTGGCGGTGAGCTGGAAGCTGAGCATGCTCGCGGCCAGCGCCGAGGAGGTGACGGCGACCCCGGCCGACAGGTCGAACTCACCGCCGATCATCAGCAGGGAGACGGCGAGCGCCATGATGCCCATGGTGGACGCCTGGTAGAGGACGGTGGCGAAGGAGTCGGCCTGCCGGAAGGTGGGGGCCACGGCGAAGAAGAAGAGGTAGACGCCGATGGCCGCGACCAGCGCCCCGATCTCGGGCCTGGCCAGCGCCCGCCGGGCCAGCGAGCGCTCGGCGGTGCGGCTCTTGGGCGGGGCCGCGGGGGAGGCGGGCGGGGTCGCGGCCGCCGGGGTGGCGGTGTGGGTCATGACCGGCTCACCGCGTTCCCTTCCGGGCGAACGTGGCGATGGTGTCCACGTTGTCCTTGGTGACGAACGCGGGCCCGGTCAGCACGGGCTGTTCGCCGCCGCCGCTGAAGTTGCCGTTGTTCTTGTAGAGCCACAGGGAGTCGATGGACAGATAGCCCTGGAGATACGGCTGCTGGTCGACCGCGAACTGGACGTCGCCGCTCTGCACGGCCGAGACCAGGTCCTTGTTGAGGTCGAAGGTGGCGACCTTGGCCTTGCCCCCGGCGTCCTTGGCGGACTGCACGGCGGTCAGGGCGAAGGGCGCGCCCAGGGTGACGACGTGGTCGATGCTGGAGTCCTGCTTGAGCTTCGCGGCGATCGTCGACTTGACCGACGGCATATCGGTGCCGTTGACGTAGAGGATGTCGGTCTTGCCCTTGAAGGTCTTCTTCACGCCCGCGCAGCGGGCCTCGAGGGCGACATGGCCCTGCTCCTGGATCACACAGATGTTGTGCTTGGCGCCGACCTCGTTGAGGTGCTTGCCGAAGGCCTGGCCCGCGATGTTCTCGTCCTGGCCGAAGTACTCCAGCAGCCCCATGTCCTTCCACTGGTCGAGTCCCGCGTTGAAGGCGACGACCGGGATCCCGGCCTTCTTCGCCTTGGCTATCGCGCCCTTCATGGCGTCGGGCTTGGCGAGGGTGATGGCGATGCCGTCGACCTTCTGGTTGATCGCGTTCTGGATCAGGTTGGCCTGGTCGGCTCCGCTGGGGTTGCTGGAGTAGACGAGGTCGACGTTGTCCTTGGCCGCCGCGGCCTTGGCGCCCTTGCGCACCGTGTCCCAGAAGGTGTCGCCCGGGGCGGCGTGGGTGATCATCGCGATCTTGATCCGCGGTGTGTCGGCCTTCCCGGCCGCGAGGTCGCCGTCGGCTTCCTGGGCCTTCTTGCCGCCCTGACTGCTGCAGCCCGCCGCCAGGAGGGCGGCCACGGTGGCGAGTGCGGCGAGGCCCGCCCCGCGGTGTCTATTGAGTCTGAGGTCCATCCGTTCCAGCACCTCTCAAAGCCAGGTCCGTCGAGTGCGCACGGCCGTTGCAGAACGGGAGCCTCTCCCCGTGGAGGGCCACTGTCAAGACTTTGTCATGACAACATTTCATCCGGACGTAACGAGGCGATAACGTGACTCATGGGTCCGGATGGCTACGTCCGTATGTAAGGACAAAGTCTTGACAGTGGGCGGGGCACACGTCTAGACCTGAAGGGCCGGGGTGGATCCCGGAGTTCGAGCACCAGACCCTGAGCTGCGTCTTTCAGACCCTGAGCTGCGTCTTTCCCGAAGGGGCGGGCATGAGTGAGCCGTACGACCTGATCACGATGGGCCGCATCGGAGTGGACCTCTATCCACTGCAGACCGGTGTACCACTGCCGCAGGTGGAATCGTTCGGAAAGTTCCTCGGCGGCTCGGCGACCAATGTCGCGGTCTCCGCGGCCCGCTTCGGCCACCGCTCCGCGGTGATCAGCCGCACCGGGGCGGATCCCTTCGGCGACTACATCCACCAGGAGCTGCGGGCCTTCGGGGTGGACGACCGCTTCGTCACCCCCGTCGAGGAGTACCCCACCCCGATCACCTTCTGTGAGATCTTCCCGCCCGATGACTTCCCGCTGTACTTCTACCGCCGCCCCAAGGCGCCCGATCTGGAGATCCACCCCGATGAGCTGGACCTCGACGCCATCCGCGCCGCCCGGATCTTCTGGATGACCGGCACCGGACTCAGCGAGGAGCCCAGCCGCACCAGCACCCTCGCCGCGCTCACCGCCCGTGCCAAGAGCGGCACCACCGTCTTCGACCTCGACTGGCGGCCGATGTTCTGGGCCGACCCGGAGACCGCCCGCCCCTTCTACGCCGAGGCGCTGCGCCACGCCACCGTAGCCGTCGGCAACGTGGACGAGTGCGAGATCGCCACGGGTGCGCGCGAGCCCAAGGCGTGCGCGCGGGCGCTGCTGGACGCGGGCGTCGAGATCGCCATCGTCAAACAGGGCCCGCGCGGGGTGCTCGCCGTGCACCGCGACGGCACCACCGCGGAGGTCCCGCCGGTCCCGGTCGAGGTGGTCAACGGGCTCGGCGCGGGCGACGCGTTCGGCGGCGCCCTGTGCCACGGGCTGCTCTCGGGCCTGCCCCTGGAGCACATGATGCGGTATGCCAACGCGGCGGGCGCCATCGTCGCGTCCCGCCTCGCCTGCTCCTCCGCGATGCCCACGGAAGCGGAGGTCGAGGCTCTGCTGGCGGGGGACTGACCCCGGGGCCCAGTGGTGCGGCCGCTGGGTGCCCATCGTTACGGGTGTCCCCGTCGAACCGAGCCTCGAAAAGGAAAGGAAATACCTTGAGCATCAGCATTTCGGACCTCGTGACGGTGCGCAGCCGCCACCCGGAGGCCATCGGCGAGGCGGCCGCCCGCCGGGTCCGCCGGCCCCTCATCGGGGACAGCGGCCGTCTGATGATCGTGGCAGCCGATCACCCGGCGCGCGGCGCCCTCGCCGTCGGCGGCCACAAGTTGGCCATGGCCAACCGGGTCGAGCTGCTGGAGCGGCTGTGCGTGGCGCTGTCCCGGCCCGGGGTCGACGGGGTGCTCGCCACCGCCGACATCCTCGAGGACCTGCTGCTGCTCGGCGCCCTCGACGGCAAGGTCGTCATGGGTTCGATGAACCGCGGCGGGCTCGCCGGGGCCTCGTTCGAGCTCGACGACCGGTTCACCGGCCACCGCCCCCAGGACATCGAGCGCCTGCGCTTCGACGCGGGCAAGCTGCTGCTGCGCATCGACTACGAGGACGCCGGTTCGCTGACCACCATGGTCACCACGGCCCGCGCCATCGACGACATGGCGGAACGGCGGCTGCCCGTCTTCGTCGAGCCGTTCATCTCCCGGCGGACGGGCGGGAAGACGGGCGGAAAGGTCGTCAACGACCTGTCCGCCGAGGCCGTCACCAAGTCCATAGCCATCGCCTCCGGCCTCGCCGGAACCTCCGCCTACACCTGGCTCAAGGTGCCGGTCACCGAGGACGCCGACGAGATGGCGGCGGTGATGGAGACGAGCACCCTTCCGGCGGTGTTGCTCGGCGGCGACGTGGGCAAGTCTCCGCAGGACCAGGAGGAGGCGTACGAGAAGTGGCGCAAGGCGCTGGGCCTGCCCACCGTGCAGGGGCTGGTCGTCGGCCGCTCCCTGCTCTATCCGGCGGAGGGCAGTGTCGAGGCAGCCGTGGACACCGCCGTCGGCCTGCTGTGACGCTGTGAGAAAGGCAGAGACTTCACGCCATGACCACCAACGATCCGTTCCCCGGCTTCCACGTACAGGCGGGCAAGGCCGCCGACGGCCCCTACGCCGTGGACATCGACCCCGAACGGGCCGGCTGGGGCCACTCCAGTCTGCGGGTCCTCGATCTGCCGCCCGGCGGTTCGCACTCACTGGCCACCGGGGACAGCGAGTGGATCGTGCTGCCGCTGAGCGGCGGTTGCACCGTGATCGCCGAGGGCCAGACATTCGAACTGCACGGCAGGGAGAGCGTGTTCAGCGGGGTGAGCGACTTCGTCTATCTGCCGCGCGACTCCCACGCCCAGATCGCCAGCGGCGCGGGCGGCCGCTTCGCGCTCACCGGCGCCCGCTGTGAGAACCGTCTGCCCGCGCGCTACGGACCGGCCTCCGCCGTCCCCGTCGAGCTGCGCGGCAGCGGCAACTGCTCGCGCCAGGTCAACAACTTCGGCGCCGCGGGCGTCTTCGAGTGCGACAAACTCATCGCCGTCGAGGTGCTCACCCCCGGCGGCAACTGGTCCTCGTATCCGCCGCACAAGCACGACCAGTGCCGCCCCGGCGAGGAGAGCGAGCTGGAGGAGATCTACTACTTCGAGATCGCCGAGGCCCACGGCAACGAGGGCATCGGCTACCAGCGGGTCTCCCCGTCCGGCCACGGACGCGGCACCGATGTGCTCGCCGAGGTCCGCACCGGTGACACCGTCCTGATCCCCGACGGCTGGCACGGCCCCTCCATCGCCGCCCCCGGGCATGACATGTACTACCTCAACGTCATGGCGGGCCCGGAGGCGGAGCGCGCCTGGCTCATCTGCGACCACCCCGACCACGCCTGGATCCGCTCCACCTGGCCGGACCAGCCCGTCGACCCCCGACTGCCCCTCTACCAAGCACCCGCCTCCCAAGCCCCCGCTGGAGACTCACGATGACCGGTTCGGCAGTGCGCCGCCTCACCGTCGCCCAGGCGCTGGTGGAGTTCCTGGCCCACCAGTACACCGAGCGGGACGGGCAGCGGCACCGCCTGATCAACGCCACCTGGGGGATCTTCGGCCATGGCAATGTGGCCGGGCTCGGCCAGGCGCTGCTGGAGTCCGGGCCGGACACCATGCCGTACCTCCAGGGCCGCAACGAGCAGGCGATGGTGCACGCCGCGGTCGGCTACGCCCGGCAGAACAACCGGCTCGCCGCCCAGGCCGTCACCACCTCCATCGGCCCCGGCGCCACCAACCTGGTCACCGGTGCCGCGCTCGCCACCGTCAACCGGCTGCCGGTGCTGTTGCTGCCCGGCGACACCTTCGCCACCCGGCCCGCCGACCCGGTGCTCCAGCAGCTCGAAGTCCCGTATGCGGGCGACATCTCGGTGAACGACGCGCTGCGCCCGGTCTCCCGCTACTTCGACCGGGTGATGCGCCCCGAGGCGCTGATCCCGGCCGCGCTGCAGGCCGTACGGGTGCTGGCGGACCCGGCCGAGACCGGTGCCGTCACCCTGGCCCTGCCGCAGGACGTCCAGGCCGAGGCGTTCGACTGGCCCGAGGAGTTCTTCGCCGACCGGGTCTGGCACGTCCGCCGCCCCGCCCCCGGGGCGGCCGAGGTGGCCGCCGCCGCGCGCACCGTCCGCGCCGCCCGCCGGCCGCTGATCGTCGCGGGCGGCGGGGTCCACCACAGCGAGGCCGAAGAGGCGCTGCGCGCCCTCGTCGACGCGACCGGCATCCCGGTGGCCTCCACCCAGGCGGGCAAGGGCTCGCTGCGCTACGACCACCCCGCCGACATCGGCGGGATCGGCCACACCGGCACCGCCGTCGCGGACGACCTCGCCCGCACCACCGACCTGGTCATCGGCGTCGGCACCCGCTACAGCGACTTCACCACCGCCTCCGCGACCCTGTTCGCGGACCCCGCCGTCCGCTTCCTCAACCTCAACATCACCCCGTTCGACGCCCATAAGCTCGGCGCCACCACCGTGGTCGCCGACGCCCGCGCCGCGCTCGAAGCGCTCACCGCCGAGCTGGCGGGCCACCGGGTGGACGAGACGTACGAGGCCGAGTACCGCACCGGGAAGACCGCGTGGGAGCGCCGGGTGGACGCCGCGTACGCCGCCGGGGACGAGACCGCCCGCCCGTCCCAGACCCAGGTCCTGGGCGCGCTGGACGCGGTCGTCGGCGACGAGGACGTGGTGATCAACGCGGCGGGCTCGCTGCCCGGCGACCTCCACAAGCTGTGGCGCGCCCGCTCCCCGCGCCAGTACCACCTCGAATACGGCTACTCCTGCATGGGCTACGAGATCCCCGGCGCCATCGGCGTACGGCTCGCGGCGCCCGACCGGCCGGTCTGGGCGCTGGTCGGCGACGGTACGTATCTGATGATGCCCACCGAGATCGTCACCGCGGTCCAGGAGGGCATCAACATCAACGTCGTGCTGTTGCAGAACCACGGCTACGCCTCGATCGGAGGTCTGTCGGAGACCACCGGCGCCGAGCGCTTCGGCACCGCCTACCGCTTCCGGGCGGCCGACGGGCAGTACACCGGCGATCCGCTCCCGGTCGACCTGGCCGCCAACGCGGCCTCGCTGGGCATGGACGTGCTGCGCGCGGAGAGCGTGGGCGGGCTACGGGCGGCGCTCGCCGAGGCACGCGCCTCGGACCGGCCCACATGTGTCTATGTGGAGACCGAAACGGCCGACACAGTGTCCGGCGCCCCCGAGGCACAGGCGTGGTGGGATGTGCCTGTCGCCCAGACCGCGACCCGGCCGGCCGCCGTGAAGGCCCGTGAGGACTACGACCGGCAGGCCGCCGCGCGCCGCCGCCACCTCTGACGTTTTCCGAGAGTTCGAGAGAAAGGCTCCGCACCCATGAAGACCGTCCACCACTGGATCGGCGGAACGTCCGTCGAGGGCGCGACCGGCCGTTACGGGCCGGTCTACGACCCCGCCACCGGCGCCCAGGACACCCAGGTGGCCCTGGCCTCCGTGGACGAGGTCGACGCGGCCGTGGCCGCGGCCAAGGAGGCGTACCGCTCCTGGGGCACCGTCTCGCTGTCCAAGCGCACCGCGATCCTCTACAAGTACCGCGAGTTGCTGGACGCCCACCGCGATGAGATCGCCGAGCTGATCACGGCCGAGCACGGCAAGGTCCACTCGGACGCGCTCGGCGAGGTGGCCCGCGGTCTGGAGATCGTGGAGCTGGCCTGCGGGATCGCCGAGAAGCTGAAGGGCGAGCTGTCCACCCAGGTCTCCAGCGGGGTGGACGTCTCCTCGATCCGCCAGCCGTTGGGCGTGGTCGCGGGCATCACTCCGTTCAACTTCCCGGCGATGGTGCCGCTGTGGATGTTCCCGGTGGCCATCGCCTGCGGTAACACCTTCGTCCTCAAGCCCAGCGAGAAGGACCCCTCGGCGTCCCGCCGGCTGGCCGAGCTGGCCTCCGAGGCGGGGCTGCCGGACGGGGTGCTGAACGTGGTCAACGGCGACAAGGCGGCCGTCGACCGGCTGCTCGAGCACCCGGACGTCGCGGCCGTCAGCTTCGTGGGCTCTACACCGATCGCGAAGTACATCCAGTCCAGGGCCGTCGAGCACGGCAAGCGGGTACAGGCGCTCGGCGGCGCCAAGAACCACATGCTGGTGCTGCCCGACGCCGATCTGGACTTCGCGGCGGACAACGCCATCAACGCGGCCTACGGCTCGGCCGGTGAGCGCTGCATGGCGGTCTCCGTCGTGGTCGCGGTCGGCGCCGCGGGCGACGACCTGGTGAAGAAGATCGCCGACCGGGCCGCCCGGCTGCGGATCGGCCCCGGGAACGACCCGGCCTCCGAGATGGGCCCGCTCATCACCAAGGAGCACCGCGACAAGGTCGCCTCCTATGTCCACGGGGCCGCGGCCCAGGGCGCCGAGGTGGTCGTGGACGGCACCGGATACTCCGTGGCGGGCCATGAGGACGGCTTCTTCATCGGCGTCTCGCTGCTGGACAGGGTCCCGCCGACGGCCGACGCCTACCGTGACGAGATCTTCGGCCCGGTGCTGTGCGTGGTGCGCGCGGAGACCTACGACGAGGCCATCGAGCTGATCAACAGCTCCCGGTGGGGCAACGGCACGGCCATCTTCACCCGCGACGGCGGCGCCGCCCGCCGCTTCCAGCTGGAGGTGGAGGCGGGCATGGTCGGCGTCAATGTGCCGATCCCGGTGCCGGTGGGCTACCACTCCTTCGGCGGCTGGAAGGACTCGCTCTTCGGCGACCACCACATCTACGGCAACGACGGGGTGCACTTCTACACCCGCGGCAAGGTCGTCACCACCCGCTGGCCGGAGCCGTCGGAGGAGGTCGGCATCAACCTCGGCTTCCCGAAGAACCACTGACGCGATGTCTGATTCGCACGTATGAGTGGTTTTCCCGCCCCCCTGCCGGACCTGGTTCGGCAGGGGGTTTCGCCGTCGCGGGGGGCGGGGATCCCAGGCGAAACAGGCAAACGGGGAGCCGGGGGAAAACGGGGGTGGCGTTATGCCTGGGTTCATGGAGGGGGAAGGGACCGAGGAGTTCATCGAGGCGTTCAAGGGCGCCGTGGTGCCTCGGGACCGCAAGGCCAAGGCGCGGGACCTGGTGCCGCCCGTGCTGCTGCTCGCGGGCGGCGAGGGTGCGTCGGGCCGGGCCCGCCGGGTGGTGCGGGAGCTGCGTCGGCTGCTCTATCCGGACGGCGCCAAGCGGGTGCCGTACGCGGCGCTGGGCCCCGATGAGATCCGCGGGGCCGCCGGCCGGCGGCCGCTGACGCTGGACCTCGGCCGGGAGCTGTGCGTCGATGTGCCCCGCCGCACCGGCGGTCTGCGGCTCACCGACTTTCCCCTGATGCGGGACATCGTCGAGCTGGCGCTGGATCCGCGGGCTCCCGAGCCGGACGGTGCCGCGCTGCGCGACCACGCCTACGCGCAGCGGCTCAAACGGGGGCCGCTGCTGCGGGCGTTGTGGACGTTCGGCGGCGAGGGCGGTGACGGCGGGGCGGGCGGCGCGGCGGGTCCCGGCTGGCTCGGGGAGCTGCGCCGGCTGCTGGTGCGCCCCCTCTTCCAGCTGCTGCCGCGCTGGTGGTGGGGTCGGCGCAGGACCCGTCGGCTGCTGCGCTCCACTCGGCGCGGCTGGTACGCGGACTGGCGGCGCATCAGCCACGGCCGTACCGCCGAGGAGTTCTTCGAGAACGCCGCGCGGCTGGTGCGCGCCGAGCGCGCGCGGGACGCGGAGGCGGCGGTCGGCCGCTGGGAGGAGCTGCTGCTGCGTGCGCTGCTGGCGGATCTGCGGCGCGCGGCGCGGCCGGGCCGGATCTCGCCCTGGCGCCGCCGTCGGCGCACCCGGTGTGTCTTCCTGCTGGAGCTGCCGGAGGACGCCGCCGGTGCGGCGGCCGGGGAGCGCTTCCTGGAGCGGTACGGAGAGGCCGCCCGGGACACCCGGTGCGCGGCGGTCGTGGTGGTGGCCGTGGCCCCGGCGCCCTCAGAGGGCGAGCCCCCGGAGGGCGCTGGGGCGCCCGCGTCCCGGGCTGGCGGAGTGGCCGACGGATCCAGCGTGGGGCTGGGCCGGGCGGCCGCCAGGCTGCGCGGGGCGAGCGGGATGCCGTCGCGGGCGCCCAGACCGCTGCGGGCCGCGCTGCCCGCGCCCGTGCCGGAGTCGGAAGAGCTGGACCTCGACCCCGTCTCGCCGCGCACCTTCCGGTTAGGCCCGGCCGCCGAGCTGGCCCTGACCGGGGCCGTGGTGGCGGCTTTGCTGAGCGCGCCGGGCGTATGGCTGGTGGACCGGATCACGGACGAGCCGGACCACGGCTGTCTGGGCGGGGCGTCCAGCGAGGTCGTCGCGGGCCGCCCCGAGCTGAGCGCGGATGCCCCGCGGAAGCAGTACGAGGACGCCCGGCGGCTGATCCGCGGGGAGAACGCACGGGTGGACCGTGAGGTCGCCGACCACGGCGGCACCGCCCGTACGGTGGTACACATCGGCTCTGACGTGGCCGCCGACCAGGAGGGGCAGCGGTATAACGCGGCCGTGCCCGAGCTGCGCGGCATCGCCCTGGCCCAGCGTGCGCTGAACGACGAGGCGAGCAACGACTCGCAGAAGGTCTGGCTGCGCGTCGACAGCCGTAACGCGGGGGAGAACTTCGCGGGCGCGCCGCGCATCGCCCGCCAGGTCGCCGAGGACGCCCGTGAGAAGGGCTCCGGGATCATCGGCGTGGTGGGCTTCTCCAAGAGCCTGAAGCAGACCCAGGAGGCCGTGCGCGTCCTGGGCGCCGCGCGGATCCCCGTCGTGGGCACCACGGCCACGGCGGATCTGATGCAGGTGGACGGGTACTACCGCAGGGTGGCGCCCACCAACAGCCGTGAGGCCGCGGTCGAGGCCGACTTCGCCCACCGGGGCAACATCATGGACGGCGGTGGCGGGCGCTGCTCCCCGGCCCGCGCCGCCGTGGTCGTCAAGGACCCCCGGGACCTGTACAGCGATGAGGTAGGGACGCTGTTCGCCGAGCGGTTCGGCGCCCGGCCGTTCACCCTGGAGTACACCCCGGGCGGCCGGAGCGGCGGTTCCGCCCAGGGGCAGCCGCCGAAGGACGGTGTCGCCCGTAAGGAGAGCATCGGTGAGCTGGCCGACGCCGTGTGCGAGCGGATCACCGCCAACCCCCGGACGGTCGTCTACTGGGCCTCCCGCGCGCTCCAGTTCAGCGCGTTCCTCGATGACTTCGGGGACAACACGGCGTGCGAGGGCAGGAAGCTCACGGTCCTCGGCGGCAATGACCTCACCACCGCGGCGCTCGCCGGTGAGTACGCGGACCGGCCCTGGCTGCGGCTGTACCACACCGTCCATGTGCTGCCCGCGGGCCATCCGCGGCTCAGCGACATCGCCAAGAAGTTCAACGCCGACTACGCCAGGGACTTCGGCTCCCATGACCTGTGGCGCGACGACGGACGGGCCGCCCTGGCGTACGACGCGATGCAGCTGATGGCCGAGGCCGCCAACCGGGCCTTCCGCAGCACGGACGACGTGGCGCGCTCCAATGTGCAGATCGGCCTGGACAACGGCATACGGAAGCAGGGCGCCAGCGGCTATCTGGACGTCGGGCGGGGCCGCTCGGTGCCCCGGGACAAGCCGGTGGTGATCCTGCACCACACCGACCGGGGCTCGGAGCCGGTGCTGTACTGCGGCGCGTTCACCCAGAACCCGGCGGGACGGATAGCGCACTGGGGTCCGGAGGGGAAGTTCTCATGCCCCAGGGACAGTTAGGGGGCTTCTGATGGATCTCCGCGGCGAAGCCCCCCCGGCCCCGGACCGGAACGGCTGGTTCAGTTCTTCCCGGGCCACCCCGTAGTCTCGCCGCATGACCTGGTCGCACGCGCTGAAGGAGACCGCACGGACGGGCCTGGCGATCGAGCGGACCAGGACCGAACCGCTGGTCGCGGTCCGCAGCGCATGTGGGGTCGCGCTCGTCGTCGGGGTGGCGCTGTGGCTGGGCTCGCCGACGCTGGCCGTCTCGGCGGCCTTCGGCGCCTTCTCCGCCGGGATCGCCACCTTCCAGCGCAGCTGGCGCCCCCGCCCCTGGCTGGCGCTGGCGGCCGCGAGCGGTCTCGCGGTGAGCACCTTCCTCGGCTATCTGGCCGCCGCCCACACCCTCACCTTCGTCCTCATGCTCGCCGTATGGACGCTGATGACGGGCATGTCCTGGGCGGTCGGCCCGGTCTCCGGGCTGGTCTCCACCCAGATGGTGGCCGTCATGCTGATCACGGTCACCCTCCCGACCTCGGTCACGGGCGCCCTGGGACACGCCCTGCTGGTCGGGCTCGGCGGTGTGGTGCAGGCCGCGCTGATCGTGCTCTTCCCGGTGCGGCCGTGGGGTGTGCAACGCGACGCGCTCGCCGACGCGCTCGCCGCCGTGGCGGACTACGCCCGCAGGCTGCGCCACGAGCCGGTGGCGCACTTCGACCCCAAGCCGCTGATGGACGCGCGCGGCGCCGCGGCCGTGACGCCCCGTCAGGCGCGACGGCGGCCCCGGCAGCTCAGCGGCTACCGGCTGCTGGCCGAGCGGATCCGCCCGGTGCTCGCCTCGCTCGCCGACCCCGTGGTCGGCGCCCCCGAGGAGGGGCCCGAGCGCGACCGGGCGCGGGAGCTGCTGGCCGCCACGGCCACCGTGCTGGACGCGGTGGCCCACGCCATCCGCCACGGCACACCGGTGCGGGTGGACTCCGAGGCCATGGCCGTCCTGCGGATGCCGGAGGACGGGCCCAGGCTGACCGGTGCCGCCCGCCGTGCAGCGCTGCGGCTCTTCTCGCTGGTGGCGGACGTGGTGGAGGCGTCAGACGAGCCGGTGGAGGAGGTGTCGGCCGAGGGCCGGACGGTGCACCGCTTCCTGCCCCGCCCCGGTATCGGGGGCACCGCCGCCATGGCGCTGCGCGCCGTCCGCCGCGAGGCCCGCTGGTCCTCGCCGGTGCTGCGCCACGCGGTGCGGCTGTGCGCGGTCAGCGTCAGCGGCTATCTGCTGAGCATGACGCTGCCGCTGGGGCACTCCTACTGGGCGCCGCTGACCTCCACGATGGTGCTGCGGCCGGACTTCGCCCAGACCTACTCCCGCGGTGTCGCCCGCTTCCTGGGCACCCTGGCCGGGGTGCTGGTCGGCGGCGGGGTGGTGGCGCTGGTCCACCCCGGTTCGTATCTGAGCGCCGTGCTGTCCGTGCTGTCCGTCCTGTCGATGTATCTGCTGCTGCGCACCGGCTTCATCGTGACGTCCGCGTGCGTGAGCGCGTATGTGGTCTTCCTGCTGAGCATCGCGGGTGAGGCATGGGGGCAGACCGTGCAGGCGCGGGTGGCCCTGACACTGCTCGGCGGGGTGCTCGCGCTGGTCGCCTACGCGGTCTTCCCCGCCTGGCAGACGCCGCGGCTGCGGGACCGGCTCGCGGACTGGCTGGCCGCCAACGGAGCCTTCGCCACCGCCGTCTTCGACGACTACGCCCGCCCCGCCGAGCGCCGCCCCCGCCAGGTGCGGGACGCCCTGCTGGACGCCCGCGCGGCCCGGGCGGCCTGGGAGCAGAGCGAGACTCAGGCGCACCGGGAACCGGTGCGCCACCGCGGGCTCTCGCGGCCCGCGGCGCGGGCGGCGCAGACGGCGCTGTCGATGATGGGCCGAGTCGCCATGCTGCTGGAGGCGCATCTGCCGGAGCGGGACGCACCGCCGTCGGAGGAGGCCGGGGACTTCGCCGCGGCGCTGCGGCAGGCGCTGCCGGAGGCGGTGCTGGCGGTACGGGAGCGGCGGCCGCTCGACTGGTCGCCGGTGCACCAGTCGCTGGAGCGGTGGCGGCGGCGGTCCGGGGACCGCCCGGGGGTGGCGCTGCGTGACGCGGAGCAACTCGTCGACGCCCTGGACGATCTGGTGGAGGCGCTCAGCAAGGGCGCACGACAGTCACCCACGCCCCGTGACCCCAGTCAAGGAGAATCCCCCTAGACTAGGGGTGCCCCCTACATCATTGGGCGTGTTAATCATGAAGGGGTGGTGCTGTGCCCACGCGTCCCGGGACGCGTGCCCGGTAGGCTCTGCCGTCTGTCCCCGCATATCGCTTGACGAGTGAAAGACTTTCCCTACGCATGGGTGCACAGCGAGAAGACAGCGTCTGGATACGGCGATTCCATCCGATGCCCGAGAGTCGCGCCCGACTGGTCTGTCTGCCGCACGCCGGAGGTTCGGCGTCGTTCTTCTTCCCGATGTCCCAGACGCTTTCGTCATCCGCCGATGTCCTGTGCGTGCAGTATCCAGGGCGCCAGGACCGGCGGCAGGACCCGCTGATCGAGGACATCGACGAGTACGCCGACGCCATCGCCGCGGAGTTGAAGCCCTGGCTCGATCTCCCGCTCGTCTTCTTCGGGCACAGCATGGGCGCCGTTCTCGCCTTTGAGGTGACCCGTCGGCTGGAGGAGGCCGATCCGGAGTTCTCCGCGCTCGCCCTCTTCGCCTCGGGCCGCCGGGCGCCGTCCCGTTACCGTGACGAGAATGTGCACCGGCGCGATGACGACGGCGTCGTACGCGAGATGAAGCTGCTGAGCGGCACCGATTCCCGGGTCCTCGGTAATGAGGAGATCCTGCGCATGGCGATGCCGGCGATTCGCGGTGACTACAAGGCGATCGAGAACTACCGCTCGGTGCCTGGCGCCGCCGTCCGCTCGCCGATCACCGTGCTGACCGGCGACAACGACCCCAGGACCAGCCTCGAGGAAGCGGAGGCATGGCGGTCGCACACCACCGGCGCGTTTGACATCCGGGTGTTCCCCGGCGGCCACTTCTTCTTGGCCGGGCAGCAAGTGCCGATCATGAGCCTCGTCACGGAGGCGCTTTCGGGGTCGAGACCCTGAATCGCCCGCCTCGGAAACCTGCCCGACGCACTGGAAAACACCACTCGTCATGCTCGATGCCCCCGGGCGGTCCGCTGGGGGCATCAGGTGGCTTCATCGGGGGATGAATTCTTTGCCTGCGAACCTCTTCGAATGGGAGAACCACCTCTCCGCGCTGCGTGAAATGCTGCGCGGCGCGACACAGGGCCGGGGTCGGCTGGCTCTTGTCAGCGGTGCGGTGGCCAGTGGCAAGACCACACTGCTGAACACCTTTGCCGAACAGGCCATCGAAAGCGGTGTGTTGCTCCTGGAAGCGACCGGTTCGCGGGCCGAGCGGGACCTTCCCTTCGGAATTGTCCGAAAGATTTTCGATAACGGTGCGATGCCCGTCGATGTGCGCTCCGAAGTGATCGCGCTACTTGACGGAAACGCACGGGAAACCACCGCCGCGGGACGCATGCACGTGATGTCCCAGATTTCCTCGGCGCTGCTGAGAATGGTCGACGATCGCACGCTTGTCGTCCTTGTCGACGATGTGCACTGCGGTGACGACCAGTCCCTGCAATTCCTGCTCCATCTGGCCCGGCGGGTGCGTCAGGCGAAGGTCCTCATCATCCTCACCGAATCCCCCCGGCTCCGTCAGGAACAGTTCACCTTCCACGCCGAACTGCTCCGCCAGCCCAACTGTGTGCGCATGCGGCTGCACATGCTCACCGAGTCGGGTGTCGCCGAGGCGCTGTCCGGCACCCTGTCCGCCACCGTCGCCGCCCGCCTCGCCCCCGAGTGCCACCGCGTCTCCGGTGGCAACCCGCTGCTGCTGCGCGCGCTGCTCGAGGACTGGCGGACCGTCGGTGAGCACGGTGAGGCCCAGCAGCGCCCCGCGCCCGGTGAGGCGTTCGCCCACGCCGTCCTCGGCTGTCTGCACCGCGGCGAGCCCGAGGCGCTGCGGATCGCCCGCGGGGTCGCCGTCCTCGGCGACGCCCGCTCCCCGCGGCTGCTCGGCCAGCTGCTCGACCTGAGCGCCAACACGGTCCAGCAGGGCGTCCAGGACCTCCACCAGTGCGCCATCCTGGAGCACAACGCCTTCCGCGACGAGGTGGCCCGCACCGCGGTGCTCGACGCGACCCCCGCCACCGCCCGCGGCGCACTCCACGCCCGCGCCGCCCGGCTGCTCCACGCCGACGGCGCCTCCGCGCTCGACGTGGCCCGCCAGCTGGTCTCCGCCCGGCAGGACGCCGAGCGCTGGGCCGTCCCCATCCTGCGCGAGGCCGCCGAATTCGCCCTGGTCGAGGAGGAGTTGGAGTTCGCGCTCCGCTGCCTCGAATGCGCCCACCACGCCTGCGCGCCCGGGCCCGAGCGCACCGCGCTCAAGGCCCGGCTGGTCAGCGTCGCCTGGCGGATCGGCCCGGCCACCGCCGAGAGCCATCTGCCGGAGCTCACCGAGGACGCCGAACGCGGCCGGCTCGCCCCGCGTGATGTCGCCCCGATCACCTCCTACCTCGCCTGGTCGGGGCGGCTTGACGCGGCGGCCGGCGCCGTCTCCGCGCTGGCCCGCTCGGCCGCCACCGGCGACGACCCCGCGATGACCGCCGCCGTCTCCGCCTCCGCCCAGTGGCTGACCATGCTCAGCCCGCCGCTGCGCGACCGCCTCCCCACCGTCGGGACCGGCGCCACCGGGGCCACCGCCGGGGCCCCGCGCGACATGGCCGACCTGGCCCACGCCCACGCGGCCGCGGCCATGTCCGCCGTGTTCACCGAGGGCCAGGCCGACCGTGCCGTCACCGAGGCCGAGCGGGTGCTGCAGCGCTACCACCTGAGCGACAGCACCCTCCAGCCGCTGGCCGTCGCGCTGATGGCACTCGTCCTGGCCGGACGGCTCGACCTCGCCCTGTCCTGGTGCGAGCGGCTGCAGGGCGAATGCTCCTCCCGCCGCGTGCCCACCTGGCAGGCGCTGCTGTCCGCCGTACGGGCCGAGATCGCGCTGCGCCAGGGCGATCTGCAGGTCGCCGCGCACCAGGCGCGCACCGCGATGTCGCGGATCTCGGTCCAGGGCTGGGGCGTGGGGCTGGGACTGCTGCTGTCCACCCTGATCCAGGCCGAGACCGGGATGGGCCACTACGACGAGGCCATGGCGCTGCTCGAACAGCCCCTGCCCGAGGAGCTTTTCCAGACCTTCCCCGGGCTGTTCTACCTCCGCGCCAGAGGCCGCTGCCACCTGGCCACCGGCCGCTACCACGCCGCGCTCGGCGACTTCACGGCCGCCGGTGAACTGATGGCCGCGTGGCGGACGGACATCCCCCTGCTGACCCCCTGGCGGCTGGACGCCGCCGAGACCTGGCTGGCCCTCGGCGACCCGGGGCGCGCCCGTGCCCTGGCCGAGGAGCAGCTGCGGCTGGGCCCGGAGGACGCCCGGCTGCGCGGCGCCCTGCTGGTCGTGCTCGCCCGCACCGACGAGCTCAAGCGCCGGGTGCCCCGGCTCAAGGAGGCCGTGGAGATCCTGGAGAGCGGCGAGGACCGCATCCAGCTGGCCGTCGCCCTCGGCGAACTCGGCCGCGCCTACCGCTCGCTGGGCGACTTCAACCGGGGCCGGGTGCTCGTCCGCAAGGCGTGGCACGTGGCCAAGACGTGTGGCGCCGATCCGCTGTGCCGTGAGCTGATGCCCCGCCACGCCGACCCCGGCGAGCTCGCCGCGTCGGCCGCCCAGCCGGGCCAGGGGACCGAGGCGCAGCGCGAGGTGGAGGCGCTGACCGAGGCGGAGGTGCGGATCGCGGTGCTGGCCGCGCACGGCAACACCAACCGGGAGATCGCCTCCAAGCTGTTCGTCACCGTGAGCACGGTGGAGCAGCACCTGACCCGCATCTACCGCAAGCTGAACGTCAAGCGCCGCCGCGACCTCCCCGCGAAGCTCTCCGACAGCAGCCTCACGGGGACGGTCTGAGAGGGCTCAGCTCAAGCCCCCAGTTCAAAGCCCTCAGGCCAAACGGTGTGCGAACCCTCAGTTCAACAGGCCCTGTTCCATGGCCCTCATCACCGCGGCCGTGCGGTCGGACACCCCGAGCTTCTTAAACGAGCGCAGCAGATGCGTCTTGACCGTGGCCTCGCTGACGAACAGCTCGGCGCCGATCTCGGCGTTGGTCAGCCCCCGGCCGACCAGCCGCAGCACCTCGCGCTCACGGCCGGAGAGCGGGGACGGCTCGGGCGTCCGGGTGCGGAAGAGCTTGCCCGCGAGGGACGGGGTGAGCACGGTCTCGCCACGCGCCGCCGTCTGCACCGCGTCGATCAGCTCCTGGCGTGAACTGCCCTTCAGCAGATAGCCCGCGGCGCCCGCCTCCACCGCGCGCAGGATGTCCGCGTCGTCCTCGTACGTGGTCACGATGACCACCTTGCAGCCCGGCACCTGCCGCAGGATCTGCCCGGTGGCCTCGACCCCGTCCATCCCGCCCATGCGCAGGTCCAGCAGGGTGATGTCCGGCCGCAGCGCGAGCGCCTGGACCACCGCCTCCTCACCGGAACCGGCCTGACCCACCACCGTGATCCCGTCCGCGGACTCCAGCATGGCGCTCAGCCCCTCCCGCACCACGGGATGGTCGTCGGCCAGCAGGACCCTGACCGGGCCCGGCCCGCCCGGCGTGCTCTCAGCCACTCATCGCCTCCCCGGCCGGTGCCGTCATCGGCACGCTCACCTCCACGGTGGTGCCCCGTCCGGGGCCACTGGTGACGGACGCCACCCCGTCGATCTCCTCCACCCGGGCCTGCATCCCGCGCAGCCCGTAGCCCTCCTGGGCGCCGTCCGGGGTGAAACCCTCGCCGTCGTCGCGGACCAGCAACTGGACCCCGTCCTCGTCGAAGACCACGATCACATCGACCGTACGGGCCCGTTTGGCGTGCTTGCGCACATTGGCGATGGCCTCCTGCACGGTACGCAGCAGCACCACGCTCACCGCCATCGGCAGCGGCTTCTCCTCGCCCCGCACCGAACACCGCACCTCCAGACCGGTCTCGGCGATCAGCCCCTCCGCCTGCCGTCGCACCGCCTGGGACAGCGAACCGCCGCGCAGCGCGGGCGGGGTGAGGGCGGCCACGAAGCCCCGGGCCTCGGCAAGCGACTCCTTGGCCACCCGCCCGGCCAGCGACAGATGGCCCACCGCCTGGTCCGGGACCTCGCGCACCTCCGACTCGGCCGCCTGCACCAGGCTGATGATGCTGGTCAGGCCCTGCGCCAGGGTGTCGTGGATCTCCCGGGCCAGCCGCTCGCGCTCGGCCGAGATACCGGCCTCGTGGGAGAGCCTGGCCACCCGCTCCCGGCTGTGCCGCAACTCCTCGATGAGCAGTCCGCGCTCCTTGCTCTGCCGCACCACCCGCTTGATCCACATCCCCAGCAGCACCGACAGCGCGATGCTCAGCAGCGAGATGGGCAGCACACCCAGGACGCTCAGCCCCAGGTCCTCACCGGTGAACGCCACCACCAGCACGGGGCAGAGATTGGCCACCGTGGCCAGCACCACCGCCGAGGCCATCGGCAGGCTCATGATCAGCATCGGGATGACCGCGAACAGCGCGAACGCGCCGATCAGGTTGAACGCCGTGGTGAGACAGAACAGCGCCACCAGGCCCGCCGCGAAGACCAGGTTCCGCGGGCCGTAGCTGTCCTCGATCATCAGCGTCCTGCCGACCGCCGCGTACCAGGGCACGATGAGGGTCAGCGCGGCGATCGGGATGGAGTGGTTGACCTGCGAGCCGCCGGAGAGGAAGAGCAGGACCGCCGTCACGAGATAGGAGACGGCGAAGAAGCCGTCCCAGAGGCCGAACCAGCGGGTGCCGGACTCGGGACCGTAGTACGCACCGGTCTGCGAGCCCTCCCCCGGAGAGTGATTGCGCACGGCTCAGTACTACCACGCGTGTCCACCGTGTCCACCGGACGGTTGACAGCCAGAACCCATCGTTCAGTCGTCTCGCGGTGGCGCGCCCGCTTCTAGCGTTGGGCTAGGTGAGGCGGAGGACCGTCACACCGAACGCACATCCCCGTTCGGCTTGGAGAACGTCGCATATGCCACAGATGAGCCAGTTCATGTCCGCACTGATCGCCAGTGGCACGATCCTGATCATCATCCTGGCGACCGACATCGGCCGCCGCCGCATCACCACGATGCGGATGGTGCGCTCCGTCATCGCCGTGGCCGTGGTCATCGCGATCTTCGTCGAGTCCTTCCCGACCAAGGGCAATGACATCTCCCTGCAGCTCGTGGGCGTCGGCACCGGCGTCATCTGCGGTCTGATCGCCGGAGTGCTGCTGCCCGCCTACAAGGACGCCACCTCCGGTGAGCTCTACACCATCGGTGGCATCGGCTACGCACTGGTGTGGATCGTCCTCTCCGGCGGACGCATCCTCTTCGCCTACGGCGCCGAGCACTGGTTCACCATGGACCTGATCAAGTTCTCCATCGACTACAAGATCAGCGGCCAGGACACCTACGCCAACGCGTTCGTCTTCATGTCGCTGGCCATGGTGCTGACCCGGACCGCCGTCCTGCTGGCCAAGATGCGCAAGCTGAAGGGCCAGAGCGCCGGAAGCGGCCAGCTGCCGCGGCAGACCGCCACCGGTGCGTCGGTCTGAGCCGCCTGGTTTTATAGTCCACCAACCCCCGCCGGGCCCGCCCCGGCGCCCGTCAGACGCAAGAGCAGGGTGAAGCAGTGGAACGCCATGACAATCTGAGGCTCCGACCGCCTCGGCACCGGGTCGACCGCCGTGCGATCGGCTGGTGGACGCTGCAGTCCGCACTCTTCGCCCTGCCCCTGCCGCTCGTCTTCGGGATCCTGTGGGCCTCCATTCCCCCCACGCGTGAGTTCTTCATGTGGGCCACGCTGATCTCGCTGGTCCCCGGGCTGCTCTACATGGCCGTCATGCCGGTCTGGCGCTACCGGGTCCACCGCTGGGAGGCCACCGACGAGGCGGTCTACGCGGCCTCCGGTTGGCTCTGGCAGCAGTGGCGGGTCGTGCCGCTGTCCCGGGTCCAGACCGTGGACACCCTGCGCGGCCCGCTGCAGCAGCTGTTCGGGCTCTCCGGTATCACCGTGACCACCGCGTCCGCCGCGGGCGCGGTGAAGATCAAGGGCATCGACCACAAGCTCGCAGGGGACCTGGTGGAGTACCTGGCCAAGTACACCCAGGCCGTGCCGGGAGACGCCACATGAGCTCCGAGACCACCGTACGGCCGTCCTCCCACGCGGCCGGCCGCGACTGGGGGCGGCTCAACGGGCGGCTGCTCCTGGTCAACCTCTCCATCCTCGCCGCGCCGGTGGCCATGTTCCTGGCCAGCCTCGCGGTCACCGGGGGCGAGACCAACCTCCAGGTCATCATCACCCTCGGCTCGCTGTTCATGACCTTCCTGGTCATCAGCGGCATCGGGCTGATGCGGCTGTTCACCACCCGCTACCGGCTCACCGAGGACCGCTTCGAGCTCCACACCGGACTGCTCTTCCGCAGCGAGCGCTCGGTCCCGATCGGCCGCATCCGCGGTGTCGACGTCACCGCCAACCCGGTCCACCGCCTCTTCGGCCTCACCACGCTGCGCATCGACAGCGGGGACCAGAGCGACGCCGCCGCCCGCAGGCTCGCCCTCGACGGCATCACCAAGGCCGAGGCCGTGGAGCTGCGCCGCCAGATCATCGCCCTGCGCGACGCGGGCCGGGCCCGGCCGGTGGCCGACAGCGACGGTGTGCTCAGCCGGCTGGACTGGTTCTGGCTGCGCTACGGCCCGCTGACCGTATGGGGCGTGGGGGGTGTCTTCATCGCCGCCGCCAGTGTCTTCCGCACCCTGAACGAGCTCCAGGTGAACCCGCTGGACCTCGGCGTCGTCAAGGACCTCGAGGACCGCTTCGGCACCATCCCGCTCTGGTACGGGATCCTGCTGGCCGCCGTCGTCATCGCGGTCCTCGGCATGCTCGGCTCCACCGCCACCTACATCGAGAACTGGGCCGGTTACGAGCTGCGCCGCGAGGACGGCGGAATCCTCCGCATCCGCCGCGGACTGCTGGCCACCCGCTCCGTGAGCATCGAGGAGCGCCATCTGCGCGGCCTCGAACTCGTCGAGCCCATTCCGCTGCGCTGGGCCGGGGGCGCCAAACTCAACGCCGTGGCCAGCGGCCTGGGCAACCAGGAGGACAACCGCAGGCGCCGCGGACTGACCCCGCCCACCCCGCGCGGCGAGGCCCTGCGGGTCGCCGCCCAGGCGCTGCCGGCCGGCCCCGGGCTGATCGAGCGCAAGGGCCTCCTCCCGCACCCCAAGGCGGCCCTGCGGCGCCGGATCAACCGTGCCCTGATGTGGCCGGTCCTGATCGCGGCCGTCCCGGTGGGCCTGGGCCTGTGGCTGGGCCGCTGGCTCGTCATCACCGGCGTGATCACCGGTGTGGTGCTGGTGCCGGTCCTGCTGGCGTTCGCCTTCAGCGCGTACCACAGCCTGGGCCACGGGCTGCGCGACCGCTATCTGGCCGCGTCCTCCGGCGCGTTCGCCCGCCGCACCGTCGCCCTCCAGCGCGACGGGATCATCGGCTGGAAGCTCTCCCGTACGCCGTTCCAGCGCCGGGCCGGGCTGATCACCCTCGGCGCCACCACCGCCGCGGGCGATGGCGTCTACCGCGTGCACGACCTGACCGAAAGTCAGGGGATCGCCCTCGCCGAGACCGCGGTACCGGGGCTGCTGGCCCCGTTCATCGAGAGAGCCCCCGACCGCGGCTGACCACCCCGAGACCAACTGGCGATCCCCCGAGAGGTGGAGGGGCGGACCGAAAGGCCGCCCCTCCACCTCTGAACCCTCCGCCTCCGAAGAATTGAATACTGGGCGCATTATTTGCTCGAGATCCTTGTCGCCACCGGAATTCTCATGCACTCTGGATGCACTCTGGTGAATTAACGGTGGCCATTGCGCGATGCCCCTCCGATACGGGACCCCAAAGGGATGATAGGGGTCCATAGGGGGTTTGAAGGGGTTTCTGCTCGCCCTGCCCTGTGTAAAGCTGACGTACGGTCTTGGTGTTATGTCTGCGAGGGTAATGGGGCGCGCGATGGTGAGTGAGTCCGTGGATTTCACGCCCGAGCACACCGAAAAGGGGGGCACCAGCCCCGAAGGGGCGTCCCCATGGCGTGACCGGCTCGCCGCGCTCCCCGAGGCCGAGCGCGCCGAGGCCCTTACCGCCTGGGTCGGCGAGATCGTCGAACAGGCCCTCAAGGACAAGGCACCGGACCTGCTCGACCCCGAGCGCCCCTTCCTCGACCTGGGCTTCGACTCCCTCGCCACGGTCGATCTGCACGCTCGGCTGACCGCCGCCACCGGACTGCGGCTGCCCGTCACCCTCGCCTTCGACCACCCCACCCCCGCCGACCTCGCCCGCCATGTGCGGGCCGAACTGCTCGGCGCGGACGACGACTCCGACGCCTTCCCGGCCGACGCCGGAATGGGCCCGGCCGCCGCCGACGAACCCATCGCCATTGTCGGAATGAGCTGCCGCTTCCCCGGTGACGTCAGGTCCCCAGAAGAACTGTGGGAAATCGTCGCGGGTGGAAAAGACGCCATCTCCGAATTCCCCGTGAGCAGGGGCTGGGATCTCGCCGGACTTTACGACCCCGACCCGGACAGGGCGGGCAGCAGCTATACCCGCGAAGGCGGATTCCTGCACGACGCCGATGCGTTCGACCCGGCGTTCTTCGGAATCTCCCCGCGCGAGGCGCTGGCGATGGATCCGCAGCAGCGGCTGCTGCTGGAGACCTCCTGGGAGGCCTTCGAACGCGCCGGCATCGACCCCGCGGTCCTCCGGGGCGGCCGTACCGGTGTGTTCGTCGGCGCCGAGACCCAGGACTACGGACCCCGGCTGCACGAGGCCGAGCAGGGGATCGAGGGCTATCTGGTCACCGGCAACGCCGCCAGCGTCGCCTCCGGCCGGATCGCGTACACCTTCGGCTTCGAGGGCCCCACCGTCACCGTCGACACCGCCTGCTCCTCCTCCCTGGTGGCGCTCCACCTGGCGGTCCAGGCGCTGCGCACGGGCGAGTGCACCATGGCGCTCGCCGGTGGCGCGGCCGTCATGGCCAACCCCGGCTCGTTCATCGCCTTCAGCCGCCAGCGCGGCCTCGCCCCCGACGGCCGCTGCAAGCCGTTCGCCGCCGCGGCCGACGGCACCGCCTGGGGCGAGGGCGTCGGCATGCTGCTCGTCGAGCGGCTTTCGGAGGCCCGCAGACACGGCCACCGGGTCCTCGCCGTCGTGCGCGGCACCGCCATCAACCAGGACGGCGCCAGCAACGGCCTCACCGCCCCCAGCGGCCCCGCCCAGCAGCGGGTGATCCGGCAGGCGCTGGCCACCGCCGGACTGTCGGCCGGAGACGTGGACGCGGTCGAGGCGCACGGTACGGGGACGACCCTGGGCGACCCCATCGAGGCCCAGGCGCTGCTCGCCACCTACGGCCAGGACCGCGAACCGAACCGGCCGCTGTGGCTCGGCTCGCTCAAGTCCAACATCGGCCACACCCAGTCCGCGGCCGGTGTCGGCGGCATCATCAAGATGGTCATGGCGATGCGCCACGGGGTGCTGCCGCGGACGCTGCACGTGGACGAGCCGACCTCGCACGTCGACTGGACCGCCGGGGACATCGAGCTGCTGACCGAGGCGCGGCCCTGGCCGGAGGACGACCGCCCGCGCCGCGCGGGCGTCTCGTCGTTCGGCATGAGCGGCACCAACGCGCACGCCATCATCGAGCAGCCGCCGGTGGAGGGCGCGGAACAGGACGGGGCCGGAGAGCCCGAGGGCGAGGGTTCCGCGGCACCCGCCCTGCTGCCCTGGGTCCTCTCCGCGAAGACCACCGACGCCCTCCAGGACCAGGCCGGGCGGCTGCACGCGCTGCTGGATGCCGACCCCGGCCTCGCCCTCACCGACATCGGTCACTCCCTCGCCACCACCCGCGCCACCTTCGACCAGCGCGCCGTGCTCCTCGCCGGTGACCGGGACGGCTTCCGCTCCGCCCTGCGCGCCCTCGCCGACGGCGGCGAGGCGCCGTCCGTCGTGCGCGGCGCCCCCGCCGCCGGAAAGCTCGCCCTGCTGTTCACCGGACAGGGCAGCCAGCGCCTCGGCATGGGCCGCGACCTCTACGCCGCCCACCCCGTCTTCGCCGAAGCCCTCGACGACGCCTGCTGGTACCTCGAGGAACAGCTCGAACTCCCGCTCCTGGACGTGCTCTTCGCCGAGGAGGGCAGCTCCGAGGCCGCCCTCCTGGACCGCACCGACTACACCCAGCCCGCCCTGTTCGCCATCGAGGTCGCGCTCTACCGCCTCCTCGAGTCCTGGGGGCTGCGCCCCGAACTGCTCGCCGGACACTCCATCGGCGAGCTCGCCGCCGCCCATGTGGCGGGGGTGCTGTCCCTGGAGGACGCCGCGGCCCTGGTCGCCGCCCGTGGCCGTCTGATGCGGGAGCTTCCGGCCGGTGGCGCGATGATCGCGGTGCAGGCGTCGGAGGACGAGGTGCTGCCGTTGCTCGCCGGGCGCGAGGACCGGATCGGCATCGCCGCGATCAACGGCCCCCGCTCCGTCGTCCTCTCCGGCGCCGAGGAGGACGCGCTGGAGATCGCCTCCGGACTTGAGGCGCGGGGCCGTAAGACCAAGCGGCTCACCGTCAGCCACGCCTTCCACTCCCCGCTGATGGACGGCATGCTCGCCGAATTCCGGCGGGTCGCCCAGGTGCTGGAGTACGCACCCCCGCGCATCCCCGTGGTCTCCACCGTCACCGGGCGCGTCGCCACCGCCGAGGAGCTGTGCTCGCCCGAGTACTGGGTGCGCCACGTCCGCGAGGCGGTCCGCTTCCTCGACGGTGTGCACACCCTGGCCGACAAGGGCGCCACCACCTTCCTGGAGCTCGGTCCCGACGCCGTGCTCACCGCCATGGCCCAGGACTGCCTGCCCGACGCCGACGGCACCGCGTACACCGCCGCGCTGCGCGCCGGGCGCCCCGAGGCCGAAACCCTGACTGCCGCCGTGGCGCTGGCGTACGTCCGGGGCAAGAAGGCCGACTGGGCCGCCCCGTACGCCGCCACCGGCGCCCGCGTGATCGACCTGCCCACCTACGCCTTCCAGCGCCAGCGGTACTGGCTCAACGCCCCGGCCCCGGCGGTGTTGGGGGTGGCGCCGGGTGGT
>NZ_LAKD02000084.1 GCF_000968685.2 Streptomyces antioxidans
GTCGAGCTGCCCACGTACGCCTTCCAGCACCAGCGCTACTGGATCGACGTGCCGCTCTCGGTGGGCGACGTCGCCTCCGCCGGTCTCGGCGCCGCCGGGCATCCGCTGCTGGGCGCCGCCGTCGAACTCCCCGACTCCGACGGCTTCCTGCTCACCGGGCGGCTCTCCCTGCAGACCCACCCCTGGCTCGCCGACCACGCCGTGTCCGGCACCGTACTGCTGCCGGGAACGGCCTTCGTGGAGCTGGCGGTCCGCGCCGGTGACCAGGTCGGCTGCGATCTGCTGGACGAGCTGACCCTGGAGGCGCCGCTGATCCTGCCCGCCCGGGGCGGGATCCAGCTGCGGTTGACCGTGGGCGCGCCCGATGCGAGTGGCCGCCGGGCGCTGGAGGTCTACTCCCGCCCGGAGCCGGACGCGGACCGGGGCGACGCCCCGGACGGGTCCTGGAGCCGCCACGCCAGCGGTGTGCTGGCCCCCGGCGACGCCGCCGACAGCGGGGCGGACCTGTCCGCATGGCCGCCCGCGGAGGCCGCCGCCCTCGAGGTGGACGGTCTCTACGAGCGGTTCGCGGCGGGCGGCTTCGGCTACGGCCCGGCGTTCCAGGGCCTGACGGCCGCCTGGCGGCGCGGTGCGGAGGTCTTCGCCGAACTGCGCCTGGACCAGCGGCAGCACCGCGACGCCGCGCTGTTCGGACTGCATCCGGCGCTGCTTGACGCCGCGCTGCACGGGGTCGCGCTCGGCGACTTCCTGGGCGCCGGGGCCGAGGGGATCCGGCTGCCGTTCTCCTGGAGCGGGGTCACCCTCCACGCGGCGGGTGCCACGGCGCTGCGCGTACGGATCGCCCCGGCCGGGCCGGAGGCGGTGGCGCTGACCGTCGCGGACGAGAACGGCGGCGCGGTCGCGTCGGTGGACTCCCTGGTGCTGCGGCGGATCGCCCCGGAGCAGCTGCGCGCGGCCCAGCTGACCTACCACGACTCGCTGTTCCGGCTGGAGTGGGCGCCGGTGCCCTCGCCCTCGGCGGCCCCGGCGGCCGTCCGCTGGGCCGTGGTCGGCGAGCAGGCCGCCGCGACCGGCAGGGACGCCTTCGGGCTGGTCGACGCGCTGGAGTCCATCGGCGCCGAGTGCGCCGTCTTCCCCGATCTGAGCGGGCTCGCGGCCGTGGTGGCCTCGGGCAGCCCCCGGCCGGATGTCGTGCTGCTCCCGCTCACCGGCCCCACCGGTGACGGCCATGTGGCGGAGGACGCACGGCTGGCCGCCCACGAAGCGCTGGACACCGCCCAGTCGTGGCTCGCGGAGGAGGGCCTTGCCGGGGCGCGGCTGGCGTTCGTCACCCGCGGGGCGGTCGCCACCTCCCCGGACGCGGCGGTGGCCGACCTGCCGCACGCGCCCGTATGGGGGCTGATCCGTACCGCCCAGACCGAGAACCCGGACCGCTTCCTGCTGCTCGACCTGGACGGCGAGGGGGCCCCGGCCGGCGCGCTCATGGCGGCGGCGGCCGGAGGTGAGCCGCAGCTCGCCGTCCGCGCGGGCGCCCTCCACGCGCCCCGGCTGGCCCGGGTCGCCACCCAGGGGGAGGACCAGACTCCGCAGGGGCTGCCGGAGTTCGACCCGGACGGCACGGTCCTGATCACCGGAGCCACCGGTGTCCTCGGCGGACAGCTCGCCCGCCATCTGGTGGCCGAGCGGGGTGTGCGGCATCTGCTGCTCAACAGCCGCCGCGGGCAGCGCGCCCAGGGGATGCCCGAGCTGGTCGACGAACTGACCGCGCTGGGCGCCGAGGTGAGCGTCGCGGCCTGCGATGTGGCCGACCGCTCCGCGCTGTCGCTGCTGCTGGCCGAGGTGGACCCGGAGCATCCGCTCGCCGCCGTCATCCACACCGCGGGGGTGCTGGACGACGGGCTGCTGCCCGCGCTCACCCCGGAGCGTATCGATACGGTCTTCCGGCCGAAGGTGGACGCGGCGCTCAATCTGCACGAGCTGACGGCCGATCTGGGCCTGAGGGCGTTCGTGCTGTTCTCGTCCGCCGCCGGTACCTTCGGCGCGCCGGGCCAGGCCAACTACGCGGCGGCCAACACCTTCCTTGACGCCCTTGCCGCGCACCGCCGCTCCGCCGGGCTGCCCGCGCTCTCGCTGGCCTGGGGCCTGTGGGAGCAGCGCAGCGCGATGACCGGCGGCATGGCGGACGCGGATGTGGCCCGCATGGAGCGCTCCGGGATGGCGCCGCTGACCTCGCGGGACGGTCTGGAGCTGTTCGACACGGCGGGCTCGGTGGCCGGCGAGGCGGTGCTCGTACCGCTGCACCTGGACGTCGCGCCGCTGCGCGAGCAGGCCGCCGAGGGTGCGCTGCCCGCCGTCTTCCGCGGTCTCGTCCGGGCCCCGGCCCGGCGCCGTACCGTCTCCGCGGGGGCGGCCGACACCGGCCCCTCGCTGGCGCGGCGGCTGGCCGGGCTGGCCGAGCCGGAGCGCGAGAAGGCCGTGCTGGACCTGGTACTCGGCCAGGCCGCCGCGGTCCTCGGCTTCGCGGACCCGGAGGCGGTGGGGGCCGCGCGGGGCTTCCTGGAGCAGGGCTTCGACTCGCTGACCGCCGTGGAGCTGCGCAACCGGCTGGGCGCCGCGAGCGGACTGCGGCTGCCCCCGACGCTGCTGTTCGACCATCCGACGCCCGAACTGGTCGCCCGGCAGCTGCTCGCGCAGCTGGCCGGTGCGGTGGCCGCCGAGGGCGGTGCGGTGTCGGACGCGGCGCGGGACGGGGCGGCGGGCGCGGAGCCGTCGGCGGTGTTCGGCGCGATGCTGCGGGAGGCCGGACGGTCCGGTCAGCAGGAGGAGTTCACCCGCCTGCTGATGGACCTCTCGCGCTTCCGGCCCTCGTTCGCCAGCCCCGCCGAGCTGGACCGGGCACCCGCGCTGGTACGGCTCTCGCGCGGCGAGACCGGCCCCGGGCTGGTGTGCTTCTCCTCGATCCTGTCGATCGGCGGCCCCCACCAGTACGCCCGGTTCGCCGCCGGATTCCGTGGCCACCGGAACGTCTGGGCGCTGGGCAACCCCGGTTTCGTCGCCGGGGAGCGGCTTCCGGCCAACCCGGAGGCGGTGATCGAGGCACAGGCCGAGGCGGTCCTGGGGGAGACCGACGGCGCGCCGTTCGTCCTGCTGGGCCACTCCTCGGGCGGGCTGCTCGCCCATGAGGTGGCCGCGAGGCTGGAGAGCACCGGGGTCTTCCCGGACGCGGTCGTCCTGCTCGACATCTACTCCCACGACCGGGACGCGGCCGTCGCCCTCCAGCCCGGCCTGAGCGCCGGAATGGACGAACGGAGCGCGGCCCAGGTACCGGTGGACGACACCCGGCTGCTCGCCATGGGCGCGTACTTCCGGCTGTTCGGCGAGTGGCGCCCCAAGGAGGTCAAGACCCCCACCCTGCTGGTCCGCGCGGGCGACCGCCTCTTCGACTGGTCCCGCGACGGCGACTGGCGCGCGTACTGGCAGCTCCCGCACACCGCGCTCGACGTACCGGGAAACCACTTCACGATGATGGAAGAGCACGCCGGAACAACGGCACGAGCCGTGGAAGGCTGGCTGTCGGCCTGACGGTCGCGGGCCCGGGACCACGAACCGGGGGCAAATGGAGGGACGCGGTTCAAGTACTAGGATGTTGAAAAGAGTTGATGGAGCCTGGGTGACGTGGGAGGAAACGCCGTGGCCGAGATGGGGAACGGATTCAGTCAGCAGTGGGACCCACTGAGCAGCGGTATCGCGGACCGCCTGCAAACCCACAAGGCTCACGGAGCCCGGGTCTACGACTACATCCTCGGCGGCAAGGACAACTACGTCGTCGACCGCGAGGTCGGCGATGCCTCCCTGCAGATCTGGCCCGCCCTGCGCGTTCACATGCGTGAAGGACGCGCTTTTATGCACCGATCCGCACGGTATCTGGCCGCCGAAAAGGGCATACGGCAGTTCCTCGACATCGGTACCGGCCTCCCCACCTCCCCCAACCTCCATGAAACGGTCCAGGCGGTCGCCCCCGCCTCACGCATCGTCTACGTCGACAACGACCCCATCGTCCTCGCCCACGCCCGCGCACTGATGCAAGGCAGCCCGGACGGTAAGATCAGCTACCTCGACGCGGACATGCGGGACCCCGAGCGCATCATCAACTCACCAGAGCTGGTCGATACGCTCGACCTCACCCAGCCCATCGCGCTGACCATCATCTCCGTGGTCCACTTCATCCTCGACGCCGACGAGGCCTACCGTGTCGTCAGGCAGCTCGTCGATGTCCTTCCCTCCGGCAGTTGGGTCGCCCTGACGGTGGCCACCGACGAGTTCGCACCCGAGATCCTTACCGAGGTCGCGCAGCAGTACGCCGATCACGGTGAGCCGCTGGTGTGGCGGACGAAGGCCGAGGCCGAACGCTTCTTCGACGGGCTTGAACTCGAAGAACCCGGCGTGGTCCAGATGCACAAGTGGCGCCGCGACCCCGCCGAGATCGCCGCCATCGCCGACCAGGACATCGCCATGTACGGCGGCATCGCCTACAAACCCTGAAACGCGCTCCGTCAGCGCTTGCGCGGGGGCCGCGACCGCTTGCCCGGACCCACCGTCACCACCTCGAAGTTGGACTTCGTGCGGTCCAGCCGGTGGAAGAGGTTGTCCGGCCCGGTGATGTACATCTTCGACACCCCGGCGCCCTTCAGGGTGTCCACCACCTTCGGCCAGTGGATCGGCAGATCGAAGGTGTCCAGCAGCATCGTGCGCAGCCCGTCGGCCGTGGTCACGACGGTGCCGTCCTGGTCGGTGACCACGGGCAGCTTCGGGTCGAGGATGTCGTACCGGGGCAGGATCTCCTCCGCGGCCCGACGGCGCAGCTCCGCGAACGCGGGCGCGTGCACCGCCGGGTACATGGAGTACATGGAGTAGCCACCGGCCTGGCTGATCGCCTTCTTGAACCACTCCAGCTCCGGCTCGCGCAGCGACACCATGAAGAAGCCGTCGTCGAGATAGCCGGAGTAGTCGTACCACTCACCGCGCTCACCGAGCTCGCTCAGGATCTCCGTCAGCTTCTCCTGCGGAGTGCGGACGAAGGTGTGGGTGACCGCGTCCTGGTACTCCTCGGCGAAGTACGCGTGCTCACACCGGGCCAGCTCCGCGGTGAGCCGCACCACCTCGGGGAACGGCAGCGAGCTGACGTAGGCCGTGGCCGCCTTCTGCCCGAAGCTGGGGCCCACGCACAGGTCGGGGACCAGTCCGTGCTCCTGCTCGGCCCGGTCCGCCGAGGCCATCGAGTTCACCAGGAAGGCGATCTGGGTGGCTTCGGAGTAGTCGTCCTCGGAGTCGCGGAGCCGGTCGAAGACCGAGTAGCCCAGCGCCTCGTCGGCCTCGGCGAGCCGCTTCCGGGCGAACGGGTCGAGCGTGAGGAACCTGCCCACTTCGGAGAAGCCGGAGGGTCCCATGCCCGGGAAAACGATGGCCGTCTGCGACGTCGTCTGCGTCTGCTCGGATGCCGTCATGGTGTGGTGCCCGTGCCTTACTCTCAAGTCCTGCTGTGGCTCAGTCCTGCGCCCGGCGGTTGAAGCCCCGGATGCCGATGAATCCGTAGATCACGATGGCCGCTCCGATGGCGGAGAAGCAGATCCACAGCGGGATCGACTCCGGCGTCTTGGGCCCGGGGGTCAGCAGCAGTCCGCGCATCGCCTCGGTGATGTAGGTCAGCGGGTTGAAGGTGCACAGGACCTGGAACCAGCGGACGCCGTCCAGGCTCCGCCACGGGAACTGCGTGGCCCCGGTGAACATGATCGGGGTGAGCGTCATGGCGAAGACGATGGAGATGTGACGCGCGGGCGCCAGGGTGCCCAGGGTGAGGCCGACGCAGCCGCCGACGAGTCCGCCGAGGCTGAGGATGCCCAGCGTCTCCGGCATCTTGGCGAGCGGCCAGGAGACGTCGTCCAGCAGCGCCAGACCGATCGGGATCATGACCAGCGAGCCGATCAGACCGCGCATCGCGCCGAAGACCGCCTTCTCCACCGCCACCAGGCCCACCGGGATGGGCGCGAGCAATCGGTCCTCGATCTCCTTGGTCCAGGAGAAGTCGATGGCCAGCGGCAGCGCGGTGTTCTGCAGGGCGACCAGGAAGCTGTTGAGCGCCACCACACCGGGCAGCAGCACCTGTTGGAAGCCGGGCTGGGTGAAGCCGATCTCGCCGAGCACCTTGCCGAAGACGAACAGCATGAAGAACGGTTCCACGATGACCTGGCCCAGGAAGGGGCCCATCTCGCGGCCGGTGACGAAGATGTCGCGCCACAGGATGAAGAAGAACGTCCGCCACCGGTTGGCGCGGCGCCGGTGACGTCCGCCGCGGCGCTTGGCGTCGGGCAGCTCGAGCTCGACCTCGGGCTGTGGCTCGGGCTCCACGAGGGGCGAACGGGCGTCGGCCGCCGCGATGATGGCGTTCAGCGCGGCCTTGGCGTCCTGCGCGGCCTGGGAGGCCGACGGGGCCGGTATGGGCTTGATGACCAGGGTCAGGGTGTCCCCGATGTCCCCGCTGCCGTGCGGGGCGGCCATGCCCCCGGCGTCGTGGTGCCGGTGCTCCTGCGGCCTGGAGTCGTGGTGCCGTGGGTCGTGCGGCCTGGTCTCGTGCTTGACCGGCGCGTTCGGGGCGGCCTTCCGGGCCTCGGCGCCCGGGTGCGAGGCCTCGGGACCGGGGCGCGGAACCTCGCCGCCCGGACGCGGGGTCGCCGAACCGGGGCGTTGGGGCGCGGAACCGGAGCGCGGGGCGGACGGCTTGGACCGTACGAGCACGGTCCGGGTGTCCTCGAAGCCGTCGTCCTCGGCGGACGCGGTGTCGGCGCCCCGCGGATCGGCGGCCCCGGAACCGTCCGGCCTGGCGTCGGCGGGCCCGCGTTCGGCGGGGGACCGCTCACCGCCCCGGGCGGCGGGGCCCTGACCCGCGGATCCCTGACCCGCGGATCCCTGACCCGCGGATCCCTGACCCGCGGATCCATGCCCCGCGGGCCCCTGACCGGCGGAGCCCCGGCCGCTGGAGCCCTGGCCACCGCCCTGGTGCTGGTGCGGGGGTTTCGCTGCCCCGCCCGTCGCGGGCCTCTCCTCGGCCGACTCGCCGCCGGGGGTCCCGTCCGTCGATGACGTGGGTCGTGAGGAGGAGCTCATCGCATCTCCTTCCCCGTCAGGTCGACAAAGACGTCTTCCAGGCTCGCCTTGCTCACATTCAGGTCCTTGATTTCGCACTCGGTGTCGGTCAGGGCCTTGATGACCGTGGGCAGAAGCACGGAGGACGGCGCGTTGCTGTAGACCTTCATCCGGAAGGTGCCGTCGTCGACGGCCCCGGTCCCGCCCTGCATCAGGGCGGCCATCTCGTCCTCGGCCTGCAGCACCTCGACCCGCTCGGCGACCCCGAGGTTCTGCACCGTGTGGACCACGCCGTTCATGCCGGAGTACGGCGGGCGCACCGAGACGGTCAGCGCGGTGTTGCTCATCCGGCTGGTCAGCGCCTCGGGGGTGTCCAGGGCGAGCAGCTTGCCGTGGTCGACGATGCCGATCCGGTCACAGAGCTTGGACGCCTCCTCCATGTCGTGGGTGGTGATCACCACCGTGACGCCACGGGTCTTCAGTTCCGCGACCCGGTCGCGGACGAAGATCTGGGACTGCGGGTCGAGTCCGGTGGCGGGCTCGTCCAGGAACAGCACCCGGGGGCGGTGCATCAGGGCCCGCGCGATCATCACGCGCTGGGCCTGACCGCCGGAGACCTGGTCCGCCCGGGCCTTGGCGTGGTCGGAGAGGCCGACCCAGTCCAGGCTCTCGTCCGCGAGGCGATTGCGCTCCGAGCGCGGAAGACCGTGGTAACCGGCGTGGAAGGTCAGGTTCTGGCGGATCGTCAGCGACCGGTCCAGATTGTTGCGCTGCGGCACGACGGCGAAGGACTGCCGAGCCACCGCCGGCCTGGCCACCACGTCGACGCCCTGCACGAAGGCGCGTCCGCCGCTCGGAGCGACCCGGGTGGTCAGGATACCGATGGTGGTCGTCTTACCCGCTCCGTTGGGCCCGAGGAAGCCGAAGACCTCACCGTGCCTGACGGTGAAGCTGAGATTGTCGACAGCCGGAACGGGCCGGCCGGGGTACTTCTTGATCAAGCCGTCGACAACGACGGCGAAATCAATAGGACGTGTTGTGTTCATCGCTGTCGTCGCACCGATTTAATTGGCTTGAGGAGACCATTACTTTGCACATGTTTAACACGACGGCTTGACTCCTGGCCCCTAACTGCCCCCAGATTAGGGGGTAGTGGCACGGGTGAGGGGGCCTTAGGGGGCGCCCGCCTGTGTCCAGCGCCACGTCGGGACGGGCGTGGTACCCGCATATAGCGCGTACCACGAATAGCGGTTACTAGGGGTTGTGGCCCCGGAGAAGGGCTCATAGCCTCACGGAGTCAGCATCTCGGACGAGCGTGGTCGACGCGCCCCACCGTGCACTCATGCCCGGCCCCTCAGTGCAATCGCGGGGATGTACTCCTTGAGCCAGATCAAGCCCGATGATGTGGGCCTTATTCGGATATTGCAAACGGAAACTCCAAGCAGTTTCCGGCTGATCTGTTTCCCGGAATCCGCCCACTCCACCGCGTACTACCTCTCACTGTCCGAGCTCCTGCTGCCCACGGTGGAGGTGTTGGCGATCCAGTACCCCCTCTACGCCGGGCTCGAGGACGATGAGCCGCTGACCGACTCCGCCGACCTCGCGGACCGGATCTTCGGTGCGCTGGGGGAGTGGATGGACCGCCCGCTGGCCTTCTTCGGCCACCGGGCCGGCGCCGACCTCGCCTACCGCGTCGCCGAGCGCCTGGAGCGGGAGACCGGGACCCCGCTGCTGACCCTGTTCGTCTCCGGCCGGACCGCGCACTGGGGCATGACCCTGGGGCCCCCGGCGCTCGGCTGCCGGATCGTCGCCCTCGCCGGTGAGGGCGATCCCAAGACCCCGCTGCGCGGCGTACGGGCCTGGCGGCGGCGGACCAGCGGACGATTCGACCTCGAGGTGTTTCCCGGTTCCCGCTACTACCTCGACTCGAGCCGGAGAGAGGTCGTCAACCTGGTGCACGACCAGCTGCTCTCCCAAGTCCCCGTCGACGCCGAGTGGGAGGCCGGCGCCGAAGACCAGGGAGCCTAGGGGGGACCCGCCCAGGGCTGCCCGTACTCCTGAGCGAAAAGGAAAAGAGTACGTTCGATGACCGCGAAGATCTACGCGCTCGACTCGGTGCAGACCCTGGCCGACTTCGAGCTGGACGCGCTGCGCGTCGCCGATGTGATCCGCGAGCACGGGGTGACCCACGGCGACCGCGTCATCTTCAAGGCGGGCAACTCCGCCGCCTATGTGAGCGTGCTGTTCGCGCTCATGCACGTGGGCGCCTCCATCGTCCTGGTCGACCAGCAGGAGCACCCGGACGAGACCCGGCGGATAGCGGGGCGCACCGGCGCCGCGATCGCCCTGGTGGACGACGACGCCCCGATCCACGACGACATCCGTACGGTGAACCTCTACGAGCTGATCGCCCCGGCCGCCGGGCGCCCGCTCAGCCAGCGGGAGCTGTCCTTCGACGCCTGGGCCGACCGGCGCGACGGCCTGATCATGTGGACCTCGGGCTCCACCGGCGAGCCCAAGGGCGCCGTCAAGTCCGGCCGTAAGTTCCTCATCAACCTGGAGCGCAACGCCGCCCAGGTCGGGCACCGGCCGGACGATGTGCTGCTGCCGCTGCTGCCCTTCGCCCACCAGTACGGGCTGTCCATGGTGCTCATCGCCTGGCTCACCCGCTGTTCCCTGGTGATCGCCCCGTACAAGCGCCTGGACCGGGCCGTCCAGATGGCCGGACGGACCGGCGCCACGGTGATCGACGCCACCCCGTCCAGCTACCGCACCATGCTCAACCTGGTCGGCCGCAAGCCGTCGCTGCGGGCCCAGTTGGCGGGCGTCCGGATGTTCTGCTCGGGCGCCGCGCCGTTGGACGGCGCGCTCTCCGAGCGCTATGTGGCCGAATTCGGACTGCCGCTGCTGGACAGCTACGGCAGCACCGAGCTGGGCAACATCGCCTTCGCCACCCTGGAGAACCCGGTCTCCTGCGGCCGGGCCATGGACGGCATCAAGCTGCGGGTCATCGGCGAGGACGGCCACCCGGCCGCCCCCGGCCAGGCCGGTGAGATCGAGGTCGACACCCCGGACGCGCTCGAGGGCCACCTCGCCGAGGACGGCACCATCGACGCCGTGCCCACCGGCTGGCAGTCCACCGGCGACCTCGGCTACCTCGACGGACGGGACAACCTCTTCGTCCTGGGGCGGAAGTTCGCGGTGCACCGCTCCGGCTACACGCTCTACCCCGAGCTGATCGAGCGTAAGGCGGCGCTCGCCGGGATCTCCACCCGGATCGTGCCGCTCCCCGACGAGCGCCGCGCCGGTGACGAGCAGCTGGTCTTCTTCGTGGAGGACGAGGAGCTGCGGGACGCCAAGCACTGGCGGGAGCGGCTTTGCCAGGTGCTCCCGGTCTACGAACAGCCCAACCGGGTCGAGGTGCTGGAGAACTTCCCGCTCAACCGCAACGGCAAGCCGGACAAGCGCCGCCTCGAAGAGCTCGCCCGGGGCTGAGACATGACGTGACACAGGACGGGGGAGCCGCCGGCTCCCCCGTCCTGCGTGACCCCGCAGGCGTCAGTCGTACGGAAGCTCCAGCGGCGCGAAGGTGTCGAAGAGGTCACCGGGGCCGGGGTTGTCCGGGTGGGTGGTGCCGCCGAGGTGGCGCAGCACGCCCCACACCGCGTTCAGCGCCGTGGTCACCGCGCCCTCGGCGAACCCGGCCGTCCAGGAGACATCGTCCCCGCACAGGAAGAAGCCCTGCTGCCCCGGATCCATCCCGTCCTGCATGAACTGGGTGAACAGCCGCCGCTGATAGCGGTAGTGGCCGGGCAGATTGTTCTTGAAGGCGCCCATGAAGCGGGGCTCGGTCTCCCAGGTGACGGTCAGCGGCCCCGCGATGATGTGCGACCGGATGTCCACGTCCGGATAGATCACGGCCAGCTTGGCCAGCAGCGTCTCCAGCCGCTCCTCGGCCGAGAGCGTGGCGACCTTCAGCGAGTCGTCGTTCCAGGTGTACGACAGGCACATCACCCCGGGCTGGCCGGGCCCGTCGTCGAACAGGTAGACCCCGCGCGGCATCCGGTCGGTGAGCGTCATGCTCATCGCGTCCTGGCCGGTCGCCGGGTCGGTGTCCCGCCAGAACGGCCGGTCGACCAGGACGAACAGCTTGGACGCGCCCATGTAGTGGGTGCGCTCCACAGCGGTCCACCGCGGGGTGGACAGCAGCGTCGGATCGCAGTCGACCCGGTTCAGCAGCGTCCACACATGCGGGCTGTAGACCACCGCGGGGAACGTGCGCTCCGCGCCGCTCTCGTCCGTCACCCGGATGCCGTCGGCGGTCCGCCGCAGCCGGGTGACCGCGGGCCGGGGCCGGCCGTCGTGCAGCGAGGCCAGCGAGGTGCCCCGCGGCCAGTGGGCGAGCCCATCGGGCCGGTGCTCCCACAGCCCGTTGGGCACCTGGGAGGAGCCGCCGACTATGCCGACCTGGTTGTCGTCGGCCTCGGTGACCACGACGCGCAGGATCTCCAGCACCGAGTTGGGGAAGTCGGTGTCCCAGCCGCCGGTGCCGAAGCCCACCTGGCCGAAGATCTCCCGGTGGCGGAACGACTGGAAGGTGGAGGAGGTGGCGAGGAAGCCGTAGAAGGACTGGTCGTCGAACTCCCTGACCAGCGAGTTCCATACGGTCTTCAGCGTGCTGACGTCCCGCCGCTGGATGGCGTCCCGCAGCGTGGCCAGGTCGGCCCGCTCCTGGAGCGCCTTGTCCCAGGCGTCGGCGACCTCCTGGTACACCTCCGGTAGCTCACCGGCGGTGCGCGCCCGGTCCTGACCGCCGTTCAGATCGATCAGCGTGCTCGCGGTGGCCGGTGCCAAGGGATTAGGGAAAGGACGAGTGGACAGCCCCAGCAAATCGATGTAGTGGAACAGCGACCGGGCGGCGACGGGAAAGCGCATGGCACCCATCTCCGCCTTGTATTCCGGATTACCGGGGAAGGGCGTGGAACGCATCCGGCCGCCCAGTTGCTCCGCCTCATAAAGAACTGGGGAAAGCCCTAGTCGTAGAAGCTCATAGGCCGCGGTAAGACCCGACATCCCGCCGCCGATGACGGCGACTTCGGTCCCGTGCATCGCTGCGGGCAGGGCGCCCAGACCTGCCGGATGGGACAGCCATCTGTCGTAGGAAAAGGGGAAATCCGGCACGAGCATCGTCGTGGCGGACGCGGTGGCGCACGTCATGGCATCAACCTCGTTGGGGCCGAGTGGCTTCGCGGGGATCAGGCGGTATAAGCGACATCGAAATCCAGGCTCGCGGGCAGTTCTCGGCGCTGGCTGATGTTGATCTTCCGGTAGACACGGGTCAAGTGTTGTTCCACCGTGGAGATCGTGATGAAAAGCTTAGCGGCGATCTCACGGTTGGTGTAGCCGGAAGCTGCTAGTGCTGCCACTCGACTTTCTGCGTCAGAGAGTTCGGAAAAGGCGGCGGTATCCTCTCCGGTACGGGCCGCCTCCGACAGGGCCGAACGGGCCGGAGTGCGCTGCAATGAGCGGGACAGCTCATCGGCGCCGCAGCTGTCCGCGAGCCGCAGGGCCCGACGGGTCATCAGTCGGCTGGTGTCCAGATCGCCGAGCTGCTTGTGCGCCTCCGCGAGGTCCGCGAGCGCCCGCGCCATCTCGTACCAGCCGCCGCTCGCCTGGAGCACCCCCACCGCCTGCTGCAGCAGCGCGACGCGCTCGTGCCGCGGCCGGGTGGCGGCCAGGACCCGCAGCGCGGCGCCCCGGGTGCGCGAGGAGGACTCCCCGGCCAGTTCCAGCTGCTCCTCCGCCAGCCGCGCCGCCCGCTCCTGGCCGCCGAGCGTCAGCCAGGTCTCGGCGGCGCCGAGCCGCCAGGTCAGGGTGGCGGGGGAGTCCAGACCCCATGCGGCCATCTTCTCGCCGCAGGCGCGGAAGTCGGTGAGGGCCGCGTGCTGACGGCCGGTGGCCAGCTGGTGCCGGGCCCGTGCGTAGAGGTAGTGCAGCCCGAAGCGGTTGCGGTACATCCCGTCCGGCACCGGGCGGGCGAGCAGTTCGGCCGCCGCGTCATGGTTGCCCATCGCGGTGTGGGCGTTGATCAGCATCCCCAGCGGCATGCCGACGGTGACGCCCCAGCCGCGCGCCGGAAGCTCCTCAAGCGCCCGCTCCGCGTACCGGACGGTGTCCCGCAGCCGTCCCACGCGCAGCGCGATCTGGGCCCGCAGCACGCAGAAGTAGGCCAGCAGCGCCTTGGCGCCGCGCTCGGAGGTCTCCTCGATCAGCCGGTCGCACCAGGTGGTGGCGGTGGCGTGGCGGTCGGCGTACACCAGCGTCTGGAGCGCGGCGTGCACCGTCAGCATCGTACGGTCGGAGAGCCGTACGGTCTCCAGCACCCGCTCCGCCGCCCGTACGGCGCGCTCGTCGACTCCCCGGCTCAGCACGGTCCGCAGCGCGCGGAACGCGGTCAGATGGGGCGACTCCGGGGTCTGGTCCGGCGACAGCGGGACGTCCCACGGGCCGTCGTCCTCCTCCTGGTCCAGGAAGGGCCGCAGCTCGGGGTGGTCGGGGTAGGTGGAGGACAGCGCGAGCCGGATGGCGCGCAGCCCGGTGTCCAGCCCGGTGCCGGGGTGTTCGGCGGCGGCCCGGCTGACCTGCTCGAGCGCGGCGGCGGCCTCGTCCATCCGGCCGAGGCCCAGCAGCCCGATGACGACCGGGATGGTCTCGGGGGCGGGCAGCAGCCCGCTGCCCGCGGGACCGGCCAGCGACTGCAGCCGCCGCATCTGGGAGAGCGGGTTGAACGGCCACATGGCCTGCACCATCGTGGCCTGGAGCTGAAGCGCCTCGCGCTCGTCGGTGGTGTAGCGGTCGGCCATCTGGAGGCAGTTCATCGCCAGTTCTCTGTGGTCCGCGGCGATGGCGTGCACGGCGGCGTCGCACAGCGCCTGCGTGATCCAGTCCTCGACCGGCCCGGGCGCCTCGTGGGCGAGCAGATGGCGGGCCACGTCGATGGGGTCGGCGCCCTCCTCGTACAGCAGCCGGGCGGCGCGGTGGTGCAGCGGGCCGAGCTCGTGCAGCTCCAGGTCGTCCAGGAGCACCGTGCGCACCGCGTCGCTGCGGAACCGCCCGCCGTGCAGGATCCCGACCTCGGTGAGCAGCGCGACGGACTGCCGGACCAGCCGCTCCTCGACCTCGATCAGCCTGCTCAGCAGGGGAACGGACGTGGCGTCACCCAGCAGCGCGACTCCGTGGGCCACCCGGCGGTGGGCCGGTCCGCCGCGGTAGACGCAGGACAGCGCCGCCTGCCGGAACAGCTCACCGGCCACCGGGGCGTCCGTACCGGGCGCGGGGTCGAGGGGGCCGCGGGTGAGACGGGAGAACCGGTCGTCCAGCAGCCCGCGCAGCAGCAGCAGATTGCCGCCGGTCAGCTCGTGGTACGCGGCGGCGTGGCGCCCGGCGTCCTCGGTGCCCAGCTCCCCGGCCAGCAGTGTGGAGACGCCCGAGACGGTGAGCGGGGCGAGCCGGACGTGGCACACCTTCGGCTCGTGCAGCAGCTCGTCCAGGGCGGTGGCGGCGGGGCCCGTCAGCGCCCCGCGGCTCACCACGACGGACAGCGCCCCCGAGCGGCAGCGGCGGATGCCGTACGCCAGGCAGCGCAGCGACGGCAGATCGGCGAACTGCACATCGTCGATGGCGATCAACAGGGGGGCGTCGCCGGTCAGTTGGTCGAGGGTGCGGTGGAAGTCCTGGAGCAGCGGGAGCTCGGCCTGTGCCGGGCCGTTCGGGTCGCGCAGCGCCTCGAGGCCGGGGCGCGGCCGGGAGGGCCGCACATGGGGCGGCATGCCCTGGTAGAGCTGCTCGAGCACGGCGTAGGGGAACTTCTGCTCCGAGGCGGAGGCGACCGCGGGCAGCACCCGGACGCCGCGTCCGCCCGCCGTATCCGTCACGGTGTGCAGAAGTGCGGTCTTGCCCGATGTCACCGCGCCGCTGATGACGGCGAGCCGGCTTCCCTCGCGGGCGCCCTCGAAGAGGAGCCGATTGAGCCGGGCTATCTCCTGATCGCGCTCCACCAACACGTACGAAACACCTTCCCCGAGTTTCCGTGTGCGCAGGGGTGTTGAAAGCGAATCACCGTGCATGGCGCACCTGGTAATGCATCGTCCCCCGAGAGTTGAAAATACCGTGCCGCTGTTCGGGTCCCCTATCCCTTCCGTTCGGGTCCCCTATCACCTTCCGTTGCCGCACGCTGTGCGGCGGCATCGCTGCTCTGTGTCATGTCGCGTGTTCCCCACCCCGCCCGGCCGGGTTGGGCATGCCGACCGGGATCACGGGTATGGGGTGGATGCGCACTCTAGCAGTGCTGTTGGTACGAAAAGATGACCGTCTCGTCACGGGAGAAAGTGTTCGATTACGGTCTCGTCCCTGGAGCCGAGTTGTGAAGTTCGGAGTCGACTCTCAGATCGGGCTTCGTCGCAGGTGGTTGGGGGGTTCCTGGAGGTAACGCCCCTGTCAGATGTGAAAGTTGCGCAAAAGTGTAGGAAACAACTGAACCTTGAGTTCGTCCTCCCGCATCCCGTTGTGTGTGTTTCCCCTGTTCGATGGTCGGCGTCATCGTCGCCCCAGGCATCCATTAGCATCGCCGCGGCCACCGATTCGCCCGCGGTGTGTCATGGGCCACTATGGGAACGGCTACTAGGGAAACCACTAGTTGTCGGATAGTGGTCCGAGCGAGAAACGGGAGGAAGTGCGCGTGGTCTACCAGAAGTTGACATTTGTCGTCGGCACCGGTCGGTGCGGTTCGACGGCCCTGTCTCAGATCATTAATATTCATCCGGATGTTCTCAGCGTCAATGAATTGTTTGCCAGCATTCCCGATGCGGAGGTGCTGGACGAGGCCCCGCTGAGCGGTTCGGATTTCTGGGGATTTCTGTCCCGGCCCAATGTGGTCACCAATAGCATGATCAAGAATGGCGCCATCCCGCCCGAGTTCCTGTATCACAGAATGCCCAAGCGGCGGTTCGACGCGGAGACCACCGGTGTCCCGGCCGTCAGCGTCATGGTGCTGCCCCATCTGACCGACGACCCCGACGCGCTCTTCGACGAGTTGGCGGCCGAGGTCACCACCTGGCCCACCCGTCCTCCGGCGGACCACTGGAGGGCCCTCTTCGCCACCCTCGGCGCACGGCTCGGCAACCCCGGAGCCGTCGTCGAACGCACCGGCCTCTCCATCGGCCGGGTGCCCGATATGCGCCGCGCCTTCCCCGAGGCCCGCTTTGTGCACCTCTACCGCCAGGGCCCCGACTGTGCCGTCTCGATGAGCCGCCACTTCAGCTTCCGGATGATCCCGATGCTGTGGGAGATGGCCGACCGCTGCGGTCTCGAGAGCCCGTCGCAACTGACGCCGGAACACGCGGCCCAGCTCCCGCCCGACCTCGCCCCGCTGCTGAGCGACCGGTACGACCCGGCGCTGGTGTGGGAACGCCCCATCCCGATCGACACCTTCGGCACCCTGTGGTCCGAGACGATCGTCGACGGCCTGCGGAAGCTGGACCGGGTCCCGGCCGAGCAGCGCACCGCGCTGTCGTACGAGACCCTGCTGGAGGAGCCGGAGAAGGAGCTGATCCGGCTCGCCGAGTTCATCGGGGTGGAACCGCGCCGCGACTGGCTGGACGCGTCCATCGCCCACCTCGACGGCGGCCGGCCCGGCGCGGCCAGCAAGCTGGCCGGGGATGAGCTCACCACGCTGCTGGAATCCTGTAGCCCGGGGATGCGGGCGCTCGCCGCCCATCAGTAGGGCGCATGTCGTCATCCGGTGGCGGCCGCCCTCCTGGAGGCCGGTCGCCGGGTGGCGCCCGGTGCCTATCATCGTGGTGTGCAGTTGCAACAGCTGCGTTATTTCGCCACCGTCGCGGAGACCCGGCACTTCACCCGCGCCGCGGAGCTCCTGCATGTCGCCCAGCCCTCGCTGTCCCAGCAGATCCGCACCCTCGAACGGGAGCTGGGAGCCGATCTCTTCCACCGGGTGCGCGGCAATATCGCCCTCACCGACGCGGGAGAGGCACTGCTGCCACTGGCCCGCCAGATCCTCGCCGACACCGAGACCGCGCACCGCGAGGTCCAGGAGGTCGCCCAGCTGCGGCGCGGCCGGGTGCGGCTGGGGGCCACACCCAGCCTGTGCGCCAGCTTCGTCCCCGATGTGCTGCGCCGCTTCCACGACGAGTTCCCGGGCATCGAGCTGATCGTGGACGAGGGCGGTTCCCAGGACCTGGTCCGCACGCTCTCCGCGGGCGAGCTGGACCTCGCGCTGATCATCACCCCGGTGCTCGGCCAGGCTCCCGCCCTCGCCGCCACCGAGCTGTTGCGGGAGGAGCTGGTGGTGGCCTCCTCGCCCGCGTCCCCGCCGCCCACCCGACGTCGGCGGATCCAGGTCGATGAGCTGCGGGACCGGCCGATGGTGATGTTCCGGCGCGGCTACGACCTGCGGGAATTCACCACCGCCGCCTGCCGGGCCGCCGGTTTCGAGCCGTCCTTCACGGTCGAGGGCGGCGAGATGGACGCGGTGCTGGGCTTCGTACGGGCCGGGCTCGGCATCGCCGTACTGCCGGGGATGGTGGCCGCCCGGTCCGGGCTGCGGATCACGCCGTTCGCCGGCCACGACATGCAGCGCACCATCGCCGTCGCGCACCGTAAGGACGTCGCGCCGCCCAGGGCCGCGCGGGAGCTGCGCCGGGTGATGCTCGAGCATCTGCGGACGGCGGCCACGGGGGAGTTCGGCCTGCCGCCGACCACCACGCGACTGCTGCCGTAGCGGGCGGCGGTGGCCTGGCACAGCGGGGTGCCGGTTGCCGTAAGGCCGCTGAGGGGGTGGTGGCAGCCGTAAGGCCGCCGGGTGGGGGTGGCCGGTTGCCGTAAGGCCGCCGGGGGCTGGCGGTCAGCCCCAGATCGCGTGGGCCAGCCCCACACCCGCGAAGGTGGCTCCCACCCCGACCACCAGGCTCAGCACCACATTGGCCACGGCGAAGAGCCGGGCGCCCTCCTCGGCCAGCCGCAGGGTCTCGTACGAGAACGTCGAATACGTCGTCAGCGCCCCACACAGCCCCATGCCCAGCAGCAGTTGCAGCCGCTGGCCCGCCGCCGCCCCGGTCAGCAGGCCCAGCATCAGACAGCCCCCCATGTTGACCAGGAACGTGCCCCAGGGGAACACCGAGTCGTGCCGCGTCTGCACCGCCCGGTCGGTCAGATAGCGCAGCGGGGCGCCGAGCATCCCGCCCGCGATCACCAGCAGCCAGTTCACCGGGCCGCCCTCCCGCCGGGGCCGCCGTACGCACCGCCGCCGTACGTGCCGAGGGCCCGCCGGGTCGCCGTCACGGCCGCCCATACGGCCGCCATCGCGACCACGAGGGTCCCCATCAGATAGCCGAAGGCGATCGCGATGCGGCCGTCCTGCACCAGCCGGGTGAAGTCCACGGCGTACGTCGAGAAGGTGGTGAAGCCGCCGAGCACACCGGTGCCGAAGAAGGGCCGCACCAGCCGGTGGGCCGTCCACACCTCGGTGACCAGTGCCAGAAAGACGCCGATGATCGCGCAGCCGACGGCGTTGACCAGCAGGATCGTCCAGGGGAAGGCGCTGGGCGGGGTCGGCCACAGCAGCGACGCACCGTAGCGGGCCGTCGCCCCGAGCGCACCGCCCGCCGCCACCACACCCACCACCGGGCCCTGCCCCCGCCATGGGCTCGGCCCGGCGGACGGGGCCGGGCCGGTATCGGGGTCGATGGGCTCGTCCACCACATCTGACCGTGAGCTGCCCATGGGGCTCAGATTACGTCGTGACGTGGACACCGGCCGACCGGGCAGGGCTCCATACGGGTGCTTCATGAGCGCCGTACGGGCGCCGTACGGAGGGACCCCGGCAGCGGGTCAGTGGTCCCGGCGCGCCACGAAGTCGCACAGCGCGTGCAGCACCCGGGTCGCCGGGCCGTCCGGCAGCCCGTTCGCCGCGGTCCGGGCGCGCAGCAGCCGGGCGTGCATCACCGTGCGCGCCTCCGCCAGCGCCCCGCAGCGGTGCAGCAGCGCCACGGCCCTCGGCAGCCCGACGCCCTCCGGGCCCGCGGTGGCGGCGGTCAGCAGGGTGCGCAACTCACCCGTCTCCGGCCGCTCGTCGGCGAGGGCGAGCAGCACCGGGAGGCTGGCGACCCCGATTGCGAGATCCTTGCCCTGCTCCTTGCCGGAGACCTCGGAGGTGGAGGTGATGTCGAGGATGTCGTCGGATATCTGGAACGCGATGCCCAGATGTTCTCCGTATTCGGCGAGCGCCTGGACGGCGCGCTCGGGGGCGCCTGTCCGGACCGCCCCGAGCTGCAGCGCCATGGCGATGAGCGCGGCCGACTTCCCGGCCACCACGGTGAAGTAGTGGGAGAGCGGATCGTCGTCGTCCGAGGGGCCGATGAGTTCCCGTATCTGGCCCATGATCAGCCGATTGGTGACCTTGGACTGCAACCGTATGGCCTCCGGGCCGAGTTCGGCGGCGAGCTGCGCCGCCTTCGACAGCAGCCAGTTGCCCGCGAGGACGGCGGTGGTGTTGCCCCAGCGGGCGTTGACGCTGGGGACTCCGCGCCGGGTGCGCGCCTGGTCCATCACGTCGTCGTGGTAGAGCGAGGCGACATGCACCAGCTCGGCCAGGGCGGCGGCCTCCGCGGCGGAGGACGGGTCGTACTCGCCGAACTCCGCGCCCACCAGCGCCAGGAGCGGGCGCAGCCGCTTGCCACCGGGGCCGAAGAGATGTCCGGCGACCTCGGCGATACAAGGGTCCCGGGCCTCGGCGGCGAGAGCGCGCAGCCGCTCCTCCGAGGCGTCCATTCCGCGTTCCAGCCGGGCCGTGAGCGCGGGGTCGCCGATGGTGAGCTCCATGGCTATGGAGCCCCTGGGCTCGGTTCTGACGGACGCGACCATGCCGCGGACCGTAGGCGAGCGGCACCCCGGAACCCCTGATTCCGTCAGGAAGGTGCCATTTTCCGTATCCCAGGCCTTTCCGCAGGCCCGCAGGCCCGTACGCGGCCCGGGAACCCCTCGGCGGGTGACCGCCACCCTGCAGGTACCGTCAGGCCCGTCGACGCCGACCACGAGTGAGGAGAACAGCGATGAGCAACCCCTTCGAGAACCCCGACGGCCGCTATCTCGTGCTCGTCAACGAGGAGGGGCAGCACTCCCTGTGGCCCGCCTTCGCGGAGGTCCCGGCGGGCTGGACGGTCGCCCATGGCGAGGACGGCCGCCAGGAGTGCCTGGACTACGTCAATGAGCACTGGACCGATATGCGCCCGGCGAGCCTGGTCAACGCGATGGACAACGCCTCGGCCTGAGCGCATCCGCACGCGGTTGGCAGTTTCCGGTCGTATCTCTTCCCTCTTGGCGCCGCATGGCCGTAACGCGTGCCTTACGGTCGCCATGGTGCTCACGGCGTTACGTTGGCGAGGTGACGGACGCGAACGCCGGCCTTCCGGCGACCATGCGGGCATGGGTGGTCCCCACCCCGGGCCGGATCGAGCAGGTGGAGCTGCCGGTTCCGCGACCCGCCGAGGACGAGCTGCTGGTCCGGGTCCGGGCCTGTGGCGTCTGCCGCACCGATCTGCATGTACGCGACGGCGATCTGCCCCCGCACCGCAGTCCCGTCGTCCCCGGTCACGAGGCGGTCGGCGAGGTCGTCGCGGCGGGCCCGCGGGCGCGCGTCCCGGGCCCGGGAGTCCGGCTCGGCGTCCCCTGGCTGCGGCGCACCTGCGGCCGCTGCCGGTACTGCCTCCGGGGCCAGGAGAACCTGTGCCCGTTCTCCGAGTACACCGGCTGGGACGCGGACGGCGGCTACGCCGAGTACGTCACCGTACCGGCGGCCCACGCCTATGAGCTGCCCTCCGGCTACCGCGACGAGGAGCTCGCCCCGCTGCTGTGCGCCGGGATCATCGGCTACCGCGCGCTGCGCCGGGCCGAGCTCCCGCCGGGCGGGCGGCTCGGCATCTACGGCTTCGGCGGCTCGGCACACCTCACCGCCCAGGTCGCCATCGCGCAGGGCGCCGTCGTCCACGTCCTGACCCGCTCGTCCGCCGCCCGCGCGCTCGCCCTGGACCTCGGCGCCGCCTCCGCGAACGACGCCTACGACCGTCCGCCCGAACCGCTCGACGCCGCCATCCTCTTCGCCCCGGTGGGCGAACTGGTCCCGGTCGCCCTGGAGTCTCTGGACGCGGGCGGCACGCTGAGCATCGCCGGTATCTACCTCACCGACATCCCGTCGCTCGGCTACGAGCGGCATCTCTTCCGTGAGCGCACGGTCCGCAGCGTCACCGCCAACACCCGCGAGGACGGCCGCGAATTCCTCGCCGCCGCCGCCGAGCACCGCATCGGCGCCACGGTCACGCCGTACCCCTTCGACCGGGCGGACGCCGCCCTCGACGACCTCGCCGCCGACCGCGTCAACGGGGTGGCGGTCCTGACGATGCCGCGCTAGAGATGTCCGACGGCCGCCTCCCCGCGCCTTGCCGCGGCATCGATATGCGGCTCCACCACGTGGCAGGGCTCCGGCCCCGGGAAGCCCCGGTGCCTCAGGAGTTCGACCAGCCGCGGCGGCACAGCACCAGGCGGTAGCCGTCCGGGTCCTCGATGGTGACGCCCCATTCGTTCCAGTACGGATTGGGGGAGGTGACGCGGGTGCCGCCGTGCTGGGTCAGGCGGCCCATCAGCTCCTCGGGGACCGGTCCGTCGAGGTAGATCACCAGCAGATCCTCCTCGGTCGGCCGGGGCTCCACGGGGTGGGCCGCCTCGTACACGAGCTCCAGATGCCAGGAGGCGTCCGGCCAGCCGACCATCAGCAGATCGTGCTCCCCGGCCCGGTCGCCGCCCTCGGCCCGGTACGCCACGCTCAGCCCCAGCCCCGCACACCAGAAGCGCTCCGCCGCCGCGAGGTCGCGCGAGGGGCGGGCGATGCGGATGTGGCTCTGACCGTCGGCGGGCATGGGCGCCTCCTTCGTCGTGGCGGAACGCGTCGGCTTCGTCGGGGCGGAGCCTCAGGGGCCCGGTGATCACCCACCGGGCCGCGCCCCGAGCCTAGGGACGGGCCCGCCGCCGGGCATCGGCCGCTCGCCGGGCCTTCCCCCGGCCATGGGACCTACGACCGAGGACCGGTCACCCCACTCGCGTACGGTCACATGTCCTTCGCCCACCGGTGACCTCACACCGGGGACGTCACTCCGGTGACCGCACACCAGGGACCGCGCGCCAGGGACCGCGCACCAGGGACCTCACTCCGGCGACCCCGGACGGCGGCCGAGCGGGCTGATGCGGCGGTATCCCGCGCGGGCGTTGACGACGCGGGCGAGCGCCGTGCCCGCGACGGCCGCCGCCAGGAGACAGGCGAGCCAGCGGGCGTCGCGGCCGCCCGCCCAGGAGAGCTGGCCCGCGGGCGGAATGGCGAAGCCGTTGAGGAAAAGCCAGCACAGCCCCGCCGTACCGGGCGCCGCGACAAAGCGTGCGCACAGCCCCAGCAGCGCGGCCAGCAGCGAGAGCGCGACCAGAGCGAACATCGGGCGGCCGTGGCCGCCGAGGAAGTTCATGGCCGCCACCAGCACCAGAGCGCCGAGGAAGGCCCCGCCCCAGATGACGGGAGTGGCGACCGGGTCGGGAACCGGCCTGATCCCGGTGCTGAGCCGCCTCCACTCGATCATGGGCACCACCCTCCTCCGGGCACCATCCTCACAGCTCGATGGCCAGCCCACCCATACGCGGTCGGCATCGTTCCATCACACCCTCGCGCACCTGCCGTCATTACCAATTCTTTGCCATTGGGTAGGGTGGCACAGAAAATCTAGCGACGAGAGGGATGATTGTGGGCGCTCCGCGCATGAGCAGTACGCCATTGCCCGGTATCGGGGTTCGCTACGACTTGACGACACGAGAGAGCAAGCAGCTTTCGGTCATCGCACATCGCGATGGCGGCCGGACGCTGAGTGCGTACCGGAAGGAGGATCCCGATGAGTGTGCCCTGTCCACCAGGCTGACCCCAGCGGAAGCGGAGGCGCTGATCGGGGTTTTGATGCCCAGTCATCACAGCCCGAACCTGCTCTCCACCACCGAGCTGGGGCTGGTGGCCGAGCGGATCGAGCTGTCGTCCACGTCGTACTGGAACGGGCGGGTGCTGGGCGAGACGCGGATGCGGACGGATACCGGCGCCTCGATCGTGGCCGTGCTCCGCAGGGCGGAGGCGATCCCCTCCCCGACCCCCGACTTCCGGCTGGCCGGTGGGGACGAGCTGATCATAATCGGCACCCGCGAGGGCGTGGAGACGGCCGCGGCGATACTCGGGCGGGAGTGAGCCCATGCATGCGTCTGCCGTCTTTCTGATCGAGTTCGGTGCGGTCATCCTGGGGCTCGGGCTGCTGGGGCGGCTCGCCGGGCGGTTCCAGTTCTCCCCGATCCCGCTGTATCTGCTGGCCGGACTGGCCTTCGGCGAGGGCGGGCTGCTGCCGCTGGGGGCCAGCGAGGAGTTCGTCGCGACCGGCGCCGAGATCGGCGTCATCCTGCTGCTGCTGATGCTCGGGCTGGAGTACACCGCCACCGACCTGGTCAGCAATCTCAAGACCCAGTACCGGTCCGGGCTCGTGGACGCGGTGCTCAACGCACTGCCCGGCGCCGTCATGGCCCTGCTGCTGGGGTGGGGGCCGGTGGCCGCCGTGGTGCTGGCCGGTGTCACCTGGATCTCCTCCTCCGGCGTCATCGCCAAGGTGCTCGGCGATCTGGGTCGGCTCGGCAACCGCGAGACCCCGGTGATCCTCAGCATCCTCGTCCTCGAGGACCTGGCGATGGCCGTCTATCTGCCGATCGTCACCGCCCTGCTGGCGGGCGCGGGCCTGGCGGCGGGCAGCCTCACCCTGGCCATCGCCCTGGGCGTGGCCGGTCTGGTGCTCTTCCTGGCCGTTCGCTACGGACGGCACATCTCCCGCTTCGTCTCCAGCGACGACCCCGAGAAGCTGCTGCTGGTGGTGCTCGGGCTGACGCTGCTGGTGGCCGGGATCGCCCAGCAACTCCAGGTGTCGGCGGCCGTCGGCGCGTTCCTGGTGGGCATCGCCCTGTCCGGGGAGGTCGCCAAGGGTACCCACCATCTGCTCAGCCCGCTGCGGGATCTGTTCGCCGCCGTGTTCTTCGTCTTCTTCGGCCTGCACACGGATCCGGCCAGCATTCCGCCGGTGCTGCTGCCCGCCATGCTGCTGGCCGTCCTCACCGCCGGTACGAAGATCGCCACCGGTTACTGGGCGGCGCGGCAGGCCGGGATCTCGACCCGGGGCCGCTGGCGGGCGGGCGGCACGCTGGTGGCACGGGGCGAGTTCTCGATCGTCATCGCGGGGCTCGCCGTCACGGCTGGCATCGAACCGTCGCTCGGCCCGCTGGCCACGGCGTACGTCCTGATCCTGGTCGTCCTGGGGCCGCTCACGGCCCGCTGGACCGAGCCCGTCGCCCGGCAGGTCACGACCCGGCTGGCGGCGCGCCGCGAGTCCGCCGCCGCTGCGGCGGTCGAGGGCGGGGGCGATGGTGGGGCGGCGGAGCCGCGGGAGGCGGTGGACGACCCGGACGCGGTGGGGCGCCGCTCCTAGCGGTTCGGGGTGCGTATGGGGAGGGCCGCGGGGCGATCCGCGGCCCTCTGCGGTGCTCCGCGGGCCCTCTGCGGCGCTCCGCGGATCAGCCCTGGTTCTCTTCCTCGGACCCCGAGAGTCCTGGGTCATCTAAGCCCGCCAGGTTCCGCAACGCGTCGCCCAGCCCGGCCGCGACCATGCCGCCGCCCACGGCCCCCGCCGCCGTACCGGCCGTGACGCCCGCGGTACCCGCGATGCCCGCGGTACGCGCTATGGCCGCACTGGTGCGGCCATAGCGGGCGCGGGCTTCGATGAGCGCCCGGATCCAGGAGTCGATCTCACCGGTCCAGTCGCGCTGCTCAAAGCCCTCATGACCCTCGTAGGGCTCGTGGCCCTCGTGGCCCTCGTAGCCCTCGTGGTCTTCATGGTGCACGGTGTGGCGGCCCTGGACGTCGCCAGACCCACCGCCGCGCTTGTCGGCCTCCAGGACGACCTCCATGCCGTCGGGCCCGGTGAGGAGGGTCAGCGTGATCTCGTTCACGTCGTGGAGGTACTGAGGGGCCGGGGTGAGCTCGATCTCCTGGTGGAACGGGAGCCGCTGCCCGGTGCCCGCTATATGGGCGAGCCGCAGATCGGCGGCGACGAGGCCGAAGCCGAGCCGCCCCAGCGCCCCCAGCACGGCCTCCTGGACCGGCAGCGGGCGCACGATCAGCGGCTCCGGGTCGTCGTGGCCCCTGGCGCCCGCCGCCGCGAGTTCGACCCGGATGCCCAGGACGACACCCAGCGGCTGCCCGGAGACCTCGGTGAGCGGCGTTTCCCACGGCAGGTGAACGCTGAACGGAATATCTCTGTGCCGTCTCGCGTCGAGCCGGAACCCGCCGCCGAGCCGGAGACGGTCGAAGACCACACCGTCCTCGTGCCCCTCGCCGCCGTACCCGGCCCTGGCCCCGACTCCGACTCCGGCGACCAGCTCCAGCGCGAGGTGCTCGAGATCGCAGGCGCTGGCTCCGCCCCGGAGCCGCACATGCCCCCGCACCACCCCACCGGGGCGCACCGGCTCCCGGTCCAGGATCGTGTCCACCACGGGCCCACCGACACCGAGCGAGCCGAGCACTCGTTTGAACACCATCGCGGCGTTCACTCCTTCACTGTCACGGTGATCATTCTCTGTTCCGTGTGGGGGGGCGTTCGTTCCTGGCTTCCGTGGGGGGCATGCGTGGAACGAACGGGATGGTAAAGGGATTCCCATGTACGCGTCCTGGGGTGGCAAAACCGGCCAGAGACGGTGCGGTTCCGGCCACTGGGGTGTCCGGTGGTCCATGATCGGTTGATCGCCACATCCGCGAAGTGTGGGCGCGAGGACGGGAGAAACCGATGTCACGTGTGCGACGGATGAGATCGGCGCTGCTGAGCGTCGTGGCGATCGTCGTGAGCGCGGGAATCCGGCGATGGCGGCACAGGAAGGCCCGCGGCCGCGCCCAGGACGCCGGTAACTGAACCGGCTTGACGCCATGAATGCCCCGACCCTTGACACCACGGAATGCCCCGACCCTTGACGCCGGTGAATGACCGGGCCTTACGGCGAGTCGGGTCCGAATCGCCATTCCGCTTCGGGTAATGGTGGGCGAATCGATACAGCGAATTCGTCGGCCGGTGCCGCCGGCCGCCCACCCCTGCAGACGGCCGAGGAGCGGACACGGACATGGCGACGACAACCAAGCCCGAATATGAAGCTCCCGCCGAACCCACCAGACTCGGCAGCCTCGTGGTCGACTGGCTCACCACCACGGACCACAAGAAAATCGGACACCTGTACTTGGTGACCGCGTTCGGTTTCTTTCTGATCGGCGGCCTTCTGGCCATGATCATGCGGGCCGAACTCGCCCGGCCGGGACTGCAATTGGTCAGCCCGGAGCAGTACAACCAGGCTTTCACCCTGCACGGCACGCTGATGCTGCTGCTCTTCGCCACGCCGGTATTCGCCGGATTCGCCAACGAGATCATGCCGCTCCAGATCGGCGCCCCGGATGTCGCCTTTCCCCGGCTGAATATGCTCGCGTACTGGCTCTTCCTCTTCGGCGGGTTGATCGTGATCGGCGGTCTGCTCACCCCCGGCGGCGCGTCGGACTTCGGCTGGACGGCCTACACGCCGCTCAGCAGCAAGGCGCGGACCCCGGGTGTGGGCGGCGACATGTGGGTGATGGGCCTCGCCCTCTCCGGCTTCGGGACGATCCTGGGCGCCGTCAACTTCATCACGACCATCGTGTGCATGCGCGCCCCGGGAATGACGATGTTCCGGATGCCCATCTTCACCTGGAACATCCTCTTCACCTCGATCCTGGTGCTGCTCGCCTTTCCCACCCTGGCGGCCGCCCTGCTGGTGCTGGAGGCGGACCGCAAATTCGGCGCGGTCGTCTTCGAGGGGGCCAACGGCGGTCCGTTGCTGTGGCAGCACCTCTTCTGGTTCTTCGGCCACCCCGAGGTCTACATCATCGCCCTGCCGTTCTTCGGCATCATCACCGAAATCATCCCGGTGTTCTCCCGCAAGGTGGTCTTCGGCTATATGGGTCTGGTGGGGGCCACTATCAGCATCACCGGCCTCTCCGCGACGGTATGGGCCCACCACATGTTCGCCACCGGAGCCGTGCTCCTGCCGTTCTTCTCCTTTATGACGTTCCTCATCGCGGTGCCGACCGGGGTGAAGTTCTTCAACTGGATCGGAACCATGTGGCGCGGCTCCCTCTCCTTCGAGACGCCGATGCTGTGGTCCGTCGGCTTCCTGGTCACCTTTCTCTTCGGCGGGCTGACCGGGGTGATCCTGGCCTCGCCTCCGTTGGATTTCGAGGTCCATGACAGCTATTTCGTCGTCGCCCACTTCCACTACGTGGTCTTCGGTACGGTGGTCTTCGCGATGTTCGCCGGATTCTATTTCTGGTGGCCCAAGTTCACCGGCAAAATGCTCGACGAACGCCTCGGCCAGATCCACTTCTGGACCCTGTTCGTCGGCTTCCACACCACCTTCCTGGTTCACCACTGGCTCGGCGTCATCGGCATGCCGCGCCGCTATGTCGACTATCTGGCCGCCGACGGTTTCACCACGCTGAACACGGTCTCCACCATCGGCTCGTTCCTCCTGGGCCTGTCCACGCTGCCGTTCCTCTACAACGTGTGGAGAACCGGGAAGTACGGGAAGCGGGTCGAGCTCGACGACCCCTGGGGATGGGGCCGCTCCCTGGAATGGGCCACCTCGTGCCCGCCGCCCCGGCACAATTTCCTCACCCTGCCGAAGATCCGCTCCGAATCCCCCGCCTTCGACCTCCACCACCCCGAGGTCGTCCCCCACGAGGTCCCCACCACCAACCGACCGCCCCTCTCCGAGGCCATGGGCGCCCCGGTTGACCTCGGCACCGAGGACGACCGCAGCGGAGGGGATGGCCGTACCGGCGGGCACGGCCACACCGGCGGCGGGCCGGGCCCCGAAACGGGCGACGACACCGAGGGCCGCGAGGGCTGACCCTCGCCGGTGGGCGGCTGATGAGACCGTCGCCTCGTAGGTAGGTTTATCCGCGGGCGAAGGCCTCAGCGGACCCGCTGCCGGCGGAGGCGTTCTAGCCGGTGATGGCTTCGAACCAGGCCGGGTGGCGATTGCGGGAGGTGCGGACCATGGCTCGGCGTTCACGGCTGCGGCCGGTTGGGGATGTGGCGGCGGCCGATTGGGTGGTTGCGGGGACCGGGCCGTTCGGGTCCGGAGTGGGCTCTCTCGTACCGCACGGATTCGAGGCGTACGCGCGGATTCCGCATCCGGCGTCGGCGTCTGACGGCACCCCCGTGACATGGGCGGAGGTGGCCGCGTGGTCGGGCAGGGTGATGCATCCGCGGGCACAGTTCCGGGCGCTCGCCACTCCCGCGTCGGATGTGCGAGCGGCGAAGCCCTGGGAGGAGGAGCCCGAACCCGGCACGCTGCCCCCTACCGCGCTCACGGCGCTGTGCGACGTCCTGGCCCGGCACACCACGTCAGCTGACCGCTGCTGGTTCTGCGTCTGGGACGGCTACGAGTCCACATCAGACGGCCGCGGGACCATCACTTTCACGTCCACTTTCACGTCGGAGGAGGAAAGTGGGCAGCCGGAGCCGGATCTGCTTCCACCGGAGTTTCCGCCAGACATCGTCAATGGCCCTCGAGTGGAGCTGCCGAAACGCAGCTATCTCCTGCTCGATGGTCCGCTCGACGCCGCGGGGGAACTGGCGATGTCACTCTTTCCGCAGTCGCCCAACCTGTTCTGGCCCGACGAACGGACCTGGTGTGTCGCGACGGACACCGACCTCGACTCCACCTATCTCGGTGGCCCGGCGGCGCTCGTCGCCGCCCTGCTGTCGGATGAGCGTCTGGAGGCCGTGCGGGCCGAGGTGACCGATCCGGTGTGGGCCGACAGCGACGAGGTCAACCGCTGATCTGGGGTCAGCACCTCGCGGAGCGCACCTTTTTACCAGCAGCCGACGAGCATCGTCATCGACATCGATTTCTTCGCCCGTGAGCCAGAATTCACAGCGCTTCGATCTCGGCGCGACCAGGGCCAGACGATGAAGAACAAGCTGAGGGACGTCAGAACTGGTTGGCTGCCCAGTCCCGGCTGCGCTGGAACAGGCGCCAGCCGTCGGTGTCCTGCCGCCCAGCCAGGAAGGCGCCCTGAGCGGTGTCGTAGACCTCGCAGCCGAACGCCTCAGCCAGCAGGAAGATCGGTTCCATGACATCGTCACCGCTGCCGCGGACCTCCAGAAGGAGCGAACCGACCGGGTCGTCCCGGCCGACAAGCAGCTCGATCGACCAGGTGGGGCCGTTCAGGATCCCCCATGGCGGGTTCGACAGGTCGACGTCGGGCATTACCCTTCGTATCGTCTCCCGTACATAGCCAAGCGACCTGATTGGCGGGCTCTGATAGTCATCCGGTAGGTCGTCTATCGAGGCGATGCCCTCTGGCAGGCGTGCTACGTGAACATCCCAACTCATGCGGCCCTTCCTATCATTGGCTTCGGAGCACACCATAGAGGGCAAATTGCGGCCATCCTGATTGGTGCTCGTTGAAGCCGCCTGACCATTCGTCATGGAAACGACGGGGCTGCTTTGAACGCGATGGCCTGTACGTATAAGAGCTGACCTCGTACGTTCTCGAAGCATGGGCGATAAGAAGCAGCGTCGCGGCCGGGCTCGGGGCCAGAAGGGCAGGGCGGCCAAGCGGCGGGAAGCTCTGGAGTCTGCACGGCGCACCGATGAGGGAAGACCTCACGAGGAGAGTCCTCGAGGCGATAGTTGGCGATCGAAGATCTATGCCTGTGCCCAGAATGGAAAGGAGTACGTCCTGGTCCCGAACTCCACGACCGGAACGGGACTGCGCCGGAAGTACCTCAGCTGAGGTGTCATGTCAGGTGGTCACCGACGAGGTGGACCTTCGCCTCCAACTTGCCGCGATCGATCGGGTTCGGCCCCGTCGAAGGCCCCCTTTGACCGCGCGGACACTGACCGAGTCGATCGCGCAACGCGACCAGCCCATCTGGCCCGCACCCGGGCCTCGGACCAGTCCGTAAAGCGTTGGTGCACCGTCTGCCAGGAAGCGCCCAAAACCGGCGGCAGGCTGCCGCTAGGCGCAACCGGAGACGGCGACGAAGACAATCGCCACAAGCACGGCACGGTCATCGCACGGCCGTCGACTCCGCCGAGCGCGTACCAGCGGATCCGGCGCCATGTCCTGGGAGCGGCTGTGGTCCCGGTGAAACACATTCCCGCTTCTCGGAATGAGAAGGAGTGTGACAAGGAGACAGGACGTGATGTCCCCCCTCGCCACCCTTCTGCGTGGCGCCCCCGGCAGGACTCGAACCTGCGGCCAAGCGCTTAGAAGGCGCCTGCTCTATCCACTGAGCTACGGGGGCCGGTGGTGGTCATGGAGCGGGTGAGCCCCGGTGCCTGCGGGGTCGGCGGGGCGGCCGTGGTGCGGGTGGCCGGGCTCGACGGACCGTGACCTTGCCGGGACAAGGATAGGGCTCCTTGCACCTCGCCCCGGTTGCTTCACCTCCGTGGCACGTTGTGGAGGTTCGGTGAAGCGGTCTGATAATCGCAGGCAGGTCCGAAACTTGCATCGTTTTTCACGCCTCAAGGAACGGGTGTTGTGTACTCGTTATGCCCGCGCCTCTGTCGTCACGTCCGCCTCGTGCTCCTTTTGGGGTGATCCGGGTGGGTCTCTTTGACGCACACGAATGAGCATACGCTTCAAAAAGACATCAAAAGCGGGCATTCTTCATCACGTGGCGATCTTGGACGTACGGCCCCGGCTGCTCGACGCGCTGACCTCACTGCGTGACCGTGTCGACGCCGCTCGGTTTCCGCTCCCCCTTCCCGGCGCCGACCGCGCTCGCCGTAGCCGCGCCGAGCTGCTCGCTCAACTGGACGACTACCTCGTGCCCCGGTTGCGCGCCCCCGAAGCGCCCCTGCTCGCGGTAATCGGGGGATCGACGGGGGCGGGCAAATCCACCCTCGTCAATTCGCTGGTCGGCCGACGCGTCACCGAGGCCGGTGTGTTGCGGCCCACAACGCGTACGCCGGTGCTGGTGTGTCACCCCGACGACCACCCCTGGTTCGCCGGGCAGCGGGTGCTGCCGCGGCTCACCCGGGTGTGGGTCCCGGCGCAGGGGGAGCGCGCGGAGAGCGCGTACGACGAGGAGGGGCGGGCGCAGGAGGGGCCCGCGGCGCTGCGGGTGGAGACCGACGCGGGGCTGGCGCGGGGGCTCGCGCTGCTCGACGCGCCCGACATCGACTCGCTGGTCGCGCGGAACCGCGATCTGGCAGCGGAGCTGATCTGCGCCGCCGACATCTGGGTGCTCGTCACCACCGCCACCCGCTACGGCGACGCCGTCCCCTGGCATCTACTGCGGACCGCCAAGGAGTACGACGTCACCCTCGTCACCGTTCTGGACCGGGTGCCGCACCAGCTGGCCGCCGAGGTCTCACGGCAGTACGCCGGGCTCCTTACGGCGGCCGGGCTCGGCGATGTCCCGCGCTTCACCATCCCGGAGCTCCCCGAATCCGCGGGCGGCGGCAGTGGGCTGCTCCCGGCCACCGCCGTCGCCGCCCTGCGCACCTGGCTCACCCAGCACGCACAGGATCCGTACGCCCGCACCGCCGCTGCCGCCCGTACGGCCGCCGGGACGCTCGCCTCGCTGCGCGCCCGGATGCCCGCGCTGGCCGGGGCCGCGGCGGCACAGCACGCGGCCGCGGTGCGGCTGGTCCAGCGGGTCGAGGGCGCGTACGGGGAGGCCGGGGAACGGGTGCGGCGCGAGATCGCGCAGGGGGCGGCGCTCGCGGGCGGTGCGCTCACCCACTGGCACGGCCTGCCGCACGGCAGCGCCCCCGATGAGCTCCTTAACGCTCTGACCGACTCCCTGGCCACCCTGCTGCGCGGCGCGGCCGCCACGGCTGACGAACGGGTCGCGGAGGCCGGGAGGCAGGACCCGGCCGCGCGGGCCGGGCTCGCCCCGTGCGACGCGCGGGGCGCCGCCGAGCGGATCGGCGTGGCCGTACGGCACTGGCGGCGCTGCGTCGAGGAGCTGGCCGAGGAGGAGGCCCGGGCCCGGATCGCCGAATGCGGTGGCAGCTGCGTCCCCGAGGAGATCGCCGCGCTGCTCGCCGCGTCCCTCCTGGGCGGACGCCGCGCCCGTAAGGCGGGCGAGAAGCTCGCCGAGACCCTGGGCGCGCAAGCGGCACTGCGCCTGGGCGACCGCGGCGGACGGCTGCTCGACGGCTGTGTCACCCGCGCCATGCGGGCGGAGCGCGACCGCAGGCTCGCCCCTCTGGACGCCCTGGACATGTCCCCGGAACACCAGGTCGAGCTGATCGCCGCGCTGTCCGTACTGCAGAAGGAGAGGTGACCGCAGGTGACGGCCACGGAGGACAACGGCGGCGATGAGGGCAACGGCTGCGACGAGGGCTACGGCGGCAATGAGGGCGGCGGCGACGGCCGCGCGGGATGCGGTGAAGACCGGGTCGCGGCGGGCCGCCACACCTGGGACGACGGCCTGATCGCCCGGCGCGCCCACCGCCGGGTCGCCGGACGTGTCGCGGGCCGCCAGGCCCGTGCGGTGGACCAGCGGGCGGCGGAGGAGGCGGCACCGGACATCCCCGGCGCCACGGCGGGCTACTTCCCGGGGGAGGAGGAGGCCGAACGGCGGTCCTTCGGCGGCCCTCCGTACGCCGTGTACCAGGCAGGCCTCCGCAGCTTCGCCACGGGCACCCTCCGGCCCCGTCTGGAGGCCCTGCGCCAGCTGGTCGGGCTGTCCCGGTCCCGGCTCGAGGGGCGCATGCTCGCCGGGGCCGCGCGGGTGCTCGACGAGGCGGACGCGCGGGGGCGGCATCCTTACGGGCACACCGTGGTCGCCGTCGCCGGGGCCACCGGAAGCGGTAAGTCGACACTGTTCAACACCCTCGCCGGAGCCCACCTCTCCGAGACCGGCATCCGCCGCCCGACCACCGCCATGCCCCTCGCCTGCGCGTGGACCGACCACGCCGACGGCCTGCTGGACCGGCTCGGCATCCCCGCGGTGGACCGGCGCAACCCGGGCTATCCGTACGACCCCGCGCTGCGCGGCCTGGTCCTGCTCGACCTGCCCGACCACGACTCGGCCGCCCCGGGCCACCGGGAGCGGGTGGACCGGCTGCTGGGCCTCGTGGACGCCGTGGTGTGGGTGGTGGACCCCGAGAAGTACGCGGACGCGGTCCTCCATGAGCGCTATCTGCGGCCACTGGCCGGATACGCCGAGGTGACCTTCGTCGTGCTCAACCAGGTGGACCGGCTCCCGGGCGAGGCCGCGGACCAGGTGCTGGACGATCTGCGGCGGTTGCTGGACGAGGACGGGCTCGCGCTCGGGGAGCACGGGGAGCCGGGGGCCACCGTGCTCGCGCTGTCCGCGCTGACCGGGGAGGGCGTCGGCGAGCTCCGGGAGATGCTCGGGCGGCTCACGGCCGAGTGCGGGGCGGCCGAGCGCCGGCTGTCGGCGGACGTGGACGGAACGATGACGCGGCTGCGGCCGCAGTATGTGGCGGACGGCGGGCCGGTCGGGCTCACCGAGCGGGCACGGGCGGAGTTCGAGGACCGGCTGGCCGAGGCGGCGGGCGCGGGGGCGGCCGGGAAGGCGGCCGAGCGCACCTGGCTGAGGGACGCGGAGTGGGCGTGCGGAACGCCCTGGGGGCGGCTGCGGGCGAGGAAAGGCCGCCCCCCAGGGAGTTCTCGGGGCGGCTCCCGGGGGTCGCGAGCCTCCGGGGCCGGGGAGTGGACGGAGATCCCGGGCGCGCGGGCGCGATCGATGGCGGTGGAAGCGGTCACCGCGCGCCCCGCGGTGGAGGAGGCGGTACGCACGATCGGGGACGAGGCGACGGCCGGGCTGCCCGGCCCGTGGGCCCAGGCGGTCCGGGAGGCGGCGGGGTGGGGCGGCAGGGGGCTGGCGGAGGCGGTCGACGAGGCGGTGGCGGCCGAGACGGCGCACCGGCGGGCGGTCCGGCCCGTGTGGTGGTCGATGGTGACGGCGGCTCAGGTGACCGTGCTGCTGGTGCAAGTGATGGGGGTGCTGTGGCTGTTGGGCGCCATGGCCGGGGTGTTCGGCGGGCCGGAGCGGTGGATGCCGGTGCTGGTGGTGGTCGGCGGCGCGGCGGTCGGCCCGGCACTGGCGTGGGGCTCCCGGGCAGCCGCGCGCGGGCCCGCCCGGCGCCACGGCCGGTCGGTGGAGGGCCGTCTGCGGGAGGTGGCGGCCGAGTGCGGGCGCAGGCGGGTGCTGGAGCCGGTGGAGGCGGAGCTGGCGCGGTACGGGGAGGTACGGGCGCAGTACGTGGCCGCGGCGGGCGGGACGTGACGGGCCCGCTCGGCGTGTCGGGTGCGTGTCGGGTGCCGGGTGCCGGGTGCCGGGTGCCGGGTGCCGGGTGCCGGGTGCGGGGTGTGGGGTGTCGGGGCTGGGGCGTGACGGGGGGTCACTCGTCCGGGTGGCCGAGTTGTCCACAATTGCGGGGTCGTGCACAGGCCCCGGCGGGGTTTTGTGATGCCGGGCAGCATGGTCCTCGAACGGCATGACAGAGCCGCGAAGTGATGGGGGAGGCGTAGCCGGTGAACGAGAGCTGGGTGACCGTGGTGGGGAATGCCGCGACGCGGCCGGACTTCTGGGAGACGGCGGCGGGTGTCGCGGTGGCCCGGTTCCGACTGGCGGCGACGGTGCGCCGCTGGGACCGCGGGCGGGACGCGTGGGCGGACGCGTACACGAGCTTCTACACGGTCTGGACGTGGCGGTCGCTGGCCGCGAATGTCGCCGGGTCGGTCTCGCTCGGTGAACCGCTCGTCGTTCACGGGACGCTGCGGGTGCGGGAGCGCGAATGGGAGCGGGACCGGCCGCTTCAGGGAGATGGGGAAGGGGGAGGGGCGGGCGCCCCTCCGGCCCCGGGTGGGGACCCCGGTGGCGGGGCGCATCAGCCCAGGCGCTGGGTCACCGCGGAGATCGACGCGCTGGCGGTCGGACACGATCTCGCGCGAGGTACATCAGCATTTCGTCGGGTTTCACAGGCCAAACCGCTTCTAAACACACCGACCAGGGCAACTTCCCCGTGAATGGCCGCGCCCACGGGTGATTTGTCGATAATCCCAGGTCATATGAGATCTGGGCTTAGATAACGATTCCGATTCGGATCGGTTGGGTCTAGGTATTCAGGGGGAGTGTGCGGTTCCTTTCTCCCTAGGATCCCTGCGTGCCCAACGGGGGTTCCTGAGTTTTGAGTTCGCTGGCGAGGCGCACCAACTGACTGGCGCTCGCCCGGAGGGAAAACCATGATTTCTGTAAGGAGGCGGGGCGCTGCCCGCCTTGCGGCCGCCGTTCTGGCGTCCGGCCTGGTCGCGGCGGGTGCGATGGTCACCGCCGGTACCGCCGCCGCCGATGACGCGCCGCCGAGCCGGGGTGGCGCGACCGCCACGCTGGGCGGTCTCAAGACGTTCGACAAGGCCATCATTCACGACAACGGCAAGGACCAGCAGGTCGGCGCCGGTCTCTTCGAGATGTCGGTCGACAATGGCGGTTCCATCCAGACGTACTGCATTGATCTGCACAACCCGACGCAGAGCAAGGCGAAGTACGAGGAGAAGTCCTGGGCCGAGACGTCCCTGGCCAACAACCCCAACGCGGGCAAGATCAACTGGGTTCTGCAGAACTCCTACCCGCAGGTGAACGACCTCGGCGCGCTGGCGAAGAAGGCGGGCGTCGACGGCGCCCTCACCGAGAAGACCGCCGCCGCGGGCACGCAGGTCGCCATCTGGCGCTTCTCCGACAACGCGAAGGTCGACGCGGCCAACCCGCAGGCCGAGAAGCTGGCCGACTACCTGGAGAAGAGCGCGCAGAACCTCCAGGAGCCCAAGGCGTCGCTGAGCCTGGACCCGCCGGCCGTCTCCGGCAAGGCCGGTGAGCGGCTCGGCCCGGTCAAGGTCCACACCAACGCCGACAGCGTCACCCTGGCCCCGGGCACCGACTCCGCGGGCAGTGGCGTCAAGCTCGTGGACAAGACCGGCAAGACCATCACCAGCGCCGCCGACGGCGGCGAGGTGTACTTCGACGTCCCGGAGGGCGCGTCGGACGGCTCCGCCACGCTGACCGCCCAGGCCGCCACCAAGGTTCCGGTGGGCCGCGCGTTCGCCAGCGCCACCAAGAGCCAGACGCAGATCCTGGCCGGGTCCAGCGAGAGCACCGTCTCCGCCACCGCTACCGCGAACTGGGCGAAGAAGGGTGCCGTCCCGGCGGTCTCCGCCGAGAAGGACTGCGCCAAGGGCGGCGTGGACATCACGGCAGCCAACAAGGGCGACGAGGCGTTCACCTTCGAGCTGCTGGGCAAGAAGTACACCGTCGAGGCGGGTCAGTCGAAGACCGTGACCGCCCCGGTGAAGGAGGACGAGAGCTACAAGTTCACCATCACCGGTGCGAACGGCTTCAAGACGACCTTCTCCGGCGTTCTCGACTGCAAGACCTCCAGCAGCGGCGGCAGCGACACTCCCTCCTCGCAGCCGAGCCCCGCGTCGGCCGGGGGCAGCACCGGCGGTGACACCTCCGGTGGCGACCTCGCCGAGACCGGTAGCAGCAGCAACACCCCGATGATCGCGGGCATCGCCGCGGCGCTGGTCGTGGTCGGCGGCGGCGCGGTCTTCTTCGTCCGCAAGAAGAAGGCTCCCGCGGGCGAGTGAACCCCAGGGCGGCGACGCCAGGGCAGCAGTGATCGCTGAGTGAAGCGACGGTCACCGGATGTGGTGATCATCGAAGAACGCGGTGATGGAGGGCCGGAGCCTCGTGGAGGCTCCGGCCCTTCGCGTCGCGGGGGACGGCGCATAGCGCGTTGCGGGGGACGGCGCATGCCGGACCCGGGCCGCGCGCCGGATCAAAACGGGTTTCCGCCTCGGGCGCGGCGTACGGCAAGATGGCTGTATCTGCCCTCACGCGGTGGAGCCGCCACGGATACGGATACCGCGGCGGAGCCGCACCTCGATACCTACCAGATTGCCGGACGGTTTCTCTTGGCTGAGTTCATCTACACCATGCGCAAGACGCGCAAGGCGCACGGCGACAAGGTGATCCTCGACGATGTCACGCTGAGCTTTCTGCCCGGCGCGAAAATCGGTGTCGTGGGCCCCAACGGCGCCGGTAAGTCGACGGTGCTGAAGATCATGGCCGGTCTGGAGCAGCCGTCCAATGGTGACGCCTTCCTCTCGCCCGGCTACAGCGTCGGCATCCTGCTCCAGGAGCCCCCGCTGGACGAGTCCAAGACCGTGCTGGAGAACGTCCAGGACGGCGTGGCGGTCACCAAGGGCAAGCTGGACCGCTTCAACGAGATCGCCGAGCAGATGGCGACCGACTACAGCGACGAGCTGCTGGAGGAGATGGGCAAGCTCCAGGAGGACCTGGACCACTCGGGCGCCTGGGACCTGGACGCCCAGCTCGAGCAGGCCATGGACGCCCTCGGCTGCCCGCCCGGCGACTGGCCGGTCACCACCCTCTCCGGCGGGGAGAAGCGCCGTGTCGCGCTCTGCAAGCTGCTGCTGGAGGCGCCCGACCTGCTGCTGCTGGACGAGCCCACCAACCACCTCGACGCCGAGTCCGTCAACTGGCTGGAGCAGCACCTCGCCAAGTACGCGGGCACCGTCGTGGCCATCACCCACGACCGGTACTTCCTGGACAACGTCGCCGAGTGGATCCTGGAGCTCGACCGCGGCCGTGCCATCGGCTACGAGGGCAACTACTCCACCTACCTGGAGAAGAAGCAGGCCCGGCTGAAGGTCGAGGGCCAGAAGGACGCCAAGCGCGCCAAGCGGCTCAAGGACGAGCTGGACTGGGTCCGCTCCAACGCCAAGGGCCGCCAGGCCAAGTCCCGGGCCCGGCTGACCCGTTACGAGGAGATGGCCGCCGAGGCCGAGAAGACCCGGAAGCTGGACTTCGAGGAGATCCAGATCCCGCCGGGCCCGCGGCTGGGCAATGTCGTGGTCGAGGTGAAGAACCTCTCCAAGGCGTTCGGTGAGAAGGTCCTGATCGACGACCTCTCCTTCACCCTCCCGCGGAACGGCATCGTCGGCGTCATCGGCCCCAACGGCGCCGGTAAGACCACGCTCTTCAAGATGATCCAGGGCCTGGAGACCGCCGACGCGGGCTCCATCAAGGTCGGCGAGACCGTCAAGATCTCCTACGTCGACCAGAGCCGCGCCAATATCGACCCCAAGAAGACGCTGTGGGCGGTCGTCTCCGACGAGCTCGACTACATCAACGTCGGCCAGGTCGAGATGCCCTCCCGCGCCTATGTCTCCGCCTTCGGCTTCAAGGGCCCGGACCAGCAGAAGCCGGCCGGGGTGCTCTCGGGCGGTGAGCGCAACCGCCTCAACCTCGCGCTCACCCTCAAGCAGGGCGGCAATCTGCTGCTCCTCGACGAGCCCACCAACGACCTCGACGTGGAAACCCTCTCCTCGCTGGAGAACGCGCTGCTCGACTTCCCCGGCTGCGCCGTGGTCGTCTCCCACGACCGATGGTTCCTCGACCGCGTCGCCACCCACATCCTGGCGTACGAGGGCGACTCCAAGTGGTTCTGGTTCGAGGGCAACTTCGAGTCGTACGAGAAGAACAAGGTCGAGCGGCTCGGCCCGGACGCGGCCCGTCCGCACCGCGCCACCTACAAGAAGCTGACCCGGGGCTGAGTGGATGGCACGCCATATCTACTCCTGTCCCCTGCGCTGGTCCGATATGGACGCGTTCGGCCACGTCAACAACGTGACCTTCCTCCGCTATCTGGAGGAGGCCCGGGTCGACTTCATGTGGCGGCTGGCGCCGGGGAGCGGGAGTGACGCGTTCACCGGCGGCGTGGTCGTGGCCCGGCATGAGATCGACTACCTGAAGCCCCTGGTCCACCGGCACCGTCCGGTGACGATCGAGACCTGGGTGACGCAGATCGGGGCCGCGTATCTCACCCTGCGCTATGAGATCAAGGACGAGGACGCCCTGTATGTGCGTGCCACCACCCGCATCGTGCCCTATGACCTCGACCAGGGCCGCCCGCGTCGGGTCACCCCGGAGGAGGAGAAGTTCCTGGCCGAGTACCTGGAGCCGGACCCGGTGACGAAGGGCGCCGCCAAGAAGGCGTCCAAGGCGTCCAAGACGCCCGAGGCATCCGAGGAGTCCACGAAGCCCGCCGGATCCGCCGATGGCGCCGAACGGGCGGAGGGGGCCGTCTCGGTATGACGGCCTCCAGCCAGGAGCTCCACTTCGCCGACGCCGGGGAGGCGGCCGATCTCGCCGCCTTCCTGGCCCGGCTGATCCACTACGACCGGGCGGCGGCGGTGCGGCTGCAGGCGGGCGGCGGTGTGCTCGCCGTCTTCGGCCGTCCGCCCTCCTTCGAGGTCCTCGCCATCCGTACGGCGCGGCTCGAGGCGATCGTCAGCACCGAGGCGGTGGCGTCGGACGCGTCGGAGACATCGGACGCGCCGGTCGGGGCGGCGGGCGGGCCGGGCGCGCTGGATACGACGGTCTCGGCGGGCGAGTTCGCGGACGCGCTGGACACGGCGCGGGCCGCGCAGACCGCCGACGGGCCCGACGGCCGCGACCGGGGTGACCGGGGCCTGGTGGTCACCGTGCCGCAGGCGGTCACCGGTCCGCCATGGGCCGGGGTGCTGCCGCCGCGCGGCGGCTGGCGCCGGGTGAACGGGCTGCCGGGCGTGCAGGAGGTGCACGGGGCGGTCGCCGCCGCCGTCGCCGAGTTCCGGGCCCGCGACGCGGCGCTCCCCGAGGAGAGCCGCACGCGCGCCGAGCGCGATCGCATCGGCCATGAGATCTGGTCCCGCACCCTCGGCGACACCGGGCTTCCGCTGCGCGCCGTGCATGCCGCGCAGTCGCTGGGCTTCCTGCGAACGGTCCGGGCGGCGGTACCGGCCGTCACCGCCCACGGGAGCGGTGTGGCCACCGCGTCGCCCGAGCCCCTGGCGCTGCTCGCCGCGGGCGGCTGGCTGCGGTTGCGCACGCCGTACGGCTCGATCGCGGTGCGTACACAGGGCCCGTCCGGCGGTCTGTCCGGGCTGTCCGTCACGCCCGCCTGAGCCCGCCGGGTCAGCTCCTCCGGGGCAGACCTCCAGATCAACTCGCCAGGGCAGCCCTCCGGGCCAACCCGCCGGGTCAGCCCTCCGTGTTGATCATGGAGGCGGCGGCGTAGGTGAGGTAGTGCCACAGCTGGCGCTCGAGCTCCGGGGCCAGCTCCAGCTCGTCCACCGCGTCGCGCATATGACGCAGCCAGGCGTCATGGGCTGCGCGGTTCACGGTGAAGGGGGAGTGGCGCATGCGGAGCCGGGGGTGGCCGCGGTTGTCGCTGTAGGTGCGGGGGCCGCCCCAGTACTGCATCAGGAAGAGCGTGAGCCGCTCCTCGGCCGGTCCCAGGTCCTCCTCGGGGTACATCGGCCGGAGCAGCGGGTCCTCCGCGACCCCCTGGTAGAAGCGGTGGACCAGACGCCGGAAGGTCTGCTCGCCACCGACCTGCTCGTAGAAGGTCTGCTCCTGAAGTGTGCCGCGCGGAATCTCTTTCACGCCTCCATGCTCTCAGACACGGGGCGAGTGCCAATGGGCCCGGCTGGACGACCTGGAGGGCCCCTACGGCTGGCCGCTGGGCCCTCCCGGCCGTCTTGAGCCCTTCCGGGGCCTCAGCCCCGGCGCACCGTGATCGTCGTCCAGGCGCCGACGTGGACGCGGTCGCCCTCCCGGAGCGGGACCGGCACGAACGGCTGGATCGGCTCATCGCCGCCGTTGATCGTCGTGCCGTTGGTCGAGTCCTGGTCGACGACCGCCCAGACGCCGTCGGCCTGCTGGACCAGGAGCGCGTGCTGGTGCGAGACGCCCGGATCCTCGGGCGGCCGCCCGAGGTCGATGTCGGGGGCCTCACCGGTGCTGTGGCGGCGCCGGCCGATGGTGATCTGGTGGCCGTTGAGCGGAAGCTGCTGCTCGGGGGAGTAGGCCGGGAGGTTCAGCCCGGCGGCCTCCGGGCCGCTGCGGTTCATCATCGCCATGAAGTACTCACGGTCCGGGGCGACGACGGCTATCCAGTTCCCGGGCGCCTGTACCGGGGCGCCGCCCTGGCCGAACTGGGCGCCGCCGGGGTGCTGCTGCTGCGGAGCGCCGGGGTGCTGCTGCGGCGGCCGATGCCCCGGCCCCTGCTGCTGGGGCGGGGCGTATCCCTCGTTCCCGTACGGCTGGGCCGGGGGCGCCGGGGCCTGGGGGTAGCCGTAGCCGTACTGCGGGGGCTGGGGCGCGCCGTGGCCCGGGCCGCCGTGCGGGGGCCCGCCGGGGTGTGGTGCGCCCCCCTGCGGCGGCGGCAGCGTCCAGTCGCTGTCGCCGCCGAAGCCGGAGGGCTGACCGCCGCCCTGCGTCGGGTGCGAACCGTGCGGCCCCCCGTGCCCGGGCTGCGGCGGCCCCGGCTGCTGCGGCGGCGCGTAACCGCCCTGCGGCGGGCCGTACGGAGACGGGGTGTGGGTCTGGAAGTTGAAGCGGCACTCCTCACAGAACGGGGCCTGCGCCTCACGCGGCGTACGGCACTGCGGACACAGCTCCTGCTGCTGTGCCGGATAGCCATAGCCGCCCGCGCCGCCGGGCGGCGGTGGGCCGCCCGGCCCCGGACTCCCGTAACCACCCGGGGGCACGGGAACACCGGGGCCGTTCGGCATGGGCGGAGGTGGCGGGACGGCGCCGGAGGGCATGGGTGTCCCCGACATCCGGTGCCCACACACCTCGCACCAGTCGTCGGCCGCCGATTGGTGGCCGTTGGGACAGGTCGGCATGTCGGATCCCCCTCTGAGGCGTTCTTGGCGTTTCTGCCGAGAAAGAGCTACGTGAGTGCTGGTTGTGTGCTATTTCTTGACGCGAACTGTCTTGGTGGAGCGCGTTTCGAGTGTCATCTCGTCCGCTTCCGCGACCTTCGCCTTAAGTCGCACAGTACCTGCCGCCACATCGAGCACGTCCACCACCTTCGCGAGCAGTTTCGCCGTGTCTTCGTTCCCCGATGCGGCCGCCAGTTGTACGGCACGTCCCAGCTTCGCGGTCGCTTGTTCGGTATCGCCGGATTTGCGCGCATTCATGCCCTGTTTAATGGCCTGTGCCAGTTCGGCCTGGCCCGTATAGTGCGCCACCTGCGGATTCATCGCGGTGGAGGCGGCCAGATCGCTGGTCCACACCGCGCGCACCAGCCCCCGCGCCAGGGAACTCGGCGGGCTGCCGACCCCGTCGGGCACCGGCCGGACCAGGGAGATCCTGGCCGCGAGCATTTCCTGGCCGACCTCCGCCGCCGGAACCCGCACACAGAGGTGGTAGTCGCGGGACTCATCGCCCCAGGACCCGGTGGGGTAGTCGCCCGCGCGCGGACCGGCCTCCACGCGCCGGGCGGTCAGGTCCTCCACCGTCGGTGCGACCTGTTTCACATACGCCACCTCGGCGCCCTTGGGGGTCCACAGCCGGAGGCTGACGTCGGCGACCTCCTTGCCCATCGCCGTCTCCATCATCCGCGTGAAGTCCGCGGTGAGCCCGGCGGGATCGGCCACGATGTCCGCCGTTCCGAGCAGGGCTGCGGCGATCCCGGTGACCTCCTCGACCTCCCAGTCCGTGCCCACCCCGCGGGCGTCGCAGGTGAAGCGGCCCGCGCAGGCGTCGAGCACGGCCCTCAGCCGCTGTGGCTCCTCGTGCTCGTTCCGCCCGTCGGTGAGCAGGATGCCGTGCCGTATCGCGGCATCGGTGGAGCCGAGCAGCAGGTCGGCTTGGAGCAGCCAGGTGCCGATCGCGGTGCCGCCGCCCGGACTCAGGCTCCGCAGCGCCTCCTTGGCCCGGGCGCGGTTGAGCGGATCGGCGATGGCCAACTGCCCGTCGCCGGGGAAGACCTCGACCGCCTTGTGGGTGCCGGCCACCACGGAGAAGGCCACGCCGTCGCGCACCGTGTCGATCGCCGCGGCGGTCGCGTCCCGTGCGTGGCGCATCTTCGTCGCCGGATAGTCCATCGAGCCGGAGCAGTCCACCATGATCACCACGGCCGCGCGGGGGGAGCAGCCCCGGCCGGACGCGCCGGGAGCGTCCTCGTACCCACCAAGGACGCCCTCGTACGCGGGTATCGGCTCATGGGCGGGGCCGGGTATCGGCGGCCCCGCCGTGGCTCCGCCGCCTGCCGATGAGGTGACGGTGATGATCGCGTTCACCTCGCGCCCTCCCTCGGGGAGGCACGCGTTCTGGTAGACCTCGACCGAGAACCGCGGCGCGTCGGGCGTGGAGAAGTGGGCCATGTCATCCGCTCCTTGGCGACCGTCAGGCGGATCCTGCCCGGCCCGGGGCAGCGGGGAACGGCACGATCGCCACTGTTACGTTGTCGTGGCCCCCGCCGTCCAGGGCGTGGCCGACCAGGACCTGCGCACTGTTCAGCGGGCGGGAGCGGGCGTCCGGCGGCACCGCGCGGGCCATCTGCTCCGCTGATTCCGCGTAGTTCCACAGCCCGTCGGTGCACACCACCACGACGCCCGGCCGGTCCGGCTTGTACGAGGCGGTGTGGGGCTCCAGCTCATAGGCGTCCGCCCCGAGCCAGCCGGTGATGGCGTGGGCGCGCTCGTCCGCGTACGCCTCCGCCTCCGACATCAGCCCCGCGGCCACCATCTGGGCCGCCCAGGAGTCGTCCTCGGTGAGTCGCGCGGGCGGGGTCGTACGGTCGTCGGGGACCCAGTAGGCCCGGCTGTCCCCGATCCAGCCGATGGTGAGGATGTCGCTGGTGACGACGGCGCTGACGATGGTGCACGCCGGTGCGTTCTGATGGCGCTGCCCCTCGTGGCGGGGGGCGGCCGCGCCGGTGTCCAGGGCCAGGGAGTTGACCGCGTCTGCGGCGGCGATGATCGCCTCGTTCATGGCCTGCTGGGGGTGGGCGCCGCGCGGCAGCGAGGCCCCCAGCGCCTGGCTGGCGGCCAGGGCGGCGGCGGCCGAGGCCTCGTCGGGGCGGGTGGCCGAGGAGACCCCGTCGCACACCACGGCGACCACGACCGGCGCGCCGTCGGGCAGCGCGGAGGCGGACACCGAGAACGCGTCCTCATTGCGGTGGTGGCGCAGCCCGCGGTCGCTGGCCGCCGCGACCCCGTCCAACTCGCTTTCCATATGGTCGCGTTCGCGTGCCTGGGCGTGTCCGCAGCGCTCGCAGTATCCGTCCTGGTCGATGGTGCCCTCCTGGCACGCGGCGCACCGGAGGCGGTGCTCGCCGCCGGGCAGCCGGGGGTCCGCCCCGGTGCCGGGGCCGGTCCCGCTGCCGGTGCTGCTCGCCGCGCTGGTGTGCGTACTCGCGTTGGTCTCCGGGTGGCCGCCGGTCCCGCCGGGCGGCTCGGGCGCGCCGAGCGGTGCCTGCGATGCCTGGGGTACTTGGGGTACTTGGGGTACTTGGGGTGCCTCGGGCGCGCCGAATGGCGCCTCGGGTGCGCCGAGCGCCGCCGCGGCCCGGGGATCGGCCACCTGGCCGTACCCGCCGGAGGCCGGGGCGGCCAACTCGTAGTCGTCCGGCTCGTGGCCGTCTGGCTCGTAGCCGTCCGGCTCCGGCCCCGGGTGGGTGGACCACGCCGCCCCGTTCGCCCGCGGTGCCTCCGGCAGGTCGCCGCGCGCCTCCTGCAGGTTGCCGCGCGCGTCCGACCGGTCGGCGATCGCCTCCGCCGACAGTGCGGCCTCCGCCGCCAGCGCGGAGGCCACCGTCAGGTCGGCACCGCACTGATCGCAGTATCTGTCCCCCGCCTGCGGCGGCTCAGTACAGGTCGGGCAGGCTGACAGCTGGGGCGGCTGCGGCATCTGCGACATCGATCACACCCACGTCCTGGGGCGGAAACGGTTGGCCCGCTCCACCAGTTCGATCCTCTCCTCGCCTCGCTGCGCGAGTCTGGCGAGTACACGGTACGAGCGCTCCAAGCCGAAGCGCAGCCCGCGCTCGTCCAGGCTGCTGCCGAGCAGAGTCGGCCGGTTGTGTCCCGGGGGCGCCCCGCTGCTGCCGGACAGTACCCAATCCAGGGCGCTGCCCAGGACCTCCGTACGCAGTCGCTCGCGCCGCACCGCGTCCAGACCGAACTCGCCCAGCCGCTCGACCTGGGCCGCCGAGGCCGTCAGATCGCTCAGCAGGGCGTCGTACGGGGCGCGCTGGCGCAGCCGGGCCCGTACCGCGGCGACCCGCGCCGCGGTGTAGTGGATCGAGGACTCCGGCACCGACTCCAGGGCCCGCACCGCGCCCGGGCGGTCCCCGGCGCACAGCAGGACCCGGGCGAGGCCGAAGGCGGCGCTCACAAAGCTGGGGTCGGCGGCCCAGACCAGCCGGTAGTACTCCGCCGCGTTGTCCAACTGGCCCAGCACCTCGGCGCAGACACCGAGCGCCAGCTTCGGCGCGGGCTCGCCGGGGAACGCGTCGTAGACGGCGTCGAAGGAGAGCGCGGCCGTCTCGCGGTCGCCGGTGGTCAGCGCGTGCAGCCCCCGGTACCAGACGATCCGCCAGTCATCGCTGTAGGCGGCCTCCAGACCGGTGAGCGCGACGCCCGCGTCATGCTCCTGGCCCAGCTCAAGCTGGGCGCGCACCCGGCGCAGCCGCAGCTCGACCGAGTCCACGGGCGCGGTGCGCAGCGCGGCGCTCATCTCGGCGGGGTCGGCGGCCAGCAGACCGGCCAGGAACCCGGCGTTGGGGTCGTCGGGGTCCACCAGCGGCACCGGGAGCGCCAGCGCGGTGGCCCGTCCGTCCAGCGTGGCGATGGCGGGCAGCGGCAGGGCCAGCGGGCCCGGCGGGCGCTGCGCGGGGATCACGGGCGCGGTGCCGCCGCCGCGGATGGACCGGGCGCCCAGCAGGGACGGATCCTTTCCGTCGTCGGTGAACAACTCGGTGTCCACGATGCGTGGTTCCGGCCCGAAGAGCGTGGACAGGGCGGGCCGGGGCCGCCCGGTCTGCAGCGCCACGACCTCCCGCAGCACCCCGGTCAGCTGGTCGGCCATCTCCCGCGCGGAGGCGAAGCGGCGTCCCGGGTCGGGGTCGGTGGCCCGCACCAGCAGCCGGTAGAAGGATTCGTACGCCCGGAAGACCTCGATGTGCTCGGGGTCCGGCAGGCTGTCCACATAGACGTTTGTATAGCCCTGGAAGTCGAAGGTGAGCACGGCCAGGGTGCGCGCCACCGTGTAGAGGTCGGAGGAGATCGACGGGCCGGACTCGGAGATCTCGGGGGCCTGGTAGCCGACCGTGCCGTAGATGGGGCTGTCGTGGTCGTCCATCCGCCGGACCGCGCCCATGTCGATCAGTTTCAGCTGGTCCTGCTGCTGAATGGCGTTGTCGACCTTGAAGTCGCAGTAGAGCAGATTGCGGCTGTGCAGATGGCCAAGGGCCTCCAGGGCCTCGATGCCGTAGGCGCACGCCTGCTCCACCGGCAGCGGATCGCGGCGGCCCTCGGGGGTGCGGCGGGCGTTGGCGATGTCCTTGAGGGACTTGCCGCCCACGTACTCCATGACGATGTAGCCGTCGAGACTGCCGGTGCGCTGGTCGAGGTGTTCGACGAAGTTGTAGATCCGGACGATGTTGGAGTGCTCGATCTCGGCGAGGAAGCGGCGCTCGGAGACGGCGGCCGCCAGGGCCTCCTCATCGCCCGTGTCCAGCAGGCCCTTGAGGACCACCCAGCGGTCGGACACCGCGCGGTCGATGGCCAGATAGATCCAGCCGAGCCCGCCGTGCGCCAGACAGCCCGCGACCTCGTACTGGCCGTGGACGATGTCACCGGGGGTCAACTTCGGTACGAACGAGTACGGATGGCCGCATTTGGTGCAGAAACCCTCCGTACGGCCCGGCCGTTCACCGCGGGCGCGGCCCACCGGGGCGCCGCAGTCCCCGCGGCTGCAGAACCGCTTGCGCTCGGGGACCTCGGGGTCGGCCAGCACCGCCGTACGGGGGTCGGGGCGCGGTACGTCCGGGACGCTGACCAGACCGGCACCCAGGGCGTTCCGCGCCGAGGAGGCCGAGGTGGCGGAGCGGGAGCTGCGCACCGAGACCGAACGGGAGGAGGCCCGCCCGGACAGGGAGCGGGACAGCCGCCCGGACACCGAGCGCCGGGACGTGGAGGAGCGTGCCGAACGCGACCGGCCCGAGGTGCCGGACGAGGAGTCCCGCCCGGTCCCCGAGGAGCCTCCGCTCCGCGCCGAGGACCCTCCGCTCCGTGCTGAGGACCCCCCGCTCCGCGCCGAGGAGTTGCCGCCCGGCCCGGGCTGGCCGGTGATCCCGGTGGGCGGTGAGGCCACCATCCCCTCCGGTGAGACGACCGGGGCCATACCGCAGACATCGCAGTACAGCTCGCCTCCGCCGACGTCCTCGTAGGACCCGCCGCAGTCACGCCGCTGGCAGGCGACGACCGCCGCATTCATTCCGTGCCTCCCTCGATGCCTTGCCCGGCCGGGCCCGTCTGGCGTGGCACCAGGGCCTCGGCCGCCGCCTGCTGATAGCGCAGTACGGCCTGTTCGGCCGCCCGCAGATCGCATGGGGCGCTCCACAGCATCCGGCGGGCCACGTCATACCGCTCCACCAGGAACGGATCCCGCGCCATGCCATGGCGGGCGACCTTCGCCCGGTACGCGTCGAGACGGCCGCGCAGCTCGGCGCGGACCGCGAGCGGTGCGGTGACCGCGGTCAACGACTCGCGGGCCCGCAGCAGCTCGTCGTCGGCGCGCTGCTCCAGGCTCTCCAGCAGCGGCGAGAGCCGGTGCCACTGCGAGCGCCTGCGGTAGTCGGCGGCGGCGACCAGCTGCTCGTGCAGCGCGGTCGGCGGGCCGCTGACGGCCGGAACCTCCGACGCCGCGATCTTCGCGAGCACTTCACCGCGCGCCTGGCGCGCCTCGGCCAGGGTGCGGTCGGCGCGGGAGAGTACATCCCGCAGCCGCATCAGCCGCCGCTCGGCGTCCTGCCGCACATCCAGGACCGCCTCGATCTCCCGGCGCACATCCTCCAGGGCGCGGGCGGAGCGGTCATAGCGCTCGGTGTCGGGACTGCCGCCGCCGGGCGCGGAGCTGCCGCTGGCCGGTTTCCAGAAGGCCAACGGGTCGGAGACCACTTCGGCGCGCAGCGCGGTGAGCTCGGCGGTGATCTGCTCCAGATCGTCCCCCGAGGGGTGCTCACCGGGGCGGACCCCCACCGAGTGGGCGAGCGACCGGGTGCGGTGCAGCTCGGCGGAGAGCATGTCGATCCGGGCGGGCAGCGCGGACCACACGGCGTCGGCGCTGACGATGACGTCGATGGCCTCCGCGTACCAGCGGTTCATCCGGTCGACCAGCCGGTCCAGGCCCAACTCCTCGCTGAGCAGGGGCGAACCGCCGAGGGTGGCGCTGCTGGGCAGGGTGATCGCGGTGCCGCACAGCAACTCGGTGAGCTCGGCCAACTCGTCCTGGGTCGGCCAGCGGTGGCGCGAGCGCACCTCACGGGCCCGGGTGAGGGCCTCGGTGTACGCGTCGAAGTAGCTCCACAGCAGAGAGATGGCCTGCTCGGTGGTGGACCAGCGGCTCTTGGTGACGCCCGTGAGCTCGGCGCCCTCGAGGAGCCTTCTGCCCGCGTGGTCCTGGAGGGCGAGCAGCGAGGACTCGATCGCCTCGTGTTCGGCGGCGAGCTTCGCCAGTGCGCGGTCCACCTCCTCCCGGCCCATGACCGGGCCGTCGGGTGCCCCCGCGAAACTGGGGAAGGGTCCCGGGACCCCCATCGATCACCTCTCCATGTCCGTAACCGTTGTGTGATCCGTCTGCTGCGTCATCCCTACGCGTGTGAGGCGGGCGCTAATCCTTGCCGGTCCGTGATCCTTGCTCTTACCCGATGTGTCCGGGTCCGTCAGGCTCATGCTCGCGGGGTCTCAGCCGCGCTGGTTCCCGTCCGCGCTAGTCCTTGTATTCGGGGGCGGGCGGCGCCGGGTTCTCCTGCGCCGTGCTGAAGTCCTTGGCGAGCCACTTCTGGTAGGCCTTCATCCAAGGGCTGCCCGCCCCGCCCTGGCGGTAGTTCTCCAGAACCTTGTTGACCCGGCGTACCAGGTCGTCGTCGTCCTTGTTCATCGCCACGCCGTACAACTCATCGGTGAATCGTGAGCCGACCAGTTTGACGGAGGGGTCCTGGGCCGCCTGGCCGGCCGCCAGCGCATTGTCGGTGATCACCGCGTCCACCTGGCCGAGCTGCAGTCTGACCAGGCAGTCCAGCTGGTTGGGGACGGGCTTCACCCTGATCGCGCCCAGATGCTCGGCCCCGGTGTCCGGCTTGTCCAGCTCGGCCTCGGCGGTGGAACCCTGCGCGGTGCAGACCTTCTTGCCGCGCAGGGTCTTGTTGTAGCCGGTGATGGACGTGCCGTCGGGGGCCAGCACCTGCTGCCCGGCCTGGAAGTACGCGGTGGAGAACGCCACGTCCTTGATCCGGTCGCAGTTGATGGTCATGGTGCGCACCACGACGTCGACCTTGCCCTGCTGCAGGGCCTTGATGCGCTGACTGGTGGGTATGGTGCGGAAGATGACCGCGTCCGGATCGCCGAAGATGTCGTCGGCGATGGCGTGCACCAGGTCGATGTCGAAGCCGGTGAGGTCGCCGGTGGCCGGATCGCGGTATCCCCAGCGGTAGCTGTTCTGGTCGACGCCCGCGATCAGCTTGTTGAGCTTGTGCCCATTGACCTTACGGTTCTTGATCCGCTTGATGGCCGGGCCGCTGGCACTGGACGGGCGCAGGCTGGCCTCGGGATCGCGGCAGCTGTCCGCCGACGCGGCCTCGGCGCCGGCCCGCACCGTACGCGGCTGCCGCGCACCGCTCTCACCGCCGCCCCCGCCGTCGTCCATCATCGCCGGGACCGCGATGGCCGTGGCCACGCCCAGGGCGCACACCGTCACCGCGGCGGCCGATCGCAGCGATCGCATGCTTCCGCCCCCCATCGTCCTCATCGGTACTCCGACAGTCTGCGGCCTATGCCCAGCACCGCGCCCGCGGCTCCCAGCACGGTCAGCACCCCGGCGCCCAGCGCCATGGCGGTGAACGCGCCGCGTCCGTCGTCGGCGGCCTGCTGGAACTCCCGCTGCTCATGGTCGAGGGCCTTGGCCAGCTGGCCGTCCACCGCGTCGAAGGACTCGCCGGTGCTGTCCTCGGCGCCGATGACCTTCGTCAGCGCCGCCTTGTAGTCGCCCCCGTCGTCGGCGGCGCGGGCGGCCTTGTGCCGCACCTGCCACTCGTGGATCCGGTCGCCGGCCTTCTCCACCGGCTCGCGGCCCTCGTCGTCGTCGGCGAGGGCGCTCGCCCTGTCCAGCAGGCTGCCGTCCGAGGGGCGGTCGCCGGACGCCTCGCCCACGAGCGCGGACATCCGCGAGCCATAGCTGACCTCGTAGGCGTCCTTGCCCTTGTTGGCCCCGTCCTTGTCCACGACGACCGCGCCGCGCGCCACCAGGGTCAGGTTCTCGTCGGCCCGGGCTCGCAGGGAGTCGATCCGCGCCTCGTTGAGCACCTGGAGGGACTTCGCCCCGTGGTCGTTGGAGTCGCTGAGCCGGGTGCTGGCGACCGCGTGGCCGACCACCAGCCACAGCATCACCACCGTGGAGGCGGCCGTGGCGGTGAGCAGACCGCGGTTGACCACCCGGTTGGTCCGCTGGAACTCACGGCGCTGCGCCCAGCCCAGCGCGCCCAGGGCGACCAGCCCGGTGGCGATCGCCACCCATGGCCATGCCTCGGCGTCCTCGTAGTCCTCCCCGAGCCGGGCGGTCTCCGCCTGGTAGAGCCTGCCCGCGGCGGGCAGCAGCTGGTCGCGCATGGTGTCGTTGGCATAGCGCAGATACGCGCCGCCCAGCGGCAGCCCCTGGCGGTTGTTGGCGCGCGCGGAGTCGATCAGACCGGTGTAGACCGGCAGCAGCTGATTGATCTTCTGTATCTCATGGCGGGCGGAGGACGAGCCCTCCGTATTGGCCGCGGCCCGCACCAGCAGCTTGGACGCGGTGTCGATGTCCTGGACGAACCGCTGCCGGACCTGGGGAGGCTCCTGGCCGCCCGCCAGGAAGCCTCCGGTGGCGGTGGTGTCCGCGTCGGCCAGAGAGCGGTAGATCTGCGCCGCGTCGGCGCTCAGCGGCTGGCTGCGCTCGGCCACGGCGTCCGCCGCGGTCTGCCGGTCGGAGACCTGCCAGGCCGTGACCGCGCCGAACGCGATCACCAGCGCGGCCAGCACCGCCCCGATGACGCGCAGCCGTCCGGGCTCGGTCGTCGCCGCCGCCCGCGCCCGGTCGAGCCCCTCGGCCCAGGCGGTACGCGGCGGGGCCGCGGGCGCGGGCGGCGGCGCGGCTCTGCCGGTGGTCGGCGGGTATGACACAAGACCTCCCCCTTCAGCCCGGATTCCTGGTTGGTGTCGCGGTCGGTGTCGCAGCAGTATGGACCGCGGCGCCAGGAGAGGTCACCGGTCGGGCCTGGATCTTGTTCGTATCGCGATCTTTCCTCCCCTTTTCATTACGCTCCGGAAGGACTTTCGGTTCCACTTTCCGCGTCATCGGCCGGGGCGCAGTGACTTTCCGTGTCGTCGGCCGGGGCGTAGTGCGCGCGCAGCCGGGCGTACGCGGACTCCGGCGCGCCGGTGCGGTCCAGGCCCAGCAGCGCGGCGCCGAGCACCGGCGGTGCGGTGACCACCCGCGGCTCGGCCTTCGGCGCGCGCTCCGCGAGCAGTTCGCGGATCCGGTCGTCCAGCAGCGGATGGCGGGCCGCGAGCACCCCGCCGCCCAGCACCACCGGGGTCTCCTCGCCCAGCAGGTCGAGCCGGCCGAGGGCGACCGCGGCCATGGTCACCACCTCCTCAGCCTGGCGGTCGACGATCGCCCGCGCGATCTCGTCGCCCGCCTCGGCCACCGCGAAGAGCACCGGCGTCAGCTCATGCCGCCGCCCCGGCTCCAGACGGCCCAGATGCAGCGCCTCGATCAGCTCGTACATGGTGGTGAGGCCGAAGTGCGCGGGCAGGGCGCGGGCCAGCCCGGTCGGCTCGCCGCGGCCGTCCTCCGCGCGCGCCGCCCACCACAGCGCCTCCTCCGACAGATAGCCCCCGCCGCCCCAGTCGCCGGAGATCCGGCCGATCGCGGGGAAGCGGGCCACCCGGCCGCCGTGCCCGATCCCGGCGCAGTTGATGCCCGCGCCGCAGACCACGGAGACGCCGGTCGGCTCGCCGTCGTCCCCGACCCCGGCCCGCAGCAGGGCGAAGGTGTCATTGGCGACCGTGACGGTGGCGCCCCAGCCGCGCCCGGCCAGGACCCCCGTCAACTCCTCCTCCTCGCTGGGCAGATCGACGTTGGCCAGACAGGCCGAGACATGCCCCGCGCCCGCAGGGCCGGACCGGCCCGCCTGCCGCGCCACCTCCTCCACCAGGGGCGCGAGGGAGCCGACGGCACGCTCGGCGCCCACGACGGGCGGCCGGAAGCCGCCGCCGCGGGCCGCGCCGAGCACGGAGCCGTCCTGGCCGATCAGCGCCACATCCGTCTTGGTGTTACCCGCGTCGATCGCCAGGACCGACCCGTCCGGCGGGGACGCCGAGGACGAGGCGGAAGAAGAGGAAGGAGAAGGGGTCGATACGGACTGGGTCAGGCCCACGCCAGATGCTCCCGGTTGTGCGCGATGAGGTCGTCGGTCAGCTTCTCGGCGTATTCGATCTGGCCGATGAGGGGGTGGGACAGCAGCGCCTGGAAGACCCGCTCCCGGCCGCCCTTCAACGCCGCCTCCAGCGCCAGGTGTTCGTACGCGGTGACATTCGCGACCAGACCGGTGAACAGGGGCTCGAGGGGGCGCACCGGCAGTGGCTTCGCGCCCTGTGCGTTGACGGCCGCCGGGACCTCGATCACCGCGTCGTCCGGCAGGAAGGGCAGCGTGCCCCCGTTGAACGTATTGACGATCCGCACCTCACCGGAGTCACCCAGCAGGGACGAGGTCAGATCGACCGCCGCCTCCGAGTAGAACGCCCCGCCGCGCTTGCCGAGCAGTTCGGGCTTCTCGTCCAGCGCCGGATCGCCGTACATCTCCAGCAGCTCCCTCTCGATCGCCGCGACCTCCGCCGCCCGGGACGGCTTGCTGCGCAGCTCCCGCACCACCGCGTCGTGCTGGTAGTAGTAGCGCAGGTAGTAGGAGGGGACGACGCCGAGCCGGTTCACCAGCGTGCGCGGCATCCGCAGGTCCTCGGCGATCGCCTCGCCGTGCTCCGCGAGCAGTTTGGGCAGCACGTCCTCGCCGTCGGTGCCGCCGACGCGCACCGCGCGCTCCCAGGTGAGGTGGTTGAGGCCGATGTGCTCCAGCGTCACCTGGCCGGGTTCCACGCCCAGCAGCCTGGCGAACTTCCGCTGGAAGCCGATGGCCACATTGCACAGCCCGACCGCCCGGTGCCCGGCCGTGAGCAGCGCCCGGGTCACGATCCCGACCGGATTGGTGAAGTCCACGATCCAGGCGTCGGGATTGCGGCGGCGCACCCGCTCGGCGATGTCCAGCACCACCGGGACGGTGCGCAGCGCCTTGGCCAGCCCGCCCGCCCCGGTGGTCTCCTGGCCGACACAGCCGCACTCCAGCGGCCAGGTCTCGTCCTGGTTCCGCGCGGCCTGGCCGCCGACGCGCAGCTGCAGCAGGACCGCGTCCGCGCCGTCCACGCCCGCGTCCAGGTCGTCGGTCCAGGAGATGGTGCCCGGGTGGCCCTGCTTGGCGAAGATCCTGCGCGCCAGCCCGCCGACCAGCTCAAGCCGCTCGGCGGCCGGGTCGACCAGGACCAGCTCCTCCAGCGGGAGGACGTCCCGCAAGCGGGCGAATCCGTCGATGAGTTCGGGGGTGTAGGTGGACCCACCCCCCACGACTGCGAGCTTCAACCCTTGACTCCTGTCAGTGTGACGCCTTCGACGAAGGCTTTCTGAGCGAAGAAGAAGACGATGATGACGGGGGCCATGACGAGCAGGGTCGCGGCCATCGTCAGATTCCAGTTGACGTTGTGCGCGCTCTTGAAGCTCTCCAGGCCGTAACTGAGCGTCCAGGCGCCCGGATTCTGCGCGGCGTAGATCTGCGGGCCGAAGTAGTCGTTCCAGCAGTAGAAGAACTGGAACAGCGCCACGGCCGCGATCCCCGGCTTGGCCATCGGGACCACGATGCGCAGCAGCGTGCCCAGTTCTCCGCTGCCGTCCACCTTCGCCGACTCCAGGTACTCCCGGGGAATCGTCAGCAGGAACTGGCGCAGCAGGAAGATGGAGTACGCGTCGCCGAACGCCATCGGGATGATCAGCGGCCACAGCGAACCCGACAGATGGAGCTGCTGGGCCCAGACCAGATACATCGGTATCACGATCACCTGCGGCGGCAGCATCATCGTGGAGATGACCAGGATCATGGCGGTGCGGCGGCCGCGGAAGCGGAATTTGGCGAGGGCGTAGGCCACCGGAATGGAGGAACAGACGGTGAAGAGGGTGCCGAGTCCGGCGTACATCAGCGAATTGCGCCACCAGTCCAGGAAGCCCGGGGTGTTGAAGACGTCGGCGTAATTCGACCAGTTCCATTCGGTGGGCCACAGCTCGCCGCTCAGCGCCTGGTCGTCGCTCATCACCGAGGTCAGGAAGACAAAGACGAAGGGCAGGACGAAGAAGAGCGCGGCGGCGATGGCGACCGTGTGCACGGCGATCCAGTGCAGCGCGGCGCGGCGGCGGGCGGCGGGGGCGGGGGAGCGGCC
>NZ_LAKD02000085.1 GCF_000968685.2 Streptomyces antioxidans
GCACTTCTCCACCACCAGCGCAGTTCGCACGCGCCTCCACGACGCCGGCCGGGGTAACGAGAAGTCCGGTGCCGTGAGCGGGCGGGGGTGCGCTCGCGGCGCCGGGCGTCAGCGGCCTCCTTACATGGTGGCCATTGACGCGATCACGGGGGACAAGGAGGCCGGTCGCGGTCTCGGGGGGGACAGCGGGGGACCGGGGGGCCACGGGGGAGGCTCGTACGGGGAGGCAGAGGGGGAGCGGCGCACCACGTCGGAGGCGGAGTTCACCGCCTATGTCCAGGAGCGCCGCGCCTCCCTGTACGCAACCGCCTACCACCTGACCGGTGACCGCTTCGAGGCCGAGGACCTGTTGCAGAGCGCGCTGTTCTCGACCTACCGGGCCTGGGACAGGATCAGCGACAAGGCCGCGGTCGGCGGCTATCTGCGCCGCACCATGACCAATCTGCACATCAGCGCCTGGCGTCGGCGCAAGCTCAACGAGTACCCGACGGAGGAGCTGCCGGAGACGGTGGGCGACCACGACGCGATGCGCGGCACCGAGCTGCGCACCGTGCTGTGGCAGGCCCTGGCCCGGCTCCCCGAGCTGCAGCGCACGATGCTGGTGCTGCGCTACTACGAGGGCCGGACGGATCCGGAGATCGCGGACATCCTGAACATCAGCGTCGGAACGGTCAAGAGCAGCATCTGGCGCTCGCTGCGCCGACTGCGCGAGGACGAGACCCTCAGCTTCGGCCGTAACGAGGAGGAGTCCTTCGGCGAACTGGTCGCCTGACGGCGGCGGGAACGGCCGGAGGCGGGGGGAAACCGGGGGAATACGGGGGAAATGGGGGGATCGGGGGGCACGGGGGAAACAGGTGCAAGGCCGGACAGCCGAGGGGGGATGTCCGGCCTCGCACCTTTTTGGGGTGCGTGGCTGCCGCGTGGCCATGCGGCCATGCGGCCATGCGGCTGTGCGGCGGCTATACGGACGCCTTCTGGCTGGCGGCGGGGATCCGCTCTCCCGCCGCCGCGGCCGCTATCCGGCCCAGCGCCACGCCCTTGCCGCACGCGTACGCGCCCAGCGCCGTCTGCCGGACCACGATCCCGCGCTCCGCGCGCATCAGCCGCCAGCCGCGCCGCAGCAGATAGAGCGGGGGCTTACGGCCCTCCCGGAGGTCGCGCAGCAGTCTTCGCCGGAACGTGGTGGACGGGCGGCCGCACAGACAGATCGCGTCCGCGAGCACCCCGAGGTCGGCACACCGCCTGACGAGGTCGGCGGCGAAGACCCCCTCGGCGATGAACAGCGGCGCCCGGCCGATGTCCAGCGTCTCCTCGCCGACGCGGGCGCTGGTCGCGATGTCGTACAGCGGCACGGTCGTCCGTGACGCACGGCACAGCTCGTCGACCGCCGCGACCGCCGCGTCCGCGTCCCAGGACAGCGGCGAGTCCCAGTCGGCGCCCCCGCCGTCGGGGAGTTGGGGGAGCGTCGGGTCGCCGCCCTCCTTGTAGAAGTCGTCGAGGTTGAGCACGGGCAGCCCGGTGCGGGCCGCGAGGGAGGACTTGCCCGAACCCGAGGGGCCGGAGAGCAGGACGACACGGGCGGAAGGCGGTTGGCTGGTCACGGAACACCAGTGTGACGCATCCTTTCGCCCGCGTGACCCCCGTGTGACCACCGACCTGGCCGCCCGTGCGGCTCCGGCGCCGCCATCGGCCGGGGGCTGCCCCCATGGTGGCGCCTGCGGCGGGCTGTTCCCCACCCCGCCCCTTCCCGCAACTGGGGCTCCGCCCCAGCCCCCGGCGGCGTCGCAGGTGGCGACGCGGTCGGTGCCCGGCCCCGGGCCCGGCCGGGCGCCCGGATATGTGCGATCCCCCCGGGGGCCAGGAACGGAGCCCCTGGTAGCGGGAAGGGGCGGGGAGGGGAGAGACCGAGCCCGTTGGGCTAGGCGCCCGTCGGGTGCCAGACGGTTTTCGTCTCCAGGAAGGTGAGGAGGCGGGCGGTGTCGGGGGCGGCGGTCCAGTCCACGGGCTGTGGGCGCAGGACGCGCTTGAGGTTTTCCGCGGCGGCCCGCTCCAGCTCGGTCGCGAGCTCCGGGTCCGCGCCCGCGAGGTCGATCGCGTTGACGTCCTGGTGGGAGGCGAGCGGGGCGGCGATCTCGGCGGTGCGGCCGGAGAGTACGTTGACCACGCCGCCCGGAAGGTCGGAGGTGGCCAGGACCTCGCCGAGGGACAGGGCCGGGAGCGGGGCGCGTTCCCCGGCCACGACCACGGCCGTGTTGCCGGTGACGATCGCCGGGGCGATCACGGAGACCAGCCCGAGGAACGACGACTCCTGCGGCGCCAGCACGGCCACCACACCGGTCGGCTCGGGCGTGGAGAGGTTGAAGTACGGGCCCGCGACCGGGTTGGCGGCCCCGGCGATCTGGGCGACCTTGTCGGACCAGCCCGCGTACCAGACCCAGCGGTCGATCGCCGTGTCCACCTGGAGGCCCGCCTTGGACTTGGACAGGCCCTCCGCCTCGGCGACCTCCGCGACGAACTGGCCGCGGCGGCCCTCCAGCATCTCGGCGACGCGGTAGAGGATCTGGCCCCGGTTGTAGGCGGTGGCACCCGACCAGCCGCCGAACGCCTTGCGTGCGGCGACGACCGCGTCCCGGGCGTCCTTGCGGGAGGCCAGTGGGGCGTTGGCCAGCCACTTGCCCTTTGCGTCGGTCACCTCGTACACCCGCCCGCTCTCCGAGCGTGGGAACTTGCCGCCCACGAACAGCTTGTAGGTCTTCAGGACCGAGAGTCGTTCAGACATCGAGGTATGCCTCCAGGCCGTGGCGACCGCCTTCACGGCCGTATCCGGACTCCTTGTAGCCGCCGAACGGGGAGGCCGGGTCGAACTTGTTGAAGGTGTTGGACCACACCACGCCCGCCCGGAGCTTGTTCGCCATCCACAGGATGCGCGAGCCCTTCTCCGTCCAGATGCCCGCCGACAGCCCGTACGGCGTGTTGTTGGCCTTGGCCACGGCCTCTTCGGGGGTGCGGAAGGTGAGCACCGAGAGCACCGGGCCGAAGATCTCCTCGCGGGCGATCCGGTGGGCCTGGGTGACACCGGTGAAGAGGGTGGGCGCGAACCAGTAGCCGGAGCTGGGCAGCTCGCACGCCGGGGCCCAGCGCTCGGCGCCCTCGGCCTCGCCCGCGTCGGCCAGGGAGCGGATCCGGGCCAGCTGCTCGGCGGAGTTGATGGCGCCGATGTCGGTGTTCTTGTCCAGCGGGTCGCCCACCCGCAGGGTGCCCATCCGGCGCTTGAGCGCGTCGAGCAGCTCGTCCTGGACGGACTCCTGGACCAGGAGGCGGGAGCCCGCGCAGCAGACGTGGCCCTGGTTGAAGAAGATGCCGCCGATGATGCCCTCGACCGCCTGGTCGACGGGGGCGTCGTCGAAGACGATGTTCGCGGCCTTGCCCCCGAGTTCGAGGGTGACCTTCTTCCTCGTACCGGCCACCGTACGGGCGATGGCCTTGCCGACCTCGGTGGAGCCGGTGAAGGCCACCTTGTCGATGCCGGGGTGGCCGACCAGCTCGGCGCCGGTCGAGCCGTCGCCGGTGACGATGTTGACCACGCCCTTGGGCAGGCCCGCCTGGCGGCAGATGTCCGCGAAGAACAGGGCGCTCAGGGGCGTGGTCTCGGCGGGCTTGAGGACGACCGTATTGCCGGTGGCGAGCGCCGGGGCGATCTTCCAGGCCAGCATCAGGAGGGGGAAGTTCCAGGGGATGACCTGGCCCGCGACGCCCAGGGGCCTGGGGTCCGCTCCGCTCGTGCCGTTCAGCGCGCTACGCCCGCGGACCGCGTACGCGAGCTTGTCGGCCCAGCCCGCGTAGTAGAAGAAGTGGGCCGCGACCAGGGGCAGATCGGCGTCGCGCGACTCGCGGATCGGCTTGCCGTTGTCCAGCGACTCCAGGACGGCCAGTTCGCGGGAGCGCTCCTGGATGATCCGGGCGATGCGGAAGAGGTACTTGGCGCGCTCGGAGCCGGGGAGCGCGGACCAGGTCCCGAACGCCTTGCGGGCGGCCTTGACGGCGCGGTCCACGTCCTCGGCGCCCGCCTGGGCGACCTCGGAAAGCACCTCCTCGGAGGAGGGGGAGAGGGTCTTGAAGACCTTGCCGTCGCCCGCCCCGGCGAACTCCCCGTCGATGAACAGGCCGTAGGACGGGGCGATGTCGACGACCGCGCGGGACTCGGGCGCGGGTGCGTACTCGAAAACTGGCATGGCGAATCAGTCCACCGTCACGTAGTCGGGACCGGAGTACCGGCCGGTGCTCAGCTTCTGGCGCTGCATGAGCAGATCGTTGAGCAGGCTGGAGGCGCCGAAGCGGAACCACTCCGGGGAGAGCCAGTCGTCGCCCAGCGTCTCGTTGACCATCACCAGGTACTTGATCGCGTCCTTGGAGGTGCGGATGCCGCCCGCGGGCTTCACGCCCACCTGTACGCCGACCGCGGCGCGGAAGTCGCGGACCGCCTCCAGGAGGACGAGGGTGACGGGCGGCGTCGCGTTGACGGCCACCTTGCCGGTGGAGGTCTTGATGAAGTCCGCGCCCGCGAGCATCGCGAGCCAGGAGGCGCGGCGGACGTTGTCGTACGTCTGGAGCTCACCGGTCTCGAAGATGACCTTGAGGTGGGCCGCGGTGCCGCTGCCGTCCTCGCGGACGCAGGCCTCCTTGACCCGCCGGATCTCCTCGAAGACCTCGAGGTAGCGGCCGGAGAGGAAGGCGCCGCGGTCGATCACCATGTCGATCTCGTCGGCCCCGGCGGCGACCGCGTCCCGGGTGTCGGCCAGCTTGACCGGCAGCGAGGCCCGGCCGGAGGGGAAGGCGGTGGCGACGGCGGCCACATGGATGCCGCTGCCGGTCAGGGCCTCCTTGGCGGTGGCCACCATGTCGCCGTAGACGCAGATCGCCGCGACCTGCGGGGTGGTGCGGTCGGTGGGGTCGGGGCTGATCCCCTTGGCGCAGAGCGCCCGGACCTTGCCCGGGGTGTCGGCACCCTCGAGGGTCGTCAGGTCGATCATCGAGATCGCCAGGTCGATGGCGTACGCCTTCGCCGTGGTCTTGATCGAGCGGGTGCCGAGGGTCGCGGTACGGGCCTGCAGGCCGACCGCGTCGACGCCCGGCAGGCCGTGCAGGAAGCGGCGCAGTGCGCTGTCGCTGGCGGTCACGTCCGCCATCGACGCGAGTCGCTCCGCGGCCTCTTTGCCGTATGCGGGAACTGTGGTGGGCATGGTCACCAGATGAGCATATCTACGCGCGTAGTCGGATGTCACCCCCGGGCCCGGAATCGATCGGGGACGCGCGGGGCTGCGCGATCCCCGGGGCTCCTGGGTCTCCCGGGCCTCTCCGACCTCTCGGGTCTCCCGGGCCTGTCAGGTCTCCCGGGCCTCCCCTGGGCGTCCGCCACCGTGTGAGTGTGGTGCACAATCGGGCGCATGACGCGCCCGGACGACGACTCCGCCCCTGCTTCCCCGGAAGCCGCCGCTTCCTCTGAAGCTTCGGAAGGCACCGAAGCCACCGAGGCTTCGGAAGGTACCGAAGCCTCGGAAGGCACCGCGGCTTCCGAAGGCCCGGACACCTCCGCTACCTCCGCTACCTCCGCTCCCGAGACCTTCTCGGATCGGATCTACCGCTCCGCGAGCGGTATCGCGGGCGGGGTGCTGCTGCTCGGGCTCAGCGGCTGGCTGGGCATCGACGCGATGATCCGCGGCGAGGGCCGGACGCCGTGGCTGGCGCTGGCCGGGCTGTTGTTCGCGGTGCCGGTGGTGATCGCCTTCACGGTGCGCCCGGCGGTGTACGCGGGCCAGGACCGGCTGCTCGTCCGCAATCCGTTCCGTACGATCACCCTGCCCTGGGCCTCGGTCGAGGGGCTGCGCTCCGGGTACACCAGCGAGGTGCTGGCGGCCGGGGCCACGTACCAGCTGTGGGCGATCCCGGTCTCGCTGCGGCAGCGCAAGCGGGCCGCCCGGCAGCAGACCAGGGCGGCCTCCGAGGACCCCTTCGGCACCACGTCCGCCCATGTCGCGGTGAACAAGCCCGACGAGGACCGCCGGGCCCCCTCCGACGCGGCGATCGGCGACCTGCGCGAGATGGCCGAACTCAACGCCCGGCGCGGGGGCGCCCAGGGGCCGCCGGAGGTGCGGTGGGCCTTCGAGGTCATCGCCCCGACGCTGGCGGGCGCGGTGCTGCTGGGAGTCATGCTGGCCATCGGCTGACCACTCGGGCCCACCAGGCTCCGGTTTGGGCCCCGGCGGCCCGGGCGGGCGTCACCGTGATCAGCCCGCGCGGTGGGTTTCACTGCCGCGTCTACGGCCGCCGGGTGGCCCCGGGGCGCGGCGCCGGGACCTTGTCCTCCGGGCCCGCGTCATCCTCCGGGCCCGCGTGCCGAGACCGGGTTCGGTGTCGTCGACTGATCGACGTGGGCGACGGCGACGGGCTCGGCAGTTGATGCGTCCGCGTCCTTACCCGTGTCCGCACCCGTGTCCGCGGTCGCGGCTTCCGCTTTCGGGGGCTGGATTCCCGCCGCCACCGAAAGGTCCGTCTTCAGCGCGGCCAGCACCGTGTCCGCCGTGGTGCGGGCCGTGGTGAGGGAGTCGGCGGCGGGGACGTCGACGACCACCTCCAGATAGCACTTCAGCTTCGGCTCGGTGCCGCTGGGCCGGACGATCACGCGGGCGGCGCGGACGGCCCCCCTCCCGGCGAGCTGATAGCGCAGGCCGTCCGTCGGGGGCAGGGTGTCCGTGCCCCGTGTCAGGTCCTCCGCCGAGGTCACGGCGAGCCCCGCCAGCTCGGTGGGCGGCTGTTCGCGCAGCCGCTTCATCGCCGTGCCGATCACGGAGAGGTCGGTGACCCGGACGGACAGCTGGTCGGTGGCGTGCAGCCCGTGGGCCACCGCGATGTCGTCCAGCAGGTCGCCCAGGGTGCGGCCCTGCTCCTTGAGCTCGGACGTCAGCTCGGCCACGAGCAGCGCGGCCGTGATGCCGTCCTTGTCGCGCACGCCCTCCGGATCCACGCAGTAGCCGAGCGCCTCCTCGTACGCGTAGCGCAGCCCGTCCACCCGGGCCAGCCACTTGAAGCCGGTCAGCGTCTCGGCGTACGGCAGTCCGGCGTCGTCCGCGATCCGGGACAGGAGCGACGAGGAGACGATCGTGGTCGCGAATCCGCCGCGGGCGCGCTTGTGGACGAGGTGGGTGGCGAGCAGCGCGCCGACCTCGTCCCCGCGCAGCATCCGCCAGCTCGCGGCGTCCGTGGGGGCCGTGGGGTTGGTGATCGCGGGGACGGCGACGGCGCAGCGGTCGGCGTCCGGGTCGTTGGCGATGATGATGTCCGGCGCGACCCTGCGGGCCGTGGCGAAGGCCAGGTCCATCGCCCCCGGCTCCTCCGGGTTGGGGAACGCGACGGTCGGGAACGCCGGGTCGGGCTCCGCCTGCTCGGGTACGACCGCGGGCTCGGGGAACCCGGCGCGGGCGAACGCGGCGGTAAGGGTCTCGCTGCCGACGCCGTGCAGCGGGGTGTAGACGACGCGGGCGTTCCGGGGCGAACCCGGGGTGAGGACGGCGTCGGTCCGGGCCAGGTACGCCTCCAGGACGTCGTCGTTCAGCGTCTCCCAGCCGGTCTCGGGGCGGGGTACGTCGTCCAGGCCGCGGATCGCCGCGATCTCGGCGGCGATCTCGGCGTCGGCGGGCGGCACGATCTGGGAACCGTCGCCGAGGTAGACCTTGTAGCCGTTGTCGCGGGGCGGGTTGTGGCTCGCGGTGACCTCGACTCCGGCGATCGCGCCGAGGTGGCGGATGGCGAACGCGAGGACGGGGGTGGGCAGGGGGCGGGGCAGAACGGCGGCGCGGAAGCCGGCGCCGGTCATGACGGCGGCGGTGTCGCGGGCGAACTCGGCGCTCTTGTAGCGGGCGTCGTACCCGATGACGACGAGGCCGTGGCCGTGCTGGCCGTGCTGACTGTGTTGGCCCTGCTGGCCTTGCTGGCCGTGATACGCGCGCAGATACGCGGCGAGCCCGGCGGCGGCGCGGATGACGACGGCGCGGTTCATCCGCATGGGCCCGGCCCCGAGCTCACCCCGGAGACCGGCGGTACCGAACTGCAACGTGCCGGAGAACCGCTCGGCGATCGCGTCGACGGCATCGTCCTGGAGCAGCCGCCCGAGCTCATCCCGCGTCTCGGGATCGGGATCCTCGGCAAGCCATGCGCGAGCCTGGGCGATGAGATCGGGCTCCGTGGCCATGGGTGCCTCCTGGGGGTGGTCGTTTGGGCGGTGCGGATGCCGGGCGGGCCGGGGGTGGTCGCTGGGGTCCGCGGTCGGGTGCGGAGGCCGGTGCGGATGCGGATGCGGGGGTACGGGCAGGGTCCCGGCACCCACCACACAGCCGCCCGCGCACCCCGCGCACCCCGGCCCACCCCCAGCCAAGGGGTGAGTACCCGCCCAGGACGCCGTGACGCCGCCCCCGGGGATCAGGGGATCAGAGGCGGTCGAGGACCTGGGCCAGCAGGCTGCCCATGCGGGAGGCGGAGTCGCGGCCCGCCTGGAGGACCTCCTCGTGGTTGAGGGGTTCGCCCGTCATTCCGGCCGCGAGGTTGGTCACCAGGGAGATCCCGAGCACCTCCGCGCCCGCCTCGCGCGCCGCGATGGCCTCCAGGGCCGTGGACATGCCGACCAGGTCGGCCCCTATCGTGCGGGCCATGTTGATCTCGGCAGGAGTCTCGTAGTGCGGCCCGGGGAACTGGGCGTAGACGCCCTCCTCCAGGGTCGGGTCGACCTGCTGGCACAGGGCGCGCAGCCGCGGCGAGTACAGATCGGTGAGGTCGACGAAGTTGGCGCCCACGATCGGCGAGGTGGCCGTGAGGTTGATGTGGTCGCTGATCAGTACCGGCTGGCCGGGGCGCATGCCCTCGCGGAGGCCGCCGCAGCCGTTGGTGAGGATGATGGTCTTGCAGCCCGCGGCGACGGCGGTGCGCACGCCGTGTGCGACGGCGGCGACACCACGCCCCTCGTAATAGTGCGTACGGCCGAGGAAGACCAGCGCCCGCTTGTCGTTGATCCGGTACGACCGGATGCGGCCCGCGTGGCCCGCGACGGCGGGCGGCGGGAAGCCGGGCAGCTCGGTGACGGGGAACTCGTGCTCGGGCGCCCCGAGGGCGTCGGTGGCGGGGACCCAGCCGGAGCCCAGTACCAGCGCGACGTCGTGGGTATCCGCGCCGGTCAGCTCGCGCAGGCGGGTGGCGGCGGCGTCGGCGTGCGGGTCGCCCTGATTGTCCCAAGAAACTGATGCGTTCACGCGCATGAGGGTAGCCGCTAACTGCCTACGCGCGTAGACGGGTTCGCGGAGGTATTCGGATCGTTGCATTGCCCCTGCGGGCCGGGTGTGCCCACGACCCAACAGCGTCGGGCCGCCCCCGACCCCAGCGAGACCACGCCCACGGCCCGCCGGGCTGGCCGGGAAGCCAGGGTCGGCCGGAAACACCGGGCTCAGCAGGGGCGCTTTCGTAGCTCCATCACGTAGTCGTGGGGCGCGCCCGCTGACTCCGCCGCGTCGGCGATCTCGCCCAGGTAGCGGGCCGAGGGCAGTCCGCCCTCGTAGCCGTTGAGGACGTAGAGCCAGGCGGCCTCGTCGCCGTCCAGCGTGTGGACGCGGATCCGCATCCGGCGGTAGATGTCGAGGCCGACGCCCTCCCAGCGGTCCATGGAGTCCTCGTCCATGGGCGCGATGTCGTAGAGGGCGACGAAGACCTGGGAGCGCGGGGCCTCCACGATCGTGGGGAGGGCGCCCTCCCAGCCCATCTGCTCACCGCCGAAGGTGAGGCGCCAGCCGTTCAGCCAGCCCGTTCCGCGCAGCGGGGAGTGTGGTGCGCGGCGGGACATCAGCCGCGCGTCGAGGTTGCCGGCGTACGCGGCGTAGAGCGACATGGGTCTGAGGGTACGGGAGAGGGGCGGAACGGCCCTCCGGGTGGGAGGTCTGGTGGGAGGTTCGGGGGCCGGTTCGACCCCGAGGTTCGGTGCGAGGTTCCGTACGGCGGTCGGTCCGCGAAACCCCCCGGGCTGAAGGCGTTCGAACCGGTGCGGGACAATGGGGCATGTGACTCGGATCGTGATCATCGGTGGCGGACCCGGCGGCTATGAGGCGGCGCTGGTCGCCGCGCAGCTCGGCGCGGAGGTGACCGTCGTCGACTGCGACGGTCTGGGCGGGGCGTCGGTGCTCACCGACTGCGTGCCGTCGAAGACGTTGATCGCCACCGCCGAGGTGATGACGACCTTCGACTCCTCCTACGAGGAACTGGGGATCATCGTCGCCGACGACACCCCGCCGCTGGAGCAGGCGGCCCGGGTGGTCGGGGTGGATCTGGGCAAGGTCAACCGCCGGGTGAAGCGGCTCGCGCTCGCCCAGTCGCACGACATCACGGCCTCGGTCACCCGGGCCGGTGGCCGGGTCATGCGCGGCCGTGCGCGGGTGGAGCCGCGGCAGTCGCTGGACGGCGCCCGGCGGGTGATCGTACGGGCCGCGGACGGCAGTGAGCAGACGCTGGTGGCGGACGCGGTGCTGCTGGCGACGGGCGCCCACCCCAGGGAGATCCCGGACGCGAAGCCGGACGGCGAGCGGATCCTGAACTGGACGCAGGTGTACGACCTGGACGAGCTCCCCCGGGAGCTGATCGTGGTCGGCTCCGGTGTCACGGGCGCGGAGTTCGCGGGTGCCTATCAGGCGCTGGGGTCGAAGGTCACGCTGGTCTCCAGCCGGGACCGGGTGCTGCCGGGCGAGGACCCGGACGCGGCCGCGGTGCTGGAGGACGTCTTCCGCCGCCGGGGGATGAACGTGATGTCCCGCTCCAGGGCGCAGGCCGCCAAGCGGATTGGCGACCGGGTGGAGGTGACGCTCTCGGACGGGCGGGTCATCTCCGGCACCCACTGTCTGATGGCGGTCGGCTCGATCCCGAACACGGCGGACATCGGTCTGGAGGAGGCCGGGGTCAAGCTGGCGGAGTCGGGGCACATCCTGACCGACAAGGTGTCCAGGACCAGCGCGCCGGGCATCTACGCGGCCGGTGACTGCACCGGCGTGCTGGCGCTGGCGTCGGTGGCGGCGATGCAGGGCCGGATCGCGATGTACCACTTCCTCGGGGACGCGGTGACCCCGCTGAACCTGAAGACGGTCTCGGCGAACGTCTTCACCGACCCCGAGATCGCCACGGTCGGCTACTCACAGGCGGACGTGGACGGCGGGAAGATCGACGCCCGGGTGGTGAAGCTGCCGCTGCTGCGCAATCCGCGGGCGAAGATGCAGGGCATCCGGGACGGCTTCGTCAAGATCTTCTGCCGTCCGGGCACCGGCATCGTGGTCGGCGGTGTGGTGGTCGCGCCGCGGGCGAGCGAGCTGATCCACCCCATCTCGCTGGCGGTGGACAACAATCTGACGGTGGAGCAGATCGCCAACGCCTTCACGGTCTACCCCTCGCTGTCCGGTTCGATCGCCGAGGTGGCACGGCAGTTGCACACCCGGAAGACTCAGGAAGAGTCATAGATCCGGTCCTTATAGCACTTCGTGCCCTCACGGATGTCCAACTTCTGCTAATTGGTGCAAGCTGCTGAAAACAGACGGTCGTTGGCGTTACTGTCAGTTTCGTGTTCGCTGCAGAACGTCGCCAATTGATCCTTGAAATGGTGCGCGCGAACGGAGCGGTGTCGCTCCGGGAGCTCGCCCGCGTCGTCCAGACCTCCGAAGTGACCGTACGGCGTGATGTGCGGGCGCTGGAGGCAGAAGGACTGCTCGACCGCCGGCATGGCGGTGCGGTGCTGCCGGGCGGATTCACCAGGGAGTCCGGCTTCCCGCAGAAATCCCATCTAGCGACCGCGGAGAAGACGGCCATCGCCGATCTCGCGGCCGGTTTCGTCGAGGAGGGCGAGGCCGTCGTGGTCGGCGCCGGGACCACTACGCAGGAGCTGGCCCGCCGGCTCGCGCGGGTTCCCGGGCTGACCGTGGTCACCAATTCCCTGCTGGTCGCGCAGGCGTTGGCGCATGCCAACCGGGTCGAGGTCGTGATGACCGGCGGCACCCTGCGCGGCTCCAACTACGCCCTCGTCGGCAGCGGCGCCGAGCAGTCCCTCCAGGGGCTGCGGGTCTCGCGCGCCTTCCTGTCCGGCAGCGGGCTGACCGCCGAGCGCGGCCTGTCCACCTCCAACATGCTCTCGGCCAGCGTCGACCGGGCGCTGGTCCAGGCGGCGGCGGAGGTGGTCGTGCTCGCCGACCATACGAAGCTGGGCACCGACACCATGTTCCAGACGGTGCCCACCGATGTGATCACCCGGCTGGTGACCGATGAGCCGCCCGCCCATGACGACCGTGCCCTGACCGAGCTCCAGGCCCTCGCGGACCAGGGGGTTCAGATCGCCGTGGCCGGGCCGGGCGCGGGGTCCGGCCCGGTCGGGGGCGGTGAGGGCGGCGGTTCGGCGGGTCGGCAGTCGGGGCGGCTGGGCCCGTCGCAGGGCCGTGGCGGCGGCGAGGAGGGCCTGCCGCTGCCGGGGCCGCGCCGTAACCACCCCCACCCACCGGGCGGGCCCGGCTCCGCCCAGCTGCGCACCGCGGTGCCACTGGCGGAGCAGCAGCCGGGGCGGGTGGCGGACCTGGCGCCGCGCCGCCGCTAGCGACTGGCCGTCGCGGGTCCCTCGGGGCCAGCGGGCCCCTCTCGGGGTCAGCGGGCCTTGAGGCCCGTGAAGGCCAGTGCCAGCAGTCGGTTGGCCAACTCCGGGTCCTCCGGGGACTGCTCCACGGCCAGTGCGATCGCGTTCGTGAGCTGCATCAGATCGGCGATGACCACATCGGACCGTACGGCACCACTCTGCTGTGCGCGGGCGAGCAGTTCGCTGCCCGCCTCGCGCAACGGCAGCCCACAGCCGCGGGACAGCTCCGAGGTCTCGTCGCCCGAGCACGCCATCAGGGCCTGGGACAGCCCGCGGTAGGTGCTCGCGTGGTCCACGATGGCGCGCAGCCAGTCGATCAGCGCCTGACACGGCCGGGGCGCCTTGGCCAGCTCCCGCGACCGCTCCAGCAGGGCGCATATCTCGCCCTGGAAGACCGCGCCCATCAGCGCGGTGCGGTTGGGAAAGTGGCGGTAGAGCGTGCCGATGCCGACGCCCGCGCGGCGTGCGATGTCCTCCAGCGAGGCGTCGGTGCCGTGCTGGGTGAAGGCCGTGCGCGCCTCGGCCAGCAGCCGTTCGTAGTTGCGGCGCGCGTCGGCGCGCATGGGACGCGGTGGCGTCTGCGCCGTGGCTGTCTCGATCGCCATCGCGGTCCTCCCTGCCGTGCCTGCCGTGGGTCAAGCATGCCATTTCGTGACCGCGGGCACGGGAAGAGCAAGGGGACTGATCAGTCGAGCACTCGAGCATGTCTCGAGTATGTGGCGATCGCCCTCGCCATGACCCAGCGCGCGATCGTGGCCGCCCTGGCCCACACGGTGAACGGCACCTTCCCGTTCCACCGGTCCTGGGCGGGCTTGACTACGGCGCCACCCGCGAGCTCCTGGTCACGGTCCGGCCGCCGATGAGCGCGCGGTGGGCCTACGCGACGACGGCGGGCCCCGGCCGGATGATTCCGGCCGGGGCCCGCCGTCATGGGGCATATCAGGGGGCGGTCAGCCCCCGATCTCCGCGTAAGGCCTTCGCATCGGTCCTCGACCCCTCGCGTCGCTCATCGAGCTCGCCGTCAGTCCTTGATTTCGCAGATGACCGCGCCCGAGGTGAGGGACGCGCCGACCTCGGCGGCCAGGCCCTTGACGGTGCCCGCGCGGTGGGCGTTGATGGGCTGTTCCATCTTCATGGCCTCCAGGACCACGACGAGGTCGCCCTCGGCGACCGTGTCGCCCTCGTCCACGGCGACCTTGACGATCGTGCCCTGCATCGGGGAGGCCAGGGTGTCGCCGGAGGCGCCGGAGCCGGACTTCTTGACCGCCTTGCGCTTCGGCTTCTTCGAGCCGCCCGCGGGGGCGGTGGCCACGCCCAGGGAGGCGGGCAGCGAGACCTCGAGTCGTTTGCCGCCGACCTCGACGACGACGGTCTCGCGGGCGGTGGACTCTTCGGTGTCGTCGGCTCCGGCGGGGGTGAAGGGGGGGATGGTGTTGTGGAATTCGGTTTCGATCCAGCGGGTGTGGATGGTGAACGGTTCGCTGGTGAAGGCCGGGTCCTTGACCACCGCCTGGTGGAACGGGATCGCGGTGGCCATGCCCTCGACCTGGAACTCGGCCAGCACACGCGCCGCCCGCTGGAGGGCCTGGGTGCGGGTGGCGCCGGTGACGATCAGTTTGGCCAGCAGTGAGTCCCATGCGGGGCCGATGACGCTGCCGGACTCCACGCCCGCGTCCAGCCGTACCCCGGGCCCGGCGGGTGGCACGAAGGAGGTCA
>NZ_LAKD02000086.1 GCF_000968685.2 Streptomyces antioxidans
GTCCCGTTGGTGGGTGTGTGGGTGGGGTCCGGTTCATGTGTTTCGTAGTGTTTCGGTGGTCATTGCGTTAGGGAAACGCCCGGTTACATTCCGAACCCGGAAGCTAAGCCTTTCAGCGCCGATGGTACTGCAGGGGGGACCCTGTGGGAGAGTAGGACGCCGCCGAAGAATTCTTCAAAAGACCCCGGTGGGAAATCTTTTCCCACCGGGGTCTTTTTTGTTTTCCATGTCCGCTACGCCCCGGTGCGGGGCCTGTGCGGGTCTACCGGTAGAGTCATAGGGCATCATCGGCCTGTTTCTCACGGGAGGCTCCCGGGTGGAGGTACAGGAGACACGCGTCCAGACGGACCGTGTGCTCACCATCCCGAACATCCTCAGCGCGGCGCGCCTCGTCGGCGTACCGCTTTTTCTTTGGCTGATCCTCCGGCCCGAGTTCGGCGAGCCCAACGGCGACGGCTGGGCGCTGCTGGTGCTGGCGCTGAGCGGTATCAGCGACTATCTCGACGGGAAGCTGGCCCGCCGCTGGAACCAGATCAGCAAGCTCGGCCGCCTTCTCGACCCGGCGGCCGACCGCCTCTACATACTGTCGACCCTTGTCGGCCTCACCTGGCGCGAGATCTTGCCCCTCTGGCTCACCGCGGCCCTTCTCGCGCGAGAGTTGGTCCTGCTGGTGATGGTGGGCATCCTCCGGCGCCATGGCTATCCGCCGCCGCAGGTGAACTTCCTCGGCAAGGCGGCCACCTTCAACCTGATGTATGCCTTCCCGTTGCTCCTTCTGAGTGAGGGAAGTGGCTGGCTTCACACGACCGCTGCTATTTTCGGATGGGCGTTCGCTGGATGGGGTACAACACTCTATTGGTGGGCAGGAGTCCTCTACGTGGTTCAGGTCCGCCGACTCGTCAGGGCGGACACCGCGGCCGACTGAGCTCGCCGTAGCGGCGTCCATAGAGGCCGGGGCCCGTGGCGACTTCAGGTGTAAGGGCCATCGGGCGTGCGCGGTCGGCATGACCGTCGTCTCTTCAAGGAGGACGCTTCCGATATGAAGGCCGTCGTGATGGCAGGGGGCGAGGGGACTCGTCTGCGCCCGATGACCTCGACCATGCCCAAACCGCTGCTGCCCGTGGCCAACCGGCCGATCATGGAACATGTGCTGCGGCTGCTCAAGCGGCATGGTCTCAGCGAGACCGTGGTGACAGTCCAGTTCCTCGCCTCCCTGGTCAAGAACTACTTCGGTGACGGCGAGGAGCTCGACATGGAGCTCACGTACGCGAATGAGGAGAAGCCACTCGGCACCGCCGGAAGTGTCAAGAACGCGGAGGAAGCACTCAAGGACGACACGTTCCTTGTGATCTCGGGCGATGCCCTCACGGATTTCGACCTCACGGATCTGATCGATTTCCATAAGGAAAAGGGTGCCCTTGTCACCGTCTGCTTGACCCGTGTTCCCAATCCGCTCGAGTTCGGTATCACCATCGTCGACGAGGGCGGACAGGTCGAGCGCTTCCTGGAGAAGCCCACCTGGGGCCAGGTTTTCTCGGATACCGTCAACACCGGCATCTATGTCATGGAGCCTGAGGTCTTCGACTATGTCGATCCCGATGTCCCGGTCGACTGGTCCGGAGATGTCTTCCCCCAGCTGATGAAGGAGGGCAAGCCCATCTTCGGCTATGTCGCCGAGGGCTACTGGGAGGACGTCGGCACCCATGAGAGCTATGTGAAGGCCCAGGCGGACGTTCTCGAGGGCAAGGTCGACGTCGAGCTCGACGGATTCGAGATCTCGCCCGGCGTATGGGTCGCCGAAGGGGCGGATGTGCATCCGGAGGCCGTGCTCCGCGGTCCGCTCTATATCGGCGACTACGCCAAGGTGGAGGCCGGTGCCGAAATCCGTGAGCACACCGTCGTCGGCTCCAATGTCGTCGTCAAGAGCGGCGCCTTCCTCCACAAGGCGGTGGTGCACGACAATGTGTATGTCGGCCAGCAGAGCAATCTGCGCGGCTGCGTCATCGGCAAGAACACCGACATCATGCGCGCCGCCCGGATCGAGGACGGGGCCGTCATCGGCGATGAGTGCCTGATCGGCGAGGAATCGATCGTCCAGGGCAATGTCCGGGTCTATCCGTTCAAGACCATCGAGGCGGGCGCGTTCGTCAACACCTCGGTGATCTGGGAGTCCCGCGGACAGGCGCATCTGTTCGGCGCCCGTGGCGTATCCGGCATCCTCAATGTGGAGATCACCCCGGAGCTCGCGGTGCGGCTCGCCGGGGCGTACGCCACGACCCTCAAGAAGGGCTCCACCGTCACCACGGCGCGTGACCACTCCAGGGGCGCGCGGGCGCTGAAGCGGGCGATGATCTCCGCCCTGCAGACCAGCGCCATCGACGTGAGGGACCTGGAGAACGTGCCGCTGCCGGTGGCCCGCCAGCAGACCGCGCGCGGCAGCGCCGGCGGCTTCATGATCCGTACCTCGCCCGGGGTGCCCGACTCGGTCGACATCATGTTCTTCGACGAGCGCGGCGCCGATCTCTCCGCGGGCGGTCAGCGGAAGCTGGACCGGGTGTACGCCCGTCAGGAGTACCGAAGGGCGTTCCCGGGCGAGATCGGCGACCTCAGCTTCCCGTCGAGCGTCTTCGACTCGTACACGGGCTCGCTGCTGCGCGCCGTGGACATCAGCGGCATCGCCGAATCCGGGCTGAAGGTCGTCGTGGACGCCGCCAACGGCAGCTCCGGGCTGGTGCTGCCCAGCCTGCTGGGCCGGCTCGGAGTGGACGCGCTGACCATCAACCCGGGCCTGAACGAGGCGCGTCCGACGGAGACCGCCGACGCCCGCCGGTCGGGGCTGGCCCGGCTCGGTGAGATCGTCGCCTCGGCGCGTGCCGCGTTCGGGGTGCGGTTCGATCCGGTCGGTGAGCGGTTCTCGCTCGTCGACGAGCGCGGCCGCATCGTGGAGGACGACCGGGCGCTGCTGGTGATGCTGGACCTGGTGGCCGCGGAGCGGCGGAGCGGGCGGGTGGCGCTTCCGGTGACCACGACCCGTATCGCCGAGCAGGTGGCGGCGTACCACGGTACACAGGTGGAGTGGACGACCACCGCGGCGGACGATCTCACCCGGGTCGCCAGGTCGGAGTCCACCATCTTCGGGGGCGACGGGCGCGGCGGGTTCATCATCCCCGAGTTCAGCAGCGTCTTCGATGGTACGGCCGCGTTCGTCCGGCTGATCGGGCTGGTGGCGCGCACTCAGCTGACGCTGAGCCAGATCGACGCGCGGATTCCGCGTGCGCATGTCCAGCGGCGCGATCTGGCCACGCCCTGGGCGGTCAAGGGCCTGGTCATGCGGCATGTGGTGGAGGCCGCGGGGGACCGTTCCGTGGACACCACCGACGGGGTGCGGGTCGTGGAGACCGACGGGCGGTGGGTCATGGTGCTGCCCGACCCGGCCGAGGCGGTCACCCATCTGTGGGCGGAGGGCCCGGACGACGCGTCCGCGCAGGCCCTGCTGGATGAGTGGGCGAGCGTCGTGGACAGCGCGGGCCGCTGATCCAGGGGCCGCCCGGGCACGTCCGAGCGCGTGGGGCCGCCGTCCCGAGGTCCCGGATTCGGCACGCCGGAGGGGCCATTCGGTGGCGGCGGCCCCCACGTGCGACGATGTGCGGCATGTCGCAGCAGCCCCCCGTTCGGAGCACAGCATCGCCGAGCCCGCGCCCGCGCCTCGACGCGTCCATGTCGCTGCTGACCAATGTGATGGACCACAGCCTCGACGACGGCTACGCGGAGGCCGCAGCGCGGCGCGGGGAGACCGGTCGCTCGGGCCTTCCGCGCACCGTACGGGCCAAATTGGGGCTGGCCTTCGGTCTTGTCCTGGTCGCGGTCGTCATCACGATCGGCGCCGCGGAGGCACGGATATCGGCGCCGACGCTGGCCAAGGAGCGGGGAGAACTGATCGACCGCATCGAGACGGGGAACTCGAACGCGGACAAGCTCGCCCGGAGCGTGGACACGCTCCGGGGCGAGGTCGGGGAGAAGCAGCGGCAGGCGCTGGAGAAGGACGGCGGGGCCAAGGCCGATCTGGTGGCGCTGCTTTCGGGGGCCAACGAGGTGACGGGCCCCGGGGTGAAGCTGGTGGTCGACGACGCCAAGGACGCGGCGAGCAGCGGCGGGGGACCGCGGGAGAGCGCCGACTTCTCCGACACCGGCCGGGTGCGCGACCACGATATGCAGCGTGTCGTCAACGGCCTGTGGGAGTCCGGCGCGGAGGCCGTCTCGATCAACGGGCAGCGGCTGACGGCGCTCTCGGCGATCAGGGCCGCGGGAGACGCCATACTGGTCGACAACAAGCCGCTGGCGCCGCCCTATACGGTGCTCGCGGTGGGGGACGGGCAGCGGCTGAGCACCGCTTTCCAGAACAGTGCGGACGGACAGTACCTGCATGTGCTGCAGCAGAACTATGACATCCGTACGAGCATTTCCGCCCAGGACTCGCTCCGGCTACCGGCCGCGCCGAGCCTGATCGTACGCACCGCGGAACCGATAGCCGGTGGCTCCGGCAAGGGTGACGCCGACACAGGGAAGGGCACATCGTGATCGCCGTATTGGGGCTCATCGTGGGAGTCGTGGTGGGACTTGTGGTCCGACCCGTGGTGCCGACGGTGGTCGAGCCCTATCTGCCGATCGCCGTCGTGGCGGCGCTCGACGCGGTCTTCGGGGGCTTCCGGGCGATGCTGGACGGGATCTTCGACGACAAGGTCTTCGTCGTATCGTTCCTGTCCAATGTGGTGGTGGCCGCGCTGATCGTCTTCCTCGGTGACAAGCTGGGCGTCGGTGCCCAGCTGTCGACGGGAGTCGTGGTCGTGCTCGGCATCCGGATCTTCTCCAACGCGGCCGCGATCCGCCGCCATGTGTTCCGGGCGTGAGGCCGATGACGACCGATGACACTCCGGAGACGCCCGAGCGGGCGGAGTCGACCGAAAGCCGACGGCAGGCCGACACGCCGCGACAGCCGTCCGTTGACACGCCGCACCAGCCGGCCGACACGCCGTACCAGTCCGCCGACACGCCGCCGCAGCAGCCGTCCGACACGCCGCGCCCCTTGGCCGACACGCCGCGGGCGGCCGAGAGGGACGCCAAGGCCGAGCAGCCGGAGAGGGCGGCCGGACAAGCGGAGCGGGCCGAAACGCCCGGGGACGCCGCCGAGCGGCCCCAGTGGTCGCCCGAGCCGCCGCGCCGCCCGCAGGAGACGCCCGAGCGGCCCGCAGACCCTGGGGAGCCCCGCGGGCGGGCCGAGCTGGAGCGGGCCGAACCGAAGCGGGGCGAGCTGGAGCGGGCCAAGCCCCAGCGGCCATCGGCCGCCGGACCGCCGCGCCCGCCCACCCCGTCGGAACCGCCGCGCCCGGGCACCCCGTCGCCCGCCCGGAAGCCCGAGCGCCGTGACGCACCCGCGGCGCGCCCGGGCAGGCCCGCCACGCCCCCGCCGGGCGGCTTCAAGGACCTCGCGCTGCGGACGCCCCTGCCCAAGGCCGTGCTGCCCGAGGCCCTGCCGCCGCAGGCCCAGGGCCGACCCGTCGCGGCGGACACGCCCGGGACGCGTGGCGAGGGCTCCGGGCTCGCCGACGGGTCCCGGGGCGGCCCCGGAGAGCGCGTGGGGCCCGCCCCCGGCCCCGGGGACCCGGGCGCGGATCAGCGGTCGGAGGGTGCCCTGACCGGACGCCAGCGGCTGCTGAAGGGCGTATGGCCGCCGCGGCTCACCCGTGCCCAGCTGATCGTCGCCCTGCTGCTCTTCGGCCTCGGCCTGGGCCTGGCCATCCAGGTGCGTTCGACCAACGAGAACAGCGTGCTGCGAGGCGCCCGGCAGGAGGACCTGGTCCGGATTCTCGACGAGCTGGACTCGCGCACCCAGCGGCTCCAGGACGAGAAGCGCCGCCTGGAGAACCAGCGCACCGAACTGGAGAACAGCTCGGACCAGGCGGAGGAGGCCCGGAAGCAGACGCTCCAGAAGGAGCAGCAGCTGGGCGTGCTCGCGGGTACGGTGGCAGCACAGGGTCCTGGTATCACGATCACCATCGACGACTCCCGGGGCTCCGTGGAGTCGGACATGCTGCTCGACACCGTCCAGGAGCTGCGCGCGGCGGGCGCCGAGGCGATCCAGATCGACGCGGTGCGCGTGGTCGCGGGCACCTACTTCTCGGACAGCGGTGGCGCGATCCAGATCGATGGACGGAAAGTGACGCGGCCGTATGTTGTGAAGGTGATCGGCAAGCCGGAAGATCTGGAGCCGGCCCTGAACATCCCCGGCGGGGTGGTGCAGAGCCTGGAGAAGGAGCAGGCCACTGTGTCCGTACGACGGGATAAGAAGATCGTTGTGGATGCCTTGCGATCGGCGAAGCGGCCTGACTACGCTCGGTCGTCATCACGGTGAGGCGGTTCGAAATGAGGGTCTCTCGGGGAGACCATGTGGACGCGGGGGGTCAACGCACCAGAAGATCCGCGCGTGATGGAAACTGTCTGGTGGTCACGGACGTTGTGAGGATGTCCGGACCGTCTGGTGTGTGCATCGAGGGTTTGTCCTGCCCCACGGGCGGGTCTGTTTCAGTCAAGGGGAATCGCCCGTGAAGTTGTTCGGGAAGTTGTTCGGTAAGAGTGCCCGCCAGGACGGCGGCAGCAGCACCGCTCGCCACCGCGCCTCGCGTGCCGCGGAGGAGAGCGGAGGGGGGACCGAGGAGCGCCCGCTCTTCCGTGACCAGGTCGGCGGGCCGGGCGCGTCTGTTGACCCCTCCGCGGCCGGGCCCATAGGTTCCGAGGACCCATCGGCCTCTCAGAGTGGTGGAGGGTTTGGCTTGCCGGTCTGTCAGCGGTGTGGCCACCGGAACGCGGAGGCCAGCCGGTTCTGTTCCAACTGCGGTGCCCCGCTGCGGGGCGGCGCCCCCTCCGAGCGTGCCTCGGAGACCACCTCCACCATTTCGATCTCGGGTCTTGAGGCGTACGACTCCGAGGCGACCGGGCAGACGCCGCTGCCGTCGCTCAGCCCGGAGGCGCAGGCCGCAGTCGAGGCGCTGCCCCTGGGGTCGGCGCTGCTGGTGGTCCGCCGCGGGCCGAATTCCGGCAGCCGCTTCCTGCTGGACAGTGATGTCACCACGGCGGGCCGTCACCCGCAGAGCGACATCTTCCTGGACGATGTGACGGTCTCCCGCCGCCATGTGGAGTTCCAGCGAGGCCAGGACAGCAGCTTCACCGTCTCGGACGTCGGCTCCCTCAACGGGACGTATGTCAACCGGGAGCAGATCGACGCGCCGGTGGTCCTCGCCAGTGGGGACGAGGTGCAGATCGGTAAGTACCGGCTGGTGTTCTACCCGAGCCAGCGGGGCGTCGGCATCTGACCCGTCAGGGGAGGTCCATGCTTCAGACACCGTCGGGCGGTGCCGATACCGGCACCGCCCCCACGGGCAGCCGCTCGATGAGCATCGGCACCGTGCTGAATCTGTTGCGGGACGAGTTCCCCGAGGTCACCATCTCCAAGATCCGCTTCTTGGAGTCGGAGGGGCTGGTGGAGCCGCGGCGCACGCCGTCCGGCTACCGCAAATTCAGCCAGCGGGACGTGGAGCGGCTCGGCCACATCCTCCGGATGCAGCGTGACCACTACCTGCCGCTCAAGGTCATCCGGGAGCACCTGGACGCCCTGGAGCGGGGCGAACCGCTGCAGCTTCCTGCCGCCTCGCAGGGAGCGCGGCAGCCCGGACCGCTCGACGGCGGTACCGACGCGGCCCCGGACGGCCCCACGGCCGCCCGCATCGGCCGTGCCGAGCTGCTGGCAGCGGCCGAGGTCAGCGAGGCGGAGCTGACCGCATGGGAGTCGTACGGGCTGCTCGCGCCGACCGCGGACGGCGGGTACGACATCGAGGCGGTGACCGTCGCCCGGCTCATCGCCGAGCTCGGTCGCTTCGGCCTGGAACCACGTCATCTGCGAATCATGAAAGCCTCCGCCGAGCGCGAGGCTGGAATGGTCGAGCAGGTGGTCGCTCCGCTGCGGTTGCATAGAAATCCGCAGACCAGAGCGCATGCGGAGACCAGTGTGCGGGAGCTCGCCACGCTCTCCGTACAGCTGCACGCGGCGCTGGTGCGGTCGGCGCTGAGGGTCCGGGAGCGGTGACCGACCGGGTCCCGACTATCCAAACCGGCCGGGCACGTCCTAGGGTTGCTGTGTGAACGAGCTCGACGTCGTGGGTGTCCGGGTGGAAATGCCCTCCAACCAACCGATCGTGCTCCTGCGTGAAGTGGGAGGCGACCGGTACCTCCCCATCTGGATCGGACCAGGTGAGGCGACCGCGATCGCCTTCGCTCAGCAGGGCATGGCTCCGGCGCGCCCGCTGACCCATGACCTTTTCAAGGACGTACTCGAAGCCGTCGGCCAGCAGCTCACGGAGGTCCGGATCACGGATCTGCGCGAGGGGGTCTTCTACGCGGAGCTGGTCTTCGCCAGCGGCGTGGAGGTCAGCGCCCGGCCGTCCGACGCCATAGCCCTCGCGCTGCGCACCGGAACGCCGATCTACGGCAGCGACGGCGTGCTGGACGACGCCGGTATCGCGATCCCGGACGAGCAGGAGGACGAGGTGGAGAAGTTCCGCGAGTTCCTCGACCAGATCTCGCCAGAGGACTTCGGAACCAGCAGCCAGTGAGCCGTATGCCGGTCCTCGCTCGCGCATTCGAGTAGCCTTTCCCGGACGAGGGACACGGGAAACCACTCTTAGGGTGATTATCACTCGGCGTGCCGAGTGTGGCGATCGTTGACGCACCCCGGGTGACTGCCTACCTTCAAGATGGCAGGTCGAGGACGGAGGTCGGCGTGAGAAGCAGCGGCGACGGCACGGCGGCCGGAGGTCCGTACCCGCTCCAGGGGAGCGCACCGGCCGATCCGGCAGTGGAGGCTCGGGTCGCGGCACAGGCCGCACCGCCGCGTGAGCCCGCCACGGGGGGGGACGGAGCGGATCGGATACCGCGGACCCACCGCGTGCGCGGCCGCGGGCATCACCTACCGCCAGCTGGACTACTGGGCCCGCACCGGGCTGGTGGAGCCGAGCGTCCGGCCCGCGTACGGCTCGGGCAGCCAGCGGCTCTACAGCTTCCGGGACGTGGTCGTCCTCAAGATCGTGAAGCGGCTGCTGGACACCGGCGTGTCGCTCCAGAACATCCGGGCGGCGGTGGCGCACCTGCGTGCCAGGGAGCTCGATGACCTGGCCCAGATGACGCTGATGAGCGATGGCGCGACCGTCTATGAGTGCACCTCGCCCGATGAGGTCGTGGACCTCCTCCAGGGCGGCCAGGGCGTCTTCGGGATCGCCGTGGGCGTCGTCTGGCGGGATGTCGAGAGCGCGCTGTCCCAGCTGCACGGCGAGCGGGTGGACACCGGCGAGACGCTGATCCGGCACAATCCGACCGACGAGCTGGCGGCGCGCCGCAACCGGGCGGGTTAGCACCGGCCCTTCCGCCGACGCCACTCGGTTCACCACCGCCCGTCGCGCCGCCCCATTGTCAGTGGTGTGCGGCAGCATCGGAGGTGTGAGGGGTGCGCCGACGATTCTCCATCTGGACATGGACGCCTTCTACGCCTCGGCGGAGCAGGCGGCCAAGCCCAGCCTGCGCGGGAAGCCGGTGATCGTAGGGGGCCTGGGTCCGCGTGGCGTGGTGGCCACGGCCTCCTATGAGGCCCGGGTGTTCGGGGTGCACTCGGCCATGGCGATGGCCCAGGCCCGCCGCCTGTGTCCGAACGCGGCGTTCCTGGTCCCCCGCTTCGCCCTCTACCGCACGGTGAGCGACGCGGTCATGGCCCTGCTGCACACGCTGTCGCCCCTGGTGGAGCCGCTGAGCCTGGACGAGGCGTTCGTCGATCTTGAGGCGGGCGGCACCGAGCCCACCGTGGAGGCGGCGCGCGCCGTGGCGGAGCGGCTGCGGGCCGACATACGGGCCGCCACCGGGCTGACCGGCTCGGTGGGGCTCGCCGGCTCCAAGATGCTCGCCAAGATCGGTTCGGAGCAGGCCAAGCCGGATGGTCTGGTGGTCATCGAGCCCGGGACGGAGCGCGATCTGCTCGGCCCGATGTCGGTGCGGATGCTCCCGGGCGTCGGCCCCGCCACGGCGGAGGCGCTGCGCCGGGCCGGGATCCACACCGTGGCCGAAACGCGGGAGGCGGGCGAGGCCGAGCTGGTGCGGCTGCTGGGCCGGGCCCACGGCGGGTCGCTGTTCCTGATGGCCGAGGGCCGGGACGAGCGGCCCGTCGTCGCCGAGCGGGACGCCAAGTCCATCTCGGTGGAGGACACCTTCGACGTCGACCTCACCGACCGCACCCGGGTGCAGCTGGAGATCGCTCGGCTCGCCGACCGCTGTGTGCGGCGGCTGCGCGAGGCGGGGCGCTCGGGGCGGACGGTCGTGGTCAAGGTGCGGCGGTACGACTTCTCCACGCTCACCCGTTCGGAGACCCTGCGCGGGCCGACCGACGACCCCGCGGTGGTGCGCGAGGCCGCGGCGCGGCTGATCGACGGGGTGGACACCACGGCGGGCGTGCGGCTGCTGGGGGTCGGCGTCAGCGGCCTGGCGGACTACACGCAGGAGGATCTCTTCGCCCAGGCCGCGCAAGCCGCGGAGGCCGCGGCAGGGGTTCAGGGCGCCGCCCAAGCCGCCCATGAGGCCCTGGGCGACGCGGGACGCCCGCCGGGCCCCGAGAGACCCGAGCTCGTGAGCGAGGGCGCGGGAGAGGCTTCTGAGGACGCTGAGAAGCCGCGCCGCTGGCTCCCGGGCTCCGATGTACGGCACGCCGAGTACGGGGCGGGCTGGGTGCAGGGGAGCGGAGTGGGCCGGGTGACCGTGCGCTTCGAGGAGCCGTGGTCACCCCCGGGCCGGGTGCGGACGTTCCCCGTCGACGACCCGTCGCTACAGCCCGCCGACCCATTGCCGCTGCTGCGCCCGCCCGCGAAAGCGGACCCGAAAGCGGACGGGCCCGAGGGCCCGGACCCGACCCCGGAGCAGGGGGAGACGCCGGACCCCGAGGCGGGCCGGGAGCTGGCCGTGGACCCAGACCAGGGCGGGGCCTCGGTCCCGCAGCCGGGCGAGGGCATGGCCCCGGGCCCGGAGGAGGAGGCCGGGGGCCGGGACGGGCCGACGCCGGGGGCCGGTGGGGTCGGGCCCGGGTGGGGGCGCGGGCAGTTCGGGGTCGTGGAGGAGGGCGAAGGCGCGGGTCCGGCCGCGGACTCGCGCCCGGGCCCGGAGGCGGCCGCGGATCCCGATACGGTTGCGGCCCTGGCTCCGGAGGAGCCCGCGGCCCCGGGTCCGGGCCGGGGTGGGGTCAGCCCGTGACGTCCAGGCCGTAGTGGTGGTAGAGCTGAAGCTCCTGCTCGGGGGAGAGGTGGCGGCCCACTCCGAAGTCCGGGGCGTCCTTGATCAGCGACCGGTCGTACGGCACCCGCAGGGTGTCGCCGACGACCTCGCTCGGTTCGAGCGGTACGAAGACGTCCCGGCTGAACAGTCCGGTGCGTACCGCCGCCCATTCGGGCTCGCCGGTCGCGTCGTCGAGATAGACCTCGTCCACGGTGCCGATCTTGGCGCCCTCGCGGTCGAATGCCTTGCGGCCGATCAGGGTCCGCGGGTCGATATCGGTCTGCACGCTCTCTCCCACAGGTGGCAAACAGATGACGAGCAAGTGACAAGTGCCCATTGGTACCTACTCGGTACCTACCAAAAGCCACATCGCCGCACTCGGCCACTCGAACGCCCGCGACCGTCCCCCGCGGCAGAACCGCTGGTACGCTGACGGTGGCTGCAGACCCCGTGCGGGAGAGTCCTCCGCCGACGCTGTCGGAGGCGCCGAAGGAGCAAACCCTCCCCGGAATCTCTCAGGCACACGTACCGTGCGGGTGAGGTCACTCTGGAAAGCAGGGTGGGCCACGGGCGAGCAGAGTTCCGGAACCCCTCCTCACCGACGGTGAAAACCGGTCAGGCGGTACACGGCCGGTGAAGCTCTCAGGTTGAGATGACAGAGGGGGAGGCCGTCCGGGCACCCGAGCCGCGGTGCCCCTCGTAGGTCGTCACAGACCAGGAGGCCCCCGCAGATGACCGCCAATCGCATCGCACTCTCCGACTTGGAATCTGGTACTCCGTTCGAGCGACGCCACATCGGCCCGGACGGCGAGGCCCAGGCCAAGATGCTCGCCCAGGTCGGCTTCGGCTCGCTGGACGAGCTCACCGAGGCCGCCGTACCGGACGTGATCAAGAGCACCGAGGCGCTGGACGCCCTGCCGTCGGCCCGCAGCGAGCCGGAGGTCCTCGCGGAGCTGCGCGCGCTCGCCGACCGCAACCAGGTACTGGCGTCGATGATCGGCCTCGGCTACTACGGCACCCACACCCCGCCGGTGATCCTGCGCAATGTGCTGGAGAACCCCGCCTGGTACACCGCGTACACGCCCTACCAGCCGGAGATCTCCCAGGGACGGCTCGAGGCGCTGCTGAACTTCCAGACCGTCGTGGCCGATCTGACCGGACTGCCCACGGCCGGTTCCTCGCTGCTGGACGAGGCCACCGCGGCAGCCGAGGCGATGGCGCTCTCGCGGCGGGTCGGCAAGGTCAAGGAGGGCGTCTTCCTGATCGACGCCGACTGTCTGCCGCAGACCGTCGCGGTCATACGGGCCCGCGCCGAGCCGACCGGTGTCGAGGTGGTCGTCGCCGACCTGGCCGAGGGCATTCCGGACGACATCGCCGAGCGCGGGGTCTTCGGCGTGCTGCTGCAGTACCCGGGCGCCTCCGGTGTGGTGCGCGATCCGCGCCCGGTCATCGAGCGCGCCCATGAGCTGGGCGCCGTCGTCACCGTCGCCGCCGATCTGCTCGCACTCACCCTGCTCACCCCGCCCGGTGAGCTGGGCGCGGACATCGCGGTGGGCAGCAGCCAGCGGTTCGGCGTCCCGATGGGCTTCGGCGGGCCGCACGCCGGTTTCATGGCGGTGCGCGACGCCTACGCCCGCAACCTGCCCGGCCGTCTGGTCGGGGTCTCGGTGGACGCCGACGGCGACAAGGCGTACCGGCTGGCGCTGCAGACCCGTGAGCAGCACATCCGCCGGGAGAAGGCCACCAGCAACATCTGCACCGCTCAGGTGCTGCTGGCCGTGATGGCCGGGATGTACGCCGTCTACCACGGCCCGGACGGGCTCGCGGCGATCGCCCGCCGCACCCACCGCTACGCCTCCGTGCTCGCCGAGGGGCTGCGGGCCGGTGGCGTCGAGGTGGTGCACGGCGCGTTCTTCGACACCCTCACCGCGCGGGTGCCCGGCCGGGCCGCCGAGGTCGTCGCCGCGGCCCGCGAGGCCGGGGTCAACCTCCGGCCGACCGACGCCGACCACGTCGGCATCGCCTGTGACGAGACCACCGGCCGCGCGCAGCTCGCCGCCGTATGGTCCGCCTTCGGGGTGGACGGCGGCAACGGCGAAGGCTCCGGGATCCCCGGGATCGACGAGCTGGACGCCTCGGCGCCGGACGCGCTGCCCGAGGGCCTGCTGCGCCACGACGGGTATCTGGCCCACCCGGTCTTCCACCAGCACCGCTCCGAGACCGCGATGCTGCGCTATCTGCGGCGCCTGGCCGACCGGGACTACGCCCTGGACCGGGGCATGATCCCGCTGGGCTCCTGCACCATGAAGCTCAACGCGACCGCCGAGATGGAGCCGGTCACCTGGCCGGAGTTCGGCGCGCTGCACCCCTTCGCACCGGCCGAGCAGGCCCAGGGCTATCTGACCCTGATCCGCGAGCTCGAGGAGCGGCTGGCCGAGGTCACCGGCTATGACAAGGTCTCGCTGCAGCCGAACGCCGGCTCCCAGGGCGAGCTCGCCGGACTGCTGGCGGTGCGCGCCTACCACCGGGCCAACGGGGACACCCAGCGCACCGTCTGTCTGATCCCGTCCTCCGCGCACGGCACCAACGCCGCCAGCGCCGTGATGGCCGGTATGAAGGTCGTCGTGGTCAAGACCGGCCAGGACGGCGAGGTGGACACCGACGACCTGCGCGCCAAGATCGAGCAGTACGGCGACCAGCTGGCCGTCCTGATGGTGACCTACCCCTCCACCCACGGGGTGTTCGAGGAGCACATCACCGAGATCTGCGCGACCGTGCACGACGCGGGCGGCCAGGTCTACGTGGACGGCGCCAACCTCAACGCGCTGGTCGGGCTCGCCGAGCCGGGCCGGTTCGGCGGCGATGTCTCACATCTGAACCTTCACAAGACCTTCTGCATCCCGCACGGCGGCGGCGGCCCCGGCGTCGGCCCGATCGCGGTGCGCGAGCACCTGGCGCCGTACCTCCCCAACCATCCGCTGCAGCCCGCCGCCGGACCGGCCACCGGCGTCGGCCCGGTCTCGGCCGCGCCGTGGGGCTCCGCCGGGATCCTGCCGATCTCCTGGGCGTACATCCGGCTGATGGGCGCCGAGGGGCTGCGGCGCGCGACCCAGGTCGCGGTGCTCGGCGCCAACTACGTCGCCAAGCGCCTGGAGCCGCACTACCCGGTGCTCTACACCGGCCCCGGCGGTCTGGTGGCACACGAGTGCATCGTGGATCTGCGTCCGCTGACCAAGGCCACCGGCGTGACCGTGGACGATGTGGCCAAGCGTCTGATCGACTACGGCTTCCACGCGCCGACGATGTCGTTCCCGGTGGCCGGGACGCTGATGATCGAGCCGACCGAGAGCGAGGACCTGGCCGAGCTGGACCGGTTCTGCCAGGCGATGATCGCCATTAGGGCCGAGATCGAAAAGGTCGGCTCCGGCGAGTGGGCCAAGGAGGACAATCCGCTGCGGAACGCCCCGCACACGGCGGCGTCACTGACCGCGGAGTGGGACCACCCGTACTCCCGGGAGGAGGCGGTCTTCCCGGCCGGGGTCTCGGCGGCCGACAAGTACTGGCCGCCGGTGCGGCGGATCGACGGGGCCTACGGGGACCGTAACCTCGTCTGCTCCTGCCCGCCGCTGGAGTCCTACGAGGGCTGAGGGGTCTTAAAGCCCTGCGACAGCCTTGCGACGCGTCAGTGGGGCCGGTTCGGCGGGAGCGCCGGGCCGGCCCCTGAGAGATACGTGCCGTCGACGGCGGTGGTCAGGCCGCGGTGACGACGTGCTCGGAACCCAGCGGTCGGCACGGTGCGATCACGCGCCCGTCCGGCAGCAGCTCACCGGTGTCCTCGAAGAGCAGGACACCGTTGCACAGCAGGCTCCATCCCTGCTCCGGGTGGTGCGCCACGAGATGGGCGGCCTCCCGGTCGGCTGAGTCGGCTGACGGGCAGGGTGGTTGATGCTGGCACATGACAGGGTTCTTTCGCTGCGGAGTGGTGAAGGTCCTGCGGCTCGCTGCGGCGTTCATGGCCGCCCCCCGTGGTTGTGAGTCGGTCGATTGCTCCAGTGTTGCCCTACGGCCTGGAATCCGCAGGGATTTCGCGGTACCGGTCTCGCTAGATAATGACGCATCACCCGTCCGGAGGGTTCACCGCGGCCGGACCTGTTACGAGGATGCTGCGGAGCGCCCCGTGACCCGGCGGTCACGGGGCGCTCCCCACCTGATGAAGGCCCAGGTCAGGCGGGTGAGCCAAGCAAGGGAGCCCGAGTCAGCCGATGGGTGAGGACGGGCAGCAGATCGGGTGCGCGGTGTGCCCGGTGGGCCGCGATACCGGGTGGCGCCGGGGCGAGCGGCACCAGCAGGTCCCCGGCGCCGAGGCCGCCTTCGGCGCCGTCCGCGGTCAGGTCGCCGTGCAGCCAGAGCGTGACCATATAGAGCTCGGGGATGGACAGCAGCCGCGGCTGGTACGCCGAGGGCAGCGACTCCGCCTCGCTCAGGGCGAGTTCGGCCGAGCTGACATAGGGGCCCTCGGAGAAGTGCGAGAAGGCCCAGCCGTCGGCGGTGAGCATCGCCTCGGCGGCGGCCACCGTACGGCCGCCGTCGCGGATCCGGAATCGCCAGCCGGTGAGCCGGGTGCGCGGCGGCCCGTCGGGGGCGGTGATGTCGTCCAGGACATGGACGGGGAGCGGTAGTTCGGGTTCGAGGGGGCCGGTGAGCGTGGAGAGCACGGGGGTGCGGGCCTCGCGGACGGCGGTGGGGGAATCAAGGGCCGTGAGGACGCTGCGCAGGGCGGGCGCGGGGGCCGGGGGCACATGCAGCGGCATGGTGGGTCGCCTCTCGCTTTGAAGACACGGTGAAGCGATAGCGGGCCGGGTTTGGGCGGCGCTGTCGGTGGAACACGGGTCAGAGGGGAGCCGGAACAGACCGTTCGGGCGTTATCTCTCTGCCTCGTTAGCCGAGTTTATACGACAAGTGTTCCCGCTGTGTTTCGTCTAGCCGCTGCCGATATCGCCGACAAGAGGATATCCAGACCCCGGGACGGCGGGGATTTTCCCCGATTCAGTGCCAGATGAACGGATATGACCTGGCATTTTGCGGCCCGCGCGGTAGGCTGGAACTCGCTGATCCATTTCCCCGGCGCAATGCGCGGCTCCCCAGAGCCTATCGACCGAGTCCGGATCGCGGGGCGTTATCGATCACATTGGTGGGCATCATCGAGCGTGGTGTACACACGGCTGGCGCCGATGATCCACTCGAGGAGGGACGCTTCGATGGGGGAGAAGCTCATAGCCGGTGAGTTCGACCCGTCCGGCCGGCGACGGCAGCGCGTCCGGCTGCGGCAGTGCCTCGACGGGCTGGGCCGGCTCCTGGCCGACGGGCGATTCGACCGCCCGAAGAATCTGATGGGGCTGGAGATCGAGCTGAATCTCGCCGGGGCCGACGGGCTGCCGAGGATGATGAACGCGGAGGTTCTGGAGCGCATCGGGAGCCATGATTTCCAGACCGAACTCGGGCAGTGCAATCTTGAAGTAAACATCGTGCCCCACCGTTTGCACGGACGCGTTCTCGATCAGCTCTCCGAAGAGCTGCGAACCGGGTTGTCATATGCCGACCGCAAGGCGCGGGAAGTGTCCTCCGAGATCGTGATGATCGGAATTCTGCCGACCCTCACCGCGGACGATCTGGGGTCCACGAACCTCTCCTATGACGACCGTTACAAACTTCTCAATGAGCAGATGCTGGCCGCCCGCGGCGAGGATTTCCTCATCGACATCGAGGGCCGGGAGCGGTTCACCTACGCCAGCTCCTCCATCGCCCCCGAGGCGGCCTGCACCTCCGTCCAGCTCCATCTCCAGGTCACCCCGGGTCGCTTCGCGGACGCGTGGAACGCGGCGCAGGCGGCGGCCGCCGCGCAGATCGCGGTGGGCGCCAACGCCCCCTTCGTCTTCGGTCACGAGGCGTGGCGCGAATCCCGGCCACCGCTGTTCCTCCAGGCCACCGATGTGCGCCCGCCGGAGATCGCCGCCCAGGGGGCGCGCCCGCGCACCTGGTTCGGCGAGCGCTGGATCGACTCCGCGTACGAGCTGTTCGAGGAGAATCTGCGCTACTTCCCGCCGCTGCTCTCCACCGGCGGGGACGAGGACCCGCTGCGGGTGCTGGACGAGGGCGGGGTGCCCGAGCTCCAGGAACTGGTACTGCACAACGGCACGATCTACCGCTGGAACCGGCCCGTCTACGACGTCGTGGACGGTGTGCCGCATCTGCGGGTGGAGAACCGCGTACTCCCGGCCGGACCCACCGTCACCGATGTCATCGCCAACGCCGCCTTCTACTACGGGCTGGTCAGGGCGCTCGCCGAGGAGTCCCGCCCGGTGTGGACCCGGCTGCCGTTCGCGGCCGCCACGGCCAACTTCGAGGCGGCCTGCCGGCATGGCATCGACGCGGTCCTGCAGTGGCCCAAATCCGGCCGTTCGGCGTCCCTGGCCCGCACCTCCGCCGTACGGCTGGTCCGCGAGGAGCTGCTGCCGCTCGCCGCGTCCGGCCTGGACTCCTGGGGCGTGGAGCCCGCCGACCGCGACCGCTATCTCGGGGTGATCGAGGAGCGCTGCAAGCTGGGGGTCAACGGGGCGTCCTGGCAGGCGGCCACCTACCACCGGGCGCTGGGCGCCGGGCTGGACCGGGACGCCGCCCTCGCGGCCGTGACCCGCCGCTACTGCGCGCTGATGCGGACCGACGCCCCGGTGCACACCTGGCCCACCGATCTCTCCGGGTGACCATCCCACCGTGCACCCTGACCCCGTATTGTCCGGTGAACGGGGCGGGTGCACGGACGAGGCGGAGAGACGGAAGTGGGGACAGGAGTGCGGTCACAGGCGCGGGGCGCGGAGTCGCCCGTGGTCGAGGACGGGCTCTCGCGGCGGACGCTGCGCGATGAGACGCTGCTCGTGCTGGCGCTGTCCCTGGGCGCGAGCGGGCTGTCCGCGCTGATCAGCTTTATCGGCTCGGTGACCAAACCGGGCGGGCTGAAGGACCAGGCCGCCAATCTCAACTCCTCCGCGGCGCCGGGGCGGCCCTGGCTGGATCTCGCCTGGCAGCTGTTCGGCATCACCACCGCGCTGGTGCCGGTCGCGCTGGTGGCCCATCTGCTGCTGCGGGAGGGCGCCGGGCTGCGGGCGATCGGCTTCGACCGCGACCGGCCCCGGTTCGACCTGGCGTGGGGCGCCGCGGTCGCGGCGGCGATCGGGGGCACGGGGCTGCTGCTGTACCTCGGGGCGCGGGCCGCCGGGGGCAACCTCACGGTGGTGCCCGAGTCGCTGCCCGACGTCTGGTGGAAGATCCCGGTGCTGATCGCCTCCGCGGTGCAGAACGCGGTGCTGGAGGAGGTGGTCGTGGTCGGCTATCTGCTGCGCAGGCTCGGGCAGTTGGGTTGGACCCCGATGGCCGCCCTGCTGGCCAGCTCGGTGCTGCGCGGCTCGTACCACCTCTACCAGGGGATCGGCGGCTTCTTCGGCAATCTGGCGATGGGGGTGGTCTTCGTGCTGCTCTACCGCCGCTGGGGGCGGGTCGGGCCGCTGGTCGCCGCCCATGCGCTGATCGACATCGTGGCCTTCGTCGGATACGCCGCGCTGGCGGGCCGGGTGGACTGGCTGCCCACGGCCTGACCCGCCGCCGTCCGGCGTGGGTGGACTGGCTGCCCACGGCCTGACCCGCCGCCGTCCGGCGTGGGTGGACTGGCTGCCCACGGCCTGACCCGCCGCCGTCCGGCGTGGGGTGACGGGCCTCAGGCCAGCAGCTCGCCGTCGATGACGGTGACGGCGCCGCCCGTCAGCAGCGTACGGTCGCCGCGCAGCGCGGTACGGACCAGGCCACTGCGCGCGGACGCCTGGAGCCCGGTCAGCTCATCGCGGCCGAACCGGGCCGACCAATAGGGTGCGAGCGCGGTGTGGGCGCTGCCGGTGACCGGGTCCTCGTCGATGCCGACGGCCGGGGCGAACATCCGCGAGACGAAGTCATAGCCGCGCCCGGGGTCCTCGGCGGCCGCGGTCACGATGATGCCCCGGTGGCTGATCCGCTTGAGCGCGGCGAGGTCGGGGGCCAGGGCGCGCACGGTCTTCTCGTCGGCCACCTCGATCAGGAGGTCGTCGATGAACGGGCTGGTGTGATGGGCGGCCACGATCTCGGTGCCGAGTGCCGCACCGACCTCGGCGGTCTTCTCGGACGCGCCCAGCTCGGTGAGTGAGGCAGTGGGGAAGTCCAGCGTGATCGAGCCGACGTCGTCGGCCGTCGCCGACAGCACCCCGCTGAGGGTGGCGAAGCGGACCGTGCCGGTCGCGGCCCCCGTGGTCTTCAGGACATGGGTGGTGGCGAGCGTGGCATGGCCGCACATGGGCGCCTCGGTGACCGGGGTGAACCAGCGCAGCGCCCAGTCGGCCTCCGCGGTCCGGGGCAGGGGGTGGGCGAAGGCGGTCTCGGCGAGGTTGACCTCGGCGGCGATCTGCTGGAGCCGGTGGTCGTCCGGGAAGGTGTCGGAGTCGAGGAGGACGACCCCGGCCGGGTTCCCGGCGAAGGGGCGGTCGGTGAACGCGTCGACGATTCGTATCCGCATGGGGCGACCGTAGGCGGCGGGCGGTGGGTGATCCATGGCCAATCACCAGGGTGTGGCTCCTTCTGGAGCCGGACAGCCCCAGAGGTGAGGGAGCCACGGTGCGGGAATCGGCTCTCATGGCGTCCGTGGGGGCGGGGGTGTCCGGTCTTCCGGGGCCAGAGCTTCGGCGTGGTCCAGCGCCCTCACTCTGCCGCAACCCTTGAATTTATCTATCGATACTCGATAGATTTCCATCGCAACTCGATGGAAGGATGAGGCATGGGACAGCTGGCAGTGCGTGCGCTTCGCGCCGTGCTCGTGGTGGTGCTCGCCGGCACCGTGTTCGTGCAGGCATTGATGGTGTGGGTGCTGGTCAGCGGGAGCGATCCGGAGGACGGGTCGCTGCCGCTGACCCCGCTGCGCGTGATCACGGTCCTGGGCATGGGCTCGGCCCAGGTCGCCCTGGTCAGCGTGTGGCGGCTGGTGACGATGGTGCGGCGCGGAACCGTGTTCTCCCACGCCGCCTTCCGTTACGTGGACGCCGTGATCGGCGCGATCGTGGCGGCTGCCCTCCTGTGGTTCGCGGTCACGGCCCTCAACGCGCCGGGCCAGCGGGCCGACCCGGGCGTCACCGTGATCATGGGCGGGGTTGGCGTGGCCATCCTGGGGGTCGCGCTCATCGTGTTCGTGCTGCGGATGCTGCTCGCCCAGGCCGTCGCGCGCGATGTCGAAGCGTCGCAGATGCGGGCCGAGCTGGACGAGGTGATCTGATGCCGATCGTCGTCGACATCGACGTGATGCTGGCCAGGCGGAAGATGTCCGTGGGCGACCTCGCGGACCGCGTAGGGATCACGCCCGCCAACCTGGCGGTACTCAAGAACGGCCGCGCCAAGGCGGTGCGTTTCGCGACGCTCGCCGCCCTCTGTGAGGTGCTCAAGTGCCAGCCGGGCGACCTGCTGCGCTGGGAGGCCGAGGACGCCGCAGGCGGATGACGCCTCCGGGCGGGCGCGAGCGGTGTGGCGGGAGAAGGGGCTTGGCATCCGATCGGTTCCGATATATCGTTGAGGTGTCGTGATGGATCGACGATAGAAAGGAGCGTCACGATGCGTTCTCATGGACATGGACAAGGACGTGAGCACTGCGGACCCGGCCACCGTGGCTGGGGTGAAGGAGAGGGGCGTGAGGGGCGGCGTGCTGCGTTCGGCCCGTTCGGCCCCGGATTCGACGGTCCGCCCTTCGGCGGCCCCCCGTTCGGTGGCCGTGGCCGCGGCGGACCGGGTGGCCGGGGGATGCGGGGGCGGGCGCGGCGCGGGGATGTGCGCGCCTCGATCCTGGCCCTGCTGAAGGACCGCCCGATGCACGGCTACGAGATGATCCAGGAGATCACCGAGCGCAGCGGGGGAGCCTGGCGGCCCAGCCCCGGCTCGGTGTACCCCACCCTTCAGCTGCTCGAGGACGAGGGGCTGATCGGCAGCGAGAGCGAGGGCGGCAAGAAGCTGTTCGCACTCACCGACGCCGGGCGTGCCGAGGCCGAGGCGGGGGCCGCCGCCCCGTGGGAGGAGGCCGGGCGCGGTATCGACTGGGAGGCGATGCAGGAGGTCAGGCAGGCGGGCTTCGGGCTGATGGAGGCGTTCGCCCAGGTCTGGCGGACCGGCAGCGCGGAGCAGCGGCAGAAGGCCGTCTCGGTCATCAATGAGTCGCGCAAGCGGCTGTATCTCATCCTCGCCGAGCAGGAGGAGGCCAACGGCGGCGCCGAGCGCGGCGGCGAGAGCTGAGCCCCGTCGGACGGGGGTGCGGTCAGGCGGCCAGTGCGCCCAGCTTGCTCAGCGATTCCTCGAGCGCGGTGGTCGCCGAGTCCTTCAGCTTCCCGGCCATCAGGGAGACCGCCGCCCCCGTGAACTCCCCGTCGACGCGCACCGTCGTGGCATCGCCGTCCGGTGCCAGCGAGTAGCGCATGGCGAGGTTCACGCCCATCGGGCCCTTGCCCCGGGTGGTCAGCAGCCGGGCCGGTTCGCACTCCTCGACGGTCCAGGTCACCTCGGCCGGAAAGCCCATCAGCCTCATGTTCTCCTGATAGGTGGCCCCCACCTCCAGCGCGGCCGGGCCGCCCTGCGGGAAGCTGGTGTGGGTGGCGTTCCAGTCGCCGTACGCGGAGAAGTCCGTCAGCCGGGCCCAGACCTTCTCGGCCGGTGCCTCGATGCGTGTCTGCGCGCTGACCTCGGCCATGGGGGAGTCCCTTCGGCGCGTCGCTGCGGGGTGTGGTGCGACGGTGCCGGGCAACGTAGCCCCGGGCCGTGGAACATTCAATACTGACGGGCCATCAGTTACCGTCGATCGGGGCCGGCCCTCCGCCCCTCCTCTGGGTATCGCCGACAGTAGTCATAGGGGTGACGGTGCTGACGTGGGCTGACATGATGGCCCGGTGCGCGTATCCGGAGATCTCCCACAGCAAAGGAATGCCGGCCTGGGGCTCGCCCTGCTGTCGGCGTTCACATTCGGCGGAGCGGGTGTCGCCGCCAAACCGCTGATCGAGGCGGGGCTCGCACCGCTCGAGGTCACCTGGCTGCGGGTGACGGGCGCGGCCCTGGTGCTGCTGCCCCTGGCCTGGCGCCATCGCGGGCTGCTGACCCGCCGCCCCGGGCTGCTGGTGGGGTTCGGTCTGCTGGCCGTCGCGGGGGTGCAGGCGTGTTATTTCGCGGCGCTCTCCCGGATCCCCGTCGGCGTGGCGCTGCTCATCGAGTACTTCGCGCCCGCGCTGGTGCTGGGGTGGGTGCGGTTCGTCCAGCGTCGGCCGGTGAGCCGGGCCGCGGCGCTCGGGGTCGTCCTGGCGGTCGGCGGTCTCACCTGTGTGGTGGAGGTCTGGTCAGGGCTGAGCTTCAGCCCCCTCGGAGTGCTGCTCGCCTTCGGCGCGGCGCTCTGTCAGGTGGGGTATTTCGTCCTCTCCGACCACGGCAGCGACGGCCATGACCCGGCGGATCCGCTCGGCGTCATCGCCTACGGGCTGCTGATCGGGGCCGTGGCGCTGACCGTGGTCAGCCGCCCCTGGGGCATGGACTGGACGGTGCTCACCGGCCGGGCCGACCTGGCGGGCGCCAGGGTCCCGGCGCTGACGCTGCTCGCCTGGATCGTCCTGGTGGCGACCGTGCTCGCGTATCTCACCGGGGTGGTCTCGGTGCGTCGGCTCTCACCGCAGGTGGCCGGGGTGGTCGCCTGTCTGGAGGCGGTCATCGCGACCGTTCTGGCGTGGGTGCTGCTGGATGAGCACCTGGGTGTGGCGCAGGTCGTCGGTGGTGTGGTGGTGCTGGCCGGTGCCCTGATCGCGCAGACCTCCACCCCGAAGGCCGCCGCGGCCGAGCCGGTGGCGGCCTCGGGGGCGGCCCGGTCGGAATCGGGTGCGGAGGCGCCCGTTCAGAGACGGGTGAGGTAGCCGGGCACCGGCGTGCCGGGTGCGAGGTCGTCGGCGGGGACCGGCGCGCCGTACGCGCGGGCGATCGGCACCACGCCGCTCCAGTGGGGGAGCCCCAGGTCCTCCTCGTCATCGACGGGCCCGCCGGTGCGGACCTTCGCGGAGACCTCTTCGAGGTCGAGACGGAGCACGGCCGTGGCGGCCAGCTCCTTGGCGTTGGCGGGCCGGGAGTCGGCGGCACGGCCCGGCACCACATGGTCGACCAGGGCGTCCAGGGCCGCGGCGCGCTCGGCCGGATCGGTCACCGGACTGGCGGTGCCGTGCACCACCACCGAGCGGTAGTTGACGGAGTGGTGGAACGCCGAACGGGCCAGGACCAGCCCGTCGACATGGGTGACGGTGAGACACACCGGCAGCCCCGGCCGCCCCGCGCCCGGCCCGCTCGCCATGCGCAGCGGCCGCGCCCCCGTCGAGCCGTGGACGTACAGCCGCTCCCCGGCGCGGGCGTAGAGGGTCGGCAGGACGACGGGGGCGCCATCGCGTATGAAGCCCAGGTGGCAGACGTAACCCGCGTCGAGGATCGCGTGCACTGCCTCCCGGTCGTATGAGGCGCGCTCGCGGGAGCGGGTGGGAACGGTCCGGTCGGTCGGCGTATAGGCGTTGTCGGGCGCGTTGGTCGCGGCGGTGGCGTCCGGGGCGGGCATTTGCGTCCTCCATTGAACTAGTGCAAAATGCTGTTTGTGCTAGGAGAATATCCGATCGTAGGTAGGCGCGCAGTCGAGATCGCGGCCAGTGTGGAGCGCGCGGTCGGCGCCGGTGAGCTGCCGCCGGGCCAACTGCTGCCGCCCCTGAGGGAGTTGGCCCAGCGGCTGGGCGTGAATCCCAATACGGTCGCGGCCGCCTATCGCGTGCTGCGCGAACGGGGCGTGATCGAGACCGCCGGGCGCCGGGGCAGCCGGGTGCGCTCCCGGCCCTCCAGCACGCCCCGCGAGTGGACCGGCGTCGACACCGCCGGTGCGCGCGATCTGTCGAGCGGCAACCCCGACCCCGCGCTGCTGCCCCCGCTCGGCGCGCCGCTCGCGGCGGCAGCGGCGCGCGCGGCGGAGCGCCCCACGCTGTACGGCGCGCCGGACGTCGTGCCCGAGGTGGCCGAGCTCGCGAGGACCGCCCTCGACGCGGACGGAGTGCCGCCCGGGCCGGTCGCCGTCACCTCCGGCGCGCTCGACGCGATCGAGCGGGTGCTGGCCGCGCATCTGCGGCCCGGTGACGCGGTCGCGGTCGAGGACCCCGGCTGGGGCAGTCTGCTGGATCTGATCCCGGCGCTCGGCCTGCGCGCCGTCCCGGTCGGGGTCGACGACGACGGGCCGCTGCCCGAGCGGGTGGAGCACGCGCTGGCCCAGGGCGCGCGGGCGCTGGTGGTCACCGACCGGGCGCAGAACCCGACGGGCGCGGCGGTGAGCGCGACGCGCGCGGGCGAACTGCGGGGCGTGCTCGCCACCCACCCCGATGTGCTGCTGATCGAGGACGACCACGGGCACGGCATCGTGGACCTCCCCCTGCGCCCGCTGGCCGGGGGCACCGACCACTGGGCGCTGGTCCGCTCCACCGCCAAGGCGTACGGCCCCGATCTGCGGCTCGCCGTGCTCACCGGCGACGCCGTCACCCTGGACCGGGTGCGCGGCCGTCAGCGGCTGGGCCCGGGCTGGGTCAGCCATCTGCTGCAGGACGCGGTCGCCTGGCTGTGGCGCACGGGCGCGGTCGATCCGGCGGCGGTGGCGGCGTCGTACGACACGCGGCGCGCCGCGCTGGTGCGGGCGCTGCGCGAGCGGGGGATCGCCGCGCACGGGCGCAGCGGGATGAACGTATGGGTGCCGGTCCCGGATGAGACCGGCGCGGTCGCCCGGCTGCTGGCCGCGGGCTGGGCCGTCGCCCCCGGGGCGCGCTTCCGCGTGGCCTCGCCGCCGGGGGTGCGGCTGACGGTCTCGCCGCTGGCCGCCGACGAGATCGCCCCCGCCGCCGATGCGGTGGCCGCGGCGGCGGGGGCGACGCTGTCGGGACGGCTGGACTAGGCGCCTGTGTGTTGACCTATCGGATGAGTGGCCTGTGCGCTGGACTCGTTGGACTACGAGCCCGTGCGATGGACCCGTACGGTCCGGGTGCGTCCGCCGGACGGGGCCCGGGACCCGGAGCGCCGCTGGGTCAGGGCCGCACCGATGAGGACGATCAGGGCGCCCACCGGCGTGTTCCAGGTGAGGTGCTCCCCGAGGATCGCCACGCCCGCGGTGGTGGCGATCACCGGGACGAAGTACGTGACCATCATCGCCGTCGTCGGGCCGACCTCGTCCACGAGCCCGTACTGGATCAGGAACGCCACCCCGGTGCCGAGCGCGCCCAGGGCGAGCACCGAGAGCAGCGGCAGAACCGGGAAGGAGGTCGGCGCCGGCGCGAACACCGGTGCCACGAGGGCGAGTTGCACCGTGCCGAGCAGCAGCTGCCCGCCGGACACCGACAGATGGGAGTGGCCCGTGTCGCTCAGCGTGCGCCGGACGTACTGCCAGCCGACCGCGTAGCTGGCCGAGGCGATCAGCGCCAGCGCCGTGCCCAGCGGATCCTGGCCGGAGAAGCCCTGCCAGGCGCCCAGCACGATCAACACGCCGATGAAGCCGAGCCCGAGACCCGCGACACGCTGACGGGTCGGCCGGTCGTCGGAGACCACGACCACCGCGAGCAGCATCCCCCACAGCGGCGAGGCGGCGTTGCAGATCCCGGCCAGGGTGGAGGGGATGGTCAGCTCGGCGTAGGCGAACAGCGAGAACGGCAGCGCGTTCAGGAAGAACGCGGCCACCGCCAGATGGCCCCAGACCCGCACCCCGCGCGGCAGCCGCTCCCGCTTCACCACCAGCGTCACCAGCAGCACGGCGGTGCCGAACAGCATCCGCCCGAACGTGACGTACAAGGGGGCGAACGCCTCATTGCCCACCTTGATGAAGAGAAAGCTGAATCCCCAGACCAGGGAGAGCGCGCCGAAGCGGATGCGCCAGTCCAGAAGCGGTCGGCGGGCGGGTGCGGAGGAGGGCTCCGCGGTGGTGGAGGCGGCAGGGGGCGCCGAGGCGGCGGCTGAGGTCATGCTCTTACCATGTAGGTTGCAACCTCTTAGGACAAGCGAGAATTCGTTCGCGGTATCGCGTAGCATTCCTTATATGAACCTGGATCGCCTCCGCACGCTGCACGCCGTGGCCCGCCACGGATCCGTGAGCGGGGCGGCCGAGGGGCTGCATGTCACCACCTCCGCCGTCTCGCAGCAACTGGCCAAGCTGGAGCGGGAGACCGGTCAGCAATTGCTCGCCAAGAACGGGCGGGGGATCCGGCTCACCGACGCCGGGCGGCTGCTCTCCGACCACGCGGCGCGGATCCTCTCCCAGGTGGAGCTGGCCCAGGCGGATCTGGAGGCGCAGCGCGGACACGCCGTCGGCGAGCTGCTGCTGGGCGCGTTCCCGACCGCCGTCCGCGGTCTCTTCCCGGACGCGCTGAGCCGGCTGCGCACCGGGCATCCGCAGCTGAACGCGCGGCTCCAGGAGATGGAGCCCGATGAGTCGGTGCCCTCGGTGGTGCGCGGCGACATCGATCTGGCCGTGGTCCTGGACTGGTACAACAAACCGCTGCCGATGCCCGGCGGGCTGGTGAAGGCCGCCCTGCTGGACGACCCGGTGGACGTGGCGATGCCCGCCGACCACCCCCTCGCCGACCGGCGCGCGGTCGAGCCTGAGGACTTCGTGGACGACGAGTGGATCTCCTGGCCCAAGGGCGGGTTCTGCTACGACTGGCTGATGGTGACCCTGCGCGGCAAGGGCATCGAGCCGAGGATCCGGCACACCGCGCATGAGCACCACACCCAGCTCTCGCTGATCGCCGCCGGGCTGGGCATCGCTGTGGTGCCCCGGCTGGGCCGCGGCCCGGTGCCCCAGGGGGTGCGGATGGTGCCCGTCAGCCAGCCCACGATGCGGCGGCACATCTACGCGATCTGGCGTGCCGACGCCGATCGCAGGCCGTCGATCCGGGCCGCGGTCGAGGTGCTGCGGTCGGTCGGCGAGAAGATCATCGACTGAGCACCGGCCCCCCGTGCGGCAGTGTGCCTCAGCCCCGTGGCATCTTGCGGAAGTCCCAGGACCGGATCGCCTCCGGGTCCAGGCGCAGCCAGGCGTGGCGCCCGTCGTGCGGCATGGCGTCCAGACCGAAGTACTTCGCCGCGAACATCCGCTCCGGCGTGTCGAGTTCGGGGCACGACACGCCGGTGCGCGGCTCCTCGCCCACGGGGACCGCCGCGCCGGCGAGCTCCACTCCGCGCAGCTCGCCGTAGTCGTGCCCGTCGTCGACCACCACCGCGATCCTCGGGTCCCGGCGCAGCTCCGCCCAGCGGCGGCTGTGGGTCAGGGAGTACAGCCACAGGGCGGCGCCGTCCCAGCAGAACCACAGCGGGCTGATGTGTGGTCGTCCGTCCGCGGCCACCGTCGCCACCCGGCAGGTGCGCTGTTCGGCGAGGAAGGCGTTCAGCTCGTCCTGGCTCATCATGATGCGGCGGCCCCGCCGCTGGGTGACGGTCATCCGACCCGCACCTCCCGGTAACCCGTCGTGCGGCACAGGATGATGGCTCTTCCTTGATGACGCAAGGGACGCTACTCTCCCGCGCCGTGACCCCGAGCCCCCGCGAAGACGCCACGACCCCGCGCGGTGACGCCGCGCCCCCGAGTCCCCGCGAACACCTCCTGGAACTGCTCCGGCCGGAAGGCTGTGCCCTGCTCACCGTCGAATGCCAGCGCGGTGTGGTGGGGCCGGACGGCGCGCTGCCCGAACTGGCCGCCGTGGCCCGGGAGTCCGGTGCGCTCGGGCGGGTCGCCCAGCTGGTGACCGCCGCCCACGACACGGGCGTCCAGGTGCTGCACGCGGTGGCCGAGCGGCGCGCCGACGGACGCGGCGCGAACCACAACGCACCGCTGTTCCGGGCCGTCGAGCGGCTGCCGGTCCGGCAGCTCACCGGAAGCGCGGCGGTGGAGATCGCCGAACCGGTTCCGGTGGCCGCCGAGGACCTGGTCGTACGGCGGTTGCACGGTCTTTCGCCGATCGCCGGGACCGACGTGGACGCGCTGCTGCGCAACCTCGGCTGCCGCACGCTGGTCATCACCGGCGTGTCGGCCAATGTGGCGATCCCGGCCGCCGTCTTCGACGCCGTCAACCTCGGCTATGCGGCCGTGGTGCCCGAGGACGCGATCGCCGGGGTGCCCGCCTCGTACACCCCGGCGATGGTCCGCCACACCCTCGCCCTCGTGGCCGCCGTCACCACGGCCGAAGAGGTGGCCGCCTGCTGGCGGCGGACGGCCGTCACCTCATCCAGATCGAACGTCGGGACGGCCGTCACGCCATCCAGATCGAACTCCCCTGCACCTTGATCTGCGCGCCGGGCAGCGGCTTCCGCGCCGGGCCGCCCTTCACGCTGCCGTCGGTGATGTCGAACTTGCTCTGGTGACAAGGGCAGTTGATGGTGCCGTCGCTCACCTCGCCGACCGAGCAGCCCTGGTGGGTACAGATCGACGAGAACGCCTTGAAGTCGCCCGCCTTGGGCTGGGTCACCACCACCTTGTGGTCCTTGAAGACCATGCCGCCGCCCTCGGGGATCTGGGAGGTCTTGGCCAGTTCCATGCCGCCGCCCGACTGGCCGCCCTCCGCGCTCGGCGACGCGCTCTGCGATGTGTCCTGTGACGGCGGCGAGCCCCCGGCGTCCTGGGCGCTGTCCGCACTGCCGCCCGAACCGCCGTCGTCGTCCTTGCCGCATGCGGCGAGCGTGGCGGCCAGCCCGGCCGCTCCGGCCGCGGCGACGACGGCACGGCGGGTGGTGCCCCGCCCCGGGATTGCCGACTGCGTCATGGTGGTGCCTCCTGTTGGGGGGACGTCTCACGTGCTCGGGGGACGTTTCACGGTTCCATACGGACGGCGGGGCCGCCGCGTTCAGCCGCACTCGGACGTCCTCACTCCGGCACCCGCGCGCCGCGGGCCGGAAAATCGCTTTGCCGATCACCCGGCCGTGCCGTGAGAATGCCGGTCCATGGGACATCTGGAGGCCGCACACCTCGCCTACTTCCTGCCCGACGGACGGCTGCTGCTCGGCGATGTGTCGTTCCGCGTCGCCGAGGGCACGGTGGCCGCCCTGGTCGGGCCCAACGGGGCGGGCAAGACCACCCTGCTGCGGCTGGCCTCCGGCGAGGTGGAGCCGCACGGCGGCACGGTCACGGTCAGCGGCTCCCTGGGGGTGATGCCGCAGTTCATCGGCTCGGTGCGGGATGAGCGGACGGTGCGCGACCTGCTGGTGTCGGTGGCCCAGCCCCGGATCCGCGAGGTCGCCCGCGCGGTGGACGAGGCCGAGCTGGCGATCATGGAGCGGGACGACGAGGCCGCCCAGATGGCCTACGCCCAGAGCCTGAGCGACTGGGCCGAGGCGCGGGGCCACGAGGCCGAGACGGTGTGGGACATGTGCACCACCGCGGCCCTCGGAGTGCCCTACGAACGGGCCCAGTGGCGCGAGGTCCGCACGCTCAGCGGCGGCGAGCAGAAGCGGCTGGTGCTGGAGGCGCTGCTGCGCGGGCCCGATGAGGTGCTGCTGCTGGACGAGCCGGACAACTACCTGGACGTACCGGGCAAGCAGTGGCTGGAGGAGCGGCTGCGCGAGACCCGTAAGACCGTGCTGTTCATCAGCCACGACCGGGAGCTGCTGGCCCGCGCCGCCGACCGGATCGTCAGCGTCGAGCCCAGCCCGGCGGGCAGCGATGTCTGGGTGCACGGCGGCGGCTTCGCCACCTACCACGACGCCCGCGAGGAGCGGTTCGAGCGCTTCGAGGAGCTCCGGCGGCGCTGGGACGAGAAGCACGCCCAGCTCAAACGGCTGGTGCTGGACATGCAGCGGTACGCGGCCCGCAGCGATGAGATGGCCTCCCGCTACCAGGCCGCCAAGACCCGGCTGCGGAAGTTCGAGGAGGCCGGGCCGCCGCCGGAGCCGCCGCGCAAACAGGACATCACCATGCGGCTCGCGGGCGGACGCACCGGGGTGCGGGCGCTGACCTGCCGGGCGCTGGAGCTCCAGGGGCTGATGCGCCCCTTCGACCTGGAGGTCTTCTACGGTGAGCGGGTGGCCGTACTGGGCTCCAACGGCTCGGGCAAGTCCCACTTCCTGCGGCTCCTGGCGGGCCGGGACGTCGCCCACCGGGGGGAGTGGAAGCTGGGCGCGCGGGTCGTGCCGGGACACTTCGCCCAGACCCACGCCCATCCGGAGCTCTTCGGGCGCACGCTGGCGGACATCCTGTGGACCGAACACGCCCGGGACCGGGGACGCGCGATGAGCGCCCTGCGGCGCTATGAGCTCGACCGCCAGGGCGACCAGACCTTCGACCGGCTCTCGGGCGGTCAGCAGGCCCGGTTCCAGATCCTGCTGCTCGAACTGGCCGGGACGACGGCGCTGCTGCTGGACGAGCCCACGGACAACCTGGACCTGGAGTCGGCCGAGGCGCTTCAGGACGGGCTCGGGGCGTACCAGGGCACGGTGCTCGCGGTCACCCACGACCGCTGGTTCGCGCGGTCCTTCGACCGCTTCCTGGTCTTCGGATCGGACGGCGTCGTCCGCGAGACGGCGGAGCCGGTCTGGGACGAGCGCCGCGTCGACCGGGTCCGCTAGCCGCGTCGCCACCCCGTTACCGGGAGGCCCCGCCATCGGAGAACCCCGCTATCGGGACCTCGTCACCGGGATACGGGCCGGCCCCCGGATCAGCGGTCGGCGGCGGGCACTACCCTCCTCAGCTGCTGGACCGGGTGGAGCGCGGGCGAGCGCTGGATGACCACCATGGCCGCGTCATCGCCCAGCCGTCCGCCCACATGGGCCAGCAGATCGCGGCGGATGTGCTGCAGCAGCCCCTCGGGACCGGAGCCGCGCCACTGTCCGACCCGCTCGGCCAGCGGATAGAAGGAACCGTCGGGGGCGCGGGCCTCGATCACCCCGTCCGTGTAGAGCAGCAGCGTGTCGCCGTCCTCGAAGGGCACGGCCTCGGGCGCGCCGGGGGCGCCCGAGCTCCTGGGGAGTTCGCACATCCCCAGCGGAGGAGTGGGATGGGACGGATACAGCGTGGTCACCCGGCCGTCCTCCCGCAACAGCAGGGGCGGCGGATGCCCGCAGTTGGCCATGAACGTCACGGTGTCCCCGTCCGGGACGTCGACCAGCAGAGCGGTGATGAAGTGCTCGCGTAGTTCCTCGTCCGCTCCCGGCCGCGGCTGCTCGCCATCGCCGTGCCCGCCACTGCTGTGCTCGCCATCGCCGTGCTCGGCATCCGTGGCGGCGTGCTCGGCCAGGTGCCTGCAGACGCTGCGCTCCAGGACATCGGTGAGCTCCAGCAGGCCGGGGGTCAGATGGGCGGCCTCACGGAAGGCGCCCATCAGCACCGACGCGTCGCTGATGGAGGTCAGCCCCTTGCCCCGGACATCCCCGATGATCAGCCGGGTGCACTCCTTCACCCGGGTCGCGGCGTACAGGTCCCCGCCGATCTGTGCCTCGTCCTCGGCCGCCAGATACAGCGAGGCGACCCGCAGCGGACCCAGCCGGTACGGCAGCGGCCGCAGGACGACCCGCTGCGTGGCCTCGGACACCGACCGCACCCGGGCCAGCTCACGGTGGCGCCGCCGCTGCTCCCGGGCGTAGACCACGATGAACAGCGAGAGCACGGTGAGGGCCACGATCTGCACCTGGTGGTTGACGTCGAAGCCGCTGCGCAGCACCGCGATGAGAATCTGGGCGGCCACCGCCAGCGCGCCGATCAGCCCGGTGGTCCGGGGACCGGCGAACGAGGGGGTGATGGCCGGGGCGACCACCAGCAGGGGGCCGAGGTGGATATGGGCCGGGGCCATCACATCGACGATGGTGATCACCACGATCAGCCCGACGGGGATCGCCACCAGGGCGTGCCCAGGTTGCCATGGCCTCATCAGATCTGTCAGCCGTCGGCGAATTCCCACGTCTTCCACTGTGCACCCTCCCGGCGCCTTACCCTGTGCACCCTCCCGGCTACGGAGGCTCCCTCCCCACCGACCCCCACGTCCCGTGCCGACCGGACCGGCCCCGGCCGGTCGCCGCCGGAAGGACCGGGACGGCGGCCTCCCGCTCCTCCAGGTGCCGCAGCTCCTGGGCCGCCGCCCGTTCGATCTCCGACGCCTCGGCCTCCGCCCGCTCCCGGGCGTAGGCCGAGACCAGACCGTGCAGCCAGAACCGCGGCACGGCGCCGGGGCCGCCCGTGTGGGCGACATTCAGCAGCCGGTTGTCCGCCAGCCGTTCCAGCGCCTCCGTCACATCGGGCACGGCGAGGCTCGGCAGCTCGGTCCCCGGGGGCGCGGACAGGCCCCGGACACCGGACAGTCCGAGCATGCGGAACAGACGGCGATCGTCCTCGGCCAGCTGGTGGTAGGCCGGGGCGAAGCAGGAACGCACGCTCAGCGGGCCATGGGTGAGCTCGTCCAGCGGCCTGGGCCGGTGGGTCAACCGATGGACGAGGTCGCCGAAGCTCCAGTGGGGCCGGTCCGCGAGCCTGGCCGCGGCGATGCGCAGCGCGAGCGGCAGACAGTCGCACAGCCGGGCCAGCTCGCGAGCCGCCGTGAGGTCCCGGTCCACCCTCGAGGTGCCCAGGACCCGCCGTAAGAACAGCAGGGCCTGGTGCGGGCTCATCTGGTCGTGCTCGACCCGGGCGGTGAAGGGGAGGCCGGTCAGCCGCTCCCGGCTGGTGATGATGACCGCGCTCTCCACATTGCCCGGCAGCAGATGCCGGACCTGCGCCTCGTCGGCCGCGTCATCGAGCACGGTGAGGACGCGCCGGCCGCTGAGGCTGTCACGGAAGCAGGCGGCCTGCGCCCCCAGGCCCTCGGGCAGCGCCGATGTCGGGCGGTCCAGCGCGAGCAGCATCTGTGCGAGCGCCGCCGCGGGGTCGGTGGGGTGCCCGGTGGTGCCCCCGAGGTCGACGTACAGCTGGCCGTCCGGGAACCAGGGGAGCAGCCGGTGCGCCAGATGGACGGCGGTGACCGTCTTGCCCGCGCCTCCCTGGCCGGTGATGGCGGTGACGGCCGTGGCGGTGCGGTCGCTCGCCGTCAGGACGCACGCCAGCACGTCCGTGGTCTCACGGGGTACGAAATCGGCGATGTCGCAGGGGAGTTGGGAGGGCGCCCGGCGGCTCGCCAGCACGGTGAACGGCGGGCACACGGCGGTCGGTTCGTGGTGCTTCGTCTGCGGTGACAGCAGGGCCCGGTACAGGAGCTGCACCTCGGGGGTCGGCTCGGTGCCGAGCTCGTCGACGAGCTTGGCCCGCAGAGCGGCGTAGACGGCCAGCGCCTCGGCCGGACGGCCCGACTGGTGGAGGGCCGACATCAGGTGGTGGTACAGGGTCTCGCGCAGCGGATACCGCTCGATGAGCGGCTTGAGCCTGCTGACCACCTGGGCGTGGGCGCCCATGGCCAGCATCACGGCCGTCTGCTCCTCCAGGGCGACCAGCCGCAGTTCGGCCAGCCGGTCGGCCTCCGCCGCGACGCAGTCACCCGCGTCGGCATCGCTGAACGCGTCGCCTTCCCAGAGGGACAGCGCGCGGTCGAATCTTACGGCCGCCTCGTCGAGATGGCCCTTGTCCCGTTCCCGCATGGCGGCGCCGAGCAGCTTCTCGAACTGCTCGGAGTCGACTTCGGCGGGCACCAGCCGATATCCGCCCGGCTGGGTCGATATCACGGATGTGACGGAGTCAGAACCGGCCAGGGACCGGAAAAGGGACCTGAGCCGGGACACTCTGACATGCACCGTGTTGGCCCGTTTGGTCAGAGGCGGATCCGGTGTTGTCGCCTCGACAATGTGATCGGTCGACACGGATTGTCCCGCATGCGCTAAGAGTTCGGCTAAGAACGCCCTGTCCCGCCTGCCGACGAGGGTTATCGGCGGGCCTTCCCCATCGGAGACCCGCAAGGATCCCAGAACGTAGAACTTCACTACGTGATCGTTGCACGGGACTCGCGAGAAAACCATCCTCGCTGGTGGGGGAGTTGACCCGACGGTTTCCTCCGGAAGTCGACCAGGGAAGTCGGCCAGGGTAGTTGGCTAGTGAAGTCCACAAGGAAAATGCTCCGCATCCGGTGCGCGGCGGGCGACGCTACGCCACGCCCAATTGCGCAGCAAGCCCCGTGGACACTACCGGTCACATTGATCGTCCCGTTCGTGGTCCCCGCATCGCCGATGCTAATTTCGGCCGTATGACATCCGCGACTCCGGAGGAACACGTGCCCACCGGGCAAGGGAACATCTCCGGGTAAAGCCAACCGGCTTGTTCACTGTTGTCGCCGTTCGCGGTTCGGTGTTCGTCGGTCGTCGGCGCTGCTGCAATTCCTATGCCGCGCGCCGTTGTCTCCCAGGGTTCCCGGAAGTGGAGAGCGCGGGCTCATATCGCCAGGAACCGTCGTGCTGTCTTCTTTCGGAGTGCTACTGTGAGCCGTTCTGGAACGACCCCGGACGAACTGCGGGAACGTCTGGCCCCGCTGCCGCGGCACGAGCGGCTGGAGATTCTCCTCGGGCTTGTGTGCGGCAAGGTCGCCGAACAACGGGAAACCGGCGACGCGCGGTCCATTGACGCCCACACCCCCTTCCGCGCGCTCGGGCTCGTCCGTGACAAGGCGGCGGCCCTGCTGGCGGATCTCACCGCGGCCACCGGTGTTCCGCTCTCTTCCGTCACCGTCTTCGACTACCCCGATCCGGCCGCGCTCGCCGCCCATCTGCTCACCCGGCTCAGCGGCCCGGAGGAGGAACCGGCGGAGGCGGAGCGGGCGGGGCGCCGTACGGTGGTGCGTGACCACACCGGTGACCAGGCCGAAGACCCCATCGCCATCGTGGGAATGGCCTGCCGCTTCCCCGCCGGGATCACCTCTCCCGAGGAGCTGTGGGGGTTCCTCGAGGAGGGGGGTGACGCCGTCACCGGCTTCCCCGTCGACCGTGAATGGGACGTGGCGGGCATCTATCACCCCGACCCGGACCATATGGGCACCTCCTACACCCGTTCCGGCGCCTTCATCGGCGATATCGCCGACTTCGACGCGGATTTCTTCGGCATTTCACCCCGCGAGGCCGTGGCGATGGACCCGCAGCAGCGGCTGCTGCTGGAAGTGGCCTGGGAAGCGGTGGAGCGGACCGGAATAGCCCCGCACACCCTGCGCGGGAGTTCCACCGGGGTCTTCATCGGCACCAATGAACAGGACTATCTGTCGCGCTTCTTCCAGCCCCCCGAGGAGAGCGAGGGATTCCTCATCTCCGGCAACGCGGCGAGCGTCCTGTCCGGCCGGGTCTCCTATGTGCTGGGCCTCCAGGGCCCGTCGGTGAGCGTGGACACCGCCTGCTCCTCCTCCCTGGTGGCACTCCACCAGGCGTGCCGGTCGCTGCGCGACGGGGAGTGCGACCTGGCGCTCGGCGGGGGAGTGGCGCTGATGTCCTCGCCGGGCGCCTTCATCGACTTCGCCCGCAAGCGGGTGCACGCGGCCGACGGCAGGTGCAAGGCGTACGCGGACACCGCCGACGGCACCGGCTGGGGCGAGGGAGCGGGGGTCCTCGTACTGGAGCGGCTGTCCGACGCCCGCCGCGCCGGACACCGTGTGCTCGCCCTGGTCCGCGGCAGCGCGGTGAACCAGGACGGCGCCTCCAACGGGCTCTCCGCGCCCAACGGGCCCTCCCAGGAGCGGGTCATACGGCAGGCGCTCGCCGACGGCGGGCTGCAGCCGGGCCAGGTGGACGCGGTCGACGGCCACGGCACCGGCACGCCCCTCGGCGACACCATCGAGGCACAGGCGCTGCTGGCCACCTACGGCCAGGGCAGGGACGGGGACCGGCCGCTGTGGCTGGGGTCGATCAAGTCCAACATCGGGCACACCCAGGCGGCCTCCGGCGTCGCCGGGCTCATCAAGATGGTCAAGGCCATGGAGCACCGGTGGCTGCCCAAGACCCTGCACGCCGACACCCCCTCCCGGCGTGTCCCGTGGGACACCGGCGCGGTACGGGTGCTGGACAGCGGACGCGCCTGGCCCGAGGGCGAGGAGCCGATGCGGGCCGGTGTGTCGTCCTTCGGCGTCTCCGGGACCAACGCCCACCTGGTCATCGAGCAGCCGCCCGCGGTGACCGCCGCGGAGCCCACCACCGACGCCGACCCCGCCTCCGACACCGCGGTGCCCTGGGTGCTGTCCGCCCGGTCCGCCGACGCCCTGCGGGAGCAGGCCGGGCGGCTGCGGACCACGGTGGCGCGGAACACCGCGGCCTCCGTCGCCGACATCGGAGCGGCCCTGGCCACCACCCGCTCACCCTTCACCCACCGGGCGGTGCTCGTCGGATCGGACCGGGAGGCGTTCGATGACCTCCTCGCGGCCGTCGAGCGGGGCGACACGGCCGAGAACGCGGTGGCCGGCACCGTCCGCTCCGGCCTCGGCCGCCCCGTGTTCGTCTTCCCCGGACAGGGCGCCCAGTGGCCCGGGATGGGCGCCGACCTCCTCGACTGGTCGCCCGCCTTCGCCCGCTCCCTCCGCGCGGTCGACGCCGCCTTCGCCCCCCTGGTGACCTGGTCGGTGGAGGACATCCTGCGGCAGCGCCCCGGCGCGCCGTCGCTGGAGGAGCCCGAAGTGCTCCAGCCGGTGTCGTTCGCGGTGTCGGTGGCGCTGGCCGAGCTGTGGCGGGCCCACGGGGTGGAACCGGCCGCCGTCATCGGCCACTCCCAGGGCGAGGTGGCCGCCGCCGTGGTCGCCGGAGCCCTCGGCCTGGAGGACGCCGCCCTGATCATGGTCCTGCGCACCCGGGCCCTGATGCGGCTGCTCGGCAACGGGGCCATGGCCGCGGTGGACCTGCCCCTGGACGAGGTGGAGCGCCGGCTCGGCGGCTACGACGGCGAGATCTCCGTCGGCGCCGTCAACGGCCCCACCCAGATCACCGTCTCCGGCACCCCCGAGGCCGTCGACGCCCTGCTGGAGCGGCTGCGCGCGGAGGACGTCCGGGTGCGCAAGATCCGCGGCGCCGACGCCGCGGGCCACTCCGCGCAGGTCGAGACGTTGCGCGAGGAGCTGGTCTCCGGGCTCGCCGCCGTGACGCCGCGTTCGGCCCACATCCCGTTCTACTCCTCGGTGACCGGGGAGCCGGTGGACACCGCGCGGCTGGACGCCGGGTACTGGTACGACAACGCCCGCCGGACCGTGCGCTTCGACCTGGCCGTACGGGCCGCGATGGCCGACGGGCACACGGCGTTCGTGGAGGCCGGTCCGCATCCGCTCCTCACCGCGGCCATCGAGGACCTGGCGTTCGACGCCGGGGTCCCGGCGGTGGCTGGTGGCTCGCTGCGCCGGAACGAGGACGGGCCCCTGTGCTTCCGGCGCGCCGCGGCCGAGTTCTACGCGGCCGGGGTCGACGTCGACTGGACCACGGCCTTCCCCGACCCGCCCGGCACCCGGGTGGACCTGCCCACCTACCCCTTCCAGCGGAAGCGCTTCTGGCTCAAGGCCGCGGCCGCCACCACGGCACCGGCGGCGGGCACGCCGTCCGCCGCCGCGGACCCGGCACGGGATACCTTCTGGCGCGCCGTCGAGGAGGAGGACGTCACCGCGCTCAGCGGTGTCCTCGGCATGGCGGGTGACGGCCGGGCCGCCGCCCTCGCGGACGTCCTCCCGGCCATGGCCACCTGGCACCGGCGCCACCGTACCGACGACTGGCGCTACCGGATCGCCTGGGAACCCCTCGGGCCGACGCGCCCGGCCCCCACCGGCGACCACGGCCCCTGGCTCGTGGCCGTACCGGCGGAACACGCCGAACACGCCGTCACCCGGGCCGTGGCGGACGCGGTGCGCGGGCACACCGAGACGGTGCTGACCCTGGCGGTCGAGGCCAAGGACGGACGGGCGTCCCTCACCGAACGGATCCATGACCTCCTACCCGGCCAGCCGCTCTCCGGAGTGGTGTCCCTGCTCGCGCTGGACGACGACACGCCGTCCGAGGCCGCCCCCGGCGTACCGGCGGGCACCGCGCACACCGCCGCGCTGATGCAGGCGCTCGGGGACGCGGGGACGGACGTGCCGCTGTGGCTGATCACGCAGGGGGCCGTCGCCACCGGCGACGGCGACCCGGTGACCCGCCCCGTCCAGGCGCAGACCTGGGCCCTGGGCCGGGTGCTCGCCCTGGAGCACCCCGACCGGTGGGGCGGTGTGATCGACCTGCCCGCCGAGCCGGGCCCGGCCGCGGTGCGCGTCCTCACCACCCTGCTCACCGGCGGCGACGACGATCAGCTCGCCGTCCGGGACGCCGGTGTGTTCACCCGCAGGCTGACCCGCGCGGCGGACGCCGCACCGGCCACCGCCGGATGGCGCCCGGACGCCGACGGCACGGTCCTCATCACCGGTGGCACCGGTGCGCTGGCCGGTCATGTGGCCACCTGGCTGGCCGACCAGGGCGCCGGGCATCTGATGCTGGCCAGCCGGCGCGGCCCCGAGGCCCCGGGCGTGGCGGAACGCGTGGCCGAACTCAGGGCGCGCGGTGCCGAGGTCACCGTGGTCGCCTGCGACATGCGCGACCGGGAGGCGGTACGTGGCCTGCTCGACGCGGTCCCCGGGCGGCACCCGCTCACCGCCGTTGTGCACTGTGCGGGGATCGGCCGCCTCCAGGCCCTGGCCGACACGACACCGCAGGACTTCTCCGACGTCTTCGCGGCGAAGGCCGAGGGCGCGCGCCATCTGCACGAGCTCATCGAGGAGATGGGCATCCGCCTGGACGCCTTCATCCTCTTCTCGGCCGTCTCCGCGGTGTGGGGCGTCGGCCGCCAGGGCCACTACGGGGCGGCCAACGCCTATCTGCTCGCGCTCGCCGAGCACCGCAGGAGCCTGGGCCTCGCCGCCACCGCGCTCGCCTGGACCGGCTGGACCGGGGGCGGTATGGCCGTGGAGGACGCCTCGCAGGAGACCCTGCGGCGGCACGGCCTGCCCGACGGCGCCTTCGACCGCCTCGGCATGACCAAGGAGGAGGCCGCCGCGGAGACCGGAGAGCTCTGGGGGCTGCGCGGCATCGACCCGCGGACCCAGCTGGAGGTCCTGCGCACGGCTCTGGACCGCGGCGACGCGATCACCATGGTGGCCGACGTGCACTGGGAGCGGTTCACCACCGGATACGCGTCCGCGCGCCGCCGGCCGCTGCTGGCCGGGATCCCGGAGGCGCTGGCGCTGATGGAGCGCCTTGACGGCCCGGCCGCCGAGGGGACCGGCGGGGGGACTGGCGGGGGCGACGGCTCCGGCGCGCCGCGGACGCCCGAGGACTGGCAGCGCCGCCTGGCCTCCGCCACCGCGGAGGAGCAGCGGGACCAGGTCCTGGAGCTGGTCCGCGACCGGCTCGCCGAGGTCCTGGGGCACGGCTCGCCCGAGGACGTCGACCCCGACCGCCCGTTCCTCGAGATGGGCCTGGACTCCATCTCGGCGGTCCAGCTGCGCAACAGCCTGGGCACCGCGGTGGGGCTGCGGCTGCCCGCGACCATCGCCTTCAACCACCCGACCCCGCGCCAACTCGCCGGCTACGTATGGTCCAACGTGGCGCCACCCGCCGCCGAGGACCGCGGTGCCGACACGGCGGGCACCCCCGCCGAAGCCCCGGCCGCCGCTCCCACCGCGTCGTCCGGCGACACCCTGGTCCAGCTCTACAACTACGCCTGCGCCCACGGCCATGTGGACGAGGCGGTGAAGATGCTGTACGTCGCGGGACAGCTGCGCCCCACCTACTCCGCCCCGGAGGAACCGGCCTCCCGCCCGGTACCGGTGCGTCTGGCCGAGGGCCCGGAGCAGCCGCCGCTCATCTGCCTCACCCCCTACGTCGCGCCCGCGGGCGCCCACCAGTACGCGCGGTTCGCCGCGCCCTTCCGGGGCGTCAGGGACCTGTGGGCGCTCTCCCACCCCGGTTTCGCCCAGGACGAGTTGGTCCCCGCCGACCTCGACACGCTCTTCGCCACCCAGGCGCGTACGGTGCTCGACACCGCGGGGGACGCGCCGTTCGTCCTGCTCGGCTACTCCTCCGGTGGCTGGGTCGCCCATGGCACCGCGGCCCGGCTCGAAGAACTCGGCCGGCCCCCCGCCGCGGTGGTGATGCTGGACAGCTTCTCGCTGCGCCACCGCGAGGACAACCGGGTCTTCTCCACGATGATGAACCAGCACCACGAGCGGGAGGGCGACCTGGAGGTCCCGCCCGAGGAGCTTACGGCCATGGGCCGCTACCTGCCGATGTTCCACGAGTGGAGCGACATCCCCGCCCTCTCCGTGCCCACCCTGCTGGTACGGGCCGAGGAGCAGGCCGTGCTCAACCCCGAGACCGGGGCCGTCACACCGCCGCCTGAGCACGTGGACGTCACGGTCCCGACCCCCGGCAACCACTACTCGATGATGCAGGAACACGCCCCGCGCACCGCCGAGGCCGTCCGGACGTGGCTGGCGGACACCTTCGCCACCCGATGAGCCCGCGCCCGGCCCGCGCCCTGCCACCCACGTGAACGCAGCGCGTGAACACAGCGCGTGAACGCAGCACTTGGACGCAGCCGGTGAACGCAGTACGTGAACACAGCATGTGAATGAGGAGCCACTTTCATGGTCAAATCCCTCTACGAGCTCGGTGAACTGCCTCCGCTGGGCGAGGTCCCGCAGCAGATGTACGCCTCCCTCATCCGCCAGGATCGCTTCGGAGAGCCGGTCAAGGCGTTCCGTACCGAGGTGGTCGACGTCCCCGCCGCCGGGCCCGGCCAGGTGCTGGTCTATGTGATGGCCGCGGGCATCAACTACAACAACGTCTGGGCCGCCAGCGGCCAGCCCGTCGATGTCATCGCCGCCCGGCAGAAGTTCGGGCTCCCCGAGGACTTCCACATCGGCGGCTCCGAGGGCTCCGGGGTGGTGTGGGCGGTCGGCCCGGGCGTCCGCCACGTCAAGCCCGGGGACCAGGTGGTCCTCTCCGGAGGGCAGTGGGACGAGACGGCCGAGGACATCCGCCTCAGCGGCGAGCCCCCGTTCTCCAGCACCGCCCTGGCCTGGGGCTATGAGACCAACTACGGCTCGTTCGCCCAGTTCTGCCTGGTCAACGAGGTCCAGTGCCACCCCAAGCCGGCGAACCTCTCCTGGGAGGCGGCGGCCTGCTTCATGCTCTCGGCGCCCACCGCGTACCGCCAGCTCTTCGGCTGGCCGGGCCATACGGTGCGGCCCGGCGACCCGGTGCTCATCTGGGGCGGCGCGGGGGGCCTCGGCTCCAGCGCCATCCAGCTGACCCGGATGGTCGGCGGCATTCCCATCGCCGTGGTGTCCGACGACCGGCGTGCCGAGTTCTGCCTCGAACTCGGCGCGCGGGGGGTCATCAACCGCAATGACTTCGACCACTGGGGCCGGCTCCCCGACGCGGACGACGAGGAGGGCATGGCCCGGTTCCTGCGCGGCGCGCGGGCGTTCGGCAAGAGGATCTGGGAGATCCTCGGCGAGCGCGCCGCACCGAGGATCGTCTTCGAGCACAGCGGCCAGGCGACCCTGCCCACCTCCGTCTATCTGTGCGCCACCGGCGGCATGGTGGTGATCTGCGGTGGCACCTCCGGCTACAACGGCGACATCGACCTGCGCCACCTCTGGATGCGGTCCAAGCGGCTCCAGGGCTCGCACGGCGCCAACACCCGGGAGTTCCGCGAGGTGACCAAGCTGGTGAGCGAGGGCGTCCTCGACCCCTGCCTCAGCCACTGCGACGACTTCGAGGGAGTCGGCCGGCTGCACCAGCTGATGCACGACAACACCCACCCGGGCGGCAACATGTCCGTCCTCGTCAACGCCCCCGAGCGCGGCATGACCACCCTGCCCGCCTGATCGGGTCACCCATACGCTCAGGAGAATCACCGTGCACCAACCTCCTCATGCCGATGAGCGGCCGGTACCGGAGCCGGGGGCGGCGCCCGCCCCGCGCAGCGTCCATCCGCTCGACATGGCGAACGGCACCAGACTGTGGCTCGTCACCGGATACGGACCGGTGCGCCAGGCGCTGTCGGACCCCCGGTTCGCCAAGGACTCCTGGGAGATCATGCGCATCCTGCGGGAGCGCCGGATCCAGGCCCACCAGGAGATCTTCAGCCAGGCGCTCAGCCACCACATGCTCAACACCGATCCGCCCGAGCACAAGCGGCTGCGGCACATGGTGAACAAGGGCTTCACCCTGCGCCGGGTGCAGCGGCTGCGACCCCGTATCGAGCAGATCACCGACCAGCTGCTGGACGCCGTCGAGGGACAGGACTCGGTCGACCTCATCGAGGCCCTGGCCTTCCCGCTGCCCATCACCGTGATCTGCGAACTGCTCGGCGTGCCCGAGGAGGACCGGCGCACCTTCAGGTCCTGGACGAACGCCTTCGTCCTCACGGTCGAGCCCGAGGTCTTCCAGGACGCGAGCGTCTCCATGAACGCGTACATCCGCGAGCTGGTGGCCGCCAAACGCGCGTCGCCCGGGGACGACATGATCTCGGCCCTCGCCACCGAGGACAGCGAGTCGGCGCTGGACGACGAGGAAATCGCGGCCATGGCCGTACTGCTGCTCGCGGCCGGCCACGAGACCACCGTGAACCTCATCGGCAACGGCGCACTGGCCCTGGTGACCCACCCCGAACAGTTCGCCGAACTGCGCGCCGACCGCTCCCTGCTGCCCGGCGCCATCGAGGAGTTCCTGCGCTACGAGAGCCCGGTCAACCAGGCGACCATGCGCTTCACCAGGGAACCGGTCGAGATCGGCGGTGTGCTCATCCCCGCGGACGAGTTCGTGATGGTGAACATCGACTCCGCCAACCACGACCCCGAGCGGTTCCCGCAGCCCGGCCGGCTGGACCTGAAACGGGACGCCCGGGGCCATGTCTCCTTCGGGCACGGTATCCACTTCTGCCTCGGCGCGCCGCTGGCCCGGCTGGAGGCCGAAGTCGTCTTCACCAGGCTGCTCGACCGCTACAAAACGATTGAGCTCACCACCCCGGTGGCCCAACTGGAATGGCGCAGCAGCACCCTGATGCGCGGGCTGGAAAGCCTGCCGCTGCGTATGGCATAAGCCGGAACATGGACAACTCACCGCTATCGGCGGGACGTTGTTGGCAGCATGTGTCCGAAACCATTGAATCCCTTGCTTGGCCGAACGTAATGTCCTGAAGCGTCGGCCCAACAAATGCGAAGAAGGCAGAGGAAGAGCATATGAGCGCACTTGTGCAGGAGCGTCGTGATGACATCAAGGAAATCGTCTGCGACATCCTTGAAATCGATCCGGAGGAATTGACGGAAAGCGGCCTCCTGAAGGAGGACCACGACGCCGACTCGCTGCGGGCCATTGAGATCCTGGCCGCCCTGGAGAAGACGTTCGGAATCACCATCGACCAGGCGGAGATGTCGCGCATGGTGAATCTCGACGGCATTTACGCGGTGGTCGCGGAGGCGAGCGAGAAGTAAGCGGAACGGGAGTTCGATCGGCCGTCCGGGAGTTGAGGAGAGAGCGGGATCATGCGGAGCGAGGCCCCTCACCGAGTCGTCGTCACCGGTATGGGAGCGATATCCAGCATCGGCATCGGAACGGCCGACTTCCGCACCGGGCTGCGCTCCGGGCACAGCGCGGTGCGGCCCATCACGGCGTTCGACACCGACGGATTCGCCCATGCCATGGGGTGCGAGGTGACGGGCTTCGCGCCCGAGGACCACATCCGTAACGTCCCCCTGCACACGCTGGGCCGCGCGGGCCAGTTCTCGGTGTCGGCCGCCCGGATGGCGGTCGAGGACGCCGGGCTCGACGAGGCGGACCTGCGGGCCCGCCGCGGCCTGACCGCGATCGGCACCACCGACGGCGAGGCCAGGGACATGGACCGGCTGGTCGAGACCGAGCTGTCAAAGGGGCCCGAGGCGATGGACCCGGCGGTGGCCGAGCGGGTCACCCCGGGCCGGCTGTCGTCCGCGGTGGCCCGCGAATTGGGCCTGCGCTCGGTGGAGGCGGTCACCCTGCCCACCGCCTGCGCCGCCGGGAACTACGCCATCGGCTACGGTTACGACGCCATCAGCTCGGGGGACGTGGACTACGCGCTGTGCGGTGGCGCCGACGCGCTCTGCCGCAAGACGTTCACCGGCTTCTACCGGATCGGCACCATCGCACCCGAGAGGTGCCAGCCCTTCGACAAGGACCGGCAGGGAATTCTCACCGGCGAGGGCGCCGGTGTGCTGGTCCTGGAGAATCTGGAGTCGGCCAGGGCGCGGGGCGCACGCATTCACGCCGAAGTGCTCGGCTTCGCCTTGAACTGCGATGCGCACCATCCGGTCGCACCCGATGAGGACAGCGTGGCCGACTGTATGCGGCTGGCGCTGGAGAATGCGGGAGTGGGGCCCGGCGATGTCGATTTCATCTCCGCGCACGGCACCGGGACCCGGGCCAACGACGTGACCGAGGCCGCCGCCGTGCGCCGGGTGTTCGGGGCGGATACGGCCCCGCGCACGATTTCCATGAAATCGATGCTCGGCCACAGCATGGGAGCCGCGAGCGCGCTGGCCTCGATCGGCTGTGTGCTCGCCATCGTCGAAGGGTTTATCCCGCCCACGATCAACCATGTCGAGACCGACCCCGAATGCGGTCTCGACTGTGTGCCCAATGAGGCCGTCGCCGCCAAACCGAGAGTCGTGCAGAACAACGGTCTCGCCTTCGGGGGAAACAACGCTGTGCTGATCTTGGGCAAATACGAGGAGGAACAGACGTGGCACGGGTGATCGACCGCATGCGACGGTCCCGATGAGCTGGGCGATAACCGGCACCGGTGCGGTGGCCAGCATCGGACAGGACGCCGACGAGGTCTTCGACGCCCTCTGCGCGGGGGTCAGCGGACGCGCCCCGCTGCGCGGCTTCGACCGCCGCGCCTTCCGGACCGCACACGCCTACGAGATCGACGACCGCCCCGCGGACGGCACCGATGTGCCGTCCCGCGCGACCGCCTGGCTGCTGCGGGCGGTGGCCGAGGCGCTGCGCGACGCCGGTCTCGACGAGGACCTGTCCTCCACCCCGGTGATCGTCGGCACCGGACTGCGGGAGCTGCGGTCCGTCGAGCTCAGGTGGTGCGAGGACGCCGAATTCGACCTCGGCGGACTCCACTTCGGGACCGCACTGCGGGAGCGCTTCGGGGCCACCTGGACCTACACGATCTCCAACGCGTGTTCGGCGTCCCTGCACGCCCTGGCCATGGGGAGCGACCTGCTCACCGCGGGCACCGCCGAAGCGGTGGTGGTGGCCGGCGTGGACAGCATCACCGCGAGCATGTTCGGGCTGCTTGACCGGGTGCAGCTGGACCCCCCGGACCGGGTGCGGCCCTTCGACCAGAACCGCCGGGGCACCCTGATGGGCGACGGCGCCGCGGCCGTGGTGCTCACCCGGGAGGACCACCCCGCGGCCCGCCGGGCCAGGGGCCGGCTCCGGGCCGCGAGCATGAACTGCGACGCCGCCCACCCGACCGCACCCGACCCGGCCGGTATCGCCCAGGCCATCCGACTGGCGCATGAGCAGGCCGGTATCAAGGCCGACGACATCGACCTGATCCTGCTGCACGGCACCGGCACCTCCCTCAACGACGAGGCGGAGGCCACGGCCCTGGGCGATGTCTTCGGCGGCGGGATCGGCCGTCCGCTGATGACGGCGGTGAAGTCCATGACCGGGCACACCTCCGGCGGATCGGGGCTGCTCGGCCTGATCGTCGCCGCCCGGGCGCTCGCCGAGCGCCGGGTCCCGCCGACCATCGCCCTGGACACCCCGGCCGGGGTCGCCGGGCAGTTCCGCTTCGCGACCGGGCCCACCCCGCCGGAGGAGACGGAGCGGCTGCGGATCGCGCAGGTCGACGCGTTCGGCTTCGGCGGGGTCAACGCGGTCGCCATCGTGGAAGGAGTGGCCGCGTGACATCCGCGTCTGACACCGTCGTCACCGGCGTCGGCCTGGCGCTGCCGGGCGCCCGCGACGCCGCGGACCTGCTGCGCACCACCCGGGAGCCGGCCGAGCCGGTGGACCCCGGCACCCTCCTCGGCCGCCGGGGCCTGCGCTACAAGGACCGGGCCACCCAACTCGCCCTGTGCGCCGCACGGGACGTCCTGCGCTCATCCGGGCTGCTGCCCGCCGACGGCGAGGGCGGACTGACCGTCCCCGGGGACACGGTCGGCGTCGCCGTCAGCTCCAACCTCGGCAACCTGGACACCGTCTGCGAGGTGGCCTCGGCCATCGGCACGGAGACGACCTCGCACATCAGCCCCATGGCGCTGCCCAACGCGTCGAGCAATGTGATCGCCTCCTCGGTGGCGATGCAGCACGGGCTGCGCGGCCCCAACCTGATGTTCTGCAACGGGCCGACCTCGGGCTTGGACGCGGTGTACTGGGCCGCCACCCTGGTCGCCGCCGGGCGGTGCGACCGGGCGGTCGTCATCGGTGTGGAGACCGCCAACCCCGTGGTGGAAGGGCTGCTCGGCGAGGCGGCGGAGCGCCTGCTTGACGGCGCCGTCGCCCTGGTCATCGAGGGCGAAGCCGCCGCCCGCGCCCGTGGCGTACGGCCGTTGGCCGCCCTGGGGGCGTACACCCGGAGGGAAAGTGTCCGGGCGGCGGTCGAGCGGGTGCTCCCCGAGGGCCGCCCCGCCCCCGGCATCTGGCTCACCTCCCAGGAGAAGCCTCCGGCGCCCGGCACACCCGGCTTCCCCGACGCGCCGCGCCATGACCCGACCGGCGCGTTCGGACGGGCCGACGGCGCCCTGGGCGTGCTCCAGTGTGCCGCCGCCGTCGCCCGGTTCGGCTCCCACCCCACCGGAACGGCGCTGATCACCACGGGTGAGGACACCGATGACGCGGTCGCGGGCCTGCTGCTGCACCCCGCCCGGGAGGAGCACCCGTGAGCGTGGACCCCGGCCGGTACGCCACTCCGCTACGCCAGACCGGCGGCCAGCCGGAGCAGCAGCCGGTGATCGTGCGGTGCGCCCGGCGGGCCCTGGCCCCCGACCCGCTGCGCGTGCTGTTGCTGCACGGGCTGTGCAGCAACGCCGGTGTCTGGGACCCCTTCCTGCCGCTGGCCGACCCGCGGTGCGAGCTGTGGACCGCCGACCTGCCGTGGCGGGGCACCGGAGTGCACGGCTGGACCGGCCTCCCCGTCGAGACATGGGCCGACCAGGCGGTGGCCGGCGTACCGGGCGGCCCCGACGTCGTCATCGCGCACTCCTTCGGCACCAGCGCCGCGCTGACCTGGCTGGACCGGTGGAGCACCGGCGGCGCGGACGCCGCCCGGGGGCCGAGCGCCGTGGTGCTCATCTCCCCGCTGTACCGGGCCACGGCCGAGGAGTTCGACTGGAACTCGCTCGCCTACTACGTCAACAACTTCGACCGGATCCTCATCGAAGGCATGCAGATGGGGCCCAGCAGGCGTCTCCCCGACGAGCGCAGGCACACCATCGCCATGAAGATCCGCGATCTGGTCAGCCCCTACGGGTGGTTCCAGTTCTTCGGCACGTATCTGCGGATGCCGCAGATGCGCACCGAACGGATGACGATGCCGTTCCTCCTCGTCAGCGGTGGCGACGACATGGTGGCCGCCCCCTCCGACGCGCAGGCGCTGGCCATGTCGCTTCCCGACGCCTCCGTGCACGTCCTGCCGTGCCACGGACACTTCCCGATGGTCTCGGCGGTCGAAGAGTTCGCCGACCTCACCAACACATTTCTGCGGACCCGCCTCCCGGGCCCGCCGTCAGGATCCCCTCACCTCACCATGGAGCACCACCGATGACCACCGACACCGAGCCCGCACTGGAACCGCTGCTCGCCAAGAGCACACAGGTGGCCCTGCGACCCCGGTACGAAGGCTCGAACATCTGCACCTGGATCGGGTTCAAGCACGTCAACTACCTGATCGAGGAGGCCGTTCTCGAGCACTTCCGCAGCGCCGGGATGCCCGCCCGGGCCCTGTTCGAGGACTACGCCCTGGGGCTGGACCTCGTCGGCCTGGACACCCGCATCCTGCACGCCGTCCACATGGACGACCTGGTGGAGACCCGGGTCGAACCGGCGACCAAGGACACCGACGACGTCCTCCGCTTCCGGGTCACGCTGACCCTGGAGCGGGACGGGCAGCGGCTCAAGGCGGCCACCTCCAAGGTCGGGGTCTCCCTGCGGCGCAGCGACTTCCTGCCCGCCGAGGGGGAGCCACCGGCCGAACTCGCCCGGTTCGCGGTGTCCAGGCTGGGCACCGGACAGCCGCAGTCGCCCCCCGCCGCAGCGCCCGCCGACGGCCGCGCGCTCTCCCTCGGCCGGGGTACCACCGGTGCCGACCCGGTGCTGGACCAGCTGACCTCCGGCGAGAACGCCTTCGGCTGGAAGTGGCGCATCCCGTACCCGTACTGCCACTTCAGCGAGCGCCTTCAGCTGTCCGGCTATCTGCGCCAGATGGAGGAGGTGGTCGACCTCTTCCTGGCCGACCGTGGCATCTCCATCAAGCAGCTGCTCGAGGACCGCAAGTGGATACCCGTCGTCCCGCACTCCGCCATCCACATCCTCGACGAGGCGCTGATGGAGGAGGACCTTTACACCGTCTACACGGTCGAGGACGTGTTCAAGGGTTTCACCTACACCTCCCGCATGGACTGCTACGTGGTGCGTGAGGGGCGGCTCGTGCGGACCGCCACCGGCACCATCACCCACGGTTACGCGGAGATCGAGAGCCGCCGCGACTGGTCCCTGGTCACCTTCGACGACCGTGTGATGCGCGCCCTCGGTGGCGAGCGGGCCACCGGCTGACCGCCGGGGCACGGACGGACGCTGACGGACCCGGAGACATCTCTGCCATGAACGAATACCTGCTGATCGAGAGCGGCGGCCCGCCGGCCGGTCCGGCCAGCCACCGGTTCGCCGACGACGCCGCCCAACTGGCGCGGGAGGGCGAAGACGTGGCGCTGTTCCTGGTCGAGAACGGCGTGACCGGGGCGGTGCGGGGAGCCATGCCCGAACTCGACGCCCTGCTGTGGCTGGGCGGTCGGCTGTGGGTGGACGCGTTCTCCCTGCGCCAGCGGGCCGTTGACGCCGAGGACCTGGTGCCAGGGGCCCGGCTGGTGGAGATGCGGGACGTGGCGCGGAAGCTGCTGAGCCCCGCGGTGCGGGTGGTGTGGCACTGACATGGTCTTCGCCGTCCGACACACCGATGTGCTGCTGAAGCTGCTGGGCGCGCCGCACCAGAACGACCTGGTGACCAGCGCGCTCCGGCTGGCGCAGGCCCTGCTGGACGAGGGCGCCGCCGTACAGGTCTGGGCCTGCGGCGACGCCACCGCGCTCACCTGCGCCGCCTTCGGCGACAGCAAACCCGTCAACGTCGCCGACCGCACGGTGGACCACCCCTCCACCGTGACGCTGATACGGGAGCTGCTCATCGCCTACCCCGAGCGCCTGGACTGGTACGTCTGCCGCTTCTGCTGTGCCGAGCGCGGCAGGTCCGACCAGATCGCCGAGGTGCTCAAGCGTCCGCCGAGCCAGTTCTGGCAGCACATACGGGCCACCGACAAGGTCGTGGCGATGGGGGTCTGCTGAACCGTGGCCACGACCGACAACACCCTGCTGATCATCGAGCGCGCCCATCGGGGCGCGGTCGAGACCCAATTCGCCGACACCCTGTTCTTCGTCCGCGAACTGCACCGGCAGAGCGGAGGCATCCATGTGGTGCTGCGCGGGCTCGCGGCCTCGTACGCGGTGGACACCCCGTACGAGGCGGCCCTGCGCATCGCCGGACGGACCCTCGACACCCTGCCCGACCCGCGCCGACTGCTCCGCCAACTCCTCGACGACGGCGCCACCGTGTTCGTGGAGGAGGCCGATCTGTCCGCGCTGGGCGCCCGCGCGCGGGAGCGGCTGCTCCCCGGGGTGCGCCGGGTGGCCGGGGCCGATCTGGTGAGCCGCTGGTCCGACTACGCGCGGGTGTGGTTCTTCTGACCCCCGACCGCTCCCATCCCCATCATCCCCCGTCCTCATCCGCCCCCGCTCCAGCCCCGTCCGCGTCCGCGCCCGAAGGAAGACATCCGTCCATGGTCTCCACCGACCCGGTCATCTCCGCCTGGTCCGCGCTCTCCCCGCTCGGGCTGGGCAGCGCCGAGTTCTCCCGGGGGCTGGACTCCCGCCGCCGGGCCGCGGTCCGGCTGGACCGCGAGGAGTGGGAGGTGCCGTTCGAGGAGGCGTGCCTGGTCCCCGGCTTTGACATCCGGGGGCTGCTGGGCCGTAAGGGCACCCGCTCGATGGATCGGATCACCGGCCTGGCCGTGGTCGCGCTCGGCCGACTGCTCGCCACCGGGGACACCGGACGGCTGCCGGGGATCGACGAGAACACCGGCCTGGTGCTCGGCACCAGCACCGGAAGCGCCCAGAGCATGATGAACTTCACCCGGGACTCGCTGGTCGGGGACCGCCCCTATCTGGTCGACCCCGCGCGCTTCCCCAACACCGTGATGAACTGCGCCGCCGGACAGTCGGCCATCTGGCACCGCCTCAAGGGCCCCAACACCACGATCGCCGGGGGCAGGGCCACCGGACTGCTGGCCCTGCGGTACGCGCTGCGGCTGCACCGCGCTGGCCGGGCGCGCACCCTGCTGTGCGGCGCGGTCGAGGAGTTCTCCACGGCCCGCGCCTGGCTCGCCTGGCACGCGCGGGAGGCCACCGGTGACGACGGGCGGCGCGACGCGGTCCTCGGCGAGGGCGCCGCGGTGTGGCTGCTCGAGGACGCCGAGGACGCCCGGGCCCACGGCAGGAGCGGTATCGCCGAGGTCCTGGGGCTGGAGTTCGGCTTCGCCGAGGACCTGGCGGCGGTCCGGCCGGTGCTGGTGGAGTGTCTGCGGCGGCTGCTGGACCGGTCGGACCTCGATGCGGACGGCGTCGACGCCCTCGCCGACACCCAGTTGGCCGGGCCCGAGGGCGACGCGGAGCGCGCCGCCGTGACCGACGTGCTGGGCACCCCCCTTCCGCCCCGGGTGGCCTGCGCCGATTCCATCGGCGACACCTTCGCGGCCTCCGCCGCGTTCCAGATCGCCGCGGTGCTCGCCCGCACCGGCTCCGGGGAGGCCGGCGCCGGGTCCCGGACCGTCCTGATCACTTCCGCCGAGGCGAACGGCATGGTCGGAGCCGCCCTGCTGAGGCTCGCAGGTTCATGACCCCGTGCGCCATGCCCGATGGCGACCCGTAACCCATGGCGATCCGCAACCTATGGAGAGACGAGGCACGATGCCCGACACCCAACCGACCCCCCTCGACCTGGAGGACCTGCGGCGCACCATCGCCGAAGTGTTCTGCGTGGACCCGGGCGAGGTGACCGACGACACCCGCTTCGTGGAGGATCTGGGCGGCGATTCGCTGCTGGCGCTCGAGGTGATCGTCGCCCTGGAGAAGAAGTACTCCGTACGGTTCGCGGAGTCGGATGTGCGCGGGCTGACCACCCTGCCGCGGACCTACGACGTGCTCGCCGACAAGCTCGGAGCCGAGGGATGAGCCCGGCGTGCACTCCGGTGGCGGGACGGATCGAGCACGGCACGGCCCCGGACGGGACCGCGCGCGTATCGATGACCGTCGGGCCCGGGGAGCCGGTGTTCCCCGGCCACTACCCCGGATTCCCCATCTTCCCCGGCGTCTGCGTCATCGAGTTCCTGCACCGCGGAGCGCTGGCCGCAGCCCCCGAGCCGGACCACACCTGGGTGCTGTCCGGCATCGAGAGCGCGCGGTTCACGAACCCCGTATTCCCCGGCGACACGCTCACCGCCGATCTGACCTGGCGCCGCGACGGCGCGGACGGGCGCTGCTCCGCCTCGGTCACCGGCCCGCGCGGCGGCGTCGCCCGGATCGCCCTCCGCTTCGAGGACGAGGGGGCGCGGTGACCGCGATATTCGCCGGGGCCGCCGAACTCAAACGACGGCTCCCGCACCGCCATCCGATGCTGCTGCTCGACCGCGTCGTCGAGGTGGAGCCGGGCGCGCGGCTCATCGCCAGGAAGGCCGTCACCTGCAACGAGCCCTGGTACGACCGCCTCGCCGACGACGCGGCCGAGCGGGACCACGACTATCCGGCGGTGCTGCTGGTCGAGTCCTGCTGCCAGGCCGCCGGGCTCCTCGCCACCTGGGACGACCCGGTCCCCGATGCACGGGGCGACCGCGTGATGCTGTTCGGCGGCATCTCCGGGGTCCGGTTCACCGGGCGGGTGCGCCCGGGCGATGTGGTGGAACACCAGGTGCGGCTGACCCGGAGCTTCGCGGACACCGTGATCTTCGAGGGGCGGAGCGCGGTCGGGGACGAGACGGTCATGGAGATCGAACAGCTGGTCATCGCGTTCCGGCCGGGATCCGGGCTGGCCACGGCCGCCCCGGCCACGGCGGACCGGGCCTGAGAGGAGGCGCACGACATGACCGCTACCGACAACCGGGTGGCCGTGGTCACCGGCGGTACGCGCGGCATCGGACGGGCCACGGTGCTGCGCCTGGCCCGCGAGGGGTACGACGTGGCGTTCTGTCATGCCGCACCCGATCCGGAGCCCGGCGCACTGCTGGTGAAGGAGGTCGAGGAGCTGGACCGGCGGGCGCTGGCGCTGCGGACCGATGTCTCGGACGCGGACGCGGTACGCCGCTTCATGGCCACCGTCCAGGGGGAACTCGGCCCCATCGACGTCACGGTCACCTCCGCGGGGATCGTCCGTGACAACCCGCTGCTGCTCATGAAGGACGAGGAGTGGCACCAGGTCCTGGACACCAACCTCGACGGCACCTACCACGTGTGCCGCGCGGCCGTCTTCGAGATGATGAAGCGCCGGCGGGGCTGCATCGTGAACATCTCCTCGGTCGCCGGGGTGTACGGACACCCCACCCAGACCAACTACTCGGCCTCCAAGGCCGGGATCATCGGGTTCACCAAGGCGCTGGCCAAGGAGGTCGGCAGGTACGGCATCCGCGCCAACGTGGTGGCACCCGGATTCATCGAGACCGACATGACCGCCGCGCTGGCCGACGGCGCCCGCGCGGACGCCGCGAAGAAGATCCCGCTGCAGCGCTTCGGACGCCCCGAAGAGGTCGCGGACATGGTCGCGTACCTGGCCTCGGCCGAATACGTGACCGGAAGCGTGCTGCAGATCGACGGCGGCATCGTCATCTGAGGAAAGGCCGGCCATGCCCCGGAGGGACCGTACGCCCCGCTTCTACTTCTCCCTGCGCAGCCCGTACTCCTGGCTCGCCTATCGCCAACTGCGCGATGACCACCCGGAGGTGGCGAACGCCATCACCTGGCGGCCCTTCTGGGAGCCGGACGCCCGCAGCCAGCTGATGCTGGAAAGGGCGGGCGGCGGCTTCCCGTACGCCGCCATGTCCCGCGCCAAGCACCTCTACATCCTCCAGGACGTACGCCGGCTGTGCGCCGAGCGCGGGCTCAAGCCCGCGTGGCCGGTCGACCGGGACCCGGTGTGGGAGGTCCCGCACCTGGCCCATCTCGCCGCGGTGGACGAGGGGAAGGGCCCGGAGTTCGTCGAGCGCGTCTACCGGGCCCGCTGGGAGGAGGGCAGGGACATCTGCGCGCCCGCCACCATCGCGGAGGTGGCCGCCGAACTCGGGCTGCCCGAGGACCGCCTGGCGGGCGCCGCGGACGATGACGAACTGCGCGAACGCGGTGTCGAGGCGCTGTTGCGGGTCGACGCGGACGGCGTGTTCGGCGTGCCGTTCTTCATCCATGGCTTCCACAAGTTCTGGGGTGTGGACCGGCTCGCCCCGTTCATCGCGTCGGTGAAGGGCGCCGCACCGGGGCGGCCGGACACCGCACCGTCGGAAACGGCACCCTCCGGCGCGGCGCCCGGACCGGGCGGAGACCAGGGGCACGCGGGCGGCTGCGGCTGACCGCTGCCCGACGATCGGCGAAGAGGAACCGATGAAGGATCAGAACCTTGGCCCGGCGGCGGCGGTCCACTACTGGGCCCGGACCACCCGGGACGCCACCGCCATCGTGTACGAGGGCGCCCGGATCAGCTACGGGACGCTGTCCGCCCGGGTGCGCTCGCTGGCGGTGGCCCTGTCCGACGGCGGGGTGCGCCCGGGCGACCGGATCGCCTTCCTGGGGCGGAACGGCCCGGTGCTGCTGGAGGCGGCGCTGGCCGCGGCCCACCTCGGAGCGGTCTTCGTACCGCTCAACATCCGGCTGGCCGGAGCCGAGGTGGCGTACCTCCTCGGCGACTGCCGCCCCCACACCCTCATCGCCGAGGACCCCGCCCTGATCGACGGCATCGCGGACACCGTGCCCGTCCAGCGGTTCCTGCTCGCCGACAGTGGCCCCGCCGCCTCCGGGGTCCACCCCCGCTGGGAAACCCTGGCCACGGGGGAGACGGGCGAGACGGCGGCGGAAACGGCGGGGACACCGGAGACGGCGGACGCCGCGCCGCCGGTCGCGGTCCGGCCCACCGACCCGGCGGTCATCATGTACACCTCGGGCACCACCGGGCGGCCCAAGGGCGCGGTGCTCACCCACGGCAACCTGTGGTGGAACCACATCAACACCGCCGCCGTGATCCGCACCCGGCTGGGCGACACCACCCTGGTGCTGGCGCCCATGTTCCACATCGCCGGGCTCAGCGGCTTCACCCTGGGCTCCCTCTGCTACGGCGGCACCCTGGTGATCCGGCGCACCTTCTCGCCCGAACAGTGCCTGGCGGACCTGGTCGAGCACCGGGTGGCCAATCTCATCGCGGTGCCGACGATGTTCGCGGCCATCGCCGCCACCCCCGGTTTCCCACACGCCGATCTCTCCGCGCTGCGCGCCGCGATCGTCGGCGGGGCCCCGGTGCCCCCCGCCCTGGTGCGCGACTACCTCGCCCACGGCATCACCCTGCACCAGGCGTGGGGGATGACCGAGACCGCGCCACTGGCCAGCCATCTGCCCACGGAACTGGTGGCCGCCCACCCCGACGCGGCCGGATTCCCGCTGCCCCACACCGAGATCCGGCTGGTCGATCCGGCCACCGGCGGTGTGGTCACCGAACCGGAGGTGGCCGCGGAGATCTGCGTCCGGGGCCCCAACGTCTTCGCGGGCTACTGGAACAACCCGGAGGCCACCGGGCGGGTGCTGGACGACGCCGGATGGTTCCGGTCCGGGGACATCGGCCGCGTCGACAAGAACGGACTGCTGTTCATCGTGGACCGGCTCAAGGACGTCATCATCAGCGGCGGCGAGAACATCTACCCGGCCGAACTGGAGCGGCAGTTGGCCGAGTACCCCGGGGTGCGCGAGGCGGCCGTGGTCGGCGTCGAGCATCCGCGGTGGGGCGAGAGCCCGGTGGCGGTGCTGTGCCAGGACGGGGACGCCCGGGCCACCCTGGAGGAGATCCGGGCGTTCACCGGGCAACGGCTGGCCCGGTACAAGCTTCCCACGGCCGTTCACCATGTCGACGCACTGCCCCGCAATGGCAGTGGAAAGGTGGACAAAGCCGCCTTGCGTACACAGGTGCTCGGCGGACGGCGGCCATGACACGCCCCTGAAGTGCCGCCGGAACCCCACCACGCCGGAACACCCGCAAAGGCTCCCGGCCACGAAGCCGAAACGGCCGGTGTGGCGTGTATGTAAGCAAGGTGAAAGCGCGTGAAAAGTGCGGAGCCGTAGACTCCATGTGCGTGCCCGGAGTAGTCAGTCCGGGGGTAAGAAATATTTGCACGGGGGTTCCACATTGATAGGAAATAAAGGCGGAGTCCCGCTCTTGGCGGACATGGTGACGACCGATGCGCTGGAACCGGGGACCCGACGGGGCGCTGCGATCCAGCGGCTGGACGCCGAACTTCTGGTGGCCGCCGCCACCGCCTTGGCTGACCAGGCCACAAGTAGTGTGAACATCACGATTCCCAGCGATCGACGAGGTTTGTCGGAATTTGGTCCGGCGCTCCACGCCATGGCGAAGACGGTGCGCCCGGACGTTGAATTCCGGGTCCTCTTCGCCTCTCGCGCTTTTGACGTCGAGGTCCTGCGCCGGTTGACCACCGAGCGGGCGAACATCGCTGTCCGAATTGCGGAGAGTCCGCTGCAGGGTGTGGCGATGGCCGACTTCCGCGGTGCGCTGCTGTGGTCGCCGATCGCCCTCAAGGACGGGAGCGTGGCGCTTTTCGACAAATCCGCGGAGATCGGCGCGCTGGGCTCTCTCTTCCTCGGTGCGTGGGGAAGTGCGATACCGCTGACCGAATTCCAGAAGCGGCGGGAGCTGGTGCGGCACGAGGACCAGCGGCAGGTCCTGGGGCATCTGCGGGACGGCCACACGGACCGGGTCGCGGCACAGAAGATGGGCATCTCCTACCGCACCTATCGCCGGCGGGTGGCGGAGATCCTGGAGGGGCTGGGCGCGGAGTCCCGCTTCCAGGCCGGGGTACGGGCCAGTGAGCTCGGGCTGCTGTCACCGCTGGAGGACACCCCATGACGCCTCTTCCGCTGCGCAGGGCCGTCCCGGTTCCGATCGGGTCCGCTCTGCGGTCGTCCGCCGCACCGGTGGGCCGGTGTCCCGGACCGGCGGAGGACGCCCGGGCGGTCGTGCGCGAGGCCGGACAGCACGTGTCCATCATCCTCGCGTTACCCCGGGGGACCCAGCGCGAGGTGCTGCGGTCGCTGCTCCCGGCGCTCCTGGCCCAGGCGAAACCGGACGTCCGGGTGCGGATCCTGTGCACCCGCCACACCTATGACCGGCGTCTGCTGCACACCATCGGCGGCGACGGCGCCGGTCCTGAGGTGAGACTGGCCCGCCTCGATCCCATCGAGGCGGTCATGGCGGACGGCCGTACGGCCCTGACCAATCTGCGGGCGGAAGCCGGACCGCAGATCTTCACCACCCAGGAGGCGCTGCCCGTCCAGGCGTTGCACACGCTGTTCAACTCCATCTGGAAGAGATCGGCCCCGCTCTCGGCGCGGCCCGACTTCGGCGACCGCCGCCGCACCCGGCTGGTCGCCGAGATCCTGGGGATGCTGCGGGTCGGAGCCACCGACGAGGTCGCCGCCCGGGCGCTGTCCATCTCCGTGCGGACCTACCGCAGACATGTCGCGGACATCATGGAACGCCTCGAAGCGCGATCGCGCTTCGAGGCCGGACTGCTCGCCGCCAAGCTGGACATGCTCCCGCCCCCGGCGGAGAGGCGCTGAGGGACCGCACCCGGCCGGTGCCACCGGCCGGGTGTGCCATGCAGCGGGTCGGCGTAGCCCTCTAATGTCTACGTGGTTCCGGTCTGGGACGGTACGGCGGAAGTGATCGCGCGGTCATCGGGAGCGCTGATCCCCTTGGAGATGCCCAGGTGGTCGGCCACCGTGGTGAGGGCCGTGCCCAGGGGGAGTGCGACCCGGGTGACGGCGTGCTGGTCGCCCCGGGTCGGGTCCCGGTTGACGATCAGCACCGGTTTTCCGGCCCGGGCCGCCTGGCGGACGAAGCGGAGCCCGGACATCACCGTCAGTGAGGAGCCCAGGACCAGCAGCGAGGCCGCCTCACGGACCAGCTCGCGGCAGTGCTCGACCCGCCGCGGAGGAACGGCTTCGCCGAAGAACACCACGTCCGGTTTGAGGACGCCGCCGCAGACCGTACAGGGCGCCACGCGGAAGTCCCCGACCTGTTCGTCGGTGAGGTCGGCGTCGCCGTCCGGGTTGATTCCGGCGGCCACCGGCTCGAAGCCCGCATTGGCCTCCTCCAGCCGCCGGGCGAGCTCGCGGCGCGGGCTGAAGGCGCCGCAGGAGAGGCAGACGACCCGGTCCAGGCTTCCGTGGAGTTCCACGACGCCCTCGCTGCCGGCCGCCTGGTGGAGGCCGTCGACGTTCTGCGTGATCACGCCCGAGAGCAGGCCGTGCCGCGCGAACGCGGCCACGGCCCGGTGGCCGTCGTTGGGACGGGCGCGGCCGAAGGTGCGCCAGCCGAGGTGGCTGCGCGCCCAGTAGCGGCGCCTGGCCCGGGCGTCGGCCGTGAAGTCCTGGTAGGTCATCGGGGTGTGCCGGTTCAGGCTCCCGTCCACGCCCCGGTAGTCGGGGATGCCCGACTCCGTGGAGATGCCCGCCCCGCTGAGCACCAGCACACCGCCGCTGCTCAGCAGGTCGGCGACCGGTTCCAGATCGGTGCTGCCCGGCGGCGGCTCCTCGGTGGGGGTCCAGCTCAAAGTGGGGCGCATGCGCATGCCGCCAGGGTACGGGCGTGTGCCGCGGTACGGATCCTGTGCGGCGGGGCGCGGGCCCGGCTGAGGGCGGCGCCGATGGCCGAGCGCCGCCCCGACCGGCGGCTAGCCCGTATGCCGGGCACCCAGATGCCGGGTGAAGAACCCGGCCGCGGCGTCACCCGCGGACCGCGGGACGCCGGTGTGCCCGCCCATATTGGCGTTCAGCGTCTTCTCCTCGGAGCCGAAGGCGTCGAACAGGTCCAGGGCCGACTGCCGGTCGTTCCCTTCGTCGTCCCACTGCAGCAGGACGTGCAGCGGAATGGTGACCCGCCGGGCCTCCTCGAACAGGGCGCGCGGCACAAAACTCCCGGCGAACAGAACGGCGGCCGAGATGCGCGGCTCGACCACCGCCAGCCGGATGCCGATGGCGATCACTCCGCCCGAGTAACCGACCGGGCCGCCGATCCCGGGCAGTGCGAGGAGGGCGTCCAGGGCGGCCCGCCACTCCGGGACCGACGTGTCGACCAGCGGGAGGATGAGCCGGTCCACGGTGTCCTCGCCGACCGGCTGGCCCGCCTCCACCGCCCGGCGCACCTCGGCGCGGGCCTGCTCTGCGGCGGCCGAACGGGGCCGGTCACCGCTGCCGGGGAGTTCGATGGTGGCCGTGGCGAAGCCGTCCGCCGCGCAGTGCCGGGCCCGGGCCGCCAGCCGGGGGTACATCCTGTGCAGTCCGCCGGGGTGGCCGAGCAGGATCAGCGGTGCCGGGGCGGACGCGGATCCCGGTGTCCACAGGATGCCGGGGATCTCGCCGAGGGTGAATTCGCGTTCCAGGACGCCGTCGTCGAGGCGCTGTTCGGAAGTGAATCGCATGGTCGTGCCTTTCGGGAGCGCTGGTGAACGGCGCTCCCGGACGACCTATCGCCCGACCGTGACCCCGGAGGGGAGCACCCATGTCGATACTGCGTTCACGGGTACCACCTCCCAGCTCTCTCGCACGGCCTCCGGAAAAGTAGCAGTGGCCGCCGTGGCCCGCCAACGTGTTTTCCCGGAGGCTCCCTCGCGGGGTCCGCTCACGTCTCCGTGTCCGCCTATGGCTCCGTGTCCGGTCACGTCTCCGTGGGGCGCGGTTCGACGTGGTCGATCAGCTGCTCGCTCCAGGCCCCGATGGCCGCGGTCTGCTCGGGGGTGAGCAAGTCGAGGAAGTAACGACGGATGTTGCCCGCGTGGACGAGCATGGCGCTCCGCACGGCGCCGCGGCCCTTGGCGGTCAGCCCGATTCCGGCGCGGCGGCCACCGGCCCCGTGGGGGGTGCGCTCCACGAAGCCCCGGTTCTCCATGCGGGTCAGCTGGTGCGAGACGCGGCTCTTCTCCCAGTTGAGCGACTCGGCGAGCTCGCCGACGCGCATGTCGTCCCCGGGCGCCCGCCACAGGGTCACCAGCACGCTGTACTCGGCCTTCGAGATGCCGCAGTCGCGCTGCAGACCGCGGTCCATCTCCCGTACGAGCAGGCGATGAGCGTGCATATAGGTGTCCCAGAACTCCCACTCTTCGGGTTCCAGCGAACGGCTGCCGACCATGGTGAAATCATACCTGGCCAGCGAGTTGACGCGTCAACTTCACTGGTCCTAGTGTTGACGCGTCAACTCGCTCGGAAGGACACCATGGCATGGGCATGTACGGAAGCGCTCACCCGATCAGGACACTGGTGCGTGGCGGCACGGTGGTCAGCATGGACCCGGCCGTCGGCGATCTCCCACAGGGCGATGTGCTCATCGAGGACGGCCGGATAGCCGCGGTCGCCGCCACCGTCGACGTGGCCGACGCCGAGGTCGTGGACGCCAGGGGCAAGATGGTGATGCCCGGCTTCGTGGACACCCACCGGCACACCTGGCAGACCGCGTTCCGCGGCATCGGCGCGGACTGGACGTTCGACCAGTACCGCGTCGCCATGCACGGCACACTCCGCCCGCACTACCAGCCGGAAGACGTCTACCTTGGCAATCTGCTCGGCCGGATCGAGGCGCTCGCCTCGGGCGTCACCACCATGCTCGACTGGTTCCACTGCGCCGACCGCCCGGAGAACGCCGATGCCGCGATCCAGGCGCTACGTGAGGCACCGGGCCACTCGGTGTTCTGCTACGGCGCGGGCGTCGCCGGTGCCACCGACGAGCCGGACATCACCCCCGAGATCACCCGCGTACGGTCGCAACTCCCTGACGACGGCATGGTGTTGGGCCTGCGCGGGCCGCAGCTGAGCACCATGGACACCACCGCCGCCGATGTCGCGCTGGCGCGGGAACTCGGGCTGCGGGTGAGCGTGCATGTGCACGGCACCACCGGCTGGCCCACCGGCCGCCGCCCGATCGCCGATATGCGCGACCGCGGGTTGCTCGATGACCGTACGACCTTTGTGCACGGCAACGGCATCTCCGACGACCAGGTGGCGATGATGGCCGACGCGGGCTGCTCGGTGACGATCAGCCCGGATGTCGAGCTGAAGATGGGCTTCGGCTGGCCGGAGACCGGCCGCATGCTGGCCGCGGGAATCCGGCCGTCGCTGTCGATCGACGACTGCCCGTCCGCCGGTGGCGACATGTTCGCCACCATGCGCACGGCGTTCGCCGTGCAGCGCGGTCTGGACGGCGGTCTCACGGCGCGGGACTTCGTCGAGTTCGCCACGGTGGACGGCGCCCGAACCTGCGGGCTCGACGCCCGGACCGGCAGCATCACCGTCGGCAAGGACGCCGACCTGATCCTGCTCGACGCCGAGGATCCCTCGGTCTTCCCGGTCGGCAACCCCGTCGGCACGATCGTCGCCGCGGGCCATCCCGGCCTGGTGGACAGCGTGTTCGTCGCGGGCAGGGCGGTCAAGCGGGACGGTCGGCTGCTCGGCGTAAACCTGCCCGCGTTGCGCGCCCGGCTGCTGGAGTCCCGTGAACGGATCGCGGCGGCCGCCGGTGTCGCGGTCGACGGATCGTGGACGCCCCCGACACCATGAACGCGCCGGGACCTGCGAGTTCAGTCTCCCGAGTATCCGAAGATCCCCACATGGCCGGGTTCGCCATCGGTGTAGAGGAGGACGTACAGGCCGGTCCACCTCAGCTGGCACTCGTCGGTCAGCACCTGGTCGACGTCCGGCTGGACCGACCAGTCCCGGTCGCGGGCGAGCAGTTCCTCGAACTGGGCGGGCGTCGGCCGGTCGGTGCCGAAGTGGTGCAGTACCCGCTCGTGCCGGAGTGGCCGCAGCGTCCCAGAGTCGTCGGGGTTGTACGGCTCGGGTGCCCCGGCCGTGGGGACCACCCTGTCGATGTCGAGGATCGTGTGGGTGCCCTCGTCCCAGAACTCCTCGGTCTCCTTGGCCGTGTTGAACTCGTCCAACGACGACGGCCGCGGCAATGACTCCTCGACCGTGAAGCCGTATTCGGCCATGGTCTCCCAGGGCCAGTTGTACGCGCCGCTCGCCAGGACCTCCTTCTGCACCGCGGTCAGCGTCGCCCCGACACTGCCCTGGTACCGCGTCAGGTAATGCCAGCCGCTCGCGCCCATCGCCAGCCTCCCCGTGGTGGGTGTGTGAACGCCCGCCACCGTAGCGGCGCGGTCCGACAACGGGACGGCCGGTTCGCTGCTCCGGCCGCCGGGGTGCCGCGCCGGACCGGGGCGCACCGGACGAAGATCCGCGTGGGCACTATTGTCCTGCGGCACGGGCTCCTCCGGCACCGCGCAGCTCTTTGTCGCGTGTACGCAGTACGCGGCGGCCACGGTCACCGCGGCCATCCGCTCCGGGCTCTTCGGGGAGCGCTCCGCACACCGGCGCGTCCTCGTCGTCAGCGACCCGTCCACGCTTCCCGAGGTCGGCATCCCACACGGCGGCGGTGCGGAGGACCGCCCGAGGGGTCCGGGCCCTGCAACGAGCGGTGTCGCGCCGCGCATGAGGGCGGCCCCAACTGCGGTGCTCACAACGGCGCCTCGTCATCCAGCAGGCTCAGCAGACAGCGGCCGTACCCGCTCTTGAGCAGCGGATAGCTCAGATCGCGCAACTGCTCGTCATCAATGTAGCCGCAGCGCCAGGCCACCTGCTCGACACAGCCGATCTTCGGACCCCGGCCGCTCCTCGATGACGCGCACATACTCCGACGCCTGCGCCATCGCGATGAAGGTACCGGTGTCGAGCCAGGCCGTACCCCGGTCAAGGACCGTGACCGCGATCTCACCCCGGCGCAGATAGGCATCGTTGACCGCGGTGATCTCCAACTCACCGCGCTCGCTCGGGCGCAGCGGAAGATGTTGTCGCCGAGGACCAGCGCCACCGGCTCCTCGCCGATGAACTCGGCGCCGAGGAGGAACGCCTGCGCGATGCCCTCGGGCTGGTCCAGCGTCCGGTAACTCAGCCGCAGGCCCAAGTGTGAGCCGTCGCCCAGCAGCCGGCGGAAGTCCGGCTGGTGCTCGGGTGTGGTGATGATCAGGATGTCGCGGATTCCGGCCAGCATCAGCGTCGACAGCGGGTAATACACCATGGGTTTGTCGAAGACCGGCATGAGCTGTTTTGAAACCGCACGGGTAACCGGCCACAACCGCGATCCGGTGCCGCCCGCAAGCAATATTCCACGCATTGACCGTAACGGGCCCGCCCACGGTATGCCGGGGGCGGCCCTTTCCCCTTCGGTTCCGTACGGTACATGAAGCACCGTTCAGACCAGGACGCGCATTTCTCCCCGCGGTGTGACGTATTGCCGCCCGATGTCCCTCCCGGCGTCACTTCGGGTACGACATGTATCTTTTCCGCATGCGAAGCCTCCCGAGGGGGCGCACGACATTCGCATCACCGTCCTGGACAAGCTGACGTATGCCGGAGTGCGGGAAAACCTCGATCCGGTCGCCGATCACCCCCGGTACTCGTTCGTTCAGGGGGATGTATGCGACGACGTCGTTCTGGACCGGGTGCTGCCGGGACACGACGCCATTGTGCATTTCGCCGCCGAAACGCATGTCGACCGGTCCATCGTGGGCTCCGCCCCATTCGCGACCACCAACGTGCTCGGCACCCAACTGCTCCTCGACGCGGCCCGGCGGCACGGCGTCGGCCGCTTCCTGCATGTGTCGACCGATGAGGTCTACGGCTCGATCCCGGTCGGCTCCTGGTCCGAGGCCACCCCACTGGCTCCGAACTCTCCGTACGCCGCCGCCAAGGCGGGCTCCGATCTGCTCGCCCTCGCCGCCCACCGCACCCACGGAATGGACGTGGTGGTGACGCGGTGCTCCAACAACTACGGCCCGTACCAGTTCCCCGAGAAGGTGCCCCTGTACGGCGACGGGCGCATGTACGCGACTGGCTGCACGTATCGGACCACTGCCGCGGGATCGCACTGGCGCTGCGCCACGGCAAGGCCGGGGAGGTCTACCACCTCGGCGGCGGCACCGAGCTGACCAATGAGCGGCTGACCGGACTGCTGCTGGCCGCGACCGTCAGCGGCTGGGACCGCGTGGAGCGGGTGGAAATCCCTTGGTCCCCGGGAACTAGTCCCGGGAACGCTGGCGACGCCCGGTGGCAGGAACCGCTTGCCGTTCACCCGCTCCGACACACCGGCCCGGTCGAGGTACGGCGTGATCCCGCCAAGCCAGAACGGCCAGCCGGCGCCCAGGATCAGGCACAGGTCGACGTCCTGTGGTTCGGCCACCACACCCTCGTCCAGCATCCGCCGGACCTCATCGGCGAGCGCCGCCGACGTCCGGTCCAGCGGTTCGGCCGGAGTGGACGGTGAGGAGCCCAGGGCAGTTTCATCGACCTCGCCCCGGAGTTCGCCGATCAGTACGACGTGATCAGCATGTACCACTACCTGGAACACACCGTGGACCCCAGGGCGGAGATGGCCGCCGCCGCGGCGGCGCTGCCGGTGGGCGGGCACCTGGCCATCGAACTGCCCGATCCGGAGTGCACCTGGGCCCGGCCCCTCGGCAAGTGGTGGATCTCCTGGCTGCGGCCCCGGCACCTGCACATGATCCCCATCGCGAACCTGCGCGCCGAGCTGAGTGCACTGGGCCTGACCGTCGTCTCGGAGCAGCGGGCCGAGCCGCACAACGGACAGGATGTCATCAGCGCCGCGATCCTCGCGATGAACGCTGCGCTGATCGGCGGCGAGGACCTGGCGTGGCGCCGCCACGAGCGACATCGGGCGTCCTGACCAGCGGATCTTTTGATCCGCTGGTCACGGGTTTGACCTTGACACATTGATAAGGTGTCCCCTGGGTGTAGGAGGTGGTCCCGATCAACACCACACACGGAACCCCGCAGCACACCCGGGTGGCCAACGCCCTGAGCGCCGAGGACTCGTCGGTCCGGCTCCAGGCGGCCCTGGCGGTCGGCTCGAACCCCGACCCCGGCTTCCTGGAGACCCTGGTCGAGCGGTGCGCGGTCGAGCCGGACTTCTTCGTGCGGGACATGCTGTCCTGGGCGCTGACCCGCCTCTCGCCGGAGATCACCCTGCCCCGGGTCCGCCAGGAGCTCGACTCCGAGCGCGCCCAGGCCCGCAGCCAGGCGCTGCACACGCTCTCCAAGATCGGCGACAAGAGCGCATGGGCCTGGATCGCGCGCGACATGCTGCGCGACGCCGACGACGAGGTCGCGCGGACCGCGTGGCGTGTCGCGGTCGTCCTGGTGCCCGAGGAGGAGAACGAGAAGCGGGGCCTGGCCGACGAACTCGTTCTGCAGCTCGGCCGCGGCGACCGCAATGCGCGGCTGAGCCTGAGCCGGGCCCTCGTCGACCTCGGCGAGGTGACCAAGCCCGCCCTGGAGAAGGCCACGGCGAACCCCGACCCGACGGTGGCCGCGCACGCCCACGCCACCGAGCTGCTTCGGCAGAACCCGGAGACGGGTTTCGACGCGGCCATCGAGGAGGCGAAACGACTCGTCACCCTCGGCCCGGAGCGAGCCGCCGCCGCTGCCGCCGCGGCCGCGTCGGGAGCCGCCGAGACGTCGGAGGCTCCCGAGACGTCGGAGAAGCCGGGGGAGAGCGCGGATTGCTGATCGGCGATGTGGCCCGTCACTCGGGGGTGAGCGCCCGGATGCTCCGGCATTACGACGCCCTCGGGCTGGTGCGGCCGACCGGCCGCACCGTCGGCGGCTACCGCGAGTACTCCGCGGAGGACGTCCGCAGGATCTTCCATGTGGAGAGCCTGCGGTCCCTCGGGCTCTCGCTCAAGCAGGTCGGGCGTGCGCTTGAGGACCCGGCCTTCACCCCGTCGGCCCTGGTCAGCGACCTCATCCGATGGACGGAAGACCGCTTGGAGCGGGAAGCGGAACTGCTTGAGCGGCTGCGCGCGATCGATGCGTCGGCGCCCACCGACTGGCAGGACGTCCTGCGCATCGTCGAACTCATGCAGGGGCTCAGCTCGGCCAGCGCCGCGCGCAGGCAGCAGACCGTCCTGGCCCGGCCCAAGGGCGCATCGGTCCCCGCCGAACTGCTGGCCGGGGCGCTCTTGGCCGAATCCGACCCCAACGTGGCGGGCGCCCTGCGCTGGGCGCTCGCCCGATCGGGCGGTGAGGGAGTGGCGTCGCTGGCCGCCGGTGTGCAGTCGGAGGACGTCGACATCCGGCGGCGCGCCGTGCTGGCGATGGCCGAGATGGCCGAGGCCCCGGGCGCGACCGCGGCGCTCGCGGACGCGCTCGGGGATCCGGACACCACGGTGCGCGGGCACGCCGCTCTGGCGCTGGGCAGGCGCGGTGTGACCGCGGCCGTGCCGACACTCGTCGGCATGGTGGTCGAGGGCTTCAACGATGTCGACGCGGCGGAGGTGCTGGGAGCGCTGTCCCAGGACCCCGGGTGCGCGGACCGGATCATGACCGCGCTGGTCGGTGAACTCGCCGCGCCCGCCTCGGACTCCGCGACCCGGATACGGCTGACCCAGGCGCTGATCGAGCTGTCGGGGACCATCGCCCACGACGTGCTGCGCCAACTGGCCCACGACGAGGACCGCGCCGTCGCCCTCATCGCCTCGGCCTTCGCCTTCAGGCCGACCGAGCCGCCGCGGTAGGGCGTCTGTGAGGTGTCCTTCCAGGTCAGCCGCTGTTGTCCGGCAAGGTCTACCGACACGGTGCTGCCTACGGCGCGGACGGTGAGGTGGTAGGCCGTGCCCGGTTTGAGGGCGAGTCGCTGATCCGCTTCTTGTCGCCGGAACGCTGGGCGGTGATCGTGGTGCCCTGGTGTCCTTCCTCGGGTTTGTCGACGACGTAGCGCCAGCTCAGGTCGGTGTGCGGTCGTCCTGCCGCTTCCCGGACGTGTAGGGCACGAGGTCGACGCCTCTTGTCGGTGACGAGCGTGTAGTCCTTGGCGCTGCCGCCGAACCCGCCGCGGTAGCCCACGGCGAAACACGCTTCGACGGTGACGGCGTTGCCGTTCACGTCGAGGCCGGGCGGTGGCGCCGCCGGTGACGGTGGCCGGCCACCGGCGGGTGGGTCGACAGCGTCGGCGGAAAGGTCCGGCGCCGCCCATCCTGGGCTGGCGGGACGCCCCGCTGGCGCAGCGCCTGCACGGCGCGGTGGGCCTGCCGGTCGTCGTGGAGTCACATACCCGGGCCCTGGCGCTGGCCGAGTACTGGTTCGGGGCGGCCGTCGGCGTGGGCAACGTGCTGCACCTCTTCGTCGTGACGCGGCGTGCGCGCACCGCGGGGCTGGGTGCTGCTGGACGCGACCTACCGCATGCCCACCGACTTCATCCCCGCTCTCGCTGCCGCCTCCCGCGTCAAGGAGGCCATCTGGTGCCCGACGCGCCCGGCTGATTCCCCGCGCGTCTCCTGGCCCCGCCGCTGGACACCTGCGTGACCGTTCGACGGGGGGTGGGGGTCACCCGGCGCCGGATCGCGGGGGCCAAGCGACGCGGAAGCCGATGTTGCCGGAGGAGCTGTCGACCGTGTTGGAGGTGCGTGCGGCGACCCGGTAGCGGTTGCAGTAGGAGTCATGACACAGATATGAGCCGCCGCGCATGGTGCGCCGGTCCTCGTCGTCGGGCCGCCAGGGGTCGGCGGACCATTCCCATGCGTTGCCCGCGGCGTTGTAGAGCCCGAATCCGTTGGGGTCATAGGCGTGGACGGGAGCGGTCCCCGCGTACCCGTCCTCTTGTGTGTTGCGGGCTGGGAACGTGCCTTGCCAGATGTTGCACCGGTGCTGGCCGTCCGGGGTCAGATCGTTACCCCAGGGGTAGCGTGCCTGGTCCAGGCCGCCCCGGGCGGCGTACTCCCACTCCTTCTCGGTCGGGAGCCGTCCGCCGGCCCATTGGCAGAAGGCGAGTGCGTCGCGCCAGGTGATGTGGACGACCGGATGGTCGCCGCGGCCGTCCACGTGACTGCCGGGTCCTTCGGGGTGGTACCAGCTCGCGCCGCGTACGCCGCACCACCACGGTGTCTGCGGCGGGCGCGGTGAGATCTTCCGCAGCGGGCCGGGCAGGAACGTGGCGAAGGCATAGCTCCAGCCGTACTGCTCGGCTTCGGTGCGGAAGCCGGTCGCCCCGACGAACGCGGCGAACCGGTCGTTGGTGACCGCGTACGCGTCGATGGCGAACGGCTCCACCCGGACCGCGCGTACGGGCCCCTCCCCGTCGTCCGGGTTGGCGTCGGCGTCTTCGCCGCCCATGCGGAAGGTGGCACCGGGCAGCTCGACGCGTTCCGCGAACGCGTACACCGACGTCCTTCTTCGCATCGAGGGTCAGCTGATCACGGAGCTGTCCGTGCTCGCGGTGATGATGGGGCGGGGCTCACCCGAGGCGACGATCCGGGCGATGAGGCGCTTGCGCAGTCCCTCGAGGACGGGCTGAAGGGCCGGGACGCCGACGAGGTTGGTCAGTTCGTCCGGGTCGGCCCGGAGGTCATAGAGGTAGGCGTCCTGGTATTCCTCCGCGCGCGCGTCGTCCCAGGCGTCCTGGGAGGGTGCCGTGACGCCGTACTTCCAGCGATGTGTGCGCAGGGCGCGGCCCACCTCGGACTCGCTGACCTGCACCAGCACCTCTTGGGGCCATGCGTCGTCCTGTCCGCGCAGCAACGGGACCAAGGAGCGTCCCTGCATCTGAGCCGGCACAGGTACCCCGGCCGCCTCCAGCAATGTGGGCGGCAGGTCGACGTGGCTGACGAGTTCGGGCAGGCGGACGCCGCTGCCCAGCCCGGGCCCGCGCAGTACGGTCGGCACGCGCAGCGAGGCGTCGTGGACGCTGCGCTTGTACTCATCGTTGCGGGTCTTGAAGTGGCAGCCGTGGTCGGAGGTGAACAGGATGACCGTGTTGTCCAGTTCGCCGCGTGTCTTCAGCGCCTCGACGATACGGGCGAGGACCTCGTCGAGACGGCGCACCATGCCGTAGTAACCCGGCAGATGCTCGGCCCAGTTGCCGCCTCCGAGGGCGGACAGGTCCGAGGGGACCCAGGGGTCTTCGTAACGGTCGCTGTAGCCGGCGGGGGCGGGATAGTCGTCGCGGGAGTTCTGGTGGTGGGGCTCCAGGAAGGACAGGAACAGGTAGAAGGGGTTGTCCCGGTCGCGGTCGATGAAGTCGATCGCGGCGCTGCCCAGGGCGTCGGCGCGGTAACCGTCGAAGTCGTGCGGGGCGCCGTCGTTGTCGTACAGGGTGGTCTCGTAGGCGTCGGAGGTGAACTCCAGGAGGTTGGCGGCCAGCCAGGAGTCGTAGCCGGCCCGGTCCTCTTCGGGGACGGGGCCCGAGGTGTGATCGCCAGCGAGGTGCCACTTGCCGATGTAGCCGGTGTCGTAGCCCGCTTCGCCAAAGGCGCGCGCGAGGGTGGGGGCGTCGCGGGGCAAAGTGAGGCCGTTGCGGAACACGCCCGTCGTGGTGGGGTACTGCCCGGTCTGCAGGCTGGCCCGGGAGGGCGCGCACACCGGCTGACAGGTGAACGAGTGGTCCACGCTGACGCCGTCACCGGCGAGACTGTCGAGGGTGGGGGTGAGCCCCATGGGATTGCCGTGCAGGCCGGTGGTGTCCCAGCGCTGCTGGTCGGTGAAGAAGACCAGCACGTTGGGGCGGCGGGCCTCGGCGGATGCGGAGCCGGTCGGCTGGACGGACATGGAACGCCCTTCGTCGTGACGGTCAAAAGGTGCGGGGCGGAGGGGCGTAGTGAGCCGCGGCGTGTCAGTGCGTGGGGCGGCTGGGCCCCGTGCTGGATTCTTCGCACAGCGCCTCATGGCCGCCGGTCTCGGTGTGCTCACGGGTCTCGGACAGCAGCCAGGCGGAGATGAACGAGATGATCCCGACGGCTGTCAGCAGGAGAGGCAGTGGCCAGCTCGAACCGGCGCCCGCGACCAGTGCCGCCGCGAGTGCCGGAATGAATCCGGCGACCATGGCGGACGCTTGGGTGGCAATGCCGAGTGCGGAGTAGCGCACCCGGGCGCCGAACAGCTCGGTGAAGAAGGATCCCTGGATGCTGGACATGCACACGGCGCCGCCGAGGGCGGCCAGCGCCATGGCGGTCCAGGCGGCCGCGGTCGAGCCGGAGTCGACGAGCCAGAAGTACGGGAACGCGGACAGTGCGACGAACGCGGAGCCGGCGAGGTAGGGCGGCCTGCGCCCGATGCGGTCCGAGAGGGAACCGACGACCGGCATCAGCAGCAGACCGAGCACGTTGTAGAGGACCACACCGGTGAGGGCGACATAGGGCGGATAGTCCAGCGTGTTGGTGGCATAGGCGATCACGAAGGGCTGGTAGATCTGTGAGCTGCACGCCTCACCGAGGCGGGCGCCGAAGGCGAGCACGGTGGTCCGTGGGTAGGTGCGCAGGGTGGTCATCAGGGGTGACTTCTCCCGCGCCCCCTCGGACTGAACCCGCTGGAAGTCGGGGGTCTCCGCGATGGTGCGGCGCACCAGCAGACCCACGCCCATGAGCAGGACGCTGAGCAGGAAGGGGATGCGCCATCCCCAGCTGAGGAACTGCTCCTCGGGCAGGACGGTGAACAGGCTGGTGACGCCGATGGCCAGCAGATAGCCGATCGGCGCGCCGGTCTGCGGGATGCTCCCCCACAGGCCGCGCCGGTCGCGCGGGGCGTGTTCCACCGCGAGCAGTGAGGCTCCCGCCCACTCGCCGCCCAGACCGAGCCCTTGGACCATGCGCAGAACGACGAGGAGGATGGGAGCCCAGACGCCGATGGCCCGGTAGTCGGGCAGCACGCCGATGAGGGCCGTTCCCGAGCCGATGATGAGCATAGTGGCCACCAGCGACTGCTTGCGGCCCACCCGGTCGCCGAGGTGTCCGAAGACCAGAGCGCCCAGCGGTCGCAGTACGAAGCCGACCCCGAAGGTGGCCAATGAGGCAAGGGTGCCGAGCACGGGGTCCACGTCCGGGAAGAACAGCTTGTTGAAGACCAGGGCGGCAGAGAGCCCGTAGAGGTTGAAGTCGTACCACTCCAGGGCGGCACCGGAAAGGCTGGCGGCGATGACCTGCCGCATGGACCGCGCACCCGGCGGGCTGCCGTCGGCGTGCGCGGTGCTCGCCGATGCGGGCTGGGATGCCATGACGTACCGTCCCTCACGTGCTGTCGTGCAGGTATCTTCGCGGCGCGGGTGCGGCGCCGAGGCCCGTGTGCCGACCCAGCGGCGGACACCCCTAGGATTAACTAAGCGGCATTTATTAAATGCGGCACAGTTAGGCTGACACCCGCCAACCCTCAGGTCAAGACTCCTTCGCAAGGACATCGCGACCTGAGCCCGAGAGGAGCACGCCGTACGATGCCCGGCGATATCGCCACGTCCGCGTCCGCCCGTCGGGCGAACGCGGCCCGCGTTCTGCGGGAGCTATGTGAACGCCCCGCGGAAGACGCCGAGATGTCGTCCAACGAGCTCATGAACGCCACCGGAATGTCCCGGCCCACCGTGCTGGCCGCCGCCGAACACCTGGTGCACCTGGGCTGGGCCCACGAGAGCTCCGACCGACTGGCGGGCCGCCCTGCAGGCCGCGGCCGCCCCTCCCGCTACTTCTCCTTCACGGCCGGCGCCGGACACGTTCTCGGCATCGACATCGGCGCCCACAGCGTCCGGGTACACGTCTGCGACCTGCGCGGAACCCTGATCGGGGAACGGCAGCAGCACTTCGGCGACCCGGGCATCGCAGCCGAACAGCGCCTGGACCAGGTGCGGGGCCTCGCCGTCGCCGCGGTGACAGAAGCCGGGCTGCGGCCAGCGGACGTCCTCGCCGTCTGCATCGGCACCAGCGGCACCGTCGACACCCAAGGCGTCGTGCGCCTGCGCACCGGCATCCCCGGCTTCCTCGACATCAACCTGCGTGCCTCCCTCGCACCGGACTTCACCACGCATGTGTACGTCGAGAACGACTGCAACCTCGCCCTGATCGCGGAGCGCTGGAGAGGACGCGCCACCACGGCCCAGGACGTGGCCTGCCTGCTGGCCGGGGAGCGGCTGGGCGTGGGCCTGTGCACGTCCGGCACTCTGGTCCGCGGCCACGACAACGCGGCACGCGATCTGGGCTTCCTGTCCCTGATGGGCGGATACACCGACGCCGACGCCATCGCGGCCAGGGCACGCGACCACGGTGCGCTCCTTGTGGCGGAACTGGCGGCCCACGGTACGGGCCCCGCCGCCGGCGCACCCGGCGCACAGCTTTACGCGCTCGCCGAAGGCGATCCGGATCGAGTGAGCGCGGCCGTCGTCTTCGAGGCGGCCCGCCTCGGCGATCCGGGTGTCACGGCGGTCTTGGCCCAGGCGCTGGAGGCGGCGGCCCGCGCGATCACCACGCTCAGCATGCTTCTCGCACCCGAACTTGTCGTCCTCACCGGAGCGGTCGCAGCGGCGGGTGACGTACTGCTTCCGCCGCTGCGGCGCCGACTGGCCGAACTGGCCCCGCGCACCCCCCGGGTTGAGGCGTCGCCGCTCGGTGAGCACGCGGTGGTCACCGGCGCGGTGCGCCTGGCGCTAGACGCCGCGCATACCCACTATCTCGCTCCCCTCCGGCCCTCCCCAACCGCGCGGAGGGGTGCCACCGCCTGATGTGACCACGGGCTCGGCCGTGGTCAGCTCGATGATGGTGTAGGAGTGCGGGGGCGAGGCGATCGGTACCGAGCGCGGTACCGAGGTCGAGCGAGAGCCGGACGGAATCGGCGTCGGCCGCGAGTGTCAGAGGTCCGCTGTGCCGGCGCTGCATCCACAGGGGCCAGTACACGGTCTCGTGGACCACCCGGTCGTCGGTGACCAGGAGCGCGCCGCCGACGTTGATGGTCTGCGCGAAGTCGGCCAAGGTGACGCTGGAGACGATGTGGGGCGCGGCCGCTGGCGAACAGCACGTGCTGTACCCGCCTCGACACCGACCGGGACCGTCAGGGACGCGGACGGAGCCTGGGTGATCTCCGGAACCATAGGTGAGCCCGGTTGGTGCCTCAATCGGGTGCGCCAGGGCGAGGTGCGGTACGCCTGCGACCTTCCCAAGCTCCGTTTCGGCAACGGAATGGCCCGGGACGGCCGGCGGCTGCTGATCGCGGACTCCGCGCTCGGCGTCGTCTGGCCGTCGATCTCGACACGCGGCGAGCCGCACCATGGATCTGCCACGAATCCTCCAAGCCGCGGGAGCGGATGGCCGGTGTCCCCGGCCTCAACGGGATCACCGTCGCCGGGTACCACGTCTACCTGACCAACAGCGCGCGTGCGCTGCCGCTGCGCGTACCGGCCGCCGCCACCGACACCACGCACCTCGAGATCGTGGCCGAGCGCTTCGGCAGCGGCGGTCACGGCAAGCCCGCCCGGCTGATCCGGCTGAGGGCCGATCCGTCCGCCGTCCCCGGGGCGCCGGATCGCTGAACATGGATTGCAAGGTCAGTAAGTCAGATAGCGTGGGAAAATGTTGACCGAAGTCACCGCGATCCGGTACGTCACGCCCTTGCGTGAGGGCGGATCGCTGCCGGGCATCGTCGAGGCCGACGATCTGGGCACCTACGTCATGAAGTTCACCGGCGCCGGACAGGGCCGCAAGACCCTTGTCGCCGAGGTCATCTGCGGTCAGCTGGGCCGTCGGCTGGGGCTGCGGGTGCCGGATCTGGTGCGGATCCAGCTGGACCCGGTGATCGGCCTGAGCGAACCGGACCAGGAGGTGCAGGAGCTGCTCAAGGCCAGTGGCGGACTCAACCTCGGCATGGACTACCTCCCGGGCTCGCTCGGCTTCGATCCGCTCGCCTTCGAGGTGGGCGCGGAGGAGGCCGGGCGGGTCGTGTGGTTCGACGCGCTCATCGGCAATGTGGACCGCTCCTGGCGCAACCCCAACCTGCTGGTCTGGCACGGTCAGCTGTGGCTCATCGACCACGGTGCCACGATGATCTGGCACCACGGCTGGCGCGGGCTGGAGGAGGCCGCCACCAAGCCGTACGACGCCTCCGACCACGTACTCGCGCCGTTCGCACCGGACGTCGCCGCGGCGAGCCGGGCCCTGGCGCCGCGGATCACCGAGGAACTGCTGACCGAGGTGGTGGCGGACGTCCCCGACGCATGGCTGACCGATGAGCCGGGCTTCGACGGCCCGGACGCGGTGCGCCGCGCCTATGTCGAGGTGCTGCTGGAGCGGGCGGCCACGCTGGGGAGGCACATCACGCTCGGGGAGCGCACCGGTGAGGGGCCGTCCAAGGCCCCCGAGTGGCTGCGGGTGTGGGTCGACGGGAAGGCGGCGCGGTGAGCGGGTTCCACAACGGCCGGGACGTCTTCGAATACGCCGTGCTGAGGGTCGTCCCCCGGGTCGAGCGGGGTGAGCAGATCAACGCGGGCGTGGTCGTCTACTGCCGCGCCACGTCCTTCGTGGCGGCCCGGATCCATCTGGACGAGGACCGGCTGCGCGCCCTGGACCCCTCGGTGGACGTGCCCGGGGTGCGGGCCGCGCTGCGCGCGGTGGAGTGCGTCTGCGGCGGGGGAGATCGGGCCGGTCAGGCGGCCGGGGAGGACCCGGGACGGCGCTTCCGCTGGCTTGTGGCGCCGCGCTCCACGGTCGTCCAGCCGGGGCCGGTGCACACGGGTCTGACGGCGGACGCGGAGGCGGAGGTCGAGCGGTTGCTCGACCTGTTGGTGAGGTGACGCACCGGCTCAGGGCGCGCGGAGTGGGCGAGGACCCGGGCGCGGAGTGAGCGAGTACATAAGGGCGGTCGTTGACAGGCGGTGGCGGGCCTCATAGCGTCTCGTGCGCAGGAGAGACTAAGCGGTTGCTCACCGTTCCGGGGCCGGGGTGGTGAGCCGCCATCGATGCGAGGAGAACCCGCATGTCCACCACCGAGCAGCGCGTTGCCATCGTGACGGGCGCGGCCCGCGGCATCGGCGCGGCGACCGCCGTGCGCCTGGCCGAGGAGGGCCGCCTCGTCGCCGTGCTCGACCTCGACGAGGGGGCCTGTGCGGCCACCGTGGAGAAGATCAACGAGGCGGGCGGCAAGGCCATCGCCGTGGGCTGCGATGTGTCGGACGCCGAGCAGGTCGAGGCCGCCGTCGCGCGGGTCGCCGAGGAACTGGGCGCGCCGACGATCCTGGTCAACAACGCGGGTGTGCTCCGCGACAACCTGCTGTTCAAGATGAGCGAGTCCGACTGGGACACCGTGCTGAACGTGCATCTGCGGGGCGCGTTCCTGATGTCGCGCGCCTGCCAGAAGCACATGGTGGACGCGGGCTTCGGCCGGATCGTCAACCTCTCCAGCAGCTCGGCGCTGGGCAACCGCGGCCAGGTCAACTACTCCGCCGCCAAGGCCGGAATGCAGGGCTTCACCAAGACCCTCGCCATCGAACTCGGCAAGTTCGGCGTCACCGCCAACGCCGTGGCGCCCGGTTTCATCGCCACCGACATGACCGCGGCGACCGCCGAGCGCGTCGGCATGGGCTTCGAGGACTTCCAGAATGCCGCCGCGAGCCAGATCCCGGTGCAGCGCGTCGGGGAGCCCGCGGACATCGCCAACGCGATCGCCTTCTTCACCGGCGAGGCGGCCGGTTTCGTCTCCGGCCAGGTCCTGTACGTGGCCGGCGGACCGCTCAACTGATCAGGAGTCACGTACCACATGACCGCGCAGATACAGGACAGCGGCAAGGCCGCGCTCATCACCGGGGCGAGCCGGGGGATCGGCTACGCCATCGCCGAGGCGCTGGTGGCCCGTGGCGACAAGGTGTGCATCACCGGGCGCAACGAGGACGCGCTCAAGGAGGCCGTGGAACGGCTCGGGGCCGACCGTGCGATCTACGTCGCGGGGAAGGCCCATGACCGGGCGCACCAGGCAGCGGCCGTCGAGCGGACGGTGGAGGCGTTCGGCCGGGTCGACCACCTGGTGAACAACGCCGGGACCAACCCGGTCTACTCGCCGATCGCCGACCTCGACCTCGATGTGATCCGTAAGGTCTTCGAGACCAATGTGGTCTCGGCGCTGGGCTTCGCCCAGCGCACCTGGAAGGCCTGGCAGCAGGAGAACGGCGGCACGATCGTCAACATCGCCTCGCTGGCCGGGATGTCCTCCTCGCCGTTCATCGCGGCGTACGGCGTCAGCAAGGCCGCGATGATCAACCTCACGGTGCAGCTCGCCCGGGAGTTCGCCCCGGGGGTGCGGGTCAACGCCATCTCACCGGCGGTGGTGAAGACCAGGTTCGCCACCGCCCTGTACGAAGGGCGGGAGGAGGAGGCCGCGGCGGCCTATCCGCTGCAGCGGCTCGGCGTGCCGGAGGACATCGGGGGCGCCGCCGCGTTCCTCACCTCCGACCAGTCGGCGTGGATCACCGGCCAGACGCTCGTGGTGGACGGCGGCATCCTCCTGGGCGCCGGGCTCGGCTGACCGGCGCCCGGTGCGGGCCCGCGCCGCTGGAGTGGCCCGGGTGCGGGTGAGGCGTTGTCAGTGGCCGCCGGTAGGTTCTGTGTCCGTAAGACGGAAACACCGACCGGAGGTTGAAGACGTGCCCTATGTGCTGCCCGAGTCCTGGCGCGGGGTCCTCGGCGAGGAGCTGGAGAAGCCCTATTTCAAGGAGCTCACCGAGTTCGTCGAGGAGGAGCGGGCCAAGGGGGCGGTGTACCCGCCGCGCGAGGAGGTGTTCGCCGCCCTGGAGGCCACGCCGTTCGACCAGGTGAAGGTGCTCGTCCTCGGGCAGGACCCGTATCACGGCGAGGGGCAGGGCCACGGTCTGTGCTTCTCGGTGCGGCCGGGCGTCAAGACCCCGCCGTCGCTGCGGAACATCTTCAAGGAGATGAAGGAGGAGCTCGGCCACCCGGTGCCCGACAACGGCTATCTGGTGCCCTGGGCCGAGCAGGGTGTGCTGCTGCTCAACGCGGTGCTGACGGTCCGGGGCGGCGAGGCCAACTCCCACAAGAGCAAGGGGTGGGAGAAGTTCACCGACGCGGTGATCCGCGCGGTGGCCTCGCGCCCCGATCCGGCCGTCTTCGTGCTCTGGGGGAACTACGCCCAGAAGAAGCTGCCGCTCATCGATGTCTCGCGGCACGCGGTGGTGAAGGGGGCGCACCCGTCCCCGCTGTCGGCGAAGAAGTTCTTCGGGTCGCGCCCCTTCACCCAGATCGACGAGGCGGTCAAGGCCCAGGGCCACACCCCGATCGACTGGCGGATCCCGGACCTCGGCGCCTGACCGGGGCTAGAGGGTGTAGTCGAAGCTGTAGGGAATCTTGGATTCCCCCCGCACGGCGGAGTAGGTGCCCGATCCGGTGAGCCCGGTCAGCTCGCCGGTGCCGGATCCGGGCACCACCTCGAAGGTGCAGTGGACGGTGGCGTCCTCACCCCAGCTCGCGTGCTGCACCACGGCGAAGCTGCCCGCGCGCCCGTCGAGGGTGCCGGTCAGCAGCTCGTAGCCGCAGCAGACGCCGGTGTTGTCGGACAGATAGGTGATGGCGTACTGGCAGCTGGTGCGCGGCGCCTCGATGCCGCCCGAGAAGGTATTCGTGACTGCGGCCCGGGCCAGCTTGGCACCGCCTTCGGCGCCATCGGCGCCCTTGGCCTCGTCGAGGACGGCCTCCTGCCAGTCTGCGTACGTGAAGTGGCCGGTGGTGTGCGTGGTCATGATGGTCCTTTCCGGGGCCTGGTTCGACTGCGCATGCCACTCTGGCCGCCGTACCTGACACCTTCTGTCAGGTATGGCGCGCACAATGGACCACATGCGTGCCGACCGCCTTCTCTCACTGCTCCTGCTGCTGCAGAACCGGGGCCGGATGACCGCGCCCGAGCTCGCCGCCGAGCTGGAGGTCTCCGTGCGCACCGTCTACCGCGATGTGGAGGCGCTGAGCGCGTCCGGGGTGCCGGTGTACGCCGACCGGGGCCCGGCCGGGGGCTTCCGGCTGCTCGACGGCTACCGCACCCGGCTGACCGGGCTCACCGGCGACGAGGCCGACTCGCTCTTCCTCGCAGGGATGCCGGGCCCGGCCGCCGAGCTGGGCCTGGGCGCCGACCTCACCACGGCCCAGCTCAAGCTGCGGGCCGCGCTCCCGGCCGGGCTGGGGGAGCGGTCCCGGCGCATCCAGGAGCGCTTCCACCTCGACGCGCCGGGCTGGTTCCGGGACGCCGAGCCGGTGCCCCATCTGGCGGCGGCGGCCGAGGCCGTATGGGAGCGGCGCGTCCTGCGGGTGCACTACCGCCGCTGGCGCGGCGAGGTGCGGCGCGAGCTGTGCCCGCTGGGCCTCGTCCTCAAGGGCGGCATCTGGTACCTGGTGGCGCGGGTCGAGGACTCCGTGCGCAGCTACCGGGTGGCGCGGATCCTCGACGCCGAGGTGCTGGAGGAGGTCTTCGAGCGGCCCGCCGGATTCGACCTCGCCGCCTCCTGGGCGGAGTCGTCCCGCGGACTGGAGTCCATGCGCTTCCAGGGCGAGGCCGCGCTGCTGCTCTCCGAGCGCGGGGCGAAGCTGCTCCCGATGCAGTTCGGGGCGGTCGGCGCGCAGGCGGTGGCCGCGGCGGGCCCGCCCGATGACCGGGGGCGGCGGCGCGTCGTCCTGCCCGTGGAGTCGCTGCAGGTCGCGGTCCACGACATGCTGCGGCTGGGCACCGACGCCGAGGTGCTGGGCCCGCCCGAGCTGCGGTCGGCCGTCGCCCGCGCCGTCGCCGAACTGGCCCGACGCTACGGCGCACCGGACGACACGCCTTGAGGCCCCGCCGGGACCCGTCCCGCCCCTCCGCGTAGCCCCCGCCCCGCCGCGCCACGACACGCCGAGCGGCGCGGGCGCGAGCGGCTAGCGTCGTCCGAAAGTCAGAAGTCAGAAGTCAGAAGACGGGAGGCGGGAGGCGGCGATGGCGGAAGCGCGGCAGCAGGCGCCGGAGGGAGATGCCGTACTGACCCGGATCGGGCAGGCGGTCATGCTGCACCGGGGCGGCGACCGGGAGGAGGCGCGCAACCGCCTCGCCGCGCTGTGGCGGGAGATCGAGCGGGACGGCGCCCCCTTCCACCGCTGCGCCCTCGCCCACTATCTGGCCGACACCCAGGACGATCCGCTCGACGAGCTGATCTGGGACCTGCGGGCGCTCGCCGCCGCCGACGCGCTCACCGGGGCCCTGGCGCCGCGGGCGTTCCTGCCCTCCCTCCACCTCAACGTGGCCGCGGGCCATCTGAGGCTGGGCCAGGAGGAGGCGGCCCGGGCCCAGCTCGCGCTGGCGCGCGAGGCCGCCGGGGCGCTCGGCGAGGATCCGTACGGCGACGGGGTGCGGGCGGCCATCCTGCGGCTGACGCTGGTCCTGGAGGGCGCCGTCGAGGACTGAGGGGCCGGTGCCCTGAAGACCCCCGCCGGGCGGCAGGGGCGGGGCCCCGGAACCGGGCGCGGCTTCCGCGGTCCGGCTGGGCGCCCGGGTACGGCAGCAGGCTGCGCGGCCTGGGCCGGGCGCCCGGGTGCGGCAGAGCGGCTAGTGAGCTGGTCTTGAGTTGGGTCGTCGC
>NZ_LAKD02000087.1 GCF_000968685.2 Streptomyces antioxidans
CTGAGGACAAGCCCTCGGCCTATTAGTACCAGTCAACTCCACCGGTCACCCGGCTTCCATATCTGGCCTATCAACCCAGTCGTCTACTGGGAGCCTTAACCCATCAAGTGGGTGGGAGCCCTCATCTCGAAGCAGGCTTCCCGCTTAGATGCTTTCAGCGGTTATCCCTCCCGAACGTAGCCAACCAGCCATGCCCTTGGCAGAACAACTGGCACACCAGAGGTTCGTCCGTCCCGGTCCTCTCGTACTAGGGACAGCCCTTCTCAAGACTCCTACGCGCACAGCGGATAGGGACCGAACTGTCTCACGACGTTCTAAACCCAGCTCGCGTACCGCTTTAATGGGCGAACAGCCCAACCCTTGGGACCGACTCCAGCCCCAGGATGCGACGAGCCGACATCGAGGTGCCAAACCATCCCGTCGATATGGACTCTTGGGGAAGATCAGCCTGTTATCCCCGGGGTACCTTTTATCCGTTGAGCGACGGCGCTTCCACAAGCCACCGCCGGATCACTAGTCCCGACTTTCGTCCCTGCTCGACCCGTCAGTCTCACAGTCAAGCTCCCTTGTGCACTTACACTCAACACCTGATTGCCAACCAGGCTGAGGGAACCTTTGGGCGCCTCCGTTACCCTTTAGGAGGCAACCGCCCCAGTTAAACTACCCACCAGACACTGTCCCTGATCCGGATCACGGACCCAGGTTAGACATCCAGCACGACCAGAGTGGTATTTCAACAACGACTCCACACTAACTAGCGTCAATGCTTCACAGTCTCCCACCTATCCTACACAAGCCGAACCAAACACCAATATCAAGCTATAGTAAAGGTCCCGGGGTCTTTCCGTCCTGCTGCGCGAAACGAGCATCTTTACTCGTAATGCAATTTCACCGGGCCTATGGTTGAGACAGTCGAGAAGTCGTTACGCCATTCGTGCAGGTCGGAACTTACCCGACAAGGAATTTCGCTACCTTAGGATGGTTATAGTTACCACCGCCGTTTACTGGCGCTTAAGTTCTCAGCCTCGCCACACCGAAATGTGACTAACCGGTCCCCTTAACGTTCCAGCACCGGGCAGGCGTCAGTCCGTATACATCGCCTTACGGCTTCGCACGGACCTGTGTTTTTAGTAAACAGTCGCTTCTCGCTGGTCTCTGCGGCCACCACCAGCTCAGGGAGCACGTCCCATCACCAGCAATGGCCCCCCTTCTCCCGAAGTTACGGGGGCATTTTGCCGAGTTCCTTAACCATAGTTCACCCGAACGCCTCGGTATTCTCTACCTGACCACCTGAGTCGGTTTAGGGTACGGGCCGCCATGAAACTCGCTAGAGGCTTTTCTCGACAGCATAGGATCATCCACTTCACCACAATCGGCTCGGCATCAGGTCTCAGACACATGCAAGGCGGATTTGCCTACCTTGCGTCCTACACCCTTACCCCGGGACAACCACCGCCCGGGCTGGACTACCTTCCTGCGTCACCCCATCACTTACCTACTACCACCTTGGATCAGCGGCTCCACCACTCCCCTCAACTCCGAAGAGATCAGGGCGGCTTCACGGCCTTAGCATCAGAGGATTCGATACTGGGCGTTTCAAAGCGGGTACCGGAATATCAACCGGTTATCCATCGACTACGCCTGTCGGCCTCGCCTTAGGCCCCGACTTACCCTGGGCAGATCAGCTTGACCCAGGAACCCTTAGTCAATCGGCGCACACGTTTCCCACGTGTGTATCGCTACTCATGCCTGCATTCTCACTCGTGAACCATCCACAACTCGCTTACACGGCTGCTTCACCCGGCACACGACGCTCCCCTACCCACCACAACAGTCGTTAGACCATATGCTGCAGTGACACGACTTCGGCGGTACGCTTGAGCCCCGCTACATTGTCGGCGCGGAATCACTTGACCAGTGAGCTATTACGCACTCTTTCAAGGATGGCTGCTTCTAAGCCAACCTCCTGGTTGTCTCTGCGACTCCACATCCTTTCCCACTTAGCGTACGCTTAGGGGCCTTAGTCGATGCTCTGGGCTGTTTCCCTCTCGACCATGGAGCTTATCCCCCACAGTCTCACTGCCGCGCTCTCACTTACCGGCATTCGGAGTTTGGCTAAGGTCAGTAACCCGGTAGGGCCCATCGCCTATCCAGTGCTCTACCTCCGGCAAGAAACACACGACGCTGCACCTAAATGCATTTCGGGGAGAACCAGCTATCACGGAGTTTGATTGGCCTTTCACCCCTAACCACAGGTCATCCCCCAGGTTTTCAACCCTGGTGGGTTCGGTCCTCCACGAAGTCTTACCTCCGCTTCAACCTGCCCATGGCTAGATCACTCCGCTTCGGGTCTTGAGCGCGCTACTCTACCGCCCTATTCGGACTCGCTTTCGCTACGGCTCCCCCACACGGGTTAACCTCGCAACACACCGCAAACTCGCAGGCTCATTCTTCAAAAGGCACGCAGTCACGAGACACCAGCAAGCTGATGTCCGACGCTCCCACGGCTTGTAGGCACACGGTTTCAGGTACTATTTCACTCCGCTCCCGCGGTACTTTTCACCATTCCCTCACGGTACTATCCGCTATCGGTCACCAGGGAATATTTAGGCTTAGCGGGTGGTCCCGCCAGATTCACACAGGATTTCTCGGGCCCCGTGCTACTTGGGAAACAAGCAAGCAAGCCACTACGATTTCAGCTACGGGGGTCTTACCCTCTACGCCGGGCCTTTCGCATGCCCTTCGCCTATCGCAATGGTTTCTGACTCACCCAGCCGCCGGCAGACGACTGAAGCTCACTCCCACAACCCCGCATGCGCAACCCCTGCCG
>NZ_LAKD02000088.1 GCF_000968685.2 Streptomyces antioxidans
TCGGTGGGGGCGGCCAGGCATCCGCGCGGGGGCGGCCCGGCACCCGTGCGGGGGCGGGGGGCCCGGTATCCGCAGGGGGCGGCCGGGCATCCGCGTGGCGCCGGTCCTCCGGCCGTGGCCGCCTCGGCGCGGCCCGCCCCACGGAGGTAAGCGGCCCGCCCCGCGGAGGCAATAGGCTGGGAGCGCCGACGTTCAGCAACCCGTCGTCCTCGCCTCCGGGCGGTGACGGCACCGCGCCGAGGAGCCACCCGCCGTGTCAGACCCACAGCGCCCCCGTGCGTCCCTCCGTACCGCCGTGGTCTGGGAGGTCCTGAAGGACGCCCTGGACCGGCGGGCCAAGGTCACGGGCCGGGAGCCCGCCGGGGGCGAGGCCGTGCACGGTGCGCTGGACGTCCTGGACACCGGCGGCGGCAGCGGCAATTTCGCCGTTCCCGTGGCCCGCCTCGGCCACCGCGTCACCGTGGTCGACCCGAGTCCGAACGCGCTGTTCGCGCTGGAGCGGCGGGCCGCCGAGGCCGGGGTCGCCGACCGGGTGCGCGGGGTTCAGGGCGATGCCCACGGGCTGTTCGACGTGGTCGAGCGCGGCGGTTACGACGTGGTGCTCTGCCACGGCGTCCTGGAGTACGTGGACGACCCCGCCGAGGGCCTGCGGAACGCGGCGGCGGCCCTGCGCCCCGCCGGAACCCTCAGCGTGCTCGCCGCGGGCCTGGGCGGCGCCGTGCTGGCCCGCGCCCTGGCCGGTCACTTCACCGAGGCCCGGCAAGCGCTTACCGGCCCGGAGGGCCGCTGGGGCTCCGGGGATCCGATGCCGCGCCGCTTCACCGAGGACCAGCTGTCCGGGCTGGTGCGCGCGGCCGGTCTGGAGATCGCCGCGGTGCACGGGGTGCGGGTTTTCGCCGATCTTGTCCCCGGGGTGCTCGTGGACACCGAGCCCGGGGCGCTGGACGCCCTGTTGCAGCTGGAGGAGGCCGCCGCCGAGCTGCCCGCCTTCCGCTCGGTCGCCACTCAGCTGCACGTTCTCGCCGAGCGGGACTAGAGACCGGACCAGAGCGCTCCACGCGCCCCATCCGACGGCGGGCGGCGCAGGTGGAGTCGGCCACAGGAGACCCGATCGGACGCCCGGCGCCGTATGATCGGGGTACACCGTCCGGCATGGCAAATCGGCGGGAGGGGAATGGACGTCTCAGCGTCAACTTTCGCCGCGCCCGAAGGGGTGGGCGAATTGGCGTTGAGGGGCGGGTTTCACGGGGGCGATTCCCTGCCTATCCTGAAAGGGTCGCACCCGGTCGCCCCCCGCGACCGACGAGTAGGAGGACTCCGTGCCGCTCTCGGAGCACGAGCAGCGCATGCTCGAGCAAATGGAGCGAGCGCTGTACGCCGAAGATCCCAAGTTCGCGACAGCGCTTGAGGGAAGCGGCCTGCGAACGTACACCCGGCGACGGGTCTACCAGGCGGTCGCGGGTTTTCTGGTGGGCATCGCACTCCTCATGGTCGGGGTGATCGTTCCCCAGATCTGGATCAGCGTGGTGGGCTTCCTGATCATGCTGGGATGCGCGGTGCTCGCGGTGACCGGTTGGCGCAAGGCTCCCAAACCCGGTGAGGCGCAGAGTGGCGGCGGGGCGGCTCCCCGTCGTCAGGGCCGTCAGCGCCGTTCGATGATGACACGCATCGAGGAGCGCTGGCAGCGGCGCCGTGATGAGCAGGGCCACTGAGAATTCAGGGATGAGCGGTTGAGGGGCGGTCGCCGACTGGCGACCGCCCCTTCTCATCACCAGGGCTTCCTCGCTGCCAGGGCTTCGCCCCTGGGCCCCGCTCTGAGGGGCGGAGCCCCGCCGGGCGGCGGAGCCGCGTATCGCTGGCCCCGCACCTCCCCGGCCCCATGGGGCCGCAGGCGCCCAGAGTCGCGGGCGCCCGGGGCCGCCGGGGATCAGTTCCGGCCCGGGGATCAGTTCCCCTGCTGGCCGCGCGGGGTCCGCAGCCGGGAGGCCCAGCGGGCCCAGCGGGGCGCTCCCCACCGCTCGACCAGCGCGGACCAGCGCTGTCCCGCCGCCCACACCAGCTGGGCCACGGACCGCGGGGCCAGCAGCGCCCGCGCCCGCTCCCGCCGTCCCGCCGTGGCCCGGAATCCGGCCAGCACCAGCCGGACGTCGTCGGCCACGCCCGTGACCGGGCGCGGATCCGGTGCGTACAGCACCTGCTCGACCGCCTCGGCCACCCGCTGTGCCGCCCGGGCCGAATCGTGGTCGAGCCCGGCGGTCCGCACCATGCGGCTCACCGCTCTGCGCGAGGTCAGCGAGTCGTCCGGCAGCACGCCGAAGTCCCAGGCCGAGTCGGTGAGTTCACGCCATGCGGCGAGCACCCGGTCGACCGCGTCCTGCTGGGTGCGCCCGCCCGAGCCGTTCAGTCTGCGGGTCCGTATCCGCCGCCGCCACAGCATGGGCAGCAGGGGCACCACGGCCAGCAGCACCGCCAGCGAGGTCCAGCTGGTGACCTTGGTGGCCGACCAGCCCCCGCCCGAGGCGCCGTTGTCCGGCTGCTGGGCCGCGGCGCCGTCACAGGTGCCCAGCTTCTTCATGTCCGGGGGGCAGCTGTCGGACGCGGTCGGCGTGGCCGTCGGCTCGGCGGTCTCGGTGGGCTCGGCCGTGGGCTCGTCGGTCGGGGCACCCGATGGCGTCTGCTCCATCGTGTAGTCGGGCTGGGTGCCACGGCTCGGGGTGGGCTCGAAACGGGTCCAGCCCACGCCCTCGAAGTACAGCTCGGGCCAGGCGTGCGCGTCCTTCAGCCCCACCGACACCGAGCCGTCCGCCTGGGCGGTGCCGGGGGTGAACCCGACCGCGACCCGCGCCGGAATGCCCAGCGTCCTGGCCATCGCGGCCATCGAGAAGGAGAAGTGGACGCAGAAGCCCTCCTTCTGCTTCAGGAACCGGACGATGGCGGCCGAGCCGCTGCCCGACTGCACCTCGGTGTCGTAGCGGAATCCTCCGCTCACCGCGAACCAGTCCTGGAGCTTGACCGCCTTCTCGTACGCGTTGCCCGCGCCGGCGGTCACCTCCCGCGCCGTACGGGCCACCACGGACGGCAGCGAGTCCGGCACCTCCGTGTACTCGTTCCGCAGCCGGGAGGGCGGGGCCGGGGCGTCCGCCAGCTGGTCGGCCGTCGGCTCCACCAGCAGGCTGGTGACCCGGTAGCGCGCGCCCCGGGTGGTCTGGCCGCGGTCGCCGACCAGCGTGCGGCCCTCCGGCTCATAGCGCCAGCGCCCGTCGATATCGACCCTTGACGCGGGGTAGGGGAGGGGCAGCCAGTTCTGCGCGTACCAGTCGGCGGCCGAGATCGAGGTGTCGACGGAGGAGACCCGGACCGAGGGGCCGAGCCCGGCGGGCGAGGGAAGCTGACTGGGCACATCGGTGACATGCCGCTCGGACGACTTCCACGAGGTGCCGTCGAACCGGTCCAGCGCCACGATCCGCAGATAGAGGTCCTGGGTGGTCTGCGAGGAGGTGCGATAGCGCAGCACCTCCTTGTTCTCCGGCTGGTTCAGGCTGTCCTGCAGTGACACCAGCGGATTGACCGCCGAGATCGTGCCGCCACCGCTGCCCGCCCCGCCGTTGCCCCCCTGCCGGTCCAGCAGCCCGCCGTCCAGCGACGGCAGCACCGCGGGCACCGCCAGCGCGATGCCGAGCGCCAGCACGCCGATCCTGCGGCCGGTGCGCACCGGGGCGAGCGCCGGGCTGCCCCCGGCCCCGGCCAGGCCCGAGGGCGGCATACCCGCCGGGTGCCGGGCGCCGCCGCTGAACACCCGGCCCCACTGGGACAGCCGGTCCCGGCCCTCGGCCAGGAGCAGCAGCAGATAGCCGGCCGCAGCCAGCAGGAACCACAGCCAGTCGCTCCCGTCGTCGGACAGACCGGCCGCCACCGAATAGAGCGCGAGCAGCGGAAGCCCGGAGGGTGCCGCGCTGCGGTACGTCACCGCGAGCGCGTCGACCACCAGGCCGATCACCAGCACCCCGCCCACCAGCATCAGCCGGATGCCATCGGTGAGCGGCGCGGGGATCGCGTACTGCCCCACGTCGTCGGCGCCGTCGCGCAGCAGCAGAGTGAATTCGTGGAGCGCCTGCGGGCTCGGCAGCAGCCCGCCCAGCGCCTGCTCGTGGGCGAAGACCAGGGTGAGCAGCAGCAGCGTCACCACGGCCTGCGCGACCACCGTCAGCGGGCGGGCCAGCGGCACCCGGCGGGCCGCCACGCCCGTGACGCTCTGGACCGCCAGCAACAGGACGGCCTGCAACAGCCAGCTCGCCGGATCCACCAGCGGCAGCAGCGCACAGGACGCCGCCACCGTGGCCACCGCCGCACATATCGCGAGCCGAACGCTTCCACTCATGTCCAGCTCCCCGTCATGCCGCCGACCGCGCGGCTCCCGGCGTCCGCCCGGGTGGCGCCCTGGGCGTCGGCCTGCCGCCACAGCTGTGCCAGGGAGACTCCCGGGCCGACCGGCAGCGCCGTCCACCCCGCCTCGCGCAGCCGCCGCAGCCGGTCCTCCAGGTCCGGTCCACTCCCGAACTCCGCCCCGCGCGACCAGGCGGCGCCGTCCAGTACGAAGGCCACCGCGGCCGTGGTGCGGTGCCGCATCCGGGCGGCCATCGCCGCCTGTTCCTCGTCCAGATCGCCCAGGAAGGCCACCAGCAGTCCCTCTCCGCCGCCGCGCAGCACCTCATAGGCGGGCGAGAGCCCTCCGCCGTCGGAGTGGTCCACCACGGCGAGGGTGTCCAGCATCAGCCCGGCCGTCTCCGCCGAGTCATGGGTGGAACCGGTGAAGCCGCCTCCGCCGTCCCGGCCCGGCACCGAGCTTCCGGTGTCGGTCAGCAGCCGGACCGCATACCCCCGCTCCAGCAGGTGCACCGCGGCCGACGCCGCCCCGGAGACCGCCCATTCGAAGGCCGAGTCCGGCCCGGAGCCGAAGTGGGCGGTGCGCCGGGTGTCCAGCAGCACCGTGCAGTGGGCCCGCTGCGGCTGCTCCTCCCGGCGGACCATGAGCTCCCCGTAGCGCGCCGTGGAGCGCCAGTGCACCCGGCGCAGATCGTCGCCCACGCGATAGCCGCGCGGGATGACGTCGTCCTCACCGGCCAGGGCCAGTGAGCGGTGCCTTCCGTCCCCGTACCCCGCGGCCTCGCCGGTCAGGCGCACCGGGGGCAGCGGCTCGACCTGGGGCACCACCGTGAGCGTGTCGTAGGTGCTGAAGGCGCGGGTGAGCTCGCACATCCCGAACGGATCGCTCAGCCGCAGCTGCAGCGGGCCCAGCGGATAGCGGCCGCGCAGATCCGAGCGCACCCGGTAGGACACCTCGCGGCGGCCGCCCGGCTCCACCCGGTCCAGTACGAACCTCGGGCGCGGCCCCAGGACGTAGGGCACCCGGTCCTGGAGCATCAGCAGCCCGGTGGGCAGCCGCGAGACATTGTCCATCCGCAGGTGCACCCGGGCCTCGGAGCCCGCGGGGACCCGCGCGGGCGCGAGCCGCCGGCTGCCAGCGACCCGGTACCGGGTGCGGTAGACCACGGCCACACAGACCAGCGGCAGCGCGGCCAGCAGCAGCCCGACCCGCAGCAGATCCGCCTGGCCCAGGACATAGCTGCACACCGCGGCGGCCACCCCGGCGGCCAGGAAGGAACGGCCGCGGGTGGTCAGACCGGCGAGGGCGGTCCGCAGCCCGCCCGACCGCTCACCGGCGCCGGGCCCCTCGGGATCCATGTCCGTCCCCCCTGCGGCCATCACGGCCTCCGCGCGCCCGGCTGCTGCCGCCCGAAGTCGGCCGGGGGCATGGGCGGCATGGGGGGCATCCCGCCCGCGCCGCGCTGGGCGGAGGTGGGCACCGGGGTGTGCTGCAGGATGTCCGCGACGACCTGCTCGGAGGTGCGGCGGTTCAGCTGGGCCTGCGCGGTGGGCAGCAGCCGGTGGGCCAGCACCGCGACGGCCAGGGACTGCACATCGTCCGGCAGCGCGAACTCCCGCCCGGCCAGCGCGGCCGCCGCCTTGGCGGCCCGCAGCAGATGCAGCGTGGCGCGCGGCGAGGCGCCCAGCCGCAGATCGGGGTGGCTGCGGGTGGCGGCCACCAGGTCCACCGCGTAACGCCGGACGGCCTCGGCGACATGCACCGAGCGCACCGCCTCGATCAGCTTGACGATCTCATGGGCGTGCGCCACCGGCTGCAGGTCGTCCAGCGGGGAGACCCCGCCGTGGACGTCCAGCATCTCGAGCTCGGCCTGCGGGCTGGGGTACCCGATGGAGACACGGACCATGAAGCGGTCCCGCTGCGCCTCGGGCAGCGGATAGGTGCCCTCCATCTCGACCGGGTTCTGCGTGGCCACCACCATGAAGGGGTTGGGCAGCTCATGGCCCTCCCCGTCGATGGTGACCTGGCGCTCCTCCATCGACTCCAGCAGCGCGGACTGGGTCTTGGGCGAGGCGCGGTTGATCTCGTCGCCGATCACGATCTGGGCGAAGATGGCGCCCGGCTTGAACTCGAACTCCTTGCGCTGCTGGTCGAAGATGCTCACGCCGGTGATGTCGGACGGCAGCAGGTCCGGGGTGAACTGGATCCGCCGCACGGAGCAGTCGATGGACCGGGCGAGCGCCTTGGCCAGCATCGTCTTGCCCACGCCCGGGACGTCCTCGATCAGCAGATGTCCCTCGGCGAGCAGCACGGTCAGCGAAAGCCGTACGACCTCGGGCTTGCCCTCGATCACACCCTCCACCGACCTGCGGATCCGATCCGCTGTGGTGGTCAGATCGCTGAGGCTCGCTCGTTCGTCATAGGTCGTCACCCGGCCCTCCTCGGCCCGTTCTCAGGGCCGCTGCCCTCGGAACGGACCGGCCCACCGCAAACGCTGGCATCGGTCCCCCGCGTGGTCGCGGGGGACGATGTCACCTATGCATTCTTGCGGTCTCCGCGGCCTCGCGTCACTCGGCTGTGGATAACCCGGGGTTATTTGTCACGCTTGTACGAGTTCGAGTGCTGAATCCCTTCCGCATCTTCAGCCTCTCTCACGTCCGCGGCGTGACCTCCCGCAGCAGACCCGTCGTCACATCGAAGACAAAGCCGCGGATGTCGTCGGTGTGCAGCAGGAACGGCGAGGTGCGCACCCGCTCCATCGACTGGCGGACGTCGGCGTCGAGGTCCCTGAACGCCTCGACCGCCCACGACGGCCGCTGTCCCACCTCCTCCTCCAGCTCGTGCCGGAAGTCCTCGGTGAGGTTCAGCAGACCGCAGCCGGTGTGGTGGATGAGCACGACGCTCTGGGTCCCGAGGGCCCGCTGGCTGATGGTCAGGGACCGGATGATGTCGTCGGTGACCACACCGCCCGCGTTGCGGATGGTGTGGCAGTCGCCCAGCTCCAGGCCGAGTGCCTCGTGCAGGTCCAGACGGGCGTCCATGCACGCGACGATGGCGACGCGCCGCACCGGCCGCGCGTCCATCCCCGGATCGGTGAACTTCTCGGCATATGCGCGGTTGGCCTCCACGAGGCTGTCGGTGACCGTCTCTCCCGTACGGGCGTCGCGGTCGGTGGACGGATTCGGCTGCGGCGCTGATATCGACATGACGAGGACGCTACCTCTCACCAGGGATTTTTGTCTTCTCTTTAGGTAGGGCAAACGAGGGCAACGGGGTGGGCCGAAAGGGTGGTGTGAGGCAATCCACAGCCCCTCCCGCCCCGCGTTCCGGTGCCCAAGGAAGGGGATACCCCTCCTGCGGCGGGACGCGCAGGCCGGTTGGTTGACCGAAGGGACGAGTGGACTAAAGTGGCGCGAAGTGGGAGGCGTGACGCTCCCCTCGGATCCCGGAATTTCGCGTGAGCGCGGTGCGTACGTACCCCTCGGCCTCCTCCCGCTCCGGCTGCCTGACGTCACTTCCCCGGCGCCAGTAGGCCACTTCCCCTTCAGAGCGGGTGGGGACCCGGCGGTGCGTACCATCCTCGCCCGATCCTCAGAAGGGCGCACGAGCAGCGCAATGAGCAGCAACGCTCTCCATGTTCCCGTCATGCTCCAGCGCTGCCTGGACATGCTGGCCCCCGCCCTCACCCAGCCCGGCGCGGTCGTGGTCGACTGCACCCTGGGCCTCGGAGGCCACAGCGAGGCGCTGTTGCGCGACTTCCCCGAGGCCCGGCTCATCGCCCTCGACCGCGACCCGTCCGCACTGCGGCTCGCCGGGGAGCGGCTTGCCCCTTACGGCGATCGGGCGACGCTGGTCCACGCGGTCTACGACGAGCTGCCCGAGGTCCTCGACCGGCTCGGCGTCCCGCGCGTCCAGGGGATCCTCTTCGACCTCGGCGTGTCGTCCATGCAGCTGGACGAGGCCGGGCGCGGCTTCGCCTACGCCCAGGACGCCCCGCTGGACATGCGGATGGACCAGACCACCGGTGTCAGCGCGGCCGAGGTGCTCAACACCTATCCGCCGGGCGATCTGGTGCGCATCCTGCGGACGTACGGCGAGGAGAAGTTCGCCAGGAAGATCGTGGACGCCGTGGTGCGTGAGCGCGCCAAGGAGCCGTTCACCAACAGCGCCCGGCTCGTCGAGCTGATCCGCGACGCGCTGCCGCAGGCCGCCAAGCGCACCGGCGGCAATCCGGCCAAGCGCACCTTCCAAGCGCTGCGGATCGAGGTCAACGGGGAGCTCGCGGTCCTGGAGCGGGCCATCCCGGCAGCCGTAAGGGCGCTCGCGGTCGGCGGCCGGATCGCCGTGCTGTCGTATCACTCGCTGGAGGACCGCCTGGTCAAGCAGGTGCTCGCGGCCGGTGCCAGCCATACGGCGCCCCCGGGGCTGCCGGTCATCCCCGAGCAGTACCAGCCCCGGCTGAAGCTGCTCACCCGTGGCGCGGAGCTGCCCACCGAGGACGAGATCGCCGAGAACCGCCGGGCCACCCCGGCGCGGTTCCGGGGGGCGGAGCGCATCCGGGAAGAGGTCGCCCCATGAGCGCGCGGGGGACGGGCCCGAAAGGACGGCCGGCGCCGGGCGCCACCACGGCCAGGCGCACGCCCTTCGTGCTGCTCGTCGTGGTCCTGCTCGGCTCCGGCCTGATCGCACTGCTGCTGCTGAACTCCTCCCTCAACCAGGGTTCTTTCGAGCTCACCAGACTGGAGAAGCAGACCAAGGAGCTCACCGACGAGCGCCAGGCCCTCCAGCAGGACGTGGACAAGCTCTCCGCGCCCGGCGAGCTGGAGCGGCGCGCCCGGGAGCTGGGGATGGTGCCCGGCGGCACCCCCGTCTTCCTCAACCCGGACGGCTCGGTCAGTGGGGTGCCCGCCCCCGCCACGGGGCAGCCCTCGGCCCTCGGCGGCCCCGGCCAGGTGCTGCCGCCCTCGCTCGGAACCACGCCGTCCGAGGCGTCGCCCGTCGCGTCCGAGGCGTCGCCCACTCCGTCCGCCCTCGTGCCGCCGGCGCTGCCGACGTCGCCGACCGCCACGGCTTCGGTGAGCCCGTGGGTGCTGCCCACAGGGTCCCCCGCGTCCACCCCCGCCTCCACCCCTCCTTCGGCATCCGCCTCCGCCTCCGCCTCCGCGAACTCCACCCCGGCCCCTCAGTAGGTGACACGGTGACGCGACCCCCAGCCTGCGCCCAGCCCACCCCGCCCGCGTGGACGACCCCCCGGGCACGGCGGACGGCCACCGACCCAAGGGCGGCCACCGCCCCGTGGGCAGTCGCCGAGCCGCAGATCGCCACCCACCCGAAGGCGGTCACCGTCCCGAGGGCGGCCGTCGCGTGAGCGCGCCCCAGGACCCCCGGCGCCGCGGGGTGCCCGGCCCGGGCGGCCCCCGCGGCGACCGCCGCCCGCGCCAGGACCCGGCGCGGCGCCCCGATGAGCGCCGCCGCCAGGGCGCACCGCCCGGCCGTCCGGGCCCGCGCCCCCGCCCCGGCGCCCCCCAGCAGCTGCGGCTGGGCAGCCCGCGCCCCCGGCTGCGGCTGATCAGCCTCGGCCTCACCCTCGTCATGCTGGCCTTCGTCGTACGGCTGCTGCAGGTACAGGCCGTCGACGCCAGCGCCTACGCGGCCAAGGCCAACGTCAACCGCTACATCCCGGTGAAGCTGTCCGCCGAGCGCGGCTCCATCACCGACCGCAACGGTGTCGACCTGGCGACCACGGTGGACGCCTACGACATCACCGCCGCCCCCGACCTCCTCACCCCCAAGACGGCCAAGACCCGTGACGCGCCGCACCAGGCCGCGGCCCTGCTCGCGCCGATCCTCGGCAAGGACCAGGCGGACCTGGAGAAGAAGCTCACCGACAACCCCAGGTCGCAGTACGTCGTGCTGGCCCGGCAGCAGTCCCCGCAGGTCTGGAACCAGATCAAGGACCTGAAGAGCGCCCTCGACGACGCGGCGACCAAGGGCAAGGGCACCAATGTCCTGGCCGGGGTCAACCGTGAGGCGCACAGCAAGCGGGTCTATCCGAACGGGGACCTCGCCGCCGGGATACTGGGTTTCGTGGGCGCCGACGGACGCGGCTCCGCCGGGCTGGAGCAGCAGCTCAACAAGAAGCTCGCGGGCAAGGACGGCAAGCGCGTCTACGCCCAGTCCGGCGGCCACCAGGTGCCCACCGGCGACGTCAGGGAGCAGCCCGCGGTCTCCGGCAGCGACTACGAGCTGACCATCGACCGGGACATCCAGTGGGCCGCCCAGAGCGCCATCGCCGACCAGGTGCGCAAGTCCGGGGCCGACCGCGGCTATGTCATCGTCCAGGACACCCGCACCGGACAGCTCCTGGCCATGGCCAACGCCCCCAGCTTCGACCCCAACGACATCACCACCACGGACGCCGACGACCTGGGCAACGCCGCGGTCTCCGACGCCTACGAGCCCGGCAGCGTCAGCAAGCTGATGTCCATGGCCGCCGTCCTCCAGGAGGGCGTGGCGCGCTGGGACACCCATGTGGTGGTCCCCAACCGGCTGCCCCGCGCGGACCGTGCCTTCGCCGACGACATCGACCACGCGACCTGGTACCTCACGCTCAACGGCGTGCTCGCCAAGTCCAGCAACATCGGCACGATCCTCGCCACCGAGCAACTGGCCAAGACCAAGCGGCAGAAGAACCGGATCCTCTACTCCTATCTGCGCAAGTTCGGGATCGGCCAGCCCACCGGGCTCGGCTTCCCCGGCGAAACCCCGGGCATCCTGGCCAAGCCGGAGGACTGGAGCGCCTCGCAGCAGTACACCATCCCCTTCGGCCAGGGGCTGTCGCTCAACGCCGTCCAGGCGGCCTCGGTGTACTCGACCATCGCCAACGGGGGCGAGCGCATCGCGCCCACGCTCGTCCGCGGCGCCAGGGGGCCCGGCGGCGACTTCACCGCGGCGCCCGCCCCCGAGAAGACCCGTGTCGTCAGTAAGGAGACCGCGAAGACGCTCGCCGAGATGCTGGAGTCGGTCGTCGACGATCAGCAGGGCACCGGCGCCAAGGCGAAGATCGCGGGCTATCGTGTCGCGGGCAAGACCGGCACCTCCAACCGGGTGGACCCCAAGACCGGCCGCTACCGCGGCTACACCGCGTCCTTCGCCGGCTTCGCCCCGGCCGACAAACCCCGGCTCACCGTCTACTGCGCCGTTCAGAACCCGACCAAGGGCAGCTACTTCGGCGGCCAGGTCTGCGGACCGGTCTACAAGAAGGTCATGGAATTCGGCCTCAAGGCCCTGCAGGTCCCGCCGTCCGGGAAGCAGCCCAAACGGCTCCCGGTGAGCTACGGCCCGGGCCAGTGAGCGGGTCCCGCAGTGACGACGATCACGCCGGACCCCGGGAACCACGGTCCGGTACGGCCCCGTACCGCCGCCTCATTTCGCGGGGGAGCGGGTCTCCCGGGTACGCTCACCGCCGTGCCCCAAGCTGATCAGTCCCAAACCCCTCAGAAGGACGTTTCTGTGGAATACCCGGGAGCGCCCCGTCCTCTCCAGGTCCGCCCGATCCCGCTGGTGGACCTGGCGGATCAGCTGGGCGTCGAAGCCCCCGAAGCCCCGGAAGGGGCCGCGGTCACCGGGATCACCCATGACTCGCGGGCCGTACGCCCCGGGGATGTGTACGCCGCGCTGGCCGGTGCCCGTCTCCACGGCGCGGACTTCGCCGCCCAGGCCGCCGACCTCGGCGCGGTCGCGGTGCTGACCGACCCGGCGGGTGCCGAGCGTGCCGCCGCCACCGGCCTGCCGGTCCTCGCGGTGGACAACCCGCGCGGCCGGATGGGCGCGCTGGCCGCCACGATCTACGGTGAGCCGGGGAGCGACCTGCTCCAGCTCGGCATCACCGGCACCTCGGGCAAGACCACGACCGCGTATCTCATCGAGGGCGGCCTCAAGGCCGCCGCGAAGCACGATGGCGGCCTTACGGGTCTCATCGGCACCGTCGAGACGCGGATCGGCGACGAGCGCATCAAGTCCGAGCGCACCACCCCCGAGGCCACCGATCTGCAGGCGCTGTTCGCGGTGATGCGGGAGCGCGACGTCCACTCGGTCGTCATGGAGGTCTCCAGCCACGCCCTGGTCCTCGGCCGCGTCGACGGCTGCGTCTTCGACGTGGCGGTCTTCAACAACCTCAGCCCGGAGCACATGGAGTTCCACTCCGGCATGGAGGACTACTTCCAGGCCAAGGCCCAGCTGTTCACCAAGGCCCGCAGCCGCCTCGGAGTGATCAACTACGACGATGAGTACGGCCGCCGTCTGATCGAGCAGTCCGAGGTGCCCGTCACCACCTTCTCCGCCGAGGGCCACCCCGACGCCCACTGGCGCGCCGCGGACGTCGAGGTCGGCCCGCTCGGCTCGACCTTCACCGCCGTCGGCCCGAACGGCGAGTCCGTACGGGCCGCCGCGCCCCTCCCCGGCCCCTTCAACGTGGCCAACGCGCTCGCCGCCGTCGTCGCCCTCGCCGTCGCCGGGATCGACCCGCAGACGGCCGCCGACGGCGTCGCCGCCGTCCCCGGCGTCCCCGGCCGGCTGGAGCGGGTCGACGTGGGCCAGCCCTACCTCGCGGTCGTCGACTACGCCCATAAGACCGACGCCGTGGAGTCGGTGCTGCGTGCCCTCCGCAAGGTGACCGACGGCAGGCTGCACGCCGTCCTCGGCTGCGGCGGTGACCGCGATCGGCTCAAGCGCGGCCCCATGGGTGCCGCGGTGGCCCGGTACTCCGACACGGCCGTCCTCACCTCCGACAACCCCCGCTCCGAGGACCCGCTCGCGATCCTCGCCGCCATGCTCGCGGGCGCCGCCGAGGTGCCCGCTCACGAGCGCGGTGATGTGCTGGTCGAGGAGGACCGGGCCAACGCCATCGCGGCCGCCGTCGCCCGCGCCGAGGCGGGTGACACCGTCATCGTGGCGGGCAAGGGCCACGAGCAGGGACAGGACATCGCGGGCGTGATCCGGGCCTTCGACGACCGCCAGGTACTCCGTGAAGCCATCGAGCTCAGTGAGCGAGCCCGCGGACGCGATGCCACGCGCCCCGAAGCGAGCCCACAGCACCGGGACAAACACCTAGACGACCAGGGATGACAGACCGCCATGCGCGCACCAGCCCTCTCCAGGCAGCTCTCCCGCACGGCCGGAGGTGATCAGTGATCGCACTGTCCCTCACCGAGATCGCCGGCCTAGTCGGTGGACAGCCGCACGACATACCGGACCCGGACCTGAAGGTCACGGGCCCCGTCGTGATCGACTCCCGTGAGGTGCGGCCGGGCAGCCTCTTCGCCGCGCTCCCCGGGGAGCGCGTGGACGGCCACGACTTCGCCGGGGGCGCGGTCGCGGCGGGTGCCGTGGCGGTCCTGGCCGCCCGCCCCGTCGGCACCCCGGACGCCCCCGTACCGGCGATCGTCGTCCCCGACGTCATCGCCGCCATGGGAGCGCTCGCGCGCGCCGTCGTGGAGCGCGTGGGCGCCACCGTGGTCGCCCTCACCGGCTCCGCGGGCAAGACGAGCACCAAGGACCTCATCGCCCAGCTGCTCCAGCGCCGCGGCCCCACCGTATGGACGCCGGGCTCCCTCAACAACGAGATCGGCCTGCCGCTCACCGCGATGAGCGCCGACGAGGCCACCCAGCACCTGGTGCTGGAGATGGGCGCCCGCGGTAAGGGCCACATCCGGTATCTGACGGAACTCACCCCGCCCCGTATCGGACTCGTGCTCAACGTCGGCACCGCCCACATCGGGGAGTTCGGCGGCCGGGAGCAGATCGCCGAGGCCAAGGGCGAGCTCGTGGAGTCCCTGCCGCCCGCCGCGGAGGGCGGGGTGGCGGTGCTCAACGCCGACGACCCCTTCGTACGCGCCATGGCGTCGCGCACCAAGGCCCGTGTCGTCCTGTTCGGCGAGGCCGAGGGCGCCGGTGTGCGTGCCGGGAATGTCCGGCTCGCCGACGGCGGCCGCCCCGCCTTCACGCTTCACACCCCTACCGGGTGCAGCGAAGTGACCATGCGCCTGTACGGTGAGCACCACGTGTCGAACGCGCTCGCCGCGGCCGCCGTCGCCCATGAGTTGGGCATGTCCGTCGACGAGATCGCCGTGGCGCTCTCCGAGGCGGGGCAGCTCTCCCGCTGGCGGATGGAGGTCACCGAGCGCTCGGACGGTGTGACGGTCGTCAACGACGCCTACAACGCGAACCCCGAGTCCATGCGAGCAGCGCTGCGTGCGCTGGTCGCGATGGGCGCTGCCACACCGGGGCGTCGCACATGGGCGGTGCTCGGCCCGATGGCCGAGCTGGGCGAGGAGTCACTGGCCGAGCACGACGCGGTCGGACGGCTGGCCGTCCGGCTCAACGTCAGCAAGCTCGTGGCGGTCGGCGGCCAGGAGGCCGCCTGGCTGGACATGGGCGCCAAGAACGAGGGTTCGTGGGGTGAGGAGTCGGTGCACGTGTCCGACGTGCGGGCAGCGGTCGATCTGCTGCGTAGCGAGCTGCGACCGGGGGACGTCGTGTTGGTGAAGGCATCCAGGTCGGTCGGCCTTGAGCGGCTTGCTCAGGCGTTGCTCGACGGTGAGGGTGAGGTCGCCGGCCGATGGGCATGAGGCAGGTTCTCTTCTCGGGGGCCATCGGGCTCTTTCTGACCCTGATCGGCACCCCGGTGCTGATCAAGCTGCTGGCCCGCAAGGGCTATGGCCAGTTCATCCGGGACGACGGTCCGCGGACGCACGGCAGCAAGAAGGGCACGCCCACGATGGGCGGTATCTCCTTCATCCTGGCCACACTGATCGCCTACGCCCTGACGAAGGTGATCACGGGCAGTCAGCCGACCTTCTCGGGCGTGCTGGTGCTCTTCCTGTTCGCGGGCATGGGCCTGGTCGGCTTCCTCGACGACTACATCAAGATCGTCAAGCAGCGCAGCCTGGGTCTGCGGGCCAAGGCCAAGATGGCGGGGCAGCTGATCGTCGGCATCGCCTTCGCGATCCTCGCACTGAACTTCGCCGACTCGCGCCAGCAGACCCCCGCCTCCGACCGGCTCTCCTTCGTCCAGGACTTCGGCTGGTCCTTCGGCCCGGTGATCTTCGCGATCTGGGCGCTGTTCATGATCCTCGCGATGTCGAACGGCGTGAACCTCACCGACGGTCTCGACGGCCTGGCCACCGGCGCCTCCGTGATGGTCTTCGGCGCCTACACCTTCATCGGCGTCTGGCAGTACCAGGAGTCCTGCGCCAACGCGCAGACCCTCACCAACCCGTCGTCCTGTTTCGAGGTCAGGGACCCGCTCGATCTGGCCGTCGTCGCCTCCGCCCTGATGGGCGCGTGCTTCGGCTTCCTGTGGTGGAACACCTCACCCGCCAAGATCTTCATGGGTGACACCGGCTCGCTCGCGCTCGGCGGCGCGCTCGCCGGCCTCGCCATCTGCTCCCGTACGGAGCTGCTGCTGGCCCTGCTCGGCGGTCTGTTCGTCCTGATCACCATGTCCGTGGTCATCCAGGTCGGCTCCTTCCGTACCACCGGGCGACGGGTCTTCCGGATGGCACCGCTCCAGCACCACTTCGAACTCAAGGGGTGGAGCGAAGTCCTTGTGGTGGTCCGGTTCTGGATCATCCAGGGCATGTGCGTGATCGTCGGCCTCGGCCTCTTCTACGCGGGGTGGCGGGCCTCATGACGTCGGGCGCCGCCTCCCCCGACGTGACCGACCTCGCCGGACGGCAGGTCACCGTCGCCGGACTCGGCGTCTCCGGGGTCCCCGCAGCGCGTGCGCTGCGGGGCCTCGGCGCCTCGGTGACCGTGGTCAACGGCAGCGACGGCGAACCGCAGCGCGCCCAGGCGGCCGAGCTGGAGCCGCTGGGCATCACCGTCCGCCTCGGCGACGGGGAGACGTTGCCCGAGGGCGCCGAGCTGATCGTGACCACCCCCGGCTGGAAGCCCACCAGCCCGCTCTTCCTGGCCGCCGCCGAGGCGAACGTGCCCATCTGGGGCGATGTGGAGCTGGCGTGGCGGCTGCGCCGCGAGGACGCCCCGCCCTGGCTCGCGGTCACCGGCACCAACGGCAAGACGACCACCGTAAGGATGCTGGCGGCCATCCTGGAGGCGGCCGGGCTGCGCACCGCCGCCGTCGGCAACATCGGCGTCTCGCTCCTGGACATCGTGCTGGGCGACCAGCCGTACGATGTGCTGGCCGTCGAGCTCTCCAGTTACCAGCTGCACTGGGCGCCCTCGTTGCGCGCCCACTCCGGGGCGGTGCTCAACCTCGCCCCCGACCACCTCGACTGGCACGGCTCCATGGCTGCCTACGCGGCCGACAAGGGCCGGATCTACGAGGGCAACCAGGTGGCCTGCGTCTACAACGCGGCCGACCCCGCCACCGAGGACCTGGTGCGCGCGGCCGACGTCGAGGAGGGCTGCCGGGCCATCGGCTTCACCCTCGGCACCCCAGGGCCCTCCCAGCTCGGCGTCGTGGAGGACATCCTCGTCGACCGGGCCTTCGTGGCGGACCGCCAGAAGCGGGCGCAGGAGCTCGCCGAGGTCTCCGACGTGAACCCGCCGGCCCCGCACAACATCGCCAACGCCCTGGCGGCGGCCGCCCTGGCCCGCGCCTACGGCGTCCCGCCGACGGCCGTAAGGGACGGCCTGCGCGCCTTCCGGCCCGATCCGCACCGGGTGGAGCATGTGGCGGACGTCGGGGGCGTGGCCTACGTCGACGACTCCAAGGCGACCAACACCCATGCCGCGGAGGCGTCGTTGGGCGCCTATGAGCACATCGTGTGGATCGCGGGCGGCCTCGCCAAGGGGGCCACCTTCGACGAGCTCGTCCTTACGGCGGCCAAGCGGCTGCGCGGCGTGGTGCTGATCGGCGCCGACCGCGCCCTGATCCGGGAAGCGCTCGCGCGACACGCAGCCGATGTCCCGGTCGTGGACCTCGACCGGACCGACACTGGGGCGATGGCCGCGGCCGTGCGCGAAGCGGCGCGGCTCGCCCGGCCGGGCGATACCGTCCTGATGGCCCCGGCCTGTGCCTCGATGGACATGTTCATCAACTACAACAGGCGGGGCGAGGCCTTCGCCGCGGCGGTTCACGACCTGGCCTCCGGCCCGGTCCCGGACGACCAGTAGCCCGCCGGTCCCCCGCGGAGGACCGCCCGCGCGGGGAAACCGGAGGGGATACGACATGACGCCTGACCAGCCCGCCGCCCCGCGCTCCCGGACCTCCCGCCCCGGCACCGGCCGCCCGGCGCCGCGCTCGGGCGGCGCAGGGCGGGTGCGGGAGGCCGTACGCGGCAAGGGCCGGACGGCGTCACCGGCCCGCCCGCGCGGCACGGCGGGCGCCTCCCGGCCTCCGCGCCGCCCGCCGAGGGTGAATGTCGTGGACGCCCTGCGCGGGCTCCAGCAGCGCCTACGGCGGGCCTGGGACCGGCCGCTGACCGCGTACTACCTGCTGCTCGGCGGCTCGCTGCTGATCCTGGTGCTCGGGCTGGTCATGGTCTACTCCGCCTCCCAGATCAAGGCGCTCCAGTCCGGGCTCGCACCGTCGTACTTCTTCCGCAAACAGCTCTTCGCCGCGGCGCTCGGCGGCGCCCTGATGCTGCTCGCCGTGCGGATGCCCATCAAACTGCACCGCGCCTTCGCCTATCCGCTGCTCGCGGTCTCGGTCTTCCTGATGTGTCTGGTGCAGGTCCCGGGCATGGGCATCGCGGTCAACGGCAACCAGAACTGGATCTCCTTCGGCGGTCCCTTCCTGCTCCAGCCCAGTGAGTTCGGCAAGCTGGCGCTCGTCCTGTGGGGCGCCGATCTTCTCGCCCGCAAACAGGACAAGCGGTTGCTGGCCCAGTGGAAGCACCTGCTGGTCCCGCTGGTGCCCGCGACCGGCATGCTGCTCGGCCTGATCATGCTCGGCGGGGACATGGGCACCGCGATCATCCTCACGGCGATCCTTTTCGGCCTGCTGTGGCTGGCCGGCGCCCCCACCCGGCTGTTCGTGGGCGTCCTCGCCTTCGCCGGGGCCATCGGCATGCTGCTCATCAAGACCAGTGCCAACCGGATGTCCCGGCTCGCCTGCATCGGCGCCACCGAGCCCGGTGCGCACGACCAGTGCTGGCAGGCGGTGCACGGGATCTACGCGCTCGCCAACGGCGGATGGTTCGGCTCCGGGCTCGGGGCGAGCATGGAGAAATGGGGTGAACTGCCCGAACCACATACCGACTTCATCTTCGCCATTACCGGGGAGGAACTCGGCCTGGCGGGGACGCTGTCGGTTCTCGTCCTCTTCGCGGCTCTAGGCTATGCGGGTATCCGCGTGGCCGGACGCACGGAGGACCCCTTCGTGAGGTACGCCGCGGGAGGTGTGACCACCTGGATCACGGCTCAGGCCGTGGTCAACATCGGCGCGGTGCTCGGTCTGCTGCCGATCGCGGGTGTGCCGCTCCCGCTGTTCTCCTACGGAGGGTCCGCCCTGCTGCCGACCATGTTCGCCGTGGGCCTGCTGATCGCCTTCGCGCGGGCTGAGCCCGCTGCGCGGGCGGCGCTGGCCATGCGGCAGCCTGCTTTGCGGAAGAAGCTGGCTCGGGTGAGACGGAAGACGATGAGACGGCCCGTCAAGAGGCGGCCGTCCGGAGAGCGGTGAATTTCGGTGCATGTCGTACTCGCCGGTGGGGGGACCGCCGGCCACATCGAGCCCGCGCTCGCCCTCGCGGACGCCCTGCGCAGGCAGGACCCGACCGTGGGGATCACGGCGCTCGGCACGGAGCGCGGGCTCGAGACCCGGCTCGTACCGGAGCGCGGCTATGAGCTCGGGCTCATCCCGGCCGTACCGCTGCCGCGCAAGCCCACCCCCGAACTGATCACCGTCCCCGGGCGGCTGCGCGGCACCATCAAGGCCGCCGAGCAGATCCTGGAGCGCACCAAGGCCGACTGCGTCGTCGGCTTCGGCGGCTATGTGGCCCTGCCCGGCTATCTGGCCGCCAAGCGGCTCGGCGTGCCGATCGTCGTCCACGAGGCCAACGCCCGCCCCGGCCTCGCCAACAAGATCGGCTCCCGCTACGCCCACTGCGTGGCGGTCTCCACCCCGGACAGCAAGCTCCGCAACTCCCGCTACGTGGGCATCCCGCTGCGCCGCTCCATCGCCACCCTCGACCGGGCCGCGGTGCGCCCCGAGGCCCGCGCGGCCTTCGGGCTCGACCAGAACCTGCCGACGCTGCTGGTCTCCGGCGGCTCGCAGGGCGCGCGGCGGCTGAACGAGGTGGTCCAGACGGTGGCGCCGTTCCTCCAGCGCGCCGGGATCCAGGTGCTCCACGCGGTCGGCCCGAAGAACGAACTGCCGCATGTGGACAACATGCCAGGAATGCCGCCCTACATCCCGGTACCGTATGTGGACCGGATGGACCTCGCGTACGCCGCGGCCGACATGATGCTCTGCCGCGCGGGCGCGATGACCGTCGCCGAACTGTCCGCCGTCGGGCTCCCCGCCGCCTATGTCCCGCTGCCGATCGGCAACGGCGAACAGCGGCTCAACGCCCAGCCGGTGGTCAAGGCGGGCGGCGGCCTGCTGGTCGACGACGCCGAGCTGAGCCCCGAGTGGGTGCAGGGCAATGTGCTGCCGGTGCTCGGTGACCCGCACCGGCTGTACGAGATGTCCCGGCGCGCCACCGAATTCGGCCGCAGGGACGCCGACGAGCTGCTGGTCGGCATGGTGTACGAGGCGATCAGCGCACGCCGCTAGGCGTGAGGAGGCAGGGAGCGTGGCCGGACCGTCGACCGCCGAGCGCGGTGCACGAGGGACGACTCCGTCCGGCCCGCCCCCGCGCCTGCTGCGGGTCCGCCGTAGGCTCCGGCCGCCCCGCCGCCGCACCCTGCTGGTGACGGCGGTGGCGGTCACCCTGTTCGGTGCCGGGGCCGTCTGGCTGCTCTACGGCTCGAGCTGGCTGCGGGCCGAGCGGGTGCGGGTGGCCGGCACCACCGTCCTCACCGACCGGGAGGTGCGCGACGCCGCCGACGTGTCCCTGAACACCCCGCTGGTGGCGGTGGACACCGGGGCGATCGAACACCGGGTGCGCGAGCGGCTGAAGCGGATTGCGAAAGTGGACGTATCCCGGTCATGGCCGCACACCGTCAGTCTGGTGGTGACGGAACGCAGGCCCGAAGCCATTGTCGAAGAGGACGGGAAGTTCCACGAAGTGGACGCCACGGGAGTCCGGTTCTCCACCCTGAGCAAGCGTCCGAAGGGCGTTCCGCTGCTGGAAATGGAGCCGGATCGGTCGCCGAGTTCGCGCCATTTCGGCCGGGCCGGACTGCGCCGCGAGGCGGTCCGGGTGGTCACCCAACTCCCGGAGAAGGTCCGTCAGGACACCCGTTCCCTCCGGGTCCGCTCGTACGATTCGATCACCCTGGAGCTGACCGGGGGCCGTACCATCGCCTGGGGGAGCGGAGAGCGCGGCGAGGCGAAGGCGAAGGCGCTCACCGCACTGATGAAAGCGCGGCCGGACGCCGACCACTTCGACGTCCAAGCGCCGAGTGCCCCGGCGGTGTCTCGCAGTTGACGTTGATAGCGGCAGGCCAGCACCCTGGTTGGCTAGCCCACGGGGTGATCACATAGGGTGAAAAGAAAAGCGGGAGGTTCGGCGTGTTCATTGAACGCTCGCCACTTGTCGACTTAGTGTCCTGTTCCGAAGAGTCCGGGAAACAGAGGCACTGGTAACCCTAAACTTCAGCGTTAGGGTTGGGGTCGGCAATCGGAACCGTCCCATTCGGCATCAGTCGGCGCACCGCGGCAACGGCGGGGTGGCGACACGTAACTCGAGGCGAGAGGCCTTCGACGTGGCAGCACCGCAGAACTACCTCGCAGTCATCAAGGTCGTCGGCATCGGCGGCGGTGGCGTGAATGCCATCAACCGGATGATCGAGGTCGGGCTCAAGGGCGTCGAGTTCATCGCGATCAACACCGATGCGCAGGCCCTGCTGATGAGTGACGCGGACGTCAAGCTGGACGTCGGCCGCGAGCTCACCCGTGGCCTGGGAGCCGGCGCCAATCCCGATGTCGGCCGCAAGGCCGCCGAGGACCACCGCGAGGAGATCGAGGAGGTCCTCAAGGGGGCCGACATGGTCTTCGTGACGGCTGGTGAGGGCGGCGGCACGGGCACCGGCGGTGCCCCGGTGGTCGCGAACATCGCCCGCTCGCTGGGCGCACTGACGATCGGTGTGGTCACCCGTCCGTTCACCTTCGAGGGCCGCCGCCGCGCCAATCAGGCCGAGGACGGCATCGCGGGTCTGCGGGACGAGGTCGACACCCTCATCGTGATCCCGAACGACCGGCTGCTGTCCATTTCGGACCGTCAGGTGAGCGTGCTCGACGCGTTCAAGTCGGCCGACCAGGTGCTGCTGTCGGGTGTTCAGGGCATCACCGACCTGATCACCACCCCGGGTCTGATCAACCTCGACTTCGCGGATGTCAAGTCCGTGATGTCCGAGGCCGGATCGGCGCTCATGGGCATCGGCTCGGCCCGCGGGGACGACCGCGCGGTGGCCGCGGCCGAGATGGCGATCTCCTCGCCACTGCTCGAGGCGTCCATCGACGGCGCCCGGGGCGTGCTGCTCTCCATCTCCGGCGGCTCGGACCTCGGCCTGTTCGAGATCAACGAGGCCGCCCAGCTGGTGAGCGAGGCCGCCCACCCCGAGGCCAACATCATCTTCGGCGCGGTGATCGACGACGCGCTCGGCGACGAGGTCAGGGTCACCGTGATCGCGGCCGGTTTCGACGGCGGTCAGCCGCCCTCGAAGAACCGCGACAAGGTGCTCGGCTCCTACGGCGGCGGCAACCGCGAAGAGGGATCCAGCGGCTCCTCGAACCGCCCGGCCGGCCAGGAGAGCGGCAGCCGCCCGTCCTTCGGCGGGCTCGGCAGCGTCACTCCGCGCGAGGATGAGCCCGCCCCGGCGGACCCGGCCCCGGTCGCCGAGGTGTCGCCGCCCCCGGTGCCCACCCCGCACCCTCAGGTCCCGCCGGCCCGCCCCTACCCGGAGAGCCAGGCCGAGGAGCTGGACGTCCCGGACTTCCTGAAGTGAGCCGTCCGGCATGGCTCGACGGCGACCCGAAGTGAACCAGACGTGATAGCGCAACAGCACGACGCGAGCGGCGCGCACTTCGCCTTCACCGACCGGTGGGGCGGGGTGAGCGCCGCTCCGTATGAGGAGCTCAACCTGGGCGGGGCGGTCGGCGACGACCCCCAGGCCGTACGGACCAACCGCGAGCTGGCCGCCAAGGCGATGGGCCTGGACCCGGCGGCGGTCGTCTGGATGAACCAGGTGCACGGCCGGGACGTCGCGGTGGTCGACGGGCCGTGGCCGGACGATGAGATCCCGGCGGTGGACGCGGTGGTGACGCGGCGTCGGGGCCTCGCCCTGGCCGTCCTCACCGCCGACTGCACCCCGGTGCTGCTGGCCGATCCGGTGGCCGGGGTCGTCGGCGCCGCCCACGCCGGGCGGCCGGGACTGGTCGCCGGAGTGGTCCCGGCGGTGGTGAGGGCGATGACGGAGCAGGGCGCCGAGCCCGCCCGGATCGTCGCCCGCACCGGGCCCGCGGTCTGCGGACGCTGCTACGAGGTCCCCGCGGACATGCGCGCCGATGTCGCCGGGACGGTGCCGGAGGCGTGGGCCGAGACCAGCTGGGGTACCCCCGCGGTGGATGTGGCGGCCGGTGTGCTGGCCCAACTGGCGCGCGGGGGTGTGCGGATGGACGGGACGGATGGACAATCTCACATCTGCACCCTGGAGTCGGCGGACCACTTCTCGTACCGGCGCGAGCACACCACGGGGCGGCTCGCGAGCTATGTCTGGTTGGGCGGCTGAGCTGTGACGGATCGCAAGGCGGAACTGTCCGCGAATCTGGCCCGGGTGGAGGAACGTATCTCTGCCGCCTGCGCCGGGGCCGGCCGCAAGCGCGAAGAGGTGACCCTGATCGTGGTCACCAAGACCTATCCGGCGAGCGATGTCCGTCTGCTCGCGGAGCTCGGCGTACGGCATGTCGCGGAGAACCGCGACCAGGAGGCCGCCCCCAAAGCCGCGGAATGCGCGGATCTGCCATTGATCTGGCACTTTGTCGGGCAATTGCAGACCAATAAGGTGCGTTCCGTATCGAGTTACGCCGATGTGGTGCAATCCGTCGATCGCAGGCGATTGGTCGACGCGCTCTCCCGTGCGGCTGTGGGGGCCGGACGGGAGCTGGGCGTCCTGATTCAGGTCGCGCTCGACGTGGACTCCAGTGACCGGGGAGAGCGCGGAGGGGTGGGACCGGGCGGAGTGGAACGGCTCGCCGGGTCCGTGGCCGAGGCCGAAGGGCTACGGCTCGACGGTCTGATGACCGTCGCCCCGCTGACGGGTCCCTACGAGGGGCGGCCGCGGGCGGCGTTCGACCGGCTGATGGAAATCTCATCCCGCCTGCGCGTGGCCCATCCTGCTGCGAACATGGTCTCGGCGGGGATGAGCTCGGATCTCGAGGAAGCGGTGGCGGCGGGGGCGACACATGTGCGCGTCGGCACTGCGGTACTCGGAGTCCGACCCAGGCTCCGGTAACGTCGCGAAGAAGTCGGACCACAGCAGAAAATATGGTCATTCCCGTCAAAAGGCGGGCGGGCCACGTGGATCCATGGCATCCGGTGGCGGAGCCGATCCACCACAGAGCGGAGGACGCAGAAAATGGCCGGCGCGATGCGCAAGATGGCGGTCTACCTCGGCCTCGTGGAGGACGATGGGTACGACGGCCGGGGATTCGACCCCGACGACGAGTTCGAGCCCGAGCCGGAGCCCGAGCGGGAGCGGGACCGCCGGCGGCATCAGGTAGTGGAGACCGAACCGCGGCCGGAAAGGGGCGAATCCGTGCGAGTCGTCCACCCTCCCGCACAACGTGAACCGGCTCCGCTTGCGGTGGAAACCGGGCGACCCGCGCGAATTGCCCCCGTGGCGTCCATCACACCTGAACGTCAGAACTTGGAGAAGAACGCGCCAGTGATCATGCCCAAGGTCGTGTCCGAGCGGGAGCCGTACCGCATCACCACACTGCACCCCCGGACCTACAACGAGGCCCGTACTATCGGGGAACACTTCCGTGAGGGCACTCCCGTGATCATGAATCTGACGGAGATGGACGACACCGACGCGAAGCGACTTGTCGACTTTGCGGCCGGTCTGGTGTTCGGCCTCCATGGGAGCATTGAGCGGGTGACGCAGAAGGTGTTCCTGTTGTCTCCTGCTAACGTCGATGTCACGGCGGAGGACAAGGCCCGTATCGCAGAGGGCGGGTTCTTCAACCAGAGCTGAGACGCAAAAACGGCAAACCGGCAACACCGAGTCATCCGAGGCCGAAAGGCCGAGTACGAACCAGGGGAGAGGGACGCGCGGGATGGGCATCGCACTACAGGTGATCTACATCGCGCTCTACTGCTACCTGATCGTGCTGATCTTCAGGCTCGTGATGGACTACGTATTCCAGTTCGCGCGCTCGTGGCAACCCGGCAGGGCGATGGTGGTCATCCTCGAGGCCACCTACACTGTGACCGATCCGCCACTCAAGCTGCTCCGGCGGTTCATTCCGCCGTTGCGTCTCGGGGGTGTGGCGCTCGACCTGTCCTTCTTCGTGCTGATGATCATCGTCTGGATCCTGATCACCGTCGTGAGCAATTTTGCGAGCAGGGTGTGAACGATACGGTCTTGCCGATTGCCGACGACTACGTTGAGGTGAAGTAGAGATGCCGTTGACCCCCGAGGACGTGCGGAACAAGCAGTTCACGACCGTCCGCCTCCGAGAAGGCTATGACGAGGACGAGGTCGATGCCTTCCTCGACGAGGTCGAAGCCGAACTGACCCGGCTGTTGCGGGAGAACGAGGACCTGCGTGCCAAGCTGGCCGCCGCGACCCGTGCCGCGGCCCAGAGCCAGCAACAAGGCATGCGCAAGCCACCCGAACAGCAGGAGCGACCGGGCGCACCCGTGCCCGCCGCCATATCTGGACCGCCGCAGCCGGTGCCGCCCGGCCAGCAGCAGATGGGCGGCCCGCCCCAACTCCCGGGCGGAGCCCCGCAGCTGCCGGCCGGCCCGATGGGCCAGAACGGCCCCGGAGGACCGATGCAGCAGGGCGGCCCCGGCGGCCCCATGCAGCAGGGTGGCCCCGGACCGATGCAGCAGGGCGGACCCGGCCCGATGGGCCAGAACGGTCCCATGGGTCCCGGCGGCCCCATGGGCGGCCCGATGGGCGGTCCCGGTGGCCCCGGCGGTCCCGGTGGTCCCGGTGGCCCGCAGCTGCCGCAGCCGGGGCAGGGCCCGGGCGGCGACAGCGCCGCGCGCGTGCTCTCGCTCGCGCAGCAGACCGCCGACCAGGCGATCGCGGAGGCCCGTTCCGAGGCCAACAAGATCGTCGGCGAGGCCCGTAGCCGCGCCGAGGGCCTGGAGCGGGACGCCCGCGCCAAGGCCGACGCGCTGGAGCGGGACGCGCAGGAGAAGCACCGTGTCGCGATGGGCTCCCTGGAGTCCGCTCGCGCCACGCTTGAGCGCAAGGTCGAGGATCTGCGCGGCTTCGAGCGCGAGTACCGCACGCGGCTGAAGTCGTACCTGGAGAGCCAGCTGCGCCAGCTGGAGAACCAGGCCGACGACTCGCTCGCGCCGCCGCGCACCCCGGCGACCGCCTCGCTGCCGCCGTCCCCCTCGATGAGCGGTTCCATGGCCTCGGCCGGGGCGGGCACGATGGGTGGCCACACGATGGGTGGCAACCCCCAGTCGATGGGCGGCCACAACCAGAACGGCGGCGCGCCGTCGTACGGTGGTCAGCAGCAGATGTCTCCCGCGATGACGCAGCCGATGGCACCGGTGCGGCCGCAGAGTCCGCAGCCGATGCAGCAGGCGCCGAGTCCTATGCGGGGCTTCCTCATCGACGAGGACGACAACTGACGCGGGGCGCGTCGTAGTACGCGCGGAGCGTTCGGCAATCGCAGGGGCCGGGCCCCAGGAGCTTCCTCCTGGGCCCGGCCCTTTGCCGTGCCTGCGGCTTGGGGGGCTTTTCCCCTACCCGCCCCTTCCCGTAACCGGGGCTCCGCCCCGGACCCTGGTCCTCAATCGCCGGACGGGCTGGTTTGTCGTAACTCGGGCGCTGGACTCTGGTCCTCAATCGCCGGACGGGCTGGTTTGTCGTAACTCGGGGGCCGGACCCTGGTCCTCAATCGCCGGACCGGCTGAGATCAGCCCGTCCGGCGATTGAGGACACGCTCGAAGGGCGTCCGGGGCGGGTGGGGGACAAACCCCCGGACGGGGTTACGCCTTGCGGAGGCGGAAGGTGAGGCCCAGGGGGGCGTCCTCGAAGGGGGCGCCGTACGCCGCATCTGCCTCGCCCGCCGCGAAATCGGTCGCCAGGACCTCGTCCGCGATCAGCTCCGCGTGGTCGGCGAGGGCCCGACGGAGCTCCTCGTCGGCCGACTGCCACCGCAGCGCGATCCGGTCGGCCACATCCAGCCCGCTGTTCTTACGGGCCTCCTGGATCAGCCGGATCACATCACGCGCGAGGCCCGCGCGCCGCAGCTCCGGGGTGATCTCCAGGTCGAGGGCAACCGTGGCGCCCGCGTCGGAGGCGACGGACCAGCCCTCGCGCGGGGTCTCGGTGATGATGACCTCGTCGGGAGAGAGTGCGACCGTCTCGCCGTCCACCACGACCGACGCGTTCCCCTCGCGCAGCGCGACCGACAGCGCCGCCGCGTCGGCCTCCGCGACCGCCTTGGCGACCGGCTGGGTGCCCTTGCCGAAGCGCTTGCCCAGGGCGCGGAAGTTGGCCTTCGCGGTCGTGTCGACCAGCGAGCCGCCGACCTCGCTCAGGGACGCGAGCGAGGAGACGTTCAGCTCCTCCTCGATCTGGGCGCGCAGTTCGGCGCCGAGGGCTTCGAAGCCGGAGGCGGCGACCAGCGCGCGCGACAGCGGCTGGCGCGTCTTCACACCGGACTCCGCGCGGGTCGCGCGCCCCAGCTCCACCAGGCGCCGCACCAGCGCCATCCGCTCCGAGAGGGACGGGTCGATCATCGAACGGTCCGGCTCCGGCCAGCTGGTCAGGTGCACCGAGGCGGGGGCCTCCGGGGTCACCGGGACGACCAGGTCCTGCCAGACCCGCTCGGTGATGAAGGGCACCAGGGGCGCCATCAGCCGGGTGACCGTCTCGACGACATCGTGCAGGGTCCGCAGCGCGGCGGCGTCGCCCTGCCAGAAGCGGCGGCGCGAGCGGCGCACGTACCAGTTGGACAGGTCGTCGACGAAGGCCGACAGCAGCTTTCCGGCGCGCTGGGTGTCGTACGCCTCCAGGGACTCGGTGACCTGCTCGGTGAGCGTGCCCAGCTCGCCCAGCAGCCAGCGGTCGAGCAGCGGCCGCCCGGCCGGGGCCGGGTCGGCCGCGGACGGCGCCCAGCCCGAGGTGCGGGCGTACAGCGCCTGGAAGGCGACCGTGTTCCAGTAGGTGAGCAGCGTCTTGCGCACGACCTCCTGGATGGTGCCGTGGCCCACTCGGCGGGCGGCCCACGGTGAGCCGCCCGCGGCCATGAACCAGCGCACCGCGTCCGCGCCGTGCTGATCCATCAGCGGGATCGGCTGAAGGATGTTGCCCAGGTGCTTGGACATCTTCCGGCCGTCCTCGGCCAGGATGTGACCGAGACAGACCACGTTTTCATATGAGGACTTATCGAAGACGAGCGTGCCGACCGCCATCAGCGTGTAGAACCAGCCGCGGGTCTGGTCGATGGCCTCGGAGATGAACTGCGCCGGGTAGCGCCGCTCGAAGAGCTCCTTGTTGCGGTACGGGTAGCCGTACTGGGCGAAGGGCATCGAGCCCGAGTCGTACCAGGCGTCGATGACCTCGGGCACCCGCTCGGCCGTCAGCGAGCAGCCGTCGGCGGGGCAGGTGAAGGTGACCGCGTCGATGTACGGCCGGTGCGGGTCCAGACCGCTCTGGTCGGTGCCGGTCAGCTCGGAGAGCTCGGCGAGGGAGCCGACGCAGGTGAGATGGGACTCGGCGCAGCGCCAGATGGGCAGCGGGGTGCCCCAGTAGCGATTCCGGGACAGCGCCCAGTCGATGTTGTTATTGAGCCAGTCGCCATAGCGACCGGTCTTGACCGACTCGGGATACCAGTTGGTCTTCTCGTTCTCCCGCAGCAGCGCGTCCTTGATGGCGGTGGTGCGGATGTACCAGGACGGCTGGGCGTAGTAGAGCAGCGCGGTGTGGCAGCGCCAGCAGTGCGGGTAGCTGTGCTCGTACGGCACGTGCCGGAACAGCAGCCCGCGCTCCTTGAGGTCCGCCGTCAGCGCCTCGTCGGCCTTCTTGAAGAACTGGCCGCCGATCAGGTCCAGGCCCTCCTCGAAGGTGCCGTCCGGCCGGACCGGGTTGACCACCGGCAGCCCGTAGGCCCGGCAGGTCAGCAGGTCGTCCTCGCCGAAGGCGGGGGACTGGTGGACCAGACCGGTGCCGTCCTCGGTCGTCACATACTCGGCGTTGACCACGAAGTGGGCGTCGGGGATCTCCACCAGCCCGAACGGGCGCCGATAGCTCCAGCGCTCCATCTCGGCCCCGGTGAAGGACTCCCCGGTGAGGGTCCAGCCCTCGCCGAGCGCCTTCTCGACCAGCGGCTCGGCGACGACCAGCTTCTCCCTGCCGTCGCTGGCGACCACGTAGCGCACCTCCGGGTGCGCGGCCACGGCGGTGTTGGAGACCAGGGTCCACGGTGTGGTCGTCCACACCAGCAGCGCCGCCTCGCCCGCCAGCGGGCCCGAGGTCAGCGGGAAGCGGACGAAGACCGACGGGTCGACGACCGTCTCATAGCCCTGGGCCAGCTCGTGGTCGGACAGCCCGGTGCCGCAGCGCGGGCACCAGGGGGCCACGCGGTGGTCCTGGACCAGCAGACCCTTGGCGAAGATCTCCTTGAGGGACCACCACACGGACTCGATGTATCCCGGGTTCATGGTCCAGTACGCGCCGTCGAGATCGGTCCAGTACCCCATCCGGGTGGTGAGCTCGGCGAAGGCGTCGGTGTGCCGGGTCACCGACTCCCGGCACCTGGCGTTGAACTCGGCGATGCCGTACGCCTCGATGTCCTTCTTGCCGTTGAACCCCAGCTCCTTCTCGACCGCCAGCTCGACCGGCAGGCCGTGGCAGTCCCAGCCCGCCTTACGGTCGACGTGATAGCCCCGCATGGTGCGGAAGCGCGGGAAGACGTCCTTGAAGACGCGGGCCTCGATGTGGTGGGCGCCCGGCATGCCGTTCGCGGTCGGGGGGCCCTCGTAGAAGACCCACTCCGGCCGCCCCTCGGACTGCTCGAGGCTACGGGCGAAGATCTTGTTCTCCCGCCAGAAGTCGAGCACGGCGTGCTCAAGGGCGGGCAGGTCGACCTGGGCGGGCACCTGGCGGTACTGCGGCGTCATCGGGGCTCTTCTTCCTCCGGCGGACACGTGCTCTTCCGTTTCCGTCGGAGGGACGAGAGCCGTGCGCTCCCGCGGTACCACCCTCCTTGACCGGCAGCGGCTGGCTCCCGGCCCCCTCATTGGGATCGCGATGCCGGTTCTACTGACCCAGGGCGGGCGTTCTTCCGGCGGCTCCGGGGTGATCCTTCACATCGCGCTCGCCCCCGGGCTCACACCGTCCCCGGGTCGCTCTGGGCCGCCTACGACGCTACTCGTCCCCATCCACGCCTTTCGCTGGGCCCCAGTGTACGGGGCCGGGAAGCCCCGGGCCGACCGAATAAGGCACTGCCCGGTCACCGCCGGGGCACTGCTCCGAACGGGGGACCCCGGGTCCGGGAACTGACCCGAATGGCCAGGCGCCGGGCGCCGCGGGCGGGGTCGTCACGCTGGGTCACCCCCGGGTACCGGATCCCGGACGGATTACCGGACGCGGAGTGGGGCACAACGGTGGAGACCGGCTTGTCGTACGGGCAAGCCGGGCGAATCGGGCGGCGTGCCCCGTTGCCGCCCGCCCGGAGTCGATTTATCGTTCCGGAACGATTCGCGCGCAAGATCACAATATGTGAAGGGGCCGCGGCCATGGTGGCGAGAAAGACCACCGTGCGGAAGAGCACGGCAAAGGCGACGGAGGCCGCGCCCGGCAAGAAGAGCGCCTCGGGCAAGAAGGCCGTCAACGAGACCGCGGCACCCGGCAGGGCCGCCGCGCAGGGCGCCGCCAAGGCGGCGAAGAAGAGCGCGAAGAAGAGCGCACCGAAGAAGAAGTCGGAGACGCCCACCAGGAAGGCCGCGCCCGCCGACGAGGCGGTGCCCGCGAAGAAGACGGGAGCCAGGAAAGTGGTTGCGAAGAAGACCTCAGGCGGTGCGCCGACCGGCAAGAAGGCCACGGCGACGGCGCCGCCCCTGCCCAAGGCCCGCGCGGCGGGCGCCCCGGTCGACCCCAGCGAGCTCGCGGTCCGCCCGGGCGAGGACCCCTGGTCGGCCGAGGAGGTGGAGGAGGCGCGCGCCGGGCTGCTCACCGAGGCCGGCCGGCTGCGCACCGAGATCCTCACCTCCGAGGAGGCGATCACCGGGCTGATGCGCGACTCCGGTGACGGCGCCGGCGACGACCAGGCCGACACCGGTACCAAGAACATCACCCGCGAGCATGAGATGGCCCTGGCCGGAAACGCCCGCGAGATGCTGCTCCAGACCGAGCGCGCCCTGGAGCGGCTGGACACCGGGACGTACGGGCTGTGCGAGAGCTGTGGCAACCCGATCGGCAAGGCGCGGATGCAGGCGTTCCCCCGGGCCACGCTGTGTGTCGAGTGCAAGCAGCGCCAGGAGCGGCGCTGACGCCCGTACGCGTGTGCCGTACGCTCGTCCCTCACAGGGGGAGACAGGCTCACGAGGTTGAGGGACTCACGTGACAGAGGCGGAGCAGGCCATCGGTACGCCGGACGCGGGGAAGGCGGAGGAGGGCGCCGGGACCAGCGCCGCCGGATCCGGTGAGGCCGCGGAGGGCAAGGGGAAGCGGCGGGTCGGCGTGCTCCTCGCGGTCGCGGCGCTGGCCTATCTGATCGATCTGACCAGCAAGCTGGCCGTGGTCGCGAAGCTGGAGCACCACGCTCCGGTCGAGGTGATCGGCAGCTGGCTGCAGTTCGAGGTGATCCGCAACCGGGGGGCGGCGTTCGGCTTCGGCGAGGCCATGACCATCGTCTTCACGGTGATCGCGGTCGGCGTGATCGTGGTGATCGCGCGGCTGGCCCGCAAGCTCCACAGCCTGCCCTGGGCCATCGCGCTGGGGCTGCTGCTCGGCGGGGCCTTCGGCAATCTCACCGACCGGATCTTCCGTGCGCCCGGGGACTTCCAGGGGGCGGTCGTCGACTTCATCGCGCCCTCCCACTTCGCGGTCTTCAACCTCGCCGATTCGGCCATCGTGTGCGGCGGCTTCCTGATCGTGATCCTGTCCTTCCACGGTCTGGACCCGGACGGCACGGTCCACAAGGACTGACGGCACGGTCCACAACGGCCCACGAGGACCACGGCCGGTATCCGACGGGCGTACGAACCGGTGCTCCCGGTCCGGCATACTCGTCGGGTGAGTACGATTCCCGAGATCCGCACCCTGCCCGTACCGGACGGTCTGGAGGGCGAGCGGGTCGATGCCGCGATCGCCCGCATGTTCGGCTTCTCCCGGACCAAGGCGGCCGAGCTGGCCGCCGCCGGAAAGGTGCAGCTCGACGGCAGCGTCGCCGGGAAGTCCGACCGGGTCTCCGGGGGTGCCTGGCTCGAGGTCGAGATGCCGCAGGCCGCGCCGCCGGTGCGGATCGTCGCCGAGCCCGTCGAGGGCATGGACATCGTGCACGACGACGAGGACATCGTGGTCGTCTCCAAGCCGGTCGGCGTCGCCGCCCACCCCAGCCCCGGCTGGACCGGCCCCACCGTGATCGGCGGGCTCGCCGCCGCCGGGTTCCGCGTCTCCACCTCGGGCGCGGCCGAGCGTCAGGGGATCGTGCACCGGCTGGACGTCGGCACCTCCGGGCTGATGGTCGTCGCCAAGTCCGAACTCGCGTACTCCGTGCTCAAGCAGCAGTTCCGCGAGCGCACCGTGGACAAGCGCTACCACGCGCTGGTCCAGGGCCACCCGGACCCGCTGAGCGGCACCATCGACGCCCCGATCGGCCGCCACCCCCAGCACGACTACAAGTGGGCGGTGACCGCGGACGGCAAGCCGAGCGTCACCCACTACGACCTCATCGAGGCGTTCCGGGCCGCGAGCCTGCTGGACATCAAGCTGGAGACCGGCCGCACCCACCAGATCCGGGTGCATATGGCCGCCCACCGCCACCCCTGCGTCGGCGACCTCACCTACGGCGCGGACCCGACGCTCGCCAAGCGGCTGAAGCTGACCCGGCAGTGGCTGCACGCCGTGCGGCTCGGCTTCGAGCACCCCGCGCACGGCGGCTGGGTCGAGTTCGAAAGCGCCTACCCGGACGATCTGCGCGGGGCGCTGGACATCGTGAAGGCCGAGAGCGCGTGATCGGGGTCGTCGCCGACGGGGACCTGTCCGGCTGCTTCGTGGTCCGCCGGGAGGTCTTCGTGGTGGAGCAGCGGATCCCCGAGGAGGAGGAGATGGACGCGTACGACGCGCACGCCGTCCACCTCCTGGCCACCGACGGCGAGGGCCGCCCGGTGGGCACCGTCCGCTTTCTGCACGGCGCGGCCGCGGACAAGAAGTACGGCCACGCCGGTGTCGACGGCGCCACCACCGCCGTGCTCGGCCGCCTGGCGGTGGCCCCAGCCGCGCGGGGCACCGGGCTGGGGGCCGACCTGGTGCGGGCCGTCGAGGCGGAGGCGCACCGGCGCGGCCTGGCCGAGGTCTATCTGGAGGCCCAGACCCATGCGCTCGGCTTCTACGAGCGGCTGGGCTACGAGGCGTTCGGCCCCGAGTTCGACGAGGGCAGCGGCATTCCGCACCGGGCGATGCGACGGCCGTTGTAGCGGCGGGCCGCGCGACGGCCCGCGGCGGGCCGCGCGGGGCGGCGCGGACGGTTGGCGTGGCCGCGGGCCGCCGGGCTCACCGTGGGTGCCTCACCGTGGGTGCCTCACCGTGGGTGCCTCACCGCGAGGGCCGGGCGTCCTTGCGCCGCCCGTCCTCGAAGCGGGCGAAGTGGTCGTGGTGCTCCCGGCGGTGCTCGCCCTCCAGCAGCGCCTGCGGGGCCTGGGCGGCCGGGGCGGTGGCGATGCGCGGCAGCGCGTACGGATGGGTGTCCCGCAGCCAGGTGATCATCTTCTCCCGCACCTCACAGCGCACGGTCCACGCGTCGTCCGAATCACGCGCCGTGATGAGCGCCCGTACCAGGATGGTGCTCGGGGTGGTGTCCGTCACCACCAGGTTCCAGTCCCGGCCGTCCCAGGCCGGGGACTTCTGCACGATCTCGCGCAGCTGCTCCCGCATCTCCTCGATCGGCGCGGTGTGGTCCAGGTGGAAGAGGACCGTGGCCGTCTTCTGGGCGCCGCCGCGCGACCAGTTCTCGAACGGCTTGTTGGTGAAGTACGACACCGGCATGGTGATCCGGCGCTCGTCCCAGGTCCGTACGGACAGGAAGGTCAGCGTGATCTCCTCGACCGTGCCCCACTCGCCGTCCACGACCACCGTGTCGCCGATCCGCACCATGTCGCCGAAGGCGATCTGCAGCCCCGCGAAGAGGTTCCCCAGCGTGGACTGGGCGGCCACACCGGCGACCACCCCGAGGATCCCGGCGGAGGCCAGCATGGAGGTGCCGACCGTGCGCATCGTCGGGAAGGTCAGCAGCATGGCGGCGGCGGCCACCACGCCGACGATCGCGGCCACCACCCGCTGGATTAGCGTCACCTGGGTGCGCACCCGGCGCACCCGCGCGGGGTCGTGGGCGCTGGAGGAGGCGTAGCGGAAGTAGGAGGACTCCACCACCGCCGAGGAGACCCGCACCATGAGCCACGCGGTGGCCGCGATGAGCACCAGCGCCAGCAGCTGGCCGATCGCGGGACCGTGCTCCCGGACCACCCTCGCCCGCGTCTCGTCGTACGAGCCGCTCAGCAACGCCGTGCACACGGTCACCTGGAGCGGAAGCCGGCAGCGGCGCAGATGGCCCCACAGGGGGGTCTCGGGATGCCGGGCGTCGACCCTCCGCAGCAGCCAGTCGGCGGCCCAGCCGATGAACAGCGTGATGGCCAGTGAGCCGCCGATGACGATGAGCGGACGCAGCACGTCCTCCATGGACACCTACCTCATCCTTCCCTAGGGGGAGACTCCAGGGTGTCCTGTCCCGCCTTCCCCGGATCCGCTGTCCTCAGACTGTGACTGGCACGATAGGAGAGGCGATCCACGGAAAGCGAAAAGCGAAAAGTGAGACGGGAAGGAAAGTGACGGCGGTGGCCGATACCTCGACGATTGTGCTGTTCCACTCCGCGTACGGTCTGCGGCCCGCCGTGCACGAGGCGGCCGACCGGCTGCGCGCGGCCGGGCACGAGGTGGTCGTGCCGGACCTGTACGAGGGGGAGACCGCCGAGACCGTCGAGGACGGCATGGTGATCAAGGAGCGGATCGGCCGCGACGAGCTGCTGAAACGAGCCGTCACCGCCGCCGCGCCGTACTCGGACCGCGGACTGGTCTACGCCGGGTTCTCGCTCGGCGGCTCCCTGGCGCAGAACCTGGCGCTGGCCGACGACAAGGCGCGCGGGCTGCTCCTGCTGCACGGCACCTCGGACATCGCCGACGACGCCGCGGCCGACGATCTGCCGGTGCAGCTGCATGTGGCCGACCCCGACCCGTTCGAGCCGCACGACTGGCTCAACGCCTGGTACCTGCGGATGCGGCGGGCCGGTGCCGATGTGGAGGTCTTCCGCTACGGCGGGGCCGGGCACATCTTCACCGACCCCGGGCTGCCGGACTACGACAAGGAGGCCGCCAAGGCCACCTGGCGGGTGGCGCTCGGCTTCCTGGCCGGTCTTTGAGCCTTCAGCGCACGGGAGCGTCGGCGCGCTCGATCTTCTGGCTGCCCGCCTGGGTGCGGTACGACCGCGTCCAGGAGCTCGTGGCGCGCGGATCGGTCCGGTCGGAGACGGTGTAGTAGTCCATCTGGGCCCGCCGCGGGGTGATGTCGAGCACGCCGTAGCCGTGCGAGTCCATGTCCACCCACTTCACATGGCGGTTGGCGGCCCTGATCGCGGCGGCCGCCGCCAGGGACACCGTCTGCGGCGCCACATGCAGCAGATCGTCGAGGTTGTCGGAGGTCACCGAGGTGACCACGAACTCGGTCGCGGCCGACCGGGAGAGCGGATAGGTGGCGGCCTTCACCGGTACGTCGTTGGCCCACGCCATATGGATGTCACCGGTGAGGAAGACCGTGTTGCCGATCCCGTGGTCGGTGAGGTGGGCGAGCAGTTCGCGCCGGTCGTCCGTATAGCCGTCCCACTGGTCGGTGTTGATGGCCAGCCCGCCCTTGGGCAGCCCCAGCAGCTCGGCGAGCGGGCCCAGCAGTTCGGCGGGGAGGGCCCCGAAGGCGACGGGTGAGATCATCACCGAGTTGCCCACCAGCCGCCAGGTGGTGTCCGAGGCGGTCAGACCCGACTTCAGCCAGTCGAGCTGGGCGCGCCCGGTCAGGGTTCGCTCCGGGTCGTCCACGCCGCCGCTGCCGGTGGCCGCCTGCTGGGAGCGGAACGAGCGCAGGTCGAGCAGATGGAGATCGGCGAGGTCGCCGTAGCGCAGCCGCCGGTAGGTGGTGCCCTGGGTGGAGGGGCGCACCGGCATCCACTCGAAGTACGCCTGCTTGGCGGCGGCCACCCGCTGGGCCCACGCCCCCTCGGTGCCCGGCGTGTGGTTCTCCGCCCCGCCGGACCAGGCGTCGTTGGCGAACTCGTGGTCGTCCCAGATCGCGATCAGGGGGAGCGCGGCGTGCAGCGCCTGGGCATCGGGGTCGGTCTTGTAGTTCCCGTGCCGGACGCGGTAGTCGGCGAGCGTGACGATCTCGTGGGCGGGGGCGTGCGGCCGGACGACGTACCTGGCCTCCGGGTACTCACCGCTCTTGTACTCGTAGATGTAGTCGCCCAGATGCAACACCGCGTCCAGGTCGGTGCGGGCCGCCAGATGGCGGTACGGGGAGAACCAGCCCGCCTCCCAGTTGGCGCAGGAGACCACGCCGAAGCGCACCCCGTCGGTCGCCGCGTCGTGGGCGGGGGCGGTGCGGGTGCGCCCCACGGGGGAGCGGACGCCCCCGTCCACGCCGAAGCGGTAGAAGTAGCCGGTGGCGGGCCGCAGCCCGCGCACATCGGCCTTGACGGTGTGGTCCGTGCCGGCGGCGGCCTTGACGGTGCCGCGGGCGACGACCGAGCGGAAGTCCGAGTCCTCGGCGACCTCCCAGGTCACCTCGATGGCGGGGCCGAGCCCCGAGCCGGGCACGGCGTCGGGGGAGGGCGTGATACGGGTCCACAGCAGGATCCCGTCGGGCAGCGGGTCGCCCGAGGCGACGCCGTGGCGGAAGGCGGGCCCGGAGGCGGCGTGGGCGGCGGGGCCCGGGACGAGGGGCAGCAGGGCGGCGGCCGCCGCGGCCGTGACGGCGCTTCGGCGCGAAATGTGGAGGTCGGTCACGGCCGAGGAGATTACTGACAAGTAGCCCGCGGGGACAGGGGGCTTGGGGGATGTTCGCCCACCCGTCGCCGCCAGGTCACCGTCGCCGTCGCCGCTTGGTCACCGGTGGCGTCGGGCCGTGACGCCGTCGGCGGGCGCGCCCTGGGGCGCGCCCGCCGACCCGGCCGGGAAGGGGCCGGAGGTTACTTCTTGAGGTTCTGCTTGACGAGCGGGGTGAACTGGTCCGGGGTCATCGGCGGGTTCTTGCCCACCTGCAGCTTCTTCCCGTTCAGCTTGAAGGACGGGGTGCCGGTGATGTCCTTGGTGTCGTCGAACGTCTTGGACATGGCCAGCGCCCACCGGTCGTAGGTGCCCTTCTTCACGGCCTTCTCGAAGGCCGCGTTGCCCTTCAGCGCCTTGACCTGCTGGGCGACGTCGATCAGCTTCTGGTCCTTCGCGAAGGCGTCATCGGTCTCCTCCGGGTGGTTCTCCGGCGCGTACAGCGCCTCCTTGTAGTCCAGGAACGCCTGCGGGCTGACGTTGAGGGCCGCGCCGAGCGCGCTCAGCGCGTTCTTCGAACCGGCGCCGGGCAGCTGCTTGTTGTCGTCGAGGAAGGTGCCCATGGTGAACTGCACCTTGTAGGTGCCGTCCTTGAGGTTCTTGAGCACGGTCGGGCCGGTGTACTTCTCGAACTGGGCGCAGACCGGGCAGCGCATGTCCTCGTAGACGTGCAGGGTGTTCTTGGCCTTCTTGTCGCCGATGACGACCGTCGTGCCCTGGGGCCCGGTGGCGTTGGCGGGCTTGGCGAACGTCTTCTTCTGGGCCGCCGCCCGCCACTTCTTGTTGGCGTTGTCGTCCGAGTTCATATTGGTGACCGCGTAGCCGATGCCACCGGCTATCGCGAGGACCGCGACGACCGCTCCGCCGACGAACAGCTGACGCCGCATCCGGTCCCTCTTGGCCTGACGCTCGCGCTCGGCACGCAGCCGTTCGCGCGCGGCCTGCTTGTTCTGCTGGCTGTTGCGATTGCTCATGATGGTTCGATCTCCGTGGGTGTGCGTCGTCAGTGATGCGTACGGGGGCGTGGAGCGCTGTGCTCAGGCAGCGGCCGAGCGGGGCGGTCCACGACGCACCACGGAGTGCACGAGGAGAGGGAGGGCCGGTGCCCGGCGCACCGGCCGTACGGGCCGCGGGGTCCGGCGGCGGGGCGGCAGGGCCGCCGCGTGGACCGCGACGGCCAGCCGCAGCGGCCGGAAGGCGAAGGCGGCCAGGGAGGCCAGCAGCCGGCTCAGGGCGGCCTCGCCGCGCCGCAGCCAGGCGGAGGCGATCAGGCCCACCGCGATGTGCCCGGCGAGCAGCAGCCAGGGGGTGGCGGAGCTCACGGCGGCCGCCAGCGGGGTGGCGACGCCGTTCTGGGAGACCCCGGACAGCGGACCGCCGAGGTCGCCGCCGCCGCACAGCACGGTGACCCCCATGGAGCGCAGGGAGCCCGCCACCGGGCCGCCGGACTGTCCGTAACACGCCTGCTGGCCGGTGGTGAAGATCGTGTCGGCGGCCAGCTCCAGGGGGATCATCAGGGCCGCTATGGACCAGAAGCCCCGCTCACGGCCCGCGAGGGCGTAGGCGGCGGCGAAGACGGCGACCGCGAGCGCGGCCACGGTGCCCAGCGGCAGCGGGGTCCGCGACAGCAGGACATGCGAAGCCGAGGACAGCGTGACGCACAGCGCCGTGAAGAGCGCCGCGCGCACTGCCCTCAGCTGCGGTCCGGTGCCGTCCATGACTTCGAATTCTGCCATGAACGGCTGTAGGGACCATGTGAGAAACAGGACCGGCGGCCGACTGACCGCCTGACCTGCTGGTTCATCCCTTGAGCTCCTGGTTCACCGCGTCCGTGAACTCCGCCGCGGTCGCGGGGGCGGAGCCGCTGATGCCGGTCAGCTCGGAGCCGTCGAGCTTGACGGTGGGGGTGTTGCTCACCCCGGAGGCGTCGAAGGCGGCGATCATCTTCTTGGCCCAGGGGTCGTAGGTGCCCTCGCGCAGGGCCTCCCGGAAGGAGGCGTTCGTCTTGAGCGCGTACACCTCCTGGGAGACGGTGAGCAGCTGGTCGTCGTCGGCGTAGGAGTCCTTGCTGTCCCCGGGGTGGTTCTTCGAGGACATCAGGGCGTCCTTGTAGTCGAGGAAGGCGTCCGGGCTCACGTCCAGGGCCGCCCCGAGGGCGCTCAGGGCGTTCGTGGAGCCGCTGCCGCCCCTGTTCTCGTCGACGATGGCGGCGAAGTGGAATGAGGCCTTGTACTTACCGGCCTTGATGTCCTTGGCGATGGTCGGCCCGACCGCCTGGTCGAAGGAGGCGCACGGCGGGCAGCGCAGATCTTGGTAGACGTCGAGGGTGTGTCCGGCACTGGCCTCGCCGATCACCACGGTGGTGCCGCCCGGCCCGGAGCTGTGGCCGGGCCTGACGAGGTCTCCCGAGCCCTCCGAGCCGCCGGAGTCGTCCGAGTCCCCCGACCCCGGCGCTCCCGGCGGGCCCTCGGCGACTCCGTCCGGCGAGCCGCCCCCGGACCCCTTGTCGTCATCCGTGACCACGAGAACGCCCGCGAACACCGCCGCGGCTGCCGCCACCGCGATGACGACCGTAAGGCCGCCGTTGCGCTGCCGGTCCGCCGGTCCTGGCGCGCCGCCCCAGGGTCCGCCGCCCGGCCCGGGCGGCGGACCCTGGGGCGGCGGGGGAGCGGGTGGGAAGCCCGGTGGATGATCCGGGGGCGGCGGATTGCCCGGCTGCTGGTACGGATTCTGCTGCGGGTTTTGTTCGCCCCCGGGCGGCTGCTGTCCAGGCCACATGTCCGACAACGATAGGGGGGCGGGCCCACCCCGGCCATGGCCGGGGTGGCGATCGGCGATCCCTGGGAGACGGGCGGCCCCCCAGGGGCGATCAGAGGCCGGGGATACGGCCGTTGCGGAAGAGGTCCACGAAGATCTGGTGGTCGGCGCGGGCACGGGCACCGTAAGAGTGCGCGAAGTCCACCAGGAGCTCGGCGAAGCCGTCCTCGTCGGCGGCGATCACCGCGTCGATGGCGCGCTCGGTGGAGAACGGCACCAGCGAGTGGCCGCTCTGGTCGTCCGCGGCCGCGTGCATGGTGGCCGTGGCCCGGCCCAGGTCGGCCACGACCGCCGTGATCTCGGCCGGGTCGTCGAGGTCTGACCAGTCCAGGTCCACCGCGTACGGCGACACCTCGGCCACCAGCTGCCCCGCCCCGTCCAGCTCGGTCCAGCCCAGCCACGGGTCGGCGTGGGCCTGCAGCGCGCGCTGGGAGATCACCGTACGGTGGCCCTCGTGGTGGAAGTACGACCGCACCTGCTCATCGGTGATGTGGCGGGAGACCGCCGGGGTCTGCCCCTGCTTCATGTAGATCACCACATCGTTCTCCAGGGCGTCGCTGTTGCCCTCCAGGAGGATGTTGTACGAGGGGAGCCCGGCGCTGCCGATGCCGATGCCCCGGCGGCCCACCACGTCCTTGACGCGGTAGGAGTCCGGGCGCGAGAGACTGGACTCGGGAAGCGTCTCCAGATAGCCGTCGAAGGCGGCCAGCACCTTGTACCGGGTGGCCGCGTCCAGCTCGATGGACCCGCCGCCGGCCGTGAAGCGGCGCTCGAAGTCGCGGATCTCGGTCATCGAGTCCAGCAGCCCGAAGCGGGTCAGCGAGCGGGCGTCACGCAGCGCGTCCAGCAGAGGGCCCTCCGCGGTCTCCAGGGTGAAGGGCGGCACCTCGTCGTTCTTGGCGCCGGTGGCCAGGGCGTGGATGCGCTCGCGGTAGGCGCCGGCGTACGTCCGCACCAGCTCGGTGATCTTCTCGTCGCTGAGCGCCTTGGCGTAGCCGATGAGCGCCACGGAGGCGGCGAAGCGCTTGAGGTCCCAGGTGAAGGGGCCGACGTACGCCTCGTCGAAGTCGTTCACATTGAAGATCAGCCGGCCGTTGGCGTCCATGTAGGTGCCGAAGTTCTCGGCGTGGAGGTCGCCGTGGATCCACACCCGGCTGGTGCGGTCGTCCAGGTACGGCCCGCCGGAGCGCTCCCGCTCCACATCGGAATAGAACAGGCAGGCGGTGCCGCGGTAGAACGCGAACGCCGAGGCGGCCATCTTCCGGAACTTGACGCGGAAGGCGGCCGGGTCGGCGGCGAGCAGCTCGCCGAAGGCGGTGCCGAAGACGGCGAGGATGTGCTCGCCGCGCTGTTCCGCCTGGGTCTGCTGAGTCGACATCGCGGAACGCCTCCTGGGGCATGAGAGAAGTGATCGATGGGACAGATACGACAGGGTATGTTCCGCCCCGCCGGGTGCGCGGGAGGACCGGATGACCCGTCGGGATCAACGCCTGAGGCTACTCGCGAGTGCCCGGCCGCTGTCAGTGCGGAGGGGTAACCTTCGGAGCTGTCTCGCCCTGTCGTCATCGAGCGTTCGCCGGAGGTCTTCCACCGTGACCAAGCCGCCCTTCACGCACCTGCACGTCCATACCCAGTACTCGCTGCTGGACGGTGCGGCGCGGCTCAAGGACATGTTCAACGCGTGCAATGAGATGGGCATGACCCACATCGCCATGACCGACCATGGCAACCTCCACGGCGCGTACGACTTCTACCAGCAGGCGACGGCCGCCGGGATCACCCCGATCATCGGCATCGAGGCGTATGTGGCCCCCGAGTCGCGGCGCTACAAGCGGCGGGTGCAGTGGGGCCAGCCGCACCAGAAGCGCGATGACGTCTCCGGTTCCGGTGGTTACACCCACAAGACCATCTGGGCGTCGAACAAGACCGGTCTGCACAACCTCTTCCGGCTCTCCTCGGACGCCTATATGGAGGGCTACTTCGTCAAGTGGCCGCGGATGGACAAGGAGACCATCGCCCAGTGGTCCGAGGGCCTGATCGCCTCCACCGGCTGCCCCTCGGGCGAGCTCCAGACCCGGCTGCGGCTCGGCCAGTTCGACGAGGCCCTGAAGGCCGCCTCCGAGTACCAGGACATCTTCGGCAAGGACCGGTACTTCCTGGAGCTGATGGACCACGGCATCGAGATCGAGCGCCGGGTGAGGGACGGGCTGCTGGAGATCGGCAAGAAGCTGGACATCCCGCCGTTGGTCACCAATGACTCGCACTACACCTACTCCCGCGAGTCCGTGGCGCACGACGCGCTGCTGTGCGTCCAGACCGGCAAGAACCTCTCCGACCCGGACCGCTTCCGCTTCGACGGCACCGGCTACTACCTCAAGTCCACCGACGAGATGTACGCCATCGACTCCTCTGACGCCTGGCAGGAGGGGTGCCGCAACACCCTGCTGGTGGCCGAGCAGATCGACAACACCGGCTGGTTCGACAAGCGCGACCTGATGCCGCGGTTCGACGTGCCCGAGGGGTACACGGAGGTCACCTGGTTCCAGGAGGAGGTCCGCAAGGGGATGGCCCAGCGCTTCCCCGGGGGCGTCCCCGAGGACCGCCAGAAGCTCGCCGAGTACGAGATGGACGTCATCATCCAGATGGGGTTCCCCGGCTACTTCCTCGTGGTCGCCGACTTCATCATGTGGGCCAAGAACAACGGCATCGCGGTGGGCCCCGGCCGGGGCTCCGCGGCCGGTTCGATCGTCTCGTACGCCCTGGGCATCACCGACCTCGACCCGGTCGAGCACGGGCTGATCTTCGAGCGGTTCCTCAACCCCGAGCGCGTCTCCATGCCGGATGTCGACATCGACTTCGACGAGCGCAGGCGCGGTGAGGTCATCCGGTACGTGACCGAGAAGTACGGCGCCGACAAGGTCGCCCAGATCGGCACCTACGGCACCATCAAGGCCAAGAACGCCATCAAGGACTCCGCCCGGGTGCTCGGCTATCCGTACGCGATGGGCGACCGCATCACCAAGGCCATGCCCGCCGACGTCCTCGGCAAGGGCATCCCGCTCTCCGGCATCATCGACGAGAAGCACCCCCGCTACAGCGAGGCGGGCGAGGTGCGCGGGATGTATGAGAACGAGCCGGATGTGAAGAAGGTCATCGACACCGCGCGCGGAATCGAGGGCCTGGTCCGGCAGATGGGCGTCCACGCGGCCGGCGTGATCATGTCCAGCGAGACGGTCACCGACCATGTGCCGGTCTTCTCGCCGAAGAACGACGGCCAGGTCGTGACCCAGTGGGACTACCCCACCTGTGAGTCGCTCGGCCTGCTGAAGATGGACTTCCTCGGCCTGCGCAACCTCACCATCATGGACGACGCCGTCAAGATGGTGCGCGCCAACAAGGGCATCGACCTCAAGCTGCTCGACCTGACGCTGGACGACCCCAAGACCTTCGAGCTGCTCTGCCGCGGTGACACCCTCGGCGTCTTCCAGTTCGACGGCGGCCCGATGCGCTCCCTGCTGCGCATGATGAAGCCCGACCACTTCGAGGACATCTCCGCCGTCTCGGCCCTCTACCGGCCGGGCCCGATGGGCATGAACTCGCACATCAACTACGCGCTGCGGAAGAACGGCCAGCAGGAGATCACCCCGATCCACCCCGAGCTTGAGGAGCCGCTCAAGGAGGTCCTGGGCATCACCTACGGCCTCATCGTGTACCAGGAGCAGGTGCAGAAGGCCGCCCAGGTGCTCGCGGGCTACTCGCTCGGACAGGCCGACCTGCTGCGCCGCGCGATGGGCAAGAAGAAGCAGGAGGTCCTGGACAAGGAGTTCGTGCCCTTCCAGAAGGGCTGCCGCGAGCGCGGCTACTCCGACGAGGCCATCCAGGCGGTGTGGGACGTCCTGGTCCCGTTCGCCGGATACGCGTTCAACAAGGCGCACTCCTCCGCGTACGGCCTGGTCACCTACTGGACGGCGTACCTCAAGGCCAACTACCCGGCCGAGTACATGGCGGCGCTGCTCACCTCGGTGCGCGACGACAAGGACAAGTCGGCGGTCTATCTGAACGAATGCCGCCGCATGGGCATCAAGGTGCTGCCGCCGAACGTCAATGAGTCCGAGTCCAACTTCACCGCCCAGGGTGATGATGTGATCCTCTTCGGTCTCACGGCGGTCCGTAACGTCGGGCAGAACGTGGTGGAGGCGATCATCCGCGGCCGCAAGGCCAAGGGGAAGTACACCTCGTTCCCGGACTACCTGGACAAGGTCGAGGCGGTCGTCTGCAACAAGCGCACCACCGAATCGCTGATCAAGGCGGGCGCCTTCGATGAGATGGGCCACACCCGTAAGGGGCTCACGGCGCACTACGAAGCCCTGATCGACAATGTGGTCGCGGTGAAGCGCAAGGAGGCCGAGGGGCAGTTCGACCTCTTCGGCGGCATGGGCGGCGACAGCGGGGAGGGCGACGGGCCGGGCTTCGGACTCGACGTCGAGTTCGCGGACGTCGAATGGGACAAGTCCTATCTGCTGGCCCAGGAGCGGGAGATGCTGGGCCTGTACGTCTCCGACCATCCGCTCTTCGGCATCGAGCACGTGCTGAACGAGAAGGCGGACGCCGCGATCTCCGCGCTCACCGGCGGTGAGCACGCGGACGGCGCGATCGTCACCATCGGCGGCATCATCTCCGGCCTCCAGCGCAAGATGACCAAACAGGGCAACGCCTGGGCCATCGCCACCGTGGAGGACCTGGCGGGCTCCATCGAGTGCATGTTCTTCCCGGCCACCTACCAACTGGTCTCCACCCAGCTCGTCGAGGACGTGGTCGTCTTCGTCAAGGGGCGGCTGGACAAGCGCGAGGACGTGCCCCGGCTGGTCGCCATGGAGCTGATGGTCCCCGATCTGTCCGAGGCGGGCGCCAACGCGCCCGTGACGATCACCATTCCCACGGTCAAGGTCACCCCGCCGCTGGTCGAGAAGTTGAGCGAGGTGCTGACCCACCACCGCGGCTCCACCGAGGTGCGGATCAAGCTCCAGGGGGCGCGGAAGACCACCGTGCTGCGGCTGGACCGGCACCGCGTCACCGCCGACCCGGCGCTCTTCGGCGATCTCAAGGTGCTGCTGGGGGCGTCCTGCCTGGCCGGGTGACCGCCGTGCGCTGAGAGCGCGGTGACCGCCCGGCCCTGACGCATGACAAGGGGCGCGCCCGTGTCGGGCGCGCCCCTTGTGGCCATGTCCCGCGCGGCCTGCCGCCGCGGTGGCCCAGCGCCGGTGCGCGGTGGGTCAGTTGTGGCCGAAGCTCTTCTGCCGGTCCTTGCGCGGCGTCGAGGGGGTGCCCTCCGACCGCATCGCCTGCGACTGCCCGTCCACCGAGGACTGCTGGTCGGCGGGGCGGTCGGCCATGCCGCGCTCCTGACGCCGTTCCTGCTGCTGCTTGCGATCGCGGTTCTTGTTCTTGCCCATGGTGGTGTTCCTCCAATTGGGATCAGCCCCCCGGTGAAGAACCCTCCGGGGAAAGCCCGTCGGGGATGGCCCTTCGGAGATGCCCGTTCGGAGAGGCCCTTCGGGAAGAACAGTGACATGCCGCGGTGGCCCGTGCATTTCGGGCAATTACGGTGAGTGAGTAAGGAGGGGCTTGGCGGGTAAGCCGTATCCGCCACGCCGGTGATCCAGTTCGGACTGATAACCCTTGCACGGTCGGGCAGACTCGAAGGAAAGCCGAAAGACCACATCCGGGGACGGCTGTGCGCGGGGGGCGACCGAGGACTGGATTCGTCAGGGAAGAGGGTGGAACGTGGACCGCTGCGTCGTCCTGGTGGACGCCGGGTACCTGCTGGGCGCCGCTGCGAGCCTGCTGGCCGGGGAGCCCGCCCGATCACGCATCTCCGTCGACCACGCGACCCTCATCCAGGGCCTGCGGGAGCGGGCCGAGGCCGAGACCGAGCGCCCGCTGCTGCGGATCTACTGGTTCGACGGCGCCCCCGACCGCGTGCCCCAGCCCGAGCACCGGCGGCTGCGCGTGATGCCCCGGGTGACCGTGCGGCTCGGCGCGCTCACCCGCAGCGACGGCCGCTGGGCCCAGAAGGGCGTGGACGCCGCCATGCACGCCGAGCTGACCGAGCTCGCCCGCAACCGGGCCTGCTCCGACATCGTCCTCGTCACCGGTGACGGGGATCTGCTGCCCGGGCTGATGTCGGCCAAGGAGCACGGCGTCGCCGTCCACCTCTGGGCGGTGCAGGCCGCCGACGGCGACTACAACCAGTCCGAGGACCTGGTGGCCGAGGCCGATGAGCGCCGGGTCCTGGACCGCACCTGGATCACCCGGGCGGTGCGCGCCAAGGAGCTTCCCGGGCCCTGTGCGCCCGTCTCCGAGCCGCGCCCGGAGATCGCGGCCATTCTCTCCGCCCCGCTGCCGGAGACCGCCACGGCCGCCGCTGCCGCTGCCGCCGCCGCGGCGGCAGCGGCGTCGCCCGGCGCGGCGGATGCGGCCCCCGGCCGTAACGGCGCCGCCCGGCCCGGCGCCGACGCGCCCGGCCAGGCCGCCGCCCCCGGCCATCCCGCCGCCGCGGACGCCGGGGCGGGCGCGGACGCCGCGGCAGGGGCCGCGGCCAAGGGGGTGCCGACCCCCAAGGACCTCGCCGACCTGGGTCGCGGCCCCGCGGGGCCGGGCGGGCCCGGCGGGCCTGCGGACCGGCAGCCTGCCGGTGCCACGCTGCGCTGGTCCTCCGACAAGGGCTGGATCGACCGGGGCACCGGCTCCGGGGTGGGGGAGCCGCCGGAGACCGCCAACCTCCCCATGCTGGCCCAGCTCACCAGCGCCGAGCAGCGCTGGGCCGACCGCGAGGAGGACATCACCGCGGTCAGCGGCGACCCGTTCGAGGTCGGCCAGGTCTTCGCCCGCCGCTGGACCGACCGGCTCGCCGACCCGGTCCACCTCCAGCAGCTCTCCACGGAGTACCCCCGCATCCCACACCGCATCGACGGTGAACTGCTGCGGTACGCGGCGCGCTTCGGGCTGCTGGCGCACAAGGACGACCAGATCGACGAGCACGACCGCTATGCGATCCGGGCGGGCTTCTGGCGCGAGATCGATCTCCGCTCGGCGGCGGAGCATGCGCAGGCGGGTGGCTAGGGGGTGTCCGCCTGACCGTGGTGCCTGCGGCGGGCTGTTCCCCTCCCCGCCCCTCCCCGAACCTGGGGCTCCGCCCCAGCCCCCGCACCGGGGCTCCGCCCCGGGCCCCGTATATGGGAGGGGCGGGGAGGGGGGAAGAGCCAGCGGGCACCCCGTAGGGCGCAGTCCGGCACTGCCCGGTGAACCGGGCCCTGAGGGACCCGCGGGTGGGAGGGGGTGATTGGGCGCGTACCCTCATAGCTCGTGAGGACGGGCGCGAAACAGGCGACGAGCGGCGATGTGGTGTGCACCGTGCGCGGCCTGGTCAAGACCTATCCCGCGGCGCGCGGCAGACGCGGCGCGCCCGCCACGCCCGCCGTCCGGGCCAGCGACGGCATCGATCTCGACGTGGTGCGCGGCGAGGTCTTCGGGCTGCTCGGGCCCAACGGCGCGGGCAAGTCCACCCTCGTACGGCAGCTCACCGGACTGCTGCGGCCCGACGAAGGCCATGTGCGGGTGCTCGGCCACGATCTCGTACGCCACCCCGAGCGCGCCGCCCGGCTGCTGGGCTATCTCGGCCAGGACTCGACCGCGCTGGACGAGCTGACCGTCGCCCTCGCCGCCGAGACCACCGCGCGGCTGCGCGGCCTGGAGACCCGCGCGGCCCGCGCCGAGCGGGACGCGGTGATCGAGGAGCTGGGGCTCGGGGAGGTCGCCGGGCGTCCGCTGAAGAAGCTCTCCGGGGGCCAGCGGCGGCTCGCCTGCGTCGCCGCCGCGCTGGTGGGGGAACGCCCGCTGCTGGTGCTTGACGAGCCCACCAGCGGGATGGACCCCGTCGCCCGGCGCGCCGTATGGGCGGCCGTGGACCGGCGGCGGGCCGAGCGGGGGGTGACGGTGGTGCTGGTCACCCACAATGTGATCGAGGCGGAGACGGTGCTGGACCGGGTCGCCGTGCTGGACCGCGGCCGGGTCATCGCCTGCGATACGCCCGCCGGACTCAAGGCGCTGGTGGCCGACGAGGTGCGGCTGGAACTGGTGTGGCGCACCGAGCCGCCGCTGGACGTGCCCGAGGTCGCCGCCCTGTGGAAGACCGTCGAGACGGCCCGGGCCGGGGGCGGCGCCGCCGGGCGGCGCTGGACGCTCCGGCTGCCGCCGGACGACGCGCGCGCCGCCATCGCCACCGTGACCGGCGGCCCCGCCTTCGCCGCGCTGGACGATTTCACCCTGGCCACGCCGAGCCTGGAGGATGTGTACATCGCCCTGGGGGGCCGTGCGGAGGGCGCGGAGGGGCTGGTGAAGGCGTGACCGCCGGGGCGAGCCGGTGAACGCGTCGGTGACCGTGGCCGTATACGAGCCGTAAGAGGCGAAGAGGAGCAGCACAACGTGAGTGTCATGCCCGCCGTATCCGGTGTGTCCGGTGTGTCCGGCGCCAGGGGTGGTGTGCCTGGTGTGTCCGGTGCGTCTCCTGGGCTGTCCGGCGCGTCCACCGTCTCCGGTGTATCCGGTGTATCCGGTGTCTCCGGCGTCTCGGGTGTCTCCGGCGCCTCGGAGGCGTCTGACGAGGTCGGTGAGGTGGGTGACATGCCCGCGCCGCTGGCGGCCCGGGCTCGGCTCTTCCCCGCGCTCGTCGCGGTCTACCGCGCCCAGCTCTCACGGGCCCGGGTGGCCCGGATCCCGCTGCTCTTCGTGGCCACCTTCCAGTCCATCGGGATCATGATCCTGATGCGCGGGGTGGTGGACGGCGGCAGCGAGGCGCGGGCGGTGGTGGCCGGGTCGAGCGTGCTGGTCGTCGCCTTCGTGGCGCTCAACCTGCTCGCGCAGTACTTCGGTCAGCTGCGGGCCAGCGGCGGACTTGACCACTACGCGACCCTGCCGGTGCCGCCCTCCGCCGTGGTGCTCGGGGCGGCCGCCGCGTACGCCTCCTTCACCGTGCCCGGGACCGCCGTCACCGCGGTGATGGGCAGTGCGCTCTTCCAGCTGCCCATGACGAACCTGTGGATCCTCATCGCCGTGATCCCCCTGTCCGGCGCCGCCCTCGCCGGACTCGGCGCCGCACTGGGGCTGCTCGCCCCGCGCCAGGAACTCGCCACGCTGTGCGGGCAGTTGGGGATGTCCGCCGCGCTGCTGCTCGGCGTGCTGCCCGCGGCCCGGATGCCACAGGTGGTGTCGTACGCGCGCGATCTGCTGCCGTCGACGTACGGTGTGGAGGCCCTTGCCCGGTCCTTCGACGGGCAGCCCGACTGGTGGGTGGTCTGCGCCGACCTCGGTGTGTGCGCCGGGGTGGCCGTGGTGTCCCTCGCCGCCGCGACCTGGGCCTATCGGCGGGCGGCGGTGCGGTGACGCGCCGCAGCGAACGTCCCGCCGACCGAAGTACGCCATCCGCCTGGCACGATGACGGGGTGACCGCACCGTTGACGCCGCATGATCAGCACTCGCCGCATGACGAGCCCGCCGAGGGCGGGCCGCCGTCCCATGAGCAGCAGCCTGCCGGGGACTCCGCCGTGCCGTACCCCACCGGGTATCCCGCGCACCCGGGGCAGGCTTCGGGGGAGCCGGGGCAGGGTGAGCACTCCGAGCACTCCGAGCCGGGGCCCGAGTTGCGTGCCGAACTGGTGCAGGCGTCGCTGGTCGCCATCGCGGTGGCGGTCTCCGGGGTGCTTCTCGGGCTGCTGTGGCTGTGGTTGGCGCCGAAGGTTCCCCTGGTCTCGGACGGGTCCGCCGTCTATCTGAAGAACTCGGAAGGGGAGGACGCGGTCGGCGCCGACGGGATGTTCACGCTGCTCGGGCTCGCCTTCGGCGCCGTCTCGGCCATCATCGTCTTTCTGCTCTTCCGACACGGCGGTATCGCGCTGGTCATCGGGCTGGCGGTCGGCGGGGTGCTCGCCTCGGTGATCGCCTGGCGGCTCGGCGTATGGCTGGGGCCCACCTCGGACGTCGTGGCGCATGCGAAGGCGGTGGGTAAGGGGGTCACCTTCGACGGGCCGCTCAAGCTGGGCGCGAAGGGTGCGCTGCTGGCGTGGTCGGTGGCGGCGATGGTGATCCACTTGGCGCTGACCGGGCTCTTCGGGCCACGGGACCCGGAACCGGGCCTGTCGATCGCGTCGAGTCCGACAGCGCGCTAGGCGAGGCCGCTCGGGGTGTCCAACGGGCTGTGGCGCCTGCGGCGGGCTGTTCCCCTCCCCGCCCCTTCCCGAAACTGGGGCTCCGCCCCAGCCCCCGATCCGGGGCTCCGCCCCAGCCCCCGGTTTGGGCCTTGGCCCCAGATCCGGATGGGGGCTCTGCCTTGGACCGTGGATCGGGGTTTCGCTCTGGATTTCGGTTTGGGGTAGTGCTTCGGGTTCCGAGCTGGGGCTCCGCATTGGCTCTCCGGTTTGGGGCTTCGTCCCAGCCCCCGATTCGGGGGTCTGCCCCAGGCCCCGGTTTGGGGCGTTGCCCCTGGCTCCGGTCCGGGGCGCTGCCCCAGGTCCGGGTTGGGGCTCTGCCTTGGACCGTGGATCGGGGTTTCGCTCTGGATTTCGGTTTGGGGTAGTGCTTCGGGTTCCGAGCTGGGGCTCCGCATTGGCTCCCCGGTTTTGGTCTTCGCTCCGGGCCCCGGTTTGGGGCTTCGTCCCAGCCCCCGATCCGGGGGTCCGCCCCAGGCCCCGGTTTGGGCCTTGGCTCCGGCCTCCGGTTTGGGGCGCTGCTCCAGGCCCCGGTTTGGGGCCGGATTGGGGCTCCGCCTCAGACCCTGGACCGGGGCTCCGCCCCGGGCCCGGTTTGGGGCGTTGCCCCAGGCCCCCGACCGGGCCTTCGCTTCAGACTCTGGGGTCCAGGGGCGGAGCCCCTGGTTACGGGAAGGGGCGGGGAGGGGAGGGGAAAAGCCGCCTCGACCCCCGTGTAGGCCGTCACCTGGGTGCCGAGCGGGCCCCGAGGGCGCACACCCGGCGGGCACCGGAGAGCGCCCAAGGGTCGGGTGCCGGGGGCGCCGTAATGGGCGCTGTGGGCGCCTACGCGCGGGCGATCGGGGACACTACCGCGTCCGTCAGTGAGGCCAGGTCCCTGGGGGACAGCTCGACCTCCAGGCCGCGGCGCCCCGCCGACACGCAGATCGTCTCGTGGGCGTCGGCCGACGCGTCCAGGGCCGTCGGGAGGCGCTTGCGCTGGCCGAGGGGCGAGATGCCGCCCCGTACGTAGCCCGTGGTGCGCTCGGCCACCGCCGGGTCCGCCATCGTGGCGCGCTTGCCGCCGACCGCCGAGGCGAGCGCCTTGAGGTCGAGGGTGGCCGAGACGGGCACGATGGCGACCGTAAGGCGGTCATCGACGCTCGCGACGAGGGTCTTGAAGACCCGCTCCGGTGCCACGCCGAGCGTCTGGGCGGCCTCCTCGCCGTAGGACGGGGCCGCCGGGTCGTGCTCGTAGGAGTGCACGGTGAAGTCCGTGCCCGCGGCGGTGAGGGCCGTGGTGGCGGGGGTGCCCGCCGCGTTCTTCCTGGTCTTCTTCGGCTTCGGCATCTTCGTTCGCGTCAGTTGGGGCTGGTGGGACCGCGGGTCAGATCGACGGCCGGGAGCGACGGGAGCTTACCGATGACCGCGCTCTCGGCGCGAAGGAGTTTCAGCTCGTCGGCCAGCCGGCTCGCGGTGTCCGGCGCCTGGAGCAGCCGCTGCTTCGCGGGCGTGTCGAGCACGGCCGCGGCGGCCACCAGGTAGGACAGGACGGACGGCTCGCCCGGGAGGTCCTGCTCGGCCGCCAGGGTCCGCTCCCGGGCGCCCGCGAGCCGCTTCTGGTACATCCGGAAGGCCCGTACCACCCCCGAGGCCAGTGCCCCGGCGCCCTCGCCCTGCTCCTCCTCCAGCTCCTTGACCTCGGCCGTCAGATAGGGGCCCGAGGAGTCCACGGAGACCAGCTCGAAGCGGGTGGTGCCGGTGGCCAGCACCTCGAAGGTGCCGTCCTCCTGCTCCCGGATGGTGGCCGCGTCCGCCACGCACCCCACGGAGTAGAAGGACTTGGCGGGGTCGGGGCCGAACCCGGCCGTGGGGCCGGGGTCCGGCAGCGCGTGGGAGTCCGGGAGGCCGATCGCGCTCGGCGCGACCTCATGGCCGTCCCTGATCGCGATCACCCCGAACCGGCGCGGCGCGTCCTCGGCGAGCGCCGACAGATCGCGCATCAGGGAGCGATACCGCTGCTCGAAGACGTTCAGGGGCATGACGAGCCCCGGGAACAGCACCGTGTTCAGCGGGAAGAGCGGAAGGCGCGCGGAGGTCACGGGGCGTAAGCCTAATGGCCCCGCGCGTCCCCTTTCACTGGCGCGGGAGCAGCCGTCACTCCCTGGCGCCGTAGCGGCCGGCGCCGGCGCCGCAGAAGTCGGCATCCACCGGCCGCGGAACGGCCGTCCCCCGCACCGCAGAAGCCATCACCCGCACCCCGCCGCAGAAGCCGTCCCCCGCCGCAGAAGCCGTCCGCACCGCCAGAAGCCGTCACTGCCGCCGCAGCAGCCGGGACGCGCCCGCGGCGACCGCGGTGGCGAGCACCCAGCCCAGCAGGATCATGACGATGGTCGCCCACTGGACCGGGCCCTGGGGCTTCCAGTAGCCGTCCATGCCCAGGTCGATGACCGGGATCAGCAGGTCGAGCGTGTACAGCGAGGCGTTCCAGTGCGGCGATTCATCCGGCTTCAGCGCCTCCGGCCGGTTGTGGGCGAAGAACACCGAGCCGACCGCCCACAGCACCGCCATCCACACCGCCGCCCGGCCCGGGCGGTAGCCGTAGGCCACCGTCCAGTCCTGGAGATAGCCCCACACCTTCCCCGCGAGCGGCAGCGTCTCCCTGCGGCGCCGCTGCTTGGCGAGCTGCACCTCGCGCGCGTCGGCGTCCTCGCCGCTGGCCCGCATCGTGTTGGCCAGCATCTCGTACGGCTCGGGCGCGTACTCGGGCGTGGCGGCGGCCACCCACTCCAGCCGCCGGGCCAGCGGGAAGTGGCCGCGCGGGATCAGGCACTCATAGGTGAACCCGGCCATGGTCAGTCCGCCGGGCCCCGGCCAGCTCACCGACTTGTCGACGAGGTTGACCACCCGGGCGCCGGAGAGGATCACCCGCCCCCGCTGCGGCCGCTCCCCGAGGAAGCGCAGCTCGGGCGTCTGGACCCGGCGCAGCGACAGCTCCTGGTCGTTCTCCATGATGAAGCGGGCCTGGTCGAAGTCGATCGCGTCGCCGATCCGCCCGTCGTCCAGCCGGATCCCGCCCTCGCATTCGAAGCGCTGGATCCGGGTGCCCCGGGTGGGGGTGGAGGCGGTGCCGTACGGCGGGGTGGAGCCGCTGGAGTAGGTGCTCACCCCGCCCGCGGTGAGGTAGAGGCTGCGCTCCACGGTCAGCTGCGGCGCGTTGAGCGCGCGGCGGCCGTAAGGGTTGCGCAGCCGGCTGCCGCGCAGGCTGAGCGACACCCCGATCTGCGCCCCGCGCAGGCTCAGCTCGCCGTACGACTCGATCATGTCGGCCTGGAAGTCCTGGGCGACGCTCAGCCCGTCGGCGCTGATCGACATGCCCCGGCGGTCGCGGCGCACAATGAGCTGGTTGAGCAGTAAATCGGTGCCGATATGGGCGTCGGTGAGCCGGATGCCGTGCTCGACCACACAGCGCGGCAGATGCAGATCGCCCTCGGTGCGCAGCCGGGCCGCCTCCAGCCGGGGGAGGGCGCAGCCGACCAGGCGCAGGGTGGTGAACTGCGCCTCGGGGAGCAGCACCTCCCGCTCGAAGCGGCAGTTCTTGAGCTCCACATAGGGCTCGATGTTTCCGCCGGCCAGATCGAGCGTGCCGGTGATGTGCACCCCGTTGAGCTTGAGCGCTGAGACCCGGCCCGGCTGCGCGGGCGGCCCGTCCAGCAGCAGGAGGGCCACGACCCGTGCGCGGACACTGCGCTCCGGGCCCCAGGCGTACGGTCCTGAGGGGTCGTTCCGCTGGGGGTGGGAGGTGCGCAGATCATGGGTGCTGCCATTGCGGAACGCCTGCCACATGCCCCATTCGGCGGTGGTCAGATCGAGGCCCGGGGGTGGGTCGCCATCGTGCGGCTCGGTCACAGCCGTGTCCCCTCCTGATTCTCCGTGTCCCCGTACGGAGCACATTCCCGCTGAGTAACCGGTTGAACGCCAACGGTCAGGGTCAACTTAGGGGGTCCGTATCACTGGCTGATACGGGGGGAGGGGCCCCGTGGCGGGTCTGAGACAATTGATCGCGTGATCTCCCGTATCGATCTGCGCGGTGCCGCCTTCCCGGAGGGCGGGATCGACCGCGACCTGCTGCCCCGTGCCGAGCTCGACGTCGAGGCCGCCCTGGAGAAGGTGCGGTCCATCTGCGACGACGTGCGCCATCGCGGTACCGCTGCGCTGATCGACTACGCCCATCGGTTCGACGGCGTCACCATAGAGCGGGTGCGGGTCCCCGCGGAGGCGCTGGAGAGCGCCCTCGCCGAGCTGGACCCGGCCGTGCGCGCGGCCCTGGAGGAGTCCATCCGGCGGGCCCGGCTGGTCCACCGCGACCAGCGGCGCACCGACCACACCACCCGGGTGGTGCCGGGCGGCACCGTCACCGAGCGCTGGGTGCCGGTCGAGCGCGTCGGGCTGTACGTACCGGGCGGGCGCTCGGTCTACCCCTCGTCCGTGGTGATGAACGTGGTGCCCGCGCAGGAGGCCGGGGTCGCCTCGATGGCCGTGGCCTCCCCGCCGCAGGCGGAGTTCGACGGGCTGCCGCACCCCACCATCCTCGCGGCGTGCGCGCTGCTGGGCGTGGACGAGGTGTACGCGGCGGGCGGCGCCCAGGCCGTGGCCATGTTCGCCCACGGCACCGAGGACTGCCGTCCGGTCGCGATGGTGACCGGGCCCGGCAACATCTGGGTTGCGGCGGCCAAGCGGCTGCTCAAGGGCCGGATCGGCATCGACGCCGAGGCCGGGCCGACCGAGATCGCCATCCTCGCCGACGCCACCGCCGACCCGGTGCATGTCGCCGCCGACCTGATCAGCCAGGCCGAGCACGATCCGCTGGCCGCGTCCGTGCTGGTCACCGACTCCGAGGAGCTGGCCACCGCGGTCGAGAAGGAGCTCGAGGTCCAGGTGGCGACCACCAGGCATGTCGCGGACCGGATCGGTCCCGCGCTGGCCGGGCGGCAGTCCGGGATCGTGCTGGTCGACGGCCTGGAGCAGGGCCTGGCCGTCGTCGACGCGTACGCGGCCGAGCACCTGGAGATCCAGACCGAGGACGCGGCGGCCGTCGCGGCCCGGGTGCGCAACGCCGGGGCGATCTTCGTCGGGGCGTACGCGCCGGTGTCGCTCGGTGACTACGCGGCGGGCTCCAACCACGTGCTGCCCACCGGCGGCTGCGCCTGTCACTCCTCCGGGCTGTCCGTGCAGTCGTTCCTGCGCGGCATCCATGTGGTGGACTACACCCGGGACGCGCTGGCCGAGATCGCCGGCCATGTGGTGACGCTGGCCGAGGCGGAGGACCTGCCCGCCCACGGCGCCGCGGTGAAGGCAAGGTTCGACTGGAAGGTGCCACTGAGCAAGTGACCGGCATTGACGATCTCCCGATCCGGGACGAGCTCCGTGGCAAGTCCCCGTACGGCGCTCCGCAGCTGGACGTGCCCGTACGGCTGAACACCAACGAGAACCCCTACCCACTGCCCGAGCCGCTGGTCGCCCGGATCGCCGAGCGGGTCGCCGAGGCGGCCCGCAACCTCAACCGCTATCCGGACCGGGACGCGGTCGAGCTGCGCACCGGGCTGGCCCGCTACCTCAGTCGTACGGCCGGTCTCGAGGTCGGCGCCGACCAGGTCTGGGCGGCCAACGGGTCCAACGAGGTGCTCCAGCAGCTGCTGCAGACCTTTGGCGGCCCGGGGCGCACCGCGATCGGCTTCGAGCCCTCGTACTCGATGCACGCGCTGATCTCCCGTGGCACCGGCACCGGCTGGATTTCCGGTCCGCGGAACGCCGATTTCACCATCGATGTCGATGAGGCCCGTAAGGCCATCGCCGAGCACCGCCCCGATGTCGTCTTCATCACCTCGCCGAACAATCCGACGGGGACGGCGGTCGCCGCCGAGACGGTGCTGGCGCTGCACGACGCGGCCCAGGACGCCAGGGCGGACACCGCCGGGGCGCTCGTCGTCGTGGACGAGGCGTACGGGGAGTTCAGCCACCGTCCGTCGCTGCTGCCGCTGATCGAGGGGCGGCCGCGTCTTGTGCTGTCGCGGACCATGTCCAAGGCGTTCGGCGCGGCCGGGCTGCGGCTCGGCTACCTCGCCGCCGACCCGGCGGTCGTCGACGCCGTCCAGCTGGTCCGGCTGCCGTACCACCTGTCCGCCGTCACCCAGGTCACCGCGCTGGCCGCCCTGGAGCACACCGATACGCTGCTGGGGTACGTCGAGGCGCTCAAGGCCGAGCGCGACCGGCTGGTGAGCGAGCTGCGCACCATCGGCTGCGAGGTGACGGACTCCGACGCCAACTTCGTCCAGTTCGGCCGCTTCGAGGACGCCCACGCGGCGTGGCGGGGCCTGCTGGACCGGGGCGTCCTGGTCCGGGACAACGGCGTACCGGGATGGCTGCGGGTCACCGCGGGAACCCCGGCCGAGAACGACGCGTTCCTCGACGCGGTACGCGAGCTGATGAAGGAGACGAGCGCATGACCCGCGTGGGACGCGTGGAGCGCACCACCAAGGAGACCTCCGTCGTCGTCGAGATCGACCTCGACGGCACCGGCCAGGTCGATGTGTCGACAGGGGTCGGCTTCTACGACCACATGCTCGACCAGCTCGGCCGCCACGGCCTCTTCGACCTCACCGTCAAGACCGAGGGCGACCTGCACATCGACACCCACCACACCATCGAGGACACCGCCCTCGCGCTGGGCGCCGCCTTCAAGCAGGCGCTCGGCGACAAGGTGGGCATCTACCGCTTCGGCAACTGCACGGTGCCGCTGGACGAGTCGCTGGCCCAGGTGACCGTCGACCTCTCCGGCCGCCCGTACCTGGTGCACACCGAGCCGGAGAACATCGCCCCGATGATCGGCACCTACGACACCACGATGACCCGGCACATCCTGGAGTCCTTCGTGGCCCAGGCGCAGATCGCCCTGCATGTCCACGTGCCCTACGGGCGCAACGCCCACCACATCGTGGAGTGCCAGTTCAAGGCCCTGGCGCGGGCCCTGCGCTACGCCAGCGAGCGCGACCCCCGCGCCGCCGGGATCCTCCCCTCCACGAAGGGCGCACTCTGACTGTGAGCGTCGCACGCGCGGCTGCCGGGCCGCGGACGGCAGTGGACCCGCGTTTTCGCCGCGTGGGCGGAGAAGCGAACGGGGCGGTGGTGAGCGTCGCACGCGCGGCTGCCGGGCCGCGGACGGCAGTGGACCCGCGTTTTCGCCGCGTGGGCGGAGAAGCGAACGGGGCGGTGGTGAGCGTCGCACGCGCGGCTGCCGGGCCGCAGACGGCAGTGGACCCGCGTTTTCGCCGCGCGGGCGGAGAAGCGAACGAGGTAGCTGCGTGAACGGCCTGTCGACCGTGTTCATCCTGCTGGGACTGTTCCTGCTCGGGGGGGTCATCTCCTTCGTCAAGCAGGGCATGTCCAAGAGCGTCATCACGCTGCTCGGGGTCGGCGCCACGATGGCGCTGCTCGCCGGGGTCCTGCGGCTTGAGGTATGGAATTGAGCAACAAGAGCGTTGTTGTCCTGGACTATGGATTCGGCAACGTCCGGTCCGCCGAGCGGGCCCTCGCCCACGCCGGCGCCCAGGTCGAGATCACCCGTGACTACGACAGGGCCATGGCCGCCGACGGCCTCCTCGTCCCCGGGGTCGGCGCCTTCGCCGCCTGCATGAAGGGGCTGCGCGCGGCGCGCGGCGACTGGATCGTGGGGCGCCGGCTGTCCGGCGGCCGTCCGGTCATGGGCATCTGCGTCGGCATGCAGATCCTCTTCGGGCGCGGCATCGAGCACGGCGTCGAGGCCGAGGGCCTGGACGAGTGGCCCGGCACGGTCGAGCCGCTGCGCGCCCCCGTCGTCCCCCACATGGGCTGGAACACGGTCGAGGCGCCCGGCGACTCCCGGCTCTTCGCGGGCCTGGACGCGGGCGAGCGGTACTACTTCGTCCACTCCTACGCGGTCCGCACCTGGGAGCTGGAGGCCACCAACCCGCATATCCCCGCCCCCAAGGTCACCTGGTCCACCCACGGCGAGCCGTTCGTCGCCGCCGTCGAGAACGGCCCGCTGTGGGCCACCCAGTTCCACCCCGAGAAGTCCGGCGACGCCGGGGCGCGGCTGCTCCGCAACTGGCTCGACACGCTCTGACCGGCCCCGCGTCAGCTCCCACCGCCCGTACGCTCCCACCGAAGGTTGTCCGCATGCGCACGCACCGCCTCGAACTCCTCCCGGCCGTCGATGTACGCGACGGCCAGGCCGTCCGCCTCGTCCACGGCGAGTCCGGCTCCGAGACGTCGTACGGCGACCCGATGGAGGCCGCCCTGGCCTGGCAGCGGGCGGGCGCCGAATGGCTCCACCTGGTGGACCTCGACGCCGCCTTCGGCACCGGGGACAACCGCGCGCGGATCGCCGAGGTGGCCCGCGCGATGGACCTCAAGGTCGAGCTGTCCGGCGGGATCCGCGACGACGCCTCGCTGGCCGCCGCCCTGGCCACCGGCTGCGCCCGGGTGAACCTCGGCACGGCCGCGCTGGAGACCCCCGAGTGGGTCGCCAAGGTCATCGCCGAGCACGGCGACCTGATCGCGGTGGGCCTCGATGTGCGCGGCACCACGCTGCGCGGCCGGGGCTGGACCCGGGACGGCGGCGATCTGTACGAGACGCTGGCCCGCCTGGACTCCGAGGGCTGTGCCCGCTACGTCGTCACCGACATCGCCAAGGACGGCACCCTCCAGGGCCCCAACCTGCAGCTGCTGCGCGATGTCTGCGCCGCGACCGACCGGCCCGTCGTCGCCTCCGGCGGCGTTTCCTCGCTTGACGACCTGCGTGCCCTTGCGACCCTGGTACCGGAAGGTGTCGAGGGCGCCATCGTGGGCAAGGCGCTCTACGCCAAGGCGTTCACCTTGGAAGAGGCGTTGGAGGCGGTGGCCGTATGACCTCACCCGAGATCGGGCGACGGGTCCAGACCGAGAGTCCCTGGGAGCAGACCATCGGGTTCGCCCGGGCCGTTGAGGCCGGTGACCTGGTGCTGGTCGCCGGGACGATGCCGCTCGCTGAGCGCGGTGTCCTGGAGGGCGAGGGGGATCCGTACGAGCAGACGCTCGCGGCCTTCCGCCATGCGCTGGACGCGCTGGAGAAGTTCGACCTCGGCGTCGAGGCGGTGGTGCGCACCCGTATGTACATCACCCACGCCCGCGACGTGGACGAGGTGGGCCGCGCCCACAAGGAGCTCTTCGACGCCGTGCGCCCCGCCGCGACGCTGGTCGTGGTGTCCGGCTTCGTCGATTCGCGGGTCCTGGTGGAAGTCGAGCTGGAAGCATTCCGAGGAGTGCGGCGGTCATGACCCTGGCGGTCCGAGTCATCCCCTGCCTGGACGTGGACAACGGCCGGGTCGTCAAGGGCGTCAACTTCCAGAATCTGCGCGACGCGGGCGACCCGGTCGAGATGGCCAAGATCTACGGCGAGGAGGGCGCGGACGAGCTGACCTTCCTCGACATCACCGCCTCCTCGGGCGACCGCGAGACCACCTATGACGTGGTCCGCCGCACCGCCGAGCAGGTCTTCATCCCGCTGACGGTCGGCGGCGGCGTCCGCACCCCGGAGGACGTCGACAGGCTGCTGCGCGCCGGGGCGGACAAGGTCGGCGTCAACACCGCCGCCATCGCCCGCCCCGAGCTCATCCGCGAGATCGCCGAGCGCTTCGGCAGCCAGGTGCTCGTCCTCTCGGTCGACGCCCGCCGCTGCGGGGAGGGCACGGTCACCCCGTCCGGCTACGAGGTGACCACCCACGGCGGCCGCCGCGGCACCGGCATCGACGCCGTCGAATGGGCCCACCGGGCGGCGGAGCTGGGCGCCGGGGAGATCCTGCTGAACTCCATGGACGCGGACGGCACCAAGGACGGCTACGACACGGCCATGATCGAGGCCGTCCGCAAGCACGTCACCATCCCGGTGATCGCCAGCGGCGGCGCCGGCAAGGCGGCCGACTTCGCCCCGGCGATCGCCGCCGGGGCCGACGCGGTCCTCGCGGCCTCCGTCTTCCACTTCGGCGACCTGAGGATCGGCGAGGTGAAGGCCGCCCTACGGGGCGCGGGCCACCCGGTCCGCTAAGCCGCTGCCGCGCGGCGTGGGGGTGGGGTGCCTGCAGCGTGCTGTCCCCCACCCCGCCCCTTCCCGTAACTGGGGCTCCGCCCCCGACCCCGTCCCGGGGCTCCGCCCCGGCCCCCGGTGTGGGGCTTCGCCCCCGTCCCGGAACCTTGGGTGCCGCCCCGGTCCTCGGGTGGGGGTTGTGCCCCCGGGCTCCCGGGCGCGGAGGCGCCCCAGGTGTGGGTGGGGAGGGGAGCAGCCCGCCGCAGGCGGCGCGGTCCGCCGGGCGCTCCTGGGGCCCGGTCACTCGGACGGGGCCGACGCCGCCTCGATCACCTCGTCCAGGACCTCACGGGAGCGGAGCAGGTCCGCGATCATGTGGTCGATGCGCTCCCGCTCCACCGTCAGGTCGGAGACCAGTTGTCCGTTGGCCGTTCGCGACGGGCCGCCGTCCGAGTCCCGCATGCAGGGGAGCAGCTGGGCGATCTTCTCGCTGCAGAGGCCCGCGGCGAAGAGCTCCTGGATGCGGATGACGCGGTCCACCGCGCCCTCCCCGTACTCGCGGTGGCCGCCCGGGGTGCGCTCGGCCGTCATCAGGCCCTGCTTCTCGTAGTAGCGCAGCGAGCGCCCGCTGACGCCGGTGCGCCGCGCCAGTTCACCGATCCGCATTCCCCACCTCACCTCACCTCACCTCGTCTGCCGGTCCGGACCGAAGAGGACATCCTCGGAGGTGACATCTTGAATCTGACATGGATGGCAAGTTTTACCGTACCCGCATGACGCACACACCGCACCCACCCCAGATACCCGGCCTCTTCGAGCCCGTCCGGCTCGGCCCCCTCGACCTCCCCAACCGCCTGGTCATGGCGCCCATGACCCGTAACCGCGCCGCCGCCGACGGCGTGCCCCTGCCGATCATGGCCACCTACTACGCCCAGCGCGCCACGGCCGGGCTGATCGTCGCCGAGGCCGCCACGCCCAACGCGGTGGGGCAGACCTACCCGGACATCGCCGCGATCCACAACGCGGCGCAGGTGGCCGGATGGCGGCGGGTGACCGACGCGGTGCGCGCGGCGGGCGGCCGGATGTTCCTGCAGCTGCAGCACGGCGGGCGGGTCGGCCACCCGTACAACAGCGGGCTGACGCCGGTGGCGCCCTCGCCGGTCCCGCTCCTGGAGACGATCTTCACACCGAACGGCCACCAGCAGGCCGTCGTGCCGCGCGAGATGACGCTCGAGGAGATCCGTTCCACCGTCGCCGACTTCGCCGCCGCCGCGCGCAACGCGATCGACGCGGGCTTCGCCGGAGTCGAGGTGCACGCCGCCAACGGCTACCTCCTCCACCAGTTCCTGGCCCAGGGCACCAACCGCCGCACCGACCCCTACGGCGGCTCGGTGGCCGGGCGCATCCGGTTCGTGGCCGAGGTGGTCCACGCCGTCGCCGACGCGATCGGCCCCGAGCGGGTGGGTCTGCGCATCTCGCCCGGATCCACCGTCAACGGCATCGAGGAGGGTGACACCGACGCCCTCTACCCCGCGCTCATCAAGGAGCTCGCGGACACCGGCCTCACCTATCTGCACATCGTCCGCGCCCGGCCGGACCAGCCCCTCTTCCGGGAGCTCCGCGCCTCCTGGCCGGCCACGCTGATCGCCAACCCGTCGCTGCCGGGCGACGGTGTCCCCGCCGACGGCGGCATGCGCCAGGCCGGGGCGCTGCTGGCCGGGGGCGCCGACCTGATCGCACTCGGCCGCACCTTCCTGGCCAACCCCGATCTGGTGGCCCGCCTGCGCGCCGGTGCCCCGCTCAACCCCATCCGGGACGCGTATCTGATGTACGTGGGCGGCGAGACCGGTTACACGGACTACCCCACGCTGGCGACGGCCTGCGCTGAGGCGACGGTCTGAGCCCAGCCGACGGCCTGAGCTCAGCCGACCCGGACGGCGGGCTCGTGGCGGACGGGGAAGTTCACCGAGTTGGCGATGAAGCACATCTCATGCGCGTCCCGGTGCGCCGAACGCGCCCGCTCCAGCATCGACTCGTCCACGACGGTGACCACCGGGTTGAGCACCACCTCGGTGAAGCGCCCGCCGTGCCCGGCCGTCTCCTCCATGACCCCGGCGGCGACGTCCTCGTACGCCGTGACCCGCACCCCGTCCCGGGCGCATACGGAGAGGTAGGTCAGCATGTGGCACTGCGAGAGCGAGGCCAGCAGGAACTCCTCCGGGTTCCAGCGCTCCGGATCCCCCAGGAACGCGGGATCGGCGCTGCCCCGCAGGGTCGGCTTCCCCTCGCCGAGGATGTCGTGCGACCGCCCGTAGTCCCGGTAACCGCTCGTCCCCGAACCGGAGTTGCCGGTCCACCGGACCGTGGTGCGGTAGGTGTGCTGTCGGCCCATCGTCCGCGCGCTCCCCTCATCACAGGGTCGGAAGGTGGAAGCGACTATAGGGCCGCCGTGGGGAGGCCCCTGCCGAGCACTATTTAGGTTAGGCTAACCTTCGCCGTGTGAGATCTGGTGAGGAAGCGGCCGTAAGCCCACGCCTGCGCGGTCATGAGCTGTCGGCCACGGGGGTGACCGTGGCGTACGACGGCGTGGACGTCGTGCACGACGCCGCGATCGCGCTACGGCCCGGTGAGGTGACCGCTCTGGTCGGCCCCAACGGCAGCGGGAAGTCCACGCTCCTGCGGGCGATCGCCCGGCTGCAGCGGGCCCGCCGCGCGGGCTTGAGGATCGACGCCGACACCGACGGTCTCGCCCTGACCACCCGTGAGTTCGCGCGGCACGTGGCCCTGCTGACCCAGGGCCGCCCCACCCCCGGCGGACTGACCGTACGGGACGTCGTGGAGTTCGGCCGCTACCCGTACCGGGGCCGCTTCGGGCGCCCGGATCCGGACGCGGCGGACGCGGTCGACCGGGCGCTCGCCCTGACCGGCGTCACGGACCTCGCCGAGCGCCCCGTCGACCACCTGTCCGGCGGCCAGACCCAGCGGGTATGGCTCGCCGGGTGCCTCGCCCAGGAGACCGGTGTACTGCTGCTGGACGAGCCGACGACCTACCTCGACCTGCGCTACCAGGTCGAACTCCTCGACCTCGTCCGCGACCTGGCGGACGACCACGGCATCGCCGTCGGCGTCGTCCTGCACGACCTGGACCAGGCGGCGGCCGTCGCCGACCGGATCACCCTCCTCCAGGCGGGCCGGATCGTCGCCGACGGCCGGTCCGAGGAGGTCCTGACGCCGGAACGGCTGACCGCGGTCTACGGCATCCGGATCGAGGTCGACACCGACCCCCTGACCGGCCGCCCGCGCACCCGCGCGATCGGCCGCCACCACGCGCGCGGCCCCCGCAGCACGCGCGGAACCATCGGCGAAAGGCTCGGCACCACCTCATGAGACGTCTCCCGCTCACCACCGCGGCCGCCCTCGCCGCCGCGGCGCTCACCCTGGCCGCGTGCGGCACCACCGAACCCGCCGCCGACGGCTCCGCGAAGTCCTCGGGCGCCATCAGCCTCACCGACGCCAGCGGCGCGAAGGTCAAGCTCGACGGCCCGGCCACCAAGGTCGTCACCACCGAGTGGAACGTCACCGAAACCCTCCTCACGCTCGGCGTCGACCCCATCGGCGTCGCCGACGTCAAGGGCTACAAGACCTGGGACACCGCCGTCCCGCTGAAGGGCGAGCCGAAGGACATCGGCACCCGCGGTGAGCCGAGCATGGACACCATCGCCTCGCTCTCGCCCGACCTCATCCTCGCGACCACCGACCTGGCGCCCGCCGCCGTGAAGCAGCTGCGCAAGGTCGCCCCGGTGCTGGAGGTGAAGTCCGCCGACGCCTCCGACCAGATCGGGCGGATGCTGAAGAACCTCGACCTCATCGCCGAGGCCACCGGCACCACCGACCGGGCGAAGACCGCCCGCGAGGATTTCGGGGACAAGGTCGCCGAGGGCAAGAAGGCCCTCGCCGACGCGGGCCTCGACGGTACGCGGATCGCCTTCGCCGACGGCTATGTCACCTCCAACCAGGTCTCCCTGCGCCCGTACACCAGCGGCTCGCTCATCGGTGCCGTCAATGAGCGGATCGGCCTGAAGAACGCCTGGAAGGTCAAGGGCGACGCGAGCTACGGCCTCGGCTCCACCGACGTCGAAGGGCTCACCGGGCTGCCGAAGGGCGTCCAGTTCGGCTACATAGGCAGCGACGGCGACAAGAGCAGCAACCCCTTCACCGGCGCCCTGGCGAAGAACGCCGTGTGGAAGTCCCTGCCTTTCGTGACGGCGGGCGATGTGCACCGGCTGCCCGACGGCATCTGGATGTTCGGCGGCCCCGGCTCGATGGAGGCGTACATCGACGCCGTCGTCGACGCGCTGACCCCATGAGGAAGCGCTGACGAAGTGAGGAACCGCTGACCGAGTGAGGAAGTAGCGCACGCCATGGCCGTCACCGCGACCACCCCCGACACCCGTCCGCCGGCGGCCGCGTCCCGGTCGGGCGCGGCCGTGGTGGCGGCCGTGCTCGTCCTCCTGGTCGTGGCGCTCGCCGTCGCCGACATCACCCAGGGCACCGCCGCCGCCGGACCGGCCGAGGTGCTCAAGGCCCTGACCGGGCGGGCCGATCCGGATGACGCGTCCGTCGTGATCGCCTCCCGGCTGCCGCGGATGGCCGCGGGCGTGCTGGTCGGCGTCGTCCTCGGCGTTGCCGGAGCCGTGCTCCAGGCCGTCAGCCGCAACGCGCTCGCCTCGCCCGACACCCTCGCGGTGAACGCCGGTTCGTACCTGGCGCTCGGCATCGCGGGGACCACCGGCGTCTCGCTGCCGATGCTCGCCTCCTCCGGCGTGGCCTTCGCGGGCGGGCTGCTGGCGGCGTCCGTCGTGCTCGCCCTGTCCGGCCTCGGCATGGGCACCGTACGGCTGGTCCTCACCGGCACCGCGCTGGCGCTGGGCCTGAACTCGGTGACGCAGGGCCTGCTGCTGCTGTTCCCCGAGCAGACGGAGGGCCTGTACCAGTGGAACCAGGGCAGCATCAGCCAGAACGGCTTCGACGGCGTCCTCCAGATGCTGCCCGTCGCGCTGGCCGGACTCTTCGGCCTGCTGCTCACCGCCCGCCGGGTCGACGCGCTCGCCCTGGGCGACGACGCCGCGCGCGGGCTGGGCGTCCCGGTCCGCACCACCCGGGTCACGGCGGTGGTGCTGGCGGCGCTGCTGTCCGCGGTGGCCGTCACGCTCGCCGGGCCCATCGGCTTCGCCGGGCTGTGCGCACCGGCCCTGGTGCGCCCGCTGGCCCGCCGGTTCCGGGGCCTCGTCCGCGCCCGTACGGCCCTGCCCGTGGCCGGTCTGGCCGGTGCCGGGCTGGTGCTCGGTTCGGATGTGCTGCTGCGGGCACTCGTCCCCGCCGATACGGCGGTCGCGGTGCCCACCGGGGTCGTCACCAGCCTGGTCGGCGCCGTGTTCCTGGTGGTGATGGCCCTGCGGCTGCGGGATACGGCCGCGGCCGACGCGCCCGACCGGACGCGCATCCCCAGCCGGACGGCGTTCCTGGTCACGGTGGCCGTCATCCTTACGGTGGCCATCGGCGTCACGGTGGCCGGTGTCCTGCTGGGTGACAGCAAGCTGCTGCTCGGCGATGTCGCGAACTGGGCGCAGGGCCGGGCCGGTCGGGCCGTCTCGTTCGTCCTGGACACCCGGGTGCCCCGGGTGCTCGCCGCCCTGTGCGCGGGCGCGGCGCTCGCCCTCGCGGGCACGCTGGTGCAGGCCGTGACCCGCAATCCGCTCGCGGAGCCGGGCACCCTGGGCGTCTCCGGCGGAGCCGCGCTGGGCGCCGTACTGCTCGTCACCACGGTTCCCGCCGCCGGTTCCTGGAGCGTCGCGGGTGCCGCGTTCGCGGGCGCCGCCGTGGCCGCCGTGGTCGTCTTCGGGCTCACGGCCCGGGGCGGTTACCAGCAGAACCGGCTGGTCCTCGTCGGCGTCGGAGTGGCCGCCGGGACGACCGCGCTGACCAGCCTGCTCATCGTGCTCACCGACCCGTTCAACGCCACGAAGGCGCTGACCTGGCTGTCCGGTTCGACGTACGGGCGGACCATGCCGGACGTGCTGCCCGTCGCGCTCACGCTGGCGCTGGGCCTCGCCGTCGCCGCCACCGCGCGCACCGAACTGGACCTCGTATCCCTCGACGGGGACACCCCGCGCCTGCTCGGGCTGCGGCTGTCCCGGGCCAGACTCGGCTTCCTGGTGATGAGCGTCCTGCTCAGCGCGACCGCCGTCGGCTCGGCGGGCACCATCGGCTTCGTGGGCCTGGTGGCGCCGCACGCGGCGCGCGCACTGGCGGGCCGACGGCACGTACGGGTGGTGCCGGTCGCCGTACTCCTCGGCGCCGCGCTGGTGTGCACGGCCGATCTGCTCGGCCGCACGGTGATCGCGCCCGCCCAGCTGGGCGCGGGGCTGATGACGGCGGTGATCGGCACGCCGTACTTCCTGCGCCTTCTGGTGCGGGCACGGCGGTAGCCGCGTTGCGGAGGAGCGCCACACCCAGGAGTGGCGCGTCCTGGTACGGGGGCTCTGACCTGCGCAGACTCAATGGGGTCAGGACAGAGCTGCACCAGGAAGGAAAGGGATACCGCCATGAACCCCACGAACGCCACGACCGGAACCGGAACCGGGACCGGGACCGGCAAGGTCGTACTCATCACCGGGGCCAGCAGCGGGATCGGGGCGGCCACCGCGCGTCGGCTCGCCGCCGAGGGGCACCGGGTCTGGCTGGGGGCGCGGCGGACCGAGCGGCTGGGGGAGCTCGCCGCGGAGATCACCGCCGAGGGCGGCAGCGCGGCGTACCAGCGGCTGGACGTCACCGCGGCCGATGACGCGCGGGCCTTCGTGGCGGCCGCCCGGGAGCGGTTCGGGCGGGTGGACGTGCTGGTCAACAACGCCGGGGTGATGCCCCTTTCGCCGCTCGGGGCGCTGAAGGTCGACGAGTGGGACCGGATGCTCGATGTGAATGTGCGCGGTGTGCTGTACGGCATCGCCGCGGCCCTGCCGGTGATGCGGGAGCAGGGCGGCGGCCATGTCGTGAACATCGCCTCGGTGGGCGCGTACGAGGTGTCGCCCACTGCCGCGGTGTACTGCGCCACCAAGTTCGCCGTGCGCGCCATCTCGGAGGGGCTGCGCCAGGAGTCGGCGGGGGACATCCGGGTCAGCCTGGTCTCGCCGGGCGTGACCGAGTCCGAGCTGGCCGAGTCCATCTCCGACCCGGGCGCCCGTGAGGCCATGAAGACCTACCGCTCGGTGGCCGTCCCCGCCTCCGCGATCGCCGACGCCATCGCGTACGCCATCGGTCAGCCGCCCGAGGTCGATGTGAACGAGATCGTGGTGCGCCCGGCCGCGAGCGCCCAGTAAGTGCCGTGCGGGGGCGGGCCGTTGAAGGGGCGCGGGCGGTCCAGGAGGGGAGGCGGGCGGAAAACCCGTAGGGCGATCGCTGACGGCGGCTCACACTGAGCACATGGATGGAGCCATGTCGAGTCAGCTGCTCGGATTCCCGCCCGATGCGCGGGTGCTCATCGTCAACTGCGATGACCTCGGGATGCACGAGTCGGTCAACGCCGCCGTCATCGACGCGATCGAGGAGGGGATCGCGAGCTCCTGCAGTCTGATGGTGCCGTGCCCGGGGGCGCCGCAGGCCCTGCGGACGCTGCGGGCGCGGCCGGGCATCCCGTTCGGCATCCACCTCACGCTCGTCCGCGACGCGGACCACCTCCGGTGGGGGCCCCTGAGCGCGAAGGGGACGGTGGCGTCGCTGCTGGACGAGCGGGGCGAGCTCCTCACCGCCGCCCGGCGGGAGGAACTGCTCGCGCGGGCGCGCCCGGAGGAGGTCGAGCGGGAGTTCCGGGCCCAGATCGAGGCCGTGGCCGACGCGGGGCTGACGCCGACTCACCTGGACTGGCACTGTCTGGCCGACGGCGGCCGTAAGGACGTCTTCGAGCTGACCTTGGCGCTGGCGGGGGAGTACGGGCTGGCGGCGCGGGTCTGGCTCGACGGCGGGCGCCGGACGGCGCGCGGGCGCGGGCTGCCGGTCACCGACCATGACTTCCTGGACAGCTTCGCCCTCGACACCGACGGCAAGGCGGCCCGCTACGCCGAGCTGCTGCGCGCCCTGCCGCCCGGGCTCAGCGAGTGGGCGGTCCACCCCGGGCTGGACGACGCACGGTCGCGGGCCGCCGAGCCCGGCGGCGGATGGCGGGTGCGCCACGGCGACCACGCGTTCCTGACCTCGGCCCGGGCCCGTGAACTGCTGGCGGAGGAGGGCATCGTGGTGATCGACTACCGGCCGCTCCAGCGGATCTGGTCCGGGGGCGGCTGATGTGACGCCGCGTGGTCCAGCGCGGTACGGCCGACGTGATGCCGCGTGGTCCAGGGAGGGCGGCCGATGTGACGCCGTCTGGTCCAGCGCCGTACGGACGACTTGACGCCGTTGCCGGGGCCCGCTTTGATCGCAGCAGCCGCACGGTGTACCTGCCCCGTGCCGCGCGAGAGGTGCGCCCAGCCGGTAGGGGACCCGGTGCCGGTCCCGAGCCCGGACACAGTCGCCAGGACGGCGGACGCCATCCGAGGCGGGGACGCTACCCGCGAGTGTTGGAGCTTTCATGCCAGCCAGCCATGCCGCACGTCTTCGCCGCCGCTGGGCCCTCGCGTCGGTGGTCACGGCCGCCGCGGCGGCGGCCGCCGCCGTGACCGTGTCCATGTCCTCGGGAGCCAGCGCGTCCGAAGTGGCGCTGCCGCCCGTCCACGGTGGCTTCGACTACCAGATCGGCGGGGCGTACACCCCGCCGGAGGGAGTCGACATCGTCAGCCGCGACCGCGGGGACTCCCCGGCGGACGGGCTGTACAACATCTGCTACGTCAACGCCTTCCAGGTCCAGCCGGGCGAGCGCGACCAGTGGCCGGACGACCTGCTGCTGCGCGACGGCAACGGCGACCTCGTCATCGACACCAAGTGGAAGGAACCGCTGCTCGACCTCCGTACGGGCGAGAAGCGCGAGCGGGTGGCGGACAAGGTCGACGGGTGGATCGACGGCTGCGCCGCCAAGGGCTTCGACGCCGTCGAGCCCGACAACTACGACAGCTACGAACGTTCCAAGAAGCTGCTGACCACCGCCCACGCCAAGGCGTTCATGGCCCTGCTGTCGGAGCACGCCCACGCCCAGGGGCTGGCCATCGCGCAGAAGAACACCGCGGAGCTCCTGCCCGACCGGGAGGCGGCCGGGCTGGACTTCGCGGTGGCCGAGGAGTGCGGCGAGTACGACGAGTGCGGTGAGTTCGCCGAGGCGTACGACGACCGTGTGGTGGTGGTCGAGTACGGCGACGAGGGCTTCGCCAAGGCGTGCGAGGGGTGGGGCGACCGGCTGAGCGTCGTCCGGCGGGACGAGGGCGTCTCGCCCGCGGGCGCCGAGGGCTACGCACGCGAGACCTGCTAGGAGCTCCCCTCAAGCCGTCCCCGTCCCCGTCCACGTTGGGGGGCGGGGACGTGCTTACACTGAGCGGACGCTCAGCGGGGGCTGCCGGGGTTCAGATGCCCAGGTTGGCCTCGTGCGCCGCGGCCACGGCCTCCTTGTCGCCCTCCAGCTCGACCCGGGCGGACTCCTGGCGGCCGGTGAGGAAGAGCGCCAGCTCGCCCGGTTCGCCGGTGACCGTGACGACCGGGGTGCCGCGGTGGGCCACCGCCGTACGGCCGTCCGGACGCCGCAGCACCAGGCCGACGGGGGAGCGGCGGCCGAAGATCCGGGCGCCGCGCTCGATGCGGGACCACAGCGCGTCGGCGAAGACCGGGTCCAGCTCGCGCGGCGTCCAGTCCGGCCGGGCGCGGCGCACATCCTCGGCGTGGACGTAGAACTCGAAGCCGTTGGCCGCCTCGTCCACCTGCTTCAGCGCGAACGGGGACATCCGCGGCGGACCGGTGCGGAACAGCTGGAGCAGCTCCTCGTACGGCCGCGCCGCGAACTCCTCCTGTACCCGGGCCAGCCGCGCGGCCAGCGGCTTGACCAGCACCCCGGCCGCCGCGTCTGGGCGGCGCTCACGGACCACCAGATGGGCCGCCAGATCGCGGGTGCTCCAGCCCTCGCACAGCGTCGGGGCCCCAGGGCCCGCACCGTCCAAGAGGTCGGCGAGAAGCAGCCGTTCGCGCTTCGCGTGAGTGGACATACGCCCACCCTACGACCGGCATCCGCACCCTGCCACGAGAACCACCCCTCCGCGCCCCACGCATCGACTCCCCCCGCGCCCCACGAGGCCCACGCCTCGACCACGTGCCAGGGGCTCCGCCCCTGGCCCCCCGGAGCCCCGGCCTGGAGTTTGAGGTGAACCTCCGGGTCCGGGGCCCGGGGCGCGGCCCCTGATCTGGGGCTTGGGGCGCGGCCCCGCGCGAGGGCTGGGGCGGGGTCCACGGCCCGGAGCCTGGGGCTGCGTCCCAGTCCGGGGGTACGGGGCAGAGCCCCCTGGTCCGGGGTACGGGACGGGGACCCCTGCCCGGGGTTGGGGGCAGAGCCCCCGCTGGGGGTCTGGGGCGGAGCCCCGGCCCGGGGCCCGGGGGCGCAGCCGTTGGTCTGGGGTCTGGGGGCAGCCCCGGCCGGGGGTCTGGGGCGGAGCCCCGGTCCCCTGGCTGAGGCGCAGCCCCTGGCCCCGGGGTCCGGGGCGGAGTGCCGGTTTTGGGGAGGGGCGGGGTGGGGGACAGGGGCGGCGGCGCGGCTACCCCGGCAGCGGCTTGCCCAGCTTCTTGCCGTCCTGCCCAGCGCTCAGTGTGAGCGCGCAGGAGACCTGGTCCTCCCCCTGGACGGAGTACGTGGCCAGCGCCGGGTACAGCGCGTAGTAGTAATACATCCGGCCGTCGTTGGGGATGCTCTTGAGCCGCTTCTTGGCATCCGTCTCACACAGTGCGAGCGCCTTCGTCTGAATCGCCTTCTCGGTGGAGAAGTCGCCGCTCAGCGTCTCGTTGGCGATCACCTCGCCATCGTGCGGGCCGTCGCAGGACCGCTTCTCGACCTTGGTGACGCTGCTGTCCATCGCCGGGTGGTCGAAGCACTTGCCGGGGTCGAGCACCACATACGGCACCTTGTCACCGGGCGCGCCGGACTCCGACGCGTCCGGGGCCGCCGAATCCGAGGCGCCCGGATCCCCGTCGTCGGGGGCATCGCTCCCGCCGCCCAGCGGCGCACCCTCGCCGGGGTCCTCCGAGCCCGCCGGGGCGGCGGACGACTCGGCGTCCGAGGGCGAGGAGAGGGGGCGGTCCGAGGCCGAGGCGGACGGATCCCCACCGGCCGACGTCTTCTTGCCGCCGTCGTCCTTCGTCCCGATGACGATCGCGCCGATGACCACCGCCACGGCGACCACCGCCGCGATGACGACCGCCGTGGTCCGGGAGCCGCCGGTGCCGGGCGGCGGCGGAGGGGGCGGCAGCGCCCCCGGGGGTATGGGCCCCGGCGGCAGCGCGCCCGGGGGCGGTCCGCCGGGCAGCAGGGCCGGTGGGGCGGGCGGACCGAAACCGCCGCCCTGCTGCCCGGGCGCGTCCGCCGAGGGCGGCGGCCCGAAGCCCTGCTGCGGGGCCTGCGGGGGCTGCCCGGGTTGCTGCGCCTGCGGGGGCTGCTGCGGCTGTGCGGGCTGCGGCTGCGGTGGTGGTTGTTGCTGCGGCTGCGGCGGTGGACCGAACCCCCCGCCGTTTCCAGGCCGGTTGGGGTCATTCGACGGCGGCGGAAACGTCATGCCCGAAGCATGCCCCATTCCACTGACAATCCGTCCATCGGGCCCGGCCTACCGGCCGGTTTTCCGGCCCGGTCTCCCCGCCCGGCCCGCGTCCGCCCCGTCCCGGCGGAGACTATTCGCGGGGACCCCCCTCCGGACGTGCAGAATGGTCGCATGACCGGCTCCGACCGCCCCTCCGCCCTCGACCCGGCCCTCGCCGCCCGCCTCAGGCGCGGGGCCGACGGCCTGCTCCCCGCCATCGCCCAGCAGTACGACACCGGTGAGGTGCTGATGCTCGGCTGGATGGACGACGAGGCGCTGCACCGCACCCTCACCACCGGCCGCTGCACCTACTGGAGCCGCAGCCGCCAGGAGTACTGGGTCAAGGGCGACACTTCCGGCCATGTCCAGCTGGTCAAGTCCGTCGCGCTCGACTGCGACGCCGACACCGTCCTGGTCAAGGTCGACCAGGTCGGCGCCGCCTGCCACACCGGCGACCGCACCTGCTTCGACGCCGACGAGCTCCCGCTCGGCCCGCAGACCGGCACACAGACCGGCCCGCAGCACGCCCCGCGGACCGTCCCGTAGATCGCCCGTAGACCGGCCACCACCCCGACCACGCCCCGCCGGGTTACCCGGCCCCAGACCCAGGACGCTGTCACGATGGATCTCGAGACCTTCCGCAAGCTGGCGGCCGACCGCCGCGTCATCCCCGTCAGCCGCAAGCTGCTCGCGGACGGCGACACCCCCGTGGGCCTCTACCGCAAGCTGGCCGCCGAGCGACCCGGCACCTTCCTCCTCGAATCCGCCGAGAACGGCCGTTCCTGGTCCCGCTACTCCTTCATCGGCGTCCGCAGCGCCGCCACCCTCACCGAACGCGACGGCCGCACCCACTGGCTGGGCACCCCGCCGGTCGGCGTCCCCACCGACGGCGATCCCCTCCAGGCGCTGCGCGCCACCGTCGAGGCCCTGCACACCCCCCGCGACCTCGGCGGACTGGTCCAGCTGCCGCCGTTCACCGGTGGCATGGTCGGCTACCTCGGCTACGACATCGTCCGCCGCCTGGAGAAGGTCGGCGAGCACGGCCGGGACGATCTGCGCCTGCCCGAGCTGACCATGCTGCTCACCTCGGACCTCGCGGTGCTTGACCACTGGGACGGCACCGTGCTGCTGATCGCCAACGCGATCAACCACAACGACCTCGACACGGGGGTGGACGAGGCGTACGCGGACGCCGTGGCCCGGCTCGACGCGATGGCCGCCGACCTGGTCCGCCCCGTCGCGACCGACCCGGCCGCGCTGCCCGACTCCGAGCTGCCCGAGTACACCGCTCCGTGGGGCGGCGAGGACTTCATGGAAGCGGTGGACGACATCAAGGAGCGCATCCGCGCGGGCGAGGCGTTCCAGGTCGTGCCCTCGCAGCGGTTCGAGACGTCGTGCCCGGCCAGCGCCCTCGATGTCTACCGGGTGCTGCGCGCCACCAATCCGAGCCCCTATATGTACCTCTTCCGGTTCGAGGGCTTCGATGTGGTGGGCTCCAGCCCGGAGGCGCTGGTCAAGGTCGAGGACGGCCGGGCGATGCTGCACCCCATCGCCGGCACCCGCCCCCGCGGGGCGACCCCGCAGGAGGACGCGGCGCTCGCCGAGGAACTGCTCGCCGACCCCAAGGAGCGGGCCGAGCACCTGATGCTCGTCGACCTCGGGCGCAATGACCTCGGGCGGGTCTGCGAGCCGGGCAGTGTGGAAGTCGTCGACTTCATGTCGATCGAGCGCTACAGCCATGTCATGCACATCGTCTCGACCGTCACCGGCAGCCTCGCCGAAGGCCGTACGGCCTTCGACGTGCTCACGGCCTGCTTCCCCGCGGGCACCCTCTCCGGCGCCCCCAAGCCGCGGGCGCTCCAGATCATCGAGGAGCTGGAGCCGAGCCGCCGCGGGCTGTACGGCGGCTGTGTCGGCTATCTCGACTTCGCGGGCGACTCCGACACCGCGATCGCCATCCGCACCGCGCTGCTGCGCGAGGGCACGGCGTACGTCCAGGCGGGCGCCGGGATCGTCGCCGACTCCGATCCGGTGGCCGAGGACGCGGAGTGCCGCAACAAGGCGGCCGCGGTGCTGCGGGCGGTGCATGCGGCGGGGCGCCTGGGGCGGTAGGGGGTACGACGGCTGCTCGGGGCTACGCCCCGAACCCCGGAGCCCAGGGGCGGAGCCGCTGCCGGGAGCCACTGCCATGAGGCGGAGCCGCGGATCTCGCGCCCGGACACCCCATGGTTTCCGGTAGCCGGTACTTCCCGGTAGGTCCCATATCCCCCACCCGGGAACGACTCCGTACCCGGGTGGGGGATAGTGGTAGGCGTGACTGCAGCAGCCGTACCCCCGCCCAGGGCCGAGCACGAGCCCTCCGCCCGCGCCGCGCGCGGCCGCCGAAGCAGCCTTGTCGTCGCCCTGCTCGCCGGTGCGCTCGGCGCCGCCCTCGTCCTGCTGGCCGCCAGCCGCAAATGGGCCGAGGGCACCGCCTCCGTCGCCCAGGGATCCCTCCCGCAGAGCGCCAACGGCGATGACATCACCGGACTGCCCGGTGCCCTCGCGGTCGTCGGCCTCGCCGCGCTGGTCGCGGTCTTCGCCGTGCGCCGCGTCGGCCGCGCCGTCGTCGCGGCGCTGCTGGCGCTCAGCGGCGCGGGCGTCGTGATCAGCTCCGCCCTCGGGGCGTCCGACAAGGCGGCGCTGGAGGAGAAGGCGTCCAAGGTGAGCGGGCTGACCCACAGCCCGATCCACGACGTGGCGTACACCCCCTGGCCGTGGGTCGCCGCGGCGGGCGGGGTCCTGCTGCTGCTCGCGGGCGTGCTCGCCCTGGGCTACGGCCGTCACTGGCCCGCGATGTCCGGCCGGTACGAGCGCGCGGCCACCGCCGGTGCCCCGGCCCGGAGCCGCACCCGGCGCGCCGCCACGACCTCCGACCCGGACCGCCCCGAGGAACTGTGGAAGGCCCTGGACCGCGGCGAAGACCCAACGGAGACCCACCCGCGCCAGGACGCCGACCGCAGCGCCTAGCCCCCAACGGCGCCCTATCCCCCGCCCCGGGTTTGGGGATCTCCTGGCTGGTGCCGCGTCCCGTGGCGTAACGTCCCACCCCCGCTCAAGGGCGTTTCGCGCGTCGGGGACAATGGCGGGGGAGCGTTCGCTCCCGAGCGCCCGGACCAGGCGCGTACAGCTACGAGGAGAATTCATGGCGGGTCACAACCACGGACACACCCCGGCCGCCTGGACCGGTGTCACCATCGCCTTCATCGGCTTCTGCGTCGCCGGCGCGTTCACCGTGGCGGCCGAACCGCTCGGCTTCTGGGCGGGCATGGGGATCATCGTCCTCGGCGGTGTCGTCGGCGCGGCGATGCGCGCGGCCGGGCTGGGCATGCCCAAGGCGCAGCACCCGCGGCAGCGGCAGTCCGAAGCGCAGCCGCAGCCCGCAGGGCAGGCGCAGGCGCAGACCCAGAGCTGAGCCCCGGCGCGGCCCGGGGCCGTGCCCGCCTCCGCCGGGCGCACTGCTGCGCTGAGCCGTACGGAGGTTGGCGTATCGGCCCTGAGCTGCGCCTTCGTGGATACCCGGGCAGACTCGGCGGTGTGACAGAACCACCGCCGACCGCCCCCGCCCCCCTGGTGCGGCACCTGGCGCGGCGGCTGGCCGCCCCGCTGGGCGTGCTCGCGGGCGTTCTCGCCGCCTTCGGGTACGTCGGCGCCGTCGACCCCCGGGAGCCCGGCCACTACCCCGTCTGCCCGCTGCTGCGGCTCACCGGGCTGTACTGCCCGGGCTGCGGCGGGCTCCGCGGCGCCCATGCCCTGGCCCACGGCGATCTGGCGGCCGCGCTGCGTGACAACGCCCTCGCCGTCGGCTGTTACGCGGCCTTCGCCGTCTGCTGGGCGGTGTGGTGCGTACGCGGCCGCTTCCCGGCGCCGCGGCTGTGGCACGCGGGGGCGCTCGGCGTGCTGGCCCTGGTCTTCAGCATCGTCCGGAATTTCCCGTTCGGGGGACTACTCGTGCCGTGACCGTTGTTGTGAATTGTTGTTGCATGCGTGGTGAATGCGCATGTGGCGGGCGTACGCGTCAACCGGATGCGAAGCTTCGGCCTACCGGCGGCTACCATCGCAGTTCCAGGCGACGCGGTGGATCGCCGCGCCCGGTATCAGAAGCTTCATCCCCGTCACGGAAGGGGGCCGCTCGGTGAGTGTGCTCGACGAGATCATCGACGGAGTCCGTGCCGACCTCGCGGAGCGGCAGGCGAGCGTCGCCCTCGACGAGCTCAAGGAGCGGGCGGCCAAGGCCCAGCCGTCGAAGGACGGTGTCGCGGCGCTCAAGGGCGAGGGCGTCAAGGTGATCTGCGAGGTCAAGCGGTCCAGCCCCTCCAAGGGCGCGCTCGCCGCGATCGCCGACCCCGCCGGGCTCGCCGCGGACTACGAGGCGGGCGGCGCGGCCGTGATCAGCGTGCTGACCGAGCAGCGGCGCTTCGGCGGATCGCTGGCCGACCTGGAAGCCGTAAGGGCGAAGGTCGACATCCCCGTGCTCCGTAAGGACTTCGTCGTCACCTCGTACCAGCTGTGGGAGGCCCGGGCGCACGGCGCCGACGTCATCCTGCTGATCGTCGCCGCGCTGGAGCAGCAGGCGCTGGTCTCGCTCATCGAGCGGGCCGAGTCGATCGGGCTGACGCCCCTGGTCGAGGTGCATGACGAGGAGGAGACCGCCCGGGCGGTCGACGCCGGAGCCCGGGTGATCGGCGTCAATGCGCGCGACCTCAAGACCCTCGAGGTGGACCGCTCGAACTTCGCCCGGATCGCACCGGAGATCCCGGACCATATCGTCAAGATCGCGGAGTCCGGGGTGCGCGGCCCCCACGACCTGATCGCCTACGCCAACGACGGTGCCGACGCGGTGCTGGTCGGCGAGTCCCTGGTGACCGGGCGCGACCCCAAGGCCGCGGTGGCCGATCTGGTGGCGGCGGGCGCCCATCCGGCGCTGCGCCACGGCCGGGACTGACAGCGGGACGGGATCGGCGGACCATGGAGACGTACGCGCGCCTGGCACGGGGCTGTCGGCCCCGGGGCTGCCGCGCGCCCGCGAGGCGGGTGCGGGGGCGGCGCGTGCGCTACCACATCGGATGCGAGCCGGGACAGATCAACGGGCGGCGATGGCGTCGGGCGGCGGCGCGCTGAGCGCACGCCGCACGCGTTCCCGTCCATCCCACCCGTAGCGGGGCGGTGCCCCAGCTGTCCCGGGGCGATGTCCCCGGCTGTCGCGGGGCGCTGCCCCGATCGAGGAGTACGTCGCATGTCCTCTGATTTCTTCATCCCTGACCCCGAGGGTCAGGTGCCCAGCGCCGAGGGCTATTTCGGTGCCTTCGGCGGCAAGTTCATCCCCGAGGCACTGGTCGCCGCGGTGGACGAGGTCGCCGCCGAGTACGAGAAAGCCAAGGCGGACCCCGCCTTCGCGGCCGAGCTCGAGGATCTGCTGGTCAACTACACCGGCCGGCCCAGCGCGCTGACCGAGGTACCGCGGTTCGCCGAGCACGCCGGGGGTGCACGGGTCTTCCTCAAGCGGGAGGACCTCAACCACACCGGCTCCCACAAGATCAACAACGTGCTGGGGCAGGCCCTGCTGACCAGGCGGATGGGCAAGTCCCGCGTCATCGCCGAGACCGGTGCCGGTCAGCACGGGGTGGCCACGGCCACCGCATGCGCGCTGTTCGGGCTCGAGTGCACCATCTATATGGGCGAGATCGACACCCAGCGGCAGGCGCTCAACGTGGCGCGGATGCGGATGCTGGGCGCCGAGGTCATCGCGGTGAAGTCCGGCAGCCGCACCCTTAAGGACGCCATCAACGAGGCGTTCCGTGACTGGGTCGCCAATGTGGACCGCACCCACTACCTCTTCGGCACCGTGGCGGGCCCCCACCCCTTCCCGGCGCTGGTGCGCGACTTCCACCGGGTGATCGGCGTGGAGGCGCGGCGGCAGATCCTGGAGCGGACCGGGCGGCTGCCGGACGCGGTCGCGGCCTGCGTGGGCGGCGGATCCAACGCGATCGGGCTGTTCCACGCCTTCCTGCCGGACGAGAGCGTACGGATCGTCGGCTTCGAGCCCGCCGGGCACGGCGTGGCCACCGGGGAGCACGCGGCCACGCTGAGCCAGGGCGAGCCCGGGATCCTGCACGGCTCCCGGTCCTATGTGCTGCAGGACGAGGACGGCCAGATCACCGAGCCGTACTCGATCTCGGCCGGTCTCGACTACCCCGGCGTCGGCCCCGAGCACGCGTATCTGAAGGACGTCGGCCGCGCCGAGTACCGGGCGGTCACCGATGACGAGGCCATGCGGGCGCTGCGGCTGCTCTCGGAGACCGAGGGCATCATCCCGGCGATCGAGAGCGCCCACGCGCTCGCTGGCGCCCTGGACCTCGGCCGGGAGCTGGGGAGCGACGGCCTGGTGCTGGTCAACCTCTCCGGGCGCGGTGACAAGGACATGGACACGGCGGCCACGTACTTCGGGCTCTACGACCAGCGAAGCGACGAGGGAGCGAAGTGATGGCCGGGAACCTGGAGCTGCTGGGGTCCGTCCTGGCGGGCGCCAAGGATGAGGGGCGCGCCGCGCTCGTCGGCTATCTGCCCGCCGGTTTCCCCACCATCGACGGCGCGGTGGACGCGATGACCGCCATGATCGAGGGCGGTTGCGACATCGTCGAGGTCGGGCTGCCGCACAGCGATCCGGTGCTCGACGGGCCGGTGATCCAGACCGCCGACGACATCGCGCTGCGCAACGGGGTCCGGATCCGCGATGTGATCCGCACCGTGGGGGAGGCGCACGCCCGCACCGGCGCCCCGATCCTGTGCATGACGTACTGGAACCCGGTGGACCGGTACGGCGTCGAGCGGTTCGCCGCCGATCTCGCCGAGGCGGGCGGCGCGGGCTGCATCCTGCCCGACCTCCCGGTCGAGGAGTCGGAGATCTGGCGGAAGGCCGCCGAGCAGCACGGTCTGGCGACGGTGTTCGTGGTCGCGCCCAGCAGCCGTGATGAGCGGCTGGCGAAGATCACGGCGGCGGGCAGCGGTTTCGTCTACGCGGCGTCGCTGATGGGCGTCACCGGAACGAGGGAATCGGTGGGCCAGGAGGCGCGCGCGCTGGTGGAGCGCACCCGCTCCACCACCACGCTCCCGGTCTGCGTGGGCCTCGGCGTCTCCAATGCCAGTCAGGCGGCGGAGGTCGCGGCGTTCGCCGACGGGGTCATCGTCGGCTCGGCCTTCGTCAAGCGGCTGCTGGACGCCGAGGGCGACACCGAGGCCGGTCTGGCGGGGCTGCGCGAGCTCGCGGGCGAGCTGGCGGAGGGTGTCCGCACCGCCCGTTAGGAGGGTGTCCCGCACCGGCCGTCAGGGAAGTGTCCCGCACCGGCCGTCAGGGAAGCGTCCCGCATCGGCCGTCAGAAGGTCGCTCGTTCGAGGGAACAACGGGGCGGAGGAGCTCAGCGGTGCTCCTCCGCCTCGTTAGGCGAGGGCGTGAGCCAGAGAAACCGTGAGGGAAAGCGCGGCGCCCGAGAGCGCCTGCGGGAACAACGCGAGCGGGAGCGGGCGCGCGCGAAGCGTAAGCGGACGCTGGGCGTCCTGGGGGCGGTGGTGGCCGTCCTCGGCGCGGCCGTGGGCGTGGGCGTGGTCGCGTCCAGGACCGATGACGACCCGGGGAAGGGTGCGTCGGGCAGTGCCCTGGTGCCACCGCGCGGAGCCGTCGGCAAGGGACGTCTTGTGATCCCCTCGGGGAAGTCGGAGAAGTCCGCACAGGAGGGCAAGGCGGGGCGGCCGGGGAAGGCGGGCCCGGTAACCCTGACGGTCTACGAGGACTTCCGCTGCCCGGGCTGCAAGCAGTTCGAGGACGTCTTCCGCAAGACCGTCCACGAGCTCCAGGACGCCGGGCGGATGAGGGTCGAGTACCACCTGGTGACGATCATCGACGGAAACCTCGGCGGCACCGGTTCGGTCCGGGCCGCGAACGCGGCGGCCTGCGCCCAGGACGAGGACCCGGCCAAGTTCCGCGCGTACCACGATGTGCTCTACCGCCACCAGCCCCAGGAGACCCGGGACAGCTACGCCGACAACGGTCGGCTGATCAAGCTCGCGGACCAGGTCCCCGGGCTGGTCACGCCCGCCTTCCGGCGGTGCGTCGAGGGCGGTCGGCACGACACCTGGGTGCGCAAGTCCAACGATGTCTTCGCCCACTCCGGCTACGCCTCCACGCCGACCGTGCTGCTGGGCGGGAAGTCGATCTACGGCGACCCCAAGAAGCCGCTGAGCCCCAACAAGCTCAAGCGCATGGTCCTCGCGGCGGACCGCGACTGATCCCCGTACCGATCCTTGTTACGCAGCCGTTGCCGGGTGGGTTGCCGCATCTCCCGCCCGGCACGGTAGCGTCGGTCCCGTCATGGACCTCCTCGCTTACATCCCCAGCCCGTCGTCCGGCGTGATCTACCTCGGTCCGGTCCCGCTGCGCGGCTATGCGTTCTGCATCATCATCGGCGTCTTCATCGCGGTCTGGTACGGCGGGCGGCGCTGGGTCGCCCGTGGCGGCCGGGTCGGCACCGTCGCCGACATCGCCGTCTGGGCGGTGCCCTTCGGCCTGGTCGGCGGGCGCCTCTACCACGTCATCACCGATTACGAGCTGTACTTCACCGACGGCCGTGACTGGGTGGACGCCTTCAAGATCTGGCAGGGCGGCCTGGGGATCTGGGGAGCCATCGCGCTGGGCGCGCTCGGTGCCTGGATCGGCTGCCGCCGCCGGGGGATCCCGCTCCCGGCGTACGCGGACGCCATCGCCCCCGGGATCGCCTTCGCCCAGGCCATGGGGCGCTGGGGTAACTGGTTCAACCAGGAGCTCTACGGCAAGGCCACCACGCTGCCCTGGGCGCTGAAGATCGACGGCGACGCCGACGCGGGCCGGGTGGCGGGGACGTACCACCCGACCTTCCTGTACGAGTCGGTGTGGTGCGTCGGCGTGGCGCTGCTGGTGATCTGGGCGGACCGCCGCTTCAAGCTGGGGCATGGCCGGGCGTTTGCCCTCTACGTCGCGGCGTACACCGTGGGCCGCTTCTGGATCGAGTACCTCCGGGTGGACGACGCCCACCATGTGCTGGGGCTGCGGCTCAACAACTGGACGTCCGTCGTGGTCTTCCTGGCCGCGGTGGCCTATCTGGTGGTCTCCGCGAAGCGGTCTCCCGGCCGCGAGGAGATCGTGGAACCGGCGGCGGTCGAGGACGGCGCCGACGGCGCCGGACCGGCCCCGGCTTCGGGGACCAGCGGCGACACCCCGGCCGGGAGCGCGGCCGGGAGCGGTGACACCGAGGCCAAGAGCGACGGCGCGGACGAGGCCGGTGCGGTGGCCGCCGAGGCGGAGCCCTCCCAGAAACCCTGACCCGCCCCAGCGTGTGCCCATCGGGCCGCCGAACCCCTCGGGGTTCGGCGGCCTTTCTGCGTTTGCGCAGGTCAGCGAGGTAAGTTCGGCCTTCCTTGCTGGCGGAGCGGGGGAATTCGTGCGTACCTTCGAACCGTTGGGGTGGGGCCGCATCGCTTCACCCTTCTCGAAGGGAGCACATCTTCATATGTCCGTCATTGACAGCGCGGAGTCACCGCACATCGCCCACCGCGACAACCACACCCACCGTGATGTGAACGGCGGCTGGCTGCGCCCCGCGGTCTTCGGGGCCATGGACGGACTGGTCTCCAACCTCGCGCTGATGACCGGTGTGGCCGGTGGCGCCGTGGACCGGCAGACCATCGTGATCACCGGTCTGGCGGGCCTCGCGGCCGGTGCCTTCTCCATGGCCGCCGGCGAGTACACCTCGGTGGCCTCCCAGCGCGATCTGGTCCAGGCCGAGCTGGAGGTGGAACGGCGCGAGCTGCGCAGGCACCCGGTGGACGAGCTGGAGGAGCTGGCCGCGCTGTACGAATCGCGCGGGGTGGAGCCCGCCCTGGCCCGTGAGGTGGCCGAGCAGCTGTCCCGCGACCCCGAGCAGGCGCTGGAGATACACGCCCGCGAGGAGCTGGGCGTGGACCCGGACGATCTGCCGTCGCCGCTGGTCGCGGCGGTGTCCTCGTTCGGCTCCTTCGCGCTGGGCGCGCTGCTGCCGGTACTGCCGTATCTGCTGGGTGCCACGGCGCTGTGGCCGGCGCTGGTGCTGGCGCTGATCGGGCTGTTCGGCTGCGGTGCGGCGGTGGCGCGGGTGACCACCCGTAGCTGGTGGTACAGCGGGCTGCGGCAGCTGGCGCTGGGCGGCGCGGCGGCGGGTGTGACCTATGCCCTGGGCGTTCTCTTCGGAACGGCCGTAGGATGACGGTCATATCGGCGAGCCGCGATCATCACGCCGTTACCCCTCGGTTTCGATCCTTTTACGGGCGGGCATAAGCCCGAAGCGCTTGGGCAGTGTCGCCCGATCCGCGCCATGGCGATGCCGGTCGTCGCCCCATCCCCCAATGCCCGTACTGCCTCAGCCCACCCCACCCCTGTGGGGTGCGCCCACCCCACCCCCGGGGTGTCCGCATGATGGAACGGAATTTCCGCTTCCCGAGATTCGCCCCATCATGTAACCTGCACGAAATTCTCGCGGAGGGCCAACGTCGTCCCTCGGCACACGCACCATGCCATGACGACGACGGGAGAGCCGATGCGTTCCGCATCCCACCCCGCCCGACAGGGGATGTACGACCCACGCAATGAGCACGACGCCTGTGGCGTCGGCTTCGTGGCGACCCTCACCGGCGAGGCCAGCCATGAGCTCGTGGAGAAGGCTCTCACCGTGCTGCGGAACCTCGAGCACCGCGGCGCCACCGGTTCAGAGCCCGACTCCGGCGACGGCGCGGGCATCCTCGTCCAGGTTCCGGACGCCTTCCTGCGGGCCAGTGTCACCGGCTTCGAGCTGCCCGAAGCCGGTGCCTACGCGGTGGGCATCGCGTTCCTCCCGGAGGGTGAGGCAGAGGGCGGGACCGGGGGCGGGACCGGGAGCGCGGCCGCCGCGGAGCACATCGAGCGGCTTGCCGCCGAGGAGGACCTGACCGTCCTCGGCTGGCGCGAGGTGCCCGTCGCCCCCGAGCTGCTGGGCAACGGGGCCCGGGGCACCATGCCCGCCTTCCGCCAGCTCTTCGTCGCCGACGGCAGCAGCACCGGCGTGGCCCTGGACCGCAAGGCGTTCATGCTGCGCAAGCGCGCCGAGCGCGAGGCGGGGGTCTACTTCCCCTCGCTGTCCGCGCGCACCCTGGTCTACAAGGGCATGCTGACCACCGGTCAGCTGGAGCCGTTCTTCCCTGACCTCTCCGACCGCCGCTTCGCCACCGCCGTCGCGCTGGTCCACTCCCGGTTCTCCACCAACACCTTCCCGAGCTGGCCGCTGGCCCACCCGTACCGCTTCGTCGCCCACAACGGTGAGATCAACACCGTCCAGGGCAACCGCAACTGGATGCGCGCCCGGGAGTCCCAGCTGGTCAGCGACCTGTTCGGGGAGCAGGGCCTGGAGCGGATCTTCCCCGTCTGCACCCCGGACGCCTCCGACTCGGCCACCTTCGACGAGGTCCTGGAGCTGCTTCACCTCGGCGGCCGATCGCTGCCCCACTCGGTGCTGATGATGGTTCCCGAGGCGTGGGAGAACCACCCCTCCATGGACCCGGCCCGGCGCGCCTTCTACCAGTACCACTCCACGATGATGGAGCCCTGGGACGGGCCCGCGTGTGTCACCTTCACCGACGGCGTCCAGGTCGGCGCCGTGCTGGACCGCAACGGACTGCGGCCCGGGCGCTACTGGGTCACCGACGACGGCCTGGTCGTGCTCTCTTCCGAGGTCGGCGTCCTGGACATCGACCCGGCCAAGGTGGTCCGCAAGGGCCGGCTCCAGCCGGGCCGGATGTTCCTGGTGGACACCGCCGAGCACCGCATCATCGAGGACCACGAGATCAAGGCCGAGCTGGCCGCCGAGCAGCCGTACGGCGAATGGCTCGAGGCCGGACTGATCGACCTGGCCGACCTCCCCGAGCGCGAGCACATCGTGCACACCCACGCCTCGGTCACCCGCCGTCAGCAGACCTTCGGCTACACCGAGGAGGAGCTGCGCGTCCTGCTCGCGCCGATGGCCAAGGCGGGCGCCGAGCCGATCGGCTCGATGGGCACCGACTCGCCGATCGCCGCGCTCTCCGAGCGGCCGCGGCTGCTGTTCGACTACTTCACCCAGCTGTTCGCGCAGGTCACCAACCCGCCGCTGGACGCGATCCGCGAGGAGCTGGTCACCTCGCTGATCTCCGCGCTGGGCCCGCAGGGCAATCTGCTGGACCCGACCGCGGCCTCCTGCCGCAGCGTCACCCTGCCCTTCCCGGTGATCGACAACGATGAGCTGGCCAAGCTCATCCACATCAACGCCGACGGGGACATGCCGGGCCTCAAGGCGGCGAACCTCTCGGGCCTGTACCGGGTCGGCGGCGGCGGTCAGGCGCTCGCCGCCCGGCTGGACGAGATCTGCGCCGAGGCCGACCGCGCCATCGAGGACGGCGCCCGGCTGATCGTGCTCTCCGACCGCCACTCCGACGCCGAGCACGCCCCGATCCCCTCGCTGCTGCTCACCTCCGCGGTCCACCACCACCTCATCGGCACCAAGCAGCGCACCCAGGTGGGGCTGCTGGTCGAGGCGGGCGACGTCCGCGAGGTGCACCATGTCGCGCTGCTGATCGGTTTCGGCGCCGCGGCCGTCAACCCCTACCTGGCCATGGAGTCGGTCGAGGACCTGGTCCGGGCCGGGACGTTCCTGCCCGGTGTCGAGGCCGAGACCGCGATCAAGAACCTCATCAAGGCGCTGGGCAAGGGCGTCCTGAAGGTCATGTCCAAGATGGGCATCTCGACCGTGGCCTCCTACCGGGGCGCTCAGGTCTTCGAGGCCGTCGGCCTGGACGAGTCCTTCGTGGACACCTACTTCCGCGGCACCGCCACCAAGATCGGCGGCGCGGGCCTGGACGTCATCGCCAAGGAGGTGGCCGCCCGCCACGCCAAGGCGTACCCCGCCTCCGGCGTCCCCTCCGCCCACCGCACCCTGGAGATCGGCGGCGAGTACCAGTGGCGCCGCGAGGGGGAGCCGCACCTCTTCGACCCCGAGACGGTCTTCCGGCTCCAGCACTCCACCCGGTCGCGCCGCTACGACGTCTTCAAGAAGTACACGGAGCGGGTGAACGAGCAGTCCGAGCGGCTGATGACGCTGCGCGGCCTGTTCTCCTTCAAGGGCGAGCGCCCCTCGATCCCGATCGACGAGGTCGAGCCGGTCAGCGAGATCGTCAAGCGGTTCTCCACCGGCGCCATGAGCTACGGCTCCATCTCCCAGGAGGCGCACGAGACCCTGGCCATCGCCATGAACCAGCTGGGCGGCAAGTCCAACACCGGTGAGGGCGGCGAGGACTCCGACCGGCTGCACGACCCCGCCCGGCGCTCCTCGATCAAGCAGGTGGCCTCCGGCCGCTTCGGCGTGACCAGCGAATACCTGGTCAACTCCGATGACATCCAGATCAAGATGGCCCAGGGCGCCAAGCCCGGCGAGGGCGGCCAGCTGCCCGGCCACAAGGTCTACCCGTGGGTGGCCAGGACCCGGCACTCCACCCCGGGCGTCGGCCTGATCTCCCCGCCCCCGCACCACGACATCTACTCGATCGAGGATCTGGCGCAGCTGATCCACGACCTGAAGAACGCCAACCCCCAGGCCCGGATCCACGTCAAGCTGGTCTCCGAGGTCGGCGTCGGCACGGTCGCCGCGGGCGTCTCCAAGGCCCACGCCGATGTGGTGCTGATCTCCGGCCACGACGGCGGCACCGGCGCCTCGCCGCTCACCTCGCTCAAGCACGCGGGCGGCCCCTGGGAGCTCGGCCTCGCAGAGACCCAGCAGACGCTGCTGCTCAACGGGTTGCGCGACCGCATCGTGGTGCAGACCGACGGCCAGCTGAAGACCGGCCGTGATGTGGTGATCGCCGCGTTGCTCGGCGCCGAGGAGTACGGCTTCGCCACCGCGCCGCTGGTGGTCTCCGGCTGCGTCATGATGCGCGTCTGCCACCTCGACACCTGCCCGGTCGGCATCGCCACCCAGAACCCGGTGCTGCGCGAGCGCTACAGCGGCAAGGCCGAGTTCGTGGTGAACTTCTTCCAGTTCATCGCCGAGGAGGTCCGCGAGCTCCTGGCCGAGTTGGGCTTCCGCTCCCTGGACGAGGCCATCGGCCACGCCGAGCTGCTGGACACCACCCGCGCCGTCCAGCACTGGAAGGCGCAAGGCCTGGACCTCGCCCCGCTGCTGTACGTGCCCGAGCTGCCCGAGGGCGCCGTCCGCCACCAGGCCATCGAGCAGGACCATGGCCTGGCCAAGGCGCTCGACAACCAGCTGATCAAGCTGGCGGCCGACGCGCTGAACGCCGAGAGCGCCGAGGCCGCCCAGCCGGTCCGGGCCCAGGTCGCGATCCGCAACATCAACCGGACCGTCGGCACCATGCTCGGCCACGAGGTGACCCGTACGTTCGGCGGCGCTGGCCTGCCCGAGGACACCATCGACATCACCTTCACCGGCTCGGCCGGTCAGTCCTTCGGTGCGTTCCTGCCCCGCGGCGTCACGCTGCGGCTGGAGGGCGACGCCAACGACTACGTGGGCAAGGGCCTGTCCGGCGGCCGGGTGATCGTCCGCCCGGACCGGGGCGCGGACCACCTCGCCGAGTACTCGACGATCGCGGGCAACACCCTCGCGTACGGTGCGACCGGCGGTGAGATGTTCCTGCGCGGCCGGGTCGGCGAGCGGTTCTGCGTCCGCAACTCCGGCGCCACGGTCGTCTCCGAGGGCGTGGGCGACCACGGCTGTGAGTACATGACCGGCGGCCAGGCGGTCGTCCTCGGCCCCACCGGGCGCAACTTCGCGGCCGGGATGTCCGGCGGCACCGCCTATGTGATCGACCTCGACCCGGACAACGTCAACGTCGATCTGCGGGACGCCGTCGGCGCGCTGGACGACACCGACCAGCGGTGGCTGCACGACGCGGTGCGCCGTCACCGCGAGGAGACCGGCTCCACCGTCGCGGGCGCGCTGCTGGAGGACTGGGAGACCGCCCGCACCCGCTTCAGCAAGATCATCCCCGCCACGTACCAGGCCGTGCTCGCCGCCAAGGACGCCGCCGAGCGGGCCGGGCTCTCCGAGTCCGAGACCCACGAGAAGATGATGGAGGCAGCGATCAATGGCTGACCCCAAGGGCTTCCTGAGCACCGACCGCGAGGTCGCCGAGACCCGCCCGGTGGACGAGCGCGTCAAGGACTGGAACGAGGTCTACGTCCCCGGCTCGCTGCTGCCGATCATCAGCAAGCAGGCCGGCCGGTGCATGGACTGCGGCATCCCGTTCTGCCACAACGGCTGTCCGCTGGGAAACCTCATCCCCGAGTGGAACGACTACGCCTACCGGGAGGACTGGCGCGAGGCCAGCGAGCGGCTGCACGCGACCAACAACTTCCCGGAGTTCACCGGGCGGCTGTGCCCCGCCCCGTGCGAGTCCGCGTGCGTCCTCGGCATCAACCAGCCGGCGGTGACCATCAAGAACGTCGAGGTCACCATCATCGACAAGGCGTGGGACGCGGGCGATGTCACCCCGCAGCCGCCCGAGCGGCTCAGCGGCAAGACCGTCGCCGTCATCGGCTCCGGACCGGCGGGCCTGGCCGCCGCCCAGCAGCTCACCCGGGCCGGTCACACGGTCGCCGTCTATGAGCGGGCCGACCGCATCGGCGGGCTGCTGCGCTACGGCATCCCCGAGTTCAAGATGGAGAAGCGGCACATCAACCGCCGTATCGAGCAGATGCGCGCGGAGGGCACCAAGTTCCGCACCGAGACCGAGATCGGCCGCGACATCGACGCCGCCAAGCTGCGCAAGCGGTACGACGCCGTGGTCATCGCCGCCGGCGCCACCACCTCGCGCGACCTCCCGGTCCCCGGCCGGGAGCTGAACGGCGTCCACTACGCGATGGAGTACCTGCCGCTCTCCAACAAGGTGCAGGAGGGCGACCTCACCACGTCCCCCATCACCGCCGAGGGCAAGCACGTCGTGGTCATCGGCGGCGGCGACACCGGCGCCGACTGCGTCGGCACCGCCCACCGCCAGGGCGCCGCCTCCGTCACCCAGCTGGAGATCATGCCGAAGCCGGGCGAGGAGCGGCACCCGGGCCAGCCCTGGCCGACCTTCCCGATGCTCTACAAGGTCACCTCGGCGCACGAGGAGGGCGGCGAGCGGATCTACTCCGTCTCCACCACCCACTTCGAGGGCGACGAGGACGGGAACGTGCAGTGGCTGCACCTGATCGAGGTGGAGTTCAAGGACGGCAAGCTGGAGCAGAAGCCGGGCACCGAGCGGAAGATCCCGGCCCAGCTGGTCACCCTCGCCATGGGCTTCACCGGCACCGACCAGCAGAACGGCCTGGTCGAGCAGTTCGGCCTGGAGCTGGACGAGCGCGGCAACGTCGCGCGCGACGCCTCCTTCGCCACCAATGTGCCGGGTGTCTTCGTGGCCGGTGACGCGGGCCGCGGCCAGTCGCTGATCGTCTGGGCCATCGCCGAGGGCCGCTCCGCGGCGCGCGGGGTGGACCGCTATCTGGCCGGGGCCAGCGAGCTGCCCGCCCCGATCCGCCCCACCGACCGGGCCCTCATGGTCTGACCCGGTCGTCCGGTTTTCCGGTCGTCCGGTCTTCCCGGATCTCCGCCCGTACAACGGCGTACGGACCGGCCGCGCGGCGCCTTCCCCCTCCCGACCGGGGGAAGGCGCCGCGTGGCGTTCCGGCACGTTCTCCCGGGTCGGCAGGCCGGACCGGCCGATCAGGCTGGCCGACGTCAGCCGCTGACCAGGCCGGTTGACATTCCCCCGGGCGCGCTACACCATCATTCCACTAACTCATTAGTGAAAGGGTGGTGGAAGCCGGATGGTCGAGTACCGCATCGACCGGCGCAGCGGCATCGCCACCTATCTGCAGATCGTCCAGCAGACCAAACAGGCGCTCCGCCTCGGACTGCTGGAGCCCGGGGACCGGCTGCCCACGGCCAAGGAGGTCGTCGCGGCCACCGCCATCAACCCCAACACCGTCCTGAAGGCGTACCGCGAGCTGGAGCGCGAAGGGCTGGTGGAGCCCCGGCCGGGGCTCGGCACCTTCGTCCGCCGGTCGCTGGCCCGGCCCGGCGCCGCCGCGGACTCACCGCTGCGCGCGGAGCTCGCCGACTGGACCGACCGGGCCCGCGCCGCCGGGCTCGACCGCGAGGACCTGACGGCGCTGGTGGCCTCGGTCCTCGAGGAGCGCTTCGGCGAGACCGCCGCCCCCGGCGAGCGTGGACACGAGGAGAACGGGTGACCGACGAGATCGACGCGTCCGGTGCGCTGGAAGCGGCCGGACTGGGCAAGAAGTACCGACGCGGCTGGGCCCTCACAGACGCCGCCTTCCGGCTGCCCGCCGGGCGGATCTGCGCGCTGGTGGGCCCCAACGGCTCCGGCAAGAGCACCCTGCTGTCCCTCGCCGCCGGGCTGCTGGCCCCGACCACCGGCACCCTGCGGGTCTTCGGCCGGTCCGCCGCCGACCCCGGCATCCGCGAGCGCATCGCCTTCGTCGCCCAGGACAAGCCGCTCTACCCGCGCTTCTCCGTGGCCGACACCCTGCGCCTGGGCCGGGAGCTCAACCCCAGCTGGGACCAGCGGGCCGCGGAACGGGTGGTGGCGGAGGCCGATGTGCCGCTGTCCGCCCGCGTCGGCTCGCTCTCCGGCGGCCAGCGCACCTGTGTGGCCCTCGCCCTCGCCCTCGGCAAGCGCGCCGATCTGCTGCTCCTGGACGAGCCGATGGCCGATCAGGACCCGCTGCGCCGCCACCGGATGATGGGCGTCCTGATGGCCGAGGCCGCCGAGCGCGGCACCGGGGTGGTCATCTCCACCCATGTGGTCGCCGAACTCGACGGCGTCTGCGACTACCTGCTGCTGATGGGCGGCGGCCGGATCCGGCTGGCGGGCGAGGCCGACGCCCTCCAGTCCGCCCACCGCCTGGTCACCGGCCCGAGCGCGACCGGCGGTGGAACACCGGACGCGCTCGCCCGTCACACCGTGGTCGAGACCCGTACGACGGGCCGTCAGCTCACCGCGCTGATCCGCCCGGACGGCACCCCGGACGGGGACGGCTGGATCGTCACCGAACCCTCCCTCGAGGACGTCCTGCTCGGCTATCTGCGCGCCCCCGACGCTCCGCCCCTGTTCACGGCCGAAGCGCGCACGACGTTCACGGAGGTGGAGGCATGAGCTCGATCGGCATACGGCTCCGGGGACCCGTCACCCGGCTCCGCGCCCGAGGGCTGCTGTGGCTGGTGGCGCGCCAGCACCGGACCGCCCTGTGGGCGGGCCTGGCCGTGGTCGTGGCGATCGCCGCGTACATCGTCTGGCAGCGCGCCGAGATGGTCGGCTACATGCGGGCGCACGACATCCAGGGCTGCTCGGACTGGAACTGGAAGGCGGTCTGCCACGGCAAGGAGATCGATCCCGAGAAGGGGACCAACTCGACGGCCGAGGCGTTCCGCCACCTCACCGCCACCTACCGCGCACCACTGCTCGACACCGGGCGGCTGCTCATCGCGCTGCCCGTGCTGATCGGCGTCTTCATCGGCGCGCCGCTGTTCGCCCGGGAGCTGGAGACCGGCACCTACCAGCTGGTGTGGACCCAGTCCGTCGGCAGGACCCGCTGGCTGATCGCCAAGCTCACGCTCCCGCTCGTCGCCGTCACGGCCGGTACCGCGGTCCTCGCGGCCCTCTACACCTGGTGGTGGCGGGCGGCCCAGGGCCAGTTCCAGGACATCGCCTGGGGCACCCCCGTACCGTTCGACGCGACCGGCCCGGCGGCGGTCGCCCTCGCCCCGCTGTCCTTCCTCCTCGGCGCGGCGGCCGGGCTGCTGCTGCGGCGCACCCTGCCCGCCATGGTGGTCACCCTGGGGACCACCGCCGGGGTCCAGTACGGGCTGAACGCCCTGCGCCCCCATCTGCTGACACCGCGGACGGTCGTCGCAGAAGCCGACGCCTCCGGCGAGTTCACCACCACCCCCGTCCAGGTCTACGTCAACGCGTGGCGCGGCATGGGCAACGGCTATATGACCAGGACCGGGGAGAAGATCCCCCTGGAGCGCTGTTCGTCCGCCGTCGGTGAGCACGGCTGGGACCGCTGCTTCGCCCGGCTCGGCGCCACCAAGAGGTGGTACGAAGAGCTGCACCCGGCGAGCCACTACTGGCCCATGCAGTGGATCCAGTCCGGGATCTGCCTGGGCGCGGCCGTCGCGCTCGCCGCCCTCTGCCTGTGGTGGAGCGGGCGCAGACGGGCCTGACCCCGACCGGCGCCACTCACCCTCCACCCTTCCGCGGTCCCCCACCCCTCCCGCCGTGCCGCGGCCCCTCACCTTTCGCTCCGATCGGAGTTCCGCTGCCCATGTCCGTCACGCCTGCCCTCGACAGCGCCGGGGCCACCGCGCGCGCCCGTCCGGCGTCCCCGGAGCCCCTAGCGCCCCGCCGCACCGGGCGCACCGGGCGCGCCGCCGCCGGGCTCGTCCCGGCCGGGCTGGCACTGGCGGTCGGGCTGTGGGGGGTCCGCCGAGGGAACAGCATGTGGCGGGACGAGTCGACGACGTATCAGGTCGCCCACCGCAGCCTCGCCGACATCTGGCGCCTGCTCGGCCAGGCCGATGTCGTCCACGGCCTGTACTACCTGTTCATGCACGGCGTGTTCGCCCTCTGGGACGGCGGGCTGCTCGCGCTGCGGCTCCCCTCGGTGCTGGCCACGGCCGCCGCGGCCGCCGGGGTCGGACTGCTCGGGCAGCGGCTCGCGGGGCCCCGCGCCGGACTGGCCGCCGGGCTGGTCTTCCCGCTGTTCCCGGTGGTGCAGCGGTACGCACAGGAGGGGCGCTCCTACGCCCTGGTCTGTGCCGTGGTCGTCTGGGCCACGCATCTGCTGCTGAGCGCCGTGGCCCGGCCCCGCAAGCGGACCTGGACCTGCTATGCGGCCGTGGCGGCACTGGCCTGTCTGCTGCACGAGTTCGCGGTCCTGGCCGTGCTCGCCCACGGCGTGGCGCTCTACCGGGCCCGGGTACCGGCGGCGCTGGGCTGGGCCTGGGGCCAGGCCGCCGCGGCGGCGGCCCTCGTGGTGACCCCGCTGGTGATCGTCAGTCAGCAGCAGGTGGCGCTGGTCGGCTGGATCTCACCACCGGGCATCAGCCAGCTGCTCGGCTTCGCCGTGCCCGCGCTGGCGGGCGTCCTGTGCGCCAAGGTGCCCGCCCCGGCGCTCTGGCCGGTCTCGCTCGGCGATCTCGCGCTGCCGCTGCTGATCCTGCCCCCGGCGGTGCTGATCGCGGTGTCGTATGTGCACCCGCTGTATGTCGACCGCTATGTGATCTACGTGTACGTCGGTCTCGCGCTGCTGGTGGGCGCCCGGCTGGAGCGGCTGCTGCGCGCCGCCGCGGCCCCGAGGACGGCGGCCGCGCTGCTGGCGGTGGTGGCGGTGGCCGCCGTACTGCCGTACTCCGCCCAGCTGCGGACCCCGCAGGGCCGCATCGACGACACCATCGCCGCCGCACGCGCCGTACGGGAGCTGAGCCGGCCCGGCGACGGCGTGCTCTTCATGCCCGCCCGCCGCCGGGAGCCGATCATGTCGAGCCCGGGGGACTTCCGCGGGCTCGAGGACCTGGCCCTGGCCGAGGCCCCGGTGGACTCGGCCACCCTGCACGGCGTCGAGCTGCCCGCGTCGCGCGTCCGCGCCCGGATGCTGACGGCCGACCGGATCGTCACGGTCAATGACTCGCCCGGCCAGCCACTGGATGACAACGCCCGGGAGAACACCAAGCGGGGGGTGTTGAAGAAGTACCTCCACCGGTGTGCCGTCAGGGATGTCACGGGGATGCGGATCGTCCTGTACGGGCGCCCCGGCGGCTGCTGATCCGCTCCCTGGCGGCAGCTGCTGACCGGCGCCCCGTCAGCCCTCGTCCTCCACCAGCCGGGCCGGGAAGCCGCCCGTGGCGACCGGGCCCCAGCGCTCGGGGGTGACCCGGATCAGCGACTTGCCCTGCTTGCGCATGGCCGCGCGGTACTCGTCCCAGTCCGGGTGCTCGCCCGCGATGTTGCGGTAGTACTCGACCAGCGGCTCGATGGAATCCGGGGTGTCGATCACCTCGGCGGTGCCGTCGATCTGCACCCACGGGCCGTTCCACTCGTCGGACAGCACGACGAGGCTCACGGCGGGGTCGCGCCTGGCGTTGCGCACCTTGGCGCGCTCGGGATAGGTGGACATGACGATCCGGCCGGAGTCATCGACGCCGCAGGTCAGCGGGGACGCCTGGGGCGAGCCATCGGTCCGGCGGGTCATCAGCAGCGCACGGTGGCGCGGGCGTACGAACTCCAGCAGCTCATCGAGGGCGACACGGGTGTTGGTGGCGATGGAGGGGCTCATGCAGGCGAGCGTACGACGTCGAGCGCACTCGAAGTCCGTGTGGTCGGGCGTCGGGCCAGGTGTCGCGCCGGGCGCCGGGCCAGGTGTCGGGTCAGGTGTCGCACTCCAGCACCGTGCGGCACAGCCCGCAGCGGGCCCGCAGCCGCCCGCGGACCGGGACCCGGATGCGCTGACGGCAGGTCGGGCAGGGGAAGGAGACGCTGAGCGGAGGGCCCGCGTCGAAGGCGTAGTCCCCTGCGGCTGTGCCCCCTGCGGCGGAGCCCCCTCCGCTGGAGTCCCCTCCGGTGGGGGAGGGGTGGCCGGACTGGGCCGCCCTGCGTTCCTTGGCGTAGCGGCGGCGGCCGGTCCACCCGGCGGCGGTGAGCGGCGGCCTGGCCCGCTCGCGGCGGGCCAGCTCCAGCCCCTTGGTGTACGCCTCGTACGCCTGCGGAGAGGTGAACCAGGGGGAGGGGTCCTCGTCGAAGAGCAGCGCCCGCATGGCCAGCACGTAGCCGAACTCCTCCGGTGTCAGATAGCCCAGTTTCTGGCTGGAAACCGAGTCCTGGCGGTAGGCGTCGAGCAGCAACCAGCCCGTGCCGAGATAGGCGGCGGTGGTGTCGGTGAGGATCTCGTTGTCCCGTGTGCCGGGGAACGAGAGGTCCAGGCGGTGCAGATACACATGGGTGACCTCATGGGCCAGGGCGGCGCCGATGTCCCGACGGTGGGTCTTGAAGCGGGAGTTGAGCTCGATGAAGTACTCCGGGCCCGCGGCCAGCTCCACGTTCCCCGCGTGCCGCATCTCCCGGAAGCTCACGATCATCCGGGCGTCGGGCAGCCGCAGATGCTGCACCATGACCCGGGCGACCCGCTGAACGCCCAGATAGAGGTCGTCCTGGTCGGCGAAGGCCACATCGCCGGGGACCACGCTGAGCCCGAAGGTGTCCACTGTGTCCCGGGACAGCCGGTGGTAGAGCGCGGTGATCGCCGCCCGGACGGTGTCCAGGTGGGGATAGCCGTGCTCGATATCGCTGCCCGGTGCCGCCACGCCGTCACCCCGTGCCCGTCGCCAGCCGTGCGCCCTGTCTCACGTCAACCTTACGGTCGTTCGGCGGGGCAGCGGGTAGGCCGCGCTGGCTGAAAACCGACCCTTGTCACTCCGTTCACCCGCTCCACATAATCACAGGGCGTTTTACCGGCTCATCCACGGGATTTCGGAGAGTTTTCCGGATTTTCAATTGGCATGAGCCTGACATGCGCATCGAACCCCCCACGAAAGGACAGTCCGTTGCGGAACACGCTGAAGCACCTCAAGAGAGCCTCGGCCCTCGGCGCGGTCGCCCTCGCCGCCTTCAGCCTCACCCCCGGCAGCGCCAACGCCCAGCCCACCGGCCCCGAGCCGAGCCCGTCCGTGGTCGGCGGCACCCGCGCCGCCCAGGGCGAATTCCCCTTCATGGTCCGGCTGTCCATGGGCTGTGGTGGTGCCCTCTACTCCCAGGACATCGTGCTCACCGCCGCCCACTGTGTGGACGGCAGCGGCCCCGACACCTCCATCACCGCCACCGCGGGCGTCGTGGACCTCCAGAGCTCCAGCGCCATCAAGGTCAAGTCCACCGAGGTGCTCCAGGCCCCCGGCTACAACGGCACCGGCAAGGACTGGGCGCTCATCAAGCTCGCCGAGCCGATCGACCAGCCCACCCTGAAGATCGCCGACACCACGGCGTACAACAAGGGCGACTTCACCGTGGCCGGATGGGGCGCCGCCGTCGAGGGCGGCGGCCAGCAGCGCTATCTGCTCAAGGCCAGCGTGCCGTTCGTCGATGACGCCACCTGCAAGGCCGCCTACGACGAGCTCGTCACCGGCGAGGAGATCTGCGCCGGGAAGATCGCCGAGGGCGGCGTGGACACCTGCCAGGGCGACTCCGGCGGCCCGATGTTCCGCAAGGACGACGGCGGCCAGTGGATCCAGGTCGGCATCGTCAGCTGGGGCGAGGGCTGCGCACGGCCCGGCAAGCCCGGCGTCTACACCGAGGTGAGCACCTTCGCCAAGGACATCAAGGCGGGCGCGACCCAGCTGGGCGGCTGACCCCTCCTCAGCGACCGCGCGGAGCGGACCGGGGCCCGGCCACGGTGGCCGGGCCCCGATCAGCGCGTCAGCAGCCGTCAATCCTCCTGCATCTGCCCGTAGCAGATGCAGAACGGATGCCCGGCCGGATCGCTGAAGACCCGGAACCCCGAACGCTCCCCACCGCTGTCGTGCAGGAACGTCGCCCCGAGCGCGATCAGCTCCCGCTGCGCCCGCTCAGCGTCCGTGCGCGTCTCCACGTCGAAGTCCAGATGGATCTGCTGCGGACGGTCCGGATCCGGCCAGCGCGGCGGCCGATGGTCCGGCGCCAGCTGAAAGGCCAGCCGCCGCCCGTCCCCGGCCGTCAGGGTCGCCCACTCGGGGTCGCTGTCATCCACCCGCCAGCCCAGGATCTCGCCGTAGAAGGCGGCCAGCGCGGCGGGGTCGGGACAGTCGATGACGGTGCACTGAAGCGTCGCGATCATGCGGAGACCCTACGGTGCATCCGGCGACCGAGACTTTCCCCGTCCCGGATCGACGGGCGTCCGCACCACGCGGAAGGGCTGCGCCCCCTCGGGGCCCGGAGTCTGGGGCCGAGCCCGGGTCACGTCCGCTGGAGTGGTGTATCGACG
>NZ_LAKD02000089.1 GCF_000968685.2 Streptomyces antioxidans
CATGGCGGACCCAGTACTCCGGCGAGCACACCTCATCCCCGCTCGCCGCCTCGCCCGTCACATTCGAGACCAGGGCGATGGACGGCGTCTGGAAGGACAACCCCTCAACGACCTTGCGGAAGTCGCCGAGCATGGCGTCCATGCGGGGCGAGTGGAAGGCGTGGCTCACTCGCAGGCGTCGGGTCTTACGGCCCTGCTCCGCCCACCCCCCGGCGATCTCCAGCGCCGCGGCCTCGTCGCCCGCGATGACCACGGAGGCGGGGCCGTTGACGGCGGCGATGCTCACCTCGGCCTCCCGCCCGGCCAGCGAGCCGGAGACCTCCTCTTCGGATGCCTCGATGGCGACCATCGCGCCGCCCTCGGGCAGCGCCTGCATCAACCGGCCACGCGCGGCCACCAGCGTGCAGGCATCCTCCAGCGAGAACACACCGGCAACGTGGGCGGCGGCGATCTCACCGATGGAATGACCGATCACCACATCCGGCGCCACACCCCACGCCGACAGCAGCCGGAACAACGCCACCTCCACCGCGAACAACGCGGGCTGGGTGAACGCCGTCTGATCCAGCAGCCCGGCGTCCGCGCTCCCCTCCGCCGCGAACACCACATCCCTCAGCGGACGCTCCAGCAGACCGTCCAGGTGGGCGCACACCTCGTCCCACGCGTCGGCGAACGCCGGGAAGGCGTCGTACAGCTCCCGTCCCATGCCGAGGCGCTGTGCGCCCTGGCCCGAGAACAGGAACGCCGTCCTGCCTGGCGCTCCCGCCACGCCGCGTGCGACGCCGGGCGCGGTCTCGCCGTTGGCGATGGCCTCGAGGCCGCGCAGCAGGTCCGCGCGGTCCTCGCCGACGAGCGCGGCCCGGTGGTCGAACAGCGACCGGGTCATCGCGAGGGAATAACCGAGGTCCACGGTGGGCATGAACTCTTCGCTGGCGGTGGCCAGTTGGGCCCGCAGCCGCTCGGCCTGGCCCCGGAGGGCGGCATCGGTCCGGCCGGACAGGATCCACGGCACCGGGGCCGCGGTGGTGTCCGGGGATTCCCCGGCCCGTGGCGCCTCCGGCTCATCGGGGACCGGCGCCTGCTCGATGATGGTGTGCGCGTTGGTGCCGCTCACGCCGAAGGCGGACACCGCCGCCCTGCGCGGGCGGCCCCGCTCCGGCCAGGGCACGGCCTCGGTCAGCAGCTCCAGATCGCCCGCCGACCAGTCCACATGCGGCGATGCCTCGTCCACGTGCAGGGTCTTGGGAAGGGTGCCCTCGCGCATGGCCATCACCATCTTGATGACCCCGGCGACACCGGCGGCGGCCTGCGTATGACCGATGTTGGACTTGATGGCGCCCAGCAGCAGCGGCTGGCCCTCGGGGCGGCCCTGGCCGTAGGTGGCCAGCAGTGCCTGCGCCTCGATCGGGTCACCGAGCGGGGTGCCGGTGCCATGGGCCTCGACCACGTCCACATCGGCGGAGGCCAGCCGGGCACCGGCCAGCGTCTGCTCGATCAGCCGCTGCTGCGACGGGCCGTTGGGCGCCGTCAGACCGTTGGACGCGCCGTCCTGGTTGATGGCCGAACCCCGGATGACGGCCAGCACCTCGTGGCCGTTGCGCCGCGCGTCCGACAGCCGCTCCACGAGCAGCATGCCCACGCCCTCGGACCAGCCGGTGCCGTCGGCCTCCGCCGAGAACGCCTTGCACCGGCCGTCGAAGGACAGCACCCGCTGGGCGCTGAACTCGATGAACGTGCCCGGTGTGGCCATGATCGTCACACCGCCCGCCAGCGCCACCGAGGACTCGCCCTGCCGCAGCGACTGGCAGGCCAGGTGGAGGGCGACCAGTGACGACGAGCACGCGGTGTCCACCGTGACGGCCGGGCCCTCGAAGCCGAAGGTGTAGGAGATGCGACCGGAGGAGACGCTGGGGGCGCTGCCGAGTCCGAGGTACCCCTCCACTCCCTCGCCGTCGGCCAGGATGCGCGAGCCGTAGTCGTGGTAGTTGGAGCCGACGAAGACACCGGTCTGGCTGCCGCGCAGCGCCACGGGGTCGACCCCGGCGCGCTCGAACGCCTCCCACGAGGTCTCCAGCAGCAGCCGCTGCTGGGGGTCGATCGCCAGCGCCTCCCGCGGCGAGATCCCGAAGAAGCCCGGGTCGAAGTGGCCGACTTCGTCGAGGAAGCCGCCGGCCTGGACGTAGCTGGTGCCGGACTTCTCGGGGTCCGGGTCGTAGAGGCCGTCGATGTCCCAGCCGCGGTCCTCGGGGAACCCGGAGATCACGTCCCCCTCGGCCATCAGCAGCTTCCACAGCTCCTCGGGGCTGCGCACCCCGCCGGGGAACCGGCAGCTCATGCCGATGATGGCGATGGGCTCATCGGTGGTCAGGGGCCCCTGGGCCCCCTCGGGCCGCTGGGGTGCGGCGGCGGTGACGGCCGCGGTGACCGGCTGGTCGCCGAACATCTCGGTGTGTAGGTAACGGGCCAGCACCGTGGCGTTCGGATAGTCGAAGACACAGGTGACCGGGAGCCGGAGGCCGGTGACCACGCCGAGGCGGTTGCGCAGCTCCACGGCGGTCAGCGAATCGAAGCCGAGGTCGCGGAAGGCACGGTCGGCCTCCACCGCGTCCGCGCCGTCGTAGCCGAGGACGTCGGCGGCCTGGTTGCGCACCAGTTCCAGGAGCAGCTTGGGCTGTTCGGCGGCGGGCAGCTCCGCCATCTCCCGGCGCAGCGCGGAAATCGCGTCGTCGCCGTCGCCCGCGTCCGCGCCACTGGCGGCGGCCGGGCGGTTCAGCTCGGCCACCTCGCGGAACAGCGCGTTCGGGCGTGAGCCGACGAAGTCGGGCTGGAAGCGCTCCCAGTCGATCTCGGCGATGACCAGGAAGGTCTCGTCCAGTTCCAGGGCCTGCTGCATTCCGGAGATGGCCAGCTCGGGCACCATCCCGACCATGCCGGAGCGGTCCATCCGCTCACCGACCTCGCCGGAGCCGAGACCGCCTCCGGCCCAGGCGCCCCAGGCGATGGAGGTGGCCGGAAGGCCGTCCGCGCGCCGCTGCAGCGCCAGCGCGTCGAGGTAGGCGTTGCCCGCCGCGTAAGAGCCCTGGCCCGGACCGCCCAGCGTGCCCGCCCCGGAGGAGAACAGCACGAAGGCCGACAGCTCCATCCCTGCGGTGAGCTCGTGCAGATTCCGCGTGGCGTCCACCTTCGGACGCAGCACCCCGGCCGCACGGCGCACCGTCAGGGCGTCAAGCACACCGTCGTCCAGCACACCGGCGGTGTGCACCACGGCGGTCAGCGGGAGCTCCCGCGGAATCGCGTCCAGCACCGCGGCCAGCGCCTCGCGGTCGGCCGCGTCACACGCCGCCACCGTCACCCGGGCGCCCAGCCCCTCCAGTTCCGCCTTCAGCTCGGCGGCGCCCTCGGCCTCCATGCCACGGCGGCTCGTCAGCACCAGGTGCTCGGCACCCGTTTGCGCCAGCCAGCGGGCCACATGGCCACCGAGCGCGCCCGTGCCACCGGTCACCAGCACCGAGCCCCGGCTCTGCCAGGAGCCGCGGCCCTCTGCGTCCTCGGCCGCCGTGGCACGCACCATGCGCTTGGCGAACACACCGGACCCGCGCACCGCGACCTGGTCCTCGCCCTCCGTACCCGCGAGCACTCCGATGAGACGGGCCACCGCGCGGCCGTCCATGGCCTCGGGCAGATCGACCGCACCGCCCCAGCGCTGGGGGTACTCCACGCCGACGATGCGGCCCAGGCCCCACACCATCGCCTGTACCGGGCTGACCAGCCGGTCGGAGCGGCCCACGGACACCGCGCCCCGGGTGCCGCACCACAGCGGGGCCACCACACCGGCGTCGCCCAGCCCCTGGACCAGCGCCACCATGGCCGCGAGTCCCGCGGGCACCACCTCGAACGTCCCGTGGCCGGACTCGTCAAGGCCCAGCAGCGAGAACACACCCGCCACGCCGGAGGTCTCCACCCCTGCCTCGTCGAGCGCCCCCCGCAGCCGCTCCGCGACGCTCCAGCGGTCGTTGCCCGATGCGTCGAGCACCACCCGGACGACATCGGCTCCGCCCGTCTCCAGCCCGCGCACCGTGGCGGACACGAGGGCGTCGTCGGCGTGCGATGCGGGGAGTACGACGAGCCAGGTGCCCGAGAGGGCCGCATCGGTGGCGGACGCCAGGGGCTTCCAGACCACCTTGTAGCGCCAACTGTCCACCGTGTTCTGCGCACGGCGCTGACGGCGCCAGGACGACAGCGCGGGAAGCAGCGCCGTCAGCGACGACTGCTGCTGCTCGTCCTCCACCTCCAGCGTGCGGACCAGCGCCTGCAGGTCCTCGCGCTCCACGGCCTCCCAGAAGCGCGCGTCCACCGCGTCCGCGGCCAGGCCGTCGGCGGTGGCGGACACCTCGGCGGCCGACACATCCAGCCAGTACCGCTGACGGCGGAAGGCATAGGTCGGCAGCTCCACCCGGCGGGCGCCGTGGCCTTCGAGCAAGGCGGCCCAGTCCACCGTGACGCCGCGGACGAACACCTCGGCGGCGGAGGTCAGGAACCGCTCCAGGCCGCCCTCGTCGCGGCGCAGCGTGCCCACGGCCACGGCCTGGGCCTCGGCGGATTCAACCGTCTGCTGGACGGGAAGGGTGAGCACCGGGTGCGGGCTCACCTCGATGAAGGTGGCGTGGCCGGTGCCGAGGAGGGTACGGGTGGTGGCCTCCAGCTCGACGGTCTGCCGCAGGTTGCGATACCAGTACTCCGCGTCCAGACCGGTGGTGTCCACCAGCTCGGCGGACACCGTGGAGTAGAACGGCACCTCAGAGGCGCGCGGCTCAATATCGGCGAGGACCGTCAGCAACTCCTCGCGGATGGCCTCCACATGAGCGGAATGCGAGGCGTAGTCCACCGGCACCCGACGGACCCGCACCTCCTCACCCTCCAGCCGCGCCACCATCTCATCCAGCGCACCCGGATCACCGGACACCACCACCGAACCAGGGCCATTGACGGCGGCCACGGATATACCGCCATCCC
>NZ_LAKD02000009.1 GCF_000968685.2 Streptomyces antioxidans
GCGCTGGGGCGGGGGTCCTCGCGGAGGGGCGGGGCCGACTGCGGGGGGACCGCGCGGGCGGCGGGCACCGAGGGCAGGGGGGCGGGCTCGGCCGGGCGGCCCGCGGGCGGTTCGCCGCCCTCGGCCGCGCTCTGCGCTGCGGCCCGGCGGGCGCCGTAACGGCGGTGCACCGCCTGCTTGGTGACGCCGAGCGCCGAACCCACCGCGTCCCAGGAGAAGCCGAGCGAACGGTCGAAGTCGACCGCGGCCGTGACCAGCGTCTCGACGCTGTCCCGCAGCTCCTGCGCGAGCCGCACGGTGGGGGCCGGGGCGCGCCCGTAGACCACGAAACCGGCGGACGGGCCGGTGCGACGGGGGCGGTAGACATTGCCGAGCTGGGCGGTGAGCGTGCGCAGCGCGTCCACCTGGCGGCGGACCCGCTCGATGTCCCGGACCAGGAGGTGCAGGCTGGCCCGTGCCTGGGCGTCATGAGTTGCGTGGTCGGCCATGAAAAGCCTCTCGAACCGGCGTTGACGGGGAGTTGGAGGGGGAGGGCTGGGCGGGGGTTGGAGACGGGGAGTCGGACGGACGGCGGGAAATGGATCGGGCCGCGACAGCGGCCCGATGCGGTCAATCTGCCTTGACCAACGCGGCACCCGCCCGTCGGTCACGGTCCGGGGCGTGCGGCAGTCCGCTCGTACGCCCCCTCGGACGGCGGACCATAGACTTCAGACGCTGCTTGCGACGAAGCGCTGTTCGCGACGTTCCCGCCGTATCCGCTGTGTGAGAGGTAGTTCGCCACCCATGAGGCTCGTCTTCGCCGGTACCCCCGAGGTCGCCCTGCCCGCTCTGGACGCGCTGATCGCGTCCGGGAAGCACGAGGTGGTGGCCGTGGTGACCCGTCCCGACGCGCCCGCCGGGCGCGGCCGTCGGCTGGTGGCCAGCCCGGTCGCCGAGCGGGCCGAGGAGGCGGGCATCGAGGTGCTCAAGCCCGCCAGGCCGCGCGATCCGGAGTTCCTGGCCCGGCTCACCGCGATCGCGCCGGACTGCTGCCCGGTGGTGGCCTACGGCGCGCTGCTGCCCAAGCCCGCGCTGGAGATCCCCGCGCACGGCTGGGTCAATCTGCACTTCTCGCTGCTCCCGGCCTGGCGGGGTGCGGCGCCCGTACAGCACTCCCTGCTCGCGGGCGACGAGATGACCGGCGCCTCGACCTTCCAGATCGAGGAAGGGCTGGACTCCGGGCCGGTGTTCGGGATGGTGACGGAGCAGGTGCGGGCCACCGACACCAGCGGCGATCTGCTGACCCGGCTGGCGTTCGCCGGTGCGGGGCTGCTCGAGGCGACGATGGACGGCATCGAGAACGGCACCCTGCGCCCGGTGCCGCAGCCGGACGAGGGCATCTCGCTCGCCCCGAAGATCACCGTCGAGGACGCGGAGGTCGACTGGACGGCGCCCGCGCTGCGCGTCGACCGGCTGGTGCGCGCGTGCACCCCCGCCCCGGGTGCGTGGACCACCTTCCGGGGGGAGCGGCTGAAGGTCGTCTCGGCGCGGCCGGTGGCGGACCGCACGGATCTGGAGCCCGGTCTGCTGGCCGCCACCAAGAAGGCCGTGTACGTGGGCACCGGCAGCCATGCCGTCGAGCTGACCTGGGTGCGGCCGCAGGGCAAGAAGCCGATGCTCGCGGCGGACTGGGCGCGCGGGGTGCGGATCGCGGACGACGAACGGCTCGGGGCCTGAGCGGGCCGCCGTGCCCAAAGCCGCCGTACCCAAAGCCGCCGCGCCGACGAGGCGGTCGTTGACTTCAACCTAGGTTGAAGTCCTACGTTCCTCACGAGACCTCGGAGGTGCGTGATGGACATGCAATCGACTGCCTGGCATTCCCTGTACCAGACGGCCAATGCACAAGACGACCGGCGGCCCTTCTCCCGCGAGACGCTGCGCCGCATCGGCGCCTTCGCCCGTCCGCACCGTCGTCAGCTGCTGCTGTTCCTGGTGCTGAGCACGGTCACGGCGGTGCTCGCGGTGGCGACGCCGCTGCTGGCGGGCCGGGTGGTGGATGCGATCGTCCACGGTTCGGGACAGGGCACGGTGCTCTCGCTCGCCGGGCTCATCGCCGCGATCGCCGTGGCGGAGGCGGCGCTCGGGCTGCTGACCCGCTGGCTGTCGGCGAACATCGGCGAGGGGCTGATCCTCGATCTGCGCACCGCCGTCTTCGACCACGTCCAGCGGATGCCGGTGGCGTTCTTCACCAGGACCCGCACCGGTGCGCTGGTCAGCAGGCTCAACAACGACGTCATCGGCGCCCAGCGGGCGTTCAGCGACACCCTCTCCGGGGTGGTCGGCAACATGGTGACGCTGCTGCTCACCTTTGTCGTCATGATCGGGATCTCCTGGCAGATCACCCTGGTGACACTGCTGCTCCTGCCCGTCTTCCTGCTGCCCGCGCGCCGGGTGGGCGGACGGCTGGCGAAGCTGCGGCGCGAGGCGGCCGCGCACAACGCCGCGATGAGCACCCAGATGACCGAGCGCTTCTCCGCGCCCGGGGCGACCCTGGTCAAGCTGTTCGGGCGGCCCGCCGACGAGTCCGCGGAGTTCGCCGCGCGGACCCGGCGGGTGCGGGACATCGGGGTGCGGACCGCGATGGTGCAGGTCTCCTTCGTGACCGCCCTGACCCTCGTCTCCGCCCTGGCCCTCGCCCTGGTCTACGGCCTCGGCGGCTGGTTCGCGCTGCACGGGCGGCTCGACCCCGGCGCCGTCGTCGCCCTCGCGCTGCTCCTCACCCGGCTGTACGCGCCGCTGACCGCGCTGGCCGGGGCGCGGGTCGAGGTGATGAGCGCGCTCGTCAGCTTCGAGCGGGTCTTCGAGGTACTGGACCTCGAGCCGCTGATCAAGGAGCGGCCGGACGCCAGGGAGGTCCCGGAGGGGCCGGTGTCCGTCGAGTTCGACCGCGTGGACTTCGGCTACCCGGCCGCGGACAAGGTCTCCCTCGCCTCCCTGGAGGAGGTCGCCACCCTGGACACCCGCGGCGGCGTCCCGGTCCTGCACCGGCTGTCCTTCCGCGCCGAACCGGGCCAGATGGTCGCGCTGGTGGGCTCCTCCGGCGCCGGGAAGTCGACCATCGCGCAGCTGCTGCCGAGGCTCTACGACACCGACGGCGGCGCCGTACGCCTCTCGGGGGTGGACGTCCGCGAGCTGACGGCCGACTCGATCCGCGCCACCCTCGGCATGGTCACCCAGGACGGCCACCTCTTCCATGACTCGATCCGCGCCAACCTGCTGCTGGCCCGGCCGGAGGCCACCGACGCGGAGCTGTGGGAAGTGCTGCGCCGGGCCCGGCTCGAGGGGCTGATCGCAGCTCTGCCGGACGGTCTTGACACCGTCGTGGGCGAGCGCGGCTACCGGCTCTCCGGCGGTGAGCGCCAGCGGCTCACCATCGCCCGGCTGCTGCTGGCCCGGCCCCGGGTGGTGATCCTTGACGAGGCCACCGCGCATCTGGACTCCACCTCGGAGGCGGATGTGCAGGAGGCGCTCGGCGAGGCGCTGGAAGGGCGCACCGCGGTGGTGATCGCCCACCGGCTGTCCACGGTCCGGACCGCGGATCTCATCCTGGTGGTGGAGGACGGGCGGATCGTGGAGCGCGGTACGCATACCGCGCTGCTGGCCGCCGGAGGCCGCTACGAGGAGCTGTACCGCACCCAGTTCGAGCAGCCGACGGCGGCCGGCGGGTTCGCCGTGGCCGCCGCTCCCACGAACGGGACGACCGTCGGCGGTACGGCCCCGGACGGCGGCCCCACGACCGCCGACGCCCCGGCGACGTAGGCTGGTCCCTTCAGCCCGATCCGTCCCCCGGAGCACATTTCCCGTGACCGACCAGCCCCGTCGTCGCCCTCCCCACGCCCCGAACCGGCCTGGCAAGCCCTACCGCCGCCCGCAGAAGGACCCCGTGCGGATCCTCGCCTTCGAGGCGCTGCGGGCGGTCGACGAACGGGACGCGTACGCCAACCTCGTCCTCCCGCCCCTGCTGCGCAAGGCGCGGGAGAGCGCGGAGTCCGGCGGCGGGCCGCGGTTCGACTCCCGGGACGCGGCGCTCGCCACCGAGCTGGTCTACGGCACGCTGCGCCACCAGGGCACCTATGACGCGGTCATCGCCGAATGCGTGAACCGTCCGCTGCGCGAGGTGGACCCGCCCGTGCTCGACGTACTGAGCCTCGGCGCCCACCAGTTGCTCGGGACCCGTATCCCCACCCACGCCGCCGTCTCCGCGAGCGTCGAGCTGGCCCGGGTGGTGCTCGGCGACGGCCGGGCCAAGTTCGTCAACGCCGTGCTGCGCAAGATCGCCACCCATGACCTCGACGGCTGGCTGGAGCGGGTCGCGCCGCCCTACGACGAGGACCCCGAGGAGCACCTGGGTGTCCGCCACTCGCATCCGCGCTGGGTCGTCTCCGCCCTGTGGGACGCGCTCGGCGGCGGCAGCGCCGGTATGGAGGAGCTGCTGGCCGCGGACAACGAACGGCCCGAGGTCACCCTCGTCGCCCGGCCCGGCCGGTCCACACCGGGGGAGCTGCTGGACGCGGCCGGCGAGCAGACCGCGGTGCCGGGCCGCTGGTCGCCGTATGCGGTGCGGCTCACCGAGGGCGGCGAGCCCGGTGCGCTGGAGGCGGTGCGCGACGGGAGGGCCGGAGTGCAGGACGAGGGCAGCCAGCTGGTGGCCCTCGCGCTGGTGAACGCCCCGCTGGAGGGGGCCGACCGGCGCTGGCTGGACGGCTGCGCGGGCCCCGGCGGCAAGGCCGCGCTGCTTGCCGCGCTCGCCGCCGGGCGCGGTGCCTCGCTGCTGGCCGCCGAGAAGCAGCCGCACCGGGCCCGGCTGGTGGCCAGGGCACTGGCGGGCAACCCCGGGCCGTATCAGGTGATCGTCGCGGACGGCACCCGGCCGCCGTGGCGTCCGGGGTCCTTCGACCGGGTGCTGGTGGACGTGCCCTGCACCGGCCTGGGCGCGCTGCGCCGCCGTCCCGAGGCGCGCTGGCGGCGCCGCCCCGAGGACCTCGAGGGCTTCGCCCCGCTCCAGCGCGGGCTGCTGCGGGAGGCGCTGGCCGCGGTGCGCACCGGCGGGGTGGTCGGCTACGCCACCTGCTCCCCGCATCCGGCCGAGACCCGGGCCGTGGTCGAGGACGTCCTCAAGGGGCGGGGCGGCGCTGCCGTCCCCGCGGAGTGGATCGACGCCCGGCCGCTGCTGCCCGGGCTGCCCGAGCTGGGCGAGGGGCCCGACGTCCAGCTGTGGCCGCACCGGCACGGCACGGACGCCATGTATCTGGCCCTGCTGCGCCGCACCGGCTGACCACGGTCATCTCCGGGCGGTAGCTCCCGGGATCAGCCCTCCGGGACCGCCGGAAGCGCTTCCTCGGGCTGGTCGGTGGGGGCGTAGAGCGCGTCGGCGCGGGCGGTGGGGTTGAGGTCCCTGTGCACCGCGCGCGCCACCGCCTCGATGGTGGCCACGCCCGCCTTCATGGTGCGGTCGTCCTGGGTGAGCACGGTGAGGGTGTAGTCGTGGCCGCCGCCGGTGAAGGCGCCGACGCTGTGCACCCGCCAGCCGTGGGTGGACCGCTTCAGCCAGCCGTTCTTCACATGGATCTCCGTACCGCCCGGGGCTCCGGCCGGGGTGCCCCAGCGCTGTCCCCGGATGACCTTGCCCATCAGGGAGAGGACGTAACTACGGGAGCCGTCGCTCAGCACCGCGTTGGGGCGGGTGATCAGGTCGAGCAGCCGCTCCTGGTCGTTGGCGGTGATCCGGGTGAGCCCCCAGTAGCCGTTCCTGCCGGGCACGGTGGCGTCCATTCCGGCCGCCCGCAGGAACGCCGTGACCCTGGAGGGCTTCAGCTGCTTCCACAGCTTGCTGGTCGAGGCGTTGTCTGACTTGGTGATCATGGCTTTGGTGAGGGTCTTCTCGCGTTTGGTCAGCCCCCGGTGGTGCCGCTGAGCGTCCCACAGCAGCGTCCCCAGCACCGTCACCTTCACCACGCTCGCGGAGTCGAAGCCGCGGTTCGCGCGCAGCGTGCAGCGGGTGTCGCTGGCGTGGTCGCGGAGGCTGACCGCGACGGTGCCGGACCGGCCGCGCAGCGCGGCGGCGATGTCCCTGGACAGCTTTCCGGCCAGCCCGGACTGGTGCGAGACGCAGACCGGCCGCGGTGCCGTGGCCGCGGCGGAGGCGGGTCCCGCCCCGGCGAGCGGCGCCGCGACGACGGCCGCCGTGAGCGCCGCGCACACCGCGGTGCGGGAATGCCGGGGTATTCGGTCTCTCGTCATGGGGCGCCTGTTTACGCACGATGGCCAGGGGGTTCTGTCCGACATCTTCATGATCCTGGTTCCCCCGGCGTCCGTCGATCCGAGCGGGACCGGGCGATCGCTTCGAGCCGGGGCGGGCGATCATTCCAAGGTGAGGCCGGTGATCACCGCGGTGCGGGCCTCCGCGCGGTGATCCCGGCTCCATGGACCGGCGCCGACCGTGGGAGGCTTGGAGCCATGGCCCCGCAGATCAGTCCCAGCATCCTGTCCGCAGACTTCTCCCGCCTGGCGGATGAGGCGAAGGCGGTCGAAGGCGCCGACTGGCTCCACGTCGACGTCATGGACAACCACTTCGTTCCCAACCTCACCCTCGGCGTGCCGGTGGTCGCATCGCTGGGCAAGGCCACGGAGACCCCGCTGGACTGCCATCTCATGATCGAGGACCCGGACCGCTGGGCGCCGCAGTACATCGAGGCGGGCGCGGGCTCCGTCACCTTCCATGTGGAGGCAGCGGCCGCACCGGTGCGGCTGGCGCGCGAGATCCGGGCCAAGGGCGCGCGGGCCTCGATGGCGCTCAAGCCCGCCACGGCCATCGAGCCGTACGAGGACCTGCTGCCCGAGCTGGACATGCTGCTGGTGATGACCGTGGAGCCCGGCTTCGGCGGCCAGGCGTTCCTCGACATCATGCTGCCGAAGATCCGCCGCACCCGGCAGCTCATCGACCGGCACGGCCTCCAGATGTGGCTCCAGGTGGACGGCGGGGTCTCGGCCGAGACCATCGAGCGGTGCGCGGAGGCGGGCGCCGATGTGTTCGTCGCGGGCTCGGCCGTCTACAGCGCCGACGACCCGGCCAAGGCCGTACGGGAGCTGCGCCACCTCGCCGAAAAGGCGACCGGTGCCCCCGGTTCATGAGGCGGTGTGGCCACCGGTCGGTGAACTCAAGGGTGAAGGTCAAACCAACTCCGCCGTTTCTGACAGGATGAACGGTGAGTCCGGACAGTGAATAGTGAGGAGACCGCGGTGTCGACGGGCCGTTCAGCCACGCGGATGGGACCCGCCGAACTGGTGCAGGCGGCCGCCATGGCGCGCCGCTTCTACCTCGAGGGCAAGTCCAAGATCCAGATCGCCGAGGAGTTCGGCGTCAGCCGCTTCAAGGTCGCGCGGGTGCTGGAGACGGCGCTCGAGCGTGATCTGGTGCGCATCGAAATCCGGGTTCCGGCCGAGCTCGACGCGGAGCGCTCCGACGCGCTGCGAGCCCGCTACGGGCTGCGCCACGCGGTCGTCGTGGAGTCCCCGGCCGATGCCGAGGCGGACACCCCGGACCCGGAGAACCTCGGCGAGGTCGCCGCGGACCTGCTGGGCGAGCTGGTCACCGAGGGGGATGTGCTGGGGCTGGCCTGGGGGCGGTCCACGATCCACATGGCGGCCGCGCTGCACCGGCTGCCCCCGTGCACCGTCGTCCAGCTCACGGGCGTGTACGACGCGGGCACGGCCGAGCGCGGCTCGGTCGAGGCGGTGCGCCGGGCCGCGGCCGTCTCCGGCGGTGAGGCGCATCCGATCTACGCGCCGATGCTGCTGCCGGACACGGCCACCGCGGACGCCCTGCGCGGCCAGACCGGTATCGCCCGCGCCTTCGAGTACTTCGACAAGGTCACCGTGGCCTGTGTCTCCATCGGCTCCTGGGAGGCCGGGATCTCCACGGTGTACGACATGCTGACGGAGGAGGAGCGGGCCCACTACGAGAGTCTGGGCGCCGCCGCCGAGATGTCGGCCCACCTCTTCGACGCCGAGGGCCGCCGCATCGGGCGGGACCTGGGCGAGCGCTGCATCACCGTGGAGGCCGACCGGCTGCGCCGGATCCCCGAGGTGGTGGCGATCGCCGGTGGCCGCCGTAAGGCCGAGGCGATCGGGGCGGTGCTGAGGTCCGGCCTGGTCACCAGCCTGGTGACGGACACGGCCGCCGCGGACTACCTGCTCGGGATCACCCCCGCCGCCCACCCCGCCCTCGACCGGGCGGACCCGGACGGGCCGTGAGCGAACCGATGCTCACGGGTCGGCTCTCGGGGCGCTGAGCATCGCCGATTCGATGATCGCCCGCAGTTCCTCGGTGGTGGCGCCGTCGCGTGCTTGGACGGCCAGCCCGTGCAGCACGGTGGTGAACAGGGCCGCGAGGGTCCCGAGGTCCGCGGTGGCGGGGACGTCACCCGCCGTGACACCCCGCTCGAGCCGTTGCCGGAAGAGCTCGCGCACGGCCTGTCGGCGCTCGGTCACAAAGGCGCTGACCTCTTCGTTCCGCGCGCTGCCCGCCGCGGCCGCGAGCACGACCATGCATCCGGGCGGGCGCTCGGGGTCGGCGAAGGTGACGATATTGGCCCGCAGCAGCGCACGGATGCCCTCGTAGGCCGTCGGCGCCTCTTCCAGGGCACGCTGCGCCGGGGCGCCGACGGTGGCCCCGTACAGCTCGACGGCCTCCCGGAACAGGCCCTCCTTGCTGCCGAAGCAGGCGTACAGACTGGGTGACGCGATGCCCATCGCGGTGGTGAGGCGGGTCATCGAGGCGCCGTCGTAGCCGTACGTCCAGAAGACTTCCATCGCCGTGCGCAGTGCGGTGTCCCGGTCGAAGCCGCGCGGTCTGCCCCGCTGCCCCATGAGCGCTCCCCTCATTTCTGTGCCGATTGTAAAACAAACCCCATTGACAGGTCCCGACGGGCTGCTAGGTTTCTGTGTCGATCGACACAGAAATGAGGGAGCACAGATGAGTGACCTGTCCGGCAAGGTGGCGCTGGTGACCGGTGGCAGCCGTGGGATCGGGGCCGAGATCGCCCGGACGCTGGCCGACCGGGGAGCGGCGGTCGGCCTGACCTATCACAGCGCGGCGGACCAGGCGAAGGGTCTCGTGAAGGAGATACGGGCGAACGGCGGGCGCGCCCTCGACATCCAGGCGGACAACGCGGACCCCGGCGCGGTGCGGGCGGCGATCGAGACGACCGCCGCCGAGTTCGGCGGCCTCGACATCCTGGTCAACAACGCGGGGGTGTTCCCCTCCGGGCCCCTGGAGGAGGTGACCCCGGAGGAGCTTGACCGCACCCTGGCGATCCACGTCCGGTCGGTGTTCACCGCCGCACAGACCGCGTCCCGGCACATGACCGACGGAGGCCGGATCATCAGCATCGGCAGCTGTCTGACCGAACGGCTGCCCGCCCCGGGAATGTCCCTGTACGCGATGAGCAAGTCGGCCTTGACGGGCCTCACCAGGGGGCTGGCCCGGGACCTGGGCCCGCGCGGAATCACCGCGGTCGTGGTGGACCCCGGCCCGACGGACACCGACATGAACCCGGCCGGGGGACCCGCCGCCGACTTCCTCCGCGGCTTCATCCCCCTCGGCCGTTACGGACACGCACGGGACGTCGCCGGGATGGTGGCCTATCTGGCCGGACCCGGCGGCCGCCATGTCACCGGCAACTCCATCCTCGTGGACGGCGGCTTCGCCGCCTAGCACCAAGGGCTGAGAGGGGAGATCCGGCCGTGACAACCCTGCCGAACTCGGTCCTCGGGAAGGCCGTGGCGCTCCTGAACGCCTACGAGCCCGGTGACGAATCGCTGAGCCTCGCGGAGCTCCACCGGCGGACCGGCATCCCCAAGACCACCTTGCACCGGATGCTCGGCGAGTTGGGCGAGTGGAAGGTTCTCGAGCGGACCCGCCGGGGGTACCGCCTGGGGATCCGGATGTTCGAGTGGGGCCAGCTCGTCTCCGTCCAGCGCTCGCTCTGCGACGTCGCGGCGCCGTTCCTCGCCTGCCTCTCCGAGGCGACGCACGCCACCGTGAACCTCGCGGTGCCGGAGGGGCCCGACGTGGTGTACATCCAGAAGATCAACGCCCCCGACGAGCCCCGGAGGCCGCCACGCGTGGGTGGTCGGCTGCCGATGCACTGCACGGCGCTCGGCAAGGCCATCCTTGCCCATGGCCTCCCCGGCCAGCTCGACGATCTGGTGTCGGGCGGCCTGGTCGGGCAGACCTCACGCTCGGTGCGCGACCTGGTCGTCCTCCGCGCCGAAATCGAGCGGGTGCGGGCGCGGGGCTTCGCGGAGGAGCGGGAGGAGGCCGTGGTCGGGGTCGCGTGCGTAGCCGCGGCGGTCCGTAACCCAAGCGGTGCGGTGGTCGGAGCGATCTCGGTCGCCGGGCCTCCGGCGAAGATCGACGCGGCGCGGGTCTGGCCGACGCTGCGGGCCACGGCGCAGGGCCTGTCGCGCCATGTGGGCAGGCGCGGGCCCGGCTGGTGAAGCGCGGTGGCACCGCTCCGGTCCCGGCCTCCGGGAGGGGCCCGCGCCCCACGGACCGAGACGGTCCGAAACCTCTTGCGGCCCGG
>NZ_LAKD02000090.1 GCF_000968685.2 Streptomyces antioxidans
CCGCGAACACCGGCGAAGACTCCAACAACCCCACAGCCATACCCACCCACTGCGCCCCCTGACCAGGGAACACGAACACCGAACGACCACGGACATCCGCCACACCACGCGTCACACCCGAGGCAACCTCATCCCCCGCCAACGCACCCAGCCGCACCAGCAACTCATCACGGTCGGCACCCGTCACCACCCCACGATGCTCGAACACCGACCGGGTCGCCACCAGCGAATACGCCACATCCGCCACACCCAGCTCCGGACACCCCGCCAGGAACCCCCGCAGCTGCTCGGCCTGTGCCCGCAGTCCGGCCGCGCTGCGGCCGGACACCACCCAGGCCACCGGGCCCTCAGCGACCTCGGTCTCGGTCTCCTGGGCCTCCTCGGGCTCCGGAGCCTGCTCCAGGATCGCGTGGGCGTTGGTGCCGCTGATGCCGAACGAGGACACACCGGCACGGCGGGGCTGCTCGGTCTCCGGCCAGGGGGTCGACTCGTTGAGCAGCCGGATGTCCCCCTCCGACCAGTCCACCTGGGATGACGGCTCATCCGCGTGGAGCGTCTTGGGCAGCACACCGTTGCGCATGGCCATCACCATCTTGATGACCCCGCCGACACCGGCGGCCGCCTGCGAGTGGCCGATGTTGGACTTCAGCGAGCCCAGCCACAGCGGCTTGTCCTCCGGCCGCTCCTTGCCGTAGGTGGCCAGCAGCGCCTGCGCCTCGATCGGGTCACCCAGCGAGGTACCGGTGCCGTGCGCCTCCACCGCGTCCACCTCGGCGGGCGTCAGGCCCGCGTTCTTGAGCGCCTGGCGGATCACCCGGCGCTGCGAGGGGCCGTTGGGGGCCGTCAGACCGTTGGAGGCGCCGTCCTGGTTGATCGCCGAGCCCCGGATGACGGCCAGCACGGGGTGGCCGTTGCGCCGGGCGTCGGAAAGCCGCTCCAGCAGGAGCAGGCCCGCGCCCTCCGCCCAGCCGGTGCCGTCGGCTGCCGCGCCGAACGCCTTGCAGCGGCCGTCGGGAGCGAGTCCGCCCTGACGGCTGAACTCCACGAACATGCTGGGGGTGAACATGACGGCCACACCGCCCGCGAGGGCCAGCGAGCACTCCTCCTGACGGAGCGCCTGGCAGGCCCAGTGCAGCGCCACCAACGACGACGAGCACGCGGTGTCCACCGTCACGGCGGGCCCCTCCAGGCCCAGGGTGTAGGCCACCCGCCCGGAGACCACGGAGGTGGCGTTGCCCGCGAGCAGCAGCCCCTCCACGCCCTCTGGCATCTCGCTCACCCCGGCGCCGTAGCCGGAGGGCGCGGCGCCGACGAACACACCGGCCTGGCTGCCCCGCACCGACGCCGGGTCGATTCCGGCGCGTTCGAACGCCTCCCAGGCGGTCTCCAGCAGCAGCCGCTGCTGGGGGTCGGTGGCAAGCGCCTCCCGCGGGCTCATGGAGAAGAAGCCGGGGTCGAAGTCGCCGGGCGCGTCCAGGAATCCGCCCTCGCGGACGGAGAAGGTGCCGGACCGGTCCGAGTCCGGGTCGAAGAAGCCGTCCACGTCCCAGCCCCGGTCGGGCGGGAACTCGGTGATGGCGTCGCCGCCTTCGGCGACGAGCCGCCACAGCTCCTCCGGAGTGCGCACACCCCCCGGGTACCGGCAGCTCATCGCCACGATGGCGATGGGCTCCCGGTCCCGCTCCTCCACCTGTCGAAGTCGCCGACGAGCCTGACGCAGGTCAGCGGTCACCTTCTTGAGGTAGTCAAGGAGTTTTTCGTCTTCCGCCACTATCCCCAGCCCCTTGAAACACTCTGTGAGTTCCAGCTCGCCACGTCAGGACATTCCGAATTCGTCGTCGATGAGTTTGAAGATCTCGTCGGCGGTGGCCGATTCGATCTCGCTGTCGTCGTCCAGGTCGTCGTCGGGCGCCGCGGCGGTGCCGGACACCTGCCCGGTGCCGCCCGCTGACCACTTGGCCACCAGGCCCTGGAGCCGCGCCATGATCTGGGCGTGGGTCTCGGTGTCGGAGTCGAGCGCCGACAGGGTGGATTCCAGCCGGTCGAGTTCTCCGAAGACCGGCTCGGTCGCGGGCCCGTCCGCGGGGGTGACCTCCTCCCGCAGGAACCGTCCGAGCGACGCCGGTGTCGGGTAGTCGAACACCAGGGTCGCGGGCAGCCGGGTCCCGGTGATCGCGTTGAGCCGGTTGCGCAGCTCGACGGCCGACAGGGAGTCGAAGCCCAGGTCCTTGAAGGCGTGTCCGGGCTCGATGGCCTGCCCCGACGCATAGCCGAGTACGACGGCCACCTGGTCGCACACCAGGTCCACCAGGACGCGCTCGCGCTCCGTCTCGGACTTCCCGGCCAGGTGCTGCTTGAGTGCGGCGGCCGGGTCGGCCGTGGTGCTCGCGGCGCCCGACTCGGCGGTCCTGCGGGCGGGTGCCCGCACCAGTCCGCGCAGCAGCGCGGGTACCGGCTCGCCCACGGACGCCATGTCCATCGTCATGGGCACCAGGACGGCCCCGTCGAGATCGCGGGTCGCGTCGAACAGCGCGAGTCCGGCCTCGGGGGTGAGGGCGACCATGCCGGTCCTGGTCATACGGGTGACGTCGGCGTCGGCCAGCTCGGTGGTCATGCCGCCGTCCTGTGTCCACGGGCCCCAGACGAGCGAGGCGGCCGGGAGCCCTTCGGCCCTGCGGTGCTGGGCCAGGGCGTCCATGAAGGCGTTGCCCGCCGCGTAGTTGGCCTGGCCCGCGCCACCGAAGGTGCCGGAGACGGAGGAGAACAGGATGAAGGCGGAGAGGTCGAGATCGCGCGTGAGCTCGTGGAGGTGCAGCGCCGCGTCCACCTTCGGACGCAGCACCTTGTCCACCCGCTCCGGGGTCAGCGACTCCACCACACCGTCGTCCAGCACACCCGCGGCGTGCACCACGGCCGACAGCGGACGCTCCGAACCGATCCCCGCCAGCAGAGCCTCCACCGAGGCACGGTCGGCCACATCACACGCCACCGCCTCCGCCTCGGCACCCAGACCCGCCAGCTCCGCCACCAACTCCGCCGCACCCGGCGCCTCCGCACCACGACGACTCGTCAGCACCAGACGCTCCACACCGTGCTCCACCACCAGGTGACGGGCCAGCAGCGCACCCAGACCACCCGTACCACCCGTGATCAGCACCGTGCCGGGGCCGTCCAGCGTCCTCGGCATGGTCAGCGCCACCTTGCCGGTGTGGCGGGCCTGGCTGATGAACCGGAACGCGTCGGGCGCCCTGCGGACGTCCCAGGTGCGCACCGGCAGTGGCCGCAGCACCCCGCGGTCGAACAGCGAGATCAGGTCGTGCCACATCTCGTGGATGCGGTCGGGGCCCGCCTCGATGAGGTCGAACGCCTGGTAGGAGACGCCGCTGTACTCGGCGGCCACCTCTTCCGGATTCCTGATGTCGGTCTTGCCCATCTCCAGGAACCAGCCGCCGCGCGGCAGCAGCCGCAGACCCGCGTCCACGAACTCCCGCGCCAGCGAGTCGAGCACCACGTCCATGCCGCGCCCGCCGGTCACGTCGAGGAAGCGCTTCTCGAAGTCCAGCGTCCGCGACGAGGCGATGTGGTCGTCGTCCAGGCCCAGCGACCGCAGGGTGTCCCACTTGCCCTCGCTCGCGGTGCCGAACACCTCGGCGCCGAAGTGCCGCGCCAGCTGGAGCGTGGCCATGCCCACACCACCGGCCGCCGAGTGCACCAGTACCGACTGGCCCTCCTTCAGGTCCGCCAGGTCCCTCATGGCGTAGTAGGCGGTGAGGAACACGATGGGGGTGGAGGCCGCCTGCTCGAACGTCCAGTCCCGCGGGACCCGGGCGACGACGCGCGAGTCGGTGATGGCGACCGGACCGAACGACCCGCTGAAGATGCCCATCACCTTGTCGCCGGGCACGAGGTCCGTGACCGCGGAGCCGACCTCGGTGACCACACCGGCGCCTTCGCCGCCGAGCGGTCCGGCCTCCCCCGGGTACATCCCCAGGGCGTTGAGCACATCGCGGAAGTTCAGGCCCGCGGCGCGCAGCGCCACCCTGATCTCGGTCGCGCCCAGTTCCTCCGTGGCGTCGGGGCAGGGCAGCAGCGCCAGGTTCTCCAAGGTCCCCTTGGCGTGCATGTCCAGCCGCCATTCGCGCACCCCGGCGGGCGGCAGCAGCGCGGTGCCCGAGGAGACCCGGGCCATGCGCTGGCCGAGCACCGTGCCCTCGCGGACCACGGCCTGGGGCTCGTCGGTCGCGAGCACCGTGGGCAGCGCCGCCCTGGACTTCTCGTCCTCGTCCAGGTCGACCAGGACGAAGCAGTTCGGGTTCTCCGACTGCGCGGACCGCACCATGCCCCACAGGGGTGCGTGGATCAGGTCCGGGGTCTCGTCGTGGCCCTCGGGTGCCATGGCGCCCGAGGTCACGAAGACCAGCCGGGAGGAGGCGAACCTGCGGTCGCCGAGCCAGCCCTGGATCATGCCCAGCGTGTGGTGGGTCACCGCGTGGACGGCGTCCACCGGCTCCGGGGCCCGCTTGGCCCTGCTCTTGCCCTTGCCCTTGCCCTTGCCCTTGCTCTTGGGCTTGCCCCGGGCCGCCTCGTCGTCGAGGCCCGGTGCGTAGGACACCAGCACGGCGTCCGGGGCGGCGGCGCCACCGTCGATCGCGGCGCCCAGGGCGTCGAGGTCGGCGTAGCCGGTCACCTCGGCTCCGGCGATCGCGCCGGAGGCCAGTCCGTAGTGGTCGGCGCCCACCACGGCCCAGCGCGCCGCCGACGTCCCGGCCGCGGCGACGGCCGGTACGGGGGTCCAGTCCAGCGTGAACAGCGAGTCGCGGAACGCCGACGTCCTGGCCGTGTCGATGTGGTCCACCGACACCGGGCGCAGTACGAGGGATTCGACCGACGCCACCGGGCGGCCGGTGCCATCGGCCACCGCGAGGGCGATGGAGTCCGGTCCCAGCTGGGTGAGGCGCACCCGCAGGGTGGACGCGCCACCGGCGTGGAGCGACACCCCGCTCCAGGAGAACGGGAGCCGGGAGAGGCCGACGTCCTCCAGGGCGACGAAGGTCACCGCCTGCACGGCGGCGTCCAGCAGCGCCGGGTGGAGGCCGAAGTCGGCCGCGTCCGAGGCGTGTTCTTCGCCGAGGCCGACCTCGACGTAGACGTCGTCGCCGGAGCGCCAGGCGGCGCGCAGGCCCTGGAACACCGGGCCGTAGGCGAAGCCGGAAGCGGCGAAGCGCTCGTAGAAGTCGCTGATGTCCAGCGCTTCGGCCTCCGCCGGGGGCCATGCGGTCAGGTCGAACGACGGCTCGGGTCCGGTCGGGGCCAGCGCACCGGCCGCGTGCTGCGTCCACGGCTGGTCCGAGGAGGCATCGGCCGGGCGGGAGTACAGGCTGAGCGAGCGGTGGCCCGTCTCGTCCGTGTCACCCACCCACAGCTGCACCTGGACGGGTTCGTGTCCGGGCAGGACCATCGGGGTGGCCAGGGTGACCTCTTCGACCCGGCCGCAGCCGACCTGGTCGGCGGCGCGGATGGCCAGTTCGAGGAATCCGGTCCCGGGGAACAGGGCCGCGCCCGCGATCGCGTGGTCGGCCAGCCACGGCTGGCTCTGCACCGACAGCCTGCTGGTGAAGAGGAATCCGTCGCGGCCCGCGAGCTCGACCCCGGCGCCCAGCAGCGGGTGGTTGGGGGAGCTGAGCCCGACCGAGGAGATGTCCCCGGTCATCGGGCCGCCGGTCTTCGGCCAGTAGCGCTGCCGCTGGAAGGCGTAGGTGGGCAGCTCCACCCGGCGGACGTCCAGCCCGGCGAAGGCCGTCGACCAGTTCACGGTGGTGCCGTGGACGTGGAGTTCGGCCAGCGCCGTGGTCAGCGCCTGGGCCTCGGGGCGGTTCTTGCGCAGTGCGGGGACGAGGGTGAGCGGGTCTGCGGCCTCGTCGGCCGTCACGCAGTCCTGGGCCATCGCGGTGAGCACACCGTCGGGACCGACCTCGAGGAACGAGGTCACCCCCAGCTTCTCCAGGGCCCGTACGCCGTCGGCGAACCGGACCGCCTCCCGCACGTGCCGCACCCAGTACTCCGGCGAGCACACCTCGGCCGCGCCCGCCGACGCGCCCGTGAGGTTGGAGACCAGCGAGATCGACGGTGCCGCGAAGGACAGGCCGGAGACCACGTCACGGAAGTCGTCGAGCATCGCGTCCATGCGGGGCGAGTGGAAGGCGTGACTGACCCGCAGCCGGCGGGTCTTGCGGCCCTGCTCGGCCCAGTCCCCGGCGATCTCCAGCGCCGCGGCCTCGTCACCGGCGATGACGACGGCGGTCGGGCCGTTGACGGCGGCGATGCTCACCTCGGTCTCGCGGCCGACCAGCGAACCGGAGACCTCCTCTTCGGATGCCTCGATGGCGACCATCGCGCCACCCTCGGGCAGCGCCTGCATCAGACGGCCACGCGCCGCGATGAGCGCGCACGCGTCCTCCAGCGAGAGCACCCCGGCCACATGGGCCGCGGCCACCTCGCCCACCGAGTGGCCGATGAGCACATCCGGGGTGACGCCCCAGTGCTCCAGCAGCCGGAACAGCGCCACCTCGATGGCGAACAGCGCGGGCTGGGTGAACGCCGTCTGGTTCAGCAACTCGGCGTCCGCGCTGCCCTCGTCGGCGAAAATCACCTCCCGCAGCGGCCGGTCGAGCAGCACATCGAGGTACGCGCACACCTCGTCCAGAGCGCGGGAGAACACCGGGAAGCGGTCATACAACTCCCGTCCCATGCCGGGACGCTGTGCGCCCTGACCCGAGAAGAGGAACGCCGTCTTACCGGCCGTGCCCACCGATCCCTGGATGACTCCGGGTGCCGTGCCACCGGAGGCGATGGCCTCCAGACCGCTCAGCAGTCCCTCCCGGTCGCCGCTCATGAGCACGGCGCGGTGGTCGAAGACGGACCGGGTGGCCGCCAGCGAGTGGCCCACGTCGTTCAGGTCGAGCTCGGGGTGGGCCGCCACATAGTCGTGCAGGCTCCTGGCCTGGGCGCACAGCGCCTGGGCGCCCTTGCCCGCGACCGTCCAGGGGAGGGTTTCCGCGACCGCCGAGGGGGTGTCGTCCGTATGGATCCGCTCGCCCGTCTGCGGCCCGTCCGGCTCCGGGGCCTGCTCGATGATGGTGTGGGCGTTGGTGCCGCTGATGCCGAACGAGGAGATGCCCGCGCGGCGCGGCTCGCCGTCCTCCGGCCACGCGGTCGGCGCGGTCAGCAGCCGGACCTCGCCCGCCGTCCAGTCCACGTGCGGTGTGGGCTCATTGACGTGGAGCGTCTGCGGCAACACGCCCTCCCGCATGGCCATCACCATCTTGATGACGCCCGCGACACCGGCCGCGGCCTGGGTGTGCCCGATGTTGGACTTGATGGAGCCCAGCCACAGCGGCTGGCCGTCCGACCGCCCCTGGCCGTAGGTGGCCAGCAGCGCCTGCGCCTCGATCGGGTCGCCGAGCCTGGTGCCGGTGCCGTGTGCCTCGACCGCGTGCACCTGGTGGGCGGCGAGGTCGGCGCTGGCCAGCGCCTGGCGGATCACCCGCTGCTGCGAGGGACCGTTGGGGGCCGTCAGACCGTTGGACGCGCCGTCCTGGTTGACGGCGGAGCCGCGCACGATCGCCATCACCGGGTGGCCGTTGCGCCGTGCGTCGGACAGCCGCTCGAGCAGCAGCACACCGACGCCCTCGCCCCAGCCCGTGCCGTCGGCCGACGCCGCGAACGCCTTGCAGCGCCCGTCCGACGACAGCCCCTTCTGGCGGCTGAAGTCCACGAAGGAGCCCGGGGTGGACATGATCGTGACACCGCCGGCCAGCGCCATGGAGCACTCGCCCTGCCGCAGCGACTGCACGGCCATGTGCAGCGCCACCAGCGACGAGGAGCACGCCGTGTCCACCGTGACGGCCGGTCCTTCGAGGCCGAAGGTGTAGGAGATGCGGCCGGAGACGACGCTGCCCGCGTTGCCGGTGCCGAGGTAGCCGTCGGGGCCGCCCGGGGCGGTCAGCAGCAGGCCGATGTAGTCCTGGCCGTTGCTTCCCGCGAAGACGCCGGTCCGGCTTCCCCTGAGCGACACGGGGTCGATGCCCGCCCGCTCGAACGCCTCCCACGAGGTCTCCAGCAGCAGCCGCTGCTGCGGGTCGATGGTCAGCGCCTCGCGGGGGGCGATCCCGAAGAACGCCGGGTCGAACTCATCGGCGTCATAGACGAATCCACCGCCGCTGGCGTAGCTGGTGCCCGTGTTCTCCGGGTCCGGGTTGTAGAGGTCGTCCAGGTCCCAGCCGCGGTTGGCCGGGTAGGCGCTGATCACGTCGCTGCCCTCGGAGACCAGTCGCCACAGGTCCTCCGGGGTGCGCACCCCGCCGGGGAAGCGGCAGCTCATCGACACGATCGCGATCGGGTCGTCGTCCACGACGGTGCCCGTCACCACCGGCAGGTCATCGGCCGGTGCGGGCGCGGTGCCCAGCACCTCACCGAGGATGAACCGGGCGAGCACCGTGGGCGTCGGGTAGTCGAAGGCCATCGTGACGGGCAGGTTCACACCCGCCGCCGCGCTGAGGCCGTTGCGCAGTTCCACCGCGGTCAGCGAGTCGAACCCGATGTCCCGGAAGGCCCGTTCGGGCTCGACCGCTTCGGCGCTCGGGTATCCGATCACCTCGGCGGCGTGGGACCTGACGAGGTCGAGCACCTCCGCCTCGCGTTCGACGGCAGACAGCCCCTCGAGGCGCACGGCCAGCCCGGTGAGCGCCGCGCCCAGTTCGGCCTCGGCCGCCTCCAGTGCCTGCCGCACCTCCGGCAGTTCGTTGAGCAGCGGGCGCGGCCGGGCCGAGGCGAAGCCGGGCGCGTAGCGCTCCCAGTCCACATCGGCGACGGTGATGTCCACCTCGTCGTGGTCGAGCGCCTGCTGAAGGGCGTCGACGGCGAGTTCGGGCACCAGCGGCGGCATACCGCGCCGCTTCAGCTGGGCCGCGGTGGCGTCGTCCACCAGACCGCCGCCGCCCCAGGCACCCCACGCCACCGATGTGGCCGCCAGCCCCTGGGCCCGGCGCTGCTGCGCCAGGGCGTCGAGGAAGGCGTTCGCGGCGGCGTAGCTGCCCTGACCGGCGCCGCCGACGGTTCCGGCGTAGGAGGAGAAGAGGATGAACGCGGACAGGTCCAGGTCCCGGGTGAGCTCGTGGAGGTTCACCACGGCGTCCACCTTGGGCCGGAAGACCCCCTGCGCCCTGGGGACGGTGAGGGTGTCGATGAGCCCGTCGTCCAGCACACCGGCCGCGTGCACCACCGCGGTCAGCGGGTACTCCGCGGGCAGCCCGTCCAGGAGCTCCCGCAGCGCGCCGCGGTCAGCGGCGTCGCAGGCCGCGACGGTGACCCGCGTGCCGAGCGCGGTCAGCTCGTCCCGCAACTCGGCCGCGCCGGGGGCCTCCAGGCCGCGGCGGCTGGTCAGCACCAGGTGCTCGGCACCGGCATGGGCGAGCCAGCGGGCGAGACGGCCACCGAGGGCACCGGTACCACCGGTGATCAGAACGCTGCCGCGAGGCTCCCAGACGCGGGCCGGACGGGCGTCGCCCAGGGGCGCGCGGACGAGCCGTCGGGCGAAGACCCCGGAGGCGCGCACCGCCACCTGGTCCTCGTCACCGGAGCGCCCGATCAGCCCGACCAGGCGGTCCAGCGCGCGTTCGTCGAGCGCGTCCGGGGACTCGGGGAGGTCGACCAGACCGCCCCAGCGCTGTGCGTACTCCAGGCCGACCACCCGGCCCAGACCCCACACCAGGGACTGCTTGACGCGGCCGACCCGGTCGGAGCGGCCTACGGACACCGCCCCGGTGGTGGCCAGCCACAACGGCACATCGATGTCGATGTCGCTCAGCGCCTGGACCAGGGCCACGGTTCCGGCGAAGCCGCGCGGTATGCCCGGGTGTTCGGCCAGTGCCTCCTCGTCCAGGGCGAGCAGGGAGAGCACTCCGTCGATCGCGGGCGTGTCCTCCTGGCCGTCCCCGTCCGCGGGCGGGGTGCCGGGGGCGGCGGCCCGCAGGAGGTCGGCCAGCGACGACCGCTCCGGCTCCGTACCGTCCAGGTCGACGCGCACCATCCGGGCACCGTGGCGTTCCACGTCCCGTGCGATGCGCCCGGCCAGTTCACGGGCGGCGTCGACCGGCGGTACGACGACCATCCACGTACCGGTGATCGGGGCCTCCTGCCCCCGCTCGGCGCCGGACGACGGCTGGTCGATGACGGGCTTCCAGTTGATCCGGTAGCGCCAGTTGTCGACCGTCGAGCGGTCCCGCCTGCCCCGCCGGTACGACGACAGGGCGGGCAGCACCGCGCTCAGCGGCGCCTCCCCGTCGAGCTCCAGCGTCCGCGCCAGCCCCTCCAGGTCCTCGCGCTCGACGGCCTCCCAGAACCGGGCGTCCACCGCGTCGGCCTCGGATACGGGGCCGTTGCCGAACCCGCCGTCCTCGGCCGCCTGTGGCCAGTAGCGCTGCCGCTGGAAGGCGTACGTCGGCAGGTCCACCTGACGGGCCCCGTGTCCGGCGAACACCTTCCGCCAGTCGATGTCGGCCCCGTTGACATGGAGCTCGGCGATCGAGGTCAGGAACCGCTCCAGGCCGCCCTCGTCGCGGCGCAGCGTGCCCACGACCACGGCCTGGGCCTCGGCTGATTCAACCGTCTGCTGCACCGGCAGGGTGAGCACCGGGTGCGGGCTCACCTCGATGAACACGCCGTGGCCGGTGCCGAGGAGGGTACGGGTGGTGGCCTCCAGCTCGACGGTCTGCCGCAGGTTCCGATACCAGTACTCCGCGTCCAGACCGGTGGTGTCCACCAGCTCACCGGAGACCGTCGAGTAGAACGGCACCTCCGGCACACGCGGCTCAAGATCCGCCAGGACCGTCAGCAACTCCTCACGGATGGCCTCCACATGAGCGGAATGCGAGGCGTAGTCCACCGGCACCCGACGAACCCGCACCTCCTCACCCTCCAGCCGCGCCACCATCTCATCCAACGCACCCGGATCACCGGACACCACCACCGAACCAGGACCATTGACGGCGGCGACAGAAATCGCCCCACCCC
>NZ_LAKD02000091.1 GCF_000968685.2 Streptomyces antioxidans
GGGGTGGCGCTCGTGTCCGAGTCGTCCGACGTGGTCATGGCCACCCCCGCGGCGGCGAGGACGGCGACGGGCAGCAGACGGGCGATCAGGGTGAGCGGCAGAGAACGCACGGCGGTCTCTCTTCGTTCGGATGCCGGTGTGGGGCGGGGGCGGAACAGCGGTGGGGCGGGGGCGGAACGGCGGTGGTGCAGTGGTGAAGGATGTGGCGCGGTGGGGAACGACCCTGCCATATCGAGCGGCCCTCGAACAGCCCGGGGGGTGACCCAGGGGGGCACCCGGGAACCGCTGTGCCGATGGGGTGAATTGCCCGCATCCTCACATTATCTCCACAATCGGAGGGTTATCTACGACGGGTGACGTTCCCTCATCCGTCAGCCGCGGCCGATGTACGGCATGGCCGTCGCCATGACCGTCGCGAACTGCACATTCGCCTCCAGGGGCAGCGACGCCATATGCCGCACCGTCCGTGCCACGTCCGCGACGTCCATCACGGGCTCGGCCACCACCTCCCCGCTCGCCTGTGGCACCCCGGCGGACATCCGCTCGGTCATCTCGGTCGCCGCGTTGCCGATGTCGATCTGCCCGCAGGCGATGCCGTACCGGCGCCCGTCCAGCGACAGCGACTTGGTGAGCCCGGTGACGGCGTGCTTGGTGGCCGTGTACGCCACGCTGTCCGGCCTGGGCACATGCGCCGACAGCGAGCCGTTGTTGATGATCCGTCCGCCCCGGGGCTCCTGGTCCCGCATCAGCCGGAACGCCCCCTGTGCGCACAGGAACGCCCCCGTGAGGTTGGTGTCCACGACCGACCGCCAGTCCTGGTAGGCCAGCTCCTCCAGCGGTACGCCGGGCGGGCCGAAGCTGCCCGCGTTGTTGAACAGCAGATCCAGCCGTCCGAACCGCTCCCGCACCGCCGCGAAGAGCGCGTCCACCCGCCCCGGGTCGGCCACATCCGTCGGCACCACCGGGGCCTGGGAGCCGCCACCGGCCAGCCGCGCCGTCTCGGCCAGGGCCTCCTCGCGGCGCCCCGCAAGCGCCACCGACCAGCCCGACTCAAGGAGTTCGAGCGCCACGGCCCGGCCGACCCCGGAGCCCGCGCCCGTCACCACCGCCACCTTCGACACCACCGACACACGACCGTCGCTCATGGCGCCGCAGCGTACGCCACGTCAGTTCGCCGTGCCGAGACGTCGATTCGCGGTAAAGATCCCTTCCGGCAACGGACCTCACCGAGCGGTCATATCAATGTCGTGTGCACGCAAACGCCCGGCCGTCCCCCGACACTCCAATTCCCCTGACGCCACGCGCAGGCACGCGCAGGCACGCGCAGGAATGCCGCGCGCCAGGGACGCCACGAGCCAGGGGAGAGCACATGGCACACGACTCGCACCAGCGCGCCATACGAGCCGCGGCCGCACAGCTGGGACGCCGCCGCTTCCTCACCGTGACGGGGGCCGCCGCCGCGCTCGCCTTCACCACCAACCTGCCCAGCGCCCACGCCGCGCAGGCGACGCCGCACGCGCTCGCCGACAACCCCTTCACCCTCGGCGTGGCCTCCGGCGACCCGCTGCCCGGCGCCGTCGTGCTGTGGACCAGGCTGGCGCCCCGCCCCTATGAGCCGGGCAACGGGCTGCCGGAAACGGGCACCGTGAAGGTCGAGTGGGAGATCGCCCGCGACGAGAGGTTCCAGCGCGTCGCCCGCCGGGGAACCACCACCGCGCACGCCGAGTTCAACTACACCGTGCACGTGGACGCCACGGGGCTCGAACCGGGCCGCGTCTACTGGTACCGCTTCAGGGCCGGGAGCTGGACCAGCCCGGTCGGCCGCACCCGCACCACCCCCGCCCAGGGAGCCGAGGTCCAGGAGGTCCGCTTCGGCCTGGTGTCCTGCCAGGCATACCACGACGGCTACTTCACCGCCTACCGCCACCTGGCGCAGGAGGACCTGGACGCCGTCTTCCACGTGGGCGACTACCAGTACGAGTACGCGGTCAGCGCCGCGGGCGGCGCCCGCGGCTACACCGACCGCACCCTCCCCGCCCACTTCAACACCGAGACCATGACGCTCGGGGACTACCGGCTGCGCTACGCGCTCTACAAGTCCGACGAGGACCTCCAGGCCGCCCACGCCGCCTTCCCCTGGTACGTCACCTGGGACGACCACGAGACCGAGAACAACTACGCGGGCGACATCGACGAGAACGGCAGCCCCTCGGACGAGTTCCTGGTCCGCCGGGCCGCCGCCTACCGCGCGTACTGGGAGAACATGCCGCTGCGGATGCCCCAGCGGCCGAGCGGCGCCGACATGCGGCTCTACCGCCGCTTCCACTACGGCGAGCTGGCCCAGTTCGACATCCTCGACACTCGCCAGTACCGCTCCAACCAGGCGTACGGCGACGGCTGGCAGTACCCGGGGCCGGAGTCCGGGGACCCCTCGCGCACCCTCACCGGCGCCGCCCAGGAGCGCTGGCTGCTCGACGGCTTCCAGCGCTCCACCGCCACCTGGAACGTGCTGCCGCAGCAGGTCACCTTCTCCCAGCGGAAGAACACCACGGCCGCGCGCTCCAAGCTCTCCATGGACTCCTGGGACGGCTACCCCGCCTCCCGGGAGCGGATCCTGGCCGGTGTCGAGAAGGCGGGCCTGGCCAACTTCGTCGTCCTGACCGGCGATGTCCATGTGCACTACGCCTTCGACATCAAGAAGGACTTCGACGACCCGGGCTCCCGGACCCTGGGCGTGGAGTTCGTCGGCACCTCCGTCAGCAGCGGCCAGGACGGCGCCGACAAGCCCGACAACTGGGGCACGTACATGGCCGCCAACCCGCATATGAAGTTCTACAACGGCCGGCGCGGCTATGTGACGGTCTCACTGGACGAGGAGCGGGCACGGGCCGACTACAAGACGGTCTCCGCGGTCACGACCCAGGGCGCGCCGCTCACCACGGCGGCGTCGTTCGTCAGCGAGGCCGGGAACCCCGGCCTGAAGCAGGTCTGACGGCGGGGCGGGCCCGGCGCGCACGTCTGAAGCGGGCGGGCCCGGCGCGCATGCCCGAGCCGGGCGGGCCCGGCGCGCACGCCCTAGCCGGGCCCGCCCGCTCATCCCTCGCCCTCGCCCTCGCCCGCGGCCGTTGCTGTTGCTGTTGCTGTTGCCGCCGCCACACCCGCGTCCTCGCCCGGATACCGCACCCCCAGCCGCTCCCGCGCCGCGTCCAGCGTCCGCATCACCGCCAGCGTGCCGTCCAGCGGCACCAGCGGGGACTCCGTCTCGCCCGCGCGCAGCGCCCGCATCACCTCGGCCGCCTCCCGCTGGTAGCCGCTCATCCCGTCCACCGCCGTGATCTCCTCCGGATCCCGGCCCGGCCGGTGCAGCACAAAGCGCTCCGGGTGGAAGAAGCCGCGCGGGAACTCGATCCGCCCCGCCGTGCCCGTCACCGCCGCCGTCAGCGGCGTATCGGCGGTGATCGAGCAGGAGAGCAGTGCCACCGCCCCGCTGTTCCAGCCCAGCGCCAGGCCCGTGTTCACATCCACGCCCTCGGGGGAGAGCCGCCCCACCGCCCGCACCTCGTCCGGCTCACCGAGCACCAGCTGGGCCAAGGAGACCGGATAGACGCCGAGGTCCAGCAGGGCGCCGCCGCCCAGCGCCGGATCGCGCAGCCGGTGGTCCGGTTCGAACGGGCCGGGCAGCCCGAAGTCCGCGTGGACCGCCCGCACCTCACCGATCGCACCGTCGTGGATCAGCTCGGTCATCCGGCGTACCACCGGATCGCAGTACGTCCACATCGCCTCCATCAGGAAGCGGCCCCGGGCCCGGGCGAGGCCCACCAGCTCCCCGGCCTCGCGGACATTGAGCGTGAACGGCTTCTCGCACAGCACCGCACGCCCCGCCTCCAGACACAGCCCGGCCGAGGCCCGATGGGCCGAGTGCGGGGTGGCGACATAGATCACATCGATGTCGTCATCGGCGGCCAGCTCCTTCCAGCCGCCGTAGGCGCGGGGTATCCCGAACCGCTCCGCGAACCGCTTCGCCGACTCAGGCCGGCGCGAGCCGACCGCGATGACCTGCGCGTCCGTCATCTCCAGCAGATCCGTGACGAACGAGGCGGCGATCCCGCCGGTCGCCAGAATCCCCCACCGCACGGTGTCCGAACCGCTCGTCCCGGCCATTCCGGCCCCCTTTCCCCCTGTCCCCAGAGGTTCGAGTCCCTTCGAATCGCTGAGAGCATAGGAACGTCTCAACGACTCATGGAAGGTACGCATGCAGCAGCCCGGCCAACCGGCCGCCGCTCCCACCCGGGCCGACCTGCCCGGAACCCCGTCCCCCGAAGCCTCCCGCGCCTCCGCTGCCGCCCCTCCCGGGCTCACCGCGCAGCGCCGTACGAGCCTCCTCGTCACCCTGATACTCGGCGGGCTCACCGCCCTCCCGGCGCTGTCCATGGACATGTACCTCCCGGCCCTGCCGGAGGTCACCGACGCGCTCCACAGCTCGGCCGCCACCGCCCAGCTCACCCTCACCGCCTGCCTGATGGGCATGGCGCTCGGGCAGCTCGTCGTCGGCCCGATGAGCGACCGCTGGGGGCGCCGCCGTCCGCTGCTCATCGGCATGGTGGTCTACGTCATCGCCACCGCCGTCTGCGCCCTGGCCCCCACCGCCGGGCTGCTCATCGGCTTCCGGCTGCTCCAGGGGCTCGCGGGCTCGGCCGGGATCGTGATCGCCCGCGCCGTCGTCCGGGACCTCTACGACGGCGTCGCGATGGCCCGGTTCTTCTCCACCCTGATGCTGATCTCCGGCGTGGCGCCCATCGCGGCCCCGCTCATCGGCGGCCAGATCCTCCGCTTCACCGACTGGCGCGGGGTGTTCGTGGTGCTCACCGTGATCGGCGCGCTGCTCACCCTCGTGGTCTGGCGGCGGCTGGGCGAGACGCTGCCGCCAGAGCGGCGCCATGAGGGCGGGCTCGGCCAGGCCCTGCGCACCATGCGCGGGCTGCTCGCCGACCGCGTCTTCACCGGCTATGTGCTCGCGGGCGGCTTCGCCTTCGCGGCGCTCTTCGCCTATGTCTCCGGTTCGTCCTTCGTCGTCCAGGAGATCTACGGCGCCTCGCCGCAGACCTTCAGCCTGCTCTTCGGGCTGAACTCGATCGGTCTCGTGGCCACCGGTCAGCTCAACGGCCGGGTGCTGGTGGGCCGGGTCAGCATGGACAGGGTGCTGGCCGTGGGGCTGGTCGTGATCACCGTCGCGGCGGGCACGCTGCTCGTGCTGGCCTCCGGGGTGTTCGGGAAGGCCGGTCTGGTCCCGGTGGCGGGGAGCCTGTTCGTGCTGATGTCCGCGATGGGCCTGGCCATGCCGAACACCAACGCCCAGGCCCTGAACCGCACCCCGCACGCCGCCGGTTCCGCCTCCGCGCTGCTCGGCACCTCCACCTTCCTGCTGGGCGCGGTCGCCTCCCCGCTGGTGGGGATCGCGGGCGAGACCACGGCGGTGCCGATGGCCGTCGTCCAGCTGGTCTGCGCGCTCGCGGCGATGGCCTGCTTCATGGGACTCTGCCGTCCGTGGCAGCGACGTACGAATCGACGCGTGACCGTGGTCTGACCCGGCTCCTGGAGACCGTGAGGGCGCTTCCCGAGGGGGAGCGCCCTTGGTGCGCCGGGGTGGCGCTGGCCGCCGGGACCGCCTCCGGCCCGCTGGCCGAGGAGTGCTCCGGCTGGGCGGTGCGCTACGCGGCGTACGACGAGCGGACCGACCGGGGCGTGGAGCTGCCGCGCGAGCGGTGGGTGCCGGTGCGCTCCGACACCGTCTTCGACCTCGCCTCGCTCACCAAGCTGTGCACCACGATCGTGGCGCTGCGGGCCGTCGAGCGCGGGCTGATCGCGCTGGACGGGCCGGTGGCCGGGTACGCCCCGGAGTGCACGGCCGCCGCCGAGCACGGCATCACGGTACGGCAGCTGCTCACCCACACCTCCGGGCTGATCCCCGAACTGCCGCTGTACGAGTACGGGGAGGACGGCCGGGAGCGGGCGCTGGCCCGGCTCGCGGCCGAGCCCCCGGCCACCCCGCCCGGCACCGCCCGCCGCTACTCCGATCTCAACTTCCTGCTGCTCCAGCGCGTCCTGGAGCGGTCGGCCGGGCAGCCGCTCGACCGGCTCGTCCGGGAGGCGGTCACCGGCCCGCTGGGCATGGCGGACACCCGCTTCAACCCGCCCGCCTCCTGGCGGCCCAGGACCGCGGCCACCGAGGACCAGCGGCGGCCCTGGGGCAAGCTGGACCGGGAGATGCTGCGGGGCGTGGTGCACGACGAGAACGCCTGGGCGCTGGGCGGGGTCGCGGGACACGCCGGACTCTTCTCCACGGCCGCAGACCTCGCCGCCCTGTGCCGTGCCCTGCTGACCGGCGGCGGACCCGTACTGTCGCCGGAGTCCACCGAACTGATGCTGACCGCACCGGGCCTTGGCTTCGAGGTCGACCAGCCGTGGTTCATGGGCGAGCTGGCGGGCCGGGGCGCCGCGGGGCACACCGGCTTCACCGGCACCAGCCTGGTGGTGGACCGGGCCCGCGGGGCCTATCTGGTACTCCTCGCCACGACCGTGCATCCACGCCGCCGCCCAGGCGACAGCACCCCCCGTGCCGAGGCGGCCACGGCACTGGCCCGCGCCCTGCGCTGACCCGGCCGCACCGAGCAGCGGATGTCCCGCCCGCAGCGGGCCGTTCCCCTCCCCGCCCCTTCCCACGGCCTCGATATGCGGCTCCGCCGCCTGGTGGGGCTCCGCCCCAGACCCCGGGTCCAGTGGCGGAGCCGCACATCGAGACGGCACCGCGGAGCGCTCAGCCGGGCGGTCTCTCCTCGGGGGGCCAGGTGTCGCCCCAGGCGACATCTCGGGCTGCCCGGTACAGCGGTCCCTGGCGCTTGGTCACCGTGGTGCGGGCCAGCCCCTCCTCGGGGGTGCACAGGTCCAGCAGTACCTGGCCCTTGCGGATCTGGGGACGGCGCACCACCCGCGCCCCGGCGGGCGGGGCGTCGAAGCGCACGGCCGCGACATAGCTGAACTTCTCGTCCTCGTACGGCAGCGAACCGCCCTTGACCCGCCGGTGGAGGGAGGAGCGGCGGACCCGGGTGGCGAAGTGGCACCAGTCGGTGCCGGGCTCGATCGGGCAGGGCGCGCCGTGCGGGCAGGGGGCGACGATCCGCAGCCCCGCCGCCAGCAGCCGGTCCCTGGCCTCGCGGATCCGCAGATAGCCGTCCGGGGTGCCCGGTTCGACCAGCACCACGGCCCGCGCCGTGCGCGCCGCCTCGGCCACGACGGCGCGCTGGTCGGCCTCGGTCAGCTCGCCCAGCACATAGCTGGCGGTGACCAGGTCCGTTCCGTCCGGCAGCGCAAGGCCGTCGCCGATGGCCCGGCGCTGCCAGCCGGCGGTGCGCAGCGCCTCGGAGGGCGCCCGCCGGGCCAGCTCGCGGCCGAGGGCCAGCGCGGGCTCGGCCCAGTCCAGGACCGTGGTGGTGTGCCCGGCCCGCGGCCAGGCGGCGGCCACCGCCCAACTGGCCGCGCCCGTACCGCCGCCGATGTCGACATGCGCCGCCGGGGCCCAGCCGGGCGTACGGGCGCGGAAGGCGTCGAGGGCCGCGCGCACGGCCTCGAAGGTCGCGGGCATCCGGTACGCGGCGTACGCGGCGACGTCGGATCGGTCGCGCAGCACGGGCGCGTCGGTCGGGGTACGCCCCCGGTAGTGGCCGATCAGCCGGTCGACCGCCTGGGCCGCCCGGCGGGGCGGCAGACCGTCGAGGAGCCCGGCGAGCGCGGTGTGCGGCGTCTCATCGGCGGGGGCGTCGGCAGGTGCGGCGTCGGCGGCGTGCATCCGGGAAATCCTACCGGCGGGAGCCGGACCGGTGGTCGGTCCTGCTCGGCTCGCCGGCGGCGGCTGGCGTTCAGCTTCCGTTGAGGGCCTGTGGCAGCCGTGAGGGTGTGGAGATCAGCCGTCCCGGTGCGTCGGTGATGATGCCCTCGCAGCCCAGCCGCAGCATCCGGTCCCGCTGCGCCGGGGTGTCCACGGTGTGCGCCCACACCCGCGGTATCCCGGAGGTGACGGCCCGCCGTACGTCCGCGTCGCGCGCCCGGTAGTCCACGTCCAGCAGATCGACCACTCCGCGCCAGTCGCGCGGGGTGTCGGTGCGCATCTGCCGGGCGGACCGCCACAGCTGCGTCAGCAGCCCCCTGCGGTGGGCCTCGCGGGCCACCTCGGGGCGGTTGCTGTTGACGTAGACGGAGCGGACCAGCCCCCGGTCGCGGATCAGCTTCGCCAGCCGCGGCAGGCTCTCCGGGTCCTTGGCCTCCACCATCAAGGTGGTCCGGCCGCCGAACCGGTCCAGCACCTCGGCGACGGTCGGCGGCCGCTCGGGCCGCCAGGCGCCGCGCAGGGAGCGGGCGGGGCGTAGCCGGACGCCCCGCCACTGGGCGGCGGTGAGGGCCCGTACGGGCCCGGTGCGGTCGGTGGTGCGGTCCAGCGTGGCGTCGTGCATCACCACGAGCGTGCCGTCCGCCAGCATGCGGCTGTCGAAGTCCAGTACCTGGGTGTCATGCCTGCTGAAGGCGCTGGCCAGCCCGGACATGCTGTTCTCCGGCACTTCCAGGGCGCCGCCGCGGTGCGCGGTGTAGACGATGGCGGGCCTGCGGGACGACGGCGTCGTGAGCACGGGCTGGAGGGCGAGGCGCGCCGGTTCGGGGGCCGGGGGTATGAGGCGTCGTACGGAAGGACGAGCGGTGGGGTGGGCCGCGACGGCCGCCGGTATGGAGAGGCCGAGCACCACGACGGCGGTCAGAAAGCGCCTGCTGATCATAAACGGAACGCTAGGGGCGTGACATCCGTCATGTCCTGATATCGACACCCGGTCGGGGTGCTCTCACCACCCCGGATGCGGACACCGGCCACTTCCGGAGCAGGATGGTGGCAGCATTGATCGGGTACTGGCGGCACCGCCGGTACCGGCGGTGAAGCGAGGCGGTAGATGGAACGCAAGGGCAGGTTCTCCCAGTGGCTGCGTCGGCCGAGGAGCGGGGCGGGCGGCGACCAGGACACGGGGGCGGGCGCCGGGGGCGCCCGCGAGGACCTGCTCATGGCCGCCGCGGCGGCCGGATTCCCGCTGGCACCGGCCGCGCACCCGTCCGGCTACGGCTGTTCCTGTGACCGCATCGGCTGTCCCACCCCGGCCCGCCACCCCGTCTCGTTCGCCTGGCAGACCCAGGCGACGACGGACCCGGACCGGGTCGCGCAGTGGCTGCGCGCCGATCCGCGGGCCAACTTCATCACCGCCACCGGCATCGTCCACGATGTGCTCGACGTGCCCGTGGACGCGGGGCGGCTGGCCCTGGAGCGGCTGGGCGCGGCCGAGGTCGAGGTCGGGCCGGTGGCCACCAGCAGTGGCGATCTCCAGCAGGCCCGGATGCTCTTCTTCACGGCCACGCGGGGCACGCCCGACGACGAGGACGAGTGGTGGCCGTGCGAGCTTGACTGCCATCCGGAGACGATGGACGAGCATCCGGGGCTGCGGTGGCACTGCCGGGGGAGCTATGTGCTGGTGCCGCCCGCGAGGGTGGCGGGGGACGGGCGCGTGGGGTGGGTGCTGGGGCCCGAGCGGCCGCTGCCGGATCCCCTGACGCTGCTGGAGACGCTCACGGACGCGTGTGCCCGCTTCGCGGGCGAGGAGCAGGATCAGGCCGCGGCTTGGCCCATGGGGCGGTAGTCCGGGTAGCCCTTCTTAGGTCCGTCGCCGGGTGCGGGCCGGTGGGTGGGTTGTGCCCACCCGTTCCGCACCTCGGACCGAAGGGCCGCACCCTACCTAGTCGCCCCTCGCCGCGGTGACGCCCTCCAGGCGGTTGAGGAAGACCACCTTCGGGTCCGCCGCGTCCTTCGCGGGAACCCGTACCGCCGACTCCGCGATCCTCGTCAGCGTCACCGCCCGCTTCGCCTCTCCCGTCATCAGCGCCTTGATCTGCGGATCCGGGTTGGGCCTGAACCCCTTCGCCATAGTCTGCTTCTGCCGGTGGTGCGAGGTGAAGAACACGATCGCCCCGCCGTCCGAGGTGCGCAGCCCCACCGGGGCGTCCTGCGCGCCCTGCGCCGGGCTGTCGATGTACTCCGTCCAGAACTTCGGCGTGCGCAGGTACTTCTTCCGGGTGTCCCGCAGCGCCGACGTGGACTGGCCGTCGGCGAAGACCGAACCCTTGCCCGTCATCAGGTAGTCGGCGTACTTCGCGCTCAGCCGGTCCGGCCGGACGGCCAGCTTCGGGGCCGGTCCCGCGGCCCGGACCGGCTTGGCCCAGCCGTCCCCGTCGGTCGCGAAGTCCGGCACCTCGTCCTGGCTGAGGATGGACAGATACGCCGCCTTCCACGGCTCATCGGCACCGCCACGGGTGAAGACGAACAGCCAGCGGTTGTCATCGCGGTTGCTGTCGGTGTCCGCGACGAAGAACTTCGGCCAGCCCACCTGCTTGGGGATGCGGTAGGTGACGTCGGACAGCTCCAGCGACGGGTACGTGGGGTTGCCGTCGGGCGAACTCGCGTGCTGGGCCTTGAGGTCGGCCGTGGTGATGGCCTCCAGCGGGCCCGTCTCCACCTGGCTCGCCACCGCCGGATCCAGCTCCCGGTACGCCTTGTTGTACGTATCGGTGAACCGCTCGAGCGCCTTGGGCGCCTCAGCCTTGTCCACCGACGGAATGTTCTCCCGCTCCCCGTGCACCGTCATGCACCCCGTGAGCGTCATCCCCAGCGTCAGTACCACCGCTGCGGTCGGAACGGCCAGCTGCCGACGGGGCGACCTGCGTGTCATGGGGCTCCGGCTCCCGATCCGTGGGGGCTGCTGTGGACGGCGACACCCTACCGGGGCGGAGGAACAGCGCGAGCGTGGGGACCAGGTAGAGCGTCCACATCCACACCTGGAGCCAGGTCGGGTCCGGCTGGAAGTTGAAGACGCCCTTGAGCAGCGTGCCGTACCAGGAGTCCGGCGCGACGGTGGAGCTGATGTCGAACGCCAGCGAGTGCAGTCCGGGCAGCCAGTCGGCCTCCTGGAGGTCGTGGAAGCCGTACGCGAGCACCCCCGCCGCCACCACGACCAGCATCGCCCCGGTCCAGGTGAAGAACTTCGCCAGGTTGATCCGCAGCGCGCCCCGGTAGAACAGCCAGCCCAGCACCACCGCGGTGAGCAGGCCGAGGACCACGCCGATCAGCGGGTCCGCCGTGCCGTCGTTGCTCGCCCGCACCGCCGTCCACACGAACAGCGCGGTCTCCAGGCCCTCCCGGCCGACCGCCAGGAAGGCCGTGGCCACCAGCGCCCCGGTGCCCACCGCGAGCGCCGCGTCCAGCTTGCTGTGCAGCTCGGCTTTCAGATGGCGGGCGGTGCGCCGCATCCAGAACACCATCCAGGTCACCAGGCCCACCGACACGATCGACAGCGAGCCGCCCAGCGCCTCCTGGGCCTCGAAGGTCAGCTCCTGCGAGCCGAACTCCAGCGCCGCGCCGAAGGACATGCTCAGGATGACCGCGGCGGCCACGCCGAGCCACACCGGGCGCAGCGCCTCGCGGCGCCCGGTCTTGACCAGATAGGCGACCAGGATGCAGACCACCAGGCTGGCTTCGAGCCCTTCGCGCAAACCGATCAGGTAATTGCCGAACACGAGGGTCGCCCGCCTTTCAGGGATCCGGTAGGAGTCGGTCAGTTGGAGGTTCGGTCAGTCGGTCAGTCGGTCAGGAGAACAGCGTCCTGCCCCACCAGTCGTCCGCGTCCCGGACGCCCGGCGGGATGGCGAAGAGCGCCGAACCCACGTGCTGGATGTACTCGTTGAGCGCGTCGGTGCGCGCCAGCCGCCGCTGTACGGGCACGAAACCGTCCCGTACGTCGTGCTGGTAGGCGAGGAAGAACAGCCCCGCGTCCAGCCGCCCCAGACCGTCCGTGCCATCGGTGAAGGAATAGCCGCGGCGCAGGATCCGGGCCCCGCCGTTGGAGTCCGGATGCGCCAGCCGGACGTGCGCGTCCGGCAGCATCGCCCTGAGGTTGGGCTCGTCGTGCTCGCGCTGTCTGCCCTGCGGTGCGCCCTCGCCCTTGTCCCGGCCGAAGACGTCCTCCTGCTCCTTGAGCGACGTACGGTCCCAGGTCTCGATGTGCATCCGGATGCGGCGCGCCACCAGGTACGAGCCGCCCGCCAGCCACGCCGGTCCGGCCCTCTCGCTCACCCACACGTGCTTGTCCAGGGCGGCGGTGTCGGTGCCCGCGATGTTCCGGGTGCCGTCCTTGAAACCCATCATGTTGCGCGGGGTCTGTGCGTCCGGCGTGGTCGAGGACGTCTTGCCGAAGCCCAGCTGTGACCAGCGGATGGCCACCTTCCCCATGCCGATGCGGGCCAGGTTGCGGATGGCGTGCACGGCCACCTGCGGATCGTCCGCACACGCCTGTACGCACAGATCGCCATCGCTGCGCGCCGGGTCGAGGTTGTCGCCGGGGAAGGCGGGCAGGTCGATCAGCGCCTCGGGGCGGCGGCCCGCGACGCCGAAGCGGTCCTTGCCCTTCCTGTCGGTGAAGAGCGTGGGTCCGAAGCCGATGGTGAGGGTGAGCCGGGACGACTTGAGGCCCAGCGCCTCGCCGGTGTCGTCCGGCGGGGCCTCCGCCAGATCGCTCACCGCGCCGCCGCCGACCGCGTGCCCCTGGGTCATCCGGGCCGCCGCCTTGGTCCACTCCTTCAGCAGCGCGATCAGCTCGGCGCGGTCGCCGGTGGTGACGTCGAACGCCGCGAAGTGCAGCCGGTCCTGCACCGCGGTGGCGATCCCCGACTGGTGCGCCCCGTGGAAGGGCACCGCGGCGCCGCTGTCCGCGACCGTACGGGTGTCGTCGGCGCCGCCGCCCAGCGCGGCCGCCGCGCCCCCGGCGGCCGCGGCGCCGAGCGCGAGCCCGGCCCCACCCCAGCCGATCAGCGCCCGGCGCGAGGGGGCCGTGCCGCTCTCGTCGATCGGCGCGTCAGGACCGGTGTGCGTCGCCATGCCCGGACCCTCACTTGGTGACGACGGCGGCGGCGAGCCGGGACAGCGGTTCGGCGAGCGCGTTGACCGCGTCGGACAGCTTCTTGCGCCGGGACTCCGAGACGGTGTCGTACGACACGAAGCCCTCGCCCTCGCGGTACTGGTCCAACAGCTTCGCGACGGCCGCGAACTGCTTGTCGAGCTCCTTGGCCAGCTCCGGGTCGTTCTTCGCCGCCACCGGCTTGAGCAGCTTGTACGAGGTCTCGGCGCCCTCGACGTTGGCTTTGAAGTCCACCAGGTCGGTGTGGCTGTAGCGCTCCTCCTCGCCGGTGACCTTGCCGGTCTGCACCTCGTCCAGCAGCTCCTTGGCGCCGTTGGCCATGCCGGTGGGGGTGATGTCGGCGGTACCGACGCGCTTCTGCCAGTCCTTCAGGTCCTTGATGAGCCGGTCGGCGAGGTCATGGTCGGCCGCGGTGATCTTCTTGGTCTGCCACAGCGACTTCTCCAGCCGGTGCCAGCCGGTCCACTTCTGACCCTTCTCCAGACCGTCCGCGCGCACATCGACCTTGGGGTCGATATCGCCGAAGGACTCGGCGACCGGCTCGGTGCGCTCCCAGCCGACACGCGAGGGGGCGTAGAGCTCCTTGGCGCCCTTGAGGTCGTCCTTCTTGACCGCGTCGGCGAACTTCTGGACCGCGGGCAGGGTGTCATCGGCCTGCTTCTGGGCGTACGTCCGGTACGCGGCCACCGCCTCGTCCAGCCGCGGATCGCGCTTGGGCAGCTTGCCCTTGCCGGTGGCCGACACCTTCTGGCGGATGCCGTGGCCCTTCATCCCCGGCTTGCAGGCGATCTCGTACGAACCGGCCTTGACCTCGGCGTTGATGGAGGTGCGGGTGCCGGGGCCGATGTTCTCCCGCTCGGTGACGATCCGGTCGCCCGGGGCGTAGACATACACCTCGGTGACCTTGGAGCCCTTGTTCTCCACCGCGAGCTTCACATGCCCGGCGGGGAAGGAGGTCTTGGAGACCTCGCACGCGCTGTCGGACGCGGTGACCTGGATGGCGTCCGAGCCCTTGGCGTCGGACTTCTGGGCGCATCCGGCGACGGCGGTGATCGTCGTCAGCGCCGATATGGCGGCGACGACGGAGGTGCGAGCGGCTCGCATACGGGCTCCAGAAAAGGCATCGAATAAGGCTGGCCTAACTTAACTGAGGCTTGCCTATGTGGATTCTGTGTAAGGTCAAGATGTGCCCTGAGAGGGGCAAAGGTTTGGTCATGGCGGTCGATGTAAGGCGGTTCGCGGCCCGCAAAAGTGACTCACGCCTCTCATGCGCGTGACGCTTCCGTGGGCTCTTCCGGCGGACGCGGCTCGTCCGGTGTCGCCGCCCGGTCGCGCAGCGGCAGCACGATCCGCTCCCCGGTGCGCGGATGGGGGATCACCTCCACCGGCTGCCGGTAGACCCGGGACAGCAGCGCGGCGTCGAACACCCCGGAGGGCGGCCCCTCCGCCGCGATCCGGCCCTCGTGCAGCACGGCGGCCCGGTCCGCGTACGCGGCGGCCAGCGACAGGTCGTGCAGGACGGCCACCACCGCGTCCCCCGCCGCGGCCCGCTCCCGGCACACCCTCAGGACCAGCTCCTGGTGGCGCAGATCGAGGGCCGCGGTCGGCTCGTCGAGCAGCAGCAGCCCGGTGCGCTGGGCGAGGACCCGGGCGAGCGCCACCCGGGCCCGCTCGCCGCCGGAGAGCGCGGAGAACGGCCGTTCGGCGAACTCCGCGACCTCGGTCCGGGCCATCGCGTCCGCCACGGCCGCCTCGTCCTCGTCCTCGGCGGCCGTACCCGCCCACGGTGCCCGGCCCATCCGTACGACGTCCCGGACCGTGAACGGGAAGGCGAGGGCGGCCGCCTGGGGCAGCACGGCCCGGCGCAGCGCCAGCTCGCCCGGCGTCCACGCGCCCACCGGCCGCCCGTCGAGGCGGACCGTGCCGGACGCGGCGGGCAGATCGGCGGCGAGGGCCGCCAGCAGCGTGGACTTCCCCGCGCCGTTCGGCCCCACGAGCGCGAGCACCTCCCCGGCCCGAACGACCAGCCCGGCCCCGGCCAACACGGTACGACCCCCCAACCGCACCGCGACCCCTTCCGCCTGAACCACGACGGCCCCGAGGGGCGCGGGCACGGGGAGCCGCCGGGTGCGGGTGGGGAAGAGCCGGCGGGTGCGGGTGGCGAACGTCCGCCGGGCGGGGGTGGGGGCCAGCCGCTCATCGCCTGCGGGGGCCAACCGGCGCGCGTGGGTGGGGAACAGCCGCCGGGCGCAGGCGGCGAACAGCTGCTGGGTGCGGTTGGCGAACGTCCGCCGAGCGCGGGCGGAGACCAACCGTCGTGCGCGCGTGGCGAGCATCCGTCGTGCACGGGTGGCGAGCATCCGTCGTGCACGGGTGGCGAGCATCCGTCGTGCACGGGTGGCGAGCATCCGTCGTGCGCGCGTGGCGAGCATCCGTCGTGCGCGCGTGGCGAGCATCCGCCGTGCACGGGTGGGGAGCAACTGCCGTGTGCGGGTGGTGAACGGCTGACGAGCGCGGGCGGGGGCTAGCGGCCCATCACCCGCGGGGGCCAACCGGTACGCGCGGGTGGGGAACAGCCGCCGGGTGCGGGCGGGGAAGAGTCGCCGGGTGCGGTTGGCGAACGGCTGACGTGGGGTCCTTATGGTGGTCATGCCCAGCCTCCCCGCCCGCGGCGGGTCCGGCGCAGCAGCCAGAAGAAGAACGGGCTGCCGACCAGGGCCGTCAGCACCCCGAGTGGCAACTCGGCGGGCTGGGCGGCCGTACGGGCCGCGAGGTCGGCCGCGAGCAGTACCAGCGCACCGGTGAGCGCGCTGGCGGGGACGAGGAAGCGATGCCCCGGACCGGCCGCCATCCGCAGCAGATGCGGCACCAGCAGCCCGACGAAGGTGATGACCCCCGCGACGGCGACCGCGGCGGCCGTGAGCAGCGCGACGACCAGGATCAGCGCCCTGCGCAACCGCTCGACGTCCACGCCCAGATGGCGCGCCGGGCGCTCGCCCAGCGCGAGCAGATCCAGGGCGCGGGCGTACAGCGGCGCGACGGCCAGGCCCGCGACCGCGCACGGCAGCACCGCCAGCACCTTGGGCCAGGTGGCCTGGGCCAGCGAACCCAGCTGCCAGAAGGTGATCTCGGTGATCCGGGCGTTGTCGGCGCGGAAGACGGCGAGCCCGATGAGCGCGCCCGCGAAGGCGTTGACCGCGATCCCGGTGAGGATGAGCGTCACGACTTCCGTACGGCCGCCGGACCGTGACAGCGCGTAGACGACGAACGCGGTGAGCAGCCCGCCGAGGAAGGCGCACACGGTCACCGTCCAGTTGCCGAAGACGTCCAGACCCAGGGCGATCGAGCCGACCGCGCCGACGGCGGCGCCCGAGGAGATGCCCACGACCCCCGGCTCGGCGAGCGGATTGCCGAACACCCCCTGCGTCAGCGCCCCCGCGCACCCCAGCGAGGCCCCGACGAGAAGCGCGAGGACGACGCGCGGCAGCCGTACGTTCCACAGCACGCTCTCCCCGACCCGGTCCAACTCGGCGCCACCGAGACCGGTGCGGTGGAGAAGCGAGCCGAGCAGCGCCCGAGGCGGTATCTCATACGCCCCGATGGACGCGGCGAGCAGGGCAAGCACGACGAGGGCGGCGACGAGAGCACCCGTAAGGAGCGCGGCCCGCCCACGAGGCCCAAGGGCTCCACCCGGGACCCCAAGGGCCTGGCTCCCGGATGTCGGGGGCTGGGGCGGAGCCCCAGTTTCGGGAAGGGGCGGGGAGGGGAACAGCCCGCCGCAGGCGCCACGATCCACCGGGCGGCGGCCCCCCTTGGCCGTCATCGGCCCGTACGGTGAAGCTGCCGCACCAGTGACGCCAGCACCCGATCAGTACGCGGTCCATAGCTGAGCAGCACACCGTCGTCGACCGCCACCACGCGCCGGTCCATACCGGCCGGAGTCTCCGCGACCCCCGGCACCTTCAGCAGCCCGTCCACACCGCCCACCGACTCAAGCCCCTTCGTCATGACGAGGATCGCGTCCGGCGCCGCCTTGGCAAGGGCCTCACTGGTGATGGCGGTGAAGTCCTTGGTCAGTCCGGACTCCTTGCCCGCGTCCACCGCCCCCGCGGCCTCCAGCAGCGAACTCGCCCCGGAGTCCCGGCCGCCGAGGAGATAGACCGAGGCGCTGCCGCGGAGGTACAGGAAGGCCACGCGCGGCCGGTGGTCCGCGGCGGGGATGTCCTTGCGCACGGCCTCGATGCGGCGGTCGGTGCGCTCGCGCAGCTCCGCACCCGCCGTACGCACGCCAAGTGCGGTGGCCACCGCGTCGATACGGGTGCCGATGTCGGACAGCCGCTTCGGCGGGTCGAGCACCACCAGCGGAATCCCGGCGTCCCGTATCTGGCCGATGGCCTCGGCCGGACCCGTGGTGGTCTCCGCGAGCACCACGCTGGGCTTCAGGGAGAGCACGCTCTCGGCGGAGACATCGTGGGCCCGGGTGACCACGGGCAACTTGGCCGCCTGCGCGAACGTGGCGGTGATGTCGCGGGCGACGACGTTCCGGCCCAGCCCCAGGGTGAAGACGATCTCGGAGAGCGACCCGGTGAGGGGCACGATCCGGTCGGCGTCCCGCACGGTCACCCGGTGGCCGTCGGCGGACCTGACGGTGGCGGGGAGGCGCGGCGTCGGCGTGGTGCGCAGGGGCTCGACCCGGTCCGCTGCCGCCGCGGCCGTACGCGGCGAACCGGCGTCCCTACCGCTTTCACCGCCTCCGCCCCCGGCGCCCCCGCCGCACCCGGTGAGCGCCAGCAGCGCGAGCAGCGGGAGAAGGGCGCCGAGTGGCCGCCTGGCGAGGCGTGGTGCATGGGGTCTGCCGGGCAGAGGCCCGGCCGCCGACTGCGGTTGATCCACGTTCAGCCCTTCCACGTTGGTCGCGCTGTTCCTACCTGACGGCGCATAGCTTAGGTTAGCCTTGCCTTGCTTCACTAGAGGGGGGAGGGGCCTCTGATGCTGCCGTTGGGACCAGCAGAGTCGTCACGGCCGGTCCGTAAGTCCACCGTGCTCACCGCGACGACCGCCACCGCCGTGCTCACGCTCTGTGCCACGCTGCTGAGCGGCCCCGCCGCACAGGGGGCGAACCGTACGGCCGCGTACGCACGTACGGCCGCGGACGCACACACGGTCGCCGACGGTCGTACGGTCGCGGGCGGGCGCCTGGACTGGGGCATCAAGTCCTCGTTCCAGAGCTATGTCACCGGACCCATCGCAAAGGGGAGCTGGAACCTGCGGGACGGGGCGGCCACGGTCGGCAGCGACCAGTTCCGCTTCCACTCCGCCACCGGCTCCTACGACCCGGCCGACGGCGCCTTCGAGGCGGCGTTCTCCGGCGGGGTGCGCTTCCTCGGCCACCGCAAGCCGGACGGCTCGTACCAACTGGACCTCACCATCGGCCACCCCACCGTCCGGATCCCCGCCGGAGGCCGCGGCGCCACCCTCTACGCCGATATGACCGGCAAGGCCAAGGGCACCGGCAAGGTCACCAGCGCCCGGCAGGTGCCGCTGGCCACCCTCGACCTCGGCGGGGTGACCATGCGCGGCGGCGGATCGCCGGTGGTGCTCAACCACCTTCCGGCGAAGCTCACTTCGGAGGGCGCCAAGGCGTTCGCGGGGTACTACACGGCGGGTACGGAGCTGGACCCGGTGAGCCTGTCGGTGGACGCGCCCGCGCGGAAGGCGCCGAAGCCGGGTGCCGAGCCGACCCATGGCGCCAGCGCTGACCCTGGGAAGGACCGGCCACGGGGCGCCTTCACCACGGCCGCCGTCGACTGGGGGGTGCGCCGCACCTTCCGCGAGTACGTCACCGGCCCGGTGGCCAAGGGGAAGTGGCGGCTGTCGGACGGGGCGCAGGACGGCGGCGCGCTCTTCCGCTTCCCCGGCGGCAAGGGGACGTACGACGAGCGGCGGAACACCCTCCGCGCCACCTTCCAGGGCCGTATCGGCTTCCGGGGCAAGGATCTCGACCTCGCGCTGAGCGGGGTGTCCGTACGCATCGCGGACGGGCGCGGCACGCTGGCGGCGGATGTGACCCGCGACGGCTCCACGGCCGGGGACGTGCCGCTGGCCACCTTCAAGGCCGCCCAACTGCGCGCCCAGAAGGGCCTGATCGCGGTGACAGAATCCCCAGCCACGCTGACCACCCGGGGCGCCGAGGTGTTCGGTGGGCTCTACCGGGCGGGCACGGCCATGGACCCGGTCTCGCTCGCGGTAGCCCTCGACGCCAAGGCATCCCTTCCGCCCCTGCCCGACCTGGGCGACTCCCCGTCCGCCACCGCCGAACGGCCCACCGGCGCGAAGGCCGGGCGCACCGCCTCGCCCGCGGCGGCCTCCTCGTCGTCGGGCTCGTCGGGCTCCTCCGCCGCGCCATGGGCGGCGGCCGGGGCGGGCGGCGTGCTGCTGATCGCCGCGGCCGTCCTCGTACCGCGGTGGCGCCGCCGCCGGGCGGTGACCGCGCCACGGAACTGACCCCAGGCCACGCCACGGGCCCCCGGCCGTCGGGGGCGACGCCACAGGGCTGCCCTCCGGCCGCCGGGCGGCGACCGCGCCCACGGGGCTGACCCCCGGCCACCGGACGGCGACCCCGCCACCGGCCTGAACCACTCATCCACCCCTGTCACTACTGATTCGTCGCTCCTCAACTGGACTTCCGACCGGGAGGCACCCGCCCATGACCGTCACACCGACCACCACCTCCGCGCCCCGCCCCCGCAGACCCGCCGCCCGCGGCGCCCTGGCGCTCGCCACGGCCGTCGCCGCCGCGGCCGCGCTCGGGGGCGCCGTCACCGTCCTGCCCGCCCACGCCGCCGCGGCGGCGCCCGGTCTCGAGCTCAAGGACGGCACCCTGGAGTGGGGTGTGAAGGAGGGGTTCCGGAACTACGTCACCGGCCCGATAGCCCACGGCACGATCGAGGTCGCGGACGGCGCCCGACAGGCCCCCGACAACGGCCCGTTCACCTTCACCGACGGCACGGGCACGTACGACACCTCGAGCCACGCCGTGGACACCACCTTCAAGGGCACGGTGCGCTTCACCGGCCACGCCGGGGCGCTCGACCTCACCCTCGCCGACCTTAAGGTGCGCACGGAGGGCGCCTCGGGCGAGATCACCGCCGATGTCACCTCGTCCGGCACCACCAGCGACGACGTCGTGCTCGTCACCCTCGATCTGTCCGGGGTGACGCCGGGCACCGGCGAGGGCGGCCGGATGACCTTCGCGGACATCCCGACGGAGCTCACGGCCGACGGCGCCAAGGCGTTCAACGACATGTACCAGGAGGGGCAGCAGCTGGACCCGGCGACGCTCGCGGTCACCCCGGGCGCCGCCACCCCGACCGCGACGCCCACCCCGACGGACTCGCCCTCGGCCACTCCGACGACCCCGACGACCCCGGCTCCCACCCACACCACGGCGGGGCCCGCGAACACGCCCACCGAGTCCTCCGGCGCGGCGCCCGGGGTCGTGGACGGCAACCTCGACTGGGGGGTGAAGAAGTCCTTCCGGGACTACGTCACCGGCCCGATCGCCAAGGGGAAGATCACCCTCAGCGGCGGCGCGGCCGACCACGGGGACGGCTATCGCTTCCCGAACGGCGAGGGCGCCTATGACGCGGACGAGGGCTCGCTGGACGCGGCGTTCGACGGCGCGGTGCGCTTCACCGGCCATGAGGGCGCGCTGGACCTGAGGTTCAGCGATCTGAGCATCGAGGTCGAGGGCGCCAAGGGCGCGTTGGTGGCCGATGTGTCCTCGAAGGACCGGGAGACGGGCAAGGTCACCGAGAGCGACGACGTCACGGTGGCCGATCTCGCGACGGGCTCCGGCCTCCCCGACCCGAAGGGTGGGGTCATCACCCTTACGGATCTCCCGGCCGCGCTGACGGCCGACGGAGCCGAGGCCTTCGGCGGCTTCTACACGGCGGGCGACGCCCTCGATCCGGTCACGGTGGCCGTCTCCCTCGACGAGGACGCCGAACTGCCCGGCGGCAACACCGGCGGCTCCGGCGGAAGCGGCGACACGGGCGGTACGGACACCGGAGGCACCACCACCGGCGGCGGGTCCGTCACCGGCGGGTCCACCACGGGCGGCACCGGCTCCCTGGCCAGCACCGGCGCGGACATCCCCACCGGGGCAATGCTGGGCGGCGCCGGAGCCATGGCCGTGGCCGGTACGGCGGCCCTCCTCGCCACCGCCCGCCGCCGCCTCAACGCGATCGACACCCCGACACCCGGCGGGTCCTGACCAACCCGCCCCACCGGCCGCCCGCGCTCACCGACTCCTCCTGCCCGGTGGGCGCGGGCTTGTGGGCTGGGCCGCTAGGGCCGTGGCCCGGTACGGGGGAGGGCAACGCAGGTCGCGGCCCGGCCCCACTCGTCTTCGTGGAAGCGATCCATCCAGCTCACCAACAGAGCGCGGGCGCCGCTACCGTGAGCCCCCGCACCGGCGGTCCCACCGTCCGGGCTGGATCCCCTGCGCATCCTCCCTGGAGTCCCCCATGTCCACCGACCTCTTCGGCGTCCGCGTCCTCGATCTTGACCACGAGCAGCGGCGCGTGTGCTTTCGGGTCTTCGTCGTCTACTACGAGCCCTCCTGGGGCACCGGCGAGCTGTTGCCCGACGACCCCACCTTCTTCTTCCGGGTGCTGTGGGAGGCCGCGGAGAACTCCACCCCGCGCCGCGATGGTTCGCTGGCGGACGTCGTCACCCTCGATGAGTTCCTGGACGAGGAATGGGTGGAGAGCAACACCCACCGCTTCGTCGCGGGCATCGAGAGGGTGGCCGCGCGGAACCACCCCGTCAGCGATGAGGCCTTCGAGCGGCTGCCGATGTTCTCCCACGAGCGCGACGGTGGCTGGCAGGACGAGGAGCGGCTTGCCCAGGGCGACTACCTCGTCCAGGTCACCGATGCCCGCTGGATGGAGTCGCTGCGCGTCGGCCAGAGCTGGGGCACCACCAGCTATGCCGCTAACTCGTAGCGCCCACCGGAACGCCCGCGCTCACCGGCCCCTCCTGCCCGCTCAGTCACTTCGCTCAGGCGCTGAGCCGGAACTCCTCGGCCAGCTCCCGGAAGATCCCCGCGTTCAGCGCGTACGCGCGCTTGCACTCCTCCACCACGCGCTGCTTCTCCAGGTCGTCCAGCGGCAGCGCGTCCAGCAGCGCGCGGTACTCCCGCTTGAACGCGGCGGGGTTGCCGATCGACTCGAAGACGTAGAACCGCACCCCGTCGCCCTTACGGTCGAAGCCCCAGGTCTTCTCCGCCGTGTCCCGGACGATCTGGCCGCCGGACAGATCGCCCATGTAGCGGGTGTAGTGGTGGGCCACATAGCCCGCGGGCCAGTCGCGGGCGCACTCCGCGATCCGCGCCGCGTACGCCGCCGTGGCGGGCAGCGCGGTGAGGCCGGTGCGCCAGTCCGGGCCGCCGAGGTGGGCCAGATCGCGCTCCAGCTCGGCCAGGCGGGCCAGCTCCGGCCGGAGGAACGGGCCCGCCACGGGGTCGGCCGCGAGCGCGCCGGCCGCGGGCCCGGACTCCAGGGCGCGGTAGACGAACCACAGCTGCTCCGAATAGCGGCGGTAGGCCGCCACTCCCAGCCGCCCGCCGAGCAGGTCGGTCATGAACGACGAGCTCCCGACGTCCGAGTGCGCTTCCCGTGAGGCGGTGCGGATCAGGGCGGAGAACTCCACGGTGGACCTCCGGGGGCCGAGGTGTGTAGGTTAGCCTTACCTAAGTAGAGACCGTCGTCTACGTCAATGCTTTCCCGACAAGCTGTCGGTAAAACGGCCGACGAAAAATCGCCCCCGGCACAAGACACCTCAGAACACCTCAGAACCCCGCGGACCCCTACGGCAGGGTGAGGATCTCCGCCCCGGTCTCCGTCACCACCAGCGTGTGCTCGAACTGCGCCGTCCGCTTGCGGTCCTTGGTGACCACGGTCCAGCCGTCCTCCCACATGTCGTAGTCATGGGTGCCGAGCGTCAGCATCGGCTCGATGGTGAAGGTCATCCCCGGCTTGATCTCGGTGGTGTGGTGCGGGCTGTCGTAGTGCGGCACGATCAGGCCGGAGTGGAACGAGGTGTTGACCCCGTGGCCGGTGAAGTCGCGCACCACGCCGTAGTCGAAGCGCTTGGCGTACGACTCGATGACCCGGCCGATGATGTTGATCCGGCGGCCCGGCTTGACGGCCTTGATCGCACGGTTGAGGGACTCACGGGTGCGCTCGACGAGCAGCCGCGACTCCTCGTCCACCTCGCCGCACAGGTAGGTGGCGTTGTTGTCCCCGTGCACCCCGCCGATGAAGGCGGTGACGTCGAGGTTCACGATGTCGCCGTCGCGCAGGACGGTGGTGTCGGGGATGCCGTGGCAGATGACCTCGTTGACCGAGCTGCACAGCGACTTGGGGAACCCGCGGTAGCCCAGCGTCGAGGGGTATGCGCCGTGGTCGCACATGTACTCATGGGCCACCCGGTCCAGCTCGTCCGTGGTGACCCCAGGTGCGATCAGCTTGGCGGCCTCCTCCATCGCCCGTGCGGCGATCCGCCCGGCGATCCGCATGCGCTCGATCGTTTCGGCGTCCTGGACCTCGGGCCCGTCGTAAGGAGTGGGGCCGCTCTTGCCGACGTACTCCGGACGCGGGATCGAGGCGGGGACGGTGCGGGTGGGGGAGAGCTTCCCCGGGACTAGAAGCGACTGGCCAGACATATCAGCGAGTGTATCGGCGGTGCATGGGGCAGCATGGCCGCAAGGGAGTACGAGCGGAAGGTCGGGGCCGGGATGGCGCTGTTCAGGAGAGGTACCGCCGGGAAGCCCGGCGAGTGGTACTACTGCATCGAGCACCAGAAGGTCGAGGAGGGCCCGGAGTGCCGCGCCGCCGACCGCCTCGGCCCGTACGCCTCCCCGGAGGAGGCGGCCCGCGCGGTGGAGACGGTGCGCGAGCGCGACGCGGAGTGGCGGAACGATCCGCGCTGGCGCGACGACAAGCCCCAAGGCGGCGACGCCTAGCTTCTGCCGGTGACGCCTAGTCTCCGGCGGTGACGCCTAGCCGCCTCCCGGCGCGCCGTTCCAGACGTTGGACTGCCATCCGGCCGCCGCCATGGCCAGCCCCCAGCGGGCGCACACCAGCCCCCAAACCGGCCTCACCAATGCGCGGGCGGCGGCGCGGCCAGGTGTTCGGCCAGGCGGGCCAGGCGGTCCTGGAAGCGGCGGCGGCCCGGGCGGGGCGGGCTGTTTTCGCCGGTGGCCGCGCTGACCAGGTGTTGGAGGGTGTCGAGGTCGAGTTCGCCGTCCTCGGGGGCGGAGAGCGCGTCATGGGCCAGGGCGTGCAGCTCGGCGTCGCCGCCGTCGAGGGCGAGCACGGTCGCCCCGGACCGGCGGGCGCCGTTCACCCGCTCCAGCAGCCCGGCCCCGGGGTCGCCGGGTGCGACCACCAGCAGGGTCTCGCCGCGGCCCGCCCGCTCCAGCCGCCCGAGGCCGACCGCGAGGTGCGCGGGGACGGCGCCGCCCTCGGGCACCTGGTGGCGGACGAGGGTGGGGGACAGCTCGGGCAGCCCGGACCAGGCCGCCTCGTCGTCGAGGTGGGCGGCCAGGTGCCACGGTTCATAAGCCTCGCTGCCGACCAGCAGCAGTCCGCCCGCGCGCGGTCCGACCGAGGCCCGTAGCGAGCCCGCGAAGCGGCGGGTGGCCTGGAGCCATTCCGTTCCGGCGAGGACTTCGCGCAGCAGCGCGACCCTTACGGCGTCCATGGCATCCGGATCCTGCCCCGGTCCGCGCCCCGGCGGGGGCGATTCGGGTCCGGCTCACCCGTTCGGGGCATATGCGCTGGGCATGCCGTCGACCCGTTGCGCGCCCGGCGCCCCCGCGCCCCCTCCGTGTCCCCCTGCGCGTGCCCCTCCGTGTCTCCAAGTGTTCATGCCCCGTCCCTTGACGCTCTGTGAGGCAAACCCTAAGGTCGCCGCACACAAGGGACGTCCTACGTCCTATTTATGACGTGGCACTCGATTGCGACGGGGCATCGGGAGGTCTGATGGCAGTCGACACGGGGGCGGCACGCTCGTACGAGGTGTCCGTTCCCTTCCGGGCGGGGACGGAGGGCTATGCGAGCTACCGGATCCCGGCGGCCGTGCTGGCCCACGACGGCACCGTCCTCGCCTTCGCCGAGGGGCGGGTGAACTCCTCCGCCGACGACGGTCATATCGACCTCGTGCTCAAGCGGTCGGCCGACGGCGGACGGACCTGGGGCGCCTTACAGGTCGTGGCCCGCAACGGCGACGGAACGGCGGGCAACCCCGCCCCCGTCGTCCTCGACGGCGGCCCGGACGACGGCCGCGTCCTGTTGGTGCACGTCCGCAGCGCCGCCTCCGCCACCGAGGACCGGATCCGGCGCGGCGAGGTGAGCGCTGCCGACGGGCGGCGGGTGTGGCTGACGTACAGCGATGACGGCGGCGCGAGCTGGAGCGGGGCCCGCGAGATCACCGCGAGCACCAAGCGGCCCGAGTGGCGTTGGTACGCCACCACCCCCGGCCACGCCCTCCAGCTGCGGTATGGCCCCCACGCGGGCCGGATCGTCATCCCCGGCAACCACTCCCTGCCCCCGACCGTCCCCGGCGACAACGGCACCGAGGGGCGGTACAACGGCGGCCACGACCTGCTCAGCGACGACGGCGGCGCCACCTGGCGGATCGGGTACGTGGACGACAACCCCGACGACTACATCAACGTCAACGAGACCACCGCCGCCCAACTCCCGGACGGCCGGGTCTACTTCAACACCCGTACCGACGCCAGCGCGCCCGGTACCCGCGCGGACGCCCACTCCGGCGACGGTGGCGCCACCCTGGACCTCCCCTTCCGGCCGCAGGCCGGTCTGGTCGCCCCGGTGGTGGAGTGCAGCGTGCTGCACCTCGGCGAGCCGGACGCACTGCTCTTCTCCGGCCCCGCCGACCCCGCGTACCGGGCGCTGATGACCGTCCGCACCAGCCGTGACGGCGGCGTCACCTGGCGGCCGGCGCACACCGTGGACGGCCTGCCCGCCGCCTACTCCGATTTGGTCCGGCTCGACGACGCCACGGTCGGACTGCTCTACGAGACCGGCGACTTCAGCGCCTACTCGACCATCACATTCCGGCGCATACCTATGAAGGAGCTGGTATGAGCGACACCACAAGAAACGGGAACACCTGGCCGCACGGCACACCGCGCCGTACGGTCCTCGGCGGCGCGGCCGCCGCGGCCGCCGGATTCGCCCTCGCGGGCTGCGGCTCGGACGACGACGGGGGTGATGGGCCCAAGGGCCGCAAGAAGGGCGAGAAGATCACCCTGACCTTCTGGTCCTGGGTGCCGGGCATCGACAAGCCCGTCGCCCTGTGGAACAGCAAGAACCCGGAGGTGCGGGTCAAGGTCGAGAAGGTCTCGGCCGTCGACGGCGCCCAGTACGCCAAGATGCACGCCGCCATCAAGGCGGGCAATCCGCCGGACCTCGGCCAGATCGAGTACCCGGTCGTGCCCAGCTTCCTCGTCGACAACGGGCTGCTGGACCTGACCAAGTACGGGGTCGCCGACCACAAGGACGAGTTCGTCGGCTGGCAGTGGCAGCAGTCCGTCTTCGGCAAGGGGGTCTACGCGATACCGCAGGCGTCCGGCCCGATGGGACTCTTCATCCGACAGGACCTCTTCGAGAAGTGGGACATCGAGCCGCCCACCACCTGGGACGAGTACCAGGAGGCGGCCACCGCGATCCGTAAGAAGGGCGCCTGGATCGAGACCTTCTCGGCCACCAACGGCAACCGCTTCGCGGGACTCGCCTGGCAGGCCGGGGCGCGCTGGTTCGGCACCGAGGGGGACACCTGGATCGTCTCCATCGACGACGAGGCCACCCGTAAGGTCGCCGACTACTGGTACGAGTTGGTCCGCGGGAAGCTCATCAAGACCATCCCGGACCGGCAGAACGCCTGGTACAAGGATGTCCAGACCGGCGGTATCGCCTCCTGGCTCGGCGCCAGCTGGGGCGACGCCCTGCTGGTCGGCAACGCCCCCAAGACCGCGGGCAAGTGGCGCGTGGTGCCCATGCCGCAGTGGAAGAAGGGCGACGCCGCCCACGCCAACTGGGGCGGCTCCACCACCGCGGTCTTCGCCAAGACCAAGTACCCCAAGGACGCGCTGGCCTTCGCGGTCTGGCTCAACACCGACCCCGAGTCGATCAAGCTGCTGATCGAGAACGGCTATGGCACCCCGGGCGCCAAGAAGGGCTACACCACCTCCCAGCTCGATGTGCACAAGGACTTCTTCGGCGGCCAGGCGTACAGCAAGGTCTTCGACGAGGCGAGCAAGGGCGTGGACACCAGCTGGAAGTGGGGTCCCGCCACGGACACCCTCTACCAGCGGCTCGGCGACGCCTTCACGGCGGCCATCGGGGACGGGTCCGACTTCCGCTCCGTACTGAAGAAGGTGCAGAGCCAGACGGTCGCCGACCTGAAGGAAAAGGGCCTCCAGGTGAAGGCCGGGTGAGGCGGATGAACGGGGCGCGGGGGAGCGGGCTGCGGAGGAGCGGAGCCCCCCGCCGCCTGACCAGGACCGAGGCCCGCAGCGCCCGGGCGGCGTCCGGCTTCCTGCTGCCGTTCCTCGCGCTCTTCCTCCTGTGCTTCATCGCCCCCATCGCGTACGCCCTCTACGAGAGTCTGCTGAAGGTCGAGCGCACCGGGCCGCTGGGCCTCGGCGGCGAGACCAAACAGGTGTGGGCGGGCCTGTCCAACTACGTCCACGCCCTGGAGGACGACCGGTTCACGGCGGGCTTCGGGCGGGTGCTGCTCTTCGGCGCCGTCCAGATCCCGTTGATGATCGTCTTCGCCACCGCGCTGGCGCTGCTGCTGGACGCGGCGTCCGCGCGCTGGGTCGGCTTCTTCCGGACCGCCTTCTTCCTGCCGTACGGCGTGCCCGGGGTGATCGCCTCGATCCTGTGGGGCTTCCTCTACGTCCCCGGGATCAGCCCGCTGGTGGAGATGGCCGATTCGATGGGCTGGAACGTGGACTTCCTGGGCCGCGGAGCGGTTCTGTGGTCCATCGCCAACATCGTCACCTGGCAGTTCACCGGCTACAACATGCTGGTGCTGATCGCCCAGCTCAAGGCCGTCCCCGGTGAGCTGTACGAGGCGGCGCGGATCGACGGGGCCAACGCCTGGCAGGTGGCCCGGCACATCAAGCTCCCGCTGATCCGGCCCGCGCTCGTGCTCACCACCGTCTTCAGCCTCATCGGCACCCTCCAGCTCTTCGCCGAGCCGAAGGTGCTCAAGCCGCTGAGCAACTCCATCGACTCGGGCTACACCCCCAATCTCTCCGCCTACAACGAGGCGTTCACCAGCAACAACCAGCACATCGCGGCGGCCGAGGCGGTACTGCTCGCCCTCGTCGCCTGCGTACTGTCCTTCGGCTTCCTGAGGCTCGTGGGACAGCGGGAGAAGGACGGCGAGAGCGGATGAGCGAGAGAAACGACCTGCCTGGTGGGGTGGTCGCCGATGAGTCCGGGGGCCAGGCCGCGCCCGGGGGTGAGGCCGCGCCCGGGGGTGAGGCCGAGGCGGTCCCGCCCGACGACCGGCCCGGGGGCCGACCAGGGGATCAGTCCGGCGACCGGCCCGGTGCGGGCCGGTCCCCCGGCCGCGCGGCGAAGGGCCGGGAGGGTCTGGCACCCCCCTTGCGACACCGGATCATCACCTCCTCGCTGCTCACCGTCGCCGCCCTCTACTTCCTGACCCCCGTCTACTGGCTGGTGGTCTGCTCCACCAAGTCCAGCAGCGACCTCTTCGGAACCTTCGGCTTCTGGTTCCACGACCCGCACCCGCTGGACTATCTGCACCAGGTGCTCACCTATGACGACGGCATCTACGTGCGGTGGTTCGCCAACAGCCTGATGTACGCGGGCGTCGGGGCGCTCGCCGCCACCCTGCTGTCGGCCGCGGCCGGTTACGCCCTGGCCAAGTACCGCTTCCCCGGCCGGGAGGGCGTCTTCAACGTCATCCTGGCCGGAGTGCTGATCCCGGGCACGGCGCTCGCCCTCCCGCTGTATCTGCTCTTCAGCGAGATCGGCCTGGCCAACACCTACTGGGCCGTGCTGATCCCCAGCGTGGTCAGCCCGTTCGGGGTCTATCTGTGCCGGATCTACGCGACCGCGGCCGTGCCGGACTCCCTCCTGGAGGCGGCGCGGATCGATGGCGCGGGGGAGGCCCGGATCTTCTCCACGCTGGGGCTGCGGCTGATGACCCCGGCGCTGGTGACCGTCTTCCTGTTCCAGTTCGTACACATCTGGAACAACTTCTTTCTGCCACTGGTCATGCTCTCCGACTCCGACCTCTATCCGATCCAGCTCGGTCTGACGTCGTGGCAGGGGTACGCGGACCGGCAGCCGGAGCTGTACCAGTACACGGTCGGCGGGGCGTTCCTGTCCGTGCTGCCGCTGATGGTGCTGATGGGTGTGCTCCAGCGGTACTGGCGGACAGGGCTGACGGAGGGGAGTGTCAAGGCGTAAGAGACGTCACCCTGAAGGTGGCCGCGGTGCGTGACAGGATCACTGTCATGACAACTCCTGATGCCACTCCTGATGCCACGAACTCCGCGTCCGACGCCCCCGCGAAGGAGGTCCCCGCGAAGAAGGCCCCGGCCAAGGACCCTTGGGACCTTCCGGATGTGTCCGGCCTGACCGTCGGTGTCCTCGGCGGTACCGGCGACCAGGGCCGTGGCCTCGCCTACCGGCTGGCCAGGGCGGGTCAGAAGGTGATCATCGGCTCCCGTGCCGCCGAGCGCGCGCAGACCGCGGCGCGGGAGCTGGGCGGCGCGGAGCTCGGGATCGAGGGCGCGGACAACGCGGAGTGCTCGCGCCGCAGCGACATCGTCATCGTCGCGGTCCCGTGGGACGGCCACGCCAAGACGCTGGAGGGGCTGCGCGAGGAGCTGGGCGGCAAGCTGGTCATCGACTGCGTCAATCCGCTGGGCTTCGACAAGAAGGGCGCGTACGCGCTGCGGCCGGAGGAGGGCAGCGCGGCGGAGCAGGCCGCCGCCCTGCTGCCGGACTCCCGCGTCACCGCGGCCTTCCACCACCTCTCGGCCGTGCTGCTGCAGGACCCCGGGGTCGAGCAGATCGACACCGATGTGATGGTCCTGGGCGAGTCGCGCGCCGACACGGATGTGGTCCAGGCGCTCGCGGCCCGCATTCCGGGCATGCGCGGGGTCTTTGCGGGCCGCCTGCGCAACGCCCACCAGGTGGAGTCCCTGGTGGCCAATCTGATCTCGGTCAACCGCCGCTACAAGGCGCATGCGGGCTTGCGCGTCACGGACGTCTGAGGACGGCTGTGGGCATGCCCGCACTGGGGTCGGCGGGGGTCCCCGCCCGGGGCGCCTGGGGTCGGCGGTGGTCCGCGCCCGGGGTGTCGGGGGTCCGCGCCCGGGGCGCCCCGCCCCCTCCGGCGGCGCATGGGGGACAATGTCGGGGAGCGACACACCCCCCGACAGGAGCCGACCCCATGCCCCGCCTCGCCCTCTACGCCCTGGCCGTCTGCGTGCTCGCGATCGCCGCAGCCGTCGTGTCCTTCGCGCGGGGGAGCTTGCTCGGCATCGTCTGGATCCTGATCGCCGGTATCTCCTCCAACATGGCCTGGTACTACCTCCGCAAGACCCGCGCCGACCGAGCGACCACCCACGAGGGCGAGGGCGCCACGGGCTGAGCCTCCGGCCGCGGCTGGCCAGGCGCCCCTACGCGCCGAATCCGGTCATATCGGGCTCACCCTGCCAAAAGCGGAAGAATTCCCGACCCCAATAGGTGTCCCATTCCGATACGCCCAAAGCCCGCAGCACCGCGTCGATCGCCTCGAAGAACACCTGGTTGACCCCGGGTATCCACAGGATCCCGAACACCGCGAGCAGCCCGAACGGCGCGTACGGCTCGACCTGGCGCCGGATGCGGTGCGACAGCCACGGCTCGATCACTCCGTACCCGTCCAGCCCCGGCACCGGCAGGAAGTTCAGGATCGCCGCCGTGACCTGGAGCAGCGCCAGGAAGGCGAGCGCGAAGCGGAAGAGCTCCGGCACCCGGTCGGTGGCGCCGAGCCAGAACGGCGCGGTCAGCGCCGCCGCGAACAGCACGTTCGTCAGCGGCCCCGCGGCCGAGATCAGGCTGTGCTTCCAGCGCCCCCGGATCCGGTGCCGCTCGATGAACACCGCCCCGCCCGGCAGCCCGATCCCGCCCATGATCACGAAGATCACGGGCAGCACGATGCTCAGCGCCACATGGGTGTACTTCAGCGGGTTCAGGGTCAGATAGCCCTTCGCGCCGATCGTCAGATCCCCGCCGTGCAGCGCGGTGCGCGCATGGGCGTACTCATGCAGACAGAGGGAGACGATCCAGCCCGACACGACGAACAGGAACACGGCGAAGCCGGGGCTCGCGGAGTACTCCGTCCACACGGCCCACGCGGACACGACCATGATCGCGAACAGACCGAGGAAGACGGGGCTGATGCGCCGGTCGCGGCGGCTGATGGCGGTGGTCATCGGGTGGGGTCTCCATACACGTACGGGCTGGTGAGCGCTGAGCTGGTGAGCGCTGAGGGGGAAACGACGGACAGTGTGCGCGGAGTTCCGGTCAATGGGGAGCAGAGCAGACGTGATCAGCGCCACGCGCCCGCGGCCACCCGGCGCCCTCGGCTCGGCGCCCTCCCCGTCGGCGCCGTTCCCGACGGCATCGTTTCGTCGGCGCCGTTCCCGCGTGTCCGAGGCCGATGCCTCGCCCCGCGGGCCATCCATCAGAATGGGCCCGTGCGCTACGGCATACTCGGCACCACCCAGGCCCGCCGCGACGACGGCACCCCCGTGGACGTCGGCGGGGTACGGCTGCGTGCGCTGCTTGCGGCGCTCGCGCTGGAGCCCGGGCGGGCGCGGACCACCGGGGCGCTCATCGGGGAGATCTGGGACACCGATCCGCCCGCCGACGAGCACGGCGCGCTGCAGGCGCTGGTCGGGCGGGCGCGGCGGGTGCTCGGCAAGGACGCCGTGGAGTCCGTACCGGGCGGGTACCGGCTGAGCGCCGACCCCGACGACATCGATCTGCACCGCTTCGAACGGCTCGCGGAGGAGGGCGCCCGCGCCCTCGCCGACGGCGATCCGGTCAAGGCCGTCGATCTGCTCGACGCCGCACTCGGGCTGTGGCGCGGGCCCGCGCTCAGCGATCTGCCCGACGCCGCCGCGCCCGCCGCCCGCGCCGAGGCGCGGCGGCTGGAGGCGCGGCGCGCCCGGTTCGCCGCCGACCTCGCCCTCGGTCGCGCCGACCGCGCCCTCCCCGCGCTCACCGCGCTCTGCGACGCCCACCCGCTGGACGAGCCGCTGCACGCACTGCGCATCCGCGCCCTGCGGGACGCGGGCCGGGTGGCGGAGGCCCTGGCCGCGTACGAGGCGATCCGTACGGAGATCGCCCACCGTCTGGGCGCCGACCCAGGGCCGGACCTGCGGACGCTCCACGCCGAGCTCCTCACGCTGACCGCCGGCGAGCCCCCCGCTCCGCCGGAGTCCGTACGGCCTGGTTCGGGGGCTTCCGGCCCTGGCTCGGCGGAATCCGTACGGGCCGGTTCGGCGGCGCCCAGTCCTGGTTTGGCTGAGTCCGCACCGGCTGGTTCGGGGCGGCCCGGCTCTGGTTCGCCGGAGTCCATATCGGCTGGTTCGGGGTTGGCGGGTTCCGGTTCGGCGGGGTCTGCATCGGCGGGTTCGGGGGCGCCCGGTCCCGGTTCGGTGGAGTCCGTACGGGCTGGTTCGGGGTTGGCGGGTTCCGGTCCGTCGGGGTCTGCATCGGCGGGTTCGGGGGCGCCCGGCTTTGGTTCGGCGGGGTCTGCATCGGCGGTTCGGGGGCGCCCGGCTTTGGTTCGGCGGGGTCTGCATCGGCGGTTCGGGGGCGCCCGGCTTTGGTTCGGCGGGGTCTGCACCGGCCGGTTCGGGGGCGCCCGGCTTTGGTTCGGTGGAGTCCGTACGGGCCGGTTCGGGGGCGCCCGGCTCCGGGGCGGCGGAGTTCGTACCGGGCGGTTCGGGGGTGCCCGGCCGCGGTTCGGCGGGGGGCGTGGCGGGCGGGTCCGCGCGCGTTCGTGGGGGGAATCTGCGGGCCCGGCTGACCAGCTTCGTCGGGCGCGAGACCGATCTCGCGGCGTTGCGCGGCGATCTGGCCGAGCACCGGCTGGTCACCCTCCTCGGGCCCGGCGGGGCCGGGAAGACGCGGCTGTCGCAGGAGGCCGCCGAGGCGGTCGCGTCCGGCTGGCCGGACGGGGTGTGGCTGGCCGAGCTCGCGCCCGTGGACGACCCCGAGACCGTTCCGGAGACGGTCCTCAGCGCGCTCGGGGCGCGCGAGACGGTCATCCTCGGCACGGCGGCCGAGGGGCTGCGAGCCGCCGCCGACCCGACCCTGCACGATCCGCGTGCCCGGCTCATCGAGCACTGCGCCCCGCGCCGGATGCTGATCGTGCTCGACAACTGCGAACACCTCGTGACGGCCGCGGCCCACCTCGCCGAGTCCCTGCTCGCCCAGTGCCCCGGGGTCACCATCCTGGCCACCAGCCGGGAACCCCTCGCCGTCCCGGGCGAGTTGGTGCGGCCCGTGGAGCCGCTGCCCGACCCCGTCGCGCTGCGGCTGCTCCAGGACCGGGGCGCGGCGGCCCGGCCCGGGTTCCGTACCGAGGACGACCCGGCCGCGTGCGCCGAGATCTGCCGCCGCCTCGACGGGCTGCCGCTGGCGATCGAGCTGGCCGCCGCGCGCCTGCGGCTGCTCACCCCGCGCCAGCTCGCCGACCGGCTGGACGACCGCTTTCGCCTTCTGACCAGCGGCAGCCGTACGGCGCTGCCCCGCCAGCAGACCCTGCGCGCGGTCGTCGACTGGTCCTGGGGCCTGCTCGACGCCCCCGAACGCACCGTGCTCGCCCGGCTGTCCGTCTTCGCGGGCGGCTGCGGACTGGCCGAGGCGGAGGCGGTGTGCGGGGACAGCCATGAGCACAGGCAAGACGACAGGCAAGACGACAGGCAAGAGGGCAGCGAAGAGCGTGCCGGAGTCGTGGATCCTCGCGATGTGGCCGCCCTCCTCGGTTCCCTTATCGATAAATCGCTTGTGGTCACCGCGCCCGGGGCCGCCGACGGGGAGATGCGCTACCGGCTGCTGGAGACCGTCGCCGAGTACGCGGCTGAGCGGCTGGACGAGTCCGGCGAGCGGGCCGTGGTCGAGCGCCGCCACCTGGTCGCCTACCGGGAGCTGGCCCGTACCGCCGACCCGCTGCTGCGCGGCCCGGCACAGCGCCGCTGGCTGCTCCGGCTGGAGACCGAACACGAGAATCTGCGCACCGCGCTGCGCCGGGCCGTGGCCGCCCGCGACGAGCAGGAGGCGCTGTGCCTGGTGCTCTCGCTCGGCTGGTTCTGGCACCTGCGCGGCCATCGCGTCGAGGCCCACCACTGGGCGACCGCCGCGGCCGAGCTCGGGCCGAGCCCGTTCACCCCGCCCGTGACGCCCGCGCCGCCGCTCCACGTCAGCTGTATCGCCGCCCCGCCGCCGATGGAGCCCGAACCGCTGGAGGAGGCGCGGCGCGGGGTGCGGCTGTTCGCGCTGTCCACCATCGAGGGCGACCTCCAGGCCATGGTGGGCAGCGGCACCCGGCGCGAGCTGGAGGGCATCGTCTCCGCCTACCGCCCCGGGCTGCCCCAGACCTGCCGTCTCCCGGGCGTCCTCTGGTTCTTCGCGGTGATCCTCAAAGGTGACTTCGCCCTGCTGCGCGGGATGGCCGACGAGGCGGTGCGCACCTGCCGGGAGCTGGACTACGCGTGGGAGCTGGCGTTCAACCTCCAGCTGCGGGCCAGGGTCCACAACGAGCGCGGCGGCGAGCACGAGGGCGCGATCCGCGACGCCGACGAGGCCCTGGAGATCTTCCGGCGGCTCGGTGACGTATGGGGCACCGCGGAGGCGCTGGCCGGTCGGGCCGAGACCCGGGAGCAGCGCGGCGAGGGCGCGGCCGCGGCCGAGGACTACCGTGCGGCGATCCGCTGCGCCCAGGAGCTCGGGGCCCATGAGCAGGTGCTGTTCCTCCGCTCCCGGCTGGCCGGGGTCTTCGTGGAGCTGGGGGACGATGAGGAGGCCGCGGAGGGCGAGCGGATCCTGCGCGAGGTGGTCGGTCAGCGGCAGCACATGGGCGCCGAGGCGCTGTCGTACGCCCGGATCCACCTGGCGCTGCGCTGCGGGTCCACGGGCCGTCCCGCGGAGGCACGGGCCCTTCTCGTCACCCTGCACGGGGAGTTCGAGGGCCGGTCGCTGCCTCTGTTCGCGGGCCTGGTGATGGGGATGCTGGCCTGGCTCGACCTGCTGGAGGGGCGGCCGGGCGACGCCCTGGAGAACGCGCGCGGCGCGCTGGCGAAGTCCACCGGGCCGATGACGGACCTCATCGCGCCGTACATCCCGGTGACCCAGCTGCTCACCGGGGCCGAGGCGCTGAGCGCCCTCGGCGGCGCCGGGCGGGCCGGGACCGCGGCGCGGCTGGTGGGGGCGTACGACGTGCTGCGCACGACGCGGTACCACCGGAAGTCCGCCATCGAGCGGACGGGCCGGGAGCGCACCGAGGCTGCGGCGCGGGCCGGGCTCGGGGACGCCGCGTACGAGCGGGCGTACGCCGAGGGCACGGGCCTCACGCTGGAGGAAGCCACCGCGCTGGTGTGAGCGGGCGGGCGAGGTCATGGCGCTGGTGTGAGTGGCGAGGCCACCGCGCTGGTCTGAGCGGGCGAGGCCACTGCCCTGAGCTGATCGGGCCCGCCCAGGGCACGGTCTGAGCGGCCCCGCCCGCTGCCCGGCGGCAAGGGCCCGCCCGGGCCGCGAGCCCCGGCCGGGGCGGCGGCAACGGCAACAGGCCGGGCACGTCCCACGGGGAGATGCGCGCCCGGCCGGTGGCTCGCCGGTGTCTCGGGTCCGCGGGCCGTCAGCTCGTCTTGATGCGGAACCTGCGCACCGCGAGCGGCGCCACGACCACCGTGAGGGCCACCGCCCAGCCCAGGGTCACCATCACCGGTTCGGCCACCGCGCCATGGCCGCTGGTCAGCGCCCGTGCGGCGTCTGCGAGCCGGGACAGCGGGTTGTACTCGGTGAAGGACTGCAGCCACCCCGGCATGGTGGCGGTCGGGGCGAAGATGGACGAGCCGAACTGCAGCGGCATCATCACCATGAAGCCCAGACCGCTGACCGCCTGCGGAGTGGGCATCGACATCCCCAGCAGCATGAAGATCCAGGTCAGCGAGGATCCGAAGAGCACGGACAGCACCACCGCGAACACCAGCTCCAGCGGGCCGGTCTCGAGCTCGAAGCCCATGATGAAGCCCATGATCAGCAGGATGAGGGTGGACACCATCATCCGGCCGCTCTCCACGATCAGCTTGGCGATCAGCACCGAGGAGCGGGCGATCGGCATGGTGCGGAAGCGGTCCATGACGCCCTTGCTGAAGTCGTCATTGACACCGATGCCGATCGACATCGCGATGTTGAGCCCGCCCATCGCCATCAGACCGGGAATGAAGTAGTTGACGTACTCGGAGCGGTTGCCGCCCGTCATCGCGCCGCCGAAGACATAGGTGAACAGCAGCGCGAAGACGATCGGCTGGGCCAATGCGTCGAACATCGCGAACGGTTCGTACCTGATCTGCATGACGTTGCGCCGCACCAGCGCGCCGATGTGGCGCAGATTGGCGCGGGGGCCGATCCGGCCGTCGTTCTTCCCCCTCAGGGGCGCGGTCATCGTGGCGGTACTCACGCGGGGACCCCTTCCAGCTTCCTGTCGTCCTGCGGGGCGGACGCCCTCCGGCCGGTGATGGCCAGGAAGACCTCGTCCAGGCTGGGCAGTTGGGTGTGGATCCCGGAGATCGCGAAGCCGCGCTCGGCGAGCAGACCGATCAGGGCCGTCAGCTGTTCGTCACTGGCGATGACCACGTTCACCTGGCCCTCCTCCACATCGGCGATCGCGCCGCCGATGCCGTCGAGCCCCGCCTGGCTGATGGCGCCGACCATGCGGTGCAGCTCACCGGGGTCGGACGGACGGATCTGCAGGGTGCGGCCGCCGGTCTTGGCCTTGAGCTCGTGCACCCGGCCGCTGGCGATGACCCTGCCCCGGTCGATCACCGTCAGATTGTCGGCCAGCTGCTCGGCCTCCTCCATGTACTGGGTGGTCAGCAGCACGGTCGCGCCGTCGTTGACCATCCGCCGGACCTCGTCCCACACCTCGTTGCGGGAGTGGGGGTCCAGACCGGTGGTGGGCTCGTCCAGATAGAGCACCGACGGCCGCCCGATCATGGACGCGGCCAGGTCGAGCCGGCGGCGCATACCGCCGGAGTAGGTGCGCACCCGCCGCTTGCCCGCCTCGGTGAGCGAGAACCGCTCGAGCATGGCGTCCGCCCGGGTGCGCGCCTCCTTGCGGGAGAGGTCGAGCAGCCGCCCGATCATGTAGAGGTTCTCCCAGCCGGGGAGCTTCTCGTCGACCGATGCGTACTGCCCGGTCAGCCCGATGGTGCGGCGCAGCTGCCGGGGCTGGCGCACCACGTCGTACCCGGCGACCACCGCGGTGCCGGCGTCCGGCACCAGCAGGGTGGACAGACACCGGACGACGGTCGTCTTACCGGCGCCATTGGGGCCCAGCACCCCCAGGACGGTGCCCTCGGGCACGTCCAGATCCACTCCGTCGACGGCCTTGGTGGCACCGAAGTGCTTGACCAGCCCCCGCACTTCGACGGCGTTGCCGTCCCTGATCCTGTGTTCCCGTCGCGTCATGCAGCCCACGGTGGCAGCCGTCACCGACAGACCACCGACAAGCGGCAGACAGCCCGCCGACGGGGGAAGATCGGCGGGCTGTCGTTGTACCGCAGTGGCTCGTGGTGTCCGACGGGACTCGTGGTGTCCGACGGGACCCGGGGTGCTACGGCTGGTCCGGCGGGTCTTTCCCCTCCCCGCCCCTTCCCGGCACCTGACGCGTCGGACGTCCCCTACAGGCGCCCGTCGGAGACACCTAGTGGAAGGAGTGCTCCTCGGCCGGGTAGGCCCCGCCGACGACGTCCTCCGCGAAGGACCGCGCCGCGTCGCCCAGGCCCTGCCGCAGCTGGGCGTACTGCTTGACGAAGCGCGGCACCCGGCCGTCGGTCAGGCCCGCCATGTCCGTCCACACCAGCACCTGGCCGTCGCAGTCCGGACCGGCGCCGATGCCGACCGTGGCGATGTGTAGCGACCGGGTCACCTCGGCGGCCAGCTCGGCCGGGACCAGCTCCAGGACGACCGCGAAGGCGCCCGCGTCCTGGACCGCCTTGGCGTCCCGGAGCAGCTGCTGGGCCGCCTCCTCGCCGCGCCCCTGGACGGGGTAGCCGCCGAAGGCGTTGACGGACTGCGGGGTCAGGCCGATGTGGGCCATGACCGGGATGCCGGACTGGACCAGCAGCTCGATCTGGTGGGCGGAGCGCTCCCCGCCCTCCAGCTTCACCGCGCCCACGCCCGCGTCCTTGACCAGGCGGGTGGCGTTGCGCAGCGCCTGTACGGGGCCCTCCTGGTACGAGCCGAAGGGCAGGTCGCCGACGATGAGCGCGCGCCGGGTGCCGCGGACCACGGCGGCGGACAGCAGCGCCATCTCGTCCATGGTGACGGGCACGGTGGTCTCGTAGCCCAGATGGCAGTTGCCCATCGAGTCACCGACCAGCAGCACCGGGATGCCCGCCTGGTCGAAGACGGACGCGGTCATCGCGTCGTAGGCGGTGAGCATCGGCCACTTCTCGGCGCGCTCCTTGGCCGCCGCGATGTCGCGGACGGTGATGCGGCGGGAGCTCGTGCCCCCGTAGAGCGCCTTCTCGGGCTTCTCGGACTGCTTTCGCGCAGGATCGACGTGCGTCATCGCTACGGCTCCTGTTCATCATCTCGAGGCGCCCTGACGGCGTCCCCGGACCAATCCCATGCTGGCACGGCTCCTGCCGGGACGAAAGTGGGCCCGGACCGTGCGGGCGAGTGGCCTTGACCACCTTCCGCGGGCCCGTTCACGGGCCGCTCCACGGGTCCGTCCACCGGCCCGTCGGCCCGTCTGCCCGTCGGCTCAAAAGCCTCGCAAAGATTTTCTAATACGAGACGGCCTCGTATCGTAAGTCGCCTAGCCTGGGCGGTATGGCAACCTCACCCAGCGCCCAGGGCGCGCCGGCCGGATCCGGTGTCCCTGAGGCGATCCACCGCAGGCGCTGGGCGATCCTCGTCGTCCTGATGTTCAGCGTGCTGGTCGTCGTCCTCGACAACTCGATACTCAACGTGGCGATGAAGACCATCGCCTCGCCGAAGCCCACCGGGCTCGGCGCCACCCAGAGCCAGCTGGAATGGGCGATCAACTCCTACACGCTGGTCTTCGCCGGGCTGCTGTTCACCGCGGGGATCCTCGGCGACCGGATCGGCCGCAAGAAGGTCCTGCTCGGCGGGATGGCGGTGTTCGGCATGGGCTCGGTGCTCGCCGCCTTCTCCGGGTCGCCCGGTGAACTCATCGGCTTCCGGGCGCTCATGGGCCTCGGCGCCGCCTTCGTGATGCCCGCGACCCTCGCCATCCTGGTCAATGTCTTCGAACGCGAGGAGCAGGCCAAGGCGATCGGCATCTGGGTCGCCGCGGTGGGGCTGGCCATCGCCATCGGCCCGATCACCGGCGGACTGCTGCTCGAGCGCTTCTGGTGGGGTTCGGTCTTCTTCGTCAACGTACCGGTGGTGATCGTCGGGCTGATCGCGATGGTGGTGCTCGTCCCCGACTCCAGGGACCCCGCGCCCGGCCGGGTGGACCCGCTGGGCGTGCTGCTGTCCGTGGTCGGGCTCGTCCTGCTGGTCTACGGCATCATCAAGGGCGGCCAGCTCGCCGACTTCACCGACGCCCAGGTGCTGGGCTCGATCATCGCCGGGCTCGTCGTCCTGGTCCTTTTCGTGGTGCACGAGAAGCGCAGCGACCATCCGGCCATCGACGTCGGCTACTTCCGCAACCCCGCCTTCTCCGCCGCCATCGCCGCCGTCGCCCTGGTCTTCTTCGCCCTCATGGGCGTGACCTTCTTCATGGTCTTCTACACCCAGAGCGTGCGCGGCTACAGCGCGCTCCAATCCGGGCTGCTGATCCTGCCGCTGGCCGTGGCGCAGCTGATCTTCGCCCCGCGCGCCCGGCTGGTCGTCGAGCGGTTCGGCGCCCGCGCGGTGTGCACCGGCGGGATGCTGCTGGTGGCCGCCACCATGTCGGGATTCCTGCTGCTGGGCGTGGACACCCCGATCGTCGTGCTCGAGGTGCTGTTCTTCGTCCAGGGCACCGGAATGGCCCACATCATGCCGCCGGTGACCACCGGGATCATGCAGGCGCTGCCGCGCGAGAAGGCGGGCTCCGGCTCGGCGCTCAACAACACCTTCCGGCAGGTCGGCGGCGCGCTCGGGGTCGCGGTGCTGGGCTCGGTGCTCTCCGCCGCCTACCGCGAGCGGATCCGGGACACCCTGGCCGCGGTGCCCGGGCTGCCCGACTCCGTACAGCGCTCGGCGGGCGAGTCCGTCGAGGCCACCATGGGGGTCGCCGAGAAGCTGGGGTCCAGGGGGCAGGCGCTGGTGGGCCCGGCCCAGGACGCCTTCGTCCACGCCATGCACATCGCCGCCCTCGGCTCGGCGGGCGTCGCCGTCCTCGGCGCGCTGGTGGTGCTGGCCTTCCTGCCCGGCAAGGAGGGCCCCGGCCGGGCCCCCGACGACGGGCGGCCGCGGGAGCGGAAGGGGGCGTCGGCCGACCGATGACCGCACCGGAGAGCTCCGCGCCCAGGCTCCGCGGCCGTCCCCGCAGCCCCGCCACCGACGCCGCGATCATCGAGGCCGCGCTCCGGCTGCTGGAGGAGGGCGCCTCGGTCGGCGGACTTTCGATCGAGGGGATCGCCCGCGAGGCGGGGGTCGGCAAGGCCACCGTCTACCGTCGCTGGCCCGATAAGAACGCGCTGCTGCTCGATGTGCTGCGCTCCCTGGAGGAGCCCGGCCCCGAGCCGTCCGGGGTCTCGGTGCGCGACGACCTCGTCGCCATCCTGGAGTTCATGCGCCGCCGGGGGCTGGCCAAGCGCAACTCCGCCCTGCTGCGCAACGTCATCACGCAGATGCACGCCCACCTGGAGCTGTGGCGGGCGTACGACGAGACCGTCATTGAGGCCCGCCGCACCGCCCTGCGCGCCGTACTGCGCCGCGGCCAGGAGACCGGTGAGATCCGTACCGACGTGGATCTGGAACTGCTCGCCGACCTGTTCACCGGGCCGATGCTGTCCCGCGCGATCCTGCACGAGTGGAAGGAGCTGCCCGAGGGCCTGGCCGAGCGCATCGTCGACGCCGTGCTGCACGGGGTGGCGCCCGCGCCGCGCGCGGACGCCCCCGGCTGACACCTCCGGTCGGTTGACGCTCGCGGCGGTTACGCCGCGGCCCCGGGCTACTCCAGAACGACCTCGGTGCCGGTCAGGTCCACGCCGGTGTCGGTGCCCCGGTTGCTGCTCACGATCTGTACGGCGTCGATCTGGGCGTCGGCCGGGACGCCGTCCGGATGGCCGAGGTCGGCCGCGTACCGCTGGGCCAGGGCACGGAACTCGACGCTGATGTGGCTGCTCACCCCCGCGGGGAGCTGTTCCGGAGCGGCGACGGCGACCCGGCACCCGCCGGTGTCGCAGTGCCTCCACAGGACGCCGTCGGGCGGCGGGGCCGGGGCGTCGGGGTTGAAATGCACCACGGAGATCACGTTCTTCTTACGGGCCCCCTCGGGGCCGTAGCCGTAGATCAGGTCGGTGGTGAGCGACGCCCGGTGCTCGGACGCACAGGCGTAGACGCCGCCGTCGCTGACCCGCGCGTCGTACGAGACCCGCAGCGCGGAGCCGTCGGCGAGCCCGTACGCGCCGCCGTCCGCCCTGCGGCGGAAGGAGGACGAGGGGTACTCGTACGCGAAGGCCACCTCGCGCAGGGTGCACGGATCGGCCGTCGCGCGGGCGCTGTTGCGCAGCGAGACGGTCAGCGGGGCGCCCTCCGCCCCCGCCACCTGGACGTCGTACCCGGGGAACTTCCGGAAGTCCCCGCTGTCGGGGTCCGGGGTCTTCTGGTAGTACCAGCCCACGGTCAGGAACTTCCACGCCGGACAGGCCGGGCCCCAGGGGCCGGTGTGGCCGAAGTCCGCGCAGGCCGCGTCCACCCGCTGGGGGTCGTCCAGGGCGGAGCAGCCCGAGGTGTCCTTGAGGGGATTGGGCGCGTGGCCGGGCGGCTCGGGGTCGTAGTGCTCCTCCTGGACGGCGTAGCAGCGGTGCCGCGGGCCGTCGTCGAACACGATGGGGGTCCCGGCCGAAGTCCGCGCGGACGCGGTGGGCAGGGACGGCCCGAGGGGGAGGACAACGGCGAGTGCCAGGACCAGTGCCAGTGCCAGGGCCGGGGCGCTGGGGCGCCATCTCATCGGCGACTCCCCTTCCAGGGGCGGTGGTTGGTGGGCGGGTGGCGTCGGGGCTGCGGGCGCGGGCGCGCCCACGTCACTATGCGGGCGCGGCGCGCGCGGGCGCATTGGACGGACGTCGGAGCCTCTTGCACAAACGTCGTGGACAAGCGCTTTGCACGAACGCCTCGCACGAATGCCGTGCACCGATGCCTTGCCCGAACGTCGGCCGACGGCGGGGTGGCGGATATGTGCCTGTTGTGTCACAACACCCCGTCCCGGGGCCGGGACGGGGAACTCGGGGCCGTCGCGCCGTCGTCCTCGGACGGGGGAGCGCCCCCACCGGTCGTCCTTGCGCGGGGGCACGCGGGGGCGTCGGGAAAAGCCCTGGTCATCACCTAGGGTCGTAGTCCAAGGCGCGGCAGTTGAGGCAGTGAGGGACAGCGAATGACGCAGGCGTACACGCAGGAGCCGGGTCAGCTCGGGGACACGCCCCGGCAATCGGGCTCCCGGATCGGCCGCCTGTTCGACCGGTTCCGGTTCCGGCTCCGGAACGATCGCGGCCTCTGGCGGCGCGGGCTGGTGCTGGCGGCGCTCGCGCTCCTGCTCACGCTGGTCATGATCTTCCACGCCGACATCCCCAACCGGGTGGGCAACCTGGGCTCGCTGCTGGAGACCTTCCTGCCGTGGCTGGGCCTGTTCCTGCCGGTGCTGCTGGTGCTCGGTCTGGTGCGGCGGTCGGCCAGCGCGGTGCTGGCGCTGGTGCTGCCCGTCGGCGTCTGGCTGAACCTCTTCGGCGGGCTGATGTTCTCCGACAAGTCCGGCGGCGGCGGTGAGCTGACCGTCGTCACCCACAACGTCAACGCGGAGAACGCCGATCCGACCGGCACCGCGAAGGACGTGGCCGCCTCGGGTGCCGATGTGGTGGCCCTCGAGGAGCTGACGGTCCCGGCCGTGCCGGCGTACGAGCGGGCCCTGGCGGGCACCTACCGCTACCACACCGTGCAGGGCACGGTGGGGCTGTGGAGCAAGTACCCGCTGTCCGGCACCAAACCGGTGGACATCAAGCTGGGCTGGACGCGGGCGCTGCGCACCGCCGTCGCCACCCCGCGCGGTGAGGTCGGCGTCTACGTGGCCCATCTGCCCTCGGTGCGCGTGAAGTTCAACGCGGGCTTCACCGCCGGGCAGCGCGACGGCAGCGCCGAGGCGCTGGGCCAGGCCATCGCCGAGGAGCCGCTGAAGAAGGTGGTCCTGCTGGGCGATCTGAACGGCACGATGAACGACCGTGCGCTCGCTCCCGTCACCGCGCAGATGCGGTCCGCCCAGGGGGCGGCGGGCGACGGCTTCGGCTTCAGCTGGCCCGCGTCGTTCCCGATGGCGCGGATCGACCAGATCATGGTGCGGGGGCTGGATCCGGTGTCGGCGTGGGCGCTGCCCAGGACCGGGAGCGATCACCTTCCGCTGGCGGCGTCGGTCGACTACTGAGCTGAGCCGTATGGGCTCGCCGGGTGCCCCGTGAGCCATGTCACGCGGCACCCGGCGAGATCTTACGTGCCGTTCATCTGCGGGATCTGCTTGGGAACATTCCGCGTGAGAGACTTTGTTCAGCTAGAGAACATATGCATCCCTGCACGTTTCTCCTTCGTTTGAAAGGTCTCTCATGCCCCTGGCCCTGCTCGCCCTTGCTGTGAGCGCCTTCGGCATTGGTACTACGGAATTCGTGATGATGGGCCTGCTGCCCAATGTCGCGCATGATCTGGGCACCTCGGTGCCCACGGCCGGATACCTCGTCTCCGCGTATGCCATCGGGGTCGTGGTGGGCGCTCCGCTGCTGACCGCCCTCGGTTCCCGTATCCCGCGCAAGCGGATGCTCGTGTTGCTCATGGCGCTCTTCACGGTGGGCAACCTCGCCTCCGCCCTCGCCCCCACCTTCGGGCTGCTGATCGCGGGCCGGGTGCTCGCCGGGCTGCCCCACGGGGCGTTCTTCGGCGTCGGCGCGGTGGTCGCCGCGCGGCTGGTGACCGAGGACCGGCGGGCCCGGGCGGTGGCCACCATGTTCCTCGGGCTGACCATCGCCAACATCGTCGGCGTCCCCGTGGCCACCCTGCTCGGCCAGAACCTCGGCTGGCGCGCGACCTTCCTGGTCGTCGCCGCGATCGGGGTGGTCGCCATGGCCGCGCTCGCCCGGCTCGTGCCGCGGATCTCCCACGAGCAGCACGGCGGGCTGCGCCAGGAGCTCGGCGCGCTGCGCGACCGCCAGGTGCTGCTGGGGCTGCTCACCGCCGTCTTCGGCTTCGCCGGTGTCTTCGCCGTCTACAGCTATCTCGCCTCGATGATGACCGAGGTCACCGGGTTCGGTGAGTCGACGGTCACCCTGGTGCTGGCGCTGTTCGGCATAGGCATGACGCTGGGCGCCCTGATCGCCGGTCCGCTGACCGACCGGGCGCTGCGGCCGACGCTCTACGGCTCGCTGGCGGCGCTGGCCGCCGTGCTGGTGGCCTTCGACTTCACGGTGCATGTGAAGTGGGCGGCGCTGGTGTCGGTCGTGGTGCTGGGTGCGGTGGGCTTCATGACCACCACCCCGCTCCAGATGCTGGTGATGAACAAGGCCCAGCACGCCCCGACGCTGGCCTCCGCCTCCAACCACTCCGCCTTCAACCTGGCCAACGCCGGTGGCGCGTGGCTCGGCGGCGCCGCCATCGCGGCGGGCTGGGGCTGGACGTCCCCGACGCTGGTCGGCGCGGTGCTCGCGGTGCTCGGCCTCGCGATCGCCGTCGTCGCGGGCCTGACCGACCGCGCCACCCCGGCAGGCGGCTCGCGGGTCGTCGCGAGGCGCGAGGCGAGGGCGGAGCTGTCGGAAGTGGGCTGACCTGCGGACGGCTGGCCAGGGGGTCCTTCCCCTCCCCGCCCCTTCCCGAACCATGGGCTTCGCCCCTAGCCCCGAACCATGGGCTTCGCCCCCGGCCCCGAACCAGGGGCTTCGCCTCCAGCCCCCAACAGGGGCTTCGCCCCTAGCCCCGATGGCCCGTCCCCCGTCCCCTGTCCCCCCGGCC
>NZ_LAKD02000092.1 GCF_000968685.2 Streptomyces antioxidans
TGTCAGAGCCCAGCAGCTCACCACGCAGATGGTCAGCCAACGCGGAGGCATTCGGGTAGTCGTAGATGAGGGTGGCGGCCAGGCGCAGGTCCGTCGCCGCGTTCAGCCGGTTGCGGAGTTCGACGGCGGCCAGCGAGTCAAAGCCCAGCTCCTTGAAGGCGCGCCCGGCCTCCACCGCCTCCGCCCCGCCGTGCCCCAGCACCGACGCGACCTGCGTACGCACCAACTCCAGTAGCGCGCGGTCCTGTTCGGCCTTCGGAAGGCCGCTCAGGCGCTCGCCGAGGGGAGAGGCGGAGTCGGCGTCGGTGACGACCTTGACGGTGTCGGTCCCGGTGCCGGTCGGCGCGCCCAGCCCCGCCTCCGCCGCCAGCTCGGCGATCAGCGGGCTGGGCCGTACGGCGGTGAGGGTGCGGGTGAAGTTCTCCCAGTCGATGTCCGCGACCGTCACGGCGGTGTCATCGAGGTCCAGCGCCTGCCGCAGCGCGGCGACGGCCGACTCGGGCGCCATCGGCGGCATGCCCTCGCGGCGCATCCGCCGCTCCATGGCGTCGTCACCGGCCATCCCGGAGTCCGCCCACGGGCCCCAGGCGATCGAGGTGGCGGGCAGGCCCTCGGCACGCCGCCGCTCGGCCAGCGCGTCCACGTAGGCGTTGGCCGCCGCGTAGTTGGCCTGTCCCGCAGCGCCCACCGACCCGGCGAGCGAGGAGAAGAGGACGAACGCCGAGAGGTCCAGGTCGCGCGTCAGCTCGTCCAGATGCCGCGCGGCATCGGCCTTCGCCCGGAGCACGGAGACGAACCGCTCGGGCGTGAGCGCGTCCAGTACGCCGTCGTCCAGCACACCGGCCGCGTGGACGACGGCGGTCAGCGGCAGCTCCGCAGGGAGCCCGGCCAGCAGCTCGGCGAGCGCGTCCCGGTCCGCCACATCACACGCGGCCACCGTCACCCGGGCACCCGAGGCGGCCAGCTCATCGCGCAGCTCCACCGCACCCGGAGCGTCCAGCCCACGACGGCTGGTGAGCACCACATGCTCGGCGCCGTTCGCCACCAGCCAACGCGCCACATGCGCACCCAACGCACCCGTACCACCCGTCACCAGCACCGAACCCGAGGCCCGCCAGCCCTCATCACCCGACGTCCGGGAACCGACCGCCCGCACCAACCGGCGCCCGAAGACACCCGAGGCGCGCAGCGCGACCTGAT
>NZ_LAKD02000093.1 GCF_000968685.2 Streptomyces antioxidans
CCGAAGACACCCGAGGCGCGCAGCGCGACCTGATCCTCACCCGAGCCACCGGCCCCGGCCAGCACACCCGCCAGCCGACCCAACGCACGCTCATCCACCGACTCCGGCAGATCGACCAAACCACCCCACCGCTCCGGCAGCTCCAACGCCGCCACCCGGCCAAACCCCCACACCAACGCCTGACCAGGCACCACCACACCATCCGAACGCCCCACCGACACCCCACCCCGCGTCGCCACCCACAACGACCCACCCACACCCACATCACCCAACGCCTGCACCAACACAGCCGTACCCAACAACCCCAACTCCGGGTCACCCCCAACCGCCAGCAGCGAAAACACCCCCGCCACCGAACCATCGCCCACCGCCCTACGCAGCTCCTCCGCAACCCCCCCACGACCCACCGCACCCAACTCGACCACACGCACATCCACACCACACCCAGCCAACATCCCCACCACACCCCTGGCCCAGCCACCCCCAGCCTCACCCGCCCGAACCACCACCAACCAACAACCACCCAACACCCCAGCAGCCAACCGACCGGCCACCGGCTTCCACATCACCCCATAACGCCAGCCATCCACCACCGAACGCACCGACTCCTGCCGCCGCCACGACGACAACGCAGGCAACACCTCACCCAGCGAAACCCCCGGATCCACCGCCAACTCCGCCGCCAACGCGGCCACATCCCCACGCTCCACCACATCCCAAAACCGCCCATCAACCACACCACCCGGCGCCACCCCCAACACCGCCGGGGCC
>NZ_LAKD02000094.1 GCF_000968685.2 Streptomyces antioxidans
GAGAACGGCAGCCGGGCACCCTCGCCCTCGACCAGGCCACCCAACCCCACCGCATGCAACGCCGAATCCAACAACGCCGGATGCAGACCAAACCCACCCGCCTCAGCCCGCACCCCCTCCGGCAACTCCAACTCCGCAAAAACCTCATCACCCAGCCGCCAGGCAGACCTCAACCCCCGGAACACCGGGCCATACGACAACCCCGCCCCAGCCAAACCCTCATACAGACCCTCAACCGGCAGCGCCGACGCACCCGCCGGAGGCCACGCCGTCAGGTCGGACGACGCCGCCGACGCACCCGAGCTCAGCACACCCGAGGCGTGCCTCAGCCACGGCTCGTCGACCGGCGCGTCCTCGGGACGCGAGTACACCGTCAGTGCGCGCCGTCCCGAATCGTCGGGCGCGCCCACCGAGAGCTGGAGCTGGACGCCGCCCGCCTCCGGAAGCACCAGCGGCGCCTCCAGCGTCAGCTCTTCCAGCAGGTCGCAGCCGACCTGGTCACCAGCGCGGATCGCCAGTTCCACGAAGGCCGTTCCGGGCAGCAGCACCGAACCCGCCACCGCGTGATCGGCCAGCCACGGATGGGTGTCCAGGGCGAGTCGGCCGGTGTAGAGGAAGCCGTCGGAGTCGGCGAGGGCCACCGCGGCGCCCAGCAGCGGGTGGTCCGCCACGCCGAGCCCGGCGGACGCCATGTCGCCCGCCCAGTAGCCGGTGTCGAGCCAGTAGGTCTCGCGCTGGAAGGGGTAGAGCGGGAGGTCCGTACGGGCCGTGTCCGTCCCGGCGAACACCGCGGCCCAGTCCGGGGAGACACCGTGCACATGCGCCCCGGCGACGGCGGTGGCCAGGCTCTGGAGCTCCGGGCGGCCGGAGCGCAGCGTGGACACAAGGGTGGCGTCGTCGCGGGTCAGGCAGTCCTGGGCCATCGCGGTGAGCACACCGTCCGGGCCCAGCTCCACGAACGTCGCGACGTTACGCTCCTCCAACGTCCGTACGCCGTCCAGGAAGCGGACCGCCTCGCGGACGTGGCGCACCCAGAAGTCCGCCGTCGTGATCTCCTCGGCGGACACCACGCCACCGGTCAGATTCGACACGATCGGGATACGCGGAGCCTCGTACGCAAGCCCCTCCGCCACCTCCCGGAACGCCTCCAACATCCCGTCCATACGCGGCGAATGGAACGCATGGCTCACGGCGAGCCGCTTGATCTTACGGCCCCGCGCCTCAAAACCGGAAGCGATCGCGACAGCCGCGTCCTCATCACCCGCGACGACCACCGACGTGGGCCCATTCAGCGCGGCGATCGAGACACGCTCATTCAGCAGCGGCGCCACCTCATCCTCCGACGCCTCCACCGCCACCATCACACCACCGGCCGGAAGCTCCTGCATCAACCGCCCACGCGCCGCCACCAGCCTGGCGGCATCGGAGAGCGACAACACACCCGCCACATGCGCGGCGGCCACCTCACCGATCGAATGCCCCGAGAGGAAGTCGGGCCGCAGCCCCCACGCCTCGACCAGCCGGAACAGCGCCACCTCAACCGCGAACAGCGCGGGCTGAGTGAACCCCGTCCGATCCAGCACCGCCGCGTCATCCCCGAACAACACCTCACGAAGCGGCCGTTCAAGGTGCCGGTCCAGCTCCGCACACACCTCGTCCAGCGCATCCGCGAACACCGGATAGGCGTCATACAACTCACGCCCCATCCCCAGCCGCTGACTCCCCTGCCCCGTAAACAGGAACGCCACCTTGCCGCTCGCGACCTTGCCTTCGACCAGCCCGGTCGCGGGCTCTTCGCGGGACAGTGCGTCGAGGGCCCGTATCAGGCCCTCGCGGTCGTCGGCGACGATCGCCGCGCGGTGTTCGAAGGCGGCCCGGCCGATGGCGAGCGAGAAGCCGACGTCGGTGAGGCGCTGTTCGGGGTGGGCCTCGAGGTGGGCGCGCAGATTGGCGGCCTGGGCGCGCAGCGCGGGGCGGCTCTTGGCGGCCACGGTCCACAGCGGCAGCGCGGTGGCGGCGCGGGCTTCGGCGGCCGGGGCGTCGTCAGCCGTCTTCGCGGCTTCGGCCCCCTCCGGCTCCGGCGCCTGCTCCAGGATGGTGTGGGCGTTGGTGCCGCTGATGCCGAACGAGGACACCGCGGCCCGGCGCGGCTGCCCGGTGTCGGGCCAGGCGCGCCCCTCGGTCAGCAGCGAGACGGCGCCCGCCGACCAGTCGACGTTGGGGGTGGGCTGGTCGACGTGCAGGGTCCGCGGCAGCGCTCCGTGGCGCATCGCCATGACCATCTTGATGATGCCCGCGACACCGGCGGCGGCCTGGGTGTGTCCGATGTTGGACTTGATGGAGCCCAGCCACAGCGGCTGGTCCTCGCTGTGGTTGCGCCCGTACGTGGCGAGCAGGGCCTGGGCCTCGATGGGGTCGCCGAGCGTGGTGCCCGTGCCGTGGGCCTCGACCACGTCGATCTGGCCGGGGGCGAGCCGGGCGGCGGCCAGGGCCTGGCGGATGACGCGCTGCTGCGAGGGGCCGTTGGGCGCGGTGAGCCCGCTGCTGGCGCCGTCCTGGTTGATGGCGCTGCCGCGGACGACGGCCAGCACCTGGTGGCCGTTGGCGCGGGCGTCGGACAACCGCTCCAGCAGCAGCATGCCCGCGCCCTCGCCCCAGCCGGTGCCGTCCGCCGCCGCCGCGAACGACTTGCAGCGGCCGTCGGCGGCGAGTCCGCGCTGGCGGCTGAACTCGGTGAAGGTGCCGGGGGTGGACATGACGGTGACACCACCGGCCAGCGCCAGTGAGCACTCCCGGCGGCGCAGCGCCTGCGCGGCGAAGTGCAGGGCGACCAGGGAGGAGGAGCAGGCCGTGTCGATGGTGACGGCCGGGCCCTCCAGGCCGAAGGTGTAGGCGACGCGGCCGGAGGCGATGGATCCGGAGCTGCCGTTGCCGAGGAAGCCCTCGACGTCCTCGGGCGCGGAGAACAGCCGGGAGGCGTAGTCGTGGTACATCACGCCCGCGAACACACCGGTCTGGCTGCCCTGGAGGGTGGTCGGGTCGATGCCCGCGCGCTCGAACGCCTCCCAGGAGGTCTCCAGCAGCAGCCGCTGCTGCGGGTCCATGGCCAGCGCCTCGCGCGGCGAGATCCCGAAGAACGCGGGGTCGAAGTCGGCCGCGTCGTGCAGGAATCCGCCCTCGTGGACGTACGGCTCCTGGCCGCTGTCTGGGTCCGGCTCGAAGAGGACGTCGGTGGCCCAGCCGCGGTTGGTGGGGTACGGCGTGGCCGCGTCACCGCCGCTGGCGACGAGTTGCCACAGCTCCTCGGGGGTGCGGACCCCGCCGGGGTAGCGGCAGCTCATCGCCACGATGGCGATGGGCTCCTGCTCGCGCTCCTCGGCCTCGCGCAGCCGCCGCCGCGCCTCGCGCAGGTCGGTGGTGGCCCGCTTGAGGTAGTCGAGGTACTTCTCTTCGTTCGCCGTCGCCATTACGCCGTCCCCGCGGTGCTGAGGTGAGTCGATGAGCTCTTGTGGAGCAGGTCAGGAGAGCCCGAGCTCGTCATCGAGGAGATCGAAGATCTCGTCTGCGGTCGCGGACTGGATTTCACGGTCTTCTGCGGTGCTGTCCGTAGCACTGTGCGTTTCATTCCACTTCGACAGGAGGTCGCGAAGGCGGGTGGTGATGCCGGGGCGCTCGATGTCGTCCGGCGCGATCGTGGCGAGGATCGCCTCGAGCTTGTCGAGCTCCGCGTGTACGGGCTGGTGTCCGGCCGCGCCGGCCGCACCGTCCAGGCCCAGTTCCTCGCGCAGATACCCGGCGAGCGCGGTGGGCGTCGGATAGTCGAAGATCAGCGTGACCGGCAGGCGCAGCCCGGCGGCGGCGCCCAGTCGGTTGCGCAGATCCACGGCGGTGAGCGAGTCGAAGCCGAGGTCCAGGAAGCCGCGTCCGGCGTCCACGTCGTCCGGGGTGGCGTGGCCGAGGACGGCCGCCACATGGGCGCGGACGACCTCCAGCAGCTCGCGGTCGCGTTCGGCCTCCGAGAGCCCGGAGAGCCGTTCCGCGAGCGAGCCCGCGCCGGAGTCGGCCACGGCGCCCCCGGCCGTACCGGTGGTCCCGGTGTCGGCGGAGCGCCGCACGGGGGTGCGGACGAGGCCGCGCAGCAGCGGCGGCAGCAGCCCGGCGGCGGCCTGGCCGCGCAGTGCGCCCGTGTCGAGGCGGATCGGTACCAGCGCCGCCTCGGGCAGGGTGCCCGCCGCGTCGAACAGCGCCAGGCCCTCGTCCTGTCCGAGCGCCGCGAAGCCACCGCGCGAGATGCGGGTGACATCGGAGGCCTCGAGGCTTCCGGCCATGCCGTCGGCCGTCGCCCACAGGCCCCAGGCGAGCGAGCTCGCGGGCAGGCCCTGGGCGTGGCGGTGCTGGGCGAGCGCGTCCAGGAAGGTGTTGGCCGCGGCGTAGTTTCCCTGTCCCGAGCTGCCGAAGGCACCGGCCGCCGAGGAGAAGAGCACGAACGCCGACAGGCCGAGATCGCGGGTCAGCTCGTGGAGGTTCCACGCCGCGTCCACCTTGGGGCGCAGTACGGTGTCGATCCGCTCACCGGTCAGCGAGCTGATCACCCCGTCGTCCAGGACGCCCGCGGTGTGCACCACGGCGGTCAGCGGATGCTCCGCCGGGATGGCCGAGAGGGTGGCGGCCAGGGCGTCCCGGTCCGCGGTGTCACAGGCCGCCCAGGTGACCTCGGCGCCCAATGCGCGCAGTTCCGCGGCGAGTTCGGCCGCGCCCGTGGCTTCGCCACCGCGGCGGCTGACCAGCAGCAGATGCCGCACTCCGCGCTCGGCCACCAGGTGGCGGGCGAAGAGCCCGCCGAGGGCGCCGGTGGCGCCGCTCAGCAGCACGGTGCCCTCCGGGTCGCCGAGCCCGGCCGGGCCCGGGGCGTCCGCCAGGGCCGGGACCCGGGCGAGCCGGTAGGCGTGGCCGGTGCCGGAGCGCAGGGCGAGCTGCGGTTCATCGGTGGCGAGCACCGACGGCAGCGCCCGCTGGGAGGCGTCGGTACCGTCGACGTCCACGAGGACGAAGCGGCCGGGGTTCTCCGACTGCGCGGACTTCACCAGGCCCCACGCGGTGGTGTGGGCCAGGTCGGCGACGTCCTCGCCGGGGACCGCCGCGACCGCGCCACGGGTGACGAGGACGAGACGGGTGTCGGCGAGCCGCTGGTCGTTCAGCCAGCTCTGGACCAGGTCCAGCGCGCCCCGGGCGGCGCCCCGCGCCGCGTCGGGCAGCGACGCGATGCCGCCGGTGGCGGTGACGGTGGCGGTGAGAGGCGCCACGCCGCCGGTAGAGGGCAGGGACGCCGCCTCGCCCGTCCCGGTGAGCGGGGCCGCGCCGTCGGTCGCGGACAGGGGCGCCGCGCCGTCGGTCGAGGTGTGGGACGGCGCGCCGTCAGTGGCAGTGGGAAGCGTCGCGCCACCGGTCGCGGACAGGGGCGCCGCGCCACCGGCGTCGGGCAAGAGGGCCACGACCACGTCGGGGGCCGATGCGCCGCCGTCGAGGGCGGCGGTCAGTGCCGCGAAGTCCGCGTGGTCGTCCAGCCGCTCGCCGCCGACCGTGAAGCCGGTGGCGGCGCCGAGGGTCACCCAGCGCTCGCCGAGCGGGACATCGGTGGCGGACACGGGCAGGGCCACCCACTCCGGGCGGAACAGCGACTCGTGGTGTCCGGCACGCGAGGCGTCCAGCTGCTCGGCCGCCAGCGGGCGCAGCACCAGGCCGTCGATGGTGGCCACGGCGGCGCCGGTGCCGTCGGCGAGGTGCAGCGACACCCCGTCGGCGCCGGGCCGCAGCCGTACGCGCAGCGATGCGGCACCGCCGGCGTGCAGCCGTACGCCGGTCCAGGCGAACGGCAGCCGCGCGCCCTCGCCGCCCTCGCCCTCCGGATCGAGGCCGAGGGTGTGCAGGGCGGCGTCCAGCAGCGCCGGATGCACCCCGTACGCGGCGGCCTGCGGCTCGTAGCCCTGGGGCAGCCGGATCTCGGCGAACAGCTCCTCGCCGCGCCGCCAGGCGGTGTGCAGCCCCTGGAAGACCGGGCCGTAGCCGAGTCCGGCGGCGGCCGCGCCCTCGTAGAACTCCTCGGTCACCAGGGCCGTCGCGTCGGCCGGGGGCCAGGCGCTCAGGTCCACCTGCTCAGGTACGTCCCCGGCCGGGGCGCCCTGACCGCTCGGGGCGAGGAAGCCGGTGGCGTGGCGGATCCACGGCTCGTCGGCGGGCACGTCCTCCCGGCGGGAGTGCAGGGTGAGCTGGCGCCGCCCGGTGTCGTCGGCCGCCGCGAGCTCCAGCCGCAGCTGGACGGCGCCCTGTTCGGGCAGGACCAGCGGGGCCTGGAGGGTCAGCTCATCGACCGTGTCACAGCCCGCCTCGTGGCCCGCGCGCAGCGCGAGTTCCACGAAGGCGGTGCCGGGCAGCAGCACGGTGTCCATGACGGCGTGGTCGGCCAGCCAGGGGTGGGTCAGCAGCGACAGCCGCCCGGTGAACACGAAGCCACCGGTGTCGGGGAGTTCCACCGCCGCGCCCAGCAGCGGATGGTCGGCCGTGCCGAGGCCCGCGGAGATCACGTCCTCGACGGAGATGCCCACGTCGAGCCAGTAGCGCTGACGCTGGAAGGCGTAGGTGGGCAGCTCCACGCGGCGGGCGCCGCGCCCGGCGTAGACCGCGGCCCAGTCCGGGGCCGCGCCGCGGACGTGGAGGTGGGCGAGGGCGGTGGCGAGCGCCTGGGCCTCGGAGCGACCGGCGCGCAGGGTGGGGACGAACGCCGCGTCGGTGTCACCGTCGGCACCGGCCCCGGCCCCGGCTTCGGTCTCCGCCCCGGCGAGGCAGTCCTCGCCCAGCGCGGAGAGCACCCCGTCCGGGCCGAGCTCCAGATACGTGGTCACGCCCTGCTCGCGCAGGGTGCGGACACCGTCGGCGAAGCGGACGGACTCGCGGACGTGCCGCACCCAGAACTCCGGCAGGCGGATCTCCTCGGCGGAGACCACCGTGCCGGTGAGGCAGGACACCAGCGGGACCTTCGGGGCGTTGAAGGTCAGGCGCTCGGCCAGCTTGCGGAAGTCCGCGAGCATCGGGTCCATATGTGGCGAGTGGAACGCGTGGCTGACGGTGAGCCGCTTGGTCTTACGGCCCCGCGCCTCGAAACCGGCCGCGATCGCGACAGCCGCGTCCTCATCACCCGCGATGACCACCGACGACGGCCCATTCAGCGCGGCGATGCTGACCCGCTCATTCAGCAGCGGCGCCACCTCGTCCTCCGACGCCTGCACCGCCACCATCGCGCCACCGACGGGCAGCTCCTGCATCAACCGCCCACGCGCCGCCACCAACCGCGCCGCGTCCGCGAGCGAGAACACGCCCGCCACATGCGCGGCGGCCAGCTCGCCGATGGAGTGGCCGGACACGTAGTCCGGCGTCAGACCCCACGCCTCGACCAGCCGGAACAGCGCCACCTCGACCGCGAACAGCGCGGGCTGGGTCAACTCCGTCCGATCCAGCACCGCCGCGTCATCCCCGAACAGCACCTCACGAAGGGGCCGTTCGAGATGTGGGTCCAGCGCGTCGCACACCTCGTCCAGCGCCTGCGCGAAGCGCGGGAACGCCCCGTACAGCTCGCGGCTCATCCCGAGCCGCTGGCTGCCCTGACCGGTGAACAGGAACGCCAGCTTGCCCTCGGTGGCCATCCCGCGCAGCGCCTGCGCCGGGTGCTCACCGCGCGCCAGCGCGTCCAGCGCGGTCAGCGCCTCGTCATGGCCCCCGGCCACCAGGGCGACGCGGTGTTCCAGCGCGGCGCGGGTCGTGGCGAGCGAGAAGCCCAGGTCGGTGAGGGAGGCGCGGGGTTCGGCGGCGATCCGCGAGCGCAGCCGCCGCGCCTGGGCCCGGACCCCGTCCTCGGTACGGGCCGACAGCAGCACGGGCACGTACGGCAGGGCCTCGGGCTCCGACGCGGGCCCGGGCTCGGTCGGCCCGGCCGCGGACCCGGGCTCGCCCGGCTCGGCGGCGGGCGGCTGCTCGATGATGGCGTGGGCGTTGGTGCCGCTGATGCCGAACGAGGACACCGCGGCCCGCCGCGGACGGCCGCTCTCCGGCCACTCCCGCGCCTCGGTCAGCAGCGACACGCCACCCGACGACCAGTCCACGTGCGGCGACGGCTCGTCCACGTGCAGCGTCCGCGGCAGCAGACCGTGCCGCATCGACAGCACCATCTTGATGACACCGGCCACACCGGAGGCGGCCTGGGTGTGGCCCAGGTTGGACTTCACCGAGCCCAGCCACAGGGGCCGTTCCGCGTCCCGTTCCCGGCCGTAGGTGGCCAGCAGCGCCTGCGCCTCGATCGGGTCGCCCAGCGTGGTGCCGGTGCCGTGCGCCTCGACCACGTCCACCTCACCGGTGGTCAGTCGGGCGTTGGCGAGGGCCTGGCGGATCACGCGCTGCTGGGACGGGCCGTTGGGCGCCGTCAGACCGTTGGACGCGCCGTCCTGGTTGACGGCCGAGCCGCGCACGACCGCCAGCACCTCATGGCCGTGCCGCCGGGCGTCCGACAGCCGCTCCAGGAGCAGCATGCCCGCGCCCTCGCCCCAGCCGGTGCCGTCGGCCGCCGCCGCGAAGGACTTGCAGCGGCCGTCCCTGGCCAGTCCGCGCTGACGGCTGAAGTCGATGAACGTGCCCGGGGTGAACATCACCGTGACACCACCGGCCAGCGCCAGCGAGCACTCGCCCTGGCGCAGCGCCTGTGCCGCCAGGTGCAGCGCGACCAGCGAGGACGAGCAGGCCGTGTCGACCGTGACGGCCGGGCCCTCAAGACCGAAGGTGTACGCCACGCGGCCGGACACCACACTGCTGGAGCTGCCGGTGCCGAGGTAGCCCTCGACCTCGCTGGGGACGGCGTGCAGCCGGGACCCGTAGTCGTGGTACATGACGCCCGCGAACACGCCGGTCCTGCTGCCGCGCACGGACAGCGGGTCGATCCCGGCGCGCTCGAACGCCTCCCACGTCGTCTCCAGCAGCAGCCGCTGCTGCGGGTCCATGGCAAGGGCCTCACGCGGCGAGATCCCGAAGAACGCCGGGTCGAACTCGGCCGCGTCATGCAGGAATCCGCCCTCGCGGGCGTAGGAGGTGCCCTGGGTCTCCGGGTCCGGGTCGTAGAGCGCCTCGAGGTCCCAGCCACGGTTGTCCGGGAAGCGGGAGATGCCGTCCTCGCCCGCGGCGAGCAGTTGCCACAGCTCCTCGGGGGTGCTGACCCCGCCGGGGTAGCGGCAGCTCATCGCCACGATGGCGATCGGCTCGTCGTCGGTGGCGGCCACGACAGACACCGGTGTGTGCACCACCGGGGCCTGCGCGCCGATGAGCTCGGTGCGCAGGTGGCGGGCCAGCACCCGGGGGTCCGGGTAGTCGAAGACGAGCGTGGCGGGCAGCCGCAGCCCGGTGACCGCGTTGAGCTGGTTGCGCAGCTCCACGGCGGTCAGCGAGTCAAAGCCCAGCTCCTTGAACGCCCGGCCAGAACCGATGGTCTCCGCACCGGCATAGCCGAGCACGGTGGCCACCTGCGCCCGCACCAGGTCCAGCAACAGCCGCTCCTGCTCCGGCTCCGACAGCCCGGCGAGCCGCCCGGCCAGACCGGACTCGCCGCCCGCCGCGACCGCGTCCACCGCGCGCCGCGCCGGGCCCCGCACCAGACCGCGGAACAGGGGCGAGATCGCGGGCTGGTTGCGCAGCGCCGCGAGGTCCACCCGCATGGGCACCAGCGACGCCTCGGAGACGGTCAGCGCGGTGTCGAGCAGCGCAAGGCCCTCGGCCGCCGGCAGCGGCGGCAGTCCGGCGCGCCGCATCCGGGCGATATCGGCCTCGTCCAGGGTGCCGCCCATACCGGCCCCGGCCCACAGACCCCACGCCAGCGCGGTGGCGGGGAGGCCCTGGGCGGCGCGGTGCTGGGCGAGGGCGTCCAGGAAGGCGTTGGCGGCGGCGTAGTTGCCCTGGCCCGGACCGCCGAACACCCCGGAGGAGGACGAGAACAGCACGAACGCGGTCAGGTTCAGTTCGCGGGTGAGCTCGTGGAGGTTCCACGCCGCGTCCACCTTCGGGCGCAGGACGTGGTCGACGCGTTCGGCGGTGAGGGAGCCGATCACACCGTCGTCCAGCACGCCCGCGGTGTGCACGACCGCCGTCAGCGGGTGCTCGGCGGGAACGGTGGCGAGGGCCGCGGCGAGCGCGTCCCGGTCGGCCACATCACACGCCGCCCACGCCACCTCGGCACCCAACCCGCCCAATTCAGCGGTGAGTTCTTCCGCACCCGGGGCCTGGTCGCCACGGCGGCTCACCAGCAGCAGACGCCGTACCCCACGCTCCGCCACCAGGTGCCGCGCCACGAGTCCGCCCAGCGAACCGGACGCGCCGGTCACCAGCACCGTGCCCTCGGGGTCGAACGCCGCCGTCGCCTCTTCCGCGACCGGCACCCTGGCCAGCCTCGGTACGGACACCGCGCCCTGGCGGATCGCCAACTGCGGCTCGCCCGAGGCCAGCGCGGCGGGCAGCGCCCGCAGCGACGCGTCCGCGCCGTCGGTGTCCACCAGCACGAAACGGCCCGGGTTCTCCGACTGCGCCGAGCGCAGCAGACCCCACACGGCCGCACCGGCCAGATCCGCCACCGGCTCGCCGTCCCCGACGGCCACCGCGCCACGCGTCACCACGACCAGCGGGGCGTCCCCGAACCGCTCCTCCTCCAGCCACCGCTGGACGACGGAGAGCGCCACGGCGGCGGCGCGGTGCGCCCCGCGGGCCACCTGCTCACCGACCTCGGCGGACGGCGATACGACGACGTACTCGGGCGCGGGCGCAGTGCCCGCGGCGACCGCCCCGGCCAGCGTCTCCAGGTCCCCGTACGCCGAGGTGCCGAGCCCGAGCGGATCGGCGCCCAGCACCGCCCACCGGCCGTCGGCGGGAACGTCCGCCACGGCCGCGTCGGCGGGCCCGGTCGTGGCCGCCCACTCCAGGCGGAACAGCGACTCGTGGTAGGCCGTGCGGGCGCTCTGGATCTGCTCGGCCGAGACCGGGCGCAGCCCCAGCGTCTCGACGGCCGCGACCGGCGCACCGGTGGTGTCGGCGATCTCCAGCCGGACGCCGTCGGTGCCCGCGGGGGCCAGCCGCACCCGCAGCGCCGTGGCGCCGCTCGCGTACAGCGACACGCCGGTCCAGGCGAACGGCAGCCGCCCTTCGCCACCCGTGTTGCCCAGACCGCCCATCCCGATGGCGTGCAGGGCGGAGTCAAGCAGCGCCGGGTGCAGCCCGAACGCGGTGGCCTCCTCGGCCGTCTCCTCGTCCAGCGCCACCTCGGCGAACACCTCGCCACCGCGCTGCCACGCCCTGCGCAGCCCCTGGAACGCGGGGCCGTAGGCGAAGCCGATGTCCAGCAGGCCCTCGTAGCGGCCGTCCAGCGCCACCTCGGCCGCGTCCGCCGGGGGCCACGCGCTCAGCTCGAACGACGCCTCCGGACGGCCGCCGGACGCCAGCACACCGGCGGCGTGCCGGGTCCACGGCTCCTCGGCCGACAGGCTCTCCAGCCGGGAGTGCAGCGACAGCGGGCGGCGGCCCGTCTCGTCGGCCGCGCCGACCGAGAGCCGCAGCTGGACACCGCCCTGCGCGGGCAGCACCAGCGGCGCCTCGAGGGTCAACTCCTCCAGGTAGTCGCAGCCGACCTGGTCACCGGCGCGGATCGCCAGCTCCACGAACGCGGTGCCGGGCAGCAGCACCGTGTCCAGGATGGTGTGGCCCGCGAGCCACGGGTGTGTGGACAGCGCCAGCCGTCCGGTGAACAACATCCCGTCCGCGTCCGGCAGTTCGGCGCTGGCACCGAGCAGCGGATGCCCCGCCTCGCCCAGCCCGACCGCGGCCACGTCGCCGAGGAACAGCGACGAGACCTTCGGCCAGTAGCGCTGCCGCTGGAAGGCGTACGTGGGCAGCGCGACCTGCGCGGCGCCGGTACGGGCGTAGTGGGCCGCCCAGTCCACCGCCACGCCACGCACATGCGCCCGCGCGACGGCCGACAGCAGCGCCTCGGCCTCGGGGCGGTCCTTGCGCAGCGCGGCGGCGAAGGCGGCGTCCTCGCCGGTCACACACTCCTGGGCCATGGCGGTGAGGACGCCGTCGGGGCCCAGCTCGATGAAGTTGGTGACGTTCCGCGCCTCCAACGTCCGTACGCCGTCGAGGAAGCGGACCGCCTCGCGGACGTGGCGCACCCAGAAGTCGGAGGTGGTGATCTCCTCGGCGGAGACCACGTCCCCGGTGAGGTTGGAGACGATCGGAATGCGCGGGGCCTCATACGTAAGCCCCTCCGCGACCTCCCGGAACGCCTCCAACATCCCGTCCATACGCGGCGAGTGGAACGCATGGCTGACCGTGAGCCGCTTGGTCTTACGGCCCCGCGCCTCAAAACCGGACGCGATCGCGACAGCCGCGTCCTCATCACCCGCGACGACCACGGACACGGGCCCATTCAGCGCGGCGATCGAGACACGCTCGGTGAGCAGCGGCGCCACCTCGTCCTCGGACGCCTGGATCGCGATCATCGCGCCACCGACCGGCAGCTCCTGCATCAACCGCCCACGCGCCGCCACCAATTTTGCGGCGTCCGCCAGCGAGAGCACACCCGCCACATGCGCGGCAGCAAGCTCACCAATCGAATGCCCGGACAGGAAGTCCGCCTTCAGACCCCACGACTCAACGAGCCGGAACAACGCCACCTCAACCGCGAACAACGCAGGCTGAGTGAACCCCGTCCGATCCAGCACCGCCGCGTCATCCCCGAACAACACATCCCGCAACGGCCGCTCCAGATGCGCGTCCAGCTCATCGCACACCGCGTCCAGCGCATCCGCGAACACCGGATAGGCGTCATACAGCTCACGCCCCATCCCCAGCCGCTGACTCCCCTGCCCCGTAAACAGGAACGCCACCCGGCCACCGGCCACCGAACCCTTGACGAGCCCCGCCGCCGTGCGGCCCTCGGCGAGCGCCGCCAGGCCGGACAGCAACCCGTCCCGGTCCTCGGCGACCAGCGCCGCCCGCTCCTCGAAGGAGGTACGGCGCGTGGCGAGGGTGAACGCCACATCGGTGAGGTCGAGCTCGGGCCGCTCATCGAGGTGGGCGCGCAGCCGTACGGCCTGGTCGCGCAGGCCCTCGGGGGACTTGGCGGAGAGCACCCAGGCGGCGGGGAGGCCGGACCGGGGCGCGGCGACGGGCGCCGTGTCCTCGGTCTCGTCCGCGTCCACCGGGGCCTGCTCGATGATGGTGTGGGCGTTGGTGCCGCTGATGCCGAACGAGGACACCGCGGCCCGGCGCGGGCGTCCGGTCTCCGGCCACTCCCGCGCCTCGGTCAGCAGGGCGACCGCGCCCGTCGACCAGTCGACGTGCGGGGTGGGTTCATCGACGTTGAGGGTCTGCGGCAGCAGTCCGTGCTGGATGGCCAGCACCATCTTCATCACACCGGCGACACCGGCCGCGGCCTGCGTATGGCCGAAGTTGGACTTGATGGAGCCGAGCCACAGCGGTCGGCCCTCCTCGCGGTCCTGGCCGTAGGTGGCGAGCAGCGCTTGGGCCTCGATCGGGTCACCCAGCGTCGTACCCGTACCGTGCGCCTCGACCGCGTCCACCTCGGACGCCGACAACCCCGCACCCGCCAACGCCTGACGAATCACCCGCTGCTGCGACGGACCATTCGGCGCCGTCAACCCATTCGACGCACCATCCTGATTAATCGCACTGCCACGCACCACCGCCAACACCTCATGACCATGACGCCGGGCATCCGACAGCCGCTCCACCAGCAGCATGCCCACACCCTCACCCCACCCCGTACCATCCGCGCCCGCAGCGAACGCCTTGATCCGCCCATCAGCCGCCAACCCACGCTGACGACTGAAGTCCACGAACGAACCCGGCGTCGACATCACCGTCACACCACCAGCCAACGCCAACGAGCACTCACCCGCCCGCAACGCCTGAATCGCCCAGTGCAACGCCACCAACGACGACGAACACGCCGTATCCACCGTCACCGCGGGCCCCTCAAGACCCAGCGCATACGCCACCCGACCCGACATCACACTCGCCGCGTTACCCGTCCCCATGAAGCCTTCGGAGCCATCGGGGGCGGAGAGGATCACGGGCAGATAGTCCTGGCCGTTGGTACCGGCGAACACGCCGACCTGCTGGCCGCGCAGCGTGGTCGGGTCGATGCCCGCCCGCTCGAACGCCTCCCACGACGTCTCCAGCAGCATCCGCTGCTGCGGGTCCATGGCCAGCGCCTCACGCGGCGAGATGCCGAAGAAGACGGGGTCGAACTCGGCGGCGTCGGCGAGGAAGCCGCCCTCGCGGACATAGCTGGTGTGCTCGCCCGCGCCCTCCGGGTCGTACAGCGTCTCCAGGTCCCAGCCGCGGTCGGCGGGGAAGCCGACCACCGCGTCCTGGCCGGACGCCAGCAGCCGCCACAGCTCCTCAGGCGACCGCACCCCACCGGGGAAGCGGCAGCTCATGCCGACGATCGCGATGGGGTCGTCGTCCAGGGCCGCGCCCAGCGACGACGCTCCGGTCACCGCCGGGCGTGAGCCGATGAGTTCGGCCTGGAGGTGGTCGGCGAGGGCGATCGGGGTGGGGTAGTCGAAGATGAGGGTGGCGGGCAGCTTCAGCCCGGTGAGCGTGGCGAGCAGATTGCGGATCTCGACCGCGGTCAGCGAGTCGAAGCCGAGGTCGCGGAAGGCGCGGCTGGGCTCCACCGAGTCCGGCCCGGGGTGGCCGAGGACGACGGCCACCTGGGTGCGGACGAAGTCCTGGGCGATCTGGTCGCGTTCCTCGTCGGTTCCGGCGTCGGTCAGCCGCTGGGCCAGCGAGGTGGGCTGGCCGGGGATGGCGGGGCCGCCGGTGGCGGTGCGCGCCGCTTCGATGGCGCGCTTGGCCTCGGAGAGGTCGGCGAGCAGCGGGTTCGGGCGGTGCCCTGGGAGGCCGGGCGCGAAGCGGTCCCATGCGATGTCCACGACGAGGGAGAAGGTCTCGTCGAGGTCGAGCGCGGCGCCCAGGGCGGCGGTGGCCGCTTGGGGGGCGAGGGCGGGCAGCCCGGACTGCCGTAGCCGCTCGGCCACCAGCCCGTCGGTGGCCATGCCGCTGTCGGCCCAGGCGCCCCAGGCCATCGAGGTGGCGGGCAGCCCCTCGGCGCGGCGCTGTTCGGCGAGCGCGTCGAGGTAGGCGTTGGCGGCCACGTAGTTGGCCTGTCCGGCGGCGCCGAAGGTGGCGGCCATGGAGGAGAAGAGCACGAAGGCGGACAGGCCGAGGCCGCGGGTGAGCTCGTGCAGATGGCGGGCGGAATCGGCCTTGGCGCGCAGCACCTCGGCCATGCGCCCCGGGGTCTGGGCGTCGAGCACCCCGTCGTCGAGCACTCCGGCGGCGTGGACGACCGTGGTCAGCGGGAGGTCGGCGGGGACGGTCGCGAGCAGTCCGGCGAGGGCGTCGCGGTCGGCCACGTCGCAGGCGGCGACGGTCACCCGGGCGCCGAGGGCGGTGAGTTCGTCCCGCAGTCCGGCGGCGCCGGGCGCGTCGGGGCCACGGCGGCTGGTGAGCAGGATGTGCTGGGCGCCGTGGGCCACGAGCCAGCGGGCGACATGGCCGCCGAGGGCGCCGGTGCCGCCGGTGATCAGCGCGGTGCCGTGGGTGGTCCAGCCGTCGTCGGTGGTCTCGTGGTGCGGGGCGCGGGCCAGTCGGCGGGCGTGGATGCCCTGGGGGCGGATGGCGAGGTGGTCCTCGCCGCTGATGCCCTCGGGCCCGGCGAGGATGTCGGCGAGCCGTCCGAGGGCGCGGTCGTCGGCGGTTTCCGGCAGGTCGATCAGACCGCCCCAGCGGTCGGGGTGTTCGAGCGCCGCGGTGCGGCCGAGGCCCCAGATCTGGGCCTGTTCGGGGCTGCTGAGCCGGTCGGAGCGGCCGACGGAGACCGCGCCGCGGGTGGCGGCCCACAGCGGGGCGTCGAGGTCGGCGTCGCCGAGGGCCTGGACGAGGGTGAGGGTGCCCGCGAGCCCCGCGGTGAGGGAGGGGTGGTGGCCGTGGGGGCGCTCGTCCAGGCCGAGCAGGGAGAGCACACCGTCGAAGGACACGGCGTCGGGGCGCGCGGCGTCGGCCTCGCCCGCCGGGTCCGGGCCCAGGGCGGTGCGGATCCGCTCGGCGAGTGCGGCGCGGTCGGCGGTGGTGCCGTCGACGTCGATCCGGTGGACGGTGACGCCGCGTTCGGCCAGCAGCCGCAGCGGCTCGGCCACCCAGGGGTCGTCGGTGTGTCCCTCGGGGGTGACCACGAGCCAGGTGCCGGTGAGGGGCTTGTCCGGGGTCGGCGGCAGCGGTGTCCAGGTGACGCGGTAGCGCCAGCCGTCCACGGTGGTGTCCACGTGGCTCTGCCTGCGCCAGGCGGAGAGGACGGGCAGCACCTCGCTGAGGGGCCGGTCGCCGTCGAGGCCGAGGGTTTCGACCAGGGCGGGCAGGTCCTCGCTGTGCACGACCTCCCAGAACCGGGCGTCGGCCAGGGCCGGTGCGGCCGCCTCTGCGGCGGCGGAGTCGACGCCGTACGAGAAGGGGTTGGCGGGCCAGTAGCGCTGCCGCTGGAAGGCGTAGGTGGGCAGCTCGACGCGGCGGGCGCCGGTGCCCGCGTAGTACGTGGCCCAGTCCACGGGCAGGCCGCGGACATGGGCCTGGGCGAGCGCGTGGCTCAGGGTGCGGGGCTCGGGGCGGCCGGAGCGCAGGGCGGGCAGGAAGGCGAACGTACGGTTACGGCCGCCGCTCACGCACTCCTGGGCCATCGCGGAGAGCACCCCGTCGGGGCCGAGCTCCACAAACGTGGTCACGCCGTGGTCCTCGAGGCGGCGCACACCGTCGAGGAAGCGCACGGCCTCGCGGACGTGGCGGACCCAGAACTCGGGCGTAGTGATCTCGTCGGCGCTGACCAGGGTACCGGTGAGGTTGGAGACGATCGGGATCTTCGGCGCCTCGTAGGTCAGCCGCTCGGCCACCTGACGGAAGTTCTCCAGCATCCCGTCCATGTGCGGGGAGTGGAAGGCGTGGCTGACGGTGAGCCGCTTGGTCTTGCGGCCCCGCGCCTCGAAGCCGGCCGCGATCTCCTCCGCCGCACCCTCGTCACCGGCGATGACGACCGACGTCGGGCCGTTGATGGCGGCGATGGACACCCGCTCGGTCAGCAGCGGCGCCACCTCGTCCTCCGCAGCCTGCACCGCGATCATGGCGCCGCCGGTGGGGAGTTGCTGCATCAGCTGGCTGCGCGCGGCCACCAGGGCGGAGGCGTGGGTGAGCGAGAGCACCCCGGCGACATGGGCGGCGGTGAGCTCGCCGATGGAGTGGCCGGAGAGGAAGTCGGGCCGCAGCCCCCAGGATTCGACGAGGCGGAAGAGGGCCACCTCGACGGCGAAGAGGGCGGGCTGGGTGTAGCCGGTCAGGTCGAGGGTGGCGGCGTCGTCGCCGAACAGCACGTCCTTCAGCGGCCGGTCGAGGAAGCGGTCGAGCTGGCCGCAGACCGCGTCCAGCGCCTCCGCGAACACCGGGTAGGCCGCGTACAGCTCACGGCCCATGCCGAGCCGCTGGCTGCCCTGGCCGGTGAAGAGGAACGCGACCTTGCCCTCGGTGGCAAGGCCCTCGGCCACCTCGGGGTGGTGGCGGCCCTCGGCGAGCGCGTCGAGGCCCGCGAGCAGTTCGTCGTGGTCGGCGGCGACGACCGCGGCGCGGCGGTCGAGGGCGGCGCGGGTGACGGCCTGGGAGTAGCCGATGTCGGCGAGGCGGTGGCCGGGGTGGGCGGCCAGATGGGTCCGCAGCCGCAGGGCCTGGGCGCGCAGCGCCTGTTCGTCCTTGCCGGACAGCACGACCGGGACGAGGGGCGGTTCGGCCCCTTCCGGCTCGTCGCCCCCGGTGTTCTCGATGAGGGCCGGGGCCTCTTCGAGGATGGTGTGCACATTGGTGCCGCTCATGCCGAACGACGAGACGCCCGCCCGGCGCGGGGTGGCGCCCTCGGGGTCCTGGGCCCATTCGCGGGGGGCGGTGAGCAGTTCGACGTCCCCGGCCGTCCAGTCGACGTGCGGGGTGGGCTCGGTGAGATGGAGGGTCTGGGGCAGCACACCGTGCCGCAACGCCATGACCATCTTGATGATGCCGCCGACACCGGCGCCCGCCTGTGCGTGGCCGATGTTGGACTTGATGGAGCCGATGAGCAGCGGTTTGCCCTCGGACCTGTCCTGGCCGTACGTGGCCAGCAGCGCCTGCGCCTCGATCGGGTCGCCGAGGGCGGTGCCGGTGCCGTGAGCCTCGACGGCGTCCACCTGGTCGGGGGTGAGCCGGGCGTTGGCCAGCGCCTGGAGGATGACGCGCTGCTGCGAGGGGCCGTTGGGCGAGGTGAGGCCGTTGCTGGCGCCGTCCTGGTTGACGGCGGAGCCGCGGACCACGGCGAGCACCGGGTGACCCTTGCGCTGGGCGTCCGACAGCCGCTCGACCAGCAGCATGCCGACGCCCTCGCCCAGGCAGAAGCCGTCGGCCTCCGGGGCGAAGGGCTTGGAGCGGCCGTCGAGAGCCAGTCCGCGCATCTTGCTGTAGTCGACGAAGACGCCGGGCGCGCACATCAGGGTGGCGCCACCGGCGAGGGCGAGGGAGCATTCGCCGTTGCGCAGCGCCTGGACGGCGAGGTGGAGCGCCACCAGCGAGGAGGAGCAGGCGGTGTCGACGGTGACGGCCGGGCCCTCGAAACCGAAGGTGTAGGAAAGGCGGCCGGAGGCGACGCTCGCGGCGTTACCGGTGCCGAAGTAGCCCTCGAAGTTCTCATGGGAACTGAGGATCGCGCCCAGGTAATCGTGATTGCTGGTGCCGACGAAGACGCCGATCTGCCGGCCGCGGACCGCGGCCGGGTCGATTCCGGCGCGCTCGAACGCCTCCCAGGAGGTCTCCAGCAGCATCCGCTGCTGCGGATCCATGCCGAGCGCTTCCCGGGGGCTGATGCCGAACAGGGAGGGGTCGAAATCGGCTATGCCGTCGACGAATCCGCCCTCGTGCACATAGCTGGTGCCGGGGTGGTCCGGGTCCGGGTGGTACATCGTGTCGACATTCCACCCGCGGTCCAGCGGGAACTCGCTGACCGCGTCGACGCCCTCGCTGACGATGCGCCACAGGTCCTCGGGTGACGAGACGCCTCCGGGATAACGGCAGCCGATCCCCACGATGGCGATGGGGTCGTGGTTCTTCGCCTCGGCCTCCTGCAGGCGGAGGCGAGTCTGGTGCAGATCCGCCGTTACCAGCTTGAGGTAGTCCCGCAGCGTCTCTTCATTCGCCATTTACGCAATCCAATTACGGCAGACGGCATCGGAAATGCTCCACAGATCCTCAATGGGAGCCGGTAACCAACAACCAAATCAGTCGACTTCTCGCTGAGAGGCTATGCGTGAACTAACCCTCATAACAACCCCTAGATGCCCCCTATGACCCCCTGGAGACCCAAGGAGCGATAGGGGGCAACCCGCTATTTCGAAACTCTATTGAAGGATAGCGAAAATCCTGGCCGACATTGGATACGACGTCAATAGCGAGATTCTCGTTGACACTCCAGCCGCAGATCACGATCAGGTGTCGTGAGATGCCGCCGCTCGTGATCGCCAAGCTGCAGCGTGTGGCGTTGGACTGCGCCGATGTCGTTGAGCTCTCCCGGTTCTACCGGTCGCTTCTCGCCGACGTGGTGAACCCGTCGGATCCGCGGTGGTCACTCGGCGAGGCTGGGCCGCACGGCACTCCAACTCCGCGTACTCCCTCCGGATCGATCGCCGCGCACGAACAAGCGTTCGAGTACAGTCACGTCCACTGGTAGGCCAAATTCTTCGAGCCGTCCTCACGGAATCGGACTCTTCGATGCCGCCGCTACGGTCAGGGGCAGGCGATCACACCTTCAGCGGACTCAAGAGCGGCTGAAAGGTCGCGATCCAGTCCGTCCGAGAGATCCCCTGCATCGAGACCACATACACGGACCAAGTCCTTGTACTCCTGGGCCTGGCTCTCCGTGGTGAGCGCGATGAACGCCGGGTGCGCCAGAACTTCGCGGGCCGCGTATCCGTCACGCGATTTCGTAGTTCGTCGGATCAGGTCCTCGACGAGGCGGCGTGCTCCGGAATGCCGGGACCCGATCGCGTCGAGGGCGGTGAGGCCGAGGCGGATGTCGAAGACGGTCAAGCCCGGTTTGGCCTCGTGGTCCAGATAGGTGTTCAGCACCTCGGCTGCGTCCTCGTCAACGTACTGTCCTGCTTCACGGTGGCACAGCGCAGTCAGGCAGGCGGTAACGGCCTGCTCCCACGGCGCGCCAGGAGCCGTATCGGTGAGCAGTTCCGCAGCGCGTTCAGTATCGCCAGCGGTGAGTGCCGCGACCACAGCAACTTGGCGCCCGTCGAGCATCCGTGTTCCCACGCCTCGGTGCTGCTCGATATGAGCCAAGGCTTCAGGCCAACGGCCTGTGGTAGTGAGGGTGCGCGTGCCGTCGGCGAGTAGGACGCGCCACAGCCAGGCGTGCACTTCGCGTCGGTCCTCGGCGGTGTGGGTGAGGTCGGCCGGCACGGTAATGCCATCAAAGGCAACTGTAAGGCCCGTACCAACGGCCTCGTACAGGTCCAGAAGTCGCTGGCGGCCGTCGTCGGTGTGGCCAGCGCGGATCTGCAAGCGAGCGAGGTTGACCAAGGGTTCCAGCCCGCGGATGGTGCTCATGGCCGACAGTGGGCACGCCCGCAGGTAGGCCTCGGCGTGCCGATGGCACATCGATCGAGCGGTGTCGGGAAGACCGAGATCGGAGGCGACAAGCGCCGCCTGGTTGAAGACGGCGGAGGCCAACCCTTGCTCACCCTGGTTCCCAGCCCTGTCCGCCAGCTCGACCAGGGCCCGCACACGGACTGGCAACGGCAGGCAGGCGGGCCGGAACCGGGCGACGAGTGGGAAACGCCTTGCTATCGGACCGTGCGGATCCATGTGTCCCCCAGAAGCGACAGTGGCGCGATGGAATGAGTACGGACTGGTGGTGCCCGTCGGCCACGCCGACGGGCACCACCTCCTTCACACCCCAGGCTGGCATCAACGCCATTCGACGACGATGCGGTTCAGTGGGGTGTCGAGAGCGAAGAGGCCGGGACGCCGCTCGATCGCGAGGGCGTCGAGGGGTTGGATCTCGAACTTCACCTCACGGCCGCGGTACTCGCGGTCCCAAGTACGAATGGCGTCCGCGACCCTTGCGGCCAGCTCGTCACTGCCGGGGCCATGACCGATGACGCCGAATTCCCAGAGCTTGCCGCCCTCCGCGGTCTTCTTCTCCGACAGACGCCGAGCGAGGTAGGTTACGGCGCCCTTGTCGACGGCGGCAGTCGAGGAGGGATAGGGGTCTTCAGTCAGGACCGTGCCCTTGACTTCCTTGGGGAAGAGCATGCGGATCAGGCCCGACGGCAGGCTGCAGGAGACAAACAGCTCCATCCACTCAGGGCTCTCCATGGCGCGCACCATCATGCCGGTCCACTCCTCGGTGCGCGGCTGCTCCAGCACTCCAGCCAGGGCCTCGGCATTGATGTGCTGCCCGGCAGAGGCCTGGAGCCGTACCGAGCCGTCCATGCTGAGCGGGACGACACGGCGGTCGTCGTCGGCGATGCCCCTTCGCAGCGGCATAAAGGTGTTCATCTTGCTGCTGATGCTCATCCAGCGGCCGTCGCGCTGCTCGTAGGCGATGGAACGGGACACGCTGCCCTTGAGGCGCTGGGGGACCAGGAGCCGTCCGCCGGGCGCAAGTTGCTGCGTCCAAGCGTGCGGCACACCGTGCGCGCCGACGGTGGCAATGACCCGGTCGTACGGGGCGCCGTCGGCGTGGCCAAGAGCCCCGTCGCGGGTCAGGACCTCGACGTTGGTGAACCCGGTGGCGGCGAGGTGCGCACGGGCTCCTTCCACGAGATCGTCGTCGACGTCGATGGTGGTGACGTGACCGGACTCGCCGACCAGGTAGGCGATGAGGGCGGCGTTGTAGCCAGTGCCGGCGCCGAGTTCGAGAATGCGGTCACCGGGCTGGGCCTCCAATTGGTCCAGCATGAGAGCGACGACTCCGGGCTGGGAGGCGCAGGAGATCGATGTGCCGTCGGTGTCGTATTTGATGTTGACCGGCACGTTGGCGTAGGCGTCTTCGAGCGAAGCGTCCGGCACGAACAGGTGGCGGGGTACGGTGCGCAGCGCAGTCTCCACAGCGGGCGTGCGGGCGTGCCCGGATTCGCGGATCTTGTCGACCAGGGCGTTGCGGAGCCGTGCGGCCTCGGACTCGGGGGTGGCGATCGTGTCGGTTTTCACCGCCCCGACGCTAGTGGTTCCGGACGTGCCCTCGGCGGACGACGCGATGTTGTCGCTCGATCCCATGACTGCCTCTCGTGCGGTGTTGAACAGGGCGCTTTGGTCTTCTAGGGGAAGACCTGCGCGGTTGGCGTGGAAGATCACGTGGTGGACGATGATGGCTCGCAGACCGCGCGTGAGCCCGCCCCCGGTGGCGAGGTAGGCGAGCGTCGTACCGGCCCGCTCAAAGGCGGCCACCCACTCGGCGTGCCCGTCGAGCGGGCCGCTCGGGCGGCACAGGCCGCGGCCATCGACCGTCATCAGCTTCCGCATCGCTGGAACCAGGGCGGCGACCCGCTCGGGAGCAAGTTCGGTTGCCGGTCGGAGTGCGGCGGCCTTCGCCCACACATCGCCCTGCTCGAACCAGTCCAGGTTGGCGGCCCTCATCATGGCGCTGATCAGGAGAACGGCGGTCTCCCGGCGGCCCAGCCGCCCGGCGCCGGGCTGATGGCCGAGTAGGTGACGGCTGTCCTCGTGGAACAGGTCGTGGGCGACGTCCATGGCTTCTCTACCGCCGAAGGCGGAGGTCTCGGGCTCATAGATGCCAGGCGTCCACAACCGAACCGTGCCGTCGCCGACAAGGTCGCTCAGCAGGGACTCGATCAGCGCAGACGGCTCGGCAGCGCGGTAGCGCAGTGGCCAGGGCTGCTTGTTCATGAACCACCAGGCGGTGAGCTGTCCGTCATTCTCGGCCTCGACCAGGATGGGACCGACGCGTGCGGTGATGGCGCGCTTGCCGGTCTCACGGTCGGCGAAGGTGACGTTGTGCTGGTGCCAACGTTCCGGGGGCATAGCAGTGGTCCTTCGGTCGGCAGGTCAGGCGATGAGTAGGCAGGCATCCCAAGCGGAGCGGGGCGGGGCGGCCGTGGCAGGAGCCAGGAGCGCCAGGGCGATTCCGGCGGCGCCGTTGAGAAAGCCGAGCCCCGCTTCGTCGTCCCGGATGGCGGCCATGGCCGCGTCTTCCGGGACGGTGCCCGGTGGACAGACCGTAGTGAGCAGCGGCGGGATGGCCGCCCTGAGTTGACCAACGGTCGAGGGATGCGCGTCGTCGGCAGTCCGGGCAGCGACGTGAGCCAGGCCGGCGAAGCCGTGGCACAGGCCGTTGTCCGTGGTGGCCTTGAGCTGCGCGGGATCGGTGAGGGCTGCCACGAGTGCGGTCTCCGCCTCGATCTGGCGGTCGGCATCGCCGATGGCGAGCGCGGCGAGCTGCCGGGCACGGGCCAGACCAGCGGTGCCGTAGCACCACGACGGTCGCCTTGGCGCGGATGGGGCGAGGCGGCCGGTGCGCAGCTCGTCTCGTGTCACCCAGTACGGCCAGACGAGGCCACGACCGGTCTCTTCCTGCCAGCGGTCCAGCCACGCCACGATCATGCGTAGGGCTTCTCGATGGCCGTCAACTGTGATTCCGTGTCGGGCGGCGAGGGCCAGCAGTGCGAGCACACCGCCGACGCCGTGCGCCATGCCGCTGTTGGCGTGCCCGCCCGGGAAACGGTCGTCCGCCCGGCCGGAGGGGCCGGTTGACGTCCACCAGCCTGGCAGCGCCTCGCTGACGTGGACAACGGGTTCGGTGAGGCGTACGCAGTAGTCGAGGATGGCACGTACTTCGGCGCCGGTGGGGTCGAGGCGCATGAAGTAGGCGCCGTAGCCCGCCAGGCCCCGGATCGTGTCGAACTCGGCGATCTCCGGCAGGCGCCCAGCGTCGATGCGGCGGTGCGCGGCTGCGAGGCGGCGGCGGACGTCCGCAGCCATCTGCCGGTCCAGGGTGTCCAGGGAACGCCGGTAGGCGCCGGGCAGGTGGTCGGCGGCACAGCCCAATACCTGCGCGAGGGCGGGCGCCCCGTAGAAGGGATGGCTGTCGGGGCCGCTGGTGAAAGGGGCCCTGGCGGCTGCGGCGAGCCAGTCATGAGCACGCTGCCACGAACCCAGGCCGGCCGCGGCGCGCTCCATATGGAGCAGCGCGATGCCGGTCGGCCCGTACGCGAGGTGCTGACGGTTCGAGGGCGCGGCGCCCGATCCCGGCGGCGCGGTGGCGGGGTCGGCCAGGAGGTCGGCGACGGCGTCCGCCACCTTGAGCGCGAGGGAGTGGGTCACCGTGTCCTCCGGGCCATCCAAGCCAGGGCAGCGGCGCGTGTGAGGTAGAGGCAGACTTCTTCCTCGGGAAAGTCGACCGCGACGTGCCTTACAAAGTGGACATGCAGCAGTGAGGAGAGGACGTCGTCCAGGCGGATTCCCTGGGTGTCCGGGCCGGGAAAGTGGGGTCGGTAGGAGGCGAGCGCCACGTCGCGATATGCCCATGCCTCCACGACGGCGTGCCCACCGGGCACGCCACGCAGTGCCGCCCAGCCGTCGGATGGATCGGCCAGCCGCACGGTCTCGGTGAACTGCGAGCGGGTCACGGGTGCGGGCGCGGTACGCGGAATGTGGTCGATCAGCCAGCGCATACCCGCTTCGGTGCTGCCGAGGAACGCGGTGGCGATAGCGATGGTGTGCGCGGCCACTAGCGCGCGCTGGGGCGGGCGCTGGGCCTGGCAGAGCTGAGTGACGACGGCACGCGAGTCTGCGCGGAACGCTTCCTCTGCAGCCTCCCAGGCGGCGCCGGAGCCCCAACGTCCCATCTCGCGATATGAGGTGGGAAGACGTAGATCCGACAGCAGACCAGCAGCGCGCAGCTCGTCGGCCCAGGTGCTGACCGTGCGGGCGGTCTCGGCGAAGGCATTGGAGTCAGGCAGGGCGATGCGCATCCTCAGGTGTTGATTGGGGTCACGGAAGCGAATGAACCACCACGGCGGGCCACCAAGCCGCTCCAGCAGGTCCGGGACATGCTCGGCCAGCAGGGTGTCCTGACGGCGCAGGTCTCCATACAGGGTGGCCAGCAGCAGGGACGAGGCTCCGGGAGTCTGGATCTGCGCCCGGGAAAAGGTGCGGGCCGCGGTGGGGGTCGGCAGGGTCGGCCACGCTGGTGATCGCGTCGCTTTCACTGGCACGACGACCTCATGTGCGCGGCCGTCGCACCAGCCGTATGCGTTGGCTTCCGGCGCTTCGACGAGAACGGCAAGGCGGGAACGATTCAGGTGCTGGCGCAGCAGGCTTCGGTGTCCGGCCTGGTCGAGGTCGAGGAACAGGCGACGGTCGTCCTCTGCAAGATAGACCCACCGCGGCAGCCGCCGACGGCTCCGCCAGTCGATAAGGACTGTGTCCCACTCGGTCTGGGGGCGGTCACGGTCGGGCAGCTCGGACGCTTCCAATCGCCACCGTGCTGGAGTGAGCACCGTGCGCCCGTAGCGCAGCCGCGGCAGGAAGGGCATCGTGTTTGCGGCGCCCCAGTCGAACAAGGTGACCTGCGCGCACTGAGCGCGGGACAGCTCGGCGAGGAACCGCACCAGCGGCGGGGTGTGCTTCTTGAGGTTCAGCGCATGCATCCCCACGGCCTCGATCCGGTGCCCGCGCTCGGGTGCGGCCAGATACATGCGACGACCGTCACAGGCCACCGCCAGGTCGCCAGGCGTGAGTACATCGCCGCCAGTGGGGCGGTGCTCTTGCACGCTGATCACGGTGGTCAGGACCTGTGGGGCGCGAGTGACATGGGCGCTCGTGGACAGCAGCGGCGGGAAGGACAACTGGGCGGGGACGGTCCCGGCATCCGCAGTCGGTAGATCGGCTAGTTCCGCAGCCAGACGCTCGCGGTCCTCGGAGGCCAGCACGCCGAGGAACCGGCCCGTGGTGACGCCGACGCCGCGGGACACGCTCACGATCTCCAGCCGGAACCGTCCGCGGCCCAGCTCCTCGACGCTGTCGGCGTGCACTCGGACACCGATCTCCAGGTGCGGCGGCACCCTTGGGTGCTCGGGCCCTATGTCCATTGCGGCGATCAACCCGTCGGTGAGGGCGACCTCGTTGCGGCCGTCGAGCGCGGCGGCCTGCGCGAGGCGCACCAAGGTTTCGTCCCGTGCGGAGAGCCGGGGGCGACGAACGTCGGAAGGAACACCCGGATACCCGTCAGGGAAACCAGTGCCGCTGTCCGCAATGACCTCCTTGAGCGGCACCATCGTGCCGATGCCGTACCGCTCGTAGAACCGCCGCTGATACGCCTTCCATGCCGCCGTCCCGTACGGGAGGGCACAGACCCGGGTTAAGGCCCCGGCGGCTCGCTCGATCTCGCGGGCAACCGCTTCGGGCAGCTCGATCCGGGCATCCAGGCGGAGATCAAGAGCGAGGGGATGGTGGCGAACGTCTGGAAGCAGAGCTCGCATTCGCGCCGCAGCGTGTTTCCGGCCAGCGCGGGAGTCACAGCCGCGCAAATCGGCCTGCACGACGTGCAGTTCACGGACTGTACCGGCGACCGCAACCAAGTTGTTAGCGTCCAGGGCGTCGAGCTGGCCCAACAGGTATTCCAGGGCATCGGTCTCGGTGCTTGGTGCGTGCAGGCTGGTGATCAGTACTTTGTGCCGAATCAACTCCTGCACGAACCGATGTACCTTGGCCGGCACCGCTACGGGGAACTCCGAGGAAAGTTTGTCGGCCAGAGCACCGACGCGGATCGGTGACCGGGCCGCCTCCACTACCACCCGCACCTGCTCGGTCAAGCCAATGGATGCCTCGACCGCACGCCTCCAATCACCTCGGGTGTCGGACTTGTACGGCACAATCAGCCGACTACCGCGTCTCGCCACGGCGTTATTGAGGACTACCGGAAGGCGCCCAAGCAGTTCTGGGCACGACTCCAGCCGCTCGACAACGGCCATCAACCACTCCGCGCTCGCCCGGCCAATGACCGCGTGGCCCGAGCCCCAAGTTGCGGCCGCTCGTGCCCCGAGCGCGGCTGAGGTCACACCAGCGAAGAGGCCAAACGGAGTCGCCCGGTGCTCGGCACGCAGCACGTAGCGGACCACAGAGGCGACTGCACGGCGCACATCACGCATGGCCGGGCTGCCGGATGAGCACAAGGCGCGCACCTGAGAGGCAAGGGCAGGGCTGGCGTGCTCGACGGCCTCGGCAACGTCCTCCTCGGACCACACCTCCCGCAACCACGCAAGCCGCGCAGCCGCGCCGCGGGGGGAAGGGTCATCAAGGTCGGGACACGGAGAAACGGGAAGCTCCGGGCGGGCGACCGCACGGACAAGCGCGGTCTTACTGGCGCGGAAATCGGTGCTCGAAGCCATCACAACCTCCGTGGTCCAGGCGGGCGGCCGGCGCCTTCGCGCTATGAGTCGCGAAGACGCCGACCTGAGATGACGTGCGCCTTGGGTCAGGCCACGTTCGTGGTGCAGGCGCCGCAGGTCTCGCCGCAACCGTCGTCCGTCAGGCTGATCAGACCGGCGACGTCGGCAACCTCGACCAGAGCGACGTCAAGGTGGAAACCATCCGATGCGGCGGTGCCCGCGATCGGCGGCGGGCTCGCCTTCGTGGTGTGCGTGTTGTTGGGCCTCATGCCAACTCCCTTGCATTCGTCGTGCATTGCGGACGTTGGTACTGCCGAGCGCCTACGTGCGGAGCGTATTGAGACAACTACGCCGCAGGGAGAGTTCCCAGCCACCGGCCCGAGGTGCCATGCCCCCACGAGTGCGAATGTGTGGGCCGCTTATCCCCGGGTCGGAGTTCTTGCGCCGCCCCAATGAACCGGGCTCGAATCAACCGGTTGACCGGGGCGGTCGTCTGTCAGGCCACAGTCTTTTCGGACTGGGTCGTACGGCCGAGACCCATAGACGCTCTCTTTCCCGGAGCCCATGCGCTGATCAACTCGTACCGCATCAGTTCCCCCCTCCATGCCGGCCGCCTGTCTCGGAGCCACGGTGGCGTCGGCCTCTCCTCGCCGATGCGGGCGCCGCCAGCGTGCACCAGGTCCTCGTCCCGTCCTCGCTAACGCCCCAGGAGTTCGCGATGGAGTCGACGAGGAACATGCCCCGACCGTTCTCCTCGGTTGGTTCCGCCACTCGGACCTCCGGTCGGCCGGGTGAACCGTCGTCTACCTCCAGCACGATCAGATCGACGCCGATGATGAAGCGGAACACGACCTCCGGGCCCTTGCCGTGTCGCAAGGCGTTGGTGACGAGTTCGCTGATCAACAGCCGTCCGTTCTCCACCAGATCCGGTAAACCCCAGTAGTTGAGCTTCGCGGCACCGATGTGGCGTAGAACGCCCACCCAGACACCGGCAGCCGCCACCGCGTCTCTGCCCTCCGGTAGGGCCGGGCGCTTGATGGTCAGCGACAGGTCGTCGAGAACGGTCGGCAAGGGGTCCGTCGCACTCTTGGCGCTGGCCTCCACAAGGATCTCCGCGCCCGTTGCGGTGGTGACAGCCATACTCGCTCCTCCGCAGCTCAGACGGACAGCGCGACGTGGGGGCGCTGGGCCGGAAATCGCGGCGCCGCTGCCCACGTTCACGTGATGGACACGTAGAGCGAACCGCGTTCGGGTCATGCTGGGAACGGGGTCAAGGACGACCGAGTGGTCAAAGTGGTCAAAGATCATTCGCAGTCGCCCCACGGAGGGAGTGAGCCTCCGGTATCTGACATCTGGGTACGAGTACAGCGACTACGGTGACCTTCACCAGGTGAGGTCAGAGCTAGGCCAGCCCACGCTGGCCAAAGTGGTCAAAGATCGTTTGAGTGCAGGGGTTCCCGCCATGGCACGCAGAAGGAACGAACGACTCGCAGAGTTACTCGAGGAAGCTGGCTGGTCACGGGCGCAGGCCGCGAGCGCGTTCAACAGGGTGGCCCAGGAGAACAAGCTGCTCGACTACACGAGCATCGGGCGGTCGCATGTCAGCATGTGGGTGGGAGGGACGGAACCTTCCGGCGCAGCGCCCGCTATCTTGTGCCAGGCACTGTCTCGGCGATTGAAGCGTGCCATCACGCCAGATGAGCTCGGGTTCGCTAGCCCCCATTCACCTGCGCAGGGAACGCTGGATTGGGATGTCGACCCTCTGATCGTTCTGACCGACCTGGGGAGAATTGACTTGGATGCGGACCGCCGAAAGCTCATAGGTGGCGCTGTGTACTCCGTGGCTCCTCTCACCCTGCCCGGAGAGCGATGGTGGCAGGCGATGACCCAGGCGTCGCAACGGACAACGCCCCGGCAGCAGCAGGTGGGGCGCGGGGATGTCACCATGGTTGAAGAGCTGACGGTGGCATTCTCCCGCATGGACCAGCAGCGTGGCGGCGGCCACGGGCGCACGGCGGTCGTGCAGTACCTGCACTCTGATGTCGCTGATTTCCTCCAGGGCAAGTTCCCCAGTGATCAGGTCAGGCGCGATATGTTCTCGGCAGCCGGCGAGCTGGCCTACCTGTCCGCCTGGATGGCGTTTGACAACGCGGAGCACGCCGTTGCGCAGCGGTACTTCGTCCTGGCAGCCAAACTAGCTGCGCGGGCGGACAATCCTCCCTTGGTCGGTCACATTCTGCGTGCCATGGCTCATCAAGCTCTTGACCTCGGGTTCTTCAAAGAATCCCTAGAGCTGTCCACAGCCTCTCTGGAAGGCCAGCGGTACGCTGCGGCTACCCCAAGGGAGCGCGCCCTGCTCGGTGTCGTCCACGCTCGTGGCCTCGCCACAAACGGCCAGCAACAGGCCGCAGCACAGTCGCTGCTGAAAGCCGAGGACGACCTTGCCTCGGCTCGGGACGGCATCCACGAACCACACCGCACGTTCTTCTTCTCAGGCGCCGCACTGGCTCACGAGACCGCCTGCACCTTGCGCGACTGCGGCGACCGTGGGGGAGCCATCCGTCAGTTCCGCCAGAGCATCCGTACCCGAGGGGCCGCCTTTCGCCGCACTCATGCGGTCACACTCGGCTACCTGGGAGCCACACAGATCGCCAACAGAAGCGTCGAGGAGGCTTGCGCCACCTGGAGCGGACTCCTCGACGCCATGGAAGAGGGCATCTACTCCGGACGGGCCCGGCAGGCGGTCTACGACGTGCGCAAACTGCTCTCGCCGTACCGGCATCGTGGAATCCCCGTTGTAGCCGAGCTGGACGCACGGGCCGCCTCATACTTGGCCCGAGTAGATTGAGTACATCGTGGCCACCCGATCAAGGGGAAGCGCATGAAGTCGCTGGAGATCACGCCCATTGGCACAGTCGTCGGCGGGCGCACAGAGCCGACCGACGACCACTGGACCGGCACGGCGATCATCCGCCTGAACCCGGACTTCCCCGTCGAGGTCGTCCAAGGTCTGGAGGAGTTCTCACACCTCCTGGTGGTCTGGCAGTTCCACTTGGCCTCTCCCGGTGACGTCGCTTTCCATGCACGGAGCCCCCGGAACGACCCTCGGTGGCCAGCGACCGGCACGTTCGCACACCGCAACCATCGCCGCCCGAACCAGCTCGCCCAGTCTTTCCCGCGGCTGCTGAAGGCCGAAGGTCTTGACCTCCATGTCACGGACTTGGACGCGGTCGACGGAAGCCCGATCTACGACCTGGCCCCGTACTTTAAGGAAATGGGGCCCCGTGGCGAAGTTCGCCAACCGACATGGCCCGGGGAGATGCTGTCTGACTACTGGGCAGACTGACTCCCAAAGCCGACATTCACGGCTCACCTCGGTAAGCAACCGCGATCTCGCGGGTGATGACAGACTGCTCCTACAACGGAACCCGGTGGATCAACTCTCTTGGTCGAAAGTTAATCCACCGGGTTCCGTTGCGTCGTTCAACCCCCTTGACACGTCACCACCAGGCCAAACTCGACGGTGTTGCAGCTGGAGTATTAAGCCCTTCCGAGGCCCTTGTTGATGAATGCGAAGAGCTCTTCGTCGCTGGCCGACTGGAGCTCTTCCGCGTCCACCGTCTCCTTCGCCGGGCGCTCCGGCGCCGCCGCGGCGGCGGGCTCGGCGGTGACCGCCGTGCCGTCCGACTCGTGCCACTTCGCCAGCAGCGACTGCAGCCGCATGGTGATCCGGGCCCGGGTGATGTTGTCGGGCGCGGTGCCGGTGAGCGCGGACTCCAGCTTGTCGAGCTCGTCGAGCACCGCGGTGCCGTCGGCCGCCTCGTCGGGCGCGATCCCGGCCCGCAGATAGGCGGCCACGGCGGCCGGGGTGGGGTGGTCGAAGATCAGGCTCGGGGGCAGCTTCAGCCCGCTCGCGGCGCCCAGCCGGTTGCGGAGCTCGACCGCGGTGAGCGAGTCGAAGCCCAGCTCCTTGAACGCCCGCCCGGCCTCGATGGCCTGGGCGCCGGAGTGGCCCAGCACGGCGGCCACCGCGCTGCGCACCAGGTCCAGCAGCACCCGCTCCCGCTCGGTCTCCGGCAGGCCTGCGAGCTGCCCGGCCAGGGCCGCACCGGCCGCGCCCGGGTCGTCGGTCTCGGCGGCGGCCATCTCCTCGACGACCTCGCGGGCCTCGGGCAGGTCGTACAGCAGCGGACGCGGCCGGTCGGCGGTGAAGGCGAGGGTGAAGCGCCGCCAGTCCATGTCGATGACGGTCAGCGCGGTCTCGTCCCGGTCCAGCGCGTGCTGGAGGGTGGCGGTGGCCGGCTCGGGCGCCATCTCGTTGATGCCGTGGCGGCGCATCCGGTCGCCGACGGCGCCGTCCACCGTGCCGCCGTCGCCCCACGGGCCGAAGGTCAGCGCGGTGGCGGGCAGCCCGTCGGCGCGGCGCTGCTCGGCGAAGGCGTGCAGGAAGGCGTTGCCGGGCGCCTGGTTGCCCTGCCCGGGTGCGCCGAAGGTGGCGGAGAAGTGTGAGCACAGCACGAACGCGGTCAGGTCCAGGTCCCGGGTGAGCTCGTGCAGCTGGCGCGTGGCGTCCACCTTCGGCCGCAGCACCCGCTCGACCTGGTCCGGGGTCAGCCCCTCGATCACCCCGTCGTCGATGACGGCCGCGGTGTGCACGACGGCCGTCAGCGGCTGGTCGGCCGGGATGGCCGCGAGGGTGTCGGCGAGCGCGGCGCGGTCGGTCACATCGCAGGCGGCGAGGGTGACCTTGGTGCCGAGCCCGGTCAGCTCGGCCTCCAGCTCGACCGCGCCCGGGGCGTCCGGGCCCCGGCGGCTGACCAGGACGAGGTGGTCGGCGCCGTTGCGGGCCAGCCACCGCGCGACCTGTGCGCCGAGCCGTCCCGTACCGCCGGTGACCAGCGTGGTGCCGGTCGGCTTCCAGGCCCGTACGGCGGAGGTGTCGGCCAGCGGGGCGCGCACCAGGCGGGGCCCGAAGACGCCCGTGGCACGGATCGCGGCCTGGTCATCGTCGCCGCCGGAGCCGAGGAGACCCACCAGCCGGGTCAGGGCGCGCTCGTCGGGCGTGTCGGGCAGGTCGATCAGGCCGCCCCAGCGCTCCAGGTGCTCCAGCGCGGCCACCCGGCCAAGGCCCCAGACGAGGGCCTGCTCGGGCGCGGCCGGGCGGTCCGCGCCGCCCACGGAGACGGCGCCGCGGGTGAGGCACCACAGCGGCGCGCCGATCCCCGCGTCGCCGAGGGCCTGGACCAGCGCGAGCTGGGCGGCGGTTCCGGCGGGCAGGGAGGCGTGCTCGGGGTGGGCGTCCCCGGCCGGGGCCAGCAGCGAGACCACTCCGGCGAACGCGGCGCCGTGGGCTTCGGCGTTGCCTTCGGCTCCGGCTTCGGCGAGGGCGGTGCGCAGCCGCCCGGCCAGCTCCTCCCGGCCGTCGACGGTGGTGTCCACCGCGATCCGCCGTACGTCGGCGCCGCGTTCGGCGAGCACACCGGCCACGGCGTCGGTCCAGGTGTCCTCGGTGTCCGGGGCGACGACGAGCCAGCCGCCGGTCAGCCGCGCGGACCGCTCCTCGGCGAGCGGCTTCCACGCCACGCGGTAGCGCCAGCCGTCCACCGTGGACTGCTCACGGGCCTGCTTGCGCCACGACGCCAGGGCGGGCAGGACGGCGCTCATGGGCTGATCGCCCTCGACCGTCAGCTCGGCGGCCAGCGCCTGCCAGTCCTCCGCCTCCACCGCGGCCCAGAACTTCGCCTCCACCGCGTTGTGCCCGCTCTCCCCGGCCGCCCGCGCGGGCGCGGCCTCGGGCCAGTAGCGCTGCTGCTGGAAGGCGTACGTGGGCAGCTCGATGCGGCGGGCGCCGGTGCCCTCGAACACCGCGTCCCAGTCCACGGCCACGCCGCGCGACCACGCCTCGCCGACGGAGGCCCAGAAGCGGTCAAGGCCGCCCTCGTCACGGCGCAGCGACCCGATCGCGGCGGCCTCACGGCCCGCGTCCTCGGCCGTCTCCTGCACCCCCATCGTCAGCACCGGATGCGCGCTGGACTCGATGAACACGCCGAAGCCCTCGTCCAGCAGCCGCCGGACCGCGCCCTCCAGCTCAACCGTGCGCCGCAGATTGGTGAACCAGTACTCCGCGTCCAGCTCCGGACCCTCGACCCACTCCCCCGTCACCGTCGACAGGAACGGCACCTGGGCGTCCTTCGGCTGTACGGGCGCCAGCAGCCCCAGCAGCTCCTCGCGCAACAGCTCGACCTGGGCCGAGTGCGAGGCGTAGTCCACCGGGACCCGGCGCGCCCGCACCTCATCGGCCTCACACGACGCCAGCAACTCCTCCAGCGCGGTCGGCTCACCCGAAACCACCACCGACGACGGCCCATTGACCGCCGCGATGGAGATCCGCCCCTCGCCCCACGGTGTGATGCGTTCGCGCACCTCCGCCACCGGGAGCGCCACCGACACCATGCCGCCCTTGCCCGCGAGCACCCGGCCGATGGCCTGACTGCGCAGCGCCACCACACGGGCGGCGTCCTTCAGCGACAGGGCTCCCGCCACATACGCGGCGGCGATCTCACCCTGCGAGTGACCGATCACCGCGGCGGGCACGACACCCAGCGAGCGCCACAGCTCCGCCAGCGACACCATCACCGCGAACAGCACCGGCTGGACCACATCCACCCGCTCCAGCGACGGCGCGCCCTCCGCACCGCGCAACACATCGACCAGCGACCAGTCGGTGAACTCCGCCAGCGCCGCCGCACACTCCTCGATGTGGGCCGCGAAGACGGGCGAGGCGTCCATCAGCCCCACGCCCATCCGCACCCACTGCGACCCCTGCCCGGGGAAGACGAACGCCGTCTGCCCAGCAACCACCGCGCCCCGCTCCACACCGGCGGCCATGCCGCCCTCGGCGAGTGCGGTCAGCCCGGCCATCAGCTCCTCGCGGTCCCGGCCCTGGACCACACCGCGGTGGTCGAGCGCGGCACGGGTGGTGGCCAGCGACAGGCCGATGTCCACCGGGCGCAGCGCCGGTTCGTCGTGGAGCCGGTCCAGCAGCCGCCACGCCTGGGCGCGCAGCGCCGCCTCGCTCTTGCCGGAGAGCACCCACGGCAGCACACCCGGCTGCTTGGACACCAGCTCGACCGGGCCCGGCTCCTCGGCGGGCGCCTGCTCGACGATGGTGTGCGCATTGGTGCCGCTGAAGCCGAAGGAGGACACCGCGGCGCGGCGCGGACGGCCGGTCTCGGGCCATGGCGTGGCCGACCTGACCAGCGCGATCTTCCCCGAGGACCAGTCGATGTGCGGGGACGGCTCGGCGATGTGCAGCGACTCGGGGACCACCCCGTGCCGCATCGCCAGCACCATCTTCATCACTCCGGCGATGCCCGCGGCGCCCTGGGTGTGGCCGATGTTGGACTTCACCGAGCCGAGCAGCAGGGGCTGTTCCCCGGTCCGGTCCTGGCCGTAGGTGGCCAGCAGCGCCTGCGCCTCGATCGGGTCGCCGAGCGAGGTGCCCGTGCCATGGGCCTCCACGACGTCCACGTCGCCCGTGGACAGCCGCGCGTTGGCCAGCGCCTGCTGGATGACGCGCTGCTGGGACGGGCCGTTGGGCGCGGTCAGACCGTTGGACGCGCCGTCCTGGTTGACGGCGGAGCCGCGCACCACGGCCAGCACCTCGTGGCCCAGGCGGCGGGCGTCAGAAAGCCGCTCCAGCAGCAGGACGCCCACGCCCTCGGCCGGGCCGAAGCCGTCGGCGTCCGCCGAGAACGCCTTGCAGCGGCCGTCCTCGGACAGCCCGCGCTGACGGCTGAACTCGATGAACAGACCCGGGGTGGACATCACGTGGACGCCGCCCGCGAGCGCGAGCGAGCACTCGCCGAGCCGCAGCGACTGGACGGCCAGGTGCAGCGCCACCAGCGACGCGGAGCAGGCCGTGTCCACGGTGACGGCCGGGCCCTCCAGGCCGAAGACGTAGGAGAGGCGGCCGGAGACGACGCTGCTGGCGTTGCCGGTGCCGAGGTGGCCGCCGAAGTCGTCGTCGGCGTCGATCGCCACCGTCAGATAGTCGGAGGCGTTCATGCCCGCGAAGACACCGGTCCGGCTGCCGCGCAGGGACGCGGGGTCGATCCCGGCCCGCTCGAACGCCTCCCACGAGGTCTCCAGCAGCAGCCGCTGCTGCGGGTCCATCGCCATGGCCTCGCGCGGCGAGATCCCGAAGAACGCCGCGTCGAACCGGGTGGCGCCGCTCAGGAACCCGCCCTCGCGGGTGTAGGTGGTGTCCGGGGTGTCCGGGTCGGAGTCGAAGAGGTTCCGCAGGTCCCAGCCACGGTCGGCCGGGAACTCCGTCTGCCCCTCGCCGCCGGAGGCCATGAGCTGCCACAGCTCCTCGGGGCTGCTGACCCCTCCGGGGAAGCGGCAGCTCATGCCCACGATGGCGATCGGCTCATGGGCCTGGTCGTCGGCCTCCTGCAGCCGCCGGTGGGCGGCGGTGAGGTCGGTGGTGACCTTCTTCAGATATTCGCGGAGCTTGGCTTCGTTCGCAGTCGCCATGGACGTTCACCTATTCGCAATGCTCTTGATCGTCGGGGGGTCCGGATGAGGGTGCCGCCGCGCTTCAGCCGTTACCGAACCTCTTGTCGATGAAGTCGAAGAGCTCGTCGTCACTGACCTCTTCGAACGCTTCCGCCTCGGCGTCCGCCCCGGCGTCGTCCGCGGTGCGTCGCACGTCGTTCCACTTCGCCAGCAGCGTCTGCAGGCGCACCGCGATGTTCGCATGCGCGGCCTCGTCCTCCGTCACCGAGGCCAGCTCATCCGGTGTCAGCGAGGACAGGCTGTTCTCCAGCCGCTCCAGCTCCTCCAGTACGGACACTCCGGGGCCCTCGGCCTCCGGCGCCACTTCCTGGCGCAGGTGGCTCGCGAGCGCGACCGGGGTCGGGTAGTCGTAGACCAGCGTGGCAGTGAGCTTCAGCCCGGTGGCCGCGTTGAGCCGGTTCCGCAGCTCGACGGCGGTCAGCGAGTCGAAGCCCAGCTCCTTGAACGCCTGCTCGGCGCCCACCTGGTCCTTCGAGGCGTAGCCCAGTACGGCCGCCACCTGACGGCGGACCAGGTCCAGCACGGTCCGCTGCCGCTGGGCCTCCGACTGCCCGGCCAGCCGCTGGGCCAGGGTGCCCTCGCCGGTGTCCGCCACGGCCTCGGGGGCGGCGGGGCCACCCGCCGCGGCGCGGCGCACCGGCGTGCGCACCAGGCCGCGGTACGGCGGCGGCAGCTCGCCGGTGCTGGCGGCGGCGCGCAGCGTCGCCATCTCCAGCCGTACGGGCACCAGGACCGCCTCGTCGGCCACGGCGTGGGCCGCGTCGAACAGGGCGAGCCCTTCCTCGGCGGACAGCGGCAGCACCCCGCCGCGCGCCGCCCGCTTCTGGTCGGCCGCGCCGAGCCTGCCGCCCATGCCGCGCTCCTCGGCCCACATGCCCCAGACCAGGGACTGTGCGGTACGGCCGGTGGCGCGGCGGTGTCCCGCGAGGGCGTCGAGGAACACGTTCGCCGCCGCGTAGCCGCCCTGGCCCGCGCCGCCCAGCGTCCCGGCCGCGGCCGAGAAGAGCACGAACGCGGACAGGTCCAGATCGCGGGTCAGCTCATGGAGGTTGACGGCCGCGTCGACCTTGGGCCGCAGCACCGCGTCCACCCGCTCGGGCGTCAGCAGGTCGATGACGCCGTCATCGAGGACGCCCGCGGTGTGCACCACGGCCGTCAGCGGACGGTCGGCGGGAATCGCGGCCAGCAGCCCGGCCAACGCCTCCCGGTCGGCCGCGTCACACGCGACGACAGTGGCCCGCGCGCCCAACGCGGCCAGCTCCGCGACCAGTTCGGCCATCCCGTCGGCGGCGGGACCGCTACGGCTGGCCAACAGCAGATGGCGCGCCCGGTGGGCGGTGACCAGATGGCGAGCGAACAGCCTGCCGAGGCCACCGGTGGCCCCGGTGATCAGCACGGTGCCATCGGGGTCGATGGGCTTGCTGGTCCCGGCTGCCTTGGCTGGCTCGATCCTGGTCAGGCGTGGGGCGTAGGGCGTGCCGGCGCGTAGGGCCAGTTCGGGTTCGTCCGAGGCCAGCGCTGTCGCGATCGCCGGGTACGACATCTCGCCGTCCACGTCCAGCAGGACGAAGTGGCCCGGGTTCTCCGACTGCGCGGAGCGCAGCAGACCCCACGCCGGGGCGTTCACCAGGTCCGTCACCGCCGTGTCACCGGCCGCCGCTACCGCGCCACGGGTGACCACCACCAGCCGGGCCGCACCGGGCCGACCGCCGTTCAGCCACTCCTGGACCAGGGCCAGGACGCGGTGGGTGGCCGCGTGCGCACCGGCGGCGAGGCCGCCCTCCGTGGCGCCCGGCTCCGGCGGGAACGGCACCAGCACGGTGTCCGGCGCGGGCCCGCCCGCCTCGACCGCCGCGTTCAGCGAGCCGAGGTCGTCATGGACCGTGGCGCGGAACCCGGCCGTCTCCAGGGCCACGCTCAGCTTGAGCTCATCGCCGCCGATGACGGCGAAGCCCGCCGACGCGGCGTCCGGGAGCACATCAGCCGCCACCGGCGCCCAGTCGATGCGGAACAGCGACTCATGGCGGTCGGAGGCGCCCGCACCGGCGATCCGGTCCACCTCCAGCGCCCCGGTCACCAGCGCGTCCACCGACGCCACCGGCGCGCCCGACTCATCGGCCGCCACCATCGACACCGCGCCGTCCCCGGTCGGCGCGAGCCGTACGCGCAGCGCCTCGGCGCCCACCGCGTACAGGCTCACCCCACGCCAGGAGCGCGCCACCACGGCACCGCCCGCGTCCAGCGCCAACGGCTGCAACGCACCGTCCAGCAGGGCCGGGTGCAGGGCGAAGCGGGCCGCCTCGGGCCGCCGCTCCTCCGCGACACCCACCTCCGCGAACACCTCCTCGCCACGCCGCCAGGCGCGGCGCAGGCCCTGGAACGCCGGGCCGTGCAGCAGCCCGGCGCGCGCCATGCCCGCGTACAGCTCATCGGTGTCGACCGCCTCCGCGTCCGCGGGCGGCCAGACGGACAGCGACTCGGCACCGCCGCCTACAAAGGCGCCACCCGCCTGCGCCTCGCCGGACGCGAGCACACCGGCGGCGTGCCGGGTCCACCGCCGGTCCGTGTCCGCCGAGCGCTCATCGCGCCCGTACACGGCCAGCGGGCGGCGGCCGTCACGGTCCGGCTCGCCGACCGACACCCGCAGCCGCACCCCGCCGCGCTCCGGCAGGACCAGCGGCTCGTCCAGGGTCAGCTCCTCCAGCAGCGCACAGCCCACATGGTCCCCGGCGCGCACCGCCAGCTCCACGAGCGCGGAGCCCGGCAGCACGGCCGTGTCCGCGACCGTGTGGTCCGCCAGCCAGGCGTGCGAGGCGAGCGACAGCCGACCGGAGAACACGTACGCGTCCGCGTCGGGCAGTTCCACCGCCACGCCCAGCAGCGGGTGATCGGCCGAGCCGAGCCCCGCCGAGGCCACCTCGTCCAGGCTCAGCTGGGCGTCGACCCAGTAGCGGGCGCGCTGGAAGGCGTACGTCGGCAGGGCGACCTTCCGGGCACCCGTACCGGCGAAGAACGCCTCCCAGTCCGGGGCCTGGCCACGGACGTACAGCCGGGCCAGCGCGCCGGTCACCGCCTCCGCCTCCGGCCTGCCCTTGCGCAGCGCGGGCAGCAGTTCGGCCGCGTCGGGCTCGGCCAGGCAGTCCTGCGCCATGGCGGTGAGGACACCGTCGGGGCCGAGCTCGACATACGTGGTGACGCCCCGGGCTTCCAACGTCCGTACGCCGTCCAGGAAACGGACGGCCTCGCGGACATGGCGGACCCAGAAGCCGGGGGTGGTGATCTCCTCGGCGGAGACCACGTCCCCGGTGAGGTTGGAGACGATCGGAATGCGCGGGGCCTCGTACGCAAGCCCGTCCGCAACCTCCCGGAACGCCTCCAACATCCCGTCCATAAGGGGCGAGTGGAAGGCGTGGCTGACCGTGAGCCGCTTGGTCTTACGGCCCTGCGCCTCGAACGACGCCGCGATCTGTACGGCCGCGTCCTCGTCGCCCGCGATGACCACGGAGGCCGGACCGTTGAGCGCGGCGATCGAGACACGGTCGGTCAGCAGCGGCGCCACCTCGTCCTCCGACGCCTGCACCGCCACCATCGCACCACCCGCCGGAAGCTCCTGCATCAAACGCCCACGCGCCGCCACCAACTTCGCGGCGTCCGCCAGCGAGAGCACACCCGCCACATGCGCGGCGGCCACCTCACCGATCGAATGCCCGGACAGGAAGTCCGCCTTCAGACCCCACGACTCAACGAGCCGGAACAACGCCACCTCAACCGCGAACAGCGCGGGCTGAGTGAACCCCGTCCGATCCAGCACCGCCGCGTCATCCCCGAACAGCACCTCACGAAGCGGCCTCTCCAGGTGTCCGTCCAAGTGCGCGCACACCTCGTCCAGCGCGTCCGCGAACACCGGGAAGGCGTCGTACAACTCACGACCCATCCCCAGCCGCTGACTGCCCTGCCCGGTGAACAGGTACGCCACCTTGCCACCGGTCACCGAGCCCTCGACCAGGCCCGGCACCTCGGACTCGCCGCGCGCCAGCGCCGCGAGACCGGCCCGGAGCCCGTCCCCGCCGCCCGCGGTGAGCACGGCCCGGTGGTCCAGGGCGGCGCGCGTCGTGGCCAGCGAGTAGGCCACATCGGTGGCGGCCGGTGCGGCTTCGCCGCCCAGGTGGGCCAGGAGCCGCTCGGCCTGCCCGCGTACGGCGGCCGGGGACTTGCCCGACAGCACCCACGGCACCGTCGGCAGCTCCACCGCCGGGGTGGCGGCGGGCCGCTCCTCCGGCTCCGGGGCCTGCTCCAGCAGGGTGTGGGCGTTGGTGCCGCTGATGCCGAACGCCGACACCGCGGCCCGGCGCGGGCGTCCGGTCTCCGGCCACTCCCGCGCCTCGGTCAGCAGCTCCAACTCACCGGCGGACCAGTCGACATGCGGCGTCGGCTCGTCCACGTGCAGCGTCGGCGGCAGCACACCGTGGCGCAGCGCAAGCACCATCTTCATCACACCGGCGACACCGGCCGCGGCCTGCGTATGGCCGAAGTTGGACTTGATGGAGCCGAGCCACAGCGGTCGGCCCTCCTCTCGGTCCTGGCCGTAGGTGGCGAGCAGCGCCTGGGCCTCGATCGGGTCACCCAGCGTCGTACCCGTACCGTGCGCCTCGACCGCGTCCACCTCGGACGCCGACAACCCCGCACCCGCCAACGCCTGACGAATCACCCGCTGCTGCGACGGACCATTCGGCGCCGTCAACCCATTCGACGCACCATCCTGATTAATCGCACTGCCACGCACCACCGCCAACACCTCATGACCATGACGCCGGGCATCCGACAGCCGCTCCACCAGCAGCATGCCCACACCCTCACCCCACCCCGTACCATCCGCACCCGCAGCGAACGCCTTGATCCGCCCATCAGCCGCCAACCCACGCTGCCGACTGAAGTCCACGAACGAACCCGGCGTCGACATCACCGTCACACCACCAGCCAACGCCAACGAGCACTCACCCGCCCGCAACGCCTGAATCGCCCAGTGCAACGCCACCAACGACGACGAACACGCCGTATCCACCGTCACCGCAGGCCCCTCAAGACCCAGCGCATACGCCACCCGACCCGACATCACACTCGCCGCGTTACCCGTCCCCATGAAGCCATCGCCGCCGTCCGGCGAGTGGAGGACGAGCGACATGTAGTCCTGGCCGTTGGTGCCCGCGAACACGCCGACCTGCTGGCCGCGCAGCGTGGTCGGATCGATCCCGGCCCGCTCGAACGCCTCCCACGACGTCTCCAGCAACAACCGCTGCTGCGGGTCCATCGCCAGCGCCTCACGCGGCGAGATCCCGAAGAACGCCGCGTCGAACTCCCCGGCGTCCGCCAGGAATCCGCCCTCGCGGACATAGCTGGTGTTCTCGGTGGCCGAGTCCGGGTCGTACAGCGCCTCCAGGTCCCAGCCGCGGTCGGCCGGGAAGCCCGTCACCGCGTCCCGCCCGGAGACCAGGAGCCGCCACAGCTCCTCCGGCGACCGCACCCCGCCCGGGAAGCGGCAGCCCATCCCGACGATCGCGATCGGATCGTCGGCGACGGCCACCGCCGTGGACGGCACACCGGTCACCGGAGCGGCCACGCCCTCCTCGCCCAGGATCTCCGTACGGAGGTGGGCGGCGAGCGCCGAGGACGACGGGTAGTCGTACACCAGGGTGGGCGGCAGCCGCAGCCCGGTGACGGTGTTCAGCCGGTTGCGCAGCTCCACCGCCGTCAGCGAGTCAAAGCCCAGGTCCCGGAAGGCCCGGTCCGCCTCGACGGCCTCCGCGTCGGAGTGGCCCAGCACATCGGCCACGGCCGAGCGCACCAGGTCGAGCAGCATCCGCTCGCGCTCCGCCGCCGGGACCCCGGCGAGCCGCTGGGCCAGCGAGGACTCGTCCGCGCCGTCACCGCCCGTACCGGCGGTACGGCCGCCCTCGGCCGCCAGCGCCGTACGCACCTCGGGCAGCTCCAGCAGCAGCGGGCTCGGCCGGGACGCGGTGAAGCCGGGAGCCAGCCGCTCCCAGTCGATGTCCGCGACCGTCACCGCGGTCTCGTCCAGGTCCAGCGCGCGCTGCAGCGCGGCGATGGCCAGGTCCGCCGCCATCGGCGGCACCCCGGCGCGGCGCATCCGCTGCTCCAGCGCGTCGTCGGCGGCCATACCACCCTCGGCCCACGGGCCCCAGGCCACCGAGGTGGCGGACAGCCCCTCGGCCCGGCGGCGCTCGGCGAGCGCGTCCAGGAAGGCGTTCGCGGCGGCGTAGTTGGCCTGACCGGCGGCGCCCACGGTGCCGCTGGTCGAGGAGAACAGCACGAACGCGGACAGGTCGAGATCGCGCGTCAGCTCATGGAGGTTGGCCGCGGCATCCG
>NZ_LAKD02000095.1 GCF_000968685.2 Streptomyces antioxidans
GGCTCCAGGTCCGTCTTCTGCCGGCACCCTGAACGCGGGCCAGTGCTCAGGATCGAAGAGGACCTCGGACAGGGCATCGGCATCGGCGCCGTCCTCACCGAACCACTCCGGAACCGGGCGCTCGGCACACCCCCCGTCGCTGCCCATCACCAAGAGGTAGTTCGACCAGAAGCCCGGGTGGAGCAGCAGTGACTCGCCCGGCACCAGCGGGCCGACGTCGTATCCCTTGATCAGCACCCCTCGATCCTGTCACCAGCCACTGACACGGTCCGATCCGGGCTGGCAAAGGGACACCGTCCAGTTACGGGACAACCCTTAGATCACAGAAGACCACTCGGCCGCGACGCTTGAAGCGAGTGCGACCCTGCACGCAGATCGTGAGCCGACTCATGTGGCGAGTGGACCTTGATCTCAAGCTGTTCCAGCACCGTGATTCCGTAGTGGTACCTGATGGTCGGCTGGGCCACGAGCTCCGCCGTCTGCCACCTAGCCGCGAGCTTCCGCAGCAGAATCTGAACCTCGAGGCGCGCGAGCCCAGCACCGAGGCAGTAGTGGGAGCCATAGCCGAATCCCAGGTGTCTCCGCCCCTTGCGCCGAAGATCCAGACCGTCGGGGGTCGTGAACTCACGAGGATCACGGTTCGCCGCACCCAGCATGAGCAGGACCAGGTCACCCGCTTCAATACGCTGGCCGGACAGGTCGACGGCCGCCGTCGCGACACGAGCTACTTGCCGGACCGAGGTGTCGAATCTCAACAACTCCTCGACGCTTGACTCGGCGTCCGCGCCCGCCAGTTCACACCATGCGTTCGCGTGCAATGCGGAGCGCACTGCCTTACCGATAAAGGTTGATGTGGTCTCGAAACCCGCATAGATGATGAGACTGGCTATTGCCGCCATATCGGCGTCTTCGATCACACCGGCACAACCAGCGCGGAAGAGGAGCGCCAGTCCGCTTTCTTCGGGGAGGGTGGTGCTCTCTGCGCTTCTGCGCACGACGTCCTCGACCTGCTCCAGTGCACGATGTCCGCGTTCAGCGACTTCGGGGAGGTAGTCGGCAACAAGCAGGGCAGCAATGTCCTGGGCCCAGCCCTCGAGGTGAGGGGCGACATCGGCGGGCACCCCCAAGAGGCGGCAGATCACCCTACTGGACAGAGGTACGGCGAGATCCGACATGACGTCGACCCGGTCACGACGGGCGTCGACCAGTTCGTCCACCTGCTCTTCAATGAACGGGCGCAACTGGGCCAGCTGATCTGTGCCGAACAACGGTGCCATCAACTGCCGCAGTCTTCTGTGCCGCGCACCGTCGTTGAACATGAACCAGCGACGGACGGTGTCGGACGTCCGGGCTGTGCCGCCGGCCCGTGCCGCCGTACTGTGCAGCACCGTCTTTCCCCGCTCAGGCCAGGCCGAGGAGAGGGCCGGGTGACGCAGCAGAGCGCCGACTTCCTCGAAACCGGTCACCAGCCAAACTCCGAGATCCTCGTCCTTACGGATCGGAGGCTCCTCCTTGAGGAACAGGTAATCGGCGCAAGGATCAGGCTGCAGATTATCATCCGAAGCATAAGGGCATTGAATCAGCACGACAGAAACTCCCCCGCTGTCTTTCGACTGCCTACTTCTCACAGATTTCTGGCCCGACAGCGTCGCTGCGAACGACTTCATATGTCACCGACACGGTCTCCTCGATTTCTGACACGAGGCGAAGAACGCCTTCGTGACTGCCGGCCGCACCAAAACAGATATAAGCATGCTCCAGTCTGCCCCTACGCCAGTCAATAGCCGCTCCCGGCTCCTGCTGGGCAATCGCACGCGAAATTCCGGTCATGTCGTGCAGATCATCCACTCCACGAATGTCCAGCAGGCGAGTGGCCTCAAATGGAGGCACCTTGGCATACAGGAAGGAAACACCTTGTGGCGCCCACTCGCGCGCCATCGTGAAGGCGCTGCTGTCCGACAGGGCCAGACGTGCGGCAATCTCGATCACGCTGGGGCCGCCTGTCTGTCTGACCAGCTCATTGACTCGTCCTCCCAACCGTCCGTTGACCTCGATGATCTGAAGACCCGTGGCCGAAAACTTGACTTCGGTATGACAGATCCCGTGTCGCACACCCAATGCCCTGATCGCCCGAGTAACGAGATCAGTGATCGCGGCTACATCCGTCGGCGATAGCGCCGCGGGGAAGCACGACCCTGTTTCACGATATGGTTTCGACAGGGGGAATTTGCCACAGATACCCAGGTGCTCGATCCGGTCACCGAGGATCAGGGACTCTACCGACACATAGTCACCCCAGGGGCCGTCCGGCACAGCACATGGGATTTCTGTTTCCAGAACGAACTGCTCGGGGCTCTCCGACTTCGCGTCACCCGCGAAATTTCTGGCACTGAACTCTTCCACGTCGCCGGCATCAACAATCCGATATGTACTCCGACTACCCGTACCCATGTCCGGCTTTAGCACCCCGGGGCATCCGAGCTCGGCGAACGCGCTGCGAAGTGATGACTCGTCTTGGATGAGCCGTGTCGCCACATGGGATGCTCCGCAGGAATTCAGGAGCCTCCGCTGCACATACTTGCGGGTCAGAGCCTCAACAGTTTCCAAGGTATGGAATGGCAGTCCAAGTGCGGCCGCCAGCCGGGCGGTGAAGCCCAGTTGGTAGTCGGTGAAAGTCATGATCCCAGCGGGCCGCAAGTCACGCAGGCGGAGCACCGCCTCATCGAAATCGAGACCTCTGACATCGCATAGGATCCCGAATTCCGACATAATTTCGAAGGGGCATTCTTCGCGATCGGAGTCTGGGCACACGAAAATCGGAACGGCAAATCCGTCCAATGCTGTTAAGATGTCAACCGCACTGGCAGCACCAAGGTCATAAATTACTGCAACTCTCTGCATTTCCTCGCCATTCAGCCCATCTTGCATTCTGACTTCGATTACTCAGCTGATCCGTATCGGCGGCAACCACGACCGCTTGGCCCCCACCGAGTCAGAGCAAACGGAGAAGACTGGAGAATTCCTGTTCGAGTTGCTGCGCCTGTGTCGTGGTTTCGGCAACGACACAGTATTCGCCATGACCGCCGGAGGGGCTGCTGTCATCGACCGTCAGCAGTACACCGGTCCGCGCCTGCGGATCGTAGGCCAATCCACTTGCCGTCAAGGCATCGAGGGTGCGGGAGAAAGAGGGGAAGGAGCACCGACGGCGTTCGGCAAGAACGCGCTGATTCTGGTATTCGGATCCAACAACCCGGTCCCGGATCTGATAGATATGAGTGGAGCCGCTTACCCGGCAGTTGATCTCATTCACCAAGATTTTTCCATCCGGCACTACGATCGCATCGACGCTGGCGACACCTCGATAACCCATCACACGGACCGACTCACACAGACGCTCGGCCATTTCCAGAAGGTGCGGGAAGGTGTCGTTCCGTGCCGAGGAGGCAGGCCAAACGTGGCCATTGACGCGCATCTCGCCGTGACCCACCAGCTCTATGCCGTGCTCGGAGATGTTGAACTCGACACAGATCGGGTCTGATCCGGCAAAGTACCGCTCGATGACGACCGGGTTGCGCCCGTTGTCGGTGAGCCACGGCCATCGCTCCTTCAAATACTTGTCCAGCGCCCCTCGATCCGAGACCACCACAGCCCGCTGAGCACCTACCGGCTCGAAATCCGCCCTGGGGCTAACAATCTCGTTTCCGTAACCGGCGACGTGAAGATCCCGCTTCAAGATGCCCGAACGCCCTTGAGACAAAAGCTTTTCCCACAGGAACTCAGCAGCTGCCTCCACAGCGGAACAGACAATTCCGTCGGGTACAGGTATATCGGCACCACCGGCCAGTGCCCGGAAAGTCGACTTGCTGTTCAGTAGTCGCCCCCCGCCTTGGTCCAGCAGTCCGAACCCCGGCGTAGTGACATCCAGCCCCAACTCCCTCGCCAGCACGGCCACAACGCTTTCGAAGTGAAAGGGAAGGACTCTGTCAACACCGGCGAGGCGAACAACCTCGCGCAGCTCGGCGAGGAAATCTTTCTCCAGGAGCCGGTCCCGGGATAAAATCCCGTCGCCCATGCTGCCCGGAGGAGGCGTAAGCACCCTCACAGAATGAGGGCTGAATCGGAGGTGACTGACGACATACTCAAGAAACCCTTCCTTCATCCCCATGGGAAGCACGAGTACGTCACCCTCGCGAAGACACCAGGCCATCCGCTGTGCTTGGTTTCCTGTGTACAGTCGGTAATCGGCGTCCAGAATATCCAGATCGCCCACCATCTCCTCGGTGCGCTGATTGCTGATGATCAGGGTCGTCATGCCCGATTTCCTTCCCCGTAGATCCTCGCCATGTCCGGTCCTCGGTGAGGGCGCAGCCGCCGAACTCAAGGCGACGGCATCGCCCGCGCCGCCTTACTACTCAACGGAACCTGGAAAGCGATCTCCGCAGAGAAAACCTCACCGGCCGACGATATGCCAATGTTTGAACACTGTGAGTCAGATCACATTTACGCCAAGGAGTTGCGGTGAAAGCTTGATAGAAAGAAATGGCGACATGCGGCGATCAGGCATTATGCCCGAATCTCGCAAGCCCTTGCGAGGAGAAGCTGGACATGTATCCTGCTGCCCATCGATTAACCGGGACGCATCGGCCTGCACTTGGAGCGCAGGACACTTCCCTCGGTCGGATTCAGATCCGATGCAGGCGTTCTGTCCATTTTGACAGACGAGAGGAAAGTACCCCGGGGCAACTGTCGAACACAGCAGGGGGCGTCGACTGCGCATGACGCGGCGCCATTGACATGACGGGGGATAGGTTGATGTTGAACGTTCCACGGTTACGTGCGAGACGGCGTCTCTTTCTGACCGGAGACGTCGGGCGCTTGGCGTACGTATCTTCCTCGGCAATGGCCGGACGCGTTCTCTTCGTGACCATCGGGCTGATCTATTTCACCGTGAGCGTGGGGATTCCAGCTGTCCAAGTGGGTGCGGTACTCACATTTGCCGGCGGCATCAGCATCGTGGTCGGGGTACCGGTGGCCCGGCTGTCCGATCTGTTCGGCAGCCGACCTGTTCTCGTAGCCGCCATGTTGGGTCAGTCACTTGGGACCGCGGCGTACGTCGTGGCGAAGAACTTGATCGCATACGCGACCATCACCATCGTGGTGACCGTATGCGGCCGGGCGGCGCACGCGGCCAAGGGAGCCGTCATGGGCGCGGTTCTGGTCGGCGAGGAAAGAACCGTGAATCGATCCAGGATCAGGTCCTGGTCCAACGCCGCCGCAGTACTGGCAGCGGGCTCGGGCGCTTGGGTGCTCCATGTGAATGAGCATTGGGCATACCTGGTGGCGATAGGTTGCTCCGCTTCGATCTTCTTGTTCGCGGCGTATGTCAGTGCGCTCCTGCCACACACCAGCCGGCCTGAGCGTCCTGCTGACGCCTCCCGACTCGGTGTCCTGCGCGACAGGCCGTTCATCGCACTGACGGTGATCGATGCGCTGTTCACCCTGCAGATGGGCCTGCTGGAAATCTTGCCCCTGTGGGTCGCGGAGCACACGGGAGCCCCCCGGTGGATGGGAGGCGTGCTCTTCGGACTGAACACCGTGATGGTGGTGTTCCTCCAGGCACGCGCGAGCCGGGGCGTGACGGACCTGGGCAGTGCCGGAATCGCCAATCGTCGCGCTGGGGTGTTGTTGTTCGGAGCCTGTGTGCTTTTCGGCCTTGCGGGGCAGTATGTGTCCCTCGCAGCCTTCCTGCTAGTGGGCGCCGCTCTCGTCTTCGTATGGGGCGAGATGCTCCATGCCGCTGCCGGCTGGGAACTGTCGTTCGGGCTTGCTCCGGAAGGCGAACACGCCCAGTACCAGGCCATGTTCGGTACCGGCACCACCGTAGGCCTGACTGCCGCACCGCTGGTGTCGACCGCGCTGGTGCTGGGGACCGGCACAGCAGGCTGGGTGATCGTGGGGGCCGTTTTCCTGTGCGCAGGCACTGCCACGCCCTGGGTTGTGCGCTGGGCGCTGCAACAGCGTCCAGGCCATATGAGTCCAGTATCCGTGGGATGAGAGTCCACGTACCCGACGCGCGAAGCCAGTCCGCGCGGGTGCCGAGGCTCCACGTATGCCCATAACGAATATCGCCCGGCACGTTGCCGGAACAGCATTCGAGATCTGAGGAAATGTCGCCGCGCCGGACAGGCGCACAGGAGGGTAGTGGACATGGCGGAGACGGCCCACCGCATGACCGTGTGGCAGATGGTGGAAGAGGTGGCCTCGCGCACCCCCGATGCTCTGGCCGTCGAGTGCGGCAAGGAGAGCCTCACCTTCGGTGAGCTCTGGGCGGCCTCACTCGATGTCAGGGCCCGGGTGTGCGGCACCGCGGGGTTCACGCCGGGCGACCTGGTGGCGACACTGTTCACCCGGGGTGTGGCCGGTGTCGTGGCACAGCTGGGCGTGTGGCTCGCCGGGGGTGCCTACCTGCCGTTGGACCCGGCGCTCCCCCGTGGCCGTATCAGCGTGATCCTGGACAACGCGAAGCCCCGCGCCGTGCTGGCCCAAGGCGACCTTCAGGAATTGCTACCCGCCGATGTGCCTCTGGTAGGAGCCGCCTCCGGTGCGGTACCTGGTGAGGTTGTCGAGCACGACACCAGCCGGGACTCGATGGCTTATGTCATCTATACGTCGGGGTCCACGGGCATCCCCAAGGGGGTGGCGGTTGGACACCACAGCCTGCTCAACCTGGTGTGCTGGCACGGACAGACCTATGGAACGCGCCCCGGGGTGCGGGTAGGAGCCCTCGCCGGCCTCGGTTTCGACGCATCGGTGTGGGAAATCTGGTCGACGCTGGCCAATGGCGGGACCCTGGTGCTGCCCAGCGATCTTGACCCGGCCGACATAGATGCCGTCTCCCGCTTCCTCCAGAACGACTCGGTCGAGCAGTGCTTTCTCAGCACTCCACTCGCGGAACAGCTGTTCAGCCTTGCCGAACCGCCGACATCGCTGAAGGTGCTGCGCACTGGGGGTGACCGGCTTCGGCTTTATCCCCCAGCTGAGTTCCCGGCAGCCGTCTTCAATCACTACGGTCCGACCGAGGCAACCGTGGTGACAACCGCGAGCGCCGATTTGCGGTCAAGTGAACGGACCGCTCTTCCCACGATCGGCAGCCCGATCAAAGGAACGGAGGTACGCCTGGTCGACAGCGATGGGGCAACTGTCAGTGCGCCAGGCGTGCAGGGGGAACTGGTCATCGGTGGCGCGGCCTTGGCATTCGGCTACCTCCACGACGCCCCGTTGACCTACAAGTCCTTCCTGCGGGAGGAGGACGGGTCCGTCTGGTATTACTCCGGTGATATCTGCCGCTGGACCGCGGACGGGGACCTCGAGTTCATCGGACGCCGTGACACGCAGGTGAGTATGCACGGCCACCGGATCGAGCTCTCGGAGATTGAGCACGCGATGCTCAACGTAGCCGGTGTCAGGCAGGCCGCGGCCATCATGACGGCCGGGCACGACGGAGTTCTGGTTGGCCACTTCGTCGGGGCGGCTACCGAAGACGCCATCCACGAGGCCCTCGTTCACCAGTTCCCGCGGTACATGCTGCCGACGGTCTTCCACCGCCTCGAGTCGATGCCGTTGAACGCCAGCGGCAAGATCGACCGGGATGCCCTGCTCACGGTCCTACCCAGGCCGCAGGTTGCTCAGCCCGACACCGCGGAAGCACAATCCACGATTCACAGGATCGCGCAGATCTGGGCCGAGGTCCTCGGGCGCACCCCGCAGGCCCATGACGACTTCTTCCGTATCGGGGGCACCTCGATCAGGGCCGCCAAGGCTACCGGGCAGATCCGCAGGACATTCGACGTATCAATTGGCATTCGGGTCATCTTCGACAACCCGATTCTCTCCCATTACGCCCAGCGGTTGGACGAGCTCATACGCGGTGAGGAGTAGGCGATGCGGACAATCTGGGACGCCGTGTTCGCCCAGACTCAGCGGTCGCCCGCGGCCTTGGCGGTCCAAAGCCGTCGGCGGTACACATACGGGGACATCGTCGGGCACGTGAACGCTCTGGCAACCGCCATTGAGCGATATGGACTTCAGGGCCGGCTGGTTGCCCTCGACGTTGACGGTCCCGTGAGTGGTGCCGTCGGAATCCTGGCGGCGCATCAAGCCGGTTGTGGCGTCCTCCCGCTGAACAGGCAGAGCCCGGCCCCACACCGAGACCGGATCCTTGCGGACGCCCGTCCCCCCTTGCTGATTCGGGCGGAATCCGAATGCGCTTTCACTGTTGAGCGCACGGGATTCACGGAGCCACCGAGCAGTGATAGCGCCGACCTGCGGCACGTCGCCTACGTGATGTACACCTCGGGATCCACGGGAGCGCCCAAGGGCGTCATGGTGTCCCATGACGCGCTGCTCGCACGGCTATCAGGGCTGTCCCACGTCCCGGGCCTGGCAGCGGGTGAGTCCATGGTCGCCATGACGGCCCTGTCATTCGACATCGCCATGGCGGAAATGCTTCTGCCACTCTCAGTAGGGGCCTCTCTCATCGCCGCACCGGCAGAGGCACGATTCGACCCGGACGTCTTCTGTGAGTTCGTCGCCGACAACGCCCCGGACGTCGTACAGGCCACTCCCAGCTTTTGGCGGATGGTGGCCGCCGGTAATCGGATCGAACTGCCGACCAGCCGCATCTGGTGCGGTGGCGAGGCACTCACTCCCGCCCTCGCACAAGAGCTCACGTCGGCGTGCAAGCAACTGTGGAATCTGTACGGGCCCACTGAGGCCACGATCTGGGCCATGGCCGCCCTGATCGATGGGACCGGCCCGATCACCCTGGGTTCGGCGCTGCCCGATAGTGGCGCCTGCTTGGACAACTCGCCGGACGACCCATCCGGAGAGGGGGAGATCCTGCTCTACGGGAGTGGTCTGGCGCTCGGATATCTCGGCCAGGTGGAGCTGACGGCACAGCGCTTCTGCCGTCGCGACACCCCGCACGGGCGCCAGATGGTCTACCGAACTGGGGACCGAGCGCGGCAACGCGCTGACGGAACACTGGAGTTCCTGGGGCGAGCAGATGGTCAGATCAAGCTCCGGGGCCACCGCATCGAACTGGGCGAGATTGAGTCCGTCCTGGAAGAGCACCCGGATGTCTCCGAGACGGTGGCCCTGCTCCGCGACGTCGAGCGGCCCGAACGCGCGTTCATCTCGGCCTATGTAGTCGCCCGTCATGCGACCGCGGCAGACATCAAGAAGTGGCTACGCACAAGGCTGCCTGCCAGCCATTGCCCTGCTGAGGTCACCATTCTTCCCTCCCTTCCCCGAACCACCGCCGGGAAAGTGGACCGCGTCCTTCTGGCACATGCCGGCTCGCGGTGACGAGGAGGCTCTACCGTGAACATTTCCAGCAACAACATGCAGCTTCCCCGGGAGATTGTCGTCAGGGCTTGGCAGCAGACGCTGGAGGCCGATCCCGTCTCTGACGAGGAGAACTTCTTCGACGCCGGCGGAAACTCCATCCTGCTTGTCGAGTTCCAACGGCGCATCTCGGATGAACTCGACTTCAAAATCCCGTTGCGTGAAATATTCCGCGATCCGACCGTCGCCGGGCTCTCCGGGCGGATCGCCGCCTTGGCGGCCAAAGGGTGTCCGCCCGTCACGGGCCATGCCTCGAACCAGGCGTTGAACCTCTACTGCCTCCCCTACGCGGGATGTTCCGCACGTGTCTACGACGTCTGGCAGGCCGGCTTGCCGGACTCGATCAACGTTGTTCCACTGGAGCTCCCCGGGCGCGGATCGCGGTGTACCGACCCTCCGCTGGACACGCTGCCTGAGCTGCTCCGGGACCTGACCCGCGGCGTCAACGCGGAGGCTCGGGCGCCCTATGCGGTATTCGGGCACAGCTTCGGGGCCATAATCGCCTACGAGCTGACCAGATATGTGGTCTCCCAGGGCTACCCCGGCCCTCAGTCCCTTATCGTCTCCGCGTGCCGGGCTCCCCATCTTGCAACACCGGAGGAGGCCATCTTCGACCGCTCCGACGAGGATTTCAAACGAGGGCTGCGCAAAGTGGGTGGCACGCCTGAAGAGCTTCTTGAGAACGACGAGCTGATGGAACTTTACATCCCGGTGATTCGCGCCGACTACACCATACTCGACAACTATCGTCGCGATCCGGTACAGGATGTGAACTGCCCGATCCTCGGCCTGTACGGGGATGCCGATTCCGACGCGGATAAATCGGCGATGAGTGCGTGGGACGCGTACACCAGTGGTTCCTTCTCACTCGAACCCATCAAAGGCGACCACTTCTTCCTGGATGACGCGACGGAACATGTGATTCAACGGGTCGGCGCGCACCTCAATGACCACGTCGCTGATAGCGCTTCCACAACCGGTTAGACAACAAGAGGTCCGTATGGTACTAGCTTCGCCCCCTGCCGGTGCGGTGCGCAAGATCCGAATGAGCCGCAATCAGATAGGTCGACTGGCAATCGCCAGGGCCTCCCAAAAGGGTCGCCGGAGGCGTCCCGTCACATTCGGTCTGCAGTTGAAGGGACACCCCGACCCCAAGCTCATTCAGCGAGCACTTACCGAGGTCGCCCGTCAACACGCTGCGCTCCGGACATATTTCCCGTCGACTTCCGCGTACGGCTGGGCGCAATGTGTCGACAAAGAGCACGTTGCTTGGACCGTCGAAGTCCTGGACATGTGCGAAATACCGGAGAAGGAGCGCTGGGCAGCACGCGAACATGCGAACCGTTCGCTGCACAAGCCATTCGACCCGGAGCAGTTCCCACTGTTCCGAGGACACTTGATCCGTGAAGAAACCGACGACTGGGAACTGGCCGTCTCCGTCGATCATGCGATCTTCGACGGGGCATCGGTACAGGTGTTCCTGGAAGACCTGGCGGACGCCTACTGGCGACTGATCGTTGAGCCCGCCGATACCCATGTTGCGCAGATTTACGATCAATCGGAATTCTCCGAATACGAGCATGAATGGCTGGCCGGACCGGAAGCGGCAGCTGCCTTCGACTACTGGAAGAACATCTGGACGGACTTCGGCCCGTTCCCTGCCACCCGACTGCCCGTGCAGTCGGGCCGGACCGGCGTGGGCGCCGAGTGGAAGGCGGTCTTCCCCGCACAGCAGGTCCGTGAGCGGCAGCGGAGTTTTCCCCATGGGCACCTGTCCCTGTCGGCATTGGCCGCCTCGGCGGTGGTCACTGCTCTTCGCGACGTCACAGGCCAGCACGAGTCAGGTCTGCTCTACCCGTCGAGCCGACGGTACTTCGAGGGCAGCGAGCGGATGATCGGCTATCTCAACAACCGTGTTCTCCTCCGAGTGGAAACTCCCGCCACAGACGACTTTCCGAAGATCGCTGACCGGACCCGCACGGCCATGCTGGAGTCGCTGGAGCACGACATGATGCCGTTCGAGGTCCTCCTGGAACGGCTGGCGCCGCAGGTACCCGACCGCAGTCCCAAGGATCCCTACGTTCATCTGAACGTCGCGACGACACAGCCGCCGCCCACCTTCCCGGGATTGCAGGTTCGTTCGTTCTGGCCTCAGGAGGCAACGGCCTTCAAGGATCTTCCCTGGATCAGTGTGGACCTCGATATCGACGGCGAATGCATGGTTTTGCAGGCCGGTTACTCCACTGCGAGGCTCGCCCACGAGACAGTGGCAGAGCTCATGAACAGGGTGCTGGCATACCTTACCGGACCCGAGAAATAGCTAGACATGACAGCGAAAGAGCTCTTTATATTCGAGGACACCATGAGGACGCCGCACCATCACCCCTACTCGCTCGACACATCATGGTCAGCCGGGGCAGTGCTCCTGGGCGCAGGACAGGGGGAACGACTCGGCCACGGACCCAAAGCCCTCATCGAACTGGGCGGCAAGACACTCCTTTTGCACGCTCTGGAAGCCATGGCCTCCAATCAGATGGTTTCCGCTATTGCCGTCACGGCACCGACAGACATGCAGTACGCCTTCGAAGAGATCGTCAGCTCGGCGAACCTGAGTGTGCCAGTGCTCGTCGTCCCCGGCGGCGCAACCCGCCAGGCCAGTACTCACGCAGGGATCACCGCGCTGGCGGCGGACCTGGAATGGCTCGCCGTCACCGATATCGCGCGCCCTTTCACACCCCACGGTACGGTGGACCAATTGCTGGACCATCTTCGTCGTACGGCTGAGCGTTCAGAAGGCCGAGTGCGCCCCTGCGGGGTAGTTCCCGTGCTCCCGCTGGTGGACAGCCTCCATCTGGCCGCGGAGAAGTCGCTGCTCGCGGAGCCGTTCGACCGTGATCGCCTCTGGGCGGCCCAGACCCCGCAGGTCTATCACCGCGAATGTCTCAGCTCCGCTTTCGAGGTGGCGCTCGACAAGGGGGCGACACACACCGATGAGGCGGGAATGGTCAACAGCACCGGCGCGACGGTGATCACCACCTCGGGAAATGCCTCGAACTTCAAGATCACCTTTGAACACGATCTGATGCTGGCTCGGGCCGTGCACGCCTACAGCCAGACAGAATCGATTCATCAGCCTCAGGAGCACGCGCTATGAGGGACCTCCGTGACACAGTGACCGTCGTCACAGGCGCCACATCGGGCATCGGCGCGGCCACCGCTCGGCAGCTCCACGAGCTTGGCGCCCAAGTGGTCCTCGGTGGCCGGCGGAACCACCGCCTCAAGGAGATCGCCGATGAACTCGGCAACGAGCGGGTTGCCTGGGCGGAGGTGGACATTCGCATACCCGAGCAGGTGGAGGGTCTCTTCTCCTGCGCGGTGGACACCTTCGGGGGTGTCGACTGCTTGGTCGCCAACGCGGGTGTCGGAGCGTACGGCGGCATCCTCGACCTGTCGGACGGCGATGTCCGGGAACTCATCGACACCAATGTGGCGGGGACGGTGTGGACCGTCAGGCAGGCAGTGCCGTTGCTCATCGCGCGCGGCGGTGGCGACATCGTATTGGTCAGCTCGGTTGCCGGCCTGAGAGGACGTCATGACGAGGCTGTCTACGCGGCCACCAAGCATGCCGTCGTCGGCCTCGCAGGATCGCTGGACCGTGAACTGCGTCCGCACGGGATCCGTGTCACGGCGATGTGCCCGGGTGCCACGGACACTGAGTTCGCCATGGGCAGGGGACGCACCCCCGAGATGCCGCAGCTGGAAACCATGATGCGGGCGGACGACGTCGCCGACGCCATCACCTACGCGCTGAGACAGCCGACTTCCCTGAGAACACTGCTGTGGAGCATGCGCAGCATCGTGTCCGAGAACTGAACGCGGCCAGAAGGTGGTTCACATGTCCAATGCGGGATCAGTGACCGTCCGTGCACCGGGCAAGGTCAATGTGCAGCTCGTCGTCGGTGGGCGACGTACGGACGGCTTCCACGAACTCGCCAACGTCTTCATGGCCGTGTCCAGCTATGACGACATAACGGTCTCTCCGGCTGACCGGCTGCGGATCACCGTGTCGGGACCCGGGAAGGAGCGCGTCCCCACCAACGACTCCAATCTCGCCGCCCAGGCGGCCACGTTGCTCGGCAAGCACGCGGGCGTCGAACCTGGCGTGCACATCCACATAGACAAACGGCTCCCGGTGGCGGGCGGCATGGCTGGCGGAAGCGCGGACGCCGCTGGCGCCCTAGTCGCCTGTGACGCCCTCTGGGGACTCGGGACGGAACAGCACGTCCTCATGTCCTTGGCTGCTGAGCTCGGAAGCGATGTTCCCTTCAACCTCCTCGGTGGCACCGCTCTCGGGATCGGGCGCGGCGAAAGCCTGACGCGACTCCCCTGTCCCAGGACGTGTCACTGGGTATTCGCCATCGCCGGCTTCGGGCTGTCCACCCCCGAGGTCTACGGGGCACACGAACGGCGACGCCGGGAGGCGGGATTGCCGTTCGCCGCGGCGGACATGCCGACACCACAGCCTTCCGCCGCTCTCCTCGAGGCACTGGCCCAAGGCGATACGGCCGGGCTGGCCGCCTCCATCAGCAATGATTTGGAGGCTACCGCCACAGCCCTGCGGCCGGAGCTGACCAGGACCCTCAAGGCCGGCCAGGCCGCCGGAGCACTGGCTGGCATGCTGTGCGGCACGGGGGCGACCATGGCCTTCCTCGCGACAGACCGGCCGGAAGCGGAACGTATCGCGGAGCGGCTGCTGGCTTCCGAAGCATGCGCCTCTGCCTTCGTCGCCGACGGTCCCGTACCAGGACCGACCCTGGCATAGGGCACCCGACGATCAACGTCCACGGTCGCAACGAACGCGACACCTGCGAGACAGTTTGCCTCCCGCGATAGACAGACTGTCTCCATGCCGGTACTGTTCCCGTCGTTCCGGAGCGGGAGGTGGACCGAGTGGCGCAGCGCCGCAGTGAGTGTGAACAACGGACCGTCGATACGGTCATGCAGATAGCCAAGGCACTGGGGCAGATGTTTCCCCTGTGCGAGGTGGTCGTGCACGATCTGACCACCCCTGCGCGGGCGGTGCTCGCGATCCACAATCCGCAGAGTGGCCGCACCGTCGGCGACGCCACCTCGACGCTCGGCTGGGCGCGCTCGGCGGATCCGAGTCTCCCGGAGGTGGTCTCGAAATACCCCAGCGCGTTTCCGGACGGACGGGCGGCGGTGTCCACGTCGATCGGCATCCGCGGTGAGTCGGGGGAGTACATCGCCGCGCTGTGTCTGAACCTCGACACCTCGCTCCTGGCGCCGCTGCGCACCTTGATGGACCAGATGCTCAGCTTCGAAGACTCCGCGCCGCTGCTGGACTCGCTCGCTCCGCATTCGCCGGGGACGCTCGAAGAACGCGCCGAGGAGCTGGCGCTGCAGACCGGCAGGCAGCCGACCGCCCTTGATCCGCAGGACCGGCGGCGCGTGGTGCAGACCCTGTCCCGCGAGGGGTTCCTGGATCAGAAGCGCGCGGTGCCGCGCATCGCGGCTGTTCTCGGCGTTGCGCGCGCCACCGTGTACAAGGACCTCGGAGCCGACTCTTGAGCGTCACCACCGTCAACTCCCCGCAGCTGCCGACCCCCCGGGGCCACTATTCCCACATCGCCACGGCATCCGGATTGGCGTGGATCAGCGGCCAGATGCCCACGACGGGCGGCGGCGCATCCTTCCGCGACCAGGTGGGCTCGGTCCTCGACCGTCTCGACCTGTGCCTGGCGGAAGCGGGCAGCGGCCGGGAGGGGCTGGTATCGGTGCGGGTGTTCCTCGCCGATATGAGCCACTGGGCCGAGTTCGACGAGTTGTTCGGGCAATGGTGCGCTGGTCATGCGCCCGCTCGGATCGTTCTGCCGTCGCCGCCGCTACGGGACGGCCTCCTGCTGGAGCTCGAGGCGGTGGCCGCGGTCGGCCGCAGCGGGGGTGGCCCGATCGGGGCGCTGGACACCACCGCCGGGGTGGTGCACCTGCACCGTGCGACGGCCGATGACGTGCCCGCCCTCGTGAGGCTGCTGGCGGACGACGCGTTGGGGGCCGACCGCGAGGACCCCAGCGCGTTGGCCCCGTACCAGGAGGCGTTCGCCGAACTAGATGCGGACCCCCGCCAGCTTCTGGTGGCCGCCCGCCACGGGCAGGACCTGGTCGGGACCCTGCAACTGACGATCATCCCCGGTCTGAGCAGGCACGCCGTTCGGCGGGCACAGATCGAGGGGGTCCGGGTGGCGAGTTCGATGCGCGGCTGCGGTCTGGGCACCCTGCTGCTGCGGTGGGCCGCGGACGAGGCCCGGCGCCGTGGGGCCGGGCTTCTGCAGCTGACCTCGGATCTGCAACGGACCGACGCCATCCGCTTCTATCAGAGCCTCGGCATGACCCACTCACACGCCGGAATGAAACTCGATCTCGATCTCTAGAAAAGCGTCCGCGGAATCCTCCGTGGACCGTTGTGATGCGACCGTCTCGGCTTGGCATTCCAGCACGGTACGGACTCGCGCAGAAAGTGATCCGCCATGAGACACGTCGACAAGTTCGCTGCCGAGCAGGAGGGGTACAAGAAATCCCTCGGCCGCCGCCAGGTACAGATGATCGCCATCGGCGGCACCATCGGTACCGGCCTCTTCCTCGGCTCCGCCCCCCGGCTGGGGAGCACCGGGCCCGCTCTTCTCCTCAGTTACATCGTCGTCGGCGTCATCGCGTTCTTCCTGATGCGTGCCCTCGGTGAACTCGTTCTGCACCGTGCCGCCTCCGGCGCCTTCGTCTCCTACGCGCGTGAGTTCTTCGGCGAGAAGGCCGCGTTCATCACCGGGTGGGTCTACTGGCTGCACTGGACGCTGACGGGCATAGCCGAGCCGTCGGCCGTCGCGGTCTATATGAAGCACTGGTGGAAGGACATGCCGTCCTGGATCACCGTGCTCATCGCGCTCGCCGTCGTGCTGTGCATCAACCTGCTGTCCGCGCGGGCGTTCGGTGAATTCGAATTCTGGGCCTCGGTTCTCAAGGTCGGCGCGATCGTGGTGTTCCTGGCGGTCGGTATCGTCATGGTGATCGGATCCGTCACGATCGGCTCCGGCCCCGGTGCGCATGAGGCGGGGATCTCCAATCTGTGGAGCAATCCGGGCGGGTTCTGGCCCAGCGGTGGCGACTTCCACTGGTACGGGCCGATCCTCGTGATGTCGGGCGTGGTGTTCGCCTATTCCGGGATCGAACTGCTCGGCGTCGCGGCGGGCGAAATGGAGGACCCGGCGCGCGAGGTGCCCAGGGCGATCAACTCGGTGATCTTCCGGATCGCGGTGTTCTACTGCGGCACGATCCTGCTGCTGGTGTGCATGCTGCCCACCAGCGTGTACGGCGAGAAGGTGAACGGGGCCGCTGTCTCCCCGTTCGTCACGGTCTTCGGAAAGATGGGACTCGGCTGGATGGCCGACGTCATCCAGGTGATCATCATCATCGCCGCGATGTCGGGGTTGAACTCGGGTCTGTACACCACCGGCCGGGTCCTGCGCAGCCTCGGCATGAGCAAGGCGGCACCGCGGCTGACCATCCGGATGAGCAAGGCCGGTGTCCCGTGGGTGGGCATCCTGGGGACCACCACGGTGTGCCTGCTGGGCGCGCTGCTGAACTACCTGTTCCCCGGCGAGGCGTTCGAGATCGCGATCGAGGCGTCGTCCATCGCCATCGTCTTCATCTGGGCCTCGATCTTCGTGTGTCAGATCCGGTTGCGGCAGCTGACCGACCGCGGGTCGCTTCCGGTGAAGCCGTTCCGGGCACCGCTGGCACCGTGGTCGAGCTACATCGGGCTGGTGTTCCTGCTGTTCGTACTCGTCGGCATGGCGATATCCGGTTGGCAGAGCTCCCCGTACTTCTGGGAGAAGAAGGACTTCATCGTCGTCGTGCTCGGTATCCCGGTCCTCGCCTCGTTGATCTCCGCCGGCTGGTTCGTGGTGCGCCGCCGGGTGCGGGAGCACGCAGGCGCCGGATCCGATGACGCGCTTGAGGCACGGCTCGTGGACGCAGAGGGCTGAGAACACTCGTGGACGCAGAAGGCTGAGAACAGCCGAAGGATCGACGCCGACGCCCGCGGCGGACGCGGTGCGGTCGGCCCCGGGAGATGGGAAACATGGGACTACACGATCAGTACGGCCTGACGCGGGTCATCAACGCGCGGGGGCCGTTCACCCCGCTCGGCGTCTCGCGGAGCACGGACGGGGTCGCTTCGGTCACGGCCGAGGCGCTGTCCGGCTTCTTCGTCATGGAGGAGCTGAAGGACCTCGCCGACCGCACCATCGCCGAGGCCACGGGAGCGGAGGCCGGGACCGTCGTGCACTGCACGTCCGCGGGCATCACCCTGTCGGTCGCGGCGTCGATGACCGGCGCGTCGCAGTCGCGGGTCGCGGCCTTGCCCGACACCCGGGGAATGCCCAAGACGGTGCTGCTCCCGGCCGGGCACGCCGTGGACTACGGACATCCGATCGTGCAGGACGTCCGGCTGACCGGAGCGACACCGGTACTGGTGGGGTCGGACGCCGGATTCACCCTTGACGAACTGGAGGAGGGCTTCGCGCGCCCGGATGTGGCGTGCCTGCTGCTCGTGTCCTCCCGGCTGACCCGGGGGGACGACGTCCCCCTCGCGGAGGCGGTGGCACTGGCGCACCGGCACGGCGTTCCCGCGATCATCGATGGCGCGGCCCAGGACTTCCGGGTCAAGGAGCTGCTGGGCACCGGTGCCGACCTCGTGACCGTCAGCGGCCAGAAGTACCTGGGCTCCCCCACCGCCGGACTGGTCATCGGCCGGGGTGACCTGGTCCGTGCCGTCCGGGCGCAGGAGAAGGGGATCGGCCGGGCGATGAAGCCGAGCAAGGAAGCGATCTTCGGCGTGGTCGCCGCGCTCCGGGCCCGGCACGAGACCCACCAGCAGGCGTGGGAGAAGGAGCAGCACCACAAGGTCGCGCGCTTCGTCGAGAGGGCGAGCGGCCTCCGCGGCATCAGCGCGGCGGTCGTCCCGGACCCGACCGGGCTGCCGTTCCCGCGCGCACGGCTCAGCGTCGATCCGGCCGCAGCGGGATTGAACGCCGCCACCCTGGCGAAGGCCCTCCAGAGCGGCACTCCGTCGATCTGGGTCATGGCCCACGACCAGGACAAGGGCGAGCTGACCCTCGAACTGGTTCCCCTCACCTACCAGGAACTCGATGTGGTCCTGGGCAGGCTGGCGGAGTTGTCGCAGACCTAAAGGCCGCCGCGCAGGGGGGCTTCGAGCGGGGGCGCGACGCCGGAGCCTCATAGAACGCCGATTCACATATGGGAACAGCTCACATAAATATGTACGGGATTTTACGCCGATGCTTGACGGTCACATGGACTCCTCCTAGCTTCTTCGGCCATCAAGCGTTCGCAAACACATCCGTGAGTCTTATATGTGAACTGGAGGAAGATGTCATGTACCGCCCTCCTGTGCTTGCCCTGCTGGCCACCCTGGTGACCGCGAGCGGGCTCGTGGCCGTGGGAGCCGCCTCAGCGGCTCCTCCGGCACCCACCGCGACCATCCCCGTCTCCACGGCGAAGGAGCTCAAGACCGCACTCGCCGACGCCAAGGCCGGAGACACCATTCAGCTCGCCGACGGCACCTACACCGGCAACTTCGACGCCACGGCGGACGGCACCTCGTCCAAGCGGATCACGCTGACAGGCTCCGCCAAGGCCGTTCTCAAGGCCTCCGGCGGCTATGGACTGCACCTGGACGGCTCCAACTACTGGACCGTCAAGGGCCTCACCGTGACCGGCGGCCAGAAGGGCATCATGCTCGACGGGGCCGACTACGCGGTCATCGACGGCGTCACCGTGCACGACCTCGACATGGAGGGCGTGCACTTCCGCAAGGACAGCGACGACGGGATCATCCGGAACTCGAAGATCTATGACACCGGCAATGACAACAGCGGCATGGGCGAGGGCGTTTACGTCGGAAGCGCCGGTGGTTCGGACGCCAGCGACAACGTCCAGATCCTCGACAACACCATCGGCCCCGACATCGGCGGCGAGAACATCGACATCAAGGAGGGCACCAAGAATGGCGTGGTCTCCGGCAACACCTTCGACGGCAGCGGACTGACCAACAACAACTACGACGACTCCTGGGTCGACATCAAGGGCAACGACTACACGATCAAGAACAACACCGGCAAGAACACCAACAACGACGGCTACCAGACCCACACCGTCAAGAGCGGCTGGGGCTGCGGAACCGTCTTCACCGGCAACGCCTCGGATCTGTCCGGCTCGAACGGCCCCCATCAGTTCGCCATCGACGTCACCAACTACGACGCCGCCAAGTGCCCCGTCACCATCGGCTCGGGCAACACCGTCAAGGGCGGCAAGGGGCTGGTCAACCCGGGCATCCCGACCGCCGCCGTCCCGGCAGCGGCCACCAGTGTCACCAGCTCCACCGGCGCCGCCTCCCGCCGCACCAGGGCGGTGATCCCCGTCTCCACGGCCGCCGAGCTGACCTCGGCACTCGCCGCCGCCAAGCCGGGCGAGACCATCCAGCTCGCCGACGGCTCCTACACCGGCAAGTTCGTCGCGGCGACACCGGGCACCTCCGCCCAGCCGATCACCCTGACCGGAAGCGCCAAGGCCGTACTCCACAGCTCGGAGTACACCGGGCCGGACGGCTCGCGGCACCCGGCGGCGGGCACCGCACCGGCCGCGTGCCCGAGCGGCGGCGTCGGATACGGGCTGTGGCTGAACGAAGCGCCCTACTGGCGGCTGACCGGCTTCACCGTCGACACCGCGTCCAAGGGAATCGTCATGGACGCATCGCCGCATGTGACCATCGACAAGGTCGAGGTGCGCAACACCGGCGACGAGGGGGTGCACTTCCGCAAGGGCAGCGCGGAGGGGGTCATCCAGAACTCCTACGTCCATGACACCGGCCAGAACCAGCCCGGCTACGGGGAGGGCGTCTACATCGGCTCGGCCAAGAGCAACTGGGACTGCTACGCGGGGCCGACCGGAGTGGACGCCTCCGACACGGTGCAGGTGCTCGACAACCAGATCGGTCCCAACGTCGCCGCCGAAGGGCTCGACATCAAGGAGGGCACCAAGAACGGCGTCGTCAGCGGCAACACCTTCGACGGCGTCGGCTCGCAGAACGAGAACTCCGCCGACTCCGCGATCGATGCCAAGGGCGATGACTACCGCATCGACGGGAACACCGTCACCGCGCCCTACCTGGACGGCTTCCAGACGCACACCGCGCAGAAGCCGTACGGCTGCGGAAACACCTTCGCCGACAACTCCTTCACCATCGAGGCGGCCGGCGGTTACGGCATCAACGTCACCAACAACAGCTCAAGCAAGTGCGGAAGCGACCCCAATGTCGTCTACGCCTCCAACCGCTCCAGCGGGGGCAAGGGGCTGACCAACATCGACGTCACCTCCGGCGGCTGACCACCGGAGGATGGGACACCAGGGGCTGAGCGACCCCGCGTCGCTCAGCCCCTGTGTGCCGCTAGGCGGGGGAACCGCTGCGCGGGCGCTCCGGCAGCACGGCCCGGCCGGACGGAGGCGCGGCGTCCGCGGTGGCCCCGGTGGTCTTGGCGGCCTTGGCGGTCCTGGTGGTGGTGAGGTCCTCGATGCGGTCGGCGAAGCCCGGCTCCGGCAGCGGGAGGTCGATATCGGGGTCGTCGGTGAAGTCGACGGCCTCGGCGACGTAGTGGATGACGGCCCTGGTGGCGGGCGGGACCTCCCGTCCCCTCTTCAGGCCGTGCAGGATGCGGAGGGCGGCGGCCATCTCATGGTCGGTGGCGGTCCAGCCCTCCACGGTGTCGGTGACCGGCGGGATGTCGTTGCCCGCCTGCTCGTGCCACCACTCGAGCCATGCGTGCGCCTGGCCGCCCTCGCCCAGCGCCATGTGGTGGAGGTAGAGGCAGTACGCGGCGGCGGGGTCGCCGGCCCCGGCGGCGAACTGCCACCAGAACTGGGCGTGGTCCTCATGACCGGCCAGCTGGAGCACACACCCCAGGACCCGGGAGCCCGGCGGTTCGAGGATCCGGCGGGTGAGGAAGTCCCGCAGCTGGGTCAGGGCATTGGGGCGGGCGATGATCGCCTCGCACAGGGTGTGCAGGTCCTGCGCCATCCGCTCGTCCGCGCCGGGCGCCGCGGCTCCGGCGGTCCCCGGGCCCTGTTGTGGGGGGCGCTCCTGGGGCGGGGTTCCGCCGGGGCCCGCGAGGCGGGCGGCGAGCCGGGCCTCGGCGGCCTCGAAGTCGATGGGAGGGGTCGGGTTGAGCAGGGCCCGCGCGAGGATGCGGTCAATGGATGGGGTCATCGGTCGTCCTTGGCCAGGAGTTGTTGCAGACGGCGGCGGGCGTAGCGGGCGGTGGAGCGGACACCGGCCTCGGTTATGCCGAGGTGGGTGGCGGTCTCGGCGACCCTGTAGCCGCGGCAGTGGAGCAGGATGACCACGTCCTGCTGACGCTCGGGGAGTTTCTTGATCGCCTGATAGAGGTTCAGGCTCTCCTCCAGGGCGGCGATGGGGTCGACGGCGTCCTTGAGGATCGCGGTCTCGAAGGTCGCGTTGTCCAGGAGGGCGGGGCCGCGGTTGCGGGCTCTGGCGAGGTCGATGACCCGGTTCTTCATGACCTTCCAGGCGTAGGCGGCCGGGTTCTCCATGGTCAGCACCTTGGCCCAGCAGCGCAGGAGTTGTTCGAAGGCGGCGTCGACGGCCTCTTCCGCGTCCGCGTGGTTGCCGAGGTAGACCATGGCCCGGTCGATGTACGCCTTCCGGTGGAGCTGGTGGAAGGCGCGGAAGTCGGCGGGGAGTCCGGTGGTCATCGAGGTGATCTCGCGCGAGCGCGGGAGGTCGTTGGTCACCGCTCCCCTCCCTCCTGGTTGTTGCGATGCAGTTCCGATACGCCGACGCGGACTCCCATCGCGGCCGCGCGGCGCAGGAGGGCGATGGCGTCACTGCCGAATACTCGGGTGACGAGTACGGCGGTGACGACGTTCACCACGGTTTGAAGATTCACCGGACTTCGCTGTCCTTCTGTTCGTCGTACGGGGGTGGCCCCCACACGCCCCGCGAGTGCGCTGTGTTGCGCCCTCTGTTCAGATAGCGCGCACCAACGCCGGTTTGTGCATCGGATGAGCCTAAAATCTTACGGAACGCAGCGATCCAATTACGCAAATATTAAGAACTCATCGCCAGATTCGGAGGTACGGCCCACGTCCGCCCCTCCCGCTACAGGAGCGGTGCGCCGGGGCGGGGGCCTAGCCGGTGAGGGACTGGGTGCCCAGCACCGTGAGCAGGGCGAGGCGTTCGGCGTCCTCGGTGTGGGGCTCGGCGGTGTAGACCACGATACGCAGATCGCTGCCCGCCACGGTGAGCACATCGCAGTCCAGCGTCAGCTGGCCCACCCGTGGGTGGTCGATGGTCTTGCGCGATGCCTCGTGGTGGCCGACCGTGCCGGAGTCCCACAGCTCGGCGAAGCGCTCGCTGTTCGCGCGCAGCTCCGCGACCAGCCGGCGCAGCCGCTGGTCGGCCGGGTAGCGGGTGGCGGCGGTGCGGAGGTCGGCGACCAGCGCGGCCTGGAACTCGATCCGGGCCTCATGCGTCTGCCGGGACCCGGTGTCCTCGCTGATGAAATGGCGCCAGACCCCATTGCGTTCGTTGCCCTGCCACCGGGACGGATCCCCCCTCAGGGCCACATACGGCGGATTGGCCATGAGCAGCGTCCAGGACGCGTCGCTCACGGCCACGGGCGTTCCGGTCAGCCGGTCCAGCAGCCGCTGGACGCTCGGGGTGATGTACGCGGGGACCGTCTCCGGGCCGGGTGGGACCAGCCCGGCCAGCCGGAAGAGGTGGGCGCGCTCGGCCGCCGACAGCCGCAGCGCCCTGGCCAGGGCCTCGACGACCTGGGTCGAGGGGTGGGACGCCCGGCCCTGTTCGAGGCGGGTGATGTAGTCGACGGAGATCCCGGCGAGCAGGGCCAGCTCCTCGCGGCGCAGCCCCGCCGCGCGCCGCTGCCCGCCGGCCGGCAGCCCGGCGGCCTCCGGGGGGACCCGGTCCCGCCAGCGCCGTACCGCCTGCCCGAACTCCGTGGTCGCCATGGTCACCAGTCTGCACCCCGGCCGGGGGACGAACCTGGTACTCGCGGTCCCAGGAAGACAGGAAACCTGGCTGCCCGGCCGGACCGGGCGCAGCCTGGGGACATGACGACAACACTCATCACCGGAGCCAACAAGGGTCTCGGCTTCGAGACCGCCCGCCGTCTGATCGCCGCGGGCCACACCGTCTACCTGGGCAGCCGGGACGCCGACCGCGGCCGCCGCGCGGCCGAGCGGTTGGGGGCGCGGCCGGTCGTCCTCGATGTCACCGATGACGCGTCCGTGGCTGCCGCAGCCAAGTCCGTCGAGGCGGACGGCGGCGGACTGGACGTACTGATCAACAACGCCGGTATCGAGGCGCGGACGCCGGACGGCGGGGTGCTCGGCGCCGCGGAGGCCACCGCCGATCTGTTGAAGGAGGTGTTCGAGACGAACGTCTTCGGCGTGGTGCGGGTGACCCACGCCTTCCTGCCGCTGCTGCGGCGGTCCGCCGCCCCGGTCGTGGTCAATGTCAGCAGCGGGCTGGCCTCGCTGGAGCGGGTCTCCACCCCGGGGGACCCCGCCCACGCCTATCCGGGGATCGCCTATCCGGCGTCGAAGGCCACGGTCAACATGGTCACCGTGCAGTACGCGAAGGCGCTCCCGGAGATGCGGATCAACGCCGTGGAGCCCGGCTACACCGCGACGGACCTCAATGCGCACGCCGGCCACCAGACCGTCGAGGAGGGCGCCGAGATCATCGTCCGTATGGCGACGGTGGGCCCGGACGGCCCGACGGGGGGCTACTTCGACATCGAGGGCACCCTCCCCTGGTAGGGCACCGCGGGCTCGCTCACCGCGCCCGGGCCGCCCGGGTGCGCCACAGCCACCTGATGTCCCGGGCGAAGGACCAGCTCAGCAGGGTCAGGGCCAGCAGGGCGGCGCCGAAGGCCACCGGGTACGGGAGCACATCGGCGCCGACGACCAGCAGCAGCACGCCCTGGAGCGCGGCCACCGTCTTGCGGGCCGTGCTCGGGGGCAGCTGGCCGTTCAGCCAGGGCAGCACCCGGGCCGCGGCGACGAAGGCGTAGCGCATGGCGCCGATCAGCAGCACCCAGGGGCCGAGGGAGGTGGCCACATAGACGCTGAGTACCAGGATGAGGACGGCGTCGACCTCCATGTCGAACCGCGCGCCCAGGGAGGACGAGGTGCCGGTGCGGCGTGCCACCTGTCCGTCGACCGCGTCGAGGATCAGCGCGACGGCGGTGAGGGACACCAGGGCGGTGACCGGTGTCGGGCTCTCGAAGGAGTCGGCGACCAGCGCGGTCACCCCGCCGACGAGCGTGGCCCGCGCCAGGGTGACGCGGTTGGCCGGGCCGAAGGAGGCGAGCCAGGACCGCTGCAGGGCGCGGGTGAGCACCGCCCAGGTGGCGACGGCGAAGGCCAGGCCGGTCAGCCAGCCCGCGGGTCCCAGGTCGATCGCCGTGCCGAGCAGGACGAGCAGCAGCAGTTGCGCGGCCGCGCCCGCGGCCGTCTCGTTGCGCAACAGCGTCGTGTTGTAGGGATTGTTCAGGGCCACCGTGCACCCTCCGGGCTGTGTGGCGGAGTGAATGGGTGCCGCGTACCGTGTTCGCGGCTTCATGGTCATCCGTACGTGGGCCACCGTCCGATTGTTCAGCCCCTCAGGAGAACGCCGTATGACGCGCACCGCCCGTGCCTTCTGGCTCCGCTCCCCCGGCCGCGGCGAGATACGGCAGGTGGACCTGGCCGAGCCCGGGCCCGGGGACGTGGTGGTGCGCACGCTGTGCTCGGGGGTGAGCCGCGGTACGGAGACCCTGGTCTTCCGCGGTGGCGTACCGGAGAGTCAGCACACCGCGATGCGCGCGCCGTTCCAGGAGGGCGAGTTCCCGGGGCCGGTGAAGTACGGCTATCTCAATGTGGGTCTGGTCGAGGAGGGGCCCGCGGCCCTGCTGGGGCGCACCGTCTTCTGTCTGTATCCGCATCAGACCCGCTATGTGGTCCCGGCGAGCGCGGTGACCCCGGTGCCTGAGGGCGTGCCCGCGCCGCGCGCGGTGCTGGCGGGCACGGTGGAGACCGCGGTGAACGCCGCGTGGGACGCCGCGCCGCTGCTGGGCGACCGGATCGCGGTGGTGGGGGCGGGGATGGTGGGTGCCTCCGTGGCGGCGGTGCTGTCCCGGTTCCCGGCCGTACGGGTGCAGCTGGTGGACGCCGACCCGGCGCGCGCGGAGGTCGCGCGGGCGCTCGGGGTGGACTTCGCGCTCCCCGGGGAGGCGGCGGGCGGCCTCGATCTGGTGGTGCACGCCAGCGCCACCGAGCAGGGGCTGGCCCGCTCGCTTGAGCTCCTCGCCCCGGAGGGCACCGTGCTGGAGCTGAGCTGGTACGGGGACCGGCGGATCGGTCTGCCGCTGGGCGAGGCGTTCCACTCCCGGCGGCTGACGGTGCGCAGCAGCCAGGTGGGGACGGTGTCCCCGGCCCGGGGCACCCGCCGCTCCTACGGGGACCGGATGGCGCTGGCGCTCGAACTGCTCGCCAACCCCGCCTTCGACGCCCTCATCTCCGGCGAGTGCGGTTTCGAGGAGCTTCCCGAGGTGCTTCCCAGGCTGGCCTCGGGCGAGCTCCCGGGGCTGTGCCACCGGGTTCGCTACGACGCGGAATCCGCGGTGTCGCCCGGCTGAACACGGGGAACGCGACGGCCGTACTAGAGGGCGTGCCCCGGCCGAGGGCCCGACGCGCCGTATCTGGAGGGTCATCCGTTGTTCAGCATCACCGTTCGCGATCACATCATGGTCGCTCACAGTTTTCGCGGCGAGGTCTTCGGACCCGCGCAGCGGTTGCACGGGGCGACGTTCCTCGTGGACGCCACCTTCCGCCGTGCCGAGCTGGACGATGACAACATCGTCGTCGACATCGGCCTGGCCACCCGTGAGCTGGGGGAGGTGTGCGGCGCGCTCAGCTATCGCAACCTCGATGACGAACCCGACTTCGAGGGGGTCAACACCTCCACCGAATTCCTGGCCAAGGTGATCGCCGACCGCCTCGCGGCGCGGGTGCGCTCGGGGGCGCTGGGCGAGGGTGCCCGGGGCCTGGCCGGGATCGCCGTCACCCTGCATGAGTCGCACATCGCCTGGGCGAGTTACGAGCGTGACCTATGAGCGGGGCCGCACCGCGCACGGTGCACTTCGTGATGCCCGGCGGTGTGGCCGACCCGGCCGCGCCGAGCGGCGGCAACGTCTACGACCGGCGGATCTGCCGGGATCTGCCCGGCTCGGGCTGGCGGGTCGAGGAGCACGCCATCGCGGGCGACTGGCCCCAGCCGGGCCCGGCCGCCCGCGCCGAGCTGGCCCGGCTGCTGACCGCGCTGGCGGACGGCACACTCGTCCTGCTCGACGGTCTGGTGGCCGGTGCGCTTCCGTACATCGTCGTTCCGCAGGCCGAGCGGCTGCGGCTGTCGGTGCTTGTGCATCTGCCGCTGAGCGACGAGACGGGGCTGGCCCCCGGCCGGGCCGAGGATCTGAAGGCGCTGGAGGGCCGGACGCTGCGCGCGGTGCGGACGGTGGTGGCCACCAGCGCCTGGGCGGCCGGGCGGCTGGTGGAGCTGCACGGGCTGGTCCCCGACCGGGTCCATGTGGCGGCGCCCGGCGCCGATATCGCGCCGCTCGCCTCCTCCGGCGGCGACGGCTCGCGGCTGCTGTGCGTGGCCTCGGTGACCCCGCGCAAGGGGCAGCTGCGGCTGGTCGAATCGCTCGCGCGGATCGGCGACCTGCCCTGGTCGTGCGACTGTGTGGGGTCCCTGGAGCAGGACCCGGAGTACGCCGCCAGACTCCGGAAGCTGGTCGGGAAGCTGGGCGTGGCCGACCGGGTGCATCTGCTCGGCCCGAGGACCGGCGCCGAGCTGGACGCCGGGTACGCCTCCGCCGACGCGATGGTGCTCGCCTCGTACGCCGAGACCTACGGCATGGCGGTGACCGAGGCGCTGGCCCGGGGGGTCCCGGTGCTGGCCACGGCCGTCGGCGGGATCCCTGAGGCGCTGGGGCAGGCGCCCGACGGCAGGGTGCCGGGCATCCTCGTCGACCCGGACGACCCCGACGCGCTCACCGCGGCGCTGCGCCGCTGGCTGGGCGACCCCGGTGCGCGGCGCCGGCTGATCGCCGCCGCGCACGAGCGGCGCACCGCGCTGGCCGGGTGGCAGAACACCACCCGCAATCTGGCCGGTGCGCTGGAAGAGCTCCGAGACGAACCGCGGAGGGCCGCGTGAAGACGTCCGACGTACCGCGTTACACCCCCGACTGGCTGGAGCTGCGGGAGGGCGCCGACGCGGCGGCCCGCTCCGCCGAACTCCTCGAGGCGCTGGTCCCCCGGCTGTCCGGCCCGCCGCTGGTGATCCACGACCTGGGCTGCGGCACCGGCTCCATGGGGCGCTGGCTGGCGCCCCGGCTGGGCGGCCCGCAGCTGTGGATCCTGCACGACCGCGACCCCGAGCTGCTGGACCGGGCGGCGGTGCGGATGCCCCGGACGGCCCGTGACGGCAGCCGCGTCACCATCGCGACGGCGCGCGGCGACCTCTCCCGGCTGACCGCGGCCACGCTGGACGGCGCCTCGCTGGTGACGGCGTCCGCGCTGCTGGACGTGCTCACCCCCGAGGAGGTGGACGGGATCGCCGCGGCCTGCGCCGGGGCGGAGTGCCCGGCGCTGCTGGCGCTGTCCGTGGTGGGCCGGGTCGAGCTCACCCCGGCCGACCCGATGGACGCCGAGATCACCGGGGCGTTCAACGCCCATCAGCGGCGCGGCGGTCTGGTGGGCCCCGACGCGATGGCGGTGGCCTCCGAGGCGTTCGCCCGGCACGGCGCGACGGTACGCACCCATGCCAGCCCCTGGGTGCTGGGCGCCGGGCACTCCGCGCTGACGGCCGAGTGGCTGCGGGGCTGGGTGGGCGCGGCCGTGGAGCACCGGCCGGAGCTCGGCGCGCGCGCCGAGGCGTATCTCCACCGCCGGCTGGCGACGGCCGCTGCGGGCGCGCTGCGGGTGGTGGTGCACCACCACGATCTGCTGGCGCTGCCCGCGCCCCGGACCCTGGGGGCGGCCGCGTGACCGCCGCGCTGCGGGCCCGGCTCGGGGCGGCCGCGGGCGTCGCGATCCTCGGGGTGGTGCTGTGGCGGCTGGGCACCGGGGCCTTCGTGGAGGGCCTGCGCACCGTCGACGGGCTCACCCTGCTGGCGGCGGTCGGCCTCGGCCTGCTCACCACGGTCTTCAGCGCCTGGCGCTGGTGTCTGGTGGCGCGGGGGCTGCGGATCCGGCTGCCGCTGGGCCCGGCCGTCGCCGACTACTACCGCGCGCTGTTCCTCAACGCGGCGCTGCCCGGCGGGGTGCTGGGCGATGTGCACCGCGCGGTGCGGCACGGGCGGGACGCGGGGGACGTCGGGCGGGGCGTGCGCGCGGTGGTGCTGGAGCGGGTCGCGGGCCAGGTGGTGCTGATCGCGGTGGGGGCGGCGATCCTGCTGGCCCACCCCTCCGTGGCCGTGGAGCACACCGGTCGGCTGCTCGGCGGTTCGGCCACGGCCTGGGCGGTGGCCGCGGGGGGTGTCCTGGCGCTCCTCGCGGTGGTGGCCGTCCGGCGCCGCGGGGGTGCGGCGCCGGTGGCCGGGCGGCGGCGGGGCGCGGTCCGCGGCGCGCTCCTCGAGGCGCGCCGCGGGCTGCTGTCCCGGGGCAGCTGGCCGGGGGTGGTGCTCTCCTCGGTGGTGGTGCTGGCCGGGCATCTGACGACGTTCGTGCTGGCCGCGCGGGTGGCGGGGTCAGACGCCCCGCTGACCGAGCTGGTGCCCCTGATGGTGCTCGCCCTGATCGCCATGGCCCTGCCGCTGAACGTCGGCGGCTGGGGCCCCCGCGAGGGCGTGACCGCCTGGGCCTTCGGCGCCGCGGGCCTGGGCGCCGGCCAGGGGCTGACCGTCGCCGTGGTCTACGGGGTGCTCACCTTCGCCGCGAGCCTCCCCGGTGTGGTGGTGCTGGCCGTCCAGTGGTGGGGTCGGCCGCGCGGCCGACAGGTCGAGCTCGAAGAGGGTGTCCTCGCCGAGGGTGTCGCGGCGGACGGGCGGGCGGAGCGCGTCCCGCATGACCGTCGTGCCGTCGAAGCGCAGCCCGGGGATTCCGTCGCCGAGCAGGACCGGGGCCACGGTGACGTAGAGCCGGTGCAGCGCCGCAGCGTGCAGGAAGCGCGACACGGTGACCCCGCCGCCCTCGACGAGTATCCGGCCGAGCCCGCGCCGCCGAAGCGCCCGCACCAGGTGGTGGGGGGCGAAGGCGTCCGGGTCGCTGAGCGTCAGCACGTCCACGCCGTCCGGCGGCGTCCGGTGCTCACCGGTGGTGCCCACCACCCACAGGGTGGGGGCTGAGCCATCGGTGAACACCCGTCGGTCCAGCGGCACCCGTCCGCGCGGATCGAGAACGACCCGCACCGGGTGGGCGCCCGCGCAGGCGCGCACGGTCAGCTGGGGGTCGTCCGCGACGGCGGTGCCTGCCCCGACGACCACCGCGTCGGCGAGGGCGCGCAGCCGGTGGAGATGGCGGCGGTCCTCCTCCCCGGTGACGTAGTCGGCGTCGCCGGTGCGGGTGGCGATGAAGCCGTCCAGGCTCTGGCCGAGCTGGGCGATGGTCAGCCGCGGCCCGGCCAGGCACAGCGGGAGGTAGCGGTCGACCAGGAGCCGGGCCTCCGGCGAGGCGGCCCCGCTCCACCGCCACCGACCGTCCGGGCCCCGGACCAGACCGGCGGCCTCCGCGTCCGCCCCGGTACGGACCGGGCGCAGCCGCTCCCATGCCTCTTCCGTCTCCAGGAAGGTCATCGCGCCTCCTTCTCGGCACCGACCAGGGAAAGATACTCGGCGAAGCAGTCGACGAGCCCGGCCAGCAGTTCCTTTCCCTTATCCGCCGTCGCCCTGGAGGGACGGCCGACGACCCCGGATTCCGTATAGGCGGACAAACCGAGAGTGAGCAGATGCTTCCGATCGTCGGATATCCAGTCGGAGGTTTCATGACCGGGCCGTACGAGTTCCGGATGCGCATGCAGGAGGATCGAGGTCTCCAGTTCACCGGCGTGCATATCGCTGTTGGCCGGGGTGCGCACTCCGGCGCGTGTCCTGGCGATCTCCCAGTCGGCCGATCCGGGGAATAGCGCCATACGGAAGCCGCTGCCCGCGGATTCCTGAACGATGTTGCGCAGTACGTAATTGCCGCCGTGTCCGTTCACCAGAATCAGACCGCGTATGCCTGAGCGCCTGAGGGAGTCCGCGATATCGCGGACGACGGCGTAGAGGGTGGCCGCCGAAATGGACACCGTCCCTGGCCAGGCGGCGTGTTCATGGGAGCAGGAGACCGTCACCGGGGGCAGCTGGAGCACCGGATACGCGGCCGCGACCTCCGCTGCGACCGTGCAGGCGATGACCGTGTCGGTCACCAGCGGGAGAAATGCGCCGTGCTGCTCGAAGCTGCCTACCGGGAGAACGGCGACGTCGGCCCGGTCGGCCCGCACTTCCTCCGTCGTCCGCGTCGGCAACACCATGCCGGTCTGCGGGTGCGTTCCCGAACCGCTCATATCGTGGACCTTTCATGTGGCGTCCTGACAGCTTGTTGCTGCGGCTTTCTCATTCTCCTGTACAAGGGTGGTGGTTTTCCAGATAAGATCCGCACATGACAGAAAGTGATGGCGTGTTCGATGTCGGCACCCGCACCTCGGGTGTCGAACGAGTGGTGAATGTCCGGCTGGCCACGAAGCATGGCGACTTTCTCGCGATCGGCTATCGGGACCTGGTGCGCGGCGATGAACAAATAGCGCTGGTGTACGGCGATGTCGGCGGGGAGGAGGCGCTGACCCGGTTGCATTCCGAGTGCCTGACCGGGGACGCGTTCGGCTCCCGTCACTGCGAGTGCGGCGACCAGCTGTCCGCCGCGCTGAAGGCGATCGTGGCCGAAGGCCGGGGCGTGCTGGTGTATCTGAGAGGCCATGAGGGGCGCGGCATCGGGCTGCTCGCCAAGCTGGAGGCGATGAAGCTGCAGTCCGAGGGGCTGGACACGGTCGAGGCCAACCTCGCCCTCGGCCTGCCGGCCGACGCCCGTGACTACACGGTGGCGGCGGATGTGCTGCACGACCTCGAGGTGCGCTCCGTACGGCTGCTGTCCAACAACCCCCAGAAGCGGGACGCGCTGCTGCGGCACGGCGTCCGGGTCAGCGAGCAGGTGCCGCTGCTGATGACACCGCACAAGGAGAACCTCCCGTATCTGCTCACCAAGCGGGACCGCATGGACCACTATCTGCCCCATCTGGAAGCCGTGATCCAGCACACCTGAAGGAGGTCCCGGCCCCGGGCCGCGGCCTGGTCCACCGGTGTCGGCCGGGCACGGGCCGCGGCCCGTATCGCTACGGCGCCCCGGCGTGACCATACCGCCGAACGGGCGATCAGTCCCTATATGTCCGAGAATGGGGGTGCCGCGTGACGTTCCGAAGGATGACGATCAAGGGTAGGGATCATGGATCTCGAGATCGAGCTCCGGGTGGACGGGACCGAGCACCACCTCACCGTCGACACCCGTACGACGCTGCTGGACGCCCTGCGCGAACGACTGGGGAACACCAGCCCCAAGAAGGGCTGCGACCACGGACAGTGCGGCGCCTGCACCCTGCTGCTCGACGGCCGCCGCATCCTCGGCTGCCTCGCACTGGCCGTCGCCCACCAGGGCGCGGACATCGTCACGGCGGCCGGGCTCACCGACGGCGAGCTGCATCCGCTCCAGCGGTCGTTCATCGCCCATGACGCCTTCCAGTGCGGCTACTGCACACCCGGGCAGATCGTCTCGGCGGCCGGCATGCTGCAGGAGGCCGGGAAGGGCTGGCCCAGCGCCGTGAGCAGGGACCCGGGCGCCACCGATGTGGTGCTCGACGACGAGGAGATCGCCGAGCGGATGAGCGGCAACCTGTGCCGCTGCGCGGCGTACGCGAACATCGTCCCGGCGATCGCGGAGGTGGCGCACCGATGAGGCCCTTTCGCTACGAACGCGCCGACGAGATACCGGCGGCCGTCGCCACCCTGGTGCGCGAGGCCGACGCGGCCTATCTGGCCGGGGGCACCAATCTGGTCGATCTGATGCGCCTCGAGGTGACGACCCCGGAGCTGCTGATCGACGTCCGGCGGCTGACCTCGGACCGGATCGAGGAGCTGCCCGACGGGGGCCTGCGGATCGGGGCGGCCGTGCCCAACAGCGATCTCGCCGCCGACCTGCGGGTCCGGCGGCGCTATCCGGTGCTCTCCCAGGCACTGCTCTCTGGCGCCTCGGGCCAGCTGCGCAACCTCGCCACCACCGGCGGCAATCTGCTCCAGCGCACCCGCTGCCCGTACTTCCAGAACGTCACCACCCCCTGCAACAAGCGCGTCCCCGGCTCGGGCTGTTCCGCGGTGGAGGGCTATCAGCGCGATATGGCGGTCCTGGGCGCCTCCCCCGCCTGTGTGGCCACCCACCCCTCCGACATGGCCGTCGCACTGGCCGCGCTGGACGCGGTGGTCACGGTGGTCGGCCCGGCCGCCGAGCGGCGGATCCCGCTGACCGGGCTGCACCGGCTGCCGGAGGACACCCCCGAGCGCGACACCGTCCTGGAGCACGGTGAGCTGATCACCGCGGTTGAGCTGCCGCCCCCGCACGCCGCGGCCCGCTCCCGCTACCGCAAGGTGCGCGACCGCGCCTCGTACGCCTTCGCACTGGTCTCGGTCGCCGCCGCGCTGGAGGTCACCGACGGGGCGGTACGGGACGTAGCGATCGCACTGGGCGGAGTGGCGCACAAGCCCTGGCGGGCCACCACGGCCGAGGCGATGCTGCGCGGCGCGCCCGCCACGCGGGAGAGCTTCGTGGACGCGGCCGCCGCCGAGCTGGCCGGGGCGCGGCCGCTGGCGGGCAACGCCTTCAAGATCCCGCTCGCCCGCAACACGATGGTCGGCACCCTGCTGGAGCTGCTGGAGGAGGTGCGATGAGCGACGTCACGGCACGCCCCCGTGCCATCGGCATGCCGATGGACCGCATCGACGGTGTGCAGAAGGTCACCGGCACCGCCACCTACGCCTATGAATGGCCCCTCGACCAGCCCGTCTATCTCTATCCGCTCCAGTCCACGATCGCCGCCGGGCGGGTCACCGGAGTGGACAGCGCGCTCGCGGAGGCGGAGCCGGGGGTGCTGGCGGTGCTCAGCCACCTCAACGCCCCCACCCTGACCCGGCCCGAGGATCCGGAGCTCGCAGTGCTCCAGTCCGACGAGGTCGCCTGGCGCGGCCAGTTCATCGGGGCGGTGGTGGCCGAGAGCCTGGAGACCGCGCGCCGCGCGGCGGGGCTCGTCCGCGTGGACTACGAGAGCCGTCCCCCCGACGTGGTGCTGCGCGCCGACCGCGGCGACCTCTACTCCCCGGTGCACGCCGCGGTGTTCGGCTCGGGCGACGGAGAGCTCCAGGACGGCTCGCCCGCCGACAGTGTGCTGGGGGACGTCGATACGGCGCTGGCGCTCTCACCGGCCATGGTGAACGCCACGTACGCCACGCCGATGTACCACAACAACCCGATGGAGCCGCACACAGCCGTGGTCACCTGGCTGGACGGTGAGCTGATCGTGCGCTGCTCCACCCAGGGCGCCACCATGAGCCAGGCCCTGATCTCCGGGGTGCTGGGTCTTGAACCGGGGCGGGTGCGGGTGATCTCCCCGCATGTCGGGGGCGGGTTCGGCTCGAAGGTCTACCCCCATGCGTACGCCGTGCTCGCCGCGATGGCGGCCCGGATGGTCCGGCGGCCGGTGAAGTTCTCACTGACCAGGCAGCAGATGTTCGCCCTGGTCGGCTACCGCCCGGCGTCGATCCAGCGGATCCGGCTGGGCGCCGGACGGGACGGCAGGCTGACCGCGCTCTCCCACGAGGTGATCGAGCAGACCGCCAGGGCCAAGGGGTACGCGGAACAGGTGGCCGTCTGCTCCCGGACGATGTACGCGGCGCCGCACCGGCGCACCACCCACCGGCTGGCCCCGCTGGATCTCCCGGTGCCGACGATCATGCGGGCGCCGGGCGAGGCGCAGGGGATGTTCGCGCTGGAGTCCGCGATGGACGAGATGGCGATCGCCTGCGGCATCGACCCGGTGGAGTTCCGGATCCGCAATGAGCCCCAGGTGCATCCGGAGTCCGGGCTGCCGTTCTCCAGCCGCCATCTGACGGGCTGTCTGCGTGAGGGCGCCCGCCGGGCCGGATGGGACCGGCGGGACCCGGCGCCCCGTTTCCGGCGCGAGGGGCGCTGGCTGGTGGGCACCGGCGTGGCCGCCTCGACGTATCCCTCCCCCCGCTTCCCCGGCAACGCGGCCACCATCCGGCTCGCCGGGGACGGCCACTACACGGTGCGGATCGCCGCCGCCGACCTGGGCACCGGCACCTGGACGGCGCTCACCCAGATCGCCGCGGACGCGCTGAGCGTCCCGGTCAGACAGGTGGAGATGCGGATCGGGGACACGGCGCTGCCGTCCGCGTCGGTCGCCGGGTTCTCGGCGGGCATCAACAGCTGGGGCACCGCGATCTGGGAGGCGGCGGACCGGCTGCGGGCCCGGCTGCGGGCCGAGCACGGCGGCATCGCACCGGCGGAGGGTCTGGAGGTCACCGCGGAGCTGCCCGGCGGCAATCCGGAGGCCGAGCGCTATGCGATGCACAGCTTCGGTGCCCAGTTCGCCGAGGTGCGGGTGGACGAGGACACCGGTGAGGTGCGGGTGGCACGGCTGCTGGGGATGTTCGACGTGGGCCGGGTGATCAACCCCAAGACGGCCCGCTCCCAGCTGATCGGCGGAATGACCCAGGGGATCTCGATGGCGCTGTACGAACACAGCGTGCTGGACCCGCGGTTCGGCCATGTGGTCAACCAGGACTTCGCCCAGTACCACATCGCCTCCGCCGCCGATGTGCACACGGTCGAGGCCCACTGGCTGGACGAGTCCGATCCGTACACCAACCCCATGGGGGCCAAGGGCCTCGGCGAGGTGGGCATCACCGGCACCGCCGCGGCCATCGCCAACGCCGTGTACCACGCCACCGGTGTCCGGATCCGCGAACTGCCCATCACGGTCGACAAGTTGGTGTCCTAGCCATGCCCGCTCCACCGATCCTGGTGACCGGCGCCGCGGGCGGCGTCGGGGCCGTGGGCCGTACCGTGGTGGAGAAGCTGCGCCGCCGCGGACTGCCCGTGCGCGCCATGGTGCACCGCGAGGACGAGCGGGCCGAGGCGCTGCGCGCGACGGGCGCGGCGGTGGTGGCGGGCGATCTGACCCGCGCCCCGGACGTGGCCCGCGCGCTGGACGGCTGCGGGCGGATGTACTTCGGCATGAGCGTCTCGCCGGCGTACCTGGAGGCCACGATGACCACGGCGGCGGTCGCCCGCGACTACGCCCGGCTGGACGCGCTGGTCAACATGTCGCAGATGACGGTCTCCCAGATGGATCTCACCAGCACCTCGGAGTCCGCGCAGCAGCGGGAGCACTGGCTGGCCGAGCAGGCGCTCAACTGGTCCGGGCTGCCCGTCACCCATCTGCGGCCCACCATCTTCCTGGAGAATCCGCTCTTCACGGCCTTCGTCTACCGCTCCATCGCGGAAGAGGGCACGATCCGGCTGCCGTTCGGCACCGGGCGCACCTCCCCGGTCGCGGCGCGGGACGTCGCCGCGGTGGTGGCGACGATCCTGGCGGACCCCTCCTCGCACATCGGCAGGACCTACCACCTGACCGGCCCGGCCTCGGTCGACATGACCACCCTGGCCGAGGAGTTGGCCGAGGAGCTCGGCCGCCCGGTCGCCTATGTGGACGTCTCCTACGAGGCCTGGGTCAACCACGACCTGAAGGCGCTGGGGCTGCCAGGACACCTCGCCGACCACCTCGCCACGATGGCGCGGCTGCACGCGGAGAACCGCTACGACCGCCGGACGGACGACATCGAGACGATCACCGGAAGGCCCGCGACCGGGGTGCGGGAGTACGTCCGCGAGCACCCCGGGATATTCACGGCATGACATCCGTGCCGGGACTCCCCTCCTCGGCGCCACATCCTGGAATACCACCCCAAGGGAGTAAATTTTCCCCATGGGCACGGACGAGGCCATCGCCGCACGGATACGCGTGATCACCGAGGCGGGTGACGGGCTGAGCGGCCCCGATCTGCTCGGATTCGCGCTCGACCACGCCGTGACGGAGACCGGAGGTCTCGGCGGCATGGTGCATCTGCGCGGCCCCGGCGCCCGGCCGCTGCTGCTCACGGCGGTGCACGGGCTGATCCGTACGGTGGCCCGGGACTGGGCGGAGGTCGAACCGGCCGGTGTCAGCGCCCCGGCCCGCGCGATGGCCCAGGGGGCACCGGTGTGGGCGCCGAGCGTTGCCGAGGGGGGCGGCGCGGGCCCGGCGCTGCCCGCCGGAAGCGGGCTGCTGGCGGTTCCGCTGATCACTCCGGACGGGGTCACCGGTGCGCTGTCGGTGCTGGTGGTCCCGGCCGAACGGCCCGCACCGGAGCGGTGGGCGGCCGTCGAGGCGCTGTCGGCGTGGGCCGCGCGGCGGCTGTGGGAGGCCCCTCCCGACCAGGACCAGGACCAGGACCAGGACCAGGACCAAGACCGGGACCAGGACCAGGACCGGGACCGGAGCCTGGGCCTGGGCCACACGGGCACCTCGCTGGCCGACGACCAGGTGTGCCGGGCGCTCTGGCATATGAGCGACGCGTTCTTCGCGGTCGACGGCGACTGGCGCATCACCTTCGTCAACGGCGAGGCGGAGCGCCTGCTCGGCGCCGCCCGGAAGACGCTCGGCCGGACGCTGTGGGACGCCTTCGCGCGGCTGCGCGTCGACGAGGCCGAGCCGGACCTGCGGGACCGCTACCGGCGGGCCGCCGAGAGCGGCACCCCGGTCGGGTTCGAGGTGCGCTGGCCCACCAATCGGCGCTGGTACGCCATGCGGCTGGTCCCGGTGCCGAACGGGCTCACGGTCTACGCCGCCGATATCACCGCGAGCCGGGCGCGGGAGGCGGAGCGGGCCGCGGCCGAGCACACGGCCGCCGAGCGCACCGCGCGGATCGGCGAACTGACCGACGCCCTCGCCCAGGCGCTGACGATGTGCGACGTGGTGAACGCCATCGCCGACCGGGTGCTGCCGCCGTTCGGCGCCTCGGGGGTGGTGGTGCAGCTCATCGAGGGCGACGTGATCCGGATCGCCGGGGCCGTCGGCTATCCGCAGACCTTCCTGGAGTCGATCGACGGGTACTCGATCCATGAGGTGTCGCCGGTCTCGGAGGTGTACCGGACCGGGGCACCGGCCTTCATCGAGTCGGTCGAGGAGTACACCGCGCGCTATCCCCGCATGGAGGGACGGCCCGCCGCGGCGCGGAAGCAGGCCTGGGCCTTTCTGCCACTGATCGTCTCCGGCCGGAACATCGGCTGCTCGGTGATCGCCTTCGCCGAGCCGCGCCGCCTCGACGCGGAGGAGCGGGCCCTGCTCACCGCGCTCAGCGGGCTAATGGGGCAGGCCATCGAGCGCGCCCGGCTGTACGACATGGAGCACAACCGGGCCAAGGAACTCCAGCGGGGGCTGCTGCCCCGTGCCCTGCCGTCGCTGGCCTCGGTCGCCACCGCCGCCCGCTATCTGCCCGCCAGCGAGGGCATCGACGTGGGCGGTGACTGGTACGACGTGATCCCGCTGTCCGGCGCCCGGGTGGCCCTGGTCATCGGCGATGTGATGGGTCACGGGCTGTCCGAGGCGGCCACCATGGGCCAGCTGCGCACCGCCGTGAACACCCTGGCCGAATTGGAGTTCCCGCCCGCCGAGTTGCTCACCCGGCTCAACGACGTGGTGAGCGACCTCGGGGACAACCTCTACGCGACCTGCCTGTACGCCGTGTACGACCCGGTCGCCGCCACCTGCGTCTTCTCCAGCGCCGGACATCCGCCACCGGCCGTCGTACGCCCCGGCCACCCGGTCCGCTTCGCCTGGAGCTGCCCCGATCCACCGCTGGGCGCTGCCCGGCCGCCGTTCGAGACCACCGAGGTGAGCCTGGAGGAGGGCAGTCTGCTGGTGCTGTACACCGACGGTCTGGTGGAATCCGCCGACCGGGACATCGACCGCGGGCTGTGTCAGCTGGCGAGCGCGCTGTCCAGCGCGGCCCGCGCCCCCGGCCCGGAGCACGCCCGGCGGGCCGGAGACAGAGCTGAGGACGCGTCGCTGGAGCGGCTGTGCGACGCGGTGCTGGCCGAGTTGCTGCCGGAGAAGCAGCTCACCGCCGATGACGCGGCCCTGCTCATCGCCCGCACCCATACGCTCGCCCCCGGCGACATCGCCGCGTGGCCGCTGTCCGAGGGGCCGATCGCCGCGGGCGAGGCACGCGATCACGTCCGGGACCAGCTGATCCACTGGGAGCTGGCTCCGCTCACCCCCACCGCGGAGCTGCTGGTCAGCGAGCTGGTCGCCAATGCGATCCGGCACGGCAGGGGCCCGATAGAGCTACGGTTGCTGCGCGGCGAGGGCCTGATCTGCGAGGTGACCGACGGCTCGCTGACCACCCCCCGGATCCGCCACGCCTCGGAAACCGACGAGGGCGGCCGCGGCCTCCAACTGGTCTCGGCCCTCTCCCACCGCTGGGGCACCCGCTACACCCCCACCGGCAAGTGCATCTGGACCGAACAGCCACTCCCCTGACGCCCCGTGAAGGCCGACCACCCCGCGAAGGGCAGACACCGCGCGGCTGATGTCCCTTCGCCCCGGCCGTCTCAGCCCGCGGGGGCGCCGCGGCGGGGCATGCGGTTGGCGGGGGGCACCCGTAGGCAGCCGTCCGGGCCGCAGGTGGTGGTGCGGTCGTAGAGGTCCATCAGGCGGCGGGCGCCGCGGGTGATGTCGTAGCGGTCCACGGCGTCCGGGACCGGGAAGCGCAGGGGGCCCTGGGCGGCCTGGGCGCGCAGGGCGGCGGTGAGGGCGGCCGGGCCGGGGGCGATGCGGCGGGCGGCGGGCGCGGCGCCGTGGGGGAGTTCGTCGAGGGCGGGGCAGACGGTGTGCAGCACCGGCAGCCCGGCCGCCAGCCCCTCGAGCGCCGCGAGGCCGAACGCCTCCTCGGCGGACGGCGAGACCAGGACGTCCATGGCGGCCAGCAGCGCGGGCAGCCCCGCGGGCCGGTCGTCGGCCGGGCCCACCGCGCCCTCGCGCTCCCCCAGCAGCCGGACCCGGTCGGCCACGCCGAGCCGGGCGGCCAGGTCCTCCAGGGCGGGGCGTTCGGGGCCCTCGCCGACCAGCAGCAGCCGGGCGTCCGGCACCCCGGCGACGGCCCGTACCGCCGTGTCGAACCGCTTGTCCGCCACCAGGCGCCCCACCCCGCCCACCACGAAGGCCCGGTCGGGGATGCCGAGCCGGGCGCGGGCGGCCGCCCGGGCGGTCGGCTCGAAGCGGAAGTGGCGGGCGTCGATCCCGTTGGGCACCAGATGGATCCGGCGGTTGGGCACGCCCCAGTCGCGCAGCCGGTCGGCCACGGCGGCCGAGACGGCGACGGTGGCCGAGCCCAGCCGCTCGGCGGCGAGATAGCGGGCGCGGAGGGCGGCGGTGAGCGGGCGGCCGTCGATCCGCCGTTCGCCCAGGCTGTGTTCGGTGGCGATGACCGCACCCACCCCGGCCAGCCGGGCGGCGATCCGGCCGAGCACAGCCGCCCGGTACAGATGGGTGTGCACCAGGTCGTAGCCGCCGGACCGGATGAGCCGCACCAGCCTGGGCACGGTGGTGAGCTGCCGCTCGCGCCCGCCGTCCAGGGGCAGCTGGATGACCGGAACGCCGTCCGCGCGGATGCCGTGCGCGGTGGCGCCGGGGCCCGAGAGGGCGATGACGTCACAGCGCACCGGCATATGGCGCAGCAGCAGCCGCAGTTGCTGTTCGGCTCCTCCGGCCCCGAGGCGGGAGATGATGTGCAGGACTCTCATCGGGCGACTGCGCCCCATCCTCCGTATTCCGATGGGCTTCGATCGGTGCCGACCCTGCCAGACGGCGGGATGTAAATCACGTAAGACGCGCGCCGCTGCGCCGTCGGGGTGGATGCCTTACGGGCCGTCAACAAAGGCGCGCCGAATATCCGATGTGCGCGCTCCTGCCCCATGGGATTGTTACCTTCTCATCTCGCGCGATGACCTGATGAATATCGCCCGTATGGGTCATCGCGGCGCGACATTCGGTTCGAGCCAGCCCCGCGGGAGTGCCCAGATGTCTGCACCGACCCCCGTCAGAGATTCCCCCCGGAAAACCTCCGCACGCGCCGTAGCCGGGCCGCCGCCCGCGCGTACCGCGTCGCATTCCCGCGTTCCGCACGACCATCCCGCCCCGGTGTACGACTACAAGCGGTACAGCGAATTGGCGGGCCCGCTGACCAAGGCCCCCGCGGACCGCCCCTACCGGGTGCGCTGCCGCAGCCTGCTGGCGCAGGAGCCGCACCGGTTCCGGGCCGCGCTGCTGCTGTGCGCGGCGCCGGTGTGCTCGGCGGTGCTGCTGGTGTGGCTGCTGCAGCCCGGCCACTGGGTGGAGCGCGGCTATGCGCCGGGGTGGCAGCGGGCGGCGGACCTGGCGATGCTGGTCTCGATCGCGCTGATCGAGGGGTTTCGCCTGTTCACGGTCGTCTCCAACGCCCATGCCACGCTGGTGGCGCGGGATCCGGTGCCGGTGGTGGCGCAGCCGGGGACCCGCGTGGCGTTCCTGACCAGCTTTGTGCCCGGCAAGGAGCCGATCGCGATGGTCCGGGCCACGCTGGAGGGCGCGGTGCGGATCCGGCACACCGGGCCGCTGGACGTCTGGCTGCTCGACGAGGGGGACGACGACGAGGTCAAGGCGCTGTGCGAACGGCTGGGCGTGCGGCACTTCTCCCGCAAGGGCATCGAGAAGTGGAACCAGCCGAAGGGCGCCTTCCGGGCGAGGACCAAGCACGGGAATTACAACGCCTGGCTGGATGAGCACGGCGACGGGTATGAGTTCATGGCGTGTGTGGACACCGACCATGTGCCGCTGCCCAACTTCCTGGAGCGCATGCTGGGTTACTTCCGGGATCCGGATATCGCCTTCGTGGTCGGCCCGCAGGTCTACGGGAATTACGACACCCCGGTCACCAAGGCCGCCGAAAGCCAGCAGTTCCTTTTCCACGCGCTGATCCAGCGGGCCGGAAACGCCTATGGCGGCCCGATGTTCGTGGGCACCAACAACGCGGTGCGGATCAGCGCGCTGCGCTCGATCGGCGGGCTGTACGACTCGATCACCGAGGACATGGCCACCGGTTTCGAGCTGCACCGCCACCGCAACCCGGCGACCGGGAGGAAGTGGCGCTCGGTCTACACCCCCGATGTGCTCGCGGTCGGCGAGGGGCCGAGCACCTGGACGGACTTCTTCACCCAGCAGATGCGGTGGAGCCGCGGCACCTACGAGACCGTGCTCAAGCAGTTCTGGAAGGGCCCGTTCACCCTGTCGCCCGGCAAGCTGCTCAACTACACGCTGATGATCGCGTACTACCCGATGACCGCGGTCAACTGGCTGCTCTCCGCGCTGTCCTGCGCGCTGTTCCTGATGCTGGGCGCCGCGGGGATCCACATCCCGGCCGAGTTGTGGATGATGCTCTACAGCGACGCGGCGGTGCTGCAGATCGGGCTGTACGTCTGGAACCGGCGGCACAACGTCTCCCCGCACGAGCCGGAGGGCTCCGGCGGTCTCGCCGGGATGCTGCTCTCGGCGCTGTCCGCCCCGATCTACGCCAAGTCGCTGTGCGACGCGGTGCTGCGGCGCACCAGCCGGTTCGTGGTCACGCCCAAGGGCGACTCGTCCAGCCCCGACCGGATCGCCACGTTCCGCATCCACCTGCTGTGGGCGGGGGTGTTCGGCTGCTCGCTGGCCGGCTCGTTCTTCCTGGGGCACACCCATGCGGTGATGCGGATCTGGGCGGTGCTCGCGCTGGCCCTGTGTCTGGCCCCGGTGGCGATCTGGTCGGCGGGGCTGCTGCACCGCGACCGCAGGCGTCCGACGCATGGCGCGGTGCCGACGGCGCGCGACGCGGCCAGCCCCCGCGTGACGCCGAAGGACAAGGAGAAGGCGCCGGTCTGTGCGCTGTGAGCGACGGCCGGGTCGCGTCGGGCCCTGCGGAGCCCCGGTTGTGGCGGCAAGGGCGGCGGGGGCGCGGAATCAGCGCTCCCGCGCGTCCTCGTCCGTACGCCACAGGGAGTGCTCCCGGGCCGCCCACGCCCGCTCGACCCGGCCCGTGCGCATCCCGCGCCGGGCCTCCGGATCCGCGAGCGCCTTGCCGATGTGGCCGAGCAGGACGATGCCGACGGCCAGCGCCAGCCAGTCGTGGACGAAGGTGGCGCTGGTGCGCCACACCAGCGGGGCCAGACCGGTGAACCACATCAGCAGCCCGGTGCCCGCCATCACCAGCACCGCGCCCGCGATGTACCCCGCGTACAGCTTCTGCCCGGCGTTGAACTTCCCCGCCGGACGCTCCTGGGCCCGGTGGTCGCGCCGCAGCGCCGCGCGCAGCCAGCGGCGGTCGTGCGGGCCGAAGCGGTTGAGGCGGGTGAGATCGGCGCGGAAGGCGCGGGAGACGAGGCCGAGCAGGGCCGGGAGCGGCGTCAGGACGCCGGTCCACTCGTGGACGGTGACGACGAGCGCGCGGCGGCCGACGAGTTCGGCGAGCGCGGGCAGATAGAGACAGGCCGCGCTGATCACACACGCGCCCAGCAGCAGGGCCGTGGTGCGGTGGACCCAGCGCTCGGCGGGGCTGAACCGGAGCACCCGGGAGCCGCCGTCCCCGTCGTCGCCCCGGGGCGGAGGGACCGTGGTCCGCTCAGTCGGTGGGGTCATCGTCGCGTCCGTTCGACCTGCCGACCCAGGCGTCGACGTCATAGCCCCGCTCCTCCCAATAGCCGGGCCGCACCTCATCGGTGACGGTGATGCCGGAGAGCCACTTCGCCGACTTGTAGAAGTACATCGGCGCCACATACAGCCGCACCGGGCCACCGTGGGAGTGGCCGAGCGGTTCGTCCCGCAGCTTCAGCGTGACCAGTACATCGGGGCGGCGCGCCTGATCGAGGGTCAGGCTCTCGCTGTACGCGCCGTCGAAGCAGGTGAAGCGGACGGCCTTGGCCCCTCGGCGCACCCCCGCGGCGTCGAGCAGCGCCGACAGCCGCACCCCCTCGAACGGCGTCTCGGGCACCCGCCAGCCGGTGACGCACTGGACGTCGCGCACCAGCCGGGTCTGCGGCAGCGCCCGCAGCTCGGCGAGGCGGTACGCGCCGGGCTTGTCGACGAGGCCGTCGACGGTGAGGCGGTAGCTGTCGGCGTCCTTGTGGGGCACGGAGGAGGTGACGGAGTAGTAGCGGAACCCGCCGCCGTTGGGGAGGAGTCCGGTCACCCCCGTCGGGTCCTTGTCGGCCACCGCGCCCAGGGCGGTCTCCAGCTTGCCCTGGAGCCAGGGGGCGGCGGCCATCGCGCCCGCGCCGAGGCCGAGCATGCCGAGGACGAGGCGCCGGCCGACGGGCGCGCCGTGGCCGTCGGGTCCGGCACCGGTGTTGGGGTCCATGGTGTGAATGAGAGCACCGGGCGGGCGCGGTGCGCCATCTCCCGCCGGTATTCGTCAGACTTCGGTAAGACTCCGGGTCCGTGCCCCGCCGCGTGCCGCCGGGGCGCGGGGGTCAGCGGCGTCCGGCGGGTGTGGCGCGTACGGCGGGCTGTTCCCCGCCCCTGCCCCGGTGCGTAGCCGCACGTCGATGCGCGTCTCTGTCCACCGCGCCGCCGTCTATCCCACCGCCTCGGCCGCCGCGCGGCCCGCCGTGCGCCCCGAGAAGAGGCAGCCGCCCAGGAAGGTGCCCTCCAGCGAGCGGTAGCCGTGCACTCCCCCGCCGCCGAAGCCCGCCGCCTCCCCGGCCGCGTAGACGCCGGGCAGCGGGTCGCCGCCCTCGGTCAGGACGCGGGAGGAGAGGTCGGTCTCCAGGCCGCCGAGCGTCTTACGGGTCAGGATGTGCAGCCGTACGGCGATCAGCGGGCCCGCCTTGGGGTCGAGGACGCGGTGCGGGGCGGCGGTGCGGATGAGCCGGTCGGCGATGTACTTGCGGGTTCCGCGCAGGGCGGTGACCTGGAGGTCCTTGGTGTAGGGGTTGGCGATCTCGCGGTCACGGGCGACGATCTCCCGGCGCAGCTCGGCCTCGTCGATGAGCGGCTCCTTGGTGAGCCCGTTCATCCGCCGGACCAGCGCGGGCAGCGAGCGCTCGACGATGAAGTCCGCGCCGTGGTCCATGAACGCCTGGACCGGGCCCGGCACCCCGGCCCGCCCGCGGCCGATCACATCGCGGACGTTCTTGCCGGTCAGGTCCGGGTTCTGCTCCGAGCCCGAGAGCGCGAACTCCTTCTCGATGATCTTGCGGGTGAGCACGAACCAGGTGTGGTCATGGCCGGTCCGCATGATGTGCTCGAGGGTGCCGAGGGTGTCGAAGCCGGGGAACAGCGGCACCGGCAACCGCTTGCCGCGCGCGTCGAACCACAGGGACGACGGGCCGGGCAGGATGCGGATGCCGTGCCGGGGCCAGATGGGGTTCCAGTTCTGGATGCCCTCGGTGTAGTGCCACATCCGGTCGCGGTTGATGATCCGTCCACCGGCCCCCTCGGCGATGCCGAGCATATGGCCGTCCACATGGGCCGGGACCCCGGAGATCATCCGTTCGGGCGGGGAGCCGAGCCGTTCGGGCCAGTTGGCGCGGACGAGGTCGTGGTTGCCGCCGATGCCGCCGGAGGTGACGATCACGGCTTGGGCGCGCAGTTCGAAGGCGCCGGTGACCTCGCGGCTGCTGGAGGTGCCGCGCTCGGCCCGGCTGGGCTCGAGGACGTCGCCGGTGACGGTGTCGACCGTGCCCGCGCTGCGGGCGAGGCCCGTCACCCGGTGCCGGAAGCGCAGCTCGACCAGGCCGCGGGCGACGGCCGCCCGCACCCGCCGCTCGAAGGGGGCGACGATTCCGGGCCCGGTGCCCCAGGTAATGTGGAAGCGGGGCACGGAGTTGCCGTGTCCCGTCGCGTCGTAGCCGCCGCGCTCGGCCCAGCCGACCAGCGGGAACAGCCGCAGCCCCTGGGCGTGCAGCCAGGACCGCTTCTCGCCCGCCGCGAAGTCCACGTACGCCTCGGCCCAGCGGCGCGGCCAGTGGTCCTCCTCGCGGTCGAACCCGGCCGTGCCCAGCCAGTCCTGCCAGGCGAGTTCATGGCTGTCGCGGATGCGCAGCCGGCGCTGCTCGGGCGAATTGACGAGGAAGAGGCCGCCGAAGGACCAGTGGGCCTGGCCGCCGAGCGACTGCTCGGGCTCCTGGTCGAGCAGGATCACCTTGCGGCCGGCGTCGGCCAGTTCGGCGGTGGCCGCGAGGCCCGCGAGGCCCGCGCCGATCACGATCACGTCCGCGTCGTACGCCATGGTGTGGTGTCCCGTTCTCGTGAGCCCGCCGACGCCCGCCGCCGGTGCGCTGCCGGTGTGCCGACGGTGTGCCGACGGCGTCATGTCCGCGATCCTGCCTACCGGCCAGTACGGCGTCAACCCGGGGTGTGGGAGCGGTCCCCGGCCACCGTCGGCCCATCTGGCCGGAGGGCCAACTCCCGCCGCGCAACCTGGGCGTGGAACAAAAGGTCACATTCGTTCACCGACATTGGACAGGGTTCGGCCAAACGGGCATCATCATCGACCATGGCTGACCGCTCCGTTGAGCACCCAGGGCCGAGGCCCGATGTCGAACGTCGTGTGGTGAACCCGACGCTCATCACGCCCGGCCCACAGCCCCTCGCAGCGGGGCCGCCCGCGGACGAGGCTCAGGTGCTCCGCGGCGAGGTGATCGGGCCCCGGCACGCCCGCCGCCGCCCGGTGGACCACCGGCGCAAGGCGGCCGCCGGGGCGATCCTGCTGTCGGCCACCGGCGCGGCCACCGCGCTCTTCATGCTCATGGGCAAGGACGCCCGCCAGGCGACGGCCGCCTCCGGCCACGACAGCTCGACGGCCGTGCCGGACGAGCCCGAGGGCCGTGCCGTTCCGTACGCGGAGGCGGCGAAGGGCGAGACCCCGCTGCGCGGTGCCCGCACCGAGAAGCCCGAGCCGCAGCCACCGGCCGCCGCCCGGCCCACGGCCCAGGCCCCGGCGGGCGACTCCGCGCCGGACAAGCCCGCGGTGTCCTCGTCCGGTGAGGGCCGCTCCACCCCGTCCTGGCCGGGCTCGTCGTCCCGGGGGCCGGGGCAGTACGACGACTGGCAGGACGCGGTGGAGGCGTTCGACAGCTGGGCCGAGCAGCAGGCAAGACAGCGCGGCCAGGACGGCGGCTCCGGGCCGTACCGGCAAGGCCAAGGGCAGGGGCAAGGGCAAGGGCAGGGGCAGGGGCAGGGGCAGGGAGGCGGCTACGGCGCCGGGTACGGAAACGGGAACGGCGGCGGAAGCGGCCACGGCTACGGCGGCGGCCATGGCAACGGCAATGGCTACGGCTACGGCGGCGGCCACCGGCGCTGACCGCGCCCCCGATCTGCTTGTATGGCGGTATGCCTGATCAGGAGCCGCTTTCCGCCGACGAACTGCTGGACATCGTGGACGAGCGCGATCGCGTGGTGGGCCAGGCCCGCCGCGGAGACGCCATGGCCCACCGACTCCGCCACCGCTGCGTCTTCATCCAGGCGCGGGACGCCCAGGACCGGATCTTCGTCCACCGCCGCACCGCCGAGAAGCTGGTCTTCCCCTCGCTGTACGACATGTTCGTCGGCGGGGTCGTCGGCGCGGGCGAGGGCTATGACGAGGCCGCGCTGCGCGAGGCGGAGGAGGAGCTGGGGGTGCGGGGGCTGCCCGCGCCCGTACCGCGGTTCTCGTTCCTCTACGAAACGCCCGAGCACACCTGGTGGAGCCGGATCTACGAGGTGCGCTGCGAGCTGCCGGTCGATCCGCAGGCCGAGGAGGTCGCCTGGCACGCGTTCCTCACCGAGGAGGAGCTGACGCGGCGGCTGCCGGAGTGGGAGTGGGTGCCGGACGGGTGGGAGGCGTACCGGCGGCTGGCGGAGTGGCGCCGTGAGAAGGTCGAAGGGTGACGGATCCTTCCGGTCCCCCGGAACCTTCCGGCCCGTCGGAACCTTCCGGTCGTACCGAGTCGGGTGGCGGTGGCCGCCGCTCAGCGGTTGCGGACATCCGGCTGTGGTTCGTGCCCGAGCGGCTGTGGGAGGAGGGAAGCACCCCCGACTACCGCTTCTCGCTCGCCAACGAACGGACCTTCTTGGCGTGGCTGCGCACCGCGATGGCGCTGGTGGGCGGCGGATTCGCGGTCGACCAGTTCCTCTCGGACACGGCCCGCCCGGTGCGGCTCGCGCTGGCGTTCCTCCTGCTGGTGGGCGGTGCGCTGTGCGCCCTGCGGGCCATCAGCCACTGGGTCCGCTGCGAGCGGGCCATGCGGCGCGGCGAGGACCTGCCGACGTCCCGCTTCCCGATCGTGCTGGGGCTCGCGGTCGCGGTGGTCGCACTGCTGATGGTGATCGTGGCCGCCTTCGGGTGGGGCGGGTGAACCGGGAGGTGTGAGGCGATGCCGGACGGGAAAGGGACCGACGGGTCCCGAACGCGGGACCGGGACCGGGACCGGGATCCCGGCCTCCAGCCGGAGCGGACGCGGCTGGCGTGGCGGCGTACGACGCTGGCGTGCGCGGTGACCGCGTCGCTCGCGGGTCGGCAGACGCTGTACGGCGGTGGCGGCCCGGTCTCGCTGGTGGCCTTGGCCCTGGTGGTGCTGACCTGGCTGGCCTTCCTGGCCCTGGCCCACCGCCGCATCCGGGCCATGCCCGCGCCCCGGCCGCCCGCCCTGTCCCCGCGGGCGGCCGCGGCCGCGGTCACCTGCACGATCACCTTGGGCGCCCTGGGGGCGGCGATACTGCGGTAGGGCGGGGTGGGTTGGACGCGGGGCGCGGCGCAGGCTGGGGGCGGTGGCGGCGCAGGCTGGGGC
>NZ_LAKD02000096.1 GCF_000968685.2 Streptomyces antioxidans
AACCCAGATCACGCGACGAGGCCCGATGCGCCTGGTCAACGCCCATCGCCTCAAGAACCCCGTGCTTCGCCGGACTCGCCGTCGCATAGACCTCCGCACCCAGATACCGGGCGATCCGCACCGCCGCCATCCCCACACCACCGGTCGCGGCATGGATCAACACCCGCTCACCCGGCCGAAGACCGCCCAGTTCCACGAGCCCGTACCAGGCGGTGAGGAACACGACGGGAGCGGCGGCGGCCTGCCGGAAGCTCCAGCCCTCGGGAATGGGTACGACCGTACGGGCGTCCGCCACGGCCAGCGGGCCGAACGCGCCCTCGAACAGGCCCATCACCTGGTCGCCCACGGCGAGGCCGGCGCCACCGGAGCCGGGCACACCGAGGCCGACCTCCCGCACCACACCGGCGCCCTCGCTGCCCCCGAACACCGCGTCCCCGGGGTACATCCCCAACACCATCAGCGCATCGCGGAAGTTGACGCCCGCCGCGTGGACATCGATGCGCACCTGGCCCTCCCGCAGTGGCTCCAGCGCCTCCGGGCATGCCACCGGCCGTACGCTGTCCACCGTCCCGGCCCCTTCCAGCCCGAGCCGCCACGCGGCCTGCCCCACGGGAGCCGCCAGGCCCGCGCTCGGCGCGGCGCGCACCAGCCGGGGCATCAGCGCCCGCCCCGCACGCAGGGCAAGCTGTGACTCGTCCATCTCGATGGCGCGTGCCACGGCGCCGGTCACGAGGTCGGCGGACACTCCGGCGTGGGGGTCGAGGTCGAGCAGCAGGAATCGCCCCGGATTCTCGGCCTGCGCACTGCGCACCAGGCCCCAGACCGCCGCGCCCGCCACATCCACGCCCTCGGCCGCCGGGTCGACACCATCCGGATCGCCGGTCGCTACGGCGCCGCGCGTCATCACCACCAACCGGGCGCCGGCCAGGCGCGGTTCGGCCAGCCAGCACTGCAACAGCTCCAGGACCCGTTCCGCCGAGGCCAGCCCCTCGGCCGCCATCCCGCCATCTCCGTCTCGGGCATGGACCGCCTTGGCTGGTTCGAGCGCCAGGACGACGGCGGGGGCGGGGGCACCCGTGTCGAGCGCGCTGATCAGCGTCTGCGGATCCGGATGGCGTACGGCGGCGGCCCCGGCCGGGGCCCGGTCCTCGGGGCCCAGGATCGCCCAGTCGGCGTCAGCGGCCGGGCGATCAGCGGAGTGTGCGGCGCCATTAGGTGGCGCGGGCATCGGAATGGGCACCCAGTCCATGAGTAACAGCCCATCGGCGCACGGAAGTTGAGCCGTACGGAGTTGATCGGTGTCGGCCGACCTCAGCACCACCGCATCGGCGCTCAGCACCGGGGCGCCCAGGGCATCCGCCACGGTCACCCGCAGCGTCCGTTCCCGCTCCGCACTTGGCTCGTACGGAGAGATCCGCACCCGTACCGTGCTCGCCCCGGCCGCCCACAGCGACACCCCGTTCCAGGCGAACGGCAGCCACACCCGGCCAGCGGCCGACTCGACGCCGCTCGGTGACCCGTCGGTCAGCAGAACGGGATGCAGGGCAGCGTCGAGCAGCGCCGGGTGGATGCCGAATCCCGTCCGCTCCCCCGCGGCCTCGGGCAGCGCCACTTCGGCCAGCAGATCCGTACCGTCCCGCCACACCGCGCGCAGCCCCTGGAAGGCCGGCCCGTACGCATACCCCGACGCGGCGATGTGCCCATAGAAGTCCACGGGGTCAATCGGCTTCGCACCCGCCGGTGGCCATGCCCCGCCCAACTCCGCCACTGGCGTGGAGCCCTCGCAAGGCGGGCTCAGCACGCCCTCCGCGTGGCACACCCACCCGGCGGGCGCCGTGTCGGCACCGTCGTCGGAGCGCGAGTACATCCGCACATCGCGTCGGCCATCGGCGCCCGGCCCCCCGACGACCACTTGCAGACGCACTCCGCCGCTGGGCGGCAGCGCCAGCGGTACCTGGAGCGTTAGCTCCTCCACCCCACCGCAGCCGACCTCATCGGCGGCCCGCAGCGCCCACTCGACCAGGGCCGTTCCGGGCACCAGGGCCGCGCCCGCCACCACATGGTCCGCGAGCCAGCCATGGGACCGCGCCAAGAGCCGCCCCGTCAGCAGATGGCCCCGGCCGTCGGCGAGTTCCACGGCGGCACTCAGCAAGGGATGGCCCGCGGCGACCAGACCGAGGTCGGTGGGGTCGGCGCCCCGACCGCTGAGGCCATCGAGCCAGTAGCGCTGGTGTTGGAAGGCGTACGTGGGCAGGTCGACGGTACGGGGGGTGGGGTCGGCCGCGAACGCGGGCCGCCAATCCACCTCGACCCCGGCGGTGAACGCCCGGGCGAGAGAATCGAGGAGCTGGGCCTGACCACCATGGTCGCGACGCAGGGTCGGTACGGCGACCGCCTCCACACCCGCCTGCTCGAAGGTCTCCTGCATGCCGACGGTCAGCACGGGATGGGTACTTGACTCGATGAACACCCGATGCCCATCCGCCAACAACGCCTCAACGGCATCGGCGAACCGCACCCGCTCCCGCAGATTCCGCACCCAGTAGTCCGTGTCCAGGTCAGCCGCATCGACCCGGCCACCAGTCACCGTCGAATAGAACGCCACCTCATCCCCGCCACCGACGACCGGGCGAACACCGGCCAGAACCTCGCCCAACTCCTCGCGGATCCGATCCACCTGAGGGCCGTGCGAGGCGTAATCCACCTCGATCAGCCGCGCCCGCTCCCCCGCCTCCTGACACGCCGCCACCACAGCGGCCACCTGCTCCGGCGGACCCGACACCACCGTGGACGAGGGGCCATTGACGGATGCGATGCCTACGCCTTCGGCCAGGTCTGACAGACCGGAGAGCAGTTGGCCAGCCCGCTCCTGTCCAACACCGAGCGACGCCATCGCCCCACCACCGGCCAACCGCCGCAACGCCCTGCTCCGCAACGCCACAACCCTCGCACCATCCTCCAACGACAACACACCACCAACCACAGCCGCCGCAATCTCCCCCTGGCTGTGACCCACCACCGCCACAGGACACACCCCAAACGACCGCCACACCGCCGCCAACGACACCATCACCGCCCACAGGACGGGCTGTACGACGTCCACACGGCCCAGGTGCCCCGCCCCGTCGGCGCCGCGCAGCACATCGGTGAGGGACCAGTCCACGTACGGCGCCAAGGCACGCTCACACTCCGCCACCCGGGCGGCGAACACCGGTGAGGCGTCCAGCAGTTCGGCCCCCATCCCCACCCACTGCGAGCCCTGGCCGGGAAACACCAGCACCGGGCCCAGACCCCCAGCCACAGCGGCGCCACCGGAGTGGACCAGGCCCGGATGCGCTCCGCCGGTGGCCAGCGCCTCCACGGCCGCCACCAGTTCCTCGCGGGTCTCGCCCACGGCCACCGCCCGGTGGTCGAACACGGAGCGGGTGGTGGCCAGCGACCAGCCCACCTCGGCGATGGACGGCCCCGGATCGGCCGCCATCCGCCGGGCGAGCGCGGCGGCCTGCCCCCGCAGGGCCCTGGCACTACGGGCGGACAGCACCCACGGAACCGTGCCCACGTCCGGGGAGACCTGCTCGGTCGGCACATCCGCCTCAGGGGCCTGCTCCAGGATCAGATGGGCGTTCGTACCGGAGATGCCGAACGATGACACCGCGGCACGGCGGGGCCGCTCCAAGTGGGGCCACTCCACCGGCTCGGTCAGCAGCCGCAGCCCGCTGCCCTCCCACTCCACATGCGGGGTGGGCTCGTCCAGATGCAGGTTCGCGGGCAGTCCGGGGTTCCGGAGTGCCATCACCATCTTGATCACGCCCGCCACACCGGCGGCAGCGTGGGTATGGCCGATGTTGGACTTCAGCGAGCCCAACAGCAGCGGCCGGTCGGCGGTGCGGTTCCGGCCGTACGTGGCGGTCAGGGCCTCGGCCTCGATCGGGTCGCCGAGTTTGGTGCCGGTGCCGTGTGCCTCGAGGGCGTCCACATCGCCGGGCCCCAGTTGGGCGTTGGCGAGCGCCTGGGCGATGACGCGTTCCTGGGCCACGTCGTTGGGCGCGGTGAGGCCGTTGCTGGCGCCGTCCTGGTTGATGGCCGAGCCACGGATCACGGCCAGCACCCAGTGGCCGTTGCGCCGCGCCTCCGACAGCCGCTCCAGCACCACCAGACCGACACCTTCGGAGAAGCCCGTGCCGTCCGCGTCGGCGGCGAAGGACTTGCACCGGCCGTCCGGGGCCAGTGCGCGCTGCCGGGAGAACTCGGTGAACATGACGGGGGTGGCGAGCGAGGTGACACCGCCCGCCAGGGCCAGGGTGCACTCCCCCTGCCGCAGTGCCTGCACCGCCAGGTGCATGGCCACGAGCGAGGCCGAGCACGCGGTGTCCACCGTCACCGCCGGTCCCTCCAGACCGAGGGTGTAGGCCACCCGGCCCGAAATCACACTGGTGAGCCCGCCCGTGGTGGCGTAGCCCTCCAATCCCTCGGGGATGCGCGGGGCACGGGACAGATAATCCTGGCTGGACACACCGGCGTAGACACCCGTACGGGTGCCCTTCAGCGCCGCTGGATCGATACCGGCCCGCTCCAGGGATTCCCATGCCGTCTCCAGCACCAGCCGCTGCTGCGGGTCCATGGCGAGCGCTTCCCTGGGGCTGATGCCGAAGAACGCCGCGTCGAAGCGGTCCGCGTCGACGAAGCCGCCCTGGCGGACACAGCTGGTGCCGTAGTGCTCCGGATCGGGGTGGTAGAGGTTTTCCAGGTCCCAGCCACGGTCGGTCGGGAAGTCCCCGATCGCGTCGACACCCGAGACGAGCAGTTCCCACAGCTCCTCCGGGGAGCCGACCCCGCCGGGAAAGCGGCAGGCCATGCCGATCACGGCCACCGGCTCGTGGTGACGCTCCTCCACCTCGCGCAGGCGCAGCCGCGTGTCGTGCAGATCGGCCGAAACACGCTTGAGGTACTCGACCAGCTTCTCTTCGTTCGCCATGGGGGTCACCCGGCCTTCAGCGATCGTCGCGCCCGGCACATTCAGGACACACCAAGTTCGTTGTCAATAAACTCAAGGACCTGGTCCGCGGAGGCGGACTCCAGCCTCTGGGCCGCGCTCGTCTCATCCGTCGGCTGCCGTGGCAACTGCGTGCCCGGAGGGGCGGTCGCGGTGGGGGTGGCGTCGGGACCGCCGGAGGTCAGCCGTCGCACCAGGTGGTGGGCGACGCCTTCCGGGGTCGGATATCTGAAGACCAGGGCCGCGGGCAGTCGCAAACCCGTGGCGGCCGCGAGGCGATCGCGCAGCTCGACGGCGGTCAGGGACTCGAAGCCCAGCTCCTTGAAGCTGGCGTCGGTGTGCACCGCCTCGGCGTCGGCGTGTCCCAGCACGGTGGCGGCGTGGTCGCGTACCAGGCCGAGGAGGGTGCGATACCGCTCCACGGCCGACAGCCGCGCCAGCCGTGCGGCCCAGTCGACGGACGGCGCTCCGGTGACGGCAGCGGCGGCACGCCGCCGTACGCTCCCGCCACCGGCGCTCTCGGTCACCACCCGGCCGGTGTTCAGGGAGCGCAGCTGATCGGCGTCGGCGGGGCGCAGCACCAGCGCGTCGATCGTCAGCACCGGGGCGCCCACGGCATCCGCGACGACGACCCGGAGCGCACGCCCGCCCTCGGCGTCGACGGTCCGCGGATGGGGGGTGAGCCGGACGCGTACGGCGGTGGCCTCGGCCGCCCACAGGGACACCCCGCTGATGGTGAACGGCAGCCACATTCCGCCCTTGTCCGTCCCGCCCATCAGCAGCGCCGGATGCAGGGCCGCGTCCAGCAGGGCGGGGTGAATCCCGAACCCACCTGGCTCTCCGGCGGCCTTGGGCAGCTCCACATCGGCCAGCAGATCCGCGCCGTCCCGCCACACCGCGCGCAGCCCCTGGAACGCGGCTCCGTAGGCGTATCCGGATGTGGCGATCCGTCCGTAGAACCCGCCGGTGTCCACGGGGCGTGCCCCCGGCGTGGGCCAGGTCGCGGGCAGCTCCCCCGAGCGGCTTTCCGGTACGGCGGGGCCGAGGACGCCCACGGCGTGGCACGTCCACTCGGTGTCGCCACCCGTGCGAAGGACGTCGTCGGGGAGGGAGTGGATCGCGATGTCGCGGCGCCCGTCGTCGGCGGACGGGCCCACCACCACCTGTACACACCGGCCGCCGGTGGCGGGCATCACCAGTGGCAGGCGCAGCGCCAGCTCCTCCACCGCGCCGCAGCCTGCCTCGTCGGCCGCCCGCAGCGCGCATTCCAGCAGTGCGGCTCCGGGCACCAGGGCCACGCCCGCCACCACATGGTCCGTGAGCCAGCCGTGCGTCTGCGGGGAGAGGCGTCCGGTCAGCACATGGCCGCTGCCGTCGGCGAGCCGCACCGCGGCGCCCAGCAGCGGGTGGTCCGCGGCGACCAGACCGAGGGCGCCGGGGTCCCCTGCGCGCCCACCGGGTGCGTCCAGCCAGTAGCGCCGGCGCTGGAAGGCGTACGTGGGCAGCTCGACCGTACGGGGCGTGGGGTCGGCCGGGAAGGCGGCCGACCAGTCCACCTCGGCCCCGGCGATGAACGCCCGCGCGACCGACTCCGTCAGCTGGGGCAGGTCCCCGTGGTCGCGCCGCAGGGTGGGCACCGCGACGGCGCCGCTCTCCGCGTGCTCGAAGCTCTCCGCCATCGCCATGGTGAGGACGGGATGGGTGCTGGCCTCGATGAACACCCGATGCCCGGCCGCCAGCAACGCCTGGACCGCATCGGCGAACCGCACCCGCTCCCGCAGATTCCGCACCCAATAGCCGGTGTCCAGGAGGGATGTCTCGGCCCGGCCGCCGGTCACGGTGGAGTAGAACGCCACCCCGGAGGACACCCCGGCGGATCCGGGCGACTCGACAGGGTCAACTCCCCCGATCAGCTCGGTGAGTTCGTCGGCGATCTCATCGACCTGGGGGCTGTGCGAGGCGTAGTCCACCTCGATCAGCCGCGCCCGCTCGCCCGCGTCCTGACAGGCGGCCACGGCCGCGGCCACCTGCTCCGGCGGCCCGGACACCACCGTGGACGCGGGCCCGTTGACCACCGCCACCACGACCGCGGCGGCCCGGTCGCCGAGCCCGGTCAGCAGCTCCTCGGCCTGCTCACGGCCCAGTGCCAGCGAGGCCATGGCCCCGCCTCCGGCGAGTCGCCGCAGGGCCCGGCTGCGCAGCGCGACGACCTTCGCGCCGTCCTCCAGGGACAGGGCTCCGGCCACCACGGCCGCCGCGATCTCGCCCTGGCTGTGGCCCACCACGGCGGCGGGGCGCACACCGTACTCGGCCCATACGGCGGCCAGGGACACCATCGCCGCCCAGAGCACCGGCTGCACCACGTCCACCCGGCCCGGATCGGCGGTGCCTTCGGCTCCCCGCAGGACATCCGTGAGCGACCAGTCGACGTACGGTGCGAGCGCGCGTTCACACTCCGCCACCCGGGCGGCGAACACCGGTGAGGCGTCCAGCAGTCCGGCGCCCATCCCGATCCACTGCGAGCCCTGCCCGGGGAACACCAGGACCGGGCCCGCGTCCGCTGCCGCGCCGGAGCGGGTGACGCCCGGCCCCACCACGCCCGGATGGGTCTCACCGGCCGCCAACGCCGCGAGGGCGGCGGCGAGTTCGTCCCGGTCCGCGCCGACCACCACCGCGCGGTGGTCGAACGCCGTCCGGGTGGTGATCAGTGACCAGCCCACGTCCCGGGGCGACGGCGCGTCGTCGGCGGCGGTGCGGGCGGTCGTATGGGGGACCGTACGAGCAGCCATATGGGCGGCCAGCTCGCGGGCCTGTCCCCGGAGTGCTTCGGCGCTGCGGGCGGACAGCACCCAGGGCACCGGCCGGTCGTCCTCGTCCGTCGGCACGACGCCGGGGGCGGGGCGCGGCTCGGGAGCCTGCTCCACGATCAGATGCGCGTTGGTGCCGCTGATGCCGAAAGAGGACACGCCCGCACGGCGGGGGCGTTCAGCGTGCGGCCACTCCACCGGCTCGGTCAGCAGCCGCACCGCGCCGCTGTCCCAGTCGACATGGGGACTGGGCGCGTCGATGTGCAGGGTGGCGGGCAGGACTCCGTACCGCATGGCAAGCACCATCTTGATGACGCCCGCCACACCGGCCGCGGCCTGGGTGTGGCCGATGTTGGACTTCAGTGAGCCCAGCCACAGGGGCCGCCCTTCCGGCCGCCGCTGCCCGTACGTGGCGAGCAGGGCCTGGGCCTCGATCGGGTCGCCGAGGGTGGTGCCCGTGCCATGGGCCTCGACGGCGTCCACCTCGGACGGGGACAGCCGGGCGTCGGCGAGGGCCTGGCGGATCACCCGCTGCTGGGAGGGGCCATTCGGCGCGGTCAGACCGTTGGAGGCGCCGTCCTGGTTGACGGCCGAACCCCGGATCACCGCCAGCACCCGCCGACCGTTCCGCCGGGCGTCGGACAGCCGCTCCAGGAGCAGCAGACCGGCCCCCTCGCCCCATCCGGTGCCGTCGGCGGCGGCCGCGAACGGCTTGCACCGCCCGTCGGGGGCCAGTCCGCGCTGGCGGGAGAAGCCGGTGAACATGCCGGGCGCGGCCATCACCGTCACCCCTCCGGCCAGGGCGAGCGCGCACTCGCCCTGCCGCAGTGCCCGTACCGCGAGATGGACGGCCACGAGCGACGACGAACACGCCGTGTCCACCGACACCGCGGGCCCCTCCAGGCCGAAGGTGAACGCCACCCGGCCGGACACCACGCTCGGGGTGCCGCCGGTCAGCAGATGGCCGTCCAGCCCCTTGGGCGCCTCGTGCAGCCGGGGGCCGTAGTCCTGGGGCGTCACTCCGACGAACACTCCGGTGGGGCTGGACCGCAGGGCGGTGGAAGGGATGCCCGCCCGTTCGAAGGTCTGCCAGGCGGTTTCCAGCAACAGCCGCTGCTGCGGATCGGCGGCAAGCGCCTCCCGGGGGCTGATCCCGAAGAATTCCGCGTCGAATTCCGGTGCGTCGTGGAGGAAGCCGCCCTCGTGGGCGTAGCTGGTGCCGGGGCGGTCCTGGTCGGGGTCGAAGAGTCCGGCCAGGTCCCAGCCGCGGTCCCGGGGGAACTCCCCGATCGCGTCGACGCCCTCGGCCACCAGCCGCCACAGCGCCTCCGGCGAGTCGACGCCACCGGGGAAACGGCAGCCCATGGCCACGACCGCGATCGGCTCGTCGGCGTCGCGCGCCGCGGGGGCCGTTGGCGCGGCCGGTGTGGCGGCGGGGGCGGAGTGGGCCCGCAGATGGTCGGCGACGGCCAGGGGCGTGGGGTGGTCGAAGGTGAGCGTGGCGGTCAGGTGCAGCCCGGTGGCGGCACCGAGCCGGTCGCTCAGTTCGGTGGCCGCCAGCGAGTCGAAGCCCAGCTCCTTGAAGGTGAGGCCGGGTTCGATGGCGTCCGGCTCGGAGTGTCCGAGGACGAGGGCCACTTGGGTCCGTACGACCTCCAGCGGCTCCTGGTCTCGCCCGGTGGCCTTAAGCGGGTCTTGGTCTCGCCCGGCGACCTGCAGCGGGTCCCGGTCTCGCCCGGTGGCCCCCAGCGGGTCCCGGTCCGGACCGGTGCCGCCGGGCGAGTCCTGGCCAGGGCCGGTGCCGCCGGGCTCGGCCGTCTCTCCTACGGGCGCTGCCCGGCCGGGGGCGTCGTCCGTCCCGGTGGCGTGAGTGCCCCGCGTGGTGGATCCGGGTGTGGTGCCGGGCCAGTAGCGGTCCCGCTGGAAGGCGTACGTCGGCAGGGGGACCCGCCGCCGGGGCTGCCCGCCGCAGGACCGGTCCCAGGCCACTTCGGCGCCGCGGACATACGCCTGGGCCATGGCGGTGGCGAAGGTCCGCGCCTCGGGGCGGTCGCGGCGCAGCGCCGCCACGGCGGCCGGGTGCCGCCGCCCGGGGGCGGGTCCGGACCGTGCGGAGAGGCATTCGCGGGTCATGGCGGTGAGCGGGGCGTCGGGCCCGAGTTCGAGGAAGGTGGTGACACCGGCGTCCAGGAGGGTGTGCACACCGTCCATGAAGCGCACCGCGTGGCGGGCGTGCCGCGCCCAGTAGTCCGGTGCGGCGAGTTCCGAGGCGGTGGCGAGCCGTCCCGTCACATTGGAGACGAGGGGGATGGCCGGTGCCGAGAAGGTCAGCCCGGAGGTGACGGTGCGCAGTTCACCGAGCATGGTGTCCATGTGCGGTGAGTGGAAGGCGTGGCTGACCTTCAGCAACCGGGCCTTGCGGCCGTGCTCGCGCCAGGCGGCGGTGGCCGTGTGGACGGCGTCGTGGTCGCCCGAAATCACCACAGATGACGGCCCGTTGACGGCGGCGAGGTCCAGCCGGTCCTCCCATCCGGCGAGAAGTCCCACGGCCTCGTCCCGGTCGGCCTGCAGCGCGGCCATGGCGCCCTTCGCCGTGATGGCCTGCATCAGCCGACCGCGCGCCGCCACCAGGGTGCAGGCGTCGGGCAGGGTGAGCACACCGGCCACATGGGCCGCGGCGATCTCGCCGACCGAATGGCCCATCAGATGGCCGGGGATGAGTCCCCAGGACTCGGCCAGCCGGTAGAGGGCCACCTCGATGGCGAACAGCGCGGGCTGGGTGTACGAGGTGCGGTCGAGCAACGCGGCGCGGGGTGACGGGAGTTGGGCGAAGACCACCTCGCGCAACGGCTCCGCCAGCTGCCCGTCCAGGCAGGCGCACACCTCGTCGAGCGCCTCGGCGAAGACCGGATGGGCGGCGTACAGCTCATGGCCCATGGCCGGTCGCTGGCTGCCCTGGCCGCTGAAGAGTACGGCGAGACCGCCGTCGGTGGCGCTGCCCCGCACCACTGCGGCGCTCTCCTCGCCCTCGGCCAGCGCGTCCAGTCCGCCCAGCAGTTCGTCGGGGCCCTCGCCGAGGATCACGGCGCGGTGGGCGAAGGCGGTCCGGGTGGTGGCCAGGGAGTGTCCGATGTCGGCCGGGGAGAGGCCGTCGTGGTCCGCCAGCTGGTCGCGTAGCCGCCCGGCCTGGGCGCGCAGCGCAGCGGGGCTCTTCGCGGAGACCGGCCAGGCCACTACGGGGGGCAAGGGGGCGTCGGCGGCGGGTACGGGCGCCGCCGCGGGCGCTTCGCCGAGGACGAGATGGCAGTTGGTGCCGCCCATGCCGAAGGAGTTGACCCCGGCGAGCAGTGGCCGGTCCGGACGGGGCCACTCGCCGAGCCGGTCCTGGACCCGCAGCCCGAGTTCGGCCAGCGGGATCCGCGGGTTCGGGGTGGTGAAGTGGAGGCTGGCGGGCAGCAGGCGGTGGGTGATGCCGAGGGCGGTCTTGAGCAGTCCGACGATGCCCGCGGCGCCCTCGAGGTGGCCCACGTTGGTCTTGGCGGAGCCGACCAGCAGCGGTGTGCCGTCGGTCCGTACGGTGCCGAGCGCGGCGCCGAGGGCCGCCGCCTCGACGGGGTCTCCGACGGGGGTTCCGGTGCCGTGCAGTTCGACGTACTGAACCGCGTCGGGTGAGGCTCCGGCGCGCCGGTGGGCGGTGCGCACCACGTCCGCCTGGGCCTTCGGGCTGGGGGCCGTCAGCCCGTCGGTGGCGCCGTCGTTGTTGACGGCGCTCGCGTGGATGACGCAGTACACCTGGTCGCCGTCGCGTACGGCCGCGGCGAGTGGCTTGAGGAGGACCGCCGCGCCGCCCTCGCCACGGACGAAGCCGTTGGCGCGGGCGTCGAAGGTGTGGCAGCGCCCGTCCGGGGAGAGCCCGCCGAACTGGGCGGCGGCGGCCGCCATGCCGTCCTCGGTGAGGATGAGGTTGACGCCCCCGGCCAGGGCCAGGGCGCACTCCTGGCGGCGCAGGCTCTCGCAGGCGGTGTGCACGGCGACGAGCGAGGAGGACTGCGCGGTGTCGACGGTGAGGCTGGGGCCGCGCAGACCGAAGCGGTAGGAGACCCGGTTGGCGATGATGCTGCGGTGGACACCGGTCATGGCGTGCCGGGTGGCCGCGGTGGCGTCCCGGCGGAGCAGGGCGGCGTACTCGTCCCAGATGGCGCCGACGAACACACCGGTCGGGCTGTCCTTAAGCGTTCCGGGCCGGATTCCCGCGTCCTCGAACGCCTCCCAGGCGAGTTCGAGCATCAGCCGCTGCTGTGGGTCCATGGCCGTGGCCTCGCGGGGCGAGATGCCGAAGAAGGAGGCGTCGAAGGTGTCGACGCGGTCCAGGAAGCCGCCGTACCAGGTCGGCGCCGGACTGACGGAGCTGTCGGCGGCGGGGCCTTCGGTGACCGGGCCGTCGGCAGCCGGGCCATCCGTAGTGGGATCCCCTGGGGCGGGCCCCTCGACGGCCGCGCTCTCGGCGCCGTTGCCGGGACTGCGGCGGTCGTCCGGCATGGTGGTGATGGCGTCTCCGCCCCGCCGCAGCAACCGCCAGAAGGCCGACGGGCTGGGGGCGTGGGGCAGGCGGCAGGCCATTCCCACCACCGCGACGGGCTCCGCGGGCTGAGGTGCGCGGGTGGGCGCGGCGCTATCCATCGCACCCCATACGGCGCTCGGGGAACGGCTGCGTGTTCGTGGTCATGGGCGGCACTCCCGCTCCGGCTTGATGATCGGTGCGAGCACGTGGCCCATCGTGGGGCGCGGTTCTAAAGCAAGGCCAAATGGGCGACGGCCGGTGACTTTAGAGACGCGTTACCGGAACCCCGGACGATCGCTTGAGCGGGTGAGCCTTTATGTGCCCTGGGCGGACCCGATCTCTCGAGCGCACAGGAGGAGTGCCATGACCTCTCCCTCGGCCGTGCCGCCGGGCGGCACGGTGTCGGACTACTACAGCTCGCTGGGCCCGCTTCTGCAGATGGCGTGGGACGACAACTTCCACTTCGGCTACTGGGACGGCCCGTCCGATACCCGCTCGGTGCGAGAGGCCACCGATCGCTTCACGGACCTGCTGGTCGAACGGCTGCGGGTGGGGCCGGGAGACCGGGTACTGGATGTCGGCTGTGGCATTGGCAAACCGGCGATGCGGCTGGCGTCCGCCACCGGCGCCCATGTCCTGGGCATCACGATCAGCGAGCTCCAGGTCAAACAGGCGACCGAATCCGCCCGGCTGGCCGAGCTGTCCGACCGGGTGGCGTTCCAATACGCCGACGCCATGGCGATGCCTTTCGACGACGCGGCCTTCCACGCCGTACTCGCATTCGAATCGATCAATCACATGGACCGTCCGACGGCGCTGCGGGAGATGGCCCGGGTACTGCGGCCGGGAGGCCGGGTGGTGCTCACGGACGTCACCCCGCCGAGCGATGGCAGTTATCGGCCGGAGCACGATCCCGCCGTGGTCACCTCGCTGACCCGGCTGGAGGACTGGCCCGGTCTGGTCGGTGACGCCGGGCTGGTGCTCGATGAGCTGACCGATGTCACCGAGAACACCAAGGACACCGCCCACCGCATGATCGACGGCATCCTGCGCTGTCGCCGGGAGTTCGAGGCGCGCCACGGGGTCAGCGTGCAGGAGGTGCTGAACACAGCCAAGTCGGCGCTGCCCACCGTGGCCAGCGCCGGCTGCGCCATCGTAGTGGCTCACAAGCCCTGAATCGGCGGCTAACCTGACGGTTATTCGGGAATCCTCCATGGGTCCCGCGCAGACGGAATTCTCCGCTCCTCATCAAAGCCGTGACAAGGGCCCCATGATCTCGCAAGATGCGCTTGTACCGGCCGATGGGATCCGCGTATTCTCATTCGCGGACCGCACCACCTCAAGTGCGAGATATCCGGACTCCGATCTTCCGGACCGATTGCGAATACCCGCTCCGCACCGCCGAGGACGCCGACTCGAGGGCGCGTATATCCGGATTCTAGGTGAGGTGGGTAGTCATAGGACTCGCTTACGATGTGGGCACCTGCCGAAGGCGTTAATCTCGTCCATCCTCTGATTCCTCGGCAGGTCCGCGATAAAAGAGGGGTGAGCAATGGCAGTCGCGAACGGCGTGCGTCAGTGGACCACCAGAACCAGACCCGCACACGCGTTCGCCTCCGGAAACAGACGGACCTCACCCCCGAAATCGAGAGAACACCCAGACAACACCGCGGGCAATTCCGGCAAAGACGCCGACTGTCCCCTGACCGCACTCGTCGGCGACTCGGATGGGGCACATCGTGCGATATGAGATCATGGGACCTCTCCGGGTAGTGGAAGAGGAGAGGAAATTAACTATCAGGGCGCGGAAGATCGAGGTCCTGTTGACCGTTCTCCTCGTTCGCGCCGATCAAGTGGTCCCGATCGACCAGCTCATCACGGAGATCTGGGGGGAGGATCCGCCGCGCCGGGCGATCGCCGGGCTCCATGTGTATGTCTCCCAGATCCGTAAGTTCCTGCGCCAGCCCGGCCAGAGCGAAAGCCCCGTTATCACCCGCCCGCCGGGATATGTCCTGCGGCTGGGCCATGACCGCCTCGACTTCCACTGCTTCGAGCGGCTGGTGTGCGAGGGCCGGGACCATCTGCGGGAGCGGCGTTACCAGCAGGCCACGGCGACTTTCGAAAGCGCGCTCGATCTCTGGCGCGATCCATTGCTGGACGACGTATGCCACGGGCCGATCCTCGAGGGATTTCAGACATGGCTGAAGGAGGCCCGGTTGGAATGCATCGAGATGCTGACGGATTCCCGCCTCATGCTCGGCCGCCATCGCGAGCTGGTGAGCGATCTGTATCAGCTGACCACCGAGCACCCCCTGCGGGAGGCACTGCACCGTCAGTTGATGCTGGCGCTCTACCGCTGTGGCCGCCGGGCGGACGCCTTGCATGTGTACCAAGCGGCGCGCAAGACGCTCAATGAAGAACTCGGGCTCGAGCCGTGCCGGGCCCTGCAGGACATGCAGCAGGCGATCCTCACCTCGGATGACCGACTGGAACTGCACGTTCCCGCTTGAAGAGGACCGCGATCGCGTAAGGGGGTGGAGATATTGAGCGAACACATCAGTTATCTGTCCGAGGGCAGTCCGATCGAGGTCGTCCTCGAAGGCGGACCGGACGATCTGCCCCGGGCATTCCGGACCGGGCGGTCGACGCTCACCAGCAAGAAGCTCAAAATCCAGCACCGCAATGGATACGAGCACTTCGAACTCGTCAACGATTCCGCCGACATCACCACAGCGGTCTTCCGCTGGACCATGCGTACGAAAATCGCCGAGTAGCCATAGCCCCCATGGCTCCGGAACCCCGGGGCCGCCGACCGGCCGCCACCGGTCGGGGCCCGGGGCGGGGGCGGGGGCCGTGGCCAGGAGGTCCGTATGCGTACTTCACCGTGGCGCGGGGCCGTGATCGCCGCACTCGCGATGTCGACAGCCCTTGCCGCACTGCCCGCCGGGCCCGCGGCGGCCGGGACGGCCACCAGACCCGCCACCAAGGTGGTGGACGGCCGCACCCAGCCGGTGTTCTCCTACGCGGACGCCGTGCGTGAGCACCTGATGGTCCGAACACCGGTCGACAGTGACCGCGATGGCCACAAGGACCGGGTCGCGGTGGACATCATCCGGCCCAAGGAGACCCAGCGGGGTCTCAAGGTGCCGGTCATCATGTCCTCCAGCCCCTACAACGACACCGTGGGCCGTGGCTTCGAAGCGGAGCGCAAGAGCTATGACGCCCAGGGCAACCCGGCGAAGTTCCCCCTCTTCTACGACAATTACTTCGTGCCGCGCGGCTACGCCGTGGTCGATGTCGATGTGACCGGCACCGGCGGATCCGACGGCTGTCTGACGGTCGGCGGCGCCGCCGATGTGGCCGCGGCCAAGGCCACGATCGACTGGCTGGGCGGCCGCGCCACCGCGTACGCGGCCGACGGCGGCGAGGTGCGGGCCTCCTGGTCCACCGGCAAGGTGGGCATGGTCGGCCACTCGTACGAGGGCATGCTGGCCAACGCCGTGGCGGGCACCGGGGTGGAGGGGCTGGAGACCATCGTCCCGATCTCCGGAGTCAGCTCCTGGTACGAGTTCGCCCGCACCAACGGCGCCAAGCACTGGAACAACTTCGCCTCGTATCTGACCACCGCGCTGGACACCGACCCGCCCCAGAAGTGCCGGGCGGTGCGCGAGCGGCTGCAGGCCGGTGAGGACGACACCACCGGCAACGACAATGCCCACTGGCACAGGCGCGACTACATCACACGGCCCGCGCCCGAGGTGGACAAGGTACGGGCGAGTGTCCTCGCCGCGCATGACATCAACGACTACAACATCCGGATCGACCAGCTCGCCAACTGGTGGAACGCGCTGGCCGAGCGCGGGGTGCCGCGCAAGCTGTGGCTGGGCCGCTACGGCCACGCCGATCCGTTCGACTGGCCCGGTCGGCGTGCGCAGTGGGTCGACACCGTGCACCGGTGGTTCGACCACTGGCTGTACGGCGTCCAGAACGAAATCATGGACGAACCCCGCGTCGATCTGCAGACCGGCCCGGACACCTGGACGACCCAGGCCGACTGGCCCGCGGCCACCTCCTCGGTCCCCCTTCACCCCGCACCCGGCGGCTCGCTGGCGCTGAGTCCCGCGAGCGGCACCGTGGCCTTCACCGACACCAAACGGAGCGAGGCGGATCTCACCGCCGACCCGTCGGCGAACCGTCCCGGCAGGCTGGCGTTCCTCACCCCGCCGCTGCGCACCGGGGTACGGCTCTCCGGCACACCCACCGCCGATCTGCGGGTCAGGCTCGGCAAACCGACGTCGAACCTCACCGCGCTGCTGGTGGACTACGGCGAGGACGAACGGATCGACTGGGACCGCGACGAACCCCAGAACCGGATCCACGACGGTCTGCGAGGGCTGGCCGAGGAGTCCTGCCACGGGGCGAGCACCGCCCAGGACGACGCCTGCTACCGGCGGACCGCCAATGTGACGGCGCGCGCATCCTCCGAGGTGATCGCCCGGGGCTGGATGGACGCCCAGAACCGCCACTCGCTCACCACCCCCGAGCCGCTGACCCCCGGCCGGTCCTACCGGATCACCTGGAAGACCCTGCCGGCCGACTACGAGATCAAGCCGGGCCATCGGCTGGGGCTGGTCCTCGGCGGCACCGACGCCGATTTCCTCTACTTCGAGGACCCGACCGGGGCGAAGGTGGCGGTGGACCTGGGCGGCAGCCGAGTCACCGTACCGGTGACCGCCGCCGGAGGGCTCCGCGACTCCCTTCGCTGACGGGCGCTCAGCCCCGCGTCCAGGCGTGGATCACATGGGCGCCGAGGTCCGCGTTTCCCTCGCCCACGCGGTGGCCGCCCGCGTACCGGGCCGTGAGATCGCGGTAGCGGATGTCCTCCCTCGCGCAGAAGCCCAGCCGGTGCAGTTCATCCGCGAGCTCATCCGGGGTGAAGTAGCTGAGGAAGGGCTCACCGGCCCCGGCGGCCCACGCCGCGCGCGCCTCGTGGACGGCACGCTGCTCCGGTGGCAGCGCGCCCGGCGGCTCGCCGTAGTCGAAGACCACGCCCGAGCCGTGCGGCAGGGCCGCGATAAGGGCGAGCGTGTCCAGCACGGCGCTGTGGGTCAGATACGGCACCACCCCGAGCCAGAGGAAGAACGCCGGGCGGGCCGCGTCGAAGCCCGCCGCCGTCAGCCCCTCTCCCAGGCTCTGCCGCTCGAAGTCCACCGGTGCGAAGGTCAGTGACGGCGATACGGGGATCTCCGCGGCGGCCAGCCGGTCGCGCTTCCACTCCTGGGTGGCGGGATGGTCCACCTCGAACACCCCAAGGCCCTCCGCCTCGTACGGATTGCGGCAGCCGAAGGTGTCCAGCCCCGCCCCGAGCGCCACCGCCTGCCGTACTCCGCGTGCCACGGCCGCCGCGACGGCGTCCTCGGCGAACCGCGCACGGGCGGCCACGGACAGCCGCACGTCCTCGCGCTCGGGGTGGAAGGCCGCCTCGAGGACGGGATCGTCCGCGTCGGCGGCGACGATACGGAGCGCCAGCGGGTCGTGGAACACCCGGCCGCCCTCCAGCTCCTGGTGGGCCGCGCGGAACGCGGCCGCGCCGCGGGCCGTGATGCTGGGCCGTCCGATCTCCATGGAACGTCCTCCCCCGAGGTCCCACCGCGAGTGCCGCGAAGCGGCACCCCCCATGGTGTCAGCTCCACACCCCCGGCGGGGCTCCGGACCGGGATCGGCCGGGCCCATCGGGTGCAACCAGTCGGCCGAACCGGTGAAGCTCCCCACCACTCCGCAAGCCCCTCTGATGTCGTGCAATAAATATGACAATCCGACATTCAGAACAAAAGGGCCCAGTGCGGCCGGACCAGTGCGGAGTACACCGTGTCCCATCACCCACGCCATCGGACGGCGCTTCTCGCCGTCGCCCTCCTCGGCGCCGCCACCGCGTGCGGCAGCGGGACACCGGCCGCCCCGAAGGCCGAGGAGAAGCCCTCGAAGACCTCGGCGGTGCCCAGGAACGGGTCCATGAAGGACTTCACCCTCGTGGCCACCGGCGATCTGCTGGTGCACGCCTCGGTCATCCGGCAGGCGAAGGCGGACTCGGGCAGCGCGAGCTATGACTTCCGGCGCATGATCCGGGCGGCCGCACCCGTCGTCGCCCAGGCCGATCTGGCCATCTGCCACATGGAGACCGTCTACGGGGCCGCCCAGGGGCCGTTCACCGGCTATCCGACCTTCAAGACACCTCCGCAACTGGCCTCAGCCGTCAAGGACATCGGCTACGACTCCTGCTCCACCGCCTCCAACCACACCCTCGACGCCGGTCCGGAGGGGGTGGTCCGCACCCTCGCCGCCATGGACAGGGCCGGGCTCAAGCACGCCGGATCGGCCCGTTCCGCCGCGGAGAGCGTCCGTCCCACGATCCTGGAGGCCGGTGGCGCCAAGGTGGCCCATCTCGCCTACGCCTACGGCACCAACGGCATCCCGGTCCCCCAGGGCAAACCGTGGCTGGTCAACCTCATCAATCCGGCACGCATCATCAAGGACGCGCGGGCCGCGCGGCGCGCCGGGGCCGATGTGGTCGTCGTCAGCGCGCACTGGGGCACCGAGTGGCAGCAGGCGCCGGACAAGCTCCAGCTCTCGCTCGCGAAGAAGCTCACCGCCTCCAGGGACGGTGGCCGCCGCGACATCGACCTGATCCTCGGCACCCACGCCCATGTCCCCCAGGCGTACGAGAAGGTCAACGGCACCTGGGTGGTCTACGGCATGGGCGACCAGATCGCCGGGGTCATGCCCGACAAGCGCGGCCAGATGGGCTCGGCGGCGCGCTTCACCTTCGCCCCGCCCGCCGCCCCCGGCAGGGCCTGGCGGGTGAAGAAGGCGGAGTACATCCCGCACGCCGTGGACAACGGCCCGATCACCCTCGTGAACCTCCCCCGGGCCCTGGAGAAGAGCCCCGGCAACCCGGGGTACACCAGCGCCCTGAGCACCATCCAGGAGGCGGTGCTCAGCCGGGGTGGCAAGAAGGACGGCCTGTCCATGGGGCGTTGACCTGATTCGGCCCCAAGTGGCGCTCCCGCGCTACCGCTCCGTGTGGTCCGTGCCGCCGGGCCGCTCGGTGTGGTCCGGCAGACCGGGCTGACCCGTCCAGTCGGCGGCCTCCTGGGTGTGGAAAGTCAGCCGGTCGTTGTGCACATCGACCCGGACCTGGCTGTGCGCGGGCAGTTCGCCGCCGAGGAGCATCCGGGAGAGCGGATTGTCGACCTCGCGCTGGATGGTGCGGCGCAGCGGCCGGGCGCCGTACTCCGGCTGGTGTCCGTGCTTGGCCAGCCAGTCGACCGCGGCCAGGGTGAACTCCACGCCGACGTCCTGGGCGTGCAGCCTCCGCCGGGTCTCCTCCAGCAGTACGTCGGCGATCTGCCGCAGCTGGTCGTCGGCGAGCCGGCGGAAGATGATGATCTCGTCGATGCGGTTAAGGAACTCCGGCCTGAAGTGCTCCCGCAGCGGGCGCAGCACCCGTTCCCGGCGCGCCGCGTCGTCGGCCTCCTCGCCACTGCCACCGCCGCCGAAGCCCAGGGGGCCACCGCGTCCGGTGATGGCCTCCGAGCCGAGGTTGCTCGTCATCACGACGACGGTGTTCTTGAAGTCGATGGTGCGGCCCTGGGCGTCCGTCAGCCTGCCGTCGTCGAGCACCTGGAGCAGGATGTTGAAGACGTCGGGGTGGGCCTTCTCCACCTCGTCCATGAGCAGCAGCGAGTAGGGCTGGCGGCGCACCGCCTCGGTGAGCTGTCCGGCCTCCTCGTGGCCGACGTAGCCGGGTGGCGCGCCGACCAGCCGGCTGACGGTGTGCTTCTCCTGGTACTCGCTCATGTCGAGGCGGACCATGCGGTCCTCACTGCCGAACAGCGCCTCGGCCAGTGCGCGGGCGAGTTCGGTCTTGCCGACGCCGGTGGGGCCGAGGAAGAGGAAGCTGCCGCTGGGGCGGTTGGGGTCGGCGAGTCCGGCGCGGGCGCGCAGGACCGCGTCGGCCACGGCGGACACGGCCTCCTCCTGTCCTACGACCCGGCGGTGGAGGTGTTCCTCCAGGCCCAGCAGCCGTTCGCGCTCCTCCTGGGTGAGGCTGGAGACGGGGATTCCGGTCTGCCGGGAGACGATTTCGGCGATGTCCTCGACGGTGACCTCGGCGACCCGCCCGCCGTGGTACTGCGTTTCTGAGGCCTGCGCGATCCGGTTGTTCAGCTCGGTGATCCGGTCCCGCAGGGAGGTGGCGCGCTCGTAGCTCTCGGACGCGACGGCCTGGTCCTTGTCCCGGGTGAGCTGCTCGACCTCCCGCTCCAGGGCGCGCAGATCGGTGCCGCGGGCGCTGGAGCGCAGCCGTACCCGGGCCCCCGCCTGGTCCATGAGGTCGATGGCCTTGTCGGGCAGGAAACGGTCGGTCAGATAGCGGTCGGAGAGTTCGACGGCGGCGAGCAGCGCCTCGTCGGTGTAGCGGACCTGGTGATGGGCCTCGTAACGGTCGCGGAGGCCGTGCAGGATGGCGACGGCGTCCGCGGGGGTGGGCTCGGGGACCATGATGGGCTGGAAGCGGCGGGCGAGCGCGGCGTCCTTCTCGATGTACTGGCGGTACTCCCGGAGCGTGGTCGCGCCCATCACATGCAGTTCGCCGCGGGACAGCGCGGGCTTGAGGAGGTTGCTGGCGTCCATCTGACCGCTCTCGGAGCCACCGCCCCCGGCGCCGACCACCGTGTGCAGCTCATCGATGAAGATGATCAAGTCTTCGGAGTTGGTGCGGATCTCGTCGACGATGCTGGTGACGCGCTGCTCGAAGTCGCCGCGGAAGCGGGTGCCGGCCACGACGCTGGCGATGTCGAGCTGGACGACCCGGCGGCCGAGCAGGATGTCCGGCACATCGGCGTCGCTGATCCGCTGGGCGAGCCCTTCGACGACGGCCGTCTTGCCGACTCCGGCCTCGCCGATGAGGACGGGGTTGTTCTTGCCGCGCCGGGCGAGCACCTCGATGCTCTGCTCGATCTCCTCGTCGCGGCCGATCACCGGATCGATCCGCCCCTCGCGGGCCAGTTCGGTCAGATCTCGGCCGAACCGGTCGAGGTTCGGGGTCTTCCGCTGGTCCATGACGGGCCTCTGATCGGCCGTGGGGGCACTCGGGGTGAGGCCGCCGGTCGGCGGGCCGGGCGCCCGGGGTTCGAAGCGGGCGGCGCCCAGGATCTGCCCGGCGGTGGACTCGCGGTTGGCGGCGAGCGCGATCAGCACGTGTTCGGGGCCGATGTACGAGGAGCCGCGCGAGCGGGCTATCTCATGGGCGTCGAGCAACGCCCGTTTGACGGCCGGGGTGACGGCGACCGAGTTGCGCGGCGGCCCGCCACCCGCCTCCCGGTCGATCTGCGCGGCGATCCGGTCGGGGTCGGCTCCGGCACGGGAGACCATGGTGCGGGTGGGCTCGGCGGAGAGCGCCGCGCGCAGCAGATGTTCGGTGTCGAGGTCGGTGCTGCCGTGTTCGGCGGCGTAGGAGGCGGCGGCGGAGACGAGATGGCGTGCGTTCTCGCTCATCAGCCGGCCGAAGTCGACATGGCGTGAATCGGGCCGCTGCCCGGCCGGCCCGGTCCCGAGGAAGCGTGCGAGGAAGTCGCCGAGTGGATCCGGCCCGAAGTCCTCGGGGCCCTGATTCGGGCCTCCGTTCCCGCTGCCCATATGACCAGTTTACGAGCGACCGGGGCCGATGTCCGTTCCTGGGCGTTTCGGCGCGCGGGCACCGCGGCCCGACCGCAGCTCACGGACGGCACCAGGCGCGGGCGCCACAGGGCGGCACCGGGCGCCACCAGGGGCCACCGGGTGTGTGCTAGCGCTCCGCTCGATGGCGCTCGAGGACGACCAGGGCGGCGTCATCGCCCTGGTGGCCGCCCGTGTGGTGCAGCAGCTCCCGGTGCAGCCGGTCGACGAGGTACTGGGGGCCGTCGCCGTCCACGCCGGGGACCCGCTCGGCGAGCGGGAAGAAGGCGCCCTCGCTGTTCCGCGCCTCGACGACCCCGTCGGTGTAGAGCAGCAGCTGATCGCCCTCGCCGAACGGGAAGTCCTCGGTGTGGTAGCGGCCCGCCGCCAGGTGGCCGAGGCCCAGCGGCAGTGCGGGTGCCTGGCCCTCCAGCGCCTTGACACCGGAGTCGCACAGCAGGAGCGGCGGCGGATGTCCGCAGTTGACGAGGCGGACCACCGACCGGTCGTCGGGGATCTCCAGCACGGCGGCGGTGACGAACGACTCCCCCGCCCCGGGCGCCTTGTCGCGGGGTTCGGTCCGCTCCACGGACAGCGCGGTGTCCAGGTGGGACACCAGATCGGTGAGCGGTACGGGCCAGTGGGCGATCGCGCGGAAGGCGCCGAGCACCAGGGAGGCGTCCGCGACGGCGGTCAGCCCGCTGCCCCGGACATCGCCGATGATCAGCCGGGTGGCGTTCGAGGTGCGCGCCGCCGCGTACAGATCACCGCCGATCTCCGCCCCCGGCTCGGCCGCGAGGTAGACCGAGGCGATCAGCAGCGGGCCGACCCTGACCGGGAGCGGGCGCAGCAGCACCCGCTGTGCCACGTCGGCCACCGCCCGCACCCGGTTCAGCTCGCGCATGTGCCGGTCGAGGACCGCGCGGAACAGCACGATCATCGCCGAGACCAGCCCGACGGTGATCACCTCGGTCAGCCGGCCGGGGTGGCCGAGGAACCCCTCCGAGGCGTTCACCGCGATCTGCGCCAGGACGGCCAGCAGCCCGACGCACCCGGTGAGCACGGGACCGGCGAACGAGGCGGTCATGGCGGGGGCCGCGATCAGCAGCGGGCTGAGCCTGACACTTGCCGGGGCCAGCACATCGCCGAGCGTGATCAGCCCGATGACCAGCAGGGGGATCACGACCAAGAATCGGGTCCGCCACCGTGGCGGGCGCGGATCCGAGGAACCTTGCCGCGTGTGCACACCTACTGCTTACGCCTGCCGTGGCCCGCGCGCCAACCCGCCGCCCACCGCGCCCCCGAGGAGGTGGCTGTCACACTTCCGCCCGCTGTCTCGTCCTCCTTCCCAGGCCGAGGAGAGGATCGGGACATGGCAGAGCTGACCGCCTTCGAACAGCACCGCGACCGGCTGTGGGCCGTCGCGTACCACATCACCGGCTCGGTGGCCGACGCCGATGACGCGGTGCAGGAGACCTGGCTGCGCTGGCAGGGGCTGCCCGCGGACGAGGTCGCCGACCCGCGCGCGTATCTGACCACCGTCATCAGCCGCATCTGCTACGACCTGCTGGGTTCGGCGCGGGTGCGGCGCGAGACGTACGTCGGCCCCTGGCTGCCCGAGCCGGTGGTGGCGGCCGGCGGCCCGGAGGACCGGGTGACGCTTGACGAGTCGGTGGGTCTGGCGCTGCTCACCGTGTTGGAACGGCTGACTCCGGCGGAGCGGACCGCCTTCATCCTGCACGATGTCTTCTCGGTGCCGTTCCCCGAGATCGCCGAGGTGGTGGGCCGGAGCCCGGAGTCCGTACGGCAGCTGGCGTCCCGTGCCCGCAAGCGGGTCCGGGCGGAGGCGCCGCGGCGCTCGGTGGACCGCGAGGAGCACCGGCGGGCGGTGGACGCGTTCCTCCGGGCGGTCATGGGCGGCGATATGGACGGGCTGCTGGAGATCCTGGATCCGGAGGTCATCTGGCGTTCGGACGGTGGCGGCAAGGTGGCGGCGGCCCGGCTGCCGGTGCTGGGGAACGAGAAGGTGGCCCGCTTCGCCCAGCGGCTTGCCCGGGGCTTCGACCCGGCGACGATGCTGGTGCACCACCGCGACGTCAACGGCGCCCCGGGCCTGGTCATGGCCGACCGGGCGGGCCGCCAGGCCGTGGTCTTCGCGTTCTCCGTGCACCAGGGCCGGATCACCGAGATCGACGCGATCCTCAACCCCGACAAGCTCCGCCACCTCGACCTGCCGAACCTGTGACCGGCATCACCGTCACAGCGCGGGCCGCCGTGTCGTCCTCCTGGTGAACACCGACCGGCAAGGAGGCCGCCACATGGAGAAGCAGCAGGTCCTGGTACTCGGCGCGGGCTATGCGGGGCTGATGGCCGCCCTGCGGCTGGCCCCGCACACCCGCGTCACCCTGGTCGATCCGAGCCCCGCCTTCACCGAGCGGGTACGGCTGCACGAGCGGGCCGTCGGACGGCCCGACATCACGCATCCGCTCGACGCGCTGACCCGGCGGGCCGGGATCGTCCACCTGGCCGCCCGCGCCACCGGTATCGATCCGGCCGCCCGGCGGATCACCACCGACGACGGCCGCGTGCTTCCGTACGACCGGCTGGTGTACGCGCTCGGCAGCCGCACCGCCGACCCCGGCGAGCGCGCCTACACCCCGGAGACGGCGGCCGAGCTGCACAAGCGGCTGCTGGACGGCCCGGGTGAGCTGACCGTGGTCGGCGGGGGACTCACCGGTATCGAGCTCGCGGCCGAGATCGCCGAGTCCCAGGACGCCTGGCAGGTCCGGCTGATCACGGACGGGGAGATCGGCGCGGGGCTCTCGGCGAAGGGCCGCGCCCATGTCCGTACGACGCTCACCGGGCTCGGTGTACGGATCGAGGAGGGCCGCCGGGTGGCGCGCCCGGAGGACATCGACACCGACGCGGTGGTCTGGGCCACCGCGATGACCGCGAACACCGCACTGGCCGAGGCCGCCGGGATCGCCCTCGACCCGGGTGGCCGCGTGCGCGTCGACGCCACCCTGCGCTCGGTGTCCCATCCGGAGATCTACGCGGTGGGCGACGCGGCGGCCATGACCACTCCGGCCGCCGGGGCCCTGCGCATGGCGTGCGCCACCGCGTTCTCCTCCGGTTCGCACGCCGCCTCCTCCCTCATCGCCGAGACGCGGGGGCGGGAGCCGGAGCCATTGCGCTTCCGCTACACGGCCCAGTGCATCAGCCTGGGCCGCAGGGACGGACTGATCCAGCTGGTGCGGGCGGACGACTCCCCGCGCGAGACGGTGCTGCGCGGTGGCGCGGCCGCGCGCACCAAGGAGCAGGTGGTGCGCTCCACGGTCAGGGTGCTGCGGCTGGCGGCGCGCCGCCCCGGGGCCGTGTCCCTCATCCCCGGGGTCGGCTGAGGTGTCCCGGGACCGGCTGACGGCCCCGGGAGGGGGGTGCGGGCGAGCGGCCGTCAGAACGGATAGGGGGCGTGCTGGGTGGCCAGGGTGATCCACCGGGTGTCGCTGAACGCCTCGATGCCCCAGCGTCCGCCGAACCGCCCGTACCCCGAGTGCTTGATGCCACCGAACGGGGCCTGGGGCTCGTCCGCCACCGACTGGTCGTTGATGTGCACGATGCCGGTCCGGATACGGCGGGCGACCTTGAGCCCATGGGTCCCGTTCTCGGTGATGATGCCGCAGCTCAGCCCGTGCTCTGTGGCATTGGCCAGGGTCACGGCACGGTCGTCGTCGGCGAAGGTGTCCACCACGCAGACGGGCCCGAACGCCTCGGCGTGGTGGATGTCCATGTCCGGGGTGACACCGGTCAGCACCGTCGCCGGGTGGACGGCGCCGTCCGGTTCACCACCGCCGGTCAGCACCGTGGCCCCCTTGTCCACCGCGTCCTTCACCAGGGCCGCCACCCGGCGCGCCGCGTCGGCCCCGATCAGCGGGCCGACCACGGTGGCCGGTGCGGCGGGGTCGCCGCACGGCAGGGCGGCCACCCTGGCGGAGAACTTCGCGCTGAACTCCTCGGCGAGGCTTTCGTGGACGAGTATCCGGTCGCCCGACATGCAGATCTGACCGGAGTTCATGAACGCTCCGAAGGTGGCGGCGTTCACCGCGTGGTCCACATCGGCGTCGTCCAGGACGATGATGGCGTTCTTGCCGCCCAGCTCCAGCACGGCCGGTTTGAGGTGCCGTGCGGCGAGTGAGCCGACGGTCCTGCCGACTCCGGTGGAGCCGGTGAAGCTGACGATCCGTACGCGGGGGTCGGCGATAAGCGCCTCGGCCACCTCGGCGGCGTCCGCACGGGCGTTGGTGACCACATTGAGCACCCCGTCGGGCAGCCCCGCGTCGCGCAGCACATCGGCGACGAAGAGCCCGCAGGCGAACGGGGCGTCCTCGCTCGGCTTCAACACCACCGTATTGCCCGCCGCGAGCGGTGCCGCGACGGACCGGACACCGAGGATGACCGGCGCGTTCCAGGGGGCGAAGGCGGCGACTACACCGGCTGGTTCGCGGACGGCGAGACCGAGCGCCCCAGCCTCCTGGGCGCTGAGCACCTCACCGCGCGGGGCGGTGATCGCGGCGGCGGCCTCGCGGAGGATGTGCGCGGCCTGGCCCGCATTGAAGCGCGCCCAGAGCGCGGTGCCCCCGGTCTCCTGCGTCATGATCTCGACGGCCCGTTCGGCGCGCGACTCCAGCAGGTCCGCCGCGGTCAGGAAGATCGCACGGCGTTCGAACGGGGACAGCTCCGCCCAGGCCGGGAAGGCGTCGTCGGCGGCGGCCACCGCACGCGCCACGTCCTCGGCCCCGGCTGCCGCGACGGTGGCGAACACCTCTCCGGTGTAGGGATTAAGGTCCTCTGCGGTGCGTCCCGAGACGGCCGGGGTGTCCTTGCCATCGATCAGCAGATCGCGGTGGAGGGTCATATCGGATGTCCTTTGCGGTCCCTCGCCCAAGGGCGTGTTCGCAGAATGAACTTCGGTTCACTGCGCGCGGACCGTCAGTCTCCGCCGCGCCCCGGGCAGCCGTCAATGCGGAGGGCCCGAACGGGGCCGCCCCCGGCTCCGGGCGCCACAAGCCCGTCCGCCGAGCGTCCTGGCAGACTGGATTCCGAGGGGAGGAGGGGCCGATGGGGCGGGAACGGCTGTCGATGCAGGAGCTGATCCAGCGGCGCAGGAACGCCGGATTCGTGGGCCGACGCCGGGAACTGGACGCGTTCCGGGACAATTTCGGGCTGCCGCCGGAGGACGCGCGGCATCGCTTCGTCTTCCATGTGCACGGCCACGCGGGCGTGGGCAAGACCTGGCTGACGCTCCTGCTGGAGCGTACCGCCCGCCAGGAGTACGGCGCGCTGACCGCCCGTGTCGATGAGACGGCACGTTCCGTCCCCGAGGCGATGGCGGCGATCAGTGAGCAATTCGCCCGCCAGGGACGGGAGTTGACGGCCTTTGACCGGCGGCTCGCCAGCTATCGGCAGCGCCGCCACGAGGCGGAGTCGGTACCGGCGGTGGGCGAGCGGCAGGGTCCAAGCACCGGCGGTATGGTCACCGCGCGGGCGGGGCTCGCGGGACTCGGCCTGGTACCGGGGGTCGGCGCGCTGGCGGGCGCCGTCGATCCGGTGCCGCTGGCCGAGGGCACCGACCGGCTGCGGGCGGCGCTCAGCTCGCGGTTCCGCGACCACAAGGACGTCCAGCTGGTGCTGGACCCGGTGGAGACGCTGTCCCCGCTGCTGCTCAGGGAGTTATCGGAGGCCGCCGCCACGGTGCCGTGGCTGGTGCTGCTCTTCGACACGTACGAACGCCTCGGCCCGCTGCTCGACCCCTGGCTGCGCACCCTGCTGACCAGCGAACGCCTCGGCACCCTCCCCGCCAACACCGTACTGGTGCTGGCCGGGCAGACCCGGCTGGACCCCGGCTGCTGGGGCGATCTGGCCGATGTGGTGGCGGAGCTGCCGCTTGAGCCGTTCACCGAGGCGGAGGCCCGGCAGCTGTTGACCGCCAAGGGGATCACCGATGAGCCGGTGGTGCGGGAGGTGCTGCGGCTCTCCGGCCGGCTGCCGGTGCTGGTGTCCACCCTCGCCGAGAACCCCGGGACGGGCGGCGACCTGGACCCCAGCGCCACCGCCGTCGACCGGTTCCTGAAGTGGGAGCGCGATCCGGTGCGCCGCTCCGCCGCGCTGGCGGGCGCGCTGCCCCGGCGGCTGAACGAGGACGTCTTCAAGGCGGTGGTGGCCGACGAGGGGGCCGGGCTGTTCGGCTGGCTGCGGTCGCTGCCGTTCATCGGCGACCGCGACGGCGCCGCCCGCTACCACGATGTGGTGCGCGCCCCCATGCTGCGGCTGCAGCGGACCACCTCCCCGCAGCGGTGGGGCGCGGCGCACACCCGGCTGGCGGAGACCTTCGCCGGATGGCGGGAGGCGGCCGCCGGAGGGCTCGACCCGCACGACGGGTGGCGGCTGGACAGCTGGAACGGACCACGCCTGGAGGAGTGGTACCACCTGCTGTGCGCATGGCCTTCGGCGGCGCTGCCCGGTGCCCTGCGGGACGGGATCGACGCCTGTGACGCGGGCCCAGCGGTGGCCAGGCGCTGGGCGACCACCCTGGTCGAGGCGGGCGAGGACGCCGACTCTGACGTGGTGCGCGCCTGGGGGCTGCACCTGGTGGACGCGCTGGGGGACGAACGGCGGCGTGGTATCGAGGCGATGGGGCTGCTGCTGGCCCGGGGCGGCCTTGACCCCGCCGCCCGGGTCGCGGCCCTCGTCGTACGGGGCTGGCACCGCCGTTCGGTCGAGGAGTTCGACGGGGCGCTGGGGGACTTCCAGCGGGCGGTCGAGCTGGACCCCGGGAATGTGCGGGCGCACTTCGGGCGTGCCGTGGTCCACCGGGCGACCGGGGAATTCACCGCGGCGATGGACGCGCTGGACCGCGTCGACGCGCTGGAGCCGGGTTCGACCTGGGTGCAGCGGGAGCGCGGGGAGACCTGCCGCCGGGCGGGCCGGTACGAGGAGGCGCTGGCCCGGCTCGACCCGGTGATCGAGGCCGATCCGGCGGACCATGTGGCCCTGGGCAGCCGCGGCCAGACCAGGATGGCGCTCGGCCGGATCCAGGAGGCCCTGGCGGACCTGGACCGGGCCATCGAGCTGAACGGCGACTACGCCTGGGCACTGCTCCGGCGGGCCCGGGTGCGCAGCACCCTCGGGGACAGCGCGGGCGCGCTGGCGGACCTGGACCGGGTGGAGTCCCTGGAGCCCGGCGTCCCGGGAACGCTCGGCGAACGCGGCGATGTCCACCGCTTCGCGGGCCGCTACGAGGAGGCCATCGCGGTGTACGACCGGGCGCTGGCCCTCGACCCGGGCTACGCCTGGGCCCTGGGGAGCCGCGCGATGGCCAACGAGGCCCTGGGCAGACATGCGGAGGCGCTGGCGGACCTGGAGCGCGCGGTGGCGCTGAATCCCGGCTACGCCTGGGCCGTGGCGCAGCGCGAGCGGTTGCTCTCGAGCGGGGATTCGCCGTAGGGCGGACGGAACGACGGGCCGGTGTGACCTCCCGGCGCCCGCACTTCCGGCTCCCTTCCCCCGGCGGCCGGTCCACGGCCGTGTGTCACCTTCCTTCAGTAACCATCAACGGCTGTGTGTCAGCGGCCCTGTCGTGACGCGCGCCCGGCGAAGCAGGACGACACGGCGTGGCGCACGGCGCGCAGCGCGGCACGGCAGCGCGAGAGGTACCGGGACGGGCGGGTCCGGCGGACGGGGCGCGGTGCGGCGGACGGTGGAGCCGGTACGCCGGAGGGAGCCGGTACGCCGGAGGGAGCCGGTACGGCGGTTGGGGCCGGTACCGGCCCCTCGGCCGATGTGTTCCGAACGGTGGCGTCCACCCGGGCGGGAGCGGCCGGATCCACCGCGGGCGGCGACGGATCGGTGGCGGTGCTGGCCTGCGGGGTGACGGGGCGCCTGGTGGCTTCCGCGCGCAGCATGGCGCGCATGGCGGCATAGACATCGATGGGCATGCGGATACTCCTGCGGTCTCGGACGTCCTACGGCTGGCGGGCAGGCCGGACCGCATCCGGGAGCCGCGATGCACGCGGAAGCGGGATGGCGGACGGCCCGGGGCCGGTCAGCAGCGCAGAACGACGGACCGCGAGGAGAGCCGACCGGCCGGGACGCCGTCCCCGGTGCCGAACGCGGCTGCGCCCGGCGCCGGCTGGGCGGGGCGACCGCGGACCGCGATGAGGGCGAGGGGGCCGACGGACGTCGAGAGGGAGCGATGGCCGCCGAACGAGGCGCCACGGGCCACCCGCCCGGCGTGCCGGTCCGGATGCCCGGCACCGTCCCGTGCGGAGGCGGAGAAGGCGGCCGACGCCGAGGAGGTGGAGCGCTCGTCCTCGGTCTCCGGCGCCAGCGGTAGGGGGGTGACGGGAGCGGGAGCGCCCACGGGGGCCGACGCGGAGAGGGGCGGGGCCGGGACGGGAGCCCCCGCGTCACCGGGCGCGGAGGGGGCCGGGGCCCGGTCCGGCACCCCGGCCGCACCGGCCTTCCCGGTCACGCACCGCTCCGGCCCGGTGGGCGGTGAGGCGCGGACGACCCCCAGGGCCAGCACGGTGTGCAGCAGCGTGGCCGCCAGCAGCAGGAGGACGGCAGCCACGCACGGGCCGCCGCACACCGCGGGGCGGTTCGTCCTGCCGCCGTACACCATGCGGCCTCCCTCGCTGATCCCCTTCCAGGGAACCCCGCACTGCGGAAGACGGCACTCCGATTACCGGGAAAAGTCCGTACTTTCACCCGTGTCGGTTATCCACTCGAACACCCATAGCGCCACATTTCGAGAAGCGACCGGCCGTGTGGTGTGTTCATTCGAGCAAGGAGGCCGGTGCGGCCTGCCGCCAGGAGTCGAGCAGGATGTCCCGCAACTCATCGAGGTCGTCCAGCGCGGCGAGCCGCACCCGCACCCAGGCCGAACCCGCCTCATGGCCCGCGACCCAGAACTTCTCCGGCTCCGCCAGCACCAGCTCCTCCCGCTCCACCTTGGGACATCTGACGGCCATCGAGGTCTCGTCCTCGGGCAAGGTGGCGAACATCTTCCCGGCGACCCTGAACGTGGGCATCGACCAGGCGATCTTCTCTGTGGTCTCCGGCAGCGACAGGGCGATGGCACGGACATCATCGGAGGTGGTCATGGCCAGACCGTAGAACACCCCACCGACAAGGCCCCCGCGGCGGCGATCGGCCACCGGGCCCCGGCGCGGGCGCGTTATGCCCCGGCCGCGTAGTGAATCGCGATCCGCGCCCCGAGCCGTGCGTTGTTCTTGACCAGGGCGATATTGGTCCGCAGGCTCTCGCCCTCGGTCAACTCCACGATCCGGCCCAGCAGATACGGGGTCGCGTCCTTGCCGCCGATGCCCGCCTCCGCCATCTCGGCGAGGGCCCGCCCGATGATGCCGTCGATCCGCTCGGCCGGGATCTCCTCGGCCTCGGGGACCGGGTTGGCGATGCTCAGCCCCGCCGTCATGCCCAGCTCCCACTGGGCGCGCATGGTGGCGGCGATCTCCTCGGGTGAGTCGACGCGCAGCGGGGAGCGGAAGCCGCTCACCCGGGAGTAGAAGGCGGGGAAGTCATCGGTGCCGTAGGTGAGCACCGGAACGCCCAGGGTCTCCAGCTTCTCCAGGGTCAGCCCGATGTCGAGGATGCTCTTGACCCCGGCGCTGATGACGGCCACCGGGGTGGTGGCGAGCTCGGTGAGGTCGGCGCTGATGTCGAAGGACCGCTCCGCTCCCCGGTGCACTCCGCCGATGCCACCGGTGACGAAGACGCGGATCCCGGCGAGCGCGGCGAGCCGCATGGTGGACGCCACGGTGGTCGCGCCGTGGCCGCCGCGCGCGATGACATGGGCGAGGTCGCGCACGCTGACCTTGCCCACCTCGGGGCTGGTGGCGAGCAGTTCCAGATCGGCCCGGTCCAGACCGGCGCGCGGCCTGCCGTGGAGGACGGCGATGGTGGCGGGGACCGCGCCCTCGGCGCGGATGATCTCCTCGACCTCGGTGGCCATCTCCACGTTCTGCGGATACGGCATGCCGTGACTGATGATCGTGGACTCCAGCGCGACCACGGGACGGCCGTCGAGCAGCGCCTCCGCGACCTCCTCGGTGAGGGTAAGCCGGGGATGGGGGGTGGTCATGGGGTCCTCCGCAGCGGGGCGTCGAGCGCGTCCTCGATCAGACGCGGGGTCAGGTCGGGTCGTACGGTGGCGGGGGTGGCCACGGTCAGCGCGGCGGCGGCGTGGCCGTAGCGGGCGGCGTCCACCGGGTCGGCGCCGCCGAGCAGGGCGTGGGCGAACGCGCCGAGCATCGCGTCACCGGCCCCGGTGACGTCCCGCACTTCGGCTGGTGGCGCCTCCAGCGGCACCCGGCCCTCGTCGAGGGTGCTCAGCAGGGAGCCGCGCGCACCGAGCCGCACCCACACATGCCGCACCCCGCGCTCATGGAGGACGGCCACGGCCCGGAGCAGCCGCGGGTCGTCCGCGTCCTCGGCCCCTTCGAGGTCCCGGTCGGTGAGGGCGCCCAGCTCCGCCACGTTCGGCGTGACGGCGAAGACCGGCCGCCCGGCGGCGAACAGCGGGGCCAGCAGCGTCGCCTTGGGGACGCTCACCGGGTCGATCAGCGTCTGGACGCCGGTGGCGGAGGCGATGTCCAGGACGTAGGAGAGCACTCGCGTGGAGAGGTTGCCGTCCAGCACCAGCAGACCGGCGTTGCCGATGAGTTCGCGCGCGGTGTGGAGGTGCTCGGGGGCCAGCGCGTCGGTGGCGGCCATGTCGGCGATGGCCACGACCAGATCGCCGTCGGCGTCCAGCACCGCCGTATAGGTACCGGTGGGATGGGGGCCGCGGTGAATGTGCTCGATGCGCACCCCGGCGGCCTGGGTCTCGCTCAGCAGCCGCTCCCCCGCCGCGTCCTGCCCCACGGCGGCGATGAGATGGGTGGGGGTGCCGAGCCGGGCGAGGTTCTCGGCGATGTTGCGGCCGACGCCGCCGGGGCTGGTGTGGGACCGCCCCGGGTTGCTGGTGCGGTAGGTCACGGGGGCGAGGCTGCGCACCTTGATGTCCACATTGGCCCCGCCGATGACCACCACCGCGTGCTCCTGGCGCAGGATGTAGCCGCGCCCCAGGATGGCGCCCTTCTTGCCCAGGTTGGAGAGGTGCACATTGACCGCGGCCCGGGTGGTCCCGAGTGCGTCGGCGATGGACTGGGCGCCGGCCAGCGGGTCCCGCCGCAGCAGCGCGAGTATTTCCCGCTCCCTACGCGTCAGTGTCATGTTCAGCAGAGTAAAGCAAACTTAGCCCGATAAACAGGCCTCATCGGGGGCCGGTCAACGGGCCACTGACGCCCGTGGGTTGGCCCAGGAGATCGCAAGAGAACGGCGGATGACATCCTGAGGAGCCATGGCGCGCCGGACACTCTCGGCAGCGGCCCGGGGACCTGTCCGGTGACGAGGAAGAAGGCCGATGAGACTCTGCTTTCTGGTGGAGGAGCGCTATCGCCACGACGGGATGCCGCGCGAGGTGATCCGTCAGCTCTCCGACTGGGGCCACCAGGTGGATGTGGTCAGGCCGGGCCGTTCCCTGATGCTGATGTCCGACGCGGTGCGGGCCGGCAGCCATGACGCCTGGGTGCTCAAGACGGTGTCCGGAGGCCCCGGGCTCACGCTGCTGGAGGCCGCGGCGGCGGTCGGGCTGACCACCGTCAACGACGCCCGCTCCATCCGCGGCGTACGGGACAAGGCCCTGGCGGCCGCCATCGGGCGCAGCCGTGGGCTGCCGATGCCGCCCACCTACGCGGCGGCCCGGCCCGAGGCGCTGGAGGAGATCGCGGAGGCCGAGTTCCCGCTGGTGGTCAAGCCCGCGGACGGCAGCTCGGGGCGGGCCGTGCGGCTGGTGCCGACCCCGGACCGGCTGAGGGCGCTGCGCGCCGAGCTGGCGGCGGAGGGCATGCTCATCGCCCAGCCGTATGTGCCGAATTCGGGCGTCGACCTCAAGGTGTACTGCGTGGGCGGGGAGTTGTACGCCACCGAGCGGGGGTCGCCGCTCGGCCCCGACGCGGGCGCGCGCGGGCGTCGGGTACCGCTGCCCGCCGAAGTGGCGGCCATCGCCGCCGAGGTCGGCGCGGTCTACGGCCTCGATCTGTACGGGGTGGATGTGCTGCTGGGCCCGGACGGGCCGGTGATCGTCGATGTGAACGACTTCCCCAGCTTCAAGGAGGTGCCGGACGCGGCGGCCCGGGTGGGGCGCGCGGTCCTGGAGTTGGCGCGCGGGGGCGGCGGCCGGTCCGGGGCCGCGCTCGTCCGCGCCCTCACCGGAGCCGAGCCGCCGGTGCGTGGGGCCGGGCCGGTCCCGGCCAGCGCCACGGTGAGCGGCGGCCGATGAGGATCGGCCTGATCACCACCGACCCCGGCCATCAGCTCCTCGCCGACACCACGGCTCTGCTGGCCCCCCGCCATGAGGTGGTGGCACTCGGCCCGGGCGGCCACGACGGGGCGGGGACGCGGGGCCCGGCCGTCGCGGGCGCACTCGCCGACGTGTACCTGCTGAAGGCCCGGACACCTCCCGCGCTGGCGCTCGCCCGGTCCCTGGAGCGGCGTGGCGCCCCGGTGGTGAACTCCGCCGCCGCCACCGCGCGGTGCCAGGACCGTACGGCGATGGCCGAGCGGGCGCTCCGCGCCGGGCTGCCGTTCGCCCCCACCCGCACCGTGGCCTCGCTCGCCGCGCTGGCGGCTGAGCCGCCGCGTCGTCCCGTCGTGGTCAAGAGCCGCCACAGCCGCCGTCAGGACCTGGTGGCCCGCGTGGACGGCGCCGCGCGGCTGCGGGCCCTGACCGCGGACTGGGCGGATGAGCCCGTGGTGGTGCAGGACTTCGTCCCGAACGACGGCTGGGACCACAAGCTGTGGGTGGTCGCGGGCCGGGTGTTCGCCGCGCTGCGCCGGTCGGAGCTGGCGGCCGGTGGCCGCGGTCCGAACCTGCCGCTGGCCCTGGACGCGCTGCCACCGGGCTGGCTGGATCCGGTGCTCCGGGTCGGTGCGGTGTTCTCGCTGAACGTCTATGGTGTGGATCTGATCGACGCGGGTGGCGGCGCACCGCTGATCGTGGACATCAACGCCTTCCCGGGAATCCGCGGTCAGGCCGGGGCTCCCGAGGCGCTGGCGGCCCTGGCGCTGCGGACGGCCGAACGGGGCGGACTCACCGCTTCCCGCACATGACCGACACGAGGGAAACACTAGGGGACTCCCGGCCTAAATAGGGGTGGCCGCAGATCGGACGGGACCGGCAGGGTGGTCTACTGGTCCGCGCGCGATCCGAGGCACGCGCGTGACAGCCACCCGACAGCCGCCGCAGAGCGAGCGGCACGAAAGGACATCACGTGACCGCACACCCCACCGGCACAAGCCTGTGGATCAGGCAGTTCCACCCCGCGCCGACCGCGGCGACGCGACTCGTCTGCCTGCCCCACGCCGGCGGGTCCGCCTCCTACTACTTCCCCGTCTCCAAGGCCCTCTCGCCCACGGTCGATGTGCTCGCCGTGCAGTATCCGGGGCGCCAGGACCGGCGCAATGAGAAGTGCATCGACAACATCGCCGAACTGGCCGATGCGCTGGTGCCCGAATTGCTGCCGTATACGGATAAGCCGGTAGCGCTTTTCGGCCACAGCATGGGCGCCACGCTGAGCTTCGAGGTCGCCCTGCGCCTGGAGCAGAAGGGCGTACAGCCGGTGGCGCTGTTCGCCTCGGGACGGCGCGCCCCGTCCTGCCACCGCGACGAGACCGTCCACCTCCGCGACGACGACGGGCTGATCGCCGAGGTGAAGGGCCTGAGCGGCACCGACACCTCGCTCCTCGGCGACGACGAGATCCTACGGATGGTGCTGCCCGCGATCCGCAGCGACTACAAGGCGGCCGAGACCTATCGCTACGCCCCCGGCCTGCGGCTGGCGACGCCCATCCACGCGCATGTGGGGGACAACGACCCCAAGGCGACCGTGGAGGAGGCCCGCGCCTGGGGCGAGCACACCACCGGTGGCTTTGACCTCCAGGTCTACTCCGGCGGCCACTTCTACCTCAACGACCAGGCGCCGCGCGTGATCGCGTCGATCCGGGACGTGCTGACCGCGAAGTCCTGAACTGCCGCCCGCCCGCGGGGCGTTCAGCTGTGGGGCTGATGGGTCAGGATGGTCCGTATGTAGTCCTCGACGGTGGTGTCCAGGCCCACGTCCCGGCCCGCCCGCTCGGACAACAGCCAGCGGTGCTCCAGCAGTTCGTAGTAGAGCTGCGCGGTGTCGGCCGCACCGCGCAGCTCTTTCGGCACGGTCCGTACCGTGGGCCGGAAGACATCGCGGACCCACCGGTGGGCAAGCACCTCCGGGCGGGCGCCGAGCGGATCGCCCGGCGCGTGGTCATCCTGGGTGGCCATCCAGGTCTCCAGGTCGTTCAGCAGGCTGCGGGCCTGGTTCTCCTCCGCGTCGAGCCCGGTCAGCCGTAGCAACTGCCGCTGGTGGTGGCCCGCGTCCACGACCTTGGGCACGAAGCTGACGGCGTCACCGTCGGGCGAGCGCTCGATCTGCATCTCCGCCACGTCGAACCCGAGGTCGTTCAGGCGGCGGACGCGCTGGTCGATGGCGTGGCGCTGGTCGAGCGGATAGACCGACTGACGCGTCAGCTCATGCCACAGATCGCAGTAGCGCTCCACGATGTCCTGCCCGAAGAGCACCGGGTCGACCGAGGGGTGCAGGGAGCCGCTGGCCTCCAGGTCCATCAGCTCGCCCGCGATGTTCACGCGCGCCACCTCGAGGTCGTACTCCCGCTGTCCGCTGGTGAGTTTCGGCTGGATCTGCCCGGTCTCGGCGTCCACCAGATAGGCGGCGTACGCGCCCGCGTCGCGCCGGAAGAGGGTGTTGGACAGCGAGCAGTCGCCCCAGGCGAACCCGGCCAGGTGCAATCGCACCAGCAGTACGGCGAGCGCGTCGAGCAGCCGTCTGATGGTGCTGGGCCGCATGGTCGTCTGGAACATCGACCGGTACGGCTGCGACCCCACCAGATGGCGGGTGATCAGCGCCGGTTCCAGCGGCTCGCCGTGCGCGTCGGTGCGTCCGGTCACCACCGCGAGCGCGTCCACCGCGGGCACCGCGAGCCGGTCCAGGTCGCGCAGCAGCCCGTACTCCCGCACCGCCGCCCACTCGCCGACCTCCTTGACGGCCACGATCTCGCCGCCCGCCTGCGCGAAGCGGACGACATGGCGGGAGATGCCCCGGGGGAGGGCGACCAGGTGCTCCTCCGGCCACTCCGCCAGCGGGACGTTCCACGGCAGATCGAGCAGGGACGCCGGGTGCTCGGGCGAGGTGGCGGTGATCTGCAGCTCCATGACACCCCAGTGTGCGGTACGGACCTGTCATCGGAGCCGGTCGTACGGCGGACCGACGCACGGTCACATGGACAGATTCTGTCCGGATACATACGCTGAAGATCCAATCGGACGAGATCTGTCAGTTCAGGGCCACACCATCGCGGACGCCTTCGCGGGCTGCGGCGGCCGACACCCTGAGGTTGATGAAGTGGCGATGGTTGCGATGGAGAGGATCCGCCACGATCCCCAGGCGACGACGGGCCAGCGGCCACTGCCCGCCGGTGGCGGTATCGACGCGCACCGGCATGACGAGCACCAGATCGTCTACGCCGGGCGGGGAGTGCTGGCGGTCACCACCGACGCGGGCAGCTGGATCGCACCCGCCAACCGTGCGCTCTGGATTCCCGCCGGGACCGTCCATGAGCACCGCGCGTACGGCGCCACCGAGCTCCATCTGGTGGGGCTGGCGGTGGCGGACAACCCGCTGCGGCTGGAGCAGCCCGCGGTCCTCGGCGTCGGCCCGCTGCTGCGCGAGCTGATCATCGAGTACACCGCGCACCCGGCGGACCTGGGCGCCGAACGCCGTCGGCTGCGGGCCGTACTGCTCGATCAGCTCCGCCGCTGCCCCGAGCAGCCGGTGCATGTGCCCGCCGCCGAGGACCCGCGCCTGGCGGCGGTGTGCGCCCTCCTCCACGACGACCCTGCGGACAACCGGACCCTGCGGCAGCTCGGCGCCGCGGCCGGGGTCGGCGAGCGCACCCTGACCCGGCTGTGCGGGGCGGAGCTGGGGATGACCTTCCCGCAGTGGCGCACCCAACTGCGGCTGCACCACGCCCTGCGGCTGCTGGCCGAGGGCGTCCCGGTCACGGCCGTGGCCCATCGCTGCGGCTGGGCGTCGAGCAGCGCCTTCATCGATGTCTTCCGCCGGGCCTTCGGCCACACCCCCGGCGCCCATCGCACGCTCGGCTGACGCCCCGCGCCCGCGCGCTCAAGAGCGCCGTCTGACGGGGCTACCGCGCCGACCGGGTCAGCCCGAGATGTCCGCCCACTGGTCGAGGAGGGCGTCGTCCGTGACCTCGCCCAGCGGTGACACCGGGGCGGTCAGCGGCTGCTCGGCCCAGATGATCTTGCCATTGGGGGTGTAGCGGGTGCCCCAGCGCTGGGCGTACTGGGCCACGAGGAAGAGCCCCCGGCCGCCTTCGTCGGTGGTGGCGGCGCGGCGCAGATGCGGAGAGGTGCTGGAGCCGTCCGCCACCTCGCAGATGAGGGTGCGGGCGCGCAGCAAGCGGACGCGGCTGGGGCTGGATCCGTAGCGGATGGCGTTGGTCATCAGCTCGCTGAGGATGAGTTCGGTGGTGAAGCCGACCTCCTCCAGCCCCCATGCGCTCAGCTGCCCGGCGGCCTCGTTGCGGATGCGGGCCACCGCGGCGGGGTCGGAGGGCAGCTCCCATTCGGCGACGTGCCCGGGGTCCAGCAGATGGGTGCGGGCCACGAGGAGGGCGATGTCATCGATGGGGTGGGAGGACGCCATGGTGTCGAAGACGGCCTGGCAGGTCTGCTCCGGAGTGCGCTCGGGCAGTCCGGCGAGGGTGGTGCGCAGCACGCCGAGCCCTTCGTCGAAGTCCCGGCCGCGGTCCCGGATCAGCCCGTCGGTGAACAGCGCCAGTCGGCTGCCTGCGGGCAGCTCCAGTTCGGCGGTCTCGATGGGCTCGCCGCCCAGGCCCAGCGGCGGGCCGAGGGGGACCTCGGGGAAGGTGACGGTGGAGTCGGGGAGGACCACCGCCGGGCCCGGGTGGCCGGCGCCCGCCATCGTGCAGCGGCCGGAGACCGGGTCGTAGATGGCGTACAGACAGCTGGCGCCGCTGATCCCCGGGGCGTCGGTGCCCGCGGCGGCCTGGTCCTGGTCGAACCGGCTGACCAACTCGTCGAGATGGGCCAGGAGTTCATCGGGCGGCAGGTCGAGCGCGGAGAAGTTGTGCACGGCGGTGCGCAGCCGGCCCATGGTGGCGGCGGCGTGCAGTCCGTGGCCGACGACATCGCCGACGACGAGCGCGACCCGGGCGCCGGGCAGGGGGATGACGTCGAACCAGTCGCCGCCGGCCCCGGCCCGGGCGGGCAGATAGCGGTGGGCCACCTCCATGGCGTCCTGTTCGGGCAGGCCCTGGGGCAGCAGACTGCGCTGCAGAGTGGCCGCCATCGCGTGTTCGCGGGTGTAGCGGCGGGCGTTGTCGATGGCGACCGCGGCGCGCGCGACCAGCTCCTCGGTGAGCGCCACGTCGTCCTCGTCGAACGGCTCGGCCTTCTCCGAGCGCCAGAAGGTGGCGACGCCCATGGTGACGTCCCGCGCCCGCAGCGGGATGGTGATCATCGAGTGGATGCCATACGTGACGATCTTGGCCGCCTGGTCGAGGTCCTGCTCCTGCCACCCCTCGTACGTCCGCAGATCCGCCTCGAGCACCGCGCGACCGGCGCCGAAGCCCCGTGCCTGGGGCGCGGCGCCGCTATAGGTGATCATCTTGCCGACCCGCCACAGCGGATGGTCGGAACGGATGCCACAGGTGGCGGTGCGGCGCATGGCGCTGCCCACGGGCTCGTCGCCGCGCAGCACGGGGTCCACCAGGTCAACGGTGGCGAAGTCGGCGAACCACGGGACGGCGAAGCGGGTCAGCTCCTCGGCGGTCCGCACCACATCGAGGGTGGTGCCGACCCTCGAGCCGGCCTCGTAGAGCAGCCGCAGCCGCCGCTCCGCCACTTCGGCCTTGCCGGACAGCGCGCGCAGTTCGGTGGAGTCGCGGAGCGTGGCGACGCTTCCGGACATCCCGCCGTCCCATCGGGTGGAGCGCTGGTTGACGGCCAGCAGCCGCTCCCCGGCCAGGTGCACCTCGTCGGTGGCGACCCGGCCCGAGGCGAGCAACTCGGCGGTGCGCGGCTCGATGCCGAGCTCGGTGACGGGGCGGCCCTCAGCGTCCGGGGGCAGGTCGAGCAGCCGGCCCGCCTCGTCGTTGGCGAGGACCAGACGGCCGTGGCTGTCGACGATGAGCACGCCCTCCTTCACGGAGTGCAGCACGGCGTCGTGGTGCTCGTACATGCGGGTCATCTGGGCGGGCCCGAGCCCCCGCGTCTGCCGCCGCAGCCGCCCGCCGACCAGCGCGGTCCCGCCGGTGGCGAGCGCGAGCGCACCGGCGGCGGAGCCGAAGACCAGCGGCAGCTGGCGCTCGACCCGGCCGCTCACATCGGCGGCGGTCATCCCGGCGCACACCACGCCGACCACGGTGCCGTCGCCCTTGGGGATCGGGACGGTGGCCTGGACCTCCCGGCCGAGGGGACCCTGAACGGACTCGGTGACGATCTTGCCCTTCACCACCGGCCGCCAGTCGGCCACCACCGTCTTGCCGATGTACTGCGGCTTGGGGTGGGTGTAGCGGATGCCGTGGGTGTTCGCCACGACCACGAAGTCCAGATGCGCCCGGCGACGGGTCGCCTCGGCCCGCGGCTGGAGCACGGCGGTCGGATTCTCGGCCTTCATCGCGGACGCGGTGCCCGGGGAGGTGGCGAACGTCTGGGCGACGGCGGTGGCGCGGTTAAGGGCCTCCTGCTCGCTGTCGATACGGGCCTGGAGGATGAGCGCCGTCGTGGCCGCCACGATGAGCAGGCACACGAGCACGACTTGGACAGCGAAAACCTGCCCGGCGATGCTGCGCGCGCTCAAGCTGCGCAAGCTCAGGAGCGAGCGGAACCGCGTCCGGGAGGGGGTGTGTGGGGCAAGCCTTGATCGACCGAAAACTCCGACCACGCCCCCTTCCTACCATTTATTCCCGACCGACCGGGAAGCCTCGGGACGGACGATCCCTGCCCGTCCCGAAACGTGATACACCTCGGCACGGTACGTGGCTCCCCGCCCACACACCGCTCACACATCGAGTCGGAGGGCCACATCGCGCATCGCGGCCCGCACGGTGTTCAAATCCGCCCGCGCCCGGTCGGCCACCAGATAGAGGAAGACCCCCTGGCTGGCGCGTCGGCTGAGCGGGCGGATCACGTGGTACTCGGCGTCCAGCGTAACGACGATGTCCTCGAGCCGTTCCGGGCTGTAGCCGAGCAATTCCAGGGTGGACAGCTTGGCCCGCAGCACATCCGTGTCCCCGTAGGCCACCTTCTCCAGGTCCGGCCCCTGCGGGGTCTGGACGGCGCCCAGGGTGATCCGGCTCAGGTAGTCGACGAGCGAGGCGGCGAGTGCGCCCTCGCACGCCATCATCTCGCGCAGCGACTCCTGGATATCGGTCATGGCCCGTCGTCCTCCGGGACCCTGGAGGTCATGTCCACATGTTTCATCCTTGCACAGGGGCCACCGGTGCACTCCCGTGTGCGGCTGTCCGTGGTGGCGGGCGACCTGTCCGTGGTGGCGGGCGGCCGATCGTCCTATCCTGCGCAGGCGTTGATCGACTTCGGATTGAATCGTTTGCTTCCGCTGGAGGACGCATGACCGTCGGCAGCACCCCGTCCCGGGCCGTGGTGGTGGGCACCGGCTCCCGGGCTCAGATGTTCACCGAGGCGCTGGCCCGCCGCCCGGGGCTGAGGGTCGCCGCGCTGTGCGACCCCAACCCCGTGCGCATCGCCCACCACCAGCGGCTGCTGGAGGAGGCGGGCGAGCCGGAGGCCGCCGCCTGGAACCCGGCGGAGTTCGAGCGGCGACTGCGCGCGGACGACATCCAGGAGGTGGTGGTGACCTGTGTGGACGCGCTGCACGACGCGTACATCGTGCCCGCGCTGCGGGCCGGCTGCCGGGTGGTCACCGAGAAGCCGATGACGACCGACGCGGCCAAGTGCCGCCGCATCCTGGAGACGGTCCGGGAGACCGGCAACCAGCTGGCGGTCGCCTTCAACTACCGCTTCAACCCGGTGCACGAGGAGGTCCACCGGCAGCTTTCCGGCGGCGCCATCGGCGCGGTGGTTTCGGTGCACTTCGAGTGGCTGCTGGACACCCGGCACGGCGCCGACTACTTCCGCCGCTGGCACCGCGAGAAGGAGCGCAGCGGCGGGCTGATGGTGCACAAGTCCAGCCACCACTTCGACCTGGTCAACTGGTGGCTGGGGGCCCGGCCGGAGGAGGTGTTCGGCTACGGGCGGCTCGGCTTCTACGGCCGTGCGGCGGGCGAGCGCAACGGCTACCGGCGCGACTACGAGCGGGCGCACGGCGCCGCCGCCGCGCGGGACGACCCGTTCGCGCTCGACCTCGCCGAGAACGATGCGATGCGCTCGCTGTACCTGGACGCCGAGGGCGAGGACGGCTACCACCGCGACCGCAATGTGTTCGGCGACGGCATCACCATCGAGGACGACATGGCGCTGCTGGTCCGCTACGACACCGGCGCCACCCTGACGTACCACCTGACCGCCTACTCCCCCTGGGAGGGCTACCGGGTGATGTTCAACGGCACCCGGGGGCGACTGGAGCTGGAGGTCGAGGAGAGCGCGTGGCAGCCGCCGCTGCTGGCCACCGCCTCCGGCCGCGGCACCGTCCACGGCGACCGGGCCCTGGCCAACGCGGGCGGTCCGCGGCTGGTGCTGCGACCGCTGTGGGAGCCGCCGCGTGAGGTGGAGTTGCCGGCGTTCGACCACGCGGGACACGGCGGCGGGGACGAGCGGATGCTCGATGTGCTCTACGGCCCGGTGGCTCCGGCGGACGGATCGGCAGGTCCGGCGGACGGCCCGGTGGCTCCGGCGGCGGCCACCGAAGTGGCGGCCATGGACGCCTCGGACGCCTCCCGCCAGCGGGCCACCGAGCAGGACGGGGCGCTCGCGCTGGTCACCGGGCTCGCCGCCAATCAGTCTTTCATCAGTGGAAGGCCGGTGGCCACGGCGGACGTTGTGGCGCTGTGACCGGGGCCTTCGGGCCAACGCGGCTCGTCCCGCCCGGCGTTCGGGCAGGATGAGCCGCATGGACACGGATGCGATCACCACACCCCGGGCGCCCCTCTTCCGCAGTGCCGCCCGGCACCGCCGAAGACGGCTGCTCGGCTGGCTCGGGGCGGCCGGACTGCTCTGCGCGTGCGGTGCGCGGTCCCCGTCGGGAGTGGCCGCGGTGCCCGACGAGGACACGTCCCGCCCGGCGGCCCCCACCGCCTCGCCGCACACCACCGTGCCCACCGCCCCCGCGGCCTGCCCCGACTCGGGGGTGCTGCTGCGGGCCGCCGAGGCCGACGCGGCGATGGGGCTGCGGGTGCAGCGGATCGAGCTGGTGAACTGCGGCACGCGCGCCTACACGGTGAACGGCCATCCGTCCGTCCAGGTGCTGGACGAGGACCTGGAGCCACTGGAGGTCACGGTCAGCCACGGGGCCTCGGCCATCGCCACCCTCGACGGCTTCGAGACGGCCACCGGGCCGGTGCGGCTGAAGCCCGGTGAACGGTCGGTGGCGCGGCTGGCATGGCGGAATCTGGTGACCGATGTGACGCGCCCCGCCGCCGACGGCCGCTATCTGCGGATCGTGCCGAACGGCGAGGACAACGCCGGGGGCAACGACAGCGGCGGAGGGGCGCAGACCGTGCCCGACCATATCGACCTGGGCACCACCGGCAAGCTGGGCGTGAGCGCCTGGGACCACCCGGCCCAGGATTCCCCGGAGAGCCCTGACGCCCGTCCGTAGCCACCCGCCGGTGGCGTCGCGGCCCTCGCGCGGCCCCGTCAGCCCGGGGCGCCCAGCCGCTCCTCCGGCCGGTCGGCCGGGTCGAGTCGCAGTTGCTGGGCGAGCGCGGCGGCCAGGGCCTCCACGGTCGGATGGCGCCAGACGAAGTTGCCCGCGAGTTTGACGCTCAGCCCCGCCTCCAGCCGCACCCGCAGCTCCATGGCGAGCAGCGAGTCGAAGCCCAGTGACGTAAGCGGGGTCCGCGGATCGAGGGTGGTGCTGCTGAGCCGCAGCACGGCCCGGATGTGCTCGGTGAGGTAGGACTCCAGCGCGGTGCGGCGGGCCGGACCGGCGGGGAGGGCGGCCAGCCTGGCGCGGATGTCATCGGTGTCCTCGCGGGTGGCCGCCGGGGTGTCATCGCCGGGGAGCAGCGGGGCGAACAGCGGGGACCGGCGGCCGGTGGCGGGGATCCAGGTGGCGGGTTCGCCGGGGATCACCCCGGTCCGTACCCGCCGATGGGCCAGCAGGGTGCCGAGCGCGCGCAGTCCCTCGTCCGTGGGGATCGTCTGGTAGCCGCGGTCGGCGAAGCCGGTGGCCACTCCGGTCTCGCCCCACGGCCCCCAGTTGACCGCGAGGGTGGGCAGGCCGCGCGCCGAGCGCCAGGCGGCGAAGCCGTCCAGCCAGGCGTTGGCTGCCGCGTAGGCGCCCTGTCCCGCGTTGCCGAGCAGGGAGGCCATCGAGGAGTACACCGCGAACCAGTCGAGCCGGTGCCCCTCGGTGGCCCGGTGCAGCTGCCACGCCCCGGTGGCCTTCGGCGCCCATACGCGGCGCAGCTGGTCCTCGCGGACGTTGGCCACGGCCGCGTCGTCGAGAACCATCGCGGAGTGGACGACGCCGTGCAGGGACGCCCCCGCGTCGGCGGTGGCGGCGGCCACCAGCCGCTCTGCCGTGCCCGGGCGGGCGATGTCGCCGGTGACGACGGTGATCCTGGTTCCGGTGGCGGAGAGCTCGGCGAGTGTCCGCGCCGCGTCGCCGACCGGTGCGGTCCGTCCGTTGAGCACGAGGTGGCCCGCGCCCCGCCGGGCCAGCCAGCGGGCGGTGGCGAGTCCGAGGCCGCGCAGACCACCGGTGACGATGTACGTCCCGCCGTCGCGCACCGTGCGCGGTCCGTCGGGCAGCACCGCGTCGAGCTGGCCGTCCTGCGGGATGGTCAGCACCAGTTTGCCGATGTGGCGGGCCCCGGCCATCTGCCGGAACGCGTCGGTGACTTCCGCGAGCGGATAGGTGGTGCAGCGCAGTGGCTTGAGACGGCCATCGCCGATCGCGGTGAGCACGTCGCGCAGCATCGCCGCGTACTCCCGCGGGCGGTCCAGCTGGAGCTCCCTGAGGTCCACGGTGGCGAAGGTGATGTTGTGGCGCAGCGGGGAGAGGCCGAGCGGGGCGTCGGAGAGGATGTCGCGGACGCCGAGTTCGACGAAGCGTCCGAAGGGGCGCAGACACTCGAGACCGGCCCGGATGGCGGCCCCGGAAAGGGAGTTGAGCACCACGTCGACGCCCTCGCCCCCGGTGGACGCCATGATCTCGTCGCGGAAGTCCAGCGACCGGGAGTCCATCACCCGGGCGATGCCCGTGCCCCGCAGGAAGCGCCGCTTCTCCTCGCTGCCCGCCGTGGCCAGCACCTCGGCGCCCAGCAGCCGGGCGACCGCGATGGCGGCCAGCCCGGTGCCGCCGGTGGCGGAGTGGATCAGCACCCGCTCCCCCGCGGTCACCCGGCCGATGTGGCGCAGCGCGTACCAGGCGGTGAGGAACGCGATCGGCAGCCCGGCGGCGGTGTGCGGGTCGAGGCCGTCGGGGAGGGGCGCGGTGCGGTCGACCGGGACGACGGTGAACGAGCCGAAGGCGCCGCCGTGCACATCGGCGGCCACCACCCGGTCACCGGCGCGGAGGTGGTCAACGCCGGGTCCCACCGCGCTCACCTCGGCCGCGCATTCGAAGCCGAGCCGGTAGCGGACGTCCTCGTCGCCGTCGCCGGGGAGCAGCCCCATGGCGGTGAGGACGTCACGGAAGTTCAGGCCCGCGGCGAGCACCCGCAGTTCGACCTCACCGGGCCCTGGCGGGCGGCGCGGGGTGGTGGTGAGCTCCAGGCTGCCCAGGTCGCCGAGGCGGCCGGCGCGCAGCCGGAAGCCGTCGGTGCCGCAGCGCACGGTGCGGGCAGCGGCGGTGGTGCGCTCGGTGTCGGTGAGCGGCGCGTGGTCCAGTTCGGCGGCGTAGCGGGCCCCGTCGCGCAGCGCAATCTCGTCCTCGGGGCCGTCGGCGAGGAGTTCGGCGGCGAGGGTGTCCGCGAGCTGGTCCGGGGCGGCCGGGTCGGTGTCCACCGAGGCGGCCCGCAGCTCGGGGTGTTCCAAGGCGAGCACCCGAAGCAGTCCGCGGAGCGCGCTCTGACCGGGGTCGGCGAGGTCGCCGGGGGTCACGGCGTGGGCACCCGAGGTGGCGGCGTACAGACGGGGCGGCTCGGGGAAGCGGGCGGTAAGCACCTGGGCGACGGCAAGCAGCCGACACGTGCGGCGCAAACCGTCCTCGGCGGACTGCGGACAACCCTCGGCAGGGTGAGCACCACCCCCGGCGGGGCGCGAACCGTCGCCCCCGGCAGGGTGCGAGCCACCACCCCCAGCGAGCTGCGAACCACCACCCCCGGCAGGGCGCGAGCCACCACCCCCGGCACGATGCTGGCCACCACCCTCCGCAGGATGCGAACCACCACCCCCAGCGGGGCAAGCGCCACCACCCCCAGCACGATGCTGGCCACCACCCTCCGCAGGGTGCGGGCCGCCGCCCTCTACCGGACGCGAACCACCACCCCCGGCACGATACTGGCCACCACCCTCCGCAGAATGCGAACCACCACCCCCAGCGGGGCAAGCGCCACCACCCCCGGCAGGGCGCGAACCGTCGCCCCCGGCAGGGTGCGAGCCACCACCCCCAGCGAGCTGCGAACCACCACCCCCAGCGGGGCGCGAGCCACCACCCTCCGCAGAATGCGAACCACCACCCCCAGCGGGGTAAGCGCCACCACCCCCGGCGGGGCGCGGGCCACCACCCCCGGCGGGATGCGAACCACTGCCCCCGGCGGGGCGCGGGCCGGATACGAGTACTACGGCGCGTGGTTGTTCCCCGGGCCGGGTGAGCTGGTTGGCGAGGGCGTCCCGGAAGGCGTCGAGCCGCTGGTCGGCCAGGGGCACGTCCCACACCCGGGCGGTGGCTCCGGCGGCGCGCAGGGCGGCGGCCACCGGGCGGGCGGTGCCGTCCGCCTCTCCGACGACCAGCCACCGCCCGGGGGCCCGGGTGGCCGGGGCCCGGGTGGCCGGGGCCCGGGTGGCCGGGGCCCGGGTGGCCGGGGCCCGGGTGGCCGGGGCCCGGGTGGCCGGGGCCCGGGTGGCCGGGGCCCGGGTGGCCGGGGGCCGGGCGGCGCGCCGCCAGCCGACCTCCAGGAACCACTGGTCGACCTCGGTCGCGCGCTCCGCGGCCCGGTGGACGATGCGCAGCCCGTCAATGGCCAGGACCGGTCGGCCGTCCGCGTCGAGCAGGCGGACATGGCCGACGGTGGCTCCGGGGGTGGTCTCGGCGAGCCGGGCGTGGCAGTAGACGGCGCTCTGGGGGTCGCCGAGGACACGTACGCAACGCATCCGCGCGGGCAGCAGCAGCCGCCGGTCGCCCTCGTCGAGCAGTCCGGCGATGAGGAGTTGGGCGCACAGGTCGACCAGGACGGGGTGGACACGCAGCCCGTGTCCGGGCTCGCGGGCGGCCTCGGGGATCGCTACCCGGGCCCAGAAGCTGTTGCCGTGGCGCGAGGCGGAGACCTCGGTGAGGCCCTGGAACGCCGCTCCGTGTGTCACGCCCCGGGCCCGCAGGTTGGCGTACAGCGCCTCGGTCTCGATGGGCGCGGGATGGCGCAGGGCGAGGGTACGGACGGAGGCGGCGCGGGACCGTGGTGGTACGGCGAGTCTGCGGAGCACCGCGGTGGCCTGCCGCACCCAGGCGCCGTCCTCGTCGCGTCCGTGGATCTCGCATTCGGCGCGGTCGGCGGCGGCGACGGTCACCGTGGTGGACAGGTCGGTGTGGTCGGCGAGCCGCAGCAGTTCACGGAGGCGCAGATCGGTGACCTCGACCTCCTCGGGCCCGGCGCCGAACACCTCGCAGGCGGCGGTGAGCGCGAGGGCGTAGGAGGCCGCGCCGGGCAGTACGGGGGCGCCGTGCACCCGGTGGTCGTCGAGCCAGGGCAGGGCCGCGGTGCCGGTGCGGGCGCGCCAGGAGTGGCGGACGGGTTCGCCGGGTACTTCGAGGTGGGCGCCGGGCAGCGTACCGGCCGGGGCCGCGCCGGTGGCTGCGGGGGGCGGGGCGTCGGCCCAGTGGCGGGTGCGGTCGAAGGTGATGGGCGGTACGTCGGCGAGCGCGCCGTCCGTGTACAGCACGGACCAGTCGACGGGGACGCCCGCGCAGTGCAGCGCGGCCAGCTGGGTCCGGAAGGTGGTCGGCTCGTCCTCCTCGCGGCGGAGGGTGGGCAGGACGACGGGGTCCTCCACCAGTCCGGCGAGACCGGCCAGGACGGGGTGGGTGATGACCGGGTGGGGCGAGATCTCGACGTACACCAGGTGGCGGTCGGCCGCCGCGGCGGCGACGGCCGCGGAGAACCGGACCGGGTGGCGCAGATTGGCGCACCAGTAATCGGCGTCGAAGGCGGGCGTGGTGTGCGGATCGTCCAGGACGGTGGTGTAGAAGGGCACCTCAGGGCGGCGGGGTTCGAGGTCGGCGAGGGCGGTGCGCAGATCGGCCAGGAGCGGGTCCACCTGGGGCGAGTGGGAGGCGACGTCCACGGCGATCAGCGCGGCGGGGACGGAGCGGGCCTGCCATCCGGCGACGAGCCGTTCGACCTGTGCGGTGTCCCCGGCCACCACGGTGGAGCCGGGTGCGGCCATGACGGCCACGGTGACGGCTTCGGCGCCGCCGCCGCTGTCGCTGTCGAGTTCGGCCCGTACCTCGTCGGCGCCGAGGCCGACCGTGGCCATGGCGCCGTCTCCGGCGACGCGGGTGAGCAGCGCGGAGCGGCGGCAGATCACCTTGGCCCCGTCGGCGAGGGAGAGCGCCCCGGCCACCACGGCGGCGGCGACCTCGCCCATGGAGTGGCCGATGACCCCGGCGGGCTCCACTCCGTGGGCGCGCCAGGTGGCGGCGAGCGCGGTCTGGAGGGCGAACAGCACGGGCTGCACCCGTTCGCAGCCGGTCACCGGAGCACCGCGGCGGACGATGTCGAGCACCGAGAATCCCGACTCTGCGGCGATGGGGGCGTCGGCCTCGGCGAGCGCTTCGGCGAAGGCCGGTTCGGTCGCCAGCAGCTGCCGCCCCATGCCGGGCCACTGGGAGCCCTGTCCGGAGAACACCCAGATCGGCCGGCGGGAGACCGCGGCGCCCACGGCGCCGGTGACGACGGCGGGGTGGGCCCGGCCGTCGGCGAACGCCCGCAGGGCGCTCACGAGTTCGGCGCGCGAGGCGGTGGTGACGCCGAGCCGCCCGCGTCCGGCGGCATGGCGCAGCGCCAGGGTGTGGGCGATGTCGGGCAGCGGGGTGTCCGCGCCGTCGCCCTCCAGCCAGTCCGCGATCCTGCGGGCGGCGCCGGGCAGCACCGCCGGGGAGCCCGCGGGGATGAGGAACACCTGGGGTACGGCGCGGGCGGCGGGCCGGGGCCGTGGCGGGGCGGCGCGGGGGACGGGTGCAGGTGGTTGTTCCAGGACCACATGGGCGTTGGTCCCGGAGAAGCCGAAGGAGGACACCGCGGCCAGCCGGGGGCCGGTGCGCACCGGCCAGGGGGTGAGCTCGCGGGGGATGAAGAGGCGCGTTCCCTCGGCGGAGATGGCGGGGTTCCACCGGGTGAAGTGGAGATTGGGCGGGATGTGGCCACGGCCCAGGCACAGCACGGCCTTGATCAGCCCGGTGACACCGGCGGCGGGCTCCAGATGGCCCAGGTTGGTCTTGACCGAGGCCAGGGCGCAGCGGTCGCGGCCGGTGCCGTAGACCTGGGCGAGGCTGGTGAATTCGACCGGGTCGCCGACGGGGGTGCCGGTGCCGTGGGCCTCGACCATGCCGACGTCGCCGGGGTCCACCCCGGCGCGGTCGAGTGCCGTCTCGTACAGGGCGCGCTGGGCGGCGGCCGAGGGCGCGGCGAGCCCGTCGGAGTGGCCGTCCTGGTTGACCGCGGAGCCGCGCAGCACGGCCAGGACCCGGTCCCCGTCGCGCACGGCGTCGGTGAGGCGTTTGAGGACGACGATGCCGCAGCCCTCGCCGCGGACGAAGCCGTCGGCGGCGGCGTCGAAGGCGTGGCAGTGGCCGGTGTGCGAGAGCATGCCCATCCGGTCGAACGAGCGGGTGATCCGCGGCTCGAACATCAGCGTGACCCCGCCGGCCAGGGCGAGGTCGCACTCCCCCGCGTCCAGCGCCTGGACGGCCAGGTGGACGGCGACCAGGGAGGACGAGCACGCGGTGTCCAGGGAGACCGAGGGGCCGTGGAGGCCGAGGAGGTAGGAGATCCGGCCGGTGGCGACGCAGTGGCCGTTGGCCAGGGCGGAGCCCTCCAGCTCGCGGGGGTGCCGGTCGAGCCGGTTCATGTAGTCGTTGTAGCTGAGCCCGGCGAAGACGCCGGTGGCGGTGGAGCCGAGCCGGTCGGGTGGCATTCCGGCGTGTTCCAGGGCCTCCCATGCCACTTCCAGGAGCAGCCGGTGCTGGGGGTCGAGGACATCGGCCTCGCGTCCGGAGACGCCGAAGAAGTCGGCGTCGAAACCGGACACATCGCGCAGATATCCACCGCGGACCGGGGGTGCGGAAGCGGGCGGTGCGGACGCGGCGGAGTCAGCCGCCCAGAGCGCGGCGCGCTCGGCGGGCGGTTCGCCGACCGCGTCGCGTCCATCGGCGAGCAGGTGCCACAGGGCGGCGGGTGAGCCGGTGTCACCGGGGAGCCGGCAGCCCATGCCGACGATGGCGATGCGGCCGGGGGAACGGCCGGGGGCAGGGGTGTGCTGACGCATCGGGGTCTCCGTGGGTGGTGCCCGGCCCGGGGTGGGGGCCGTGAGGGGCCGTGGGGTGGAGATCGCCGCGGGGGTCCCGGACTCAGGTGGCGTCCGGGCCGCCCAGCAGCATCGCGTGCTTCACGCCACCGATCTGGTAGTTGAAGCTGAGGGCGTGGTCGAAGTCGAGGGGACGGGTGCGGGTGCCGGGGACGGGGTCGAAGGGGAGTCCGTCCGCGGGCTGTTCGCAGTTGGCGGTGGGGCACACCTCGCCGAACTCCATCATCATCAGGGTCAGGGCGAGGCCGAGGCAGCCGGAGGCCGCTCCGTGGTGGCCGAAGCACCCTTCCTGGGAGGACAGCAGCACGGCGGAGTCGGGGCCGTAGAGCTCGCGTACGGCGTTGGCCTCCAGGGCGGTGACCACCGCGTCGCCGTCGCTCGAGCCGTTGATGTACGGCACCTGCTCGATCCGCCAGCGGTCCCCCAGGCACAGGCGTACGGCCCTGACCAGCTGGGCGCCGGACGCATCGGCGGTGAGCGGGTTGGCCAGCCCGTCGCGGGTCATGGCGGCGGCGAGCACCTGGCCGTAGAGGTGAGCGCCGCGGCGGGCGGCGTGCTCCCTGCTCTCCAGGATCACGGTGGCGGATCCCTCGCCGTGGTTGATGCAGTCCGCGTGCCGGTCGTAGGGGCGCATCAGGGAGTCGAAGGACGGCAGCGGTTCGGGCATTCCGACGGCGCCCATCGCCTCGAAGGCGTCTTTGGCTCCGTGCAGCAGCCGCTGGCCCTTCTTGATCAGCTCGACGTTGAAGACGTCGACGCCGGTCACCGCCGCCAGGTCGGTCTCGCCCGCCGCGATGAGACGGCGGGCGTTGCCGAGCTGTACGGCGCCCGACGAGCAGCCGCAGGAGACGGTGAAGCAGGGGCCGACGGTCCGGGTCAGCGCGCCCTGGACGACGGCGACGTCGGAGGGAGACGCGGCCTGTTCGGCCGCGGCGAGCATTTCCAGGATGTCGATGGCGGTGGCGGATCCGGGGTCGACACCGAGCAGGGTGAGGTAGCTGTCCACATTGGCGTCCACGCTGCCGCGGCCGATGAGCAGGGCCGCCTCCCCCAGCTCACCGGCGGCCGGGTCGAGTTCGGCGTCGGCACACGCCTCGACGAGGGAGACCAGGCCGTAGCGGTGGGCGCTGGTGTAGTGGCGGGAGAAGAATTCGGGGATGTCGGGGAGGCGTTCGGCGAACTGCTCGGCGCCGAGGTGCACCGCGCCGTAGTGGATGCCGTGGCGGCCGAGGACGGTGCGGCCGTGGGAGGCGATGTCCCATACCTGGGCCGCGGTGAAGACGGGTTCGGCCCCGCCCGGGAGGCAGAAGCCCAGTCCGGTGACGACGGCGTCCCGTGGGTTTCCGGGGTCCCCGGAGGACGGCCGGGAGGGGTGGCGGCGCGGGCTCACGACGCCCTGCCGGGTCTGAGGAGGGTCATGACGGTGGTCCCTTTCGCTCACACCGGAGTACGGGGCCGCCGGTGCGGCGAGTCGCCGAATGCGCGGTGGAACCGCCGGTGTTCCGGGATCGGTGCGGGGTGAATTCGGCGCGTGCGGCGCGGCGTTGGACGTACTCGGCCCTTTCCCCGTTGGATGGTGAGTCGTCTCCTTCGGGAGAACCGCTCATCGTTCGGAAAGGACGGGTGGAATAGTTGACGCTACGCCTGGAGGGACCGGGGCCGGTAGGTGGTGTCGTATCACCACGGTGGATTCGGCCGTTCCGGCGCACCGCCCTTGTACCCCCGGAGCCCATACCGCGCGACCCCGGTGAAACGGGGGCTCGTGCACCGGTTCACGCCCCCTCTTGTGGAATCTTTCTGAAAGAGCGTAGAGAAAAGGACGCCTCAGGCACTCATTGAGTAGGGGGCGGTTTTGAGCACGGGGAAGAGGCCCCCGTACACAAGGGGCGAAAGACCTGCAAAGGGTGGTAGACGATGACACACCAGCCCGTACCGTTCGACGATCTGGACCGCAAAATCGTTGCGGCGCTGGTCGCCAACGCCAGGACCAGCTTCACGGAGATCGGCGCCGCGATCGGGCTCTCGGCCTCCGCGGTCAAGCGCCGCGTCGACCGGATGCGGGAGACCGATGTGATCACCGGCTTCACCACCACCGTGCGCCCGGCCGCCCTGGGCTGGCGGACCGAGGCGTATGTCGAGGTGTACTGCGACAGCGCCGCGCCACCCCGGCGCCTCGCGGAGGTCGTGCGCAACTATCCGGAGATCATCGCGGCCATGACGGTGACCGGCGGCGCGGACGCCCTGCTGCATGTCATGGCCACCGATGTGGAGCATTTCGAGGAGGTGCTCGAACGCATCCGGGCCGAGCCCTTCGTCCGCCAGACGATCAGCTACATGGTGCTGTCGCACCTGCTCACGGGCAGTGCGGAGGCCGGTGCGGCCCCTCCCGCGACCGCCACGCAATGAACCGCCGCGGACCGGCCCCTACACGCAGCATCGATGCGAACGCGCGCAGTTTTCCTTTCTTGTCTCCCCTCTCCTCCGCTTTCTACCGTTGATTCATCCCCCCGGTCGCCCGCGGAAGCGAGAGGAACCCTCCGTTGTCCCTTACGCGTGTGCCGCGCCCCAGGCGCTTCCTGACCTGTGCCCCCAGATATTTCGATGTTCGGTATGCCATCAATCCCTGGATGCGCGAGGACACCGAGGTCGACACCGACCTCGCCCGGGCGCAGTGGGAGACGCTGATCCGCGCCTACCGCGACCACGGCCACCGTGTCGAATCCATCGAGCCGGTGGCGGGGCTGCCGGACATGGTGTTCGCGGCGAACTCGGCCGTCGTCCTGGAGGGCCGGGTCTTCGGCTCGCGATTCCACGCACCGCAGCGCCGTCCGGAACAGCTCGCCTACGAACGGTGGTTCAAGGCGGCCGGATTCGACGTCCATCCGCCGGAATCGGTGTGCGAGGGCGAGGGCGACCTGATACCGGCCGGGCCCTACATCCTGGCGGGCAGCGGCTTCCGCACCACCCGGGCGGCCCATCAGGAGGTGCAGGAGTTCTTCGGGGTGCCGACCATCAGCCTGCTGCTGGTGGACCCGTACTTCTACCACCTGGACACGGCGCTGTTCGTCCTCGACGACCGGAACATCGCCTACTACCCGGAGGCGTTCTCCCCCGGCAGCCGTGAGGTACTGGAACGGCTCTACCCCGACGCGCTGATCGCCACCCGCGACGACGCCATGGCCTTCGGGCTCAACGCCGTCTCCGACGGCCGAAACGTCTTCGTCACGCCCCAGGCCACCGGGCTCATCGACCAGCTCACCGACCGCGGCTACGTCCCCGTTCCCGTCGACATGTCGGAACTGCACAAGGCCGGCGGGAGCATCAAGTGCTGCACTCAGGAGATCCGCTGATGACCGCCACCACTCCCCTCGCCGCCGACTCCACCGCCGCCGGTTCGGGCGCCTCCGGTGCCGCCGCCGGTCCTGCCGCCGGTTCCGGCTCGGCCGTGGCGAACGGCGCCGCCCGCTCCTCGCAGGAGCTGATCCGCGCCGAGGAGACCTCGCTCGCGCACAACTACCACCCGCTGCCCGTGGTCGTCGCCCACGCCGAGGGCAGCTGGGTCAGGGACGTCGAGGGACGCCGCTATCTGGACATGCTGGCCGGGTACTCCGCCCTCAACTTCGGCCACCGCCACCCGGCGCTGATCGAGGCCGCCCACCGCCAGCTCGACCAGCTCACACTGACCTCGCGGGCCTTCCACAACGACCGGCTGGCCGGGTTCGCCGAGGGGGTGGCGGAGCTCACCGGGCTCTCCATGGTGCTGCCGATGAACACCGGCGCGGAGGCCGTGGAGAGCGCCATCAAGGTCGCCCGCAAGTGGGCGTACGAGGTGAAGGGCGTGGCCCCGGACCGGGCCACCATCGTGGTGGCGGCCGACAACTTCCACGGCCGTACGACGACGATCGTCGGATTCTCCACCGACCCCGTGGCACGCGACGGCTTCGGCCCGTTCGCCCCGGGCTTCCGCGTCGTGCCGTACAACGACCTCGCGGCGCTGGAGGCCGCCGTCGACGAGACCACGGCGGCGGTCCTCATCGAGCCCATCCAGGGCGAGGCGGGCGTGGTCATCCCCGATGACGGCTATCTGCGCGGGGTGCGCGAGCTGACCCGGCGCACCGGGACGCTGTTCATCGCCGATGAGATCCAGTCCGGTCTGGGCCGCACCGGCACCACCCTGGCCGTCGAGCACGAGTCGGTGATGCCGGATGTGCTGCTGCTCGGCAAGGCGCTGGGCGGCGGGATCGTGCCGGTGTCGGCGGTGGTGGCCGACCGTGCGGTGCTCGGAGTGCTGCGCCCCGGTGAGCACGGCTCCACCTTCGGGGGCAATCCGCTGGCCGCCGCGGTCGGCTCGGCCGTGGTCGATCTGCTGCGCACCGGCGAATTCCAGCGCCGGGCACGGGAGTTGGGCGAGGTGCTGAGGGACGGGCTGACGGCACTGACCGGCAAGGGCGTCGTGGGTTACCGCTGCCGCGGGCTGTGGGCGGGCGTCGATGTGGACCCCGCGCTCGGCACCGGCCGCGAGGTGAGCGAGCGGCTGATGGCCGAGGGGATCCTGGTCAAGGACACCCATGGCTCGACGATCCGGCTGGCACCGCCGCTGACCATCACCCGAGAGGAGCTGGAGGGGGCGCTGGCGGCACTGGAGAAGGTGCTCGGCTGACCGAAGCCAACCAAAGCCGATCGAGCCGACCCAGCTAATCGAGCTGATCAAGACGACGAAGCGCCGGGCCGCATTACGTTTTATACGGCCCGGCGCTTCCTCATGTTCAATCCCGCTCGGAGATTCTTTATCGGCGCCCCCTTCGCGCCCCCGTCAGAACCGCGAACCGCAGGTAACGCCCAGGACACGGCGGCCTTTCCGTGTTTTTATGTACCTTGTTGAGCATTCCGCTCTTCCCGATCGCACAGTGTGCAACACTCCGTGTCAGCCGATACCGCGGCAAGCCTTACGGGATATCCCGTAAGGCCGGGTGATGGGATTGCGCGGCCCGGGGGCCCGGTAATACCCGGTCGGCCCTCGGCGCCCAGGCGCGGGTGGTGACCGCGCCCGAACCCAAGCACGGGCATCTGTCCAGGATCAAACACGGCGGGCGCGGGCTGTTCCGCGGTCTTCCGCAGGACTTCACGGCCGTGCGCTACCACCCGCTGTGTGTGGCCGAGCCGCTGCCGCTGGGGCTCCGGGACATCGCCTGGTCCGAGGACGGTGTGCTGATGGGGCTGCGGCACCGGGCCCGTCCGCTGTGGGGCGTCCGGTTCCACCCGGAGTCGGTGCTGACCGGATACGGCCACCGCATGCTCGGCAACTTCCGCGATCTGACCATTGAGCACGCCAACGGCGAGTCGGTGACCTCCACCGTGCCCCCAGCCGCCACCGTGACCTTAGCCTCCGCCGAGGGCCGCGCCGCGCCCGTACGGCGGCCAGGACCACGGCCAGGAGGGGCGCGGCGGGCGGAGCGGGCACCGCGCCGGGTTCACCGCCCACCCCCGAGAAGCGCGTCCCGGAGTGGACTCCCCCGCCCCCGGAGGGCTCGTCTACCGGCTGCACGCCCGATGGCTGGCGGACGCCACCGACACCGAGACGGCCTTCACCCGGCTGTACGCGGAGGCGCCGCACGCGTTCTGGCTGGACAGTTCGCGCGCCGAGTCCGGAGCTTCCACTGCTGGCGGGCGTGACCTCGGCCCTGATCCAGGACCGGGCGGCCGAGCTGGGCGTCCGCACCGAGCACCGCCGCCGCACCGTGCAGGAGCTGGACGGCCGTGAGGTGTGGCTGGTCAACGCGGTGCACGGCATCCGCCCGGTGACCGCCCGGCTGGGCCGCCCGCTGCGGGCTGGCCCGGCGCTGCGCGCCGCCTCCTGGCAGACGTGGCTCAACGGCGTCTCCGAGCCCCTGGCCGCCCGCCCCCTGACCGCCGCGACCCCCTGACCGCCCCGATCGCCCGAGGAACCGACCGCGACTGACCCCGACGCCCGCGCACCGCACCCCCGCGACCGCGCACCGGCGTCAGCACTCGCTGGAGGCCAGATCATGAGCGCCCATGGACCGCGACACGTATTCGGGCCGCGTCCGCCCCTGCTCAGACGTCCGGCCAGGGGGCCAACCCGCTGCGCCGCCGGACGGAGCGGATCCAGACCTGGTGCACCGTGCTGTTCGCGCTGATCCTCGCGGTCGGACTGCCGGTCGCCGCGATCAGCGCGGGGTACGCGGCACACGCCTCCCAGCCGCGCGTCGTGGCGGCCGAGACCTCGGCCCGGCACCAGATCACCGCACGGCTCGCCGATGCCGCGCCCAGCCCGGCCCGGCCGACAGCGATGTGCGGGAGCCACGGCAGGCGCGGGTGCACTGGGTCGCGGATGACGGTGCGTGCCATACGGGCACCGCCACGGTGGCGGGCAATGGCGGCTCCGGGGACGCGGTGCGGGTCTGGGTGAACCGCGAGGGCGCCCTGGCGCAGCCGCCCTCCTCCCCCTCGACCGCGCGGACCATGGGCTGGTTCACCGGCTGTATCACCGCGGCGACGGTGGCCGCGCTCGCGTTGACGGGGCGGGCCCGGTGCGGCGGGCCCTGGACCGCAGCCGCTACGCCCGATGGGAGGCAGAGTGGAAGGTGGTGGAACCCGCGTGGTCCGGCAGGAACCGCCGCTGAGAGCAGCCACCCGAAAGGTTGCGAGCAGTCACCAGAAGGTGAGGAGCAGACCATGTCACACACGGTGGAGTGGAGGATCCGTCTCTGCCTCTCCGAGGACGAGGGGCAGACCAGGGCGAGCGTCGAGCTGGACACCGGGTCCACGGCGCTCACCGGCCGGGGGCTGGCCCGGTGCAACCCGGACGACGAGGACGTGCCCGTGATCGGCGATGAGCTCGCGGCCGGGCGGGCGCTCAGCGATCTGGGGCAGCAGCTGGTGCGGGCCGCCGAGCACGACCTGGAGAGCGTGGGCACGCCCCCGGCCTCGCGCAGGCCACGGCCCGGCTACGGCTGGATCGCCTGAGGGCCGGAACGCCTGGGCAACCCCGCCACCCCAGCACTACACATTATTTATGAATACATCTTGACAGCCTGTTGGCACCCCCGGACGATGAACCGATCTCTCTCGTCTCTGTCATCGCCGAGCCGCCGACCGCGGGGAGCCCCTGTGACGCTGTCGCAGCATCTGCCGGACAAACTGACCATCTCGCTCTGGGACTTCAGCTGGTACACCCGCACCGGCCCGGATGAGCCCTTCGCCGATCTCGACCGCGCCTTCGCGGATGCCGTGGCCCGCGGCTACAACACGGTGCGCATCTGCGCCATGCCGTTCCTGCTCTTCGGCTCCCGGCTGGACACGACCAAGCTGCGCCCTTCGGCGCTGGGCGGCGCGTACGGCCAGCGGATGCGCTGGTACGACCTGGGCGGCGGGGGCGAGATCGACGGACGGGCGTGGCTGCGCGAGCTGTTCGAGGCCGCCCTGCGCCATGACTGCTTCGTCATCCTCTCCAGCTGGGAGTACCAGCAGAGCCCGTCGTTCGGCGAGGACCGGGCCTGGTTCGACGCACTGATGGCCGTCGATCCCGAGCGGCGCGCCGAGGCGCTCGCGGATGCGCTGGCCGACCTGATCGACTTCCTGGTGATCCACGGCCTGGACGACCGTATCGCCTTCACCGAGCTGCACAACGAGGTCCAGGGCAGCCGGCTCGCCGAAGGGCTGGACGGCGACAAGGTCGTCGCGCTCCGGCCGCGGCTGGAGCGGGGCATCGCCCGGTTCAAGGAGCGCCACCCCAACCGGCCGGTCACGGTCAACTACGCCAAGGTGCCGGTCGGTTCGCTGCGCGGGGTCCCCCGCGAGGTGGATGTGGCGGTCTTCCACCCCTATGTCTACGGGGTGCTGGACGAGCTGCTGACCACCTTCGCCGTCCGCGACCTGACCCGCCCCTTCCCGCAGGAGGCGGTCCGCCGGGAGCTGCTGCGCCCCGGCGCCCCCGATCTGGCCGACTGGGCCCCTCCGCCCGGCGACCGCTGGCGGATGGAGGCCACCACGGTCGGCCCCCGGGAGATCTACGTCCACGACTGGTGCGACCCCGACCGCTGGGACGCCTGGCTGTACGACCGCTACGCCGTGCACCGGCTGGCGATGGACCAGCGGCTGGTCACCTGGATCGAGGCGGCCGCGGACTGGGCCGCCGCGAACGGGGTCCCGCTGGTCTTCGGCGAGGGCTGGATCGGCTACACCCCGCTGCACGGGACCTTCGAGGAGGGCCCGGTGGGGGCCGCGTTCTGCCGCCGCGCGGTCGAGGAGTCGGCACGGGTGGGCGCGTGGGGCGCGGTGGTGTGCTCCAACGCGGCGCCCCAGCACCCGATGTGGCAGGACATCGCGCTCCAGCGGGAGTGCAACGCGGTGCTGCGCGGCTGAGGGCGGGCCCGTACGGCACCGCGCCGTCACGTAACTCGGGCCCCGTACGGCACCGTTGCCCCGCTCCTCCCCCTCGGGGCGTACGGGATCTGCCCGGGCCTCGAGCGCCACTGGAGCCGCGCTCGCGCTGATAGCCACGCTCCCTGGCGGGTACGGACATCACATCGCCTTGGCGGTGATGGCTAAGAGGGCGGGGAGGAGACATCGTGCGGGTGATCGGGCTGGTGTCGGGCACGTCCCATGACGCGGTGGACGCCGCTGCGGCCGATCTGGTGCTCGACGGCGACACCGTGGTGCTGGCCCCGCTGGGGCTGGTCAGCGAGGCGTATCCGGAGGCGCTGCGGTCGGCGCTGAGCGCCGCGCTGCCCCCGGCGGCCACCACCATGCGGGACGTGTGCGCCCTCGACACCCGGATCGGCCAGGCGTTCGCCGCGCTCGCGGCGCGCGCGGACCGGGAGTTGTGCGAGGGGCGCGCGGACCTCATCGGCTTCCACGGCCAGACGGTGTACCACTGGACCGAGGGCGGGGAGGTACGCGGCACGCTCCAGCTCGGCCAGCCCGCCTGGGTCGCCGAGGCCACCGGCTGCCCGGTGGTCTCCGATCTGCGCACCCGGGATGTGGCCGCGGGCGGCCAGGGCGCTCCCCTGGTCAGCCTGGTGGACGCCCTGTGGCTGCGCGGGCGGCCCGGGGTGTGCGCCGCCCTGCACCTGGGCGGGACCGCCACCATCACGGTGGTCTCCGGCGTCGGGGATCCGCTGGCCTTCGACACCGGTCCGGCGAACGCGCTCATCGACGCGGCGGCCCGCGAGCTGACGGGCGGCGGGCTGGACCATGACGCGGACGGCACCATGGCGGCGCGCGGCACCGTTCACGAGCCGCTGCTGGAGCGGCTGCTGGCCGAGCCGTACTACGCGCGGCCCGCGCCCAAGACCACCGGCAAGGAGCCGTTTCCCGCGGCCTGTCTGCGGGCAGCCCTGGCCGCCACGGGACCGGTGCCGGACGATGATGTGGTCGCCACCGTCACCGGACTGGCGGCCCGTACCGTGGCCGACGCCGTGCGGAAGGTGCATGCCACCGAGGTGATCGCCTCGGGCGGCGGCACCCGCAACCCCAGCCTGATGGGGGCATTGCGCCGGGAGCTGGGCCCCATCGCGCTGCGCACCTCCGATGACCTCGGCCTGCCGGTGGCGGCGAAGGAGGCGCACGCATTCGCCGTCCTCGCCTTCCTGACCGCCCATGGGCTGGCCGGCACGGTGCCGAGCTGCACCGGCGCCCGCCATCCCAGCGTGCTGGGGTCGATCACCCCGGGGCGCCGCGGCCTCGGCCTGCCCGCGGCGGGGCGGCCCGCGCCCACCCGGCTGGAGGTCTTCCGCCGCTGAGCGGGACTCCGCGCGGCCGGTGGAGCCCCCAGCGCAAAAGGGGATGTTGGCACCGGCCGTCGCAGGAGTACGTTGGGGAACGGCTCGCTATCAAAGGGGTGAATGTGGGTAAGGGACCCCTAGTTGCCGACGGGGGGCCTGAACGGGGGGACGGGGGCACGTGGCGGAATCCGGAATGGGTGTGGGCTTAAGAGGCCGCAGCGGGATCATCAGTCTGGTCGGGGAGTGTCTCAGGCTGGAGCCCACGGACGAGCGGCCAGTGATCATGCTGTTAGGGCCGCGCGGCAGTGGGGCGAGCGACGCCCATGGCGCGCTGATGGAGAAGTTCGGCCCCGAGACGCCGTTCGCGTATGTCAATGTCGGCGGTGATCAGGCCCTGCTGCCGCGGTATGCGCTGGCGCTGCTCGCGCGCCAGCTGGAGCGCAAGCTGCCGCGCTACCGCCGCTCGCACTTCCCGCGGCTGACGCTCGGTCTGCTCGCCTCGGACCACCAGCTGCGGATGACGAGCCTCGCGGAGGGGCGGCGCAACATCCGGCGGGAGCTGGACGCGTTCCAGGAGCGGGCGGAGGCGCGCTACGGCGACTATCTCGCCGCCTTCTTCGAGGTGGCCGGTGGCGCCGTGGGCGCTCCCGACGGCGCCTCCACGGCGGCGCTCGCGCTGCTGCGGGACGCGCTGCGGCGCGGCCGGAGGCGGCTGCCCGGGCGCAAGTTCACCAGCAGCGCGGCCTGGTACGGCGGCCATCCGCTGCTGCGGAGCCGGGATCCGTGGGAGGCGCTGGTCGAGCTCAACCTGTGGCGCCACGACGGGGACGAGGACGACCAGGACCGGCTGGACCGGGTGCTGTTCTCGGCCCTGCTGGCGGACGTGCGCTCCAATGTGCGCCGCTCGTTCATGCCCCGCTCCTATCTGCTGCTGCTCGACAACTCCCATACGGAGCAGGGCCGTCGCTTCCTCGATCTGCTGATCCGGGCCCGCCATGACGATGCCGTGGTGGCGGGCGCGGACTGCGATCCGCTCACCGTCGTGGCGAGCTCCAACCGGTGGCTGCCCCGCTGGGGCCCGGCCACCGGCGATCAGTGGCCGTGGCGGCTGCGCGGCCCGGACCGGGCCTCCCTGGCGGACTGGAGCGAGCACCGGCCGGGCCGGGACAGCGATGACACCTGGTGGTATCCGCTGCGGCTGCGCGACCTCAATCTGGACGAGGTGCGGATCCGGATCGAGCTGGAGCTGCGCCACCACCCCGACCTCGCGCCGTTCACCCGGCTCGCGCCCTTCGTCCACCGGCTGACCGCGGGGCTCCCCCGGGCGGTCAGCCTGGTTCTTGAGCTGCTGCGGCACTCGTCCGTGCCCGTCGAGGACGGTGCCGAGCAGGACCGCTGGCTGCGCACCCTGCCGGACCGCACACCGCGGGAGGGCGAGGACTCCCGGACGCTGGCGGAGGCCGCCCTGGATCATCTGCTGCGCGGTTTCGACCCCGCGCGGCGGATGGCGCTTGAGGAGAGCGCCGCGGCGCGCGACCTGTCCATCGGCACCCGGCTGCTGGGCTCGGGCGACGCGCTGTTCGGCGAGGTACGCGACCGCTGGCTGCTGCACAGCCCGGGCACGGTGACCCCGGCCCTCCACCCCTGGCTGCGGCGGCTTTTGCTGTGGCGGCTGGCCGGGCGGCCGGACGACTGGGACGCGGTGCAGGAGCTGCTGGCCGAGCACTTCAGGTCCGAGGGGCGCCCGGTCCAGGAGATGTACCACCGGCTGGCGGCGGAGCGGATCGACGAGGTGACCGGGTATCTGGTGGACCGCTTCCCCGCGGTGCCCGCGGCGCAGTGGATCAGCGAGTTCAACACCATCACGGCCGCCCCCAACCGGCTGGGCCAGGCCGGCGGACCGCTGGAGCTGCTGGCCGGCCTCGCCCCGGACGAGCCCCCCGAGGCGGTCACCACGGCCTCGGTGATCCGGGAGCTGATCACGGTGCGCTGGGTGTGGAGCGATCCGCTCGCCGACCCCGGGATGCGGCTGAACGACATGATCGCCGACGGATTCAACCAGCTCTCACGACTGCGGAGGAACGACATCGTGGCCCTGTTCAACGAGGCCGAGCGGTACCGCCACTGGCGCCATCCGCTCACCCGCGCGGGCGAGGAGTGAGACAGGTGCCGAGACTGGAATGGCCGCTGCACATCGTGCGCCGAGTGGTGATCGGCGTGATCGTCCTGGCCGTGCTCGCGGTGGCGGTCCCGCTCACCGTCGACTGGATCCAGGAGAAGCGGGCGCGGTGCGGTGACGGCGTCGTCAAGATGGGCGACGACCGCGAGTGCGTGGGCGTCACCGACGGTTCGTACGTCTTCGCCGACCACCTGGGGCCCGTGGAGAAGAAGATCAAAGAAGAGAACGACCGGGTGGAGGAGAAGGGTGCCAAGTACGTCAGCGTCGCCTACATGACCTCGTTCACGCTGACCGAAGACGACAGCAACTCCGAGGAGTCGGTCCGGCATGAGCTCGAGGGCGCGCTTCTGGCGCAGCACCGGCACAACGGCGGCGATCTCTCCTCGTCCCCCAAGATCAAGCTGTTGATCGCCAATATGGGCAGCAGCGCGGCCCATTGGGAGCACACCGTCGATGAGCTGATCGACCGGAAGACCTCTGACGACAAGCTGGTCGCGGTCACCGGGCTCGGCCCCAGCGACACCCAGAACCTCGACGCGCTGAAGCGGCTGTCCGACAACGGTTTCGCCCTGGTCTCCAGCACCATGACGGCCACCAACATAGAGGGCATCAAGGGGCTCGTCCGGGTCTCCCCGACCAATGTGGACGAGGCGTACGCGGCCTCCGCGTACCTCAAGGAGGAGAAGGTCCGCCGGGCGGTGGTGGTCCAGGACGACGCGCGGGACAACTACTACGCCAAGACGCTGGGTGACGCCTTCACCAAGGTCTTCCAGGACATCGAGGGCCATGAGCTGGTGGCGGACCGGATGACCTATGACTCCTCGAAAGAGTCCTGGCCGAACGAGCTGCACTACATGCCCGGTCAGCTGTGCGACCAGAAGCCGGAGGCGGTCTTCTTCGCGGGCCGCGGCATGCACCTCACCCGGTTCCTGGACGCGATCGCCAACCGTCCTTGCCAGAACCGGGAGTTCATGGTGATCACCGGTGACGACACCACCAACCTCACCGCCGATGACCTTGCCCACGCCGCCGAGAGCAGGGTGCGGGTGTTCTACACGGGTCTGGCGCACCCCGATATGTGGCGGGAGGACCCCGACTCCGTCTCCCGCCCATCGGCCCGCCACTTCCAGCCGGGCGGACTGCTGGCCGAGTGGTTCCCCGACGACCAGCACCAGGACGGCCAGGCCATCATGGCGCATGACTCGGTGCTCACCGCCGCCCAGGGCATCCAGATGGCATCGCTGGGCGAGGTGACCGGGGAGTCGGTGGCGCGGATGTTCCACCAGATGAACAGCCGTCAGCAGGTACCGGGGGCGAGCGGGTTCATCTCGTTCCAGAACAATGGCAATCCGCGCAACAAGGCCATTCCGATCCTGCACCTCAACGCGAAGGGGCGCTCGGAACTGGTGGAGGTCTCGGCGCGGCGGGGCGAGCCGGCCAGGAAGCAGTGACGGGTCGGGCCGCCCCGGAGCGCGGTGACGGTCAGCCGCCGCCCTTGGGCTCGTCCCCGGTCTTCTCGTCGTCGACGATCTCCGCGTCCACGACGTCCTCCTCGGACGCGCGGGCCTGGCTCTCTCCGTCGCCGGAGGGGCCGCCGGATCCGCCGCCATCGGACGGGCCGGGCTGCTGGGCCTGGGCGTAGATCGCGGTGCCGATCTTCTGTCCGACGGCGGCGGTCCGCTCGGTGGCCTCGCGGATCGCGTTGGTGTCCTCGCCCTCGAGGGTCCGCTTGAGATCCGCGACCGCCGCCTCGGCCTCCTGCCGGACGTCCCCGGGTACCTTGTCGGCCTGGTCCCGCAGCAGCCTCTCGGTCTGGTAGACGAGCGACTCGGCCTGGTTGCGGGTCTCGGCGGCCTCGCGGCGCCTGTGGTCCTCCTCCGCATAGCTCTCGGCCTCGCGCATCATGCGGTCGATGTCGTCCTTCGGCAGCGCGGAGCCGCCGGTGACGGTCATCCGCTGCTCCTTGCCGGTGCCGAGGTCCTTGGCGGAGACGTGCATGATGCCGTTGGCGTCGATGTCGAAGGCCACCTCGATCTGCGGCACCCCGCGCGGGGCGGGCGGCAGTCCGGTCAGCTCGAACATGCCGAGCTTCTTGTTGTACGCGGCCATCTCACGCTCGCCCTGGAAGACCTGGATCTGCACCGACGGCTGGTTGTCCTCCGCCGTGGTGAAGACCTCCGAGCGCTTGGTGGGGATCGTGGTGTTCCGCTCGATCAGCCGGGTCATGATGCCGCCCTTGGTCTCGATGCCGAGGGACAGCGGGGTGACGTCCAGCAGCAGGACGTCCTTGACCTCGCCCTTGAGGACACCGGCCTGCAGGGAGGCGCCGATCGCCACGACCTCGTCCGGGTTGACGCCCTTGTGCGGCTCCTTGCCGGTCAGCTCCTTGACCAGGCCGGTCACGGCGGGCATCCGGGTGGAGCCGCCGACCAGGATCACGTGGTCGATGCCGGAGGTCTCGATCCCGGCGTCCTTGATCGCCTGGTGGAAGGGGGCCTTGCAGCGCTCCAGAAGGTCCTCGGTCAGCTGCTGGAACTGCGAGCGGGTGAGCTTTTCGTCCAGGTGCAGCGGGCCCTGGTCGGAGGCGGTGATGTAGGGCAGGTTGATCGTGGTCTCGCTGGCCGCGGAGAGCTCGATCTTGGCCTTCTCTGATGCCTCGCGCAGCCGCTGGACCGCCATCTTGTCCTGGGCCAGATCCACGCCGTAGCCGTTTTTGAAGCGGGTGACCAGATGGTCCACGATCCGCTGGTCCCAGTCGTCGCCCCCGAGGTGGGTGTCGCCGTTGGTGGCCTTGACCTCCACCACTCCCTCGCCGATCTCCAGCAGCGAGACGTCGAAGGTGCCGCCGCCGAGGTCGAAGACCAGGATGGTCTGGTCGTTCTCCTTGTCCAGCCCGTACGCCAGGGCGGCGGCCGTCGGCTCGTTGATGATCCGCAGCACCTTCAGCCCGGCGATCTCGCCCGCCTCCTTGGTGGCGGTGCGCTGGGAGTCGTTGAAGTACGCGGGGACGGTGATCACGGCGTCGGTGACGTCCTCGCCGAGGTACGCCTCGCCGTCGCGCTTGAGCTTCTGCAGCACCCGCGCGGAGATCTCCTGCGCGGTGTAGCGCTTGCCGTCCACATCGCCGGTGGCCGGGAACCGCCATCGGTCCTCGCCCATGTGGCGCTTGACCGACCGCGCGGTGCGCTCCACGTTCGTCACCGCCTGGCGCTTGGCGACCTCCCCCACCAGCACCTCGCCGTTCTTGGCGAAGGCCACCACCGAGGGGGTGGTCCGGGTGCCTTCGGTGTTGGTGATGACGGTGGGCTCGCCGCCCTCCAGGACCGATACGACCGAGTTGGTCGTACCCAGGTCAATACCGACTGCGCGAGTCATCTCAGCCCTCCTCCCGGTCTGTCTCCCAGTATCCCAAAAGGGATGTTCGGGGGCGGGGCACGGAGGAGGGCCGGAGGCCGGGGGTCAGTCCCGCAGGTGGTCGACCTCGCGCATCTTGTTGGTGGCGTCGAGCGCGGCGACCTTGTAGGACTCGGCGAAGGTCGGATAGTTGAAGACCGCGTCCACCAGGTAGTCGACGGTGCCGCCGCAGCCCATCACGGCCTGGCCGATGTGGATCAGCTCGGTGGCGCCGGTGCCGAAGCAGTGCACCCCGAGCAGCCGCCGGTCCTCCGGGGAGACCAGCAGCTTCAGCATGCCGTGCCCGTCGCCGACGATCTGGCCCCGGGCCAGCTCGCGATAGCGCGAGACCCCCACCTCGAAGGGCACCTTCGCGTCCGTGAGCTGGTCCTCGGTGCGGCCGATGAAGCTGATCTCGGGGATGCTGTAGATCCCGATCGGCTGGAGGTGGTGGATCGGGTTCACCGGCTCCTCGCAGGCGTGGTACGCCGCGCTCCGCCCCTGCTCCATGGAGGTCGCGGCCAGGGCGGGGAAGCCGATGACATCGCCGACCGCGTAGATGTGCGGCACGGCGGTGCGGTAGTGCTCGTCCACCGCGATCCGGCCCCGTCGGTCGGCGGTGAGCCCCGCCTTGGCGAGGTCCAGGGCGTCGGTGAGCCCCTGGCGTCCCGCGGAGTACATCACCGCGTCGGCGGGGATCTTCTTACCGCTCTCCAGGATGGTCAGGGTGCCCCGCGCATGGCGCTCGACGGCCGCCACGGTCTCGCCGAAGCGGAAGGTGACCGCCAGGTCGCGTAGCCGGTACTTCAGGGCCTCCACGATCTCGACATCGCAGAAGTCCAGCATCCCCTCGCGCTGCTCGACCACGGTGATCTTGCTGCCCAGGGCGGCGAACATCGAGGCGTACTCGATGCCGATGACTCCGGCGCCCACGATGACCATGGAGCGCGGCACCCGCTCCATGTTGAGGACGCTGTCCGAGTCCATGATCGTCCGCTCGTCGAACTCCACGCTCGCGGGGCGGGCCGGGCGGGTGCCGGTGGCGATCACGATGTGCTGGGCGGTGAGCAGCTGCTCCTGGCCGGTGGCGTCCGTGACGGCCACGGTGTGGTCGTCCACGAACCGCCCGGTGCCGGAGAACATCGCGACCCGGTTGCGGGACAGCTGGTTGCGGACGACATCCACCTCACGGCCGACCACATGCTGGGTGCGGGCCGTCAGGTCAGCGACGGTGATCTCCTCCTTGAGCCGGTAGCTCTGGCCGTAGAGATCCCGCTGGGTCAGTCCGGTGAGATAGAGCACCGCCTCGCGCAGGGTCTTGGACGGAACGGTTCCGGTATGGAGGGAGACCCCGCCCACCATCTCCTTACGGTCGACGACGGCTACCCGGCGACCGAGTTTCGCGGCGGCTATGGCAGCCTTCTGGCCACCCGGCCCGGACCCGATCACAAGCATGTCAAAGTCGGTCACGGACCGAGTCTGGCATCGGATGACACCCCGCTGGAAGAGTGAATCACCGGTCAACCCGACCCGGGGCGGACGGGCTTGGGGCGGGCTATTCGGCGTGGGGCCAGAGATGGCCGTTGGCATCCCGTGCCAGGGAGGTCAGGGATGCCAGCAGCACGAGGCCGACCAGCCCGGTCGGCAGGGCGGGCGCGGCCCGCGCGGCGTGGGCCACCAGCAGCCCGCCCGCCGCGGCGCCCACCACCAGGCCCCCCAGCAGCGCGATGCTGAGCCGGCGCACCGTTCCGCTGCGCACCGCGTCCACCAGCACCCCGGTCAGGGTGCCGGTGAGATAGGTGGTGGAGAAGCCGGACGGCCCGACGGCCCGCACCAGACCGCTCTGCCCTCCCATGGCGAGCGCGGCCACCGCCAGCAGCCCGAGCTGCCTGCCCCCGGTGGGGTGGCCGTCGGCGGACGCCCACACCGCCCAGAGCCCGCCGAGCGCGAGCAGTTCCACCGTGAGCGCGCACCGGGCCCGCAGGGCCGACCGGGGGCCGCGGACGATCCGGCCGCTGACCAGCGCACCCACGATGTAGCCGCCGATGGCGACCGCGGAGTCCCGGGCGAGCGTCGCGTCCAGGGACGCGGTGGACATGCCGAGCAGGGAGAGATTGGCGGTCATGACGCTGGTGAAGACGCCGCCCAGGGCCAGAAAGCTGATCGCGTCCATCGCCCCGGTCGCCACGGTCAGCGCGACGGCGGCCGCCGCTCCCCCGGGACCGCGGGCCCGGCCCGGGTGCCGTGCTTTCGGTGCGGGGTCGGTGTCGCTCTCCTCGGCCATCGGCAGCCCTCCGGTCACCCCGGGTGCCCCGCGGTGACCCATCGGAAACAGCGGCCCCGGCGAGCAGGCTCCAGGGAGCACCGGGGCGTCCTCAGCGGTCGCCCCGGGAGCCCTCAGCAGCCGCCCGCCGCCGCCGGTGCTTCGCGGCCTTGGCGCTGTTGCCGCACAGCCGCATGGAGCACCACCGGCGCCTTCTGCCGGGGGTGAGGTCGAGATAGATCATCGTGCACAGCGAGGAGTCGCACGCCCGCAGCGCCCCGCGCCGCTCCGGGTCCCCGAGCACCGCGATGAGGTCGCGTACGACGACCGACTGCAGCTCCCGCCCGGTCAGCGGACGATCGGCGCCGTCCACCTCGACCCCGGCGCCGGTGGCCCTCAGCAGCGGCTGCGGCGGAGCGGGGCGCGCCCGCTCGTTGAGCAGGGCGATGGACGCGGCGGCCGGGGCCCGCCCGTGGACGGCCGCCGCCACCACGTCGTACGCCGCCTCGCGCAGCGTCCGCAGCTCGGTGTGGAGCCCGTCCGTGACGGCCTCGTCGCGGAGCCGCAGCCCGACGCCGTCACACCACTCCCGCAGCCGGTCGAGGGTGCCCAGGCGCTCGATCGGGGTGCTGCCGCGCCGTGCGAGGGACGCGACGAGGTTCAGGGCGAGGCTGCCGCCGTCGAAGCGCAGTGCCCGCAGCCCAGCGGTGACCCGCACCCGCGCGACCTGCTCCGTCGAGGAATCCATGCGAATATAGTAACCGCCCGAAGGGTTACTAAGTGGCTGGGAAACGAGGGGACATCATGCGGATCGCGATCATCGGCGCGGGTGGCGTCGGCGGATACTTCGGCGCACGGCTCGCCGCCGCGGGGGACGAGGTCACCTTCGTGGCCCGGGGCCGCCATCTCGCGGCGATCCGGGAGAAGGGGCTGACGGTGCGCAGCCCGCTGGGCGATCTGCGGGTGGAGTCCGGGGCAGTCGTGCCGACGGTCTCCGACCTCGAGGCCCCGGACCTCGTCATGGTGGCGGTGAAGCTGTGGGACACCGAGGACGTCGCCCGTGAGCTGGCGCCGCTCGCCGAGGGCGGCGCCACCGTCGTGTCGTTCCAGAACGGGGTCCAGAAGGACACGGTGCTGCGCCGCCAGCTGCCCGCGGGGTCGGTCCTCGGCGGAGTCGGCTATATCTCGGCGTTCATCGAGGAGCCGGGCGTGGTGGTGCACAACGGCACGCTGCAGCGGCTGGTGTTCGGGGAGTACGACCGCAAGGAGTCCCCGCGCGTCCGCCACTTCCTCGACCGCTGTCTCGCGGCCGGTGTCGACGCGGAGATCAGCGGGGACATCGAGCGCACCATCTGGGAGAAGTTCGTCTTCCTGGTGGGCCTTTCCGGGACGACGTCGGCGGTGCGGCAGCCGATCGGCGTGGTCCGCGCGAATCCCGGGTCACGGGATCTGCTGCGCGAGGTGATGCACGAGGTGGTCACCGTGGGACGGGCCAAGGGGGTGGACCTGGACCCCGGTTTCGCCGCCGACCGGCTCGCCTTCTGTGACACGCTGCCCGCCACCATGACGTCCTCGATGCACAACGACCTCCTGCGCGGCAACCGCCTCGAACTGAGCTGGCTCAGCGGGGCCGTGGCCGAACTCGGTGCCGAGCTGGGGGTCGCCACCCCGCGCAACCGGGCCATCGCCGACATCCTCGCCCCCTACGCACTGGGCGATCCGGCCGCGACGGGCGGCGCGGAGGTCAGCGCAGCAGGGGAAGCCTCCCGATGAGCCTGCTCACCCTGTTCCGCGGGCCGACGACGCTGATCGCGAGATAGTCGAGATCCTCGGTCTTGGCACCGGCCAGGCTGTCGAGGTACTCGTCGTAGACCCGTGAGGTCTGGGCCTGCCCGGGCATGTCGACGAGGAACAGACCGTCCTTCTCTGCGGCCCTGGCCCGCAGCTCGCACAGCGCCTGGGGGCCGGCCGCCAGGATCGAGCACCCGGCCCACGGCAGCCCCGGGTGGCCCGCGCCGGACGCGTCCCTGCCGTCCGGCCCCAGCAGCTCCGGCATCGCCCGGCCGACGGCGGCGGCCATGCAGGCGGCGGCGTTCACCGCCCGGCCCGCGGCCAGCTCCTCGTTCACGACGATCACCCACTTGAGCTTCGCCTGCCGGGTGGACTGATCGGTGCGTACATCCTCGTCGGACAGCTGGGGAACGGACACGAGCGGTACTCCTTGTCGATGGCTAATGTGGTGGACGGTATCCATCCATCCGAGCGTGAGCACGGCTCACCGAATTTCCTCAGGCGAGGGAGCGCTTCCGTGGAACTTGATGCACTCGACCGCGCTCTTCTGCGGGAGCTGCAGAACGATGCACGCCAGACCAATCGCGAGCTGGCCCTGCGGACGGGGGTCTCGCCGTCGACCTCCCTGGAGCGGGTCCGGGCGCTGCGGGAGCGCGGCATCATCAGCGGCTATCACGCCGCCGTCGACCTGGAGGCGGTCGGCCGCCCCGTACAGGCACTGATCTCGGTGCGGATCCGCCCGCCGTCCCGCCCGGTCATCGAGGGGTTCCGGGAATGGGCCGCCCAACTGCCGGAGACTATCGGGCTGTTCGTCACCTCCGGCCCCCATGACTTCCTCATCCATGTGGCGGTGCCGGACACCAATGGGCTGTACGCGTTCGTCATCGACCGCCTCACCGAGCGCCGCGAGGTGGCGGATGTGCAGAGCACGATGGTGTACGAACACGCCCAGTCACGCTGTATCGACCCCGCGCCCGCCGAGCGGCCCGCACCCTCGCGCCGGAGGCGGTAGCGGAGCCGGAGGGGGTAGCGGGGGTGGCGAAGGACGGGCGGCGTCACCGTTCGTGACACCGCCCGCCCGCTTACTGACGGCTCGTCAGGAGCCCGCCACCGCCGCCGTCTTCTCCGTCCTGGGCTCGGCCGTGGCGGGCGTGTTCCGCGTCCACAGCGGCCGGAGCCGGTAGGTCAGCAGCCCAGGCGGCGAAGCCCCCGGAGAGCACCCACCCGCGATCGTAGAGCTCGGCGATCCGACCGGGGTCGGAGCGGCCGCCGACGTGGTAGTCGAGCAGCAGCACGGTGGCGAACGGCGCGATGAAGTACGCGGTGAGGTCGAGGAACACCGAGAACTTGTCCTCGGTCCCGGAGTGTCCCCACAGGCTGATCGCATACGCCAGCGCACAGATGAGGATGACGGCCTGGATCCGGGTGACCGGCACCCGCAGCGTCTGGACGGAGATCGCGCCGCCGTAGACATTGAGGAAGTTCTGCGCGAGCGCCGAGAGCCCGATGGCGATCAGGGCGGGAATGGCGAACGGCCCGGTCAGCTGGTGCGAGCGTCAACCCGGCCACCGCCGAGCCCTGGTACGAGGCGGCGCGCGGCACCGCCGCCGATGTGGACCGTACGGTGGGCGCCGCCCGCACCGCCTTCGAGGATCCGCGCTGGCGCGATCTGAGCCAGACCCGGCGCGGTCGGCTGCTGCGGAACCTGGGCGATCTGATCGGTGAGCACGCCGAGCGGCTGGCCCGCACCGAGACCCTGGACAACGGCAAGCTGCTGCGCGAGATGCGGGCCCAACTCGCCAAGCTGCCCGAGTACTTCCACTACTACGCGGGACTCGCCGACAAGATCCAGGGCGAGGTGATCCCCGGGGCGAGCCGCGAACTGCTCAACTACACCCTGCGCGAACCGGTGGGCGTGGTCGGCGCCATCACCCCCTGGAACTCCCCGCTGCTGCTCACCGCCACCAAACTGGCCCCGGCCCTGGTCGCGGGGAACACTGCAGACCAGCATGCAGGCGAGGGTCGCGGAAGAGCTGCGGCAGATGATCACCAGTGGTGAGCTGCCGCCCCGCTCCAGCCTCTCCGAGATGGCGCTGTCCGAGACCTTCGGCGTCAGCCGGACGCCCATCCGCGAGGCCCTGAAACAGCTCCAGATCGAGGGCTTGGTCGAGGTGCGGCCACGGGTCGGCACCTTCGTCGCCGTACCGTCCCGGCGCGAGCTCACCGAGCTGTTCCAGATGAAGGAGCTGCTGGAGGGCGCCGCCGCCCGGCTGCTCGCCTTCCGTGGGAACGTACCGGAAGTGGAGCGGCTCGAGGCCAATATGAAGGCGGCCGACGCCGCCGTCCGGGACGGCGACGCCGAGCGATACGCCGCGCTGGTCCACGAGTTCCACGATCTGATCGTGGTGGGCGCGGACAACAGCAAGCTGGAGGGGCACTACCGCACCCTGATGAACCAGCTGGCGTACGCCCGGCTGGTGCGCACCTCGCTGTCCCGGCCCGGCCGACTGGACGAGTCCGACGATGAGCACCACCGCGTTCTCCATCTGGTCCAGGCCAAGGACGGCGACCGCGCGGAGCGGGTGATGCGGGAGCATGTGCGGATGAGCCACCAGGCCCTGATGGCGGGCATGGACGAGCGCCGGGCCTGAGAAGGCGGTTCACGGTGCCGGAGCGTGGTCTTCCGGACACGCTGAGCACACGCGGCTCCGGTGCGGCCAGGGAGCCACAGGCCACGGCGCCCGGTCACCGGGGGCCCGGACGCCGATCCTGTCGTACGTTGGCAGAGGACCCGCGTGGCGGCCCCCATCCCGCGCGGGGTCGTGACCGGCATGGTCTTGAGCAAACGGGCTCGGGGAGAACCGATCGCCGAAGGCCAGGACGAAGACCATGAACGATGTGCGCAGACGTACGGTGCTCGCCGCCGCCGGGGGGACGGCCGTCGCGGGCAAGGCCGCGGCCGCCCATGCCCAGGACCAGGCCCCGCCCGCCCCCTCCGCCGGACGGGCCCGGCCGGGGCGGGAGCCCGGCCCGTACGAGACCAGGATCCAGGCGCTGATGGCGCGGATGTCCATCGACGAGAAGCTCGGCCAGCTCCAGCAGCTCGCCTGGACCGGGGCCACCGGGCCCGGCGGCGGGCAGACCGCCGCCGCGGAGAAGGCGGCCCGCAGGGGCGGGCTCGGCTCGGTGCTCAACATCTACGGGGCCCGCACCACCAACTCGCTGCAGCGGATGGCCGTCGAGGAGTCCCGGCTGGGCATTCCGCTGATCTTCGGGCTCGATGTCATCCACGGCATGTGGACCACCTTCCCCATCCCCCTGGGCCAGGCCGCCGCCTTCGATCCCGCGGTGGCCGAGTGGGACGCGGAGGTGTCCGCGCGGGAGGCCCGCTCCAACGGGGTGCACTGGACGTTCTCGCCGATGATGGACGTCACCCATGAACCGCGCTGGGGGCGGATCGCCGAGGGCGACGGCGAGGACCCGTATCTGGCGGCCCGGCTCGCCGCCGCCAAGACCCACGCCTACCAGGGCGATGACCTGCGCTCCCGGCGCCACCTCGCGGCCTGCGCCAAGCACATGATCGCCTACGGGGGCGTCGAGGGCGGGCGCGACTACAACACGGTGGATGTCTCCGAGGCCCGGCTGCGCAACTTCTACCTCCCCCCGTTCCGGGCGGCCCTGGACGCCGGGGTGGCCACCGTCATGGCGAGCTTCAACACCGTCAGCGGGGTCCCCGCCCATGGCTACCGGCATGCGCTGACCGAAATCCTCAAGGAGGAGTGGGACTTCGGCGGCTTCGTGGTCAGCGACTACAACGGCGTACAGGAAATGATCGTCCACGGCTATGCCGCCGACCGCTCCGACGCCGCCCGGCTGGCCTTCAACGCCGGGATCGACATGGAGATGGCCAGCACCACCATCAACGAGTACGGCAAGCGGCTGCTGCGCAGGGGGGAGATCACCAGCGAGCGGCTGGACGACGCGGTGGCCCGCATCCTGCGGCTGAAGTTCCGGCTCGGGCTCTTCGAGCACCCCTACGCGAACGAGGACGCGGCGATCGCCGGGCCCACGAAGGCGTCCCGGGCGGCGGCCCGCGAGGCGGCCGGGCGCACCATGGTGCTGCTCAAGAACGAGGAGTCCACGCTCCCGCTGGACAGATCGGGCTCCATCGCCGTCGTCGGCCCGTTCGCCGACTCCACCGATCTGCGCGGCTCCTGGGCCGGGTCCTGGGCCGAGAAGTTCCGCCCGGTCACCGTGCTGGACGCGGTCAAGGACGCGGCACCGAAGGCGGAGATCAGCCATGTCGAGGGCGTGGACGCGGCCGGCCGGAACACCCGGGGCATCGCCCGGGCGGCCTCGGCGGCGAGGGCGACCGATGTGACCGTGGTGGTGGTCGGGGAGACGGCGACGCTCAGCGGTGAGGCGTCCGTACGCAGCGACCTGGGGCTGCCAGGCCGTCAGGAGCGGCTTATCTCCGCGATCGCGGACACCGGCGCGCCGTTCGTGGTGGTGCTGCTCAGCGGGCGTCCGCTGACGATGGAGGGCTGGCTGGACCGCACCCCCGCCGTGCTGCAGGCGTGGCATCCGGGGATCGAGGGCGGCAACGCGATCGCGGATGTGCTCTTCGGCACCGTGAACCCTGGTGGCAAGCTGCCCGTGACCTTCCCGCGCAGGGTCGGCCAGATTCCCATCTACTACAACCACGAGAACACCGGACGCCCCTACGATCCGGCCAACCACTACACCTCCGGTTACCTCGACCTGGCCCACGGACCGCAGTTCCCGTTCGGCCACGGCCTCAGCTACACCACCTTCGACATCGGCGAACCCCGGCTCAGCGTCAGCCGCGTCCGGGCCGAGGCGCTGCGCAAGGGCGACACCGTCGAGGTCGCGGTGACGGTGCGCAACACCGGGCGCCGCAGGGGCGATGAGGTGGTGCAGCTGTACATCCGCGATCTGGTGGCGAGCATCGTGCAGCCGGTGCGCAGGCTCAGTGGATTCCGCCGGGTCAGCCTCGGCGCGGGGAAGGCCACCACGGTCCGCTTCCGGCTGAGCGCCGAGGAGCTGGGCTTCTGGAGCCAGGATCCGCACGGCCGGTTCCTGCTGCAGAAGGGCGAGATCCGGGTCTTCGCGGGCAATAGCTCGCTGGCCAAGCGGGGCCGCACCCTCACCATCACCTGAGCCCGGGCACCCCCGTTCGTCAGCGGCGTCACAGCGCGGCGGCCGCATTACTTGTAGGGTGCATGCTGCCCCTACGCACCCGGAAGACGCCCTTGATGACCGCCGCGCCCTGGCCCTCGACCACCACGACGAGCGGACGAGACCCCGCGACACCCCGCGCGGGCGGCTCCGGCCGCGGTGGGGCGGAGGTCCAGTGGGCGGTGTGATCACCGGCTTCGGTGTCATCGCGACCATCATCGTCACCGGCTATGTCATCGGTCGCCGCCGCTCCCTGGGCGTCCACGGCCGTGAGGTGCTCACCAAGCTCTCCTTCGATGTGGCCTCCCCCGCGCTGCTGTTCACCACGCTCTCCAAGGCCGACCTCTCCGTCGTCGTCTCCACACCGCTGCTGGTGACGGCGCTGAGCACCTTCGTGGTCGCGGGCGCGTTCGTGGCCGTCGGCGCGGTACGGGGATGGAGCGTCGGCCGGACGACGATCGGCGCGCTGTGTGCGAGCTATGTGAACGCGGGCAACCTCGGCATCCCCATCGCGATGTACGTCCTGGGGGACGCGAGCCTGATCGCCCCGGTGCTGCTCTTCCAGCAGCTCGTGATGACCCCGATCGCCCTGACGGTCATCGACCTCTCCCGCCCCGATGTCCGCCCCTCGCCGATCCGCAGGCTGACCAGCCCGTTCCGGAACCCCATCGTGATCGGCTCGCTGTCCGGTGTGCTGGTGTCCGCGGCGGGCTGGCGGATCCCCGGCCCCGTCGTGGAACCGCTGTCGCTGCTGGGCGGCATGGCCGTGCCCGCCGTACTGCTGGCCTTCGGGATCTCGCTGCCGGGCAGCCAGCTCCCCGGGCGCGGCGAGGAGCGCGGGCCCGTGCTGCTGTCGGTGGCGCTGAAGTCCTTCGCCCAGCCGGTGGTGGCGTGGGCCATCGCGGCGGGGGTGTTCCAACTGAGCGGCCCGGCGCTGTTCGCCGCCGTCGTCACCTCCGCGCTGCCGGCGGCCCAGAACCTGTTCACCTATGCCTCCCGGTATCAGACCGCCACCGTCCTGGCCCGTGAGTCGATCCTGCTGTCCACGCTGCTCGCGCCGCCGGTGCTGATGACGGTGGCCGCGCTGCTGGGCTGAGCCCTGCCCCGCGGCGGACACTGGGCCACTCGTCACGTTGCGCCGCTGGAACGATGTGCATCGCCTTAGCGGGTGACCGTGGCGCCGTGGGGAGCCATGGCGCCACCGGCGGGCTGCGAGGGTCGGGGCGGCGGGTGACGCACCGACGAAGGAGACCGAGCCAGTGAACAGCAATCCCGAGCGTCCTCCTCCGGTGCGCCTCCCGGAACTCCTCAAGGGGCAGAAGGCGCTGGTGACCGGGGCGAACTCGGGGATCGGAAAGGCCACCGCGATCGCGCTGGGGCGCTCAGGCGCCGATGTGGTGGTCAACTACGCCACCGACCGCCCGGCCGCCGAAGCCGTCGTCGCCGAGATCGAGGCCCACGGTGTGCACGCCTATGCCCATCAGGCGGATGTGTCCCGGGAGGACCAGGTCGTCGACATGGTGGCCACCATGGTCGACCGCCTGGGCACCATCGACATCCTCGTCGCCAACGCGGGACTCCAGCGGGACGCGCCCACGGCCGAGATGACCCTCGCACAGTGGGAGAAGGTCATCTCCGTCAACCTCACCGGCCAGTTCCTGTGCGCCCGGGAGGCCATCAAGGAGTTCCTGCGGCGCGGCGTGGTCCCGGAGGTGTCGCGGGCGGCCGGGAAGGTCATCTGCATGAGCTCGGTGCACCAGACGATCCCCTGGGGCGGTCATGTGAACTACGCGTCCTCCAAGGGCGGCGTGGCGATGCTGACCCAAACCCTGGCCCAGGAGTTCGCACCCCACAAGATCCGGGTGAACGCGATCGCGCCGGGCGCCATCAAGACACCGATCAACCGCGCCGCCTGGCAGACCCCCGAGGCGCGCGACTCCCTCCTGCGGCTCATCCCGTACGGCCGCGTCGGCACGCCCCTGGACATCGCCAATGCCGCCGTTGTCCTGGTTTCCGACCTGTGCGACTACGTGGTGGGCACCACCCTCTACGTCGACGGCGGCATGACCCTCTTCCCGGGGTTCGCCACGGGTGGCTGAGCGGAGGCCAGGGCGTATGGAGTCATGGGGCCCGCGCCGCTGTAGCCGCAGGGCTCGCGCGGCCCGGCGGTGTCACTCGTGCGCACCGTTGTGGTTTCCGCGCGGCCGGGTACCCATGTGGTTCCCGTAGATCTTCCACGCACACCGTCGCAGGGAGCCGCAGTGAAGTTCGGCGTATCCACCTTCGTCACCGACCAGGGCATCCGGCCCGCCCCCTTGGGGCGGGCCCTGGAGGAGCGCGGTTTCGACGCGCTCTTCATCGCGGAGCACAGCCACATCCCGGTCGAGCGCCGTTCCCCCTATCCGGGTGGCGGGGACCTGCCGGAGATCTATTACCACACGCTCGACCCGTTTGTGACGCTGGCCGCGGTCGCCACCGTCACCCGGCGTCTGCTGCTGGGGACCGGCATCGCCCTGGTGGTGCAGCGGGACCCGATCACCACCGCGAACGAAGTGGCCTCGCTCGACCTGATCTCGGACGGACGGGCCGCCTTCGGGGTCGGTGCGGGCTGGAACCGCGAGGAGATGGAGAACCACGGCACCGATCCGTCCACCCGCGGTCGGCTGTTGGATGAGCGGCTGCGGGCGATCGTCACGCTCTGGACGAAGGAGAAGGCCGAGTTCCACGGGGAGTTCGTGAACTTCGACCCGGTCTTCCAGTGGCCCAAGCCGGTCCAGCGGCCGCATCCACCGATCTATGTGGGCGGTGGCGGCGACGCCGCGTTCCGGCGGATCGCCGCCGTCGGCGACGCCTGGCTGGCCAACAGCGGATCCCCCGAGGAGCTGCGCCCGCAGATCGAGCGGATGCGCGAGGTGGCCGGCCGCGATGTGCCGGTGACGCTGTACGCGATGCCCGAGGACGCCGAGACGGCCGAGGGGTACCAGCGCATCGGTGTGGAGCGGGTGCTGTTCTACCTGCCGACGATGCCGGAGGCGGAGACGGTCGCGCGGCTGGACTCGATGGCCCGGATCGCCGCCCGGTTCCAGTGAGCGCCGGGGGTCGCGGTGCCACAGCTGACGAGCGCACAGGCGCGTGAGCGCTTCGCACGGGCCAGACTGGCCCGGCTGGCCACCGTCGGCGCCGAGGACCGCCCGCATCTGGTGCCGGTGGTCTTCGCGCTGACCGGTGACACGGTGGTGACGGCCGTCGACCACAAGCCGAAGCGGACGACACGGCTGAAGCGCCTGGACAACATCCGCGCCCACCCCGCCGTATGCCTCCTGGCGGACGACTACGACGAGAACTGGGACCACCTGTGGTGGGCGCGCGCCGATGGCACGGCCCGCGTCCTGCCACCGGCGGACGAGTCGGCGGTGTCCTCGGACTACATCCGGCTGCTCGTGGACACCTACCCGGCTCAGTACGGGGACCGGCCGCCGCGCGGACCGGTCGTGGAGATCACCGTCGGCCGGTGGAGCGGCTGGCGGGCCGGATGAGCCCACCGCCCGTGGGCGGGTCAGCGCACGGACTCCGCCATCCTCGCGAACTCGCTGCCCAGCTGGGACATGGCATGGCCGTACTCCTCCGCGGAGACGGCCTCCCGGAGCGTGGCGAGGACCGCCCGGACACCCCGGTCCGCCTCCGGCTCGGACAGCCCGGTGCGCAGGTGCACCCTGCGGACCGACTCCTCGGGGTCGAAGATCTCCATCTCCTCCGGCCCGCGCCGAAGGGACTCCCGGAGGTGTCCGGGCAGCTCCTGGGCTAGCTCGCGGGCCTCGCCCGCGCTCAGCCGGGCCGCCAGGGTCTCGAGCGTGGCGCGGGTGACATCCGCCGCCTCCTGCCGTGACAGCTGGGTGCGCTCCGCCACCGTCTGGAAGAACTCCCGGTCGTCCATGCCGGCCTCCCTATGACGCGCACCAGGACACGGCCTCACCCCCACCTTGCCATGCGGTTTCACCGCCCGCGAGGCGCTGGAACCGGCACGGAGGGACGATGGATCTGTGGGCTACGGCCATCTTGTCCCCCAAGGAGGTGGACGACCATGACTTACTCCTCCGACAGTCCGCATGACTCCGGCCAGCCTAGGGAGGAACCCTACGGCCGGTCCGGAGAGCGGCCCTCCGATGAGGGCACCCCCTACGCCGCGATGCAGAACATGCTGTCCAACACCACCTGGCAGGTCCTGGTGACCGCGGGTGTGGTGGCGATCGCGCTCGGCATCATGCTGCTGGCGTGGCCGGGCCCCTCCCTGGTGGTGATCGGCGCACTCTTCGGCGCGTATCTGCTGATCAGCGGGATCTTCCAGCTGGCTGGGGCCTTCGGGTCGCATATCCCGAGGAATCTGCGGGTGCTGAGCTTCGTCACCGGCGGGCTGAGTGTGCTGCTGGGACTGCTCTGCTTCCGGGCACCGGCCCAGTCGATTCTGCTGCTCGCGCTGTGGATCGGCTTCGCCTGGCTGATCCGGGGTGTGATGCAGACCGCGACGGCGGTATCCGGTGAGGGCATGCCCGCCCGGGGCTGGCACCTGTTCCTCGGTGTGCTCACCATCCTGGGCGGGATCATCCTGATCGTGGCGCCCTTCGGCTCGATCACCGCGCTCACCGTGGTGGCCGGTATCTGGCTGCTCGCGCTGGGCATCATCGAGGTCATGCACGGCATCCAGCTGCGCAGCAGTCTCGGCGGACCCGGCGCCCCGCGCGCCGAGCACCGGGGGACGCGCTTCTCCCGCTTCCGCTCGCAGCCGCATCCTCAGGCGTAGTCCGGCCGCCGCGGCGGCCGTGAGCGGCCGTCGCGGCGGACCGCGGACGATCGATCAGTATCAGGGGGCTCCGGCTGGGAACGGCGTGTGTCCACGGGGGTGAGTCAGCGGGTCTGCACCCACCACGCCATCAGACCGATGGCCGCGGTGCCACACGCGTACGAGGCACCCCGGACGAAGTTGGCGGCGGCGAGTCGGCCGTATCGACGCCATCTGCTGCTGGAACGGCTGGGTACCGGCGGGCGAACCTCCATGGTGTGCATATGGAGCCCCTTTCGTGAGCGTACGGACAGTGACTGTCCGACACGGGGGAACGACGCGCTGGAGAAAGCATACAAACGTGTGAACTTGCCCCATGCATCTGACTCGCCGAAAAAATTCCTTTCGTCACGATTTTGAGACGGAGGCGGGGACGGTGCGGGTGGCGCTGTTCCAGCCCGAGATCCGCACCGAGGGGGCCGAACCGCCCAGGTCCGCCGTGCGATAGGTGGCGGTGAGCGTCACCGACTCGCCCGGCCACAGGCTCACCTCGTTGTCCGACCAGCGAACGGGCAGCACCGCCGTGCCCGAGCCGTTCACCAGATGGGCGTCCACGAGCAGTGCCGGTGTGCGCCCGCTCCCGGTGTTGCGCAGGGTGACGGTCGTGGTGGCGGTGGAGTCCGGTCCGCCGGTGGTGGTGGCGGTGGCGGACACCGGCACCTCGGCCATGTCGTCGAGCCCGGTCAGATCCGCGTATGAGGTGGTGGGGGTGTAGTACCAGTCGGTGTTGTCCCAGTCGAGCACGTCCTTCTCGGTGGAGAGCCAGTACACATTGCGGCTGACCTCCTTGCCCGCGTCATCGGTGAGCTGGAGCTTGACCAGATACGCGCCCGACACCCCGCTCACGTCGGCCGGGACGGTGAGCGCGGTGGTCTTGCCGCCGTCGCCCGGCACCCGGAGGCCGGTGGCGCTCTGGTCGAACTTCCGGGTGCCGTCGGGGGTGTAGAGGCTGACCCGGGCGGTGAGACCGGTGGCGGCGGTGTGCTCACCGTTGACCACGACCACCGAGCGGGAGTCGTAGGAGTACTGGATGTGCAGCGGCTCATTGGCCTTCTTGGCGCCGTAGTAGGCCCCGCCCTGGTCCAGATAGCGGTCGAAGAGCTGCCAATGGAGCGAGGTCCAGCCGCTGTTGAGCATCCAGTGGACGACACCGGTGGCGGGCCGGGAGGTGTCGGAGAAGTTGCGCGCGTACGCCTCGAACTGGGCTCGCACCGCCTCGTACCGCGCGAGCCCCGCCTTGCGTACGTAGTCCGTCAGCCCGGTCGGCTTTCCGTAGCGGCCGATCAGCGCGTTGTCGAACAGCTTGAGGTCACCGAAGGTGGCGGACGGGGAACGGTGGTACTGCTTGGCCGACGGATCCCGCCAGAGGGTTTCCAGTTCGCTCGGGGACATCATGCGGCGGAGCGTGTCCAGGGTGGGGATGTCGGGCCCGGCACTGGTCTCGGAGTTGAAGCCGGTGGCGCCGCCCTCCCGCTTGGCGTACCAGTAGTCCGGCGGCACCCAGTCGTAGGGGCCGGTCATCTTCATGCCGGACTTCCCCAGTCGCGGGGAGGACTTGGCGGAGGCGGCGGGGACCACCGGGTTCGGCCAGTCCGCCGCGTCGAGGGCGTCCAGGTAGTTCTTCTCGATGGTGGCGTCGGGCGCGAAGTCGCTGCCGATGAGGAAGGAGATGACGCTGGGGTGGTCGCGCAGCCGCGCTGCCTCGGCGGCCATCGAGTCCTTGGCGACCGGGTAGTCGGCGGGGGTCCACTTCTCCCCCGTCTCATCGCCGTTGACCTGGCCCTCCCACTTGTCGCAGCACTCCCAGCCGGGGAGGGTCAGAACACCGTGGCGGTCGGCGAGGTCGAAGAACTCGTCCGGTTCGATATGGCCTTCGAGGCGGACGGTGTTCAGCCCCAGGTCGAGGGCGTACTTCAGCCGGTCCTCCACCGAGCGGGCGTCCCAGCGCAGAAACACATCGGGGGACCAGCCGCCCGCCTTGATCAGCAGCGGGCGTCCGTTGATGCGGTACTGGCGGGCGCCGTCGGCGTTCAGCGGCGCCTTGACGTCGCGGACGCCGAAGCTGTGGTGGGCGGTGTCGGAGGGGGTGCCCGAGACGGTGGCGGTGAGGTCGAGGTCGTACAGCGGCTGGTCGCCCATCCCGGCGGGCCACCACACCTTGGGCCGGTCCAGGCGCAGTTGGGGGAAGTCGGCGGGGGTGAAGGTCACGGCCTTGGTCTCGTGCGGGGCGAGCGGCACCGCGCGGCTGATGGCCGCCGGGCCCGCCGCGCCGGACACCGTGGCGGTGACCGGTGAGGCGGAGTCGTTGCGGACCCGCGCCGTGACGGTGAGCTCGGCGGAGGCGAGCGACGCGGTGTCCAGCCGGGTCGTCACATGCGCGTCGCGCAGGGCCACCGGGCCGCCACGGTGGACCAGCACATCGCGGACGATGCCCATGTTCTCGTCGGGCGGGGGCTGCAGCCAGTCGATCCAGCCCATCGTGAGGTCCTTGCGCGGGTCGTTGGGCTGGACGCGGAACGCCACCGTATTGGTCCCCGCCCTGACCAGGTCGGTGATGTCCAGCTCATGCTGGGTGTACGCACCGGCGATCTTCTCCTTGGTGGCCACCTGGACGCCGTTGACATACACATCGGCCGCGGACACCACACCGCTGACGTCCAGCTGGGTGCGGCGGGAGGTGTCGGCCACGGTGAAGTCGCCGCGGTACCACCAGGGGACGGTGAAGTCGGCCGCGGGGATCTTCTGGAGATGGGTCGAGTAGAACGGATCCGGATACGCGCCGGCCGCGAGCAGCCCGGCGAGCACCGTCGACCTGGGCCCCACCGGGTGCCAGCCGGACGCGGGGTAGCCGGGGGTGGAGATGGCCGCGGGGGTGTCGGACACCTTGGCCGAGGACTGCGTGGCGAAGCCCGCGAGTGGCGTCGCGGTGCCGGGGGCCGCGCCCACCCGGGTCACCGGCGTCGGGCCGTCCGCCACCGGGCCGCCGTGCGGGGGTGCGGCGCCCGTGGTGAGGGAGACGGTGAGGAGCAGACCGCCGACGGCGAGCAGGGCGGTCAGAACGCGCCGGACGCGGGCTGGCACCCGCCGCCGGAATGGTGCCGGACGGAGGACCACGGATGTCTCCCTGGGGCAGGCGGAGCCATTGGTTAAGTAGGTTTCCTAACAACCAACGGACGCTAGAGACCTGAGCAAGCCATGTCAACCACCCCACACCGAGACGTGCCCTTCCGGCGGATGGCCCGATGGGGTGCCGCCCCACCACGATGCGCGGACGCGCGCGGTCAGCTCGGCGCGGATGGTGCTGGCGGTCTGGGGCTGGTTGCCGTGGCGGGAGCCTCAGGTGTGCCAGCGGAGTACCGCGCCCAGGCCACCGGCCGGTCCCTGGATGCCCTCGGGGACCACCAGCACCTCGGTGTCGGCCACCGTCGCGGACCGCATCAGCGCGTCGTCCGCGCGGGCGGCCTCGGGGGCTCTGACACCCATGGCGCGCGCCTGGGAGCGCTGTACGGCCACCTGATCGGCGTCCGGACCGATCCACACCTCATGGCGCGTATCGCCCCCCGCGTGCCCCAGCAGCAGCGTGGCCGCCTGGTGGCGGCGCATGGCCTCCACCACCGCCGGTACGCCCTCCGCCGCACCGCTGCTCGGCGGCCCGGCGCCGTCGGGTCCGCCAGTGGCCGGTCCGCCGGGGCGGCCCCGCCCGGCGCGGAAGAGGTCGAGGACCGTCTCCAGATGAGCGCGGGCGTGCTCCGCCCGGGCGTGGTCGATCTCCGCGTTCAGCAGCTCGGAGCAGCCCGCGGCCCTGCTGCCGTGGCGGGTCTCCTCCGTCCTGGCCCGCAGCGGCTCCGGCAGCCGGTCGCGTACGGCACGGCGCTCGCGCGGATCACCGGCCAGGACCAGCAGCTCGGCGTCGCCCTCCGTCCACTGCCGCATCAGCTCCTCGGCCACGCGGTCGGCGGTCTGCTCCCAGGTGTTCCCGATCCGGTTGCGGTAGTGCCACTCGTAGCGGTCGGCGGGCACCGACCGGTGGCCCCGGCCGTGCGCTCGGTGGCCCGCGGCACGCCCCGCCGGACGGGTACCGGTGTCGTCGCGCAACTCCAGATCGGCCCCCGCCTGGTCGACGATGGCCACCAGACAGGACGGCCACTCACCGCGGAACGCGGCCAGCGGCGCCACTCGCGGCAGCACCGACCAGGACGTCACCACATCGATCGGGGACGTGGCCAGCGGCAGGTCGAGCACCACCTCACCGTCGGTGGCGAACAGCGCCCGCCCCGCGGACGCCCTGGCCCCTTGCTCACCGGCCAGCCGCTCGATCACGGCGTCGCAGGTGGCGCGGTCGGCACCCTGTGCCGTGAGCTGATCCGCCACGAACCGCTCCCGCAGCCTGCGCCGTCTGGGCGCGTCCTCCGTGCTGCGGGAAGTGTCCATGTAGACGCCCGCCCACGGACCGGGGCGGTCGAACAACGGCTTCAGGAATCCAACGTCCATGACCTCCCCCAAACCCGGGGAACACAGGCGGAAACCGGTCGACCCGACTCGCTCGGATCGCCGTTTCGCTCCTGACACCAGGATCCCTCCACCTCACCGGGATCGCCAGAGCCGACTAAAATCGCTGTCATGGCTCGCTCCAACGAGGAGGTCGAAGCCCTCCTGCGCGAGTACGCCGATCTGCTCCTGATCACGGGCGGGGACGCGTACCGGGCGCGTGCGTACGAGAAGGCCGCCCGGGCGATCGGCGGCCATGCGGCCGACATCTCGCAGTTCGACGCGAAGGCGCTGCGGGACATCCCCAATGTGGGCCGGTCGATCGCCGACAAGGTGGTCGAGTATCTGCGCACCGGGACCATGCCCGCCGTCGAGGAGGCGCGGGCCGCGATCCCGGCCGGGGTGCGGGAGCTGACCGCCATCCCGGCGCTCGGACCGAAGAAGGCCATGATCCTCTACGAGGAGCTGGAGATCTCCTCGATCGATCAGCTGGCCCGGGCCATCGAGGACCACCAGCTCCGCGACCTCAAGGGCTTCGGGCCGAAGTCCGAGGAGAACATCCTGCACGGCATCGGGCTGATGCGCGCCGCGGGCGACCGGGTTCCGCTCGACGAGGCCATGGACGTGGCCGATGAGATCGTCTCCGCCCTGTCCAAGGTGCCCGGCTGCCGACGGTGTGCGTACGCCGGGTCGCTGCGCCGGATGAGGGAGACCGTGGGCGATGTGGACATCCTGGTGGCGGCGGAGGAATCCGGCCCGTTCATGGAGGCGTTCATCCAGCTGCCGCTCACCTCCGAGGTGATCGCCCACGGCCAGAAGAAGACCTCGATCCGCACCACGAAGGGGCTCCAGGTGGACCTGCGGGTCCTGCCGCTGGACTCCTGGGGCGCGGGGCTGCTCTACTTCACCGGCTCCAAGGCGCACAACATCCGCGTCCGCGCGATCGCGGTGCGCCATGGCCTCAAGCTCTCCGAGTACGGACTCTTCGAGACCAAGAGCGGCAAGACGATCGCCTCGCGGAGCGAGGAGGACGTCTACGCCCGGCTCGGCATGGACTGGGTCCCGCCGGCGCTCCGCGAGGACCGTGGCGAGGTCAAGGCGGCCCTCGAAGGCCAACTCCCCCGGCTGGTCGAGGAGTCCGACCTCCGGGGTGATCTGCACACCCACACCAGCCTCACCGACGGGCTGGAACCGCTGGAGGACATGATCGCCAAGGCGGAGCGGCGCGGCTACGCGTACTACGCCATCACCGATCACGCGCCCAAGCTGTATATGCAGCAGATGACCGAGGAGAAGATGCTGGCCCAGCGGGAACGGGTGCGCGCGCTCGACCGGGGGCGCGGCCGCGGGGACACCCGGCTGCTGCACGGCGTGGAGCTGAACATCGACGTCGACGGGGACGTGGACTGGCCGCCCGGCTTCCTCGAGGACTTCGATCTGTGCGTGGCCTCGGTGCACACCCAGTTCGGCCTGGACCGCAAGGCCATGACCCGGCGGCTGGTGCGGGCCTGCGAAAACCCCCACGTGCACATCATCGGCCACCCGACCACCCGGCTGATCGGCAAACGGCCCGGTATCGACGCCGACTTGGACGAGGTGTTCGCCGCCTGCGCCCGCACCGGCACCGCGCTGGAGATCAACGCACATCCGAACCGGCTCGATCTGTCGGACGAGAACATCCTGCGGGCCAAGTCGCACGGGGTGGTGTTCGCCCTGGACAGCGACGCCCACTCGACCCGGGATCTGGACAACATGCGGTACGGGGTGGGCATGGCCCAGCGGGGCTGGCTGGCCCCGGACGACGTCATCAACACCTGGTCGCTCACCCGGCTGCGGCGTTTTCTGCGCAAGGATACGGGGCACCGGCCCCCACCATGACCACCTCCGAACGCGACCGCCGCTACCCCGCCCGGCAGGCCCCCGGCGCCGGAACCCTCGCCGAGCTGGACGCACGGGTCGTCGACTGCCGTGCCTGCCCCCGGCTGGTCCAGTGGCGGGAGGAAGCCGCCCGCACCAAGCGCCGGGCCTACGCCGACTGGGAGTACTGGGCGCGGCCGGTGCCCGGGTTCGGGCCGCCGGACGCCGGGGTGGTGATCGTGGGGCTCGCACCGGCCGCCCACGGCGGGAACCGCACGGGCCGGATGTTCACCGGCGACCGGGCGGGCGACTTCCTCTACGCCGCGCTGTACGGCCTGGGGCTGGCCAGCCAGCCGACCGCCACCCACCGCGGCGACGGGCTGGAGCTGTACGGGGTCAGGATCACCTCGCCGGTGCGCTGCGCCCCGCCCGCCAACCGTCCCACCCCCGAGGAACGGGACACCTGCCGCTCATGGCTGGCCCGGGAGCTGCGGCTGCTGCGGCCGACGCTGCGGACCGCGGTGGTGCTCGGCGCGTTCGGCTGGCAGGCCGTGCTGCCCGCCCTGGAGGCGGCCGGATGGGTTGTGCCCCGGCCCCGGCCGGTGTTCGGACACGGCGCGCGGGCCACACTGCGGGCGGCCGACGACGGGCCACCGCTCACGCTCTTCGGCTGCTACCACGTGAGCCAGCAGAACACCTTCACCGGGCGGCTCACCCCGGCCATGCTGCGCGAGGTGCTCGGCGCGGCGGCGGAGGCGGCGGGGGTTCCGGTCTCGAGCTAGGGCGGGGCGTACATGGCGTGGTTGGCGTAGAGGGGAGGCCCCGGGCACTGGGGCAGGAGGGCGCCCGGGACCTCGTTCATGGGGTGGGCCGGGTCAGTTGAGACCCTGGCCCGCGACGCCGCCGGTGTCACCGGCACCGGCGTTGCCCGCGCCTGCGGCGTCACCAGCGCCACCGGCCGCGTCACCGGCTCCACCGGCCGCGTCGCCGCCACCGGTGCCGCCACCGTCCGCGCCACCGCCGTCCGCGCCGATGACCGCGCCGGTGGCCTCCAGCGCGGCGGTCACCGGCTGGAAGAACGTCTCACCGCCCTGGGTGCAGTCGCCGCTGCCGCCGGACGTCAGCCCGACCGCCGCGTCCTCGGCGAACATCGCGCCACCGCTGTCGCCGGGCTCGGCGCACACATCGGTCTGGATGAGGCCGTTGACGATGTCGCCGTTGCCGTAGTTCACGGTGGCGTTGAGGCCGGTGACCGTGCCGTCGGTGACCCCGGTCGTGGAGCCGGAGCGCTGCACCTCCAGGCCCACGCTCGCCTCGACGGCGCGCCCGATCTCCTGGGTGTTGCCGTTCTGGAGGTCGACCGTGCTGGACGGCTGGGTGGTGGCGTCGTCGTACATCACCAGCGCGAAGTCGTTCTCGGGGAACTTTGAGTCCTGCACCGTGCCCACCTGCTGGGCACCGGCCTGGTCCGCGGTCCAGGTCTGGGATTCGTTGCCGCAGTGGCCCGCGGTCAGGAAGCCCGGTGCGCCGTCGACGCTGACGTTGAAGCCCAGCGAACAGCGGGCGCCATCGCCGAAGATGGCGTCGCCGCCGTCGAGCCCACCGGCCGCGGCGTCCCCGCCGCCATCCGCGCCGCCGTTGTTGCCGCCGGGCTGGGCCGTCTCCTCGCCGTCGAACTTCTTGAACTCGCCGTTGCCGCGCTTGACGCTGACCGTGTCCGCCATCCGGTCGGTGGCCTTGGTCAGCGTGTCCCACTTCGTACCGGTGACCGTACGGTCGGCGGTCACCTGGACCTTGTTGGTGACCGGGTCGATCGACCAGGCGGTGCCGGGCACCGAAGCGTCGCTGCCCAGCGTCTGGGTGGCGGCCTTCAGCTCGGCCATGCTGTTCTGGACGACCTTCGCCACGGCGCCCTTGGCCCGGACGGACTCGGCGGAGTCCTCGTCCACCACATTCATCACCAGCTGGCGGTTGCCGTTGTCGTAGTACCAGCCCGCGCCGTTGTCACCGAGGTCCGCGGCGAGACCCCTCGCGAGCTTCACCGCGGCCGGGGACGAGAAGGTCTTGGCGCCCGACGTCTGGTCCGGGTTCGCGTTCGCGTTGGGCAGCAGGATGGCGGCTGCCCCGAGCGCGGTGATGGCGGCTCCGGAAAGGGCGAGGGTCCGCTTGTTCACACGTCGGTGGCTCAACTCACTGACCTCCAGTCGGGGGTGCGCGGCAGGCGTGTGCGGAGCGCTTGCCGCGTTCCGCCACGCCGCCCGTGCGGGGGCACCACGTCGTACGTGGACGCGGTCGCCCCGTTCTCACCCGTACTCAAGGTCTGATGAATGGCTGCGCCGAACGGTCCGGATCGGTAGGCTCCGCCGGTTCGGCCGGTCGCGGTGCCGCCCGCGGCGGGCTGTTCCCCTCCCCGCCCCTTCCCGATACCAGGGGGCTCCGCGCCCCTGGACCCCAGGGCAGGATCGCGGAGCCCCCGCCACACGGCGGAGCCGCGTATCGATGCCGCGGGAAGGGGCGGGGCGGGAGCAGCCCGCCGCAGGCCTCACGGTCCGGCGGGCACCGGCTATCCGGGTTCGGCGGCCCCGGCCTGCGCTCGCAGTTCCCACACCTCGCCGAGCGCCATCCGCTCCGCCTCGGCGGGGGAACCGCCGGTGTCCTCGAAGTGGTCGACATACGCGCCGATGAACTCCTGCCAGCGCTGGTTGGCCGGGTCCTCGTCCAGCGCCGCCATCGCGGCCGCGAAGTCCTCGCAGTCCACCAGGTGGAAGAGATGGCGCCCGCTGCGCCAGATCCGCCAGTTGGTGATCCCGGCCCGGCGCAGCGCCGCCAGCAGGTCCTCCGGGACCGTGGCGTGCACCTGCTCATAACCGGACTCCTGGCCCTCCCTGAGAACCGAGTGCAACGCCACCCGCATCGGCGCTCCTCCTTCTTCCGCTGCCTCGTTGCCGGGCGGCCACGGCGGCCGCCCGTCAACGATCCATGATGCAGCGCTCACCCCTTCTGTTCGACGCGCACCCAGTCCACGTCCGCCTGCACTCCCCCGGCCGCGATCCGGTCGACGCTGGACTGCGGGAGACCCCAGTAGGGGGTGGTGACGTTGTTCCACCCGGCCGGGTACGCCCCGCCCAGGGCGAGGTTCAGGATGACGTACTGGTTGTGGCCGAAGACCCACTGGCCACGGGTGGACTCGAGCTTGTTGCGGCTGGTCTCCTGGACCACCCGGTCGTCGACGAGGAAGCGCATCCCGGTGGGGGTCCACTCCACCGCGTAGGTGTGCCACTGGTCGGCGCGGCCGCCGTCCGGGTAGGTCTGGCGGGCGCCGATGTTGCCGTCCGCCGAATAGCCGGGGCCGTGCAGGGCGGTGCTGGTCCAGTCGGCGTAGCCGATGTTCTCCATGATGTCGGTCTCACCGGAGGAGGGCCAGGACACTGAGGGATCGTCCACATCGCTGCCCAGCAGCCAGAACGCGGGCCAGTAGCCGTCGCCGACCGGCAGCTTCATCCGGGCGCTGACCCGCCCGTAGGTGAAGTCCAGCTTGGTGTGGGTGTCGATGCGGCCGGAGGTGAAGTCATAGGTGCCGCCGCCCGCCTGGGTGCAGCCCTTGCAGTACTTCGCCCTGAGGACGAGATTGCCGTTCTCGGTGCGGATGTTGTCGGGGGAGTCGACATACGCCTGCGACTCGCCGTTGACCGACCCCATCTCCTGACCGGTCCGCACCACACGCCACTTCGAGCGGTCGAGGGACGCCCCGGTGAAGTCGTCGAAGAACGTCGTCCTGTACGCACCGGACTGTTCACCGGGGAGGGCCGGGTACGCGGCGGAGGCGCTTCCGCCGGTGCCCCAGACCTGGAACTCATAGAGCGAGTAACCGAATTGGGCAGTGGCCGGGGCGGGGTTGTAGAAGGAGCGGCGCTCCTTGCCGAGCATCCGCACATAGCGGCCCTCGGCGGGCTGCGACAGCTTCACGGTGTCATGGCGGCCCACCGCGTCGGCGGGGGACTTCACATCCGCGCGGCGGGCGGCCACCTCGTCGGCGGAGGGCTGGTAGACCGTGCGCCATGTGCGGTTGTCGTCGGACACCTGCACCTGGTAGTCGACGGCGTAGGCGGCCTCCCAGTAGAGGTCGACGGTGTCGATCGTGGAGGTCGCGCCGAGGTCCACCGAGACCCAGCGATCGGCGTTCCAGTCGCTGGACCAGCGGGTCTGGTCGTCCTTGAGGTTGGCGGGCCAGCCGCCGTCGGTGATGAAGGCGGGTGAGTTGCCCGCGTGCTGGTAGTAGTTGGAGTAGGCGGGGTGGTTCAGGGCGAGATTGCTCCGGGTGGTGGACGCCGGGGCGGGCTCTCCGCCGTACACCTTGAACGAGTACAGCGAGTAGCCGTACGGCGTGCCGCGCTCGATGCCACGCATCCGTACGTAGCGGCCGACGACGTCCTGCGGGTGGGTGTGGGCGGTGATGGATCCGCCGGTACCGGCGTCCTCGGTGTAGAAGGGGGTCCAGTCGGTGCCGTTCTTCGACACCTCCAGGACGTACTTCTTGCCGTAGGCGGCCTCCCAGTCCAGGACGACCCGGTCGACCCGGATGGTGGCGCCGAGGTCGACGCGTATCCAGGCGTTGTCGGTGGCCGGGCTGGACCAGCGGGTCGACCCGTTGCCGTCGAAGGCCAGGCCCGGCGCGGTGCCGTCGTTCTCACTGCCGGACGCGGTGACGGCGCCCTGGTCCGCGGCGTACGCGGCCGCGGCCCGGTCGGTGTCCCATGTCGCCTGGGCGGCGGTCGCGGTGGACTGCGAGGCGGGCGCGGCGAGGGCCGGGCCCGTGGTCAGCACCGCCACTGTGGCCAGGGTGGCGAGGGCGCTCAGCAGAATGCGGGGGGTGCGGGATGGCATGCGGCTCTCCTCGATGAGGTTGTGGGGTGCACGTGTGGGTGTTGCTGGGTGTTCGTGCGGGTGCGCGGGTGCGCGGGTGGGCCGATGTGCCGTCGTGCCGATGTGCTGTGCGTCGTGCGTGCCGGGGTGCCGTCTGTGCGGTGTGCGGTGTTGTGCGTTGGGCGGGTGCGGCGGGCCTTTCCCCTCCCCGCCCCTTCCCGATACCAGGGGC
>NZ_LAKD02000097.1 GCF_000968685.2 Streptomyces antioxidans
CCTCCGCGCGGGGCGCACACCCCTGGCCGCAAGCCTCCGCTCCCGATTCCCCCTACCGGCCCCCCACCCCGTACCCGAGGCTGCTCCCTGATGCCCGCTCCCGCTCACCACGCTGAGGTCGTGTCAGCTTGATGTCCACTCACACCAGCGCGCCCGAGCGTCAGTCCTCGCCGTTACCGTCGTATGCGGGTGACGGAAGAGGGACCATGGATGACGCGGTCGGCAGATTCGGCGGTATCGGTGGAATCGGCGATACCGGCAGGCTTGACAGGCTCGGCATGGGTGAAGGGGCGTACGCAGGATGAGTCTCGGCGGCGACGACGGATACGGCGGTGACTACGAGGGCCATGAGGCGCGCCGCGGACGCGGCGCGGCCCCCGAGGGTCACCTGACGCGCACCCGCCTGCCCGAGGGCGACGGCGACCCCTACGGTCCACCCCGCCGAGCCCCCGGCCGCCCCAAGTCCAGCCGCAACCTGATCACCGTGGTCGGCGTCGTCGTGCTCCTCCTCGCGGCCATCGCCTTCGTCAACCGCGGCGACGGCAAGGACGGCGACTCCAGCAGCGGCGACACCGGCGGCACCGGCCCCGAAGCCCACCCCACCGCCCCCACGGGCGAGCGCCCGGTCGACGGCAAGAGCGCCACGATCGGCATCGCCTCGGGCTTCGCCAAGTCGGAGCAGGGCGCCCAGAGCGCGGCGGCGAACTACGCGGTGGCGCTGGGGTCCGCCGATATGTACAACCGCGACCGACGCCATGAGCTCCTTCCCCAGATCTTCACCAGCGCGGCCGCCGACCACCTCCAGACCAAGCTCGACAAGGCCTACTCCGCCACGTCCCTGGAGAGAATCGGCCTGGATGCGAACGGTAAGGCCGCAGACGGCATGACCTACGTCTCGCGCACCGCCCCTCTGGGCACCAAGATCGGCAAGTTCTCGGGCACCAGTGCGACCGTCGCGGTCTGGTGCACCGGCGTGTTCGGCACGGCCGGAGAGGGATCGAAGAACCCGGTCACCAACGACTGGTTCACCCTGACGCTCAAGCTGCGGTGGGTGAACAACGACTGGAAAACCGAGAGCTACGCGCAGAAGGCCGGTCCGGCCCCGGTCAACAGCGACCGCACCGCGTCCACGGCCGATGAGATCGCCAAGGCAGTCGAGCAGTACGGAGGGTTCACCTATGCCCGCTAGCCCCCGCCGACGTGCTCTCACCCTCGCCGGAGCCCTGGCTTCGGTGCAGACGGCCGCCGTCCTGCTGGCCAGCCGCGCCGCGGCGGCGCCCTCGCCGACGCCCACTCCGTCGAGCGGCAAGCAGGACGACTGCGACCTCCTCCTCGGTCAAGTCCGAGAGAACTGCGAAAAGGGCGGAAGCGGAGGCTCCAGCGGCCCCCCCGACCCCTCCAGCCCCCTGGACCCCGCCGCCTCCCTCGCCCGCAGCTGCGCCAAGGCCGCCTCCTGGCTCGTCGGCAAGCTCTCCAAGCTCGTCAAGGAGACGGCCAACGTCGACTTCACCAACGAGGCCTTCCTCCGCCAGTACGCCGTCGTCTTCGCCGCCTCCACCGTCCTCACGCTCATCCTCTGGCTCCTCGCCGTCGCCAAGCGCGCCATCCGCGGCGTCCCCCTCGGCGAGGCGCTTTCCGAAGCCATCGGATTCCTCTGGCTGACGGTCCTGGCCTCCGCCTTCACCCCCCTCATCCTCTATACGGTCGTCACCGCGACCGACGCCGTCACCGACGCCATCGCCTCCGGCACCGGTGCGGACAACGACGCCTTCTTCGGCTCCTTCTCCCAGGCGCTCAACCGGGACGAGGACATCGGCGGCGGCCCGATCATGCTGATCGTCGTCTCACTCGTGACGATCCTCGCCGCCGGCGTCCTCTGCCTCGAGCTCGTCATCCGCGCCGCCCTCCTCTACGTGGGCGCGCTGCTCGGCACCGCCGTGTACGCGGGCCTCGTCGACAAGAACATGTGGGGCCATGTGCGCCGCTGGGCCGGGATCATGATCGCCGTGATCCTCGTCAAGCCGGTGATCATCACCGTCCTGGCCCTGGCCGGCGCGCTCTCCACCAACGGCGACAAGCCCGACGCCTTCTCGGCCGTCGTCTCCGGCCTGTCCATCATCATCCTCGCCATCTTCGCCAGCGCGATGATCTACCGCTTCGTACCCGGCTTCGGCGATGAGATCGTCAAGGCCCGCAACGCCAGCTCCGACCCCGCGTCCCGCCAGGCCGCCGCCGTCATCAGTTCCCCCGCCGCCCTGGTGAAGCAGGGCATCAACACCCACAGCGCCCGCGGCGGAGGTGAGGCCGGCGGGGGCGGCGCAGCCCCGGGGCAGGCCAAGCCCGCCAACCCCGTCTCCGGCGGTGTGGCGGCCCACTCCACCCGCAGCAGCGGCGGAGGCGGAGGCGGGGCCTCCCCCGCGCCCGCCAGCCGCACCGGAGGCTCCGGCGGTGGCTCCGCCACGAACCGCAGTTCCGGCAACAACTCGGGAGGTGACCGGCGGTGACGATCGACGCCCAGTCGCACCCCATCGCGCCCCGTCGCACATATCTGATCGGGCGTCCCCGCCCGAACGCGATCGTCGGCAAGAACCGCGAGACCGGCGAGATCGCGCTGATCATCGCGGGGGCGTTCCTGGGCATGATGTGCGGGCTGCTGGTGCCGGTGCTGACGTTCCGCATCACCGCCCTGGTCGGCTTCCCCACCCTCGCCCTCGCCGCCGTGTACGTCCCGTACAACGGGCGGACGTTCTACCGCTGGTACGAGATCAACCGCTCCTACAAGCGCAGCGTCCGTAAGGGCACCACCGCCTACCGCTCCGGCGCCGCCGAGGCCGGCACCCGTATGGACGGCCGTGAGATCGAGGTCGGCCCGCCCCCCGGCATCGGCCGGATCAACTGGCTGGCCGCCCCCTTCGGCCCCGACGAGATCGCCGTGCTCCTGCACGCCGACCGCCGCACCGTCACCGCCGCCATCGAGATCGAGGGCCCCGGCGTCGGACTGCGCGACAGCGAGGACCAGGAGGCCCTCGTCGACCGGTTCGGCACCCTGCTCAAGCATGTGGCCAACGGCGACGGCTTCGTGACCCGGCTGCAGATACTGGCCCGCACCCTCCCCGCCGACCCCGACGCGCACGCCAAGGACGTCGAGCGGCGCGGCGACGACCAGGCCCCCAACTGGCTCAAGGACTCCTACGACCAGCTGCAGTCCATGGTCTCCACCTCCTCCGAGCAGCACCGCGCCTATCTCGTCGCCTGTATGCACTACACCCGCGACCTGGCCGCCGAGGCCCAGGCCATCGCGCGCGCCGCCCGCCACAGCAGCGGCGGCCGGCGGCTGGACAAGGACGCGGGCCTCGCCGTGGTGATGGCCCGTGAGCTGACGGACATCTGCGCCCGGCTCGCCGAGGCCGACATCCGGGTGCGCCAGCCCCTGGGGCAGGGGCGGCTGGCCTCGCTCATCCACTCCATGTACGACCCGGACCACCCCATCGACCACATCCAGGCGATGACCAAGCGGAACGCCTGGCCCGCCGAGCTGGACGCCATGGAGCCCACCTACCTCCAGGCCAAGACCCGGGAGTCCAGCACCCGCGAGCCCTGGTGCCACTCCACGGCCTGGGTGAAGGAGTGGCCCATGACGCCGGTCGGGGTCAACTTCCTCGCCCCGCTGCTCGTCCACACGCCCGATGTCATCCGTACGGTCGCCGTCTGTATGGACCTCGAGCCCACTGAGGTCGCCATCGAGCGGATGCTCACCGAGAAGACCAACGACGAGGCCGAGGCCAGCCGCGCCGCGAAGATGAACCGCACCGTGGACCCGCGCGACATCGCCGCCCACGGACGGCTCGACCAGCGCGGCGAAGACCTCGCCAGCGGTGCCGCGGGCGTCAATCTCGTCGGCTACATCACCGTGTCCTCCCGGTCGCCGGAGGCCCTTGCGCGCGACAAGCGGACCATCCGTGCCTCGGCGGGGAAGAGCTACCTCAAGCTGGAGTGGTGCGACCGCGAGCACCACCGGGCCTTTGTGAACACGCTGCCGTTCGCGACCGGCATCCGCCGATAGAGCGGGGGCGATAGAGCACACAGCAGACAGAGCGAACAGCACACCGAACAAACAGGCAGACAGAGCCGATACAGCCCATAGAGCTGATAGACACGACTGGGACGACAGGGACGATAGGGGCTCCGCCGTGGCCGATCCGATGAGCGCCATCACCGATGCGTTCACCAGCTTTCTCTTCGGAAAGGTGGAGACGACGCGGCTGCCCGTGCGCACGTCCACCGGCCAGGCCCAGGCGGTCTACCTCCCCACCGCGGCCCCCGGCCTCGGCGACTCCGGCGTGGTCATCGGCCGTGAGGTCTACTCCGGCAAGGGCTATATCTACGACCCCTTCCAGCTCTACGGCCAGCAGCTGCCGGCCCCCCACTGGCTGGTGCTGGGCGAGTCGGGCAACGGCAAGTCGGCCCTGGAGAAGACCTATGTCCTGCGTCAGCTGCGGTTCCGCGACCGGCAGGTGGTGGTGCTTGACGCCCAGGGTGAGGACGGCGTCGGCGAATGGAACCTCATCGCCCAGGAGCTGGGGATAACGCCCATCCGGCTCGACCCCATGGCGGCCCTGGACGGCGGTATCCGGCTGAACCCCCTGGACCCGGCGATCACCACGACCGGTCAGCTCGCCCTGCTTCGCACGATCATCGAGGTCGCGATGGGGCACGGGCTCGACGAGCGCTCCGGGTTCGCCCTGAAGGTCGCACACGCCTATGTCAACGAGACCGTCGTCGAGCGCCAGCCGGTGCTGACCGACATCGTGGAGCAGCTGCGCCACCCCGAGGAGGAGTCGGCGGCGGCGATGAACGTCGACATAGACGACGTACGGGCCTGGGGCCTCGATGTCGCCCTGGTGCTTGACCGGCTGGTCGACGGTGATCTCCGCGGGATGTTCGACGGCCCCACCACGGCCGGAATCGATCTGGACTCACCGCTGATCGTCTTCGACCTGTCCCATATCGATCGCAACTCGATCGCGATGCCGATCCTGATGGCCATCGTGGGCGTCTGGCTGGAGCACACCTGGATCCGTCCCGACCGTAAGAAGCGCATCTTCCTGGTCGAGGAGGCGTGGCACATCATCAACTCGCCCTTCGTCGCCCAGCTCTTCCAGCGGCTGCTGAAGTTCGGGCGGCGGCTCGGTCTGTCGTTCGTCGCCGTCGTCCACCACCTCTCCGATGTCGTGGACGGAGCGGCGGCCCGGGAGGCCGCGGCCATCCTCAAGATGGCCTCCACCCGGACCATCTACGCCCAGAAGGCGGACGAGGCACGGGCCACGGGCCGCGTCCTTGGCCTGCCCCGCTGGGCCGTCGAGATCATCCCCACGCTGTCACCCGGTATCGCGGTTTGGGACGTCAATGGCAACGTACAGGTCGTCAAACACCTGATCACCGAGGCCGAGCGGCCCCTGGTCTACACCGACCGGGCGATGACGGAGGACGGGCTGGCCGTACAGATGGCGGCCGAGGCGGAGGCCGAGGAGCGCGCCGCAGCGGCGGTCGAGGCGGCGGAGGCGGACACCTACGGCGGACCGTCGTACGGATCAACGGTGGCGTGAGATGGCAGCGGGGCAGAATCACGGCGGGCCCACGGAGCACGGAAGACCTCCGTCTGCGGAACGCGGCATTCCGGATGGCCTGCTGATCGGCGCCATCGCCCTTCTGCTGGGCACCCTCGGCCTGATGTGGTCGGCGACCGGGCTGGCCGGGCTCCTCGCCCGCGGCGCCTGGCCGGACAACCTGACCTTTATGCGCGCACCGGGGGCACTGCGCCATCTGCTGCAGGAGCCCCAAGACCTGGCGGCGGCCTGGCCCGACACCCCGAAGGGCCAGCTGTCGGGGTACGGGCTGTTCTGGGGCATCTTCATCAGCGAGCTGATGGTGCTGATCGTCCTGACGATCTTCGTGGTGGGCACGCTGGCCCGCTACCGTACGGTCCGCGCCCAGCGCCGCGTCGCCCGCGCGACCGCCCAAGCGAAGGCGGCGGAGGCCAAGCGCCCCGGCCTTACGGGCACGGGCACCGCCGAGGGCGGCGCGGAGCCCACACCCATCAGCGGTACGGGCGTTGAGACGTCCCCGAGCATCGAGACGCCGCCACCCGCTCCCGCCCCCGGAAGCGCCTCAGCGGCCGCAGGAGCGGCCCCTGCCAGACCTGCTGAGGGTCCGCCCGGCACCACCGCTCCGGACCGCCCCAGCGGGCTCCCCGCACCGGGCCCGGCCGTGGCCGTCCCCGGCCACGACGACGGCGTCACCGCGCCCGCCGCCGGTCAGCGCCACCCGGCCGAGGCCGTCGCCGCCGAAGCGGCCGCCGGAACGGGACCCGAGCCGCACCCCCACATCACCGAACAGAGAGCCAGCGCACCGGACGCCCCCACCGGGAGCACGACCACTCCCCCGGCCCAGGACGACCCGTACGCCACGCTCGACCCGACGTCCGCGCCACAGCCGCTCCCCACACCCCGCGGCGGCCCGCTGACGCCGGCCGCCCTCCCCGACGGGGAGCTGGCCCGGTCCCGTGTCCTCTTCGGCGCCCAGCGCGGGGAGTCCGCGGCCCACGCCGTCCTGGAGGCCGTCGGCCCCGTCCTCGTCGTCACCAGCGATCCCAAGCTCTGGGCCACGACCAAGGACACCCGCGCCAAGCTCGGCCCCAGCCATGTCTTCGACCCGTCCCATCTGCTCGACACCCCCGCCCGGCTGCGCTGGAACCCGGCGGCGGACTGCGGCTCCCGCGATATCGCGGCCGCCCGCGCCACCGCCCTCCTCGCCCCCGTACGGCCCATGCACGCCATGGACCGGCCGCTGGCGGAGGCCGCGGACACGATGCTCCGCTGCTGGTTGCACGCCGCCGCGGTGGACGGTCGGCCGTTCCGCCAGGTGCACCGCTGGGCGCAGGGCAGCTCGGCCCACGAGCCCGTGAAGATCCTCCGTACGCATCCCAAGGCGGCGGGCGGCGCGGCCGGCGAGCTGGAGGCCACGCTCACCGCCCACCGCGAACGCCGCGACATGGCCCAGGAGCTGATCGCCCGTGCCCTCGGCGCGCTCTCGTCGATCCACATCCGGGACGCCTGCAATCCGGGACGCGCCGACACGCTCGCACTGGAGTCATTCGTCGCCGAAGGGGGAACGCTGTACCTGATGGGCGAATCCATCGAGGATCCCCGAACCCAGCCGGGTGCGATGCCGCTGTTGACCGCACTCGCCTCATACGTGGTCGAGCACGGCCGGCGCATGGCCGAACGGTCATCCTCCGGTCGGCTCGACCCACCACTGACCCTCGTCCTGGACGACGTCGCCGCCGTGGCCCCGCTCCCGGCACTCCCCGACCTCCTCGCCCAGGGCGCGGACCAGGGCCTGCCCACACTGGCCCTGATGCGCTCCCAGGAACAGGCCCGAGCCCGCTGGCCGCACCGCTCCCTGGTGGGCCAGGAGTCGCACTGACGGCCCGCACGCCCACCGGGACTCCCGGTCACCGGTGCCCCGGGCGCGCCCTCGTCGGCCAGTCCCGCGTCATGAACGAGGATCGTCAGCTGGACGCGGTTGGTGAGGCCGAGCTTGGTCAGGGAACGGCTGATGTCCGCTACGGCTCACCGCGACCTACCGGTCGGTGAGCCCGGTCAGGCGCCCCGCGCCTCGCACCCCTTCTCCGGACACCGCGCCACGTAGGCCGCGACGCACATCACCGGCCACGCCTGGCCGACGCACCAGATCAGCAGGGCCACCGAGCACATCGTCCGATCGTGCCCACCGGGGTGTCTCTTTCGTACACAGGGGGGATGGAAATGGGAGCCGAACGCAAAAATGCCTCGGTCCCGAGTACGTAGTACTCGGGACCGAGGCTAAAGATTGTTCGGCGGCGTCCTACTCTCCCACAGGGTCCCCCCTGCAGTACCATCGGCGCTGAAAGGCTTAGCTTCCGGGTTCGGAATGTAACCGGGCGTTTCCCTAACGCAATGACCACCGAAAC
>NZ_LAKD02000098.1 GCF_000968685.2 Streptomyces antioxidans
CGCATGACCCCGCCCCGGCCCCGGACCCGGTCGCCGCCCCACCCCGCGGCACCCGCGACCGAGGCCGCACCCCCCTCTTCGACCAGTACGCCGACGAGGACCGACCGCGTGCTGCCAACGAGTGACGGGCCCCTCACTGACCAGCGAGGAACGGATTACCAAGCACCCCGAAGGGGATGCTAGAGTTTCACTCGTTGCAAGGGCCTGTGGCGCAGACTGGTAGCGCACCTCGTTCGCATCGAGGGGGTCAGGGGTTCAAATCCCCTCAGGTCCACCGCAGCTCAAAGCCCCCGCCGGGGATTTCGGCGGGGGCTTTTTGGTGCCTGGTTTTGTGGTGGGGATCAGGCGGAGCGGTTTTCTGCGCTGACCATCCAGGCGTGTTTTTCGAGGGAGTCGATGATCGCGTGTAGGAGGTCGGCCGTGGAGGGGTCCTCGTTGTCGACCTGGTCGTGGAGGGTGCGGAGGGTGTCTACGGTGGCGCGCAGGCGGGCGGTGATGAGGTCGACGACGGCGGTCACGGTCGCCTCGCCCGCGGGGAACGCGGGGAGGGTGGTTGTCGCTGCCACGGTCTCGGAGCGGCCGTCTGGGACGGCGGCCAGGGCGCGCATGCGTTCGGCGATGGTGTCGGCCGACTCGCGGGCGTCGTCCACGATCTGATCCAGTTGAAGGTGCAGGTCCCGGAAGTTGTGGCCGACCACGTTCCAGTGGGCCTGCTTGCCCTGCAGATGGAGTTCGACGAGATCCACCGCGATCTGCTGCAGTGCTTGGGCGAGCTGTGGCGAGGCCGTGAAACCGGCGATATCGCTCTCCGAACGTCGGGAACCCCCAGAAGCGGCCATGGCGTGTCTCCTTCGAAAGCGCCGCGGAGCAGACCCCTGGCACAGGGGGCCCGTGTTCGTATGCGCTCCAGCCTTAAGGAGGTCGCTCCGCTCCGCCACCGCGCTTGATCCGCTCGGGTGGACGTCCGGCCGCCGGGGCGGGCAGGGGTGGATGAGTGCCGGTACCTAAGGAAAGTGAGTACCTGGGGCGATCCCGGGGCGTGCGGTGCGCGATTGGGTGGCACGGTGAACGAGACAGCTGCCGCGGGAGCGGGTGCCGACGAGGCGGCCGACGCCGCGCATGACCGTAGAGTCCGTACGGTGGCCAAGGTCGGGCTGGCGCTGCTGGTGCCCATGGCCGTCGTCAGTATCGTCCTCGCCCTCATGACCGAGCGGGCCGCCGATTGCGTCATGTATGGCAACCAGTGCTCGTCCGTGCCCGGCCCGGTGATCTTCGCGTCGTTTCTGGCATCCGCGGGTTTCGGGGTCTTCGCCGTCGGCTGTCCTCGGGAGCGGCTGCCGTTTCCCTCGGCGCGGTCGTGGGCGGTCAAGCTGCAGGGATCCGCCCAGGTCATGATGGCGATGTTGCTGCTGACGTCGCCCTGAGGGGTCGGGGGCGCGGGGGAGGTCGCGATGTCATGGAATCGTGCTTACCGCGTTCGTGTTTGGTGCGGGCCGGGGGACAGGTGATGGAGCTGGCCAGGGGCACCGGCATAGTAGATGCCCGGTCCTGTGGCTCCATGGCGTGAAAGCGCCGTAGGACAGAGGGCGGCACAGCACATCACAGCGCGACAACTGCACCACAACAGGGGGATAAGGCTCCATGCCACTCATACGCCATTCCACCGTGGCGGCCGCGGCCATGACCGCGCTGCTGGTGGTCTCCGCTTCGGCCTGTGGGCCCGGTGACGACGAGGCGGCTTCCTCGTCGAACTCCTCGGCCGCGTCCACGGGGCAGCAGGCCAAGGACGGGATCAAGCTGCCCGATGGCGTCCCGACGAGTCTGGGCGACTTGAAGAAGTGGAAGGAGGGCGGCTGGAAGGACTGGGACAAGTGGGCCCGCAAGGCATCGGAATTCGCCAATCCGATCATCAAGGACTTCTGGCAGCCCAAGAGGATGGCCAAGGCGAAGGACTCGTCGCACACCGTCTCCACGCAGAGCGCCGGTCAGGACCAGGCGGCCACCGACCCCGAGCCGCCCGCCGTGCCGGCCAAGCAGGTCTCGCGGCCGTATCACCAGAACATGGCGCCGGTCGGGAAGGTGTTCTTCGACAGCCCCGAGGGGCCGATGGTGTGCTCAGGCACGGTCATCGACGACCCGGCCCACCCGGGGAAGTCCAACCTGGTGTGGACCGCGGGCCATTGTGTGCACTCCGGTAAGCAGGGCGGCTGGATGCGCAACATCGTGTTCGTGCCCTCGTACAACGACAACGGGCTGTCGGCCGAGCGGACCCAGTCGGCGTCGCAGAACGAGGTCAACCCCTATGGCGTGTGGTGGGCGGACTGGTCGCAGACCTCGTCCGAGTGGATGGGGGACGGCGGTAAGACCGGCGGGGTGGGGTCGGCGTACGACTTCGCGGTGCTGCATGTGAAGCCCGAGAACGGCGGCGGGAAGTCGCTCCAGGAGACGGTCGGGGCCTCGGTGCCGGTGTGGTTCGGGTCGCCGTCGGCGGATCGGGTGAGCTCGATCGGCGCGTACGGCTATCCGCAGGCCCCGCCGTACGACGGGGCGAAGATGTTCAACTGCACCAGCAGGCCGGGTCGACTGTCGTTCTCGCCCACCTCGCCGACGATGTACCGGATCGGCTGCTCGATGACCGGCGGCACTTCGGGCGGTGGCTGGTTCGTCAACCGCGGCGGCAAGACGGTGCTGGTGTCCAACAGTTCGATCGGCTCCTACGGACACACCTGGCTCGCCGGACCGCATCTGGGGACCGAGGCGGAGGGCGTGTTCCAGGCCATCAGCAAGAAGTTCGCCGGTCGGGGCTGACCGGCTCGCAGATGTGTGACAGGTGGTGAGGGCCCGTTCCGGGTGCGGAGCGGGCCCCTCGTCACGGCCTTACGGATGGCATTTTGCGGGCCGTGTCCGTAAGGCCATCCGTGAAGCCATCCGTAAGGCTGGCCGCGCCCGCCGTGCCGGTGGCGTCCGTCGCGTCCGTAAGGAGCTTGCCGTAGCAGCGGCTGCTCTCCTCGAAGCGGTAGAACCCGAACTTCGTCACCGGTGTGTAGCCGGAGGAGGTGTACAGCGCGATGGCCTCGGGCTGCTCGGTGCCGGTCTCCAGGACCATCCGCAGCCGCCCCGCCTCCCGCGCGCTGTCCTCCAGCGCCGCGAGGATCCGCCGGGCCAGCCCCCGCCCGCGCGCCGCGCGCACCACGAACATCCGCTTGATCTCGGCGTCCCCGTCCTCGTAGCCCTCATCGCTGCGCTCTTGGCTGCGCCAGCCGCCGCTCGCGACCGGGGTGCCGTCCGTGTCGTAGACGATGAGGTAGAGGCCGTGCGGCGGGTCGAAGTGGGCCGCGTCCATATGCGTCAGATCCCCTACGCCGTCATAGCGCTCGGCGTACTCCACCTGCACTTCCTCGTCGAGTTTGCGGGCGTCAGGGTGATCGTAGCGAATGACTCGAACGTCCATGCGATGGATCGTACTTCCACGCAGGGGGAGGGGCCGTGGTTTTTGTCGCGTATCGTGCCGGGCGTGCTCACCGTGACGACCGTGAATGTGAACGGGCTGCGCGCCGCCGCCAAGAAGGGCTTCGTCTCCTGGCTGGACGGTACCGCGGCCGATGTGGTGTGCCTCCAGGAGGTGCGCGCCGAGCCCAAGGAGCTGCCCGAGGCGGTACGCGAACCCGATGGCTGGCATGTGGTGCACGCCCCCGCGGCGGCCAAGGGGCGGGCCGGGGTGTCGGTGTACGCCCGGCGCGAGCTGGAGGGCGTCCGGGTCGGCTTCGGGTCGTCCGAGTTCGACGGCAGTGGCCGCTATGTGGAGGTCGATCTGCCGGGCGTGACCGTCGGCAGCCTGTACCTCCCCTCGGGTGAGGTCGGTACGGACCGTCAGGACGAGAAGGAGCGCTTCATGGCGGAGTTCCTTCCGTATCTGAAGGAGCTGCGCGAGCGCGCGGCGGCCGGTGGGCGCGAGGCGCTGGTGTGCGGCGACTGGAACATCGCCCACCAGGAGGCCGACCTCAAGAACTGGAAGGCCAACCAGAAGAAGTCCGGCTTCCTGCCGGACGAGCGCGCCTGGCTGACCAGCGTCTTCGAGGAGGTGGCGTACGTGGACGTGGTGCGCGCCCTGCACCCGGACGTCGCCGGTCCCTACTCGTGGTGGTCCTACCGCGGCCGGGCCTTCGACAACGACGCGGGTTGGCGCATCGACTACCAGATCTCCACCCCGGGGCTCGCCGGGCGCGCGGTCAAGGCGGTCGTGGAGCGGGCGGCCGCCTATGACCAGCGGTGGAGCGACCACGCCCCGGTGACGGTGGCCTACGGCCCGGCTCGCTGAGGTTCGCGGGTCCCTGGGCCGGTGGGGCCACCGCCCCCTCCTCCGGTGACTCGCCGGTCCCGCGTTCACTGATCTTCTGAGGCACCGCCCCTGGGCGGTGCCTCGTCCAACTCCGCCTGCATCCGGCGGTTCATGGCCATCGTCAGTTCCGCGTCCACCGCGCTCGTGGCCAGTGGCCGCAGCCGCTCCACGGTCTCGCCGACGTCCTCGCCGCGCTCCACGGCGTCCGCCAGCACATGGGCGCGCAGCAGTGTGACGAAGGTCTCGGCGATCGCTTCCACATGCTCGCGCACCTCGCGCGCCGCGCCGAGCACGGCGGCCAGCGGGACGCCCTGCTCGACCAGGGCGTGTGAGACGTCCAGCAGGCGGCGGCTGAGGTGGACGATCTCGTCGCCGTCGACGGCCAGATAGCCGAGGTCGAGGGAGGTGCTGAGGTTTTCCGGGGTGACCTCGCCGTGGAAGTAGTCGGCTAGCGCCTCGGGCCTGAGCCGGACCGGGGTCTCGGCGGGCCAGGATGCGGCGCCGGGCAGCCCGAGTAGTTCGCCGACGTCCCGGCGACCGCTTTCGAAGGCGGCGAGCAGCTCGGCGATCCCGCCGAGGGTGTGGCCACGGTCCAGCAGGGCAGCGATGGTCCGCAGCCGGGCCAGATGGTGGTCGTCGTACCAGGCGATCCGGCCCTCGCGGCGCGGCGGCGGCAGCAGCTTGCGCTCGCGGTAGAAACGCAGGGTGCGCACGGTGATCCCGGCCTTCTCGGCCAGTTCCGTCATGCGGTACTCGCGTACCTCGTCCGCTTCGCTCGTCGCCACGGGGAAAGCCTATGCCGCGGCCGGTCGGGTGCGACCGCCGGTAACTTCGTTATCCACAGCCCCTACCGCTCGGTAGATCCCTGCCCTACGCTCCCATCGTGCCAGTGATTGCTGGCACGGTCGTATTCGCGTTCGTGGAAGGCGGCGGCATGGCTGGGCTGACGCATGAGCATGTACGGGTGGCGGTGATCGGGGCCGGATTCGGCGGGCTGGGAGCGGCGGTGCGGCTGCGCCGCGAGGGCATCACGGACTTCGTGGTGCTGGAGCGCGCGGACGCGGTCGGCGGGACCTGGCGGGACAACAGCTATCCGGGCTGTGCCTGCGATGTCCCGTCGCATCTGTACTCCTTCTCCTTCGCGCCCAATCCCGACTGGCCGCGGAACTTCTCGGGTCAGCCCCATATCCGGGCCTATCTGGAGCGGGTCGCGGACACCTTCGGGCTGCGGCCCCATCTGCGCTTCGGCGCCGAGGTGCGGTCCCTGCGCTGGGACACCGAGGCGGTGCACTGGGAGGTGGAGACGGCGCGGGGCTCGCTGACCGCCGATGTGGTGGTGAGCGCCACCGGTCCGCTCGCCGACCCGCGGATTCCGGACATCCCGGGGCTCGACGGCTTCCCCGGCGCCGTCTTCCACTCCGCGCGCTGGGACCACACCACCGATCTGCGCGGCAAGCGGGTGGCGGTGATCGGCACCGGTGCCTCGGCCATCCAGATCGTCCCCGCCATCCAGCGCGAGGTCGGCCGGCTCACCCTCTTCCAGCGCACCCCGCCCTGGGTGCTGCCGCGGATGGACCGCCGGATCAGCGGCCTCGAGCGCTGGTTGCACTCAAAGATCCCGGCCACCCGGTCGCTGCGCCGCGGGGTGCTGTGGGGCATCCGGGAGCTGCAGGTCGGGGCCTTCACCAAGCGGCCGGGCGAGATGCGGTTCGTGGAGCGGCTGGCCCGCGCCCATATGCGACGGGCCATCAAGGACCCGGGGCTGCGGGCGGTGCTGACCCCCGACTACCGCATCGGCTGCAAGCGCATCCTGCTCTCCAACGACTACTATCCGGCGCTCGCCCAGCCGCATGTGGACGTGGCCCCGACGGGGTTGAAGGAGGTGCGTGGCAGCACTCTGGTCGGTGCCGACGGCACCGAGACCGAGGCCGACGTGATCGTCTTCGGCACCGGCTTCCGCGTGACCGACATCCCCATAGCGCAGCGGGTGACCGGGGCGCGCGGGACGACGCTCGGGGAAGAGTGGAAGGGCGGGATGGAGGCGCTGCGCGGCACCAGCCCGGCGGGCTTCCCCAACTTCCTGACCATCATCGGGCCGAACACCGGCCTCGGGAACAGCTCGATGATCCTCGTCATCGAGGCGCAGCTGGCCTATCTGGCCGACTATCTGCGCCAGTTGGACACCCTCGGCGGCAAGGTCGCGCTGGACGCCCGGCCGTCGGCGGTGCGCGCCTACAACGACATGATCCAGGAGAGGATGGAACGAACGGTGTGGACCACCGGAGGCTGCGACAGCTGGTACCTCGACAACGGCCGTAACACCACCCTGTGGCCCGGGACGACATCCGAGCTGAGGAGGGTCACCCGGCGCGTGGACCTCGCCGAGTACACGGTGGTGCGGCCGCGCACCGGGCCGGTCAAGGCCACGGTGTCCACGGCAGACGCGGGGAGGGGGTCGCGGTGAGGCGGGCTCCTTCGCCGCCCCCGGGGCCGTATGTCCCGCCCGTGCCGGAGCGCGAGCTGACGGCCGTCTCGGCCGACGGGAGCCGGATCCATACGGAGCTGCACGGCCCCGAGGACGCCCCGGCCGTCGTGCTCGCGCACGGCTGGGTCTGCTCCACGGCCTTCTGGGCGCCGGTGCTGCGCGCACTCTCGGCCGACCACCGGGTGATCCTCTACGACCAGCGAGGACACGGCCGCAGCCCGGTCCCAGGACCCGGTGGCTATAGCGCCGAGGCCCTGGCCGACGATCTGGTGGCGGTGGTGGAAGCGGCGCTTCCGCCCGGTCGGCGGGCCGTGCTTGCGGGCCACTCCATGGGGGCGATGACGGTGATGGCCGCGGCCGACCGTCCCATGGTGCGCGAGCGCGCGGCGGCCGCGGTGCTGTGCAGCACCGGCGCCTCACGGCTGGTGGAGCGGTCCCGGATCGTGCCGCTGCGCTCCCCTCGGGCACGGGCGCGGGTGCACCGCCTGCTCCTCGGCTCACGCGCCCCGATGGGCCCGGTCACCCCCTTGGCCAAGCGGCTGGTGCGGTACGTCACGATGGGCCCCGGCACCGATCCGGCCACGGTGGAGGTGGCCGCGCGGATCCTGCACGCCTGCCCCCGCGTCGTACGCGCCGAATGGGGCCGGGTCCTGGCCGACCTCGAACTCGACGCGCGGGTCCGCCGGTTGACCACGCCCACGGCCGTCATCGTCGGCACCGCGGACCGGCTCACCCCGCCCGAGCACGCCCACGCCCTCGCCGCCGCGCTGCCGCACTGCACCGGCCTGACCGAGCTCCCGGGGCTCGGTCATATGACCCCGCTGGAGGATCCCGAGGCGGTCACCGGGGTGATCCGTGGCCTGGTCGAGGAGTACGGGACGTCCCGGGAAACCGACCCCCCAACCTCTGAGGCGCGGGAAACCGACCCCCCGACCTCCGAAGCGAAGGAGCAGACGGCATGAGTGCGCGCAGGGGCCTTGAGGGCCAGGTCGCGGTGGTGACGGGCGCGGCGCGGGGCGTCGGCGAGCTGCTTGCCCGCAAGCTCTCGGCACGCGGCGCGAAGGTCGCGCTGGTGGGCCTGGAGCCCGAGGAGCTGAAGCGGGTCTCGAAGCGGCTGCCCACCGACTCCGCCCACTGGCACGCCGATGTCACCGATGCCGAGGCGATGGCCCGGGTGGCGGAGGAGGTCGTGGAGCGGTTCGGCGCGGTGGACATCGTCTGTGCCAACGCGGGCGTGGCGCAGGCCGGTCCGTTCCTCGACACCGATGAGACGGCCTGGCGGCGGGTGATCGAGGTCAATCTGCTGGGCAGCGCCACCACGGCCCGCGCCTTCCTGCCCGCGCTGCTCGCCAGCCGCGGCTATCTGCTGCAGATCGCCTCGCTCGCCGCGATCGCGCCCGCGCCCATGATGACGGCGTACTGCGCGTCCAAGTCCGGGGTCGAGGCGTTCGCCCACGGGCTGCGGGCCGAGGTGGGCCACCGTGGGGTCCGGGTCGGCGTGGGCTATCTGAGCTGGACGGACACCGATATGGTGCGCGGCGCCGACCGGGACGAGCTGATGCGCGAGCTGCGGCAGCGGCTGCCCTGGCCCGCGGGCCGCACCTATCCGCTGGGCCCGGCGGTGGAGCGGCTGGTGGCGGGCATCGAGCGCCGGTCGGCGCATGTGTACGCGCAGTGGTGGCTGCGCGGTATGCAGTCGATGCGCGGCTATCTGCCCGCGCTCATCCACGCCGTGGGGCGGCGCGAGATGCGCCGCGCCGAGCCGCGGTTGGCGGCGACCCGGGACGAGCGGGGCGGTCTGGTGGGCGAGGGCGGCGCGGCGGACGAGAAGGCGCGCACGGCGGGCACCGTGGGCACGGAGCGCACGGCGGGCACGGAGCGTCACCGGTAACGCTCCGTCAACCGTGCTGACCTGGGCTTTCCTCGACTCCTTCGGTCCGGAATGCGGAGAAAGTCGACACATGTAACTCTTGTCGGGCCCGACGCCATTCACCCAATGAGGAGTGACACATGGGCCCCAAGGACCAGTCGAACGAGAAGGCTCAGCAGGCCAAGCGGAAGCAGCAGGGCGGGCGGAGCCAGGAGCCGCGGCGCGGCCAGCAGTCGCAGTCCGGTGAACGCATGCAGTCGGCTGAGCACATGCAGTCCGGTGAGCGCATGCAGTCCGGTGAGCGCATGGAGGAGCGCGCCCGCCGGGAGCCGGGGCAGGAGCAGCAGCGCCGTGGCCAGCAGGACCGGCCGGAGGCCCCCGGGCAGTCCCAGCGGATGGGCCGTGAGCGCCGTCAACCGGGCATGGGCGACGAGACGATGGACCAGGAGCCCTTCGAAGAGATGTGACGCCCAGTGGGGCACCCAGAGGGCGCCCGCACAGCGCCGCATAGGGCGGGAGGGGCGTATTCCCATGGCTGACCATGGGAATACGCCCCTGCACATCACCGTGTCCGTGCGCCTCCGGCGCCCCTCGGGTCCGCCGCGTGCTCAGTCCCCGTTGCGCGGGGGCAGTTGAGGGCGGCGCAGGTCGGGAACGTCCGAGTAGTCCGGTGGGGTCGCGGCCCCGTGCCGCTCCAGCAGATCGAGCGCCGTACGGACGGCGACCCCCAGCTGTGGATGGCGACCCTCCGCCCAGTCCACGGGGGAGCGCGGTGCCTCGATGTCCGGCTCCACACCGTGGTTCTCCACGCCCCAGCGGTAGGCGTCGAACCACGCGGCGTTCATCGGCACCGTGATCGAGGTGCCGTCGCCGAGGCGGTGACGCCCGGTCATCCCGACCACCCCGCCCCAGGTGCGCAGCCCCACCACCGGACCGATGCCCTGGATCTTGAAGGCCGCGGTGATCATGTCGCCGTCGGAGGAGGTCGCCTCGTCGGCGACCGCGACGATCGGCCCGCGCGGCGCGTTGCTGGAGTACGACACGGGCTGGGCGTTGCGGGTCAGGTCCCAGCCCATGACCTTACGGGTGAGCTTCTCCACCACCAGCTCGCTGATGTTGCCCCCCGCGTTGCCCCGGACGTCCACGATCAGCGCGGGCAGCGACATCTCGCGGCGCAGGTCGCGGTTGAACTGTGCCCAGCCGGAGCCGCCCATATCGGGGATGTGGAGATAGCCGCACCGCCCGTCGCTCAACTTCCGCACCACGGACCGGCGCCGGGCGACCCAGTCCTGGTAGCGCAGCGGCCGGTCGTCGATCAGCGGCGAGACCGCGACCCGGCGCGGCGGCCCCCCACCGTCCGGCGGTTCGAAGGTCAGCTCCACCGTGGTGCCGCCCGCGGCCGTCAGCAGCGGGTACGGACCGGCGACCGGGTCCACCGGACGCCCGTCGACATGGGTGAGCACGGCGCCGTCCCGGATGCCCAGACCGGCCAGCGGTGAGCGGGCCCGGGAGTCGGAGGACTCACCGGGCAGGATGCGGGCCACCGCCCACCGGCCGTCCTTGGTGCGGGTGAGGTTGGCGCCGAGCAGCCCGATGGGGCGCTGGTAATGGGACGGCCCCTCGTTGCGCCGCGCGGCGTTGACATAGGCGTGCGAGGTGCCCAGTTCGCCAAGGGTCTCGCGGAGCAGATCGGCGAACTCGTCGGGTGAGGCGACCCGTTCGACCAGCGGACGGTACTGGTCGAGCACCCCGGCCCAGTCGACCCCGCACATCCCCGGGTCCCAGTAGTAGTGGCGGGTGATGCGCCCGGCCTCGTCGTACGCCTGCCGCCACTCGGCCGCCGGATCGACGGTGTGCTGGATCCGCCGCATATCGAGGTGGACCGTGGAGTCGCTGTCGCCGGACTCGGTGGCGGGCATCGCGCGCAGCTCGTCGTCGTCGTAGGCCACCAGCCGGGTGCCGTCGCCGCTGACCACGAACCAGTCGAGCTCACCGGTGAGTTCGCTGCGCTTGGCCTTCGTCAGGTCGAAGTGTTCCAGGGTGGGGCGGTTCGAGGTCTCGCCCGGATTGGCGAACGTCTCGCCGAGCACGCCCGAGATCGGCCACCGCAGCCACACCAGTCCGCCGCCGCTGACCGGCCTCAGCGAGGAGTACTTGGACGCGGAGACGGGGAAGGCCGTGACCCGGCTGGCCAGCCCCTCCACCTCGACCGTCACCGTGCCGTCACCGTCGCCCTCGCCCCCGCTGACGTCCGGGTCAAGACCGCCCGCCGCCGGGCGCCCCTCGGGGGACAGCGCGAAGGGCGAGGGGGTGGCCGAGGAGAGCGGTACGAGATAGGGGCGGCAGCCCAGCGGGAAGGAGAGGTCGCCGGTGTGGACGTCGTAGACCGGGTCGAAGCCGCGCCAGGAGAGGAAGGCGAGATAGCGGCCGTCGCTGGTGAAGACCGGCTCCTCGTCCTCGAACCGCCCATTGGTCACATCCACCGTGGTCCGGTCGGCCAGCCGCGCGATCTTGATCGAGCGCAGGGTGCGCCCTATCCCGGGGTGGGACCAGGCGAGCCAGGCCGAGTCGGGGGCGAAGGCCAGGTCGCCCACCGGGCCGTTGTCCGACCGGATCAGCTCGGTGACCCCGCCGTCCCCGTCGGGGGAGGTGTCCACCAGCAGCAGCCGTCCGTCGCTCGCGGCGACCGCGAGCAGGTCGCCGTCCGGCGAGGGCTCCAGCTCGTGCACCCGGCCCAGTTGGCCCCCGGCCAGCCGGCGCGGCTCGGTGGGTCCGGCGGCCCGGGGCAGATGCGCGATCTCGATGGCGTCCTCGCCCTCCGCGTCGGTGAGGTACGCGACCCGGCCGGTGGAACCCAGCATCACGGGCAGCCGCACCCGGACGCCCGGGGTGTCCGCGAGGGTGCGGGCGGGGCCGTCGCGGTGGGTGAGCCAGTACAGACTGCCGCGGACGCACACCGCACTGGCCCGGCCGGTGGTGTCCACCGACAGCGAGTCGATGTGCGAGGCGGCGGGCACCTGGTAGGGCCGCCGTCCGGTGCGCGCGCCGCCGAGCCGTACGTCCAGCTTGCGCGGCTCACCGCCCGGGCTCAGGTCGTCCACCAGCCACAGCTCGCCCGCGCACTGGTAGATGACGCGGGAGCCGTCGGTCGAGGCGTGCCGGGCGTAGAAGTCGGCGTGGTCGGTGTGGCGGCGCAGATCGGTGCCGTCGGGCAGACAGGAGTAGAGGTTGCCGATGCCCTCGTGGTCGGAGAGGAAGGCGATCCGGCCGCCGACGAACATCGCCGCGTCCAGATGGCCGTTGAGCCGTTCCGCGAGCCGGGTGCCGTGCAGCCACAACCGGCCCGTGGCGCCGCCCCGGTAGCGCTTCCAGGTGGCGGGCTCATGCGGCGGCTTGCCGGTGAGCAGCAGGGTGCGGCGCTCGCCGTCGAGGTCGGCCATCGCGATGTCGGCCACCGGCCCCCAGGGCAGCCGCCCGCCGGGGCTGCCGTCGGTGGGCAGGGTGTAGGCCCAGGAGAAGTGGGAGAACGGCTGCTCATGGGAGGAGATCGCGAGGATCTGGGAGGCGCCGTCCTGGTCCGGCGGGGTCCAGCCGCACACCGTGGCGTCCGTACTGCCCCAGTAGGTCAGCCGGCGGGCCGGGCCGCCGGCCGAGGGGACCAGATAGATCTCCGGGTCGAGGCTGCGCCAGGTGGTGAACGCGATCTGGGAGCCGTCGGGGGAGAAGCGGGGAGGGCCGACGCGGGTGCGGTCCACGGTCAGCCGCCACGCTCGCCCGGGTGGCCCGCCCGGGGCGGTCAGCGGGGCGACCCACAGATCGTCTTCGGCCGCGAAGCACAGCAAGTCGCCGTGCAGATGCGGAAATCGCAGGTACGCCAGGTAGTCGTCGCATGCGTAAGGCTCCACCCACCCATGTTTTCGAGCTACGCCATGTGGAGCAACTCGGTTGTGTGACCGAGGCCACGATCGAAACGGTGCGGTTTCGTTAGGGCCGGGCTTATGCTGAGGGAGTACGAAACCGTTTCGTTCGGAAGTTCGGAAGTTCGGGCGCTTGGCGGCTCGGGCGTTCGGAAGCTCGGAGGGAGGCGACAGCCCATGCGGACCGTGGATCAGCCGGCGGAGGACCGCGACACCGCCCGGGTGCGCCGCAGCAGGCTCTCTCCCGAGCGCGAGCGGGAGCTGTACGAGGCGGTGGTCGAGCTGCTGGGCGAGGTCGGGTACGACGGTCTGACGATGGACGCCGTCGCGGCCCGCACCCGATCCAGCAAGGCCACCCTCTACCGCCAGTGGAAGGGCAAGCCGCAGCTGGTCGCGACCGCGCTGCGGCACACCAAGCCCGTTCTGCTCGAAGGCGTCGACACCGGATCGCTCCGCGGAGACCTGCGGGAGATCGCGCGGTGTTCGGAGACCGCCCATGAGCGGGATGCCGCGCTGATGAGGGGACTCGCCCACGCAAGCCATGACAACCCGGACCTTCACCAGGCCCTGCGAGAGCTGTTGATCTTCCCTGAGATCGACGCGCTCCACGCGCTGCTGAGGCGCGCCGTCGACCGCGGCGAAGTCGCCCCGGACCGGCCCGCCTTGAACTACGTCATCCACATGATGTGCGGAGCGTTCATCACCCGGCCGCTCGTCGAGGGCAAGCAGCCGGACGAGACCTATCTCCTGGAGTACATCGACGCCGTGATCCTCCCCGCACTCGGCGCCGCATAGCCTCCCTCCCACCACCCCACTCCTCGATCTCCCCTGACCTCCCCGCACAACCACATAAGGTCCCGGCCGGCGCGCCGCTCTCGTCGCCGGTTCGGTCACCCATCCCTGCCCTGCCAGACAACCGACGGGAGCACCCCTTCTCGTGGCCACCTTCCTCTATAAACTCGGCCGGTTCGCCTTCCGGCGACGCGGCTTCGTCGCGCTGATATGGGTGGCGCTGCTCGCGGTCGCGGGCGTCGGCGCCGCCACCGCGTCCCAGCCCGCCAACGACAGCTTCTCCATTCCGGGCACCGAGGCCCAGAAGGCATTCGACCTGCTGGAACAGCGGTTCCCGGGGGGTAACGCGGACGGCGCCACCGCCCGTGTGGTCTTCCGTGCCCCGAGCGGCGAGAAGATGACCGACCCGGCCAACAAGGCGGAGGTCACCAAGACCGTCGCCGAGCTCAAGGCCAGCTCGCCGCAGGTCGCCTCGGTCGCCGATCCCTACCAGGCCCGTGCCGTCAGTAAGGACGGCACCACGGCGTACATCCTGACCAGTTACAAGGTCAACGCCATGGAGCTGGAGGACCCCGCCAAGGACGGTCTGAAGGAGGTGGGGGAGAAGGCCCAGAAGTCGGGGCTGACGGTGCAGATCGGCGGTGACGCGCTCCAGGAGATGCCGGAGACCGGCTCCACCGAGATCATCGGCATCGCGATCTCCGCGGTCGTCCTCGCCGTCACCTTCGGCTCGCTGGTGGCCGCCGGACTGCCCCTGCTGACCGCGCTCATCGGCGTCGGCATCGGCATCTCGTCGATCACCGCGCTCGCCACCACCCTCGGGCTGTCCACCACCACCTCCACACTGGCGATGATGATCGGCCTAGCGGTCGGCATCGACTACGCGCTGTTCATCGTCTCCCGCTACCGCGCGGAGCTGGCCGAGGGGCGGGACCGGGAGGAAGCCGCCGGACGGGCCGTGGGCACCGCGGGCTCCGCGGTCGTCTTCGCCGGCCTTACGGTCGTCATCGCGCTGGTCGGCCTCGCCGTCGTGAACATCCCGATGCTGACCAAGATGGGCTTCGCCGCGGCCGGTACGGTCGTCATCGCCGTCCTCATCGCGATCAGCCTCATCCCGGCGGTGCTGGGCTTCGCGGGCAAGCGGGTGTTCGGGCGCAAGGCGCGCCGGCGGCTGGAGGAGCGTGCGGCGGCGGTCGCCGCGGGCGGCGAGGGCGTCCCCGAGGAGAAGCCCAACATGGGCACCCGCTGGGCCCGCTTCGTGCTGCGCCGCCCGTTGATGGTGCTCCTGGTGGCCGTGCTCGGCCTCGGCGCTGCCGCCGTGCCCGCCGTCAGCCTGGAGCTCGGTCTGCCGGACGACGGCTCGCAGCCGGTCAGCAGCCAGAAGCGGCAGGCGTACGACATGATCTCCGAGGGCTTCGGCCCCGGCTCCAACGGTCCGCTGATGGTGGTCGTGGACGCCAAGGGCAGCGATGACGCCAGGGGCGCGGCCCAGCAGGTCCGTAAGGTCATCACCGGCCTGGACGGGGTGGCCGCGGTCAGCCCGGCCACGTTCAACAAGGCCGGTGACACCGCGACGCTCACCATCATCTCCCAGTACAAGCCGAGCAGCATCGACACCGAGAACCTGGTCGGCGACATCCGGGACGAGGCGAGCGGCTTCACGTCCGACACCGGTGCCGAGGTGCTGGTGACCGGCCAGACGGCGATGAACATCGATATCTCGCAGAAGCTCAACGACGCGCTGGTGCCCTATCTGGTGCTCGTCGTCGGACTGGCCTTCCTGCTGCTGATGGTGGTCTTCCGGTCCGTCCTGGTCCCGCTCAAGGCGGCGCTCGGCTTCCTGCTCTCCGTCGTGGCGGCGCTCGGCGCGGTGGTCGCGGTCTTCCAGTGGGGCTGGCTGGCGGACCTGTTCGGGGTCGAGGAGACCGGCCCAATCATGAGCATGATGCCGATCTTCATGATCGGTGTGGTGTTCGGCCTGGCGATGGACTACGAGGTCTTCCTGGTGACCCGGATGCGGGAGGCGTACGTCCACGGCGAGCGTCCCGGCCAGGCCGTCGTGACCGGTTTCCGGCACGGTGCCCGGGTGGTCACCGCCGCCGCCGTCATCATGATCAGCGTCTTCGCCGGATTCATCGGCTCGTCGGAGTCGATGATCAAGATGATCGGCTTCGGCCTCGCCATCGCCGTTCTCTTCGACGCCTTCGTGGTCCGCATGGCCATCGTCCCGGCGGTGCTCGCGCTGCTCGGCAAGGCGGCCTGGTGGCTGCCGCGCTGGCTGGACCGGGCGCTGCCCAATGTGGATGTGGAGGGCGAGGGGCTGCGCAGGCAGCTCGAGCGGCCCTCCGCGGCCCAGCGGCACGACAGGGACTCCGACCCGGACGCGGAGCTGACCCGCGTCTGACCCGTCCGGCCCTCGTATGACCCGCGTCTGACGCCGGTCCAGCCCTTCGTTCCGACGGCGGCCTTCCGATCCCGGGAGGCCGCCGTCCGCGTGTCCGGCTCCAGCCGTGTCGAGCTCCTGCCGTGTCCGTTCCCGCTCGGGTTCTCCACGTGTCGTCCGCGTTGGGCCGGGCCCACCAGGCCATGTTGGACTGGCTCGACGCCACGCTGGGGACCGCCCGGGTCCCGTAGCGTTCCGACGCCCGACCGGGCGCCCCTCGGCGGCCCCGTGCCGGATGAGTCCGCACAGCGCGCACGGGCCCGCGAATCGGCCGAGGACCTGCTGGAACTCGCCTGGTCCGGGGGGCTGTGAGGCGCGTCCGCGCCGCGGGAATCCGTTTTCGCGGTGTTCGCGCTCTTGCGAACGACTTGCAGTTACGGGCTACCATCGGGCCGATAGCTGCAGCTCAGGAGCGGAGTCCCGCCATGCATGTGCCCGACGGATTCATCGACGCACCGGTGTCGGTGGTGACCGGTGTGGTCGCGGCCGGGGCCGTCGCGGTCAGCCTGCGCGGTGCCCGGCGGGAGCTCGATGAGCGGACCGCCCCGCTGGCGGGGCTGGTCGCGGCGTTCATCTTCGCCGTGCAGATGCTCAACTTCCCCGTGGCCGCCGGGACCAGCGGCCATCTGCTGGGCGGGGCGCTGGCCGCGATACTCGTGGGGCCGTATACGGGGGTGTTGTGCGTCTCCGTGGTCTTGCTGATGCAGGGCGTGCTGTTCGCGGACGGCGGGCTCACCGCGCTCGGCGTCAACATCACCGATATGGCCCTGGTCACCACGGTCGTGGCGTACGCGCTCTTCCGCGGAGTCGTGAAGCTGGCCCCGCATCGCCGCCGTACGGTCACCGTCGCGTCCTTTGTGGCCGCGCTGATCTCCGTACCGGCCGCGGCGGTGGCCTTCACGGCGATCTACGCGCTCGGCGGCACGGCCGACGTCGCGATCGGTAAGGTCTTCGCGGCGATGGTCGGTGTGCATGTGCTGATCGGTGCCGGTGAGGCGGCGATCACCGCGCTGACGGTCGGTGCCGTGGTGGCCGTACGGCCGGATCTGGTGTACGGGGCGCGGGGAGTGACCGCGCGCCCGCTGGAGATCCGCAGCAGCCCGCTGGCCCCGGCCGCCCCGGGGGCGGTGGCGCGGGCCGAGGGCCCGGCGGCCGAAGCCGCTCCCGCGACGGCGACCTCCGAGGCCTCCGAGCCCGCCGGGGCCCCTGAGCCCGCTGGCACCCCCGAGCCCGCCGCCGCGCCACGGCGGTCGGCGCGGCGCGTGTGGTGGGCCGGACTCGCGGCCGCGCTGCTGTGCGCCGGGGTCGTCAGCTTCTACGCCTCCGCCAGCCCCGACGGGCTGGAGAAGGTCGCCCATGACAAGGGGATCGACCAGAACGAAGAGGACCACGCCGCCAAGGACTCCCCGCTCGCCGACTACGGCGTCAAGGACATCACCGACGCCCGGCTCTCCGGCGGGCTCGCCGGGGTGATCGGGGTCGGCGCCACGCTCGCCGTCGGCTCCGGGGTCTTCATCGTCGTACGGCGGCGCAGGGCGACGGCCGAGAGCGAGCGGTCCTGACCGTGGGCGCAGGACACGCGCACAAGCTCTACCGGGAGGGCCGGTCGCCCGTCCACGCCCTCCCCCCGCACTGCAAGATCGCCGCCGTCTTCTGCTTCGTCCTGGTGGTCGTCTCCACGCCCCGCGAGGCCGTCTGGGCGTTCGGGGCGTACGCGGCGCTGCTGGCCGGAGTGGCGGCGGCGGCCCGGATCCCCGCCGGGTACGTACTGCGGCGGCTGCTGATCGAGGTCCCCTTCGTGGCCTTCGCCGTGCTGATGCCGTTCGTCGCGGAGGGCCCGCGGGTGGAGGCGCTGGGGATGTCGCTCAGCGCGTCGGGGCTGTGGAGCGCCTGGAACATCCTCGCCAAGGGCACCCTCGGCGTCGCCGCCTCCGTCCTCCTGGCGTCCACGACCGAACTGCGCGCCCTGCTGCTGGGTTTGCAGCGGCTTCGGATGCCCTCGCTGCTGGTCCAGATCGCCTCGTTCATGATCCGCTACGGGGACGTCATCTCCGATGAGATGCGCCGGATGCGGATCGCCCGCCAGTCGCGCGGCTTCGAGGCGCGCGGGGTTCGGCACTGGGGGGTGCTCGCCTCCTCGGCCGGGGCGCTGTTCATCCGCTCCTACGAACGGGGCGAACGGGTCCACCTGGCGATGGTCAGCCGGGGCTATACGGGCACCATGCCGGTGATCGACGATGTGACGGCGTCCCGTACCCAGTGGGCGCACGCCGCCGCCCTCCCGCTGACCGCCCTGGCGGTCTGCCTGACCGGATGGATGCTGCCGTGACCGACCCCGCCACCACCCCGCCCTCCCTCGAGGTGTCCGGTCTGGCCTACGCCTACCCCGACGGCCACCAAGCCCTCTTCGGCGTCGATCTGACCGTGGCCCGCGGCGAGCGGGTGGCGCTCCTCGGGCCCAACGGCGCGGGCAAGACCACGCTCGTGCTGCACCTCAACGGCATCCTTACGGCGGGCGCCGGGACGGTCACGGTCGCGGGGCTGCCGGTGGCGAAGGCGCATCTGGCCGAGATCCGGCGCAGGGTGGGCATCGTCTTCCAGGACCCGGACGACCAGCTGTTCATGCCGACCGTCCGCGAGGACGTGGCCTTCGGCCCGGCCGCGGCCGGGCTGCGCGGCGCGGAGCTGGAGGAGCGGGTGCGCCGCGCGCTGGAGCGGGTCGGGATGGCGGAGTTCGCCGACCGGCCGCCGCACCACCTCTCCTTCGGGCAGCGGCGGCGGGTGGCCGTGGCGACCGTACTGGCCATGGAGCCGGAGATCCTGGTCCTGGACGAGCCCTCGTCCAACCTCGACCCGGCCTCGCGCCGCGAACTCGCCGACATCCTGCGGTCGCTGGAGGTGACCGTGCTGATGGTCACCCATGATCTGCCGTACGCGCTGGAGCTGTGCCCGCGCGCGGTGGTGCTCAGCGGCGGGGTGATCGCGGCGGACGGCGGAACGCAGGAGCTGCTGTGCGACGAGGAGCTGATGCGCGAGCACCGGCTGGAGCTCCCCTTCGGCTTCGACCCGCGCTCGGTGCGGGTGCCGGTGTTTCCGGCGAGGTGAGGTGCCGGATGCCGGAGTGTCCGGTGCGGGTGACGTGAGGATGCCGGTGTTTCCGGTGCCGGTGCCGATGAGGTCCACCGTGCCGGTGCACACCGTGGCAGTGAGGTGACCGCCCCGCCCGCGGCGCCATGGGCCGTTACGCCTCCCGCGCCGCCAGACTGGTCCGCACCGCGCGTACGAGCGCCTGCGCACGGGGATCGGCGGTCACACCGCGCCGCATCCCGTTGGTGACGTAGGCAAAGCCGACGCGCGCCTCCGGGTCGGCGAAGGCCAGGGAGCCACCGCGCCCCGGGTGGCCGAAGGAGCCCGGCCCCAGCAGCGGGCAGGCCGGGCCGTGCAGCATATAGCCGAGGCCGAAGCGGGTGCCGACGACCAGGACCCGGTCCGGGCCCGCGGACTCCTCGGTACGGGCCATCGTCAGCGTCGCCGGGGCGAACAGCCTGCCCCCCGAGCGGGCCGTACGGGCGGAGGGCAGCGGGCCGATCAGCGCCGCGTAGAAGCGGGCCAGCGCCTCGGCGGTCGCGACCCCGCCCGAGGCGGGCAACTCGGCGGCCAGATACGCGGGGTCGTTCTCGTCCGGCAGCGGGGTGATCGCGGCGAACGCCCGCCGGGTCAGCGACTCGGGGTCCCGGTACGCCTCGGCGACCGACCGCTTGGGGCGCAGCCGCGGCCCCTGGGCGGCGGGCGCGGAGAGCGCCTCCACCGCCGCGATCCGGCCCACCCGGCCCCAAAGCTCCTCGGGCAGCCCGAGCCACAGGTCGAGCCCCAGCGGCCGGGCGATCTCCTCGGCGATCCAGCGCCCGATGGTCCGCCCGGTGACCCTGCGGACCAGCTCGCCCAGCAGCCAGCTGTACGTCTGGGCGTGATAGCCGTGCGCCGTACCGGGCTCCCACACGGGCCGTTGGGCGGCGACGGCCCGCGGTCCGGATATGCCGTCGATGGCCTCGGCGGGGGTCAGCGGGGTGTCGAGCACGGGCACGCCGGTGCGGTGGGTGAGCAGATGGCGCACCAGGACCCGCTCCTTACCGGCCGCCTTGAACTCCGGCCAGTAGGTGCTGACCCGGCCGTCCAGGTCCAGCTGGCCGCGCTGGTGCAGCAGCAGCGGCACGGCGGCGGCCACGCCCTTGGTGACCGACCGGACGACCTGCGCGGTGTCCTGGGCCCAGGGCTCGGGTCCGTCGCCGGACTCCCCGTTGTCCTTACGGTCGTCGAAGTCCTTACGGTCGTCGGACGCCTCACCGCTGTCGGGGGTCTTCGTACCGCCCCACAGATCGACGACCTTCTCGCCCTCCCGGTACAGGACCACGGCCGCGCCGCGCTCGCCGTGCCGGGCGAAGTTCGCCGCGAAGGCGTCCCGGACCGGTTCGAAACCGTCCGCCACCGTGCCCTGGACGTCCATCACTGTCCGACTCCCGCCATGCCGACCCGAGCGTGTGTGCTGTGATTCTCTTATGGTGCAACGCCCCGCGCGGGAGGATCATGCCGGGGCCGGTCATGATCCCGGCGGGACCCGCAGCCATGGGGAGGCGGCGGTCCCGGAGCCGACGAGAAGGGGCACACGGTGCGGAGATTCGAGGGCTACGCGGTCATGCTCACCGGCGCGGGGCGCGGAATCGGGGAGGTGACCGCCCGCCGGTTCGCCGACGAGGGCGCCAGGGTGCTGATCACCGACCTGGACGGCGAACGGGCCGCCAAGGCCGCCGAGTCCATACGGGCGGACGGCGGCGAAGCCGAGTCGCTGGGCTGCGAGGTGGCCCGCCGGGCGGATGTCGAGGCGGCCGTGGCGCACGCCGTAAGGAGCTTCGGAAGGCTGGACGTCCTGGTCAACAGCGCCCACTCATGCCATGTCGACGCCCCGCTCTTCGAGGACCAGGCGGACGACGAGTGGCAGCAGGACATCGATGTCACCCTGGGCGGCGCCTTCCGCTGCTCCCGCGCCGCGCTGCCGCATCTTGCCGCCGCGGACGGCCGGGGCGCGATCGTCAACGTCGGCTCGGTCAACGGCCTCCAGGACTTCGGCAACCACGCCTACAGCGCCGCCAAGGCGGGCCTGGGCAGCCTCACCCGCACCCTGGCCACCCACGCCGCCGCCCGGGGCGTCCGCGTCAACCTCGTGGCCCCCGGCACGATCCGCACCCCCGGCTGGGACGGCCAGGAGGACACCCTGCGCCGCGCCGCCGAGGCCTACCCCCTCGGCCGGGTCGGCGAACCCGCCGACATCGCCGCCGCCATCACCTTCCTCGCCTCCTCCGACGCCGCCTGGATCACCGGGACCACCCTCCCCGTGGACGGCGGCATCACGACCACGAACGTGGCGGTGCGCAGGGCCTTCGGCCACGTGGAGACGCCCAGCGAGACATAGTCGCGGCCGCCCTGCCGGGCGTGCGCGGTCAACCCGCGTGCAGCATCAGTCCAATGCCCGCCACCATCAGTCCCGCCGCCGCGATCCTCGGACCGCCGAAACCCTCCTTGAAGAACAGCGCCCCGATCGCCGCGCCCACGATGATCGACGATTCGCGCAGCGCCGCGATCGGGGCGAGCTCGGCCCGGGTCTGGGCCCACAGGACCAGGCCGTAGGCGGCGACCGACAGCAGCCCGCCGAGCAGTCCGCGCGCCGCGACCGGCCGCAGCTGCCCAAGGAGCGCGCCGCGCCGGATCGCCAGGGCGCAGACGGGGATGGCGAAGCCCTCAAGGATCATCAGCCAGGCGATATAGGCGAGTGGGCTGCCGGAGGCCCGTACCCCCAGACCGTCCACGACGGTGTACGCGGCGATGGACAGACCGGTGGCGATGGCGGCCGTAAGGGCGAGCCACTGCGGTGCGCCGTTCCCGCCGTTCCCCTCGCGCCCAGCGCGCTTCCCGTCGCGCTCGGTGTGCCGCGACCCCCTGATGCCCCACAGCGCCACCCCCACCAGCCCCGCCGAGGCCAGCGCGATGCCCGCCCCCTGCCAGCGGTCCGGCCGCTCGCCGACGAAGACCGCGGCGGCCACGGTCACCACCAGCGGGGCGGTGCCGCGCGCGATGGGGTACATCTGGCCGAAGTCGCCCAGGTGGAACGAGCGCATGAGCAGCAGCTGATAGACCACATGGATGGCCGCGGAGGCCAGCAGATACGGCCAGGCGTCCGCCGCGGGGAGCGGGGCGAACGGCAGCAGCGCAAGGCCACATATCGCCCCGCCGCCGCCCACCAGGGTGAAGGCGAGCAGCTGGTCCCTGATGCCGTGCGCGATCGCGTTCCAACTGGCGTGGGTGACGGCCGCGATGAGCACGGCGGCCGCGACCAGCGGGGTCACGCGGACCGCTCGCGCACATCCACCAGGGTGCCCTCGGCGTGCGCGATCAGGGTCTTGGGGGCGAGCGGGAAGACGGTGTGGGGGTTGCCCGCCGCGGCCCATACGGTCTCGTGGTCCAGCAGCCGGCGGTCCGCGAGGACGCGGGTAGCGGTGCGGTGGCCGAAGGGCGGCACCCCGCCGATGGCGTAGCCGGTGGTCTCCCGGACCAGCGCCGCGTCCGCCCGGCGGACCCTCCCGGCGCCCAGTTCATGCCGCACGAGCTCGACGTCGACCCGTGACGCCCCGTCCATCAGCACCACCACCGGCTGTCCGTCCGCCTCGAAGACCAGCGACTTGACGATCTGGCTCAGCTCACAGCCGATCGCCGCTGCGGCCTCGGCGGCGGTACGGGTGGCGTCGGGGAAGCGGCGCACCTCGACGTCCAGGCCGAGCTCGCGCAGGGCGTCGGCGAAGCGGGGGTGGGCGGCGGTGGCGGCGGTGTCAGGGGTGGGGTCGACCATGGGACGACGCTATCGACGCCCCGTGCCCCCCGCCATGACTTTTCCCGGCGCCTGCGGTCATGTCCCGGCCGTCCGCGCTCGGCTCGCCGAACGGCCAGCTGACCGGAATCCGGCCGCACGCGAAGGAGCCGGGCGGGCGCGGTGAGCGCCCGCCCGGCTCCCCCGCCGTCACGCCGGTGGAAGCGGCGGCTCAGCCGCCGGCGCGCAGCAGCGCCGCCACGATCGGGCCTGCCGTATCGCCGCCGTGGCCGCCCTCGGGGACCACACCGGCGGCCGCGACATCGTCGCGGTACGCGCTGAACCAGCCGTTCGGCTTCTCCTGGTTGTCCACCTCGGCCGAGCCGGTCTTGGCGCCGAAGTCACCGCTCATCCCGGCCATCGCCTCGGCGGCGGTGCCCGAGGTGGCCGTGAGCTTCATCAGCTTCTTCAGCTGGTCATGGGTGCTGGACTTCATCGTCCTGCTCGCCTTGGCCAGCTTCCGGTCGTCCAGCGACGGCGCGACCAGATACGGCTGGTGGAAGCTGCCGGTGGAGGCGGTGGCGGCGACCGACGCCATGTTGAGCGGGTTCATCCGCACCCCGCCCTGACCGATCAGCGAGGCGGCCTTGGAGGCCGCGGACTGCACCGGCACCGCGCCGTCGAAGGTGGGCACGCCGGTCTGCCAGTTGAGCCCGATGCCGAAGACGTCCCGGGCCTCCTTGCTCAGATCGTCGTCCTTCAGCTTCCCCGCCTGGCTGATGAAGGCCGTGTTGCAGGAGCGGGCGAAGCTCTGCTCGAAGGTGCCGTTCTTGATCTCGAACTTCTTGTCGTTGTGGAACTTCCAGCCGCCGTACGAGAAGTACTTCGGACACGGATGCGGCTTGCCGTACGCCGCCAGACCCTTGTCCATCAGCGTCGTGGAGGTGATGATCTTCATCGTCGAGCCGGGTGCGTACGAGCCCTGGAACGCGGTGTTGAAGCCGCTCGCGGGGGAGTTGGCCAGCGCGAGGATCTCACCGGTGCTGGGCTTGACCGCCACCACCGACGCCTTGGTGCTCTTGCTCACCTGCTGCTCGGCGGTGCGCTGCAGCGATGCGTCGATCGTGGTGCGGAGCGTGCCCGGGGTGCCCTTGGAGAGCACCTTAAGGGTCTTGTCGGGGGACTTGGAGCCCTTGGCGCGCTGGATCCAGGTCTCCACGCCCGCCTGGCCGCCCGCCTTCTTGCCGTACCGCTCGCGCAGCGCGGCCAGGACGGTCTTGAGGGTCGGGTGGTCGGCGGCGGTGAGCTCCTTACCGTCGCGGTCCACCGCCTTGATCGGCGGCGCCTCGGACGCGCCGGTCTTGAGCGTGTCGCCCTTGGCGAGGTCGGGGTGCACCACGGAGGGCTGCCAGTCGACGACCGGCTTGCCGGTCTTGGTGTCGCGGGTCACGGTCAGCGAGGATTCATACGTCCAGGGGACGCTCCCGCCGCCCGACGAGAGCTGGGCGTTGACCGAGAACGGCACCTTGGCGCCGCTCGCCTGCCCCGCCTCCAGCGCGACCTTGGCCACCTTGGCCTTGGTGCGGTAGGCGCTCAGCGCCGTGGTGGCCGCTTCGCTGTCGTCCGTAAGGCCGGCGGCCTCGGACGTCTCGCCCGCCGACCAGGCCGCCAGGAACGCGTGGGCGGTGGTCTTGACCTCGGCCGCGCTGGGCGGGCCGGTCTTCACGTGCTTCAGGGACGGCTTGTCGTCACCCGAGCTGGCGCCCGCAGCGTCCTTCGAGTTCGATGAATCGTCCTGGCCGCTGCCGCAACCCGCGACACCGACCATGGCGGCGAACACCGCACAGGCGATCGCGGCTCTCGCGCCACTCCGCATTTCAGAACCCCCACACTGTGTTCTCGGTTCCCCCATCAGTCGATGGGAGTCGCGGTGCCCGGCACTCTACCGGCACCACGCGAAAGCCCCCGCGCCCTCACCTTAGGGGGCGCGGGGGCCATGGCCGTATCCATACGGTGGACCCGGGTTGAGCGGGGGTCAGATCCAGGTGTCGAGCCACATCCGGGCGCGCCAGTCGTCCATCGGCATCGTCTGGCCCGTGTACAGCGGGAAGAAGTAGATGAAGTTCCAGATGATCAGCAGGACGAGCGCGCCCGAGCCGACCGCGCCGATCACCCGGCGGGTCTCGCTGGCACCCGGTGGCCCCAGGAGCGCGCCGATCATCATCGCCACCCCGAGGCACAGGAAGGGCACGAAGACGACGGCGTAGAAGGAGAAGATCGTCCGGTCCTGGTAGAGGAACCACGGCAGATAGCCCGCGGCGATCCCGCACAGGATCGCGCCCGCCCGCCAGTCGCGCCGCAGCGCCCAGCGGAACAGCAGGTACAGCAGTGCGAAACAGCCCGTCCACCACAGCAGCGGGGTGCCGAGGGCCAGCACCTCTCGGGCGCACTTCTCGGCGGCGTCCTCGGGGCAGCCCTCCTGACCGGCCCGCGGGGACTCGTAGAAGTACGAGACCGGACGGGACTGGACCAGCCAGCTCCACGGGTTGGACTGGTAGACGTGCGGCGAGTGGAGGTTGACGTGGAACTCGTAGACCTCGGACTCGTAGTGCCACAGGCTGCGCAGCGGGTTGAGCAGCCAGTCGAAGGTGCCGTCGGTGCCGTGGCCGCCGCCGTCCGGCTTGGGGGATTCTGACCAGTGGCGGAAGTAGCCGCTGTGCTGCCAGCCGCGGACCTTGTCGTGGGTGCCGCTCGTGGTGAACCAGCCCGTCCAGGAGGCCATGTACGTGAGGATCGCCACGGGCACCAGTGAGAGGAACGCCCAGCCCAGATCGCGCCGCAGCACCGCCAGGCGGGGGCGGAGGGCGCCCGCGGTGCGGCGGCTGCCCACGTCCCACAGGACGGTCATCAGGCCGAAGGCCGCCAGCACGTAAAGACCGTTCCACTTGGTGCCGATGGCCAGGCCCAGCAGCACCCCGGCCGCGATCCGCCACGGCCGTGCGCCCAGCTTCAGGCGCCGGGCGACCGCCGGGTCCGGCCGGGCCGCGCCGTCCTCGTCGATCGGCAGCGCCGCCGCGAGCCTGGCGCGCGCCCGGTCCCGGTCGACGAGCAGACATCCGAAGGCGGCCAGCACGAAGAACATCACGACCAGGTCGAGCAGCGCGGTGCGGCTCATCACGTAGTGCAGCCCGTCCACGGCCATCAGCGCGCCCGCGAGGCAGCCGAGGAACGTCGACCGGAACAGCCGCCGCCCGATCCGGCACAGCATCAGCACCGAGAGGGTGCCGAGCACCGCGATCATGAACCGCCAGCCGAACGGATGCAGCCCGAAGAGCTGCTCACCGAGCCCGATGACCCACTTGCCCACCGGCGGGTGCACCACATACGAGGCCGCGTCGCCGAGCGGGATGTGCTGCGGGGTGTCGAGAATCCGGTCGTTGGCGGCTTTCGGCCAGGTGCCCTCGTAGCCGTACTTCCAGATCGACCAGGCGTCCTTGGCGTAGTACGTCTCGTCGAATATGACGTTGTTCGGGCTGCCCAGACGCCAGAAGCGGGTCACCCCGGCGCACAGCGCGACCAGCAGCGGCCCGGCCCAGCCGCTCCAGCGGGCGATTCTGGCCGCCGCCGAGGGGGACGCGCCGAGGATCTCCCAGAGCCGGGTGCCCGGCTCCGCGTACGGCGGGACCAGCCGCTCCCGTACGCCGGGCCTGGACTGGCCCGCGTATCCGAAACGGCGCAGCCTGCGCTGCCAGGCCGGCGGCTGCTGGCCGGTGGCCTTGCCCGACTGGGCGTCGTGGGTCGCGGTGTCACTGCTCACCGGCCCATCGTAGGGAAGGGGTCTGTGAGTGTGGCGGGGAAAGGGGGCGAACGGGGATTCGTGGCAGGGGCGGTCGCCTCGGGGGCCGGGCCCGCGGCCGGTCCCGGCCGGGCACGCGGCCGGGCTTGGGGCCGTCTCGGGGCCGTCCCGGGGCCGGGCCCGCGGCCGGTCGCGGGAGGCGTTGGGCCCGGCTGCGAGGATGGGGGCGTGACTGGAACGCTCGTACTGGCAGGGACCCCCATCGGCGACACGGCGGACGCGCCCCCGAGGCTGGCCGCCGAGCTCATGGCCGCCGATGTGATCGCCGCCGAGGACACCCGGCGGCTGCGCCGCCTCACCCAGGCCCTGGACGTACGCCCGTCCGCCCGGGTGGTGTCCTACTTCGAGGGCAACGAGTCGGCCCGCACGCCCGAGCTGGTCGAGTCGCTGGCCGGGGGTGCCCGGGTGCTCCTGGTCACCGACGCGGGCATGCCGTCGGTCTCCGACCCCGGCTACCGGCTGGTGGCCGCCGCCGTGGAGCGCGGGATCACCGTCACCGCCGTGCCCGGCCCGTCCGCGGTGCTCACCGCGCTGGCCGTGTCCGGGCTGCCGGTGGACCGCTTCTGTTTCGAGGGGTTCCCGCCGCGCAAGGCGGGGGAGCGGCTGACGCGGCTGCGCGAGGTCGCCGACGAGCGCCGCACCCTGGTCTGGTTCGAGGCGCCGCACCGGCTGGACGACACGCTCGCGGCCATGGCCGAGGTGTTCGGCCCGGACCGCCGCGCCGCGGTGTGCCGGGAGCTGACCAAGACGTACGAGGAGGTGCGGCGCGGCCCGCTGGCCGAGCTGGCCGTCTGGGCGGCGGAGGGCGTGCGCGGCGAGATCACCATCGTGGTCGAGGGCGCCCCCGCGCCCGGCCCCGAGGAGGCGGGCCCCGCGGAGCTGGCCCGCCGGGTCGCGGTGCGCGAGGAGGCCGGTGAGCGCCGTAAGGAGGCCATCGCGGCGGTGGCGCAGGAGGCGGGGGTGCCCAAACGGCAGGTTTTCGACGCGGTCGTGGCGGCGAAGAACGCGGTCGTCGCGGCGGAGAACGCGGCGGGAAGCGCGCCACGCGAAGGTAAAGCTCCGTAGCGAAAGGCAAAGCTCAGGTTAGTAGCCGGGCAGTTGCTCGCCAGTTTCTCCATGGCCGTTGCCAAATCTCGCTCAAGGAGAGGGAAGGGCCCGTGCGGTGGCGCCGGGAAAGGCGTCCACTGGTTGTGGAAGACCCGGGGTGATCCCATACCGGAAGACTTGTCCTATGTGACAAGAGGAGCTGCCATGAGCGATATTGCGGGAACCTCGAGCGGTGCTCATCCGATAGCCGCCCACGTCCCCTCCGGTCAGTCGGGCGAGGTGGCCCACGAGGCGTACGCCTTCGCCTGCATGAAGTGCGGGCACGGCTGGGAGCGGTCGTACGACATCGAACACCACGTGGACGGCGAGGGCCGCGCCTTCGTCGTCTACTTCACCGGCGGACGGCGCGTTCCGTCCCCGCTGACGAGCCCCGACTGCGTCAACTGCGGTGCGCATCTGGTGCGGATCATGCGCTCGGGCCAGGTCTCCTCCGTCTTGGAGAGTGCGCGGCGCGGGAGGCCGCACACCACCCGGGACCGGGCGGACGGCACCGGCCGGGACCGGGACGACGGCACCGGCGCGCCGGACACCGGGGCGGACCCGGCGCCGGACGCCGCGCCGGACCGCGCACCGGAAAACGGAGGCCCCGCGCGGCGCCGTGGGCACCATTGGCACCTTCCGAATCTGCTGCATCCCTTTCAGCACCACCGCGACTGAGTACGATCCGGTTCGTATGAGCTGTTTCACCTGAGCCAGCTCTGGAGCGGGTTCACCTGAGCCGAGCCCGAGCCCGAGCCAACTGAGCGGCCGGACGCGATTCACCGCACATTCACCGGGATTCATAGAATCGCACCCATGGCGAAAACAGCATCGACCCCCGGCGGCAGTGGCAAGGCGAGCGGCGCGCAAAAGGAAAAGGACGCGCCCCCGCCGCCGGAACCCCTGCGGGTCCCGGTCGCCGATTCCCACACCCACCTGGACATGCAGTCGGGCACCGTCGAGGAGGCACTGGCCAAGGCCGCCTCGGTCGGCGTGACGACCGTCGTCCAGGTGGGCTGCGACCTCGCCGGGTCCCGGTGGGCGGCCGAGACCGCGGCGGCCCACGAGAGCGTCTGGGCCACCGTGGCCCTGCACCCCAACGAGGCGCCGCGCATCGTCCTCGGCGACCCCGACGGCTGGTCCCGGCAGGGGGCCAGGGCGCCCGGCGGCGACGCGGCCCTGGACGCGGCGATCGACGAGATAGCGGCCCTCGCCGCGCTGCCCCAGGTGCGGGGCGTGGGCGAGACCGGCCTGGACCGCTTCCGCACCGGCCCGGAGGGCATGGCCGCCCAGGAGCGCTCGTTCCGCCGCCACATCGCCATCGCCAAGGAGCACGACAAGGCGCTGGTCATCCACGACCGCGACGCCCACGACGACGTCCTGCGGGTGCTCGCCGAAGAGGGCGCGCCCGGGACCGTCGTCTTCCACTGCTACTCCGGTGACGCGGCCATGGCGAAGATCTGCGCGGAGCGCGGCTACTACATGTCGTTCGCGGGCAACGTCACCTTCAAGAACGCCCAGCCGCTGCGTGACGCCCTCGCCGTCGCCCCGCTCGACCTCGTCCTCGTCGAGACCGACGCGCCGTTCCTGACCCCCGCCCCCTACCGCGGACGGCCCAACGCTCCGTATCTGATTCCGCTCACCCTGCGGGCCATGGCCGAGGTCAAGGGTGTTCCCGAGGACACCCTGGCGACCGCCACAGCGGCCAATACGGCGCGCGTCTTCGGCTATTGAGGGAAGGCGGCGAAGGCTGTTGAGGGGAGGTAGCGATCCGAGACGGGTGATCACACTGCGTGATGATCTTCCTTTGGAGAGTCACCCCGACTCCGCTACAGTCCCGGTCCCAACGCCCTGACCAGTGGACTTGTGGAGTGTTACCGGAGTGTTGTCGTGAGCCGTAGGGCCAGCCACCGCGTCCCGGGCGGCCGCGCCGCCGCCCGCCGAGCCGCCCAGCGAGCCGCCCGGCGCGGGGTCATGGGCCGGGCCGATCCGATGCGCCGCCTGCTGCCGCAGGCGATGGTGGTCGCCGCCCTGGCCGGCGGCACCTCCGCCTTCGTCGCCCAGGACAAGGCCGTACGGCTCAGCGTCGACGGCGACGCGCGCACGCTGCACACCTACGCCGACGACGTGGGCGAGCTGCTGGCGGACGAGGACCTGCACGTCGGCGCGCACGACATCGTCGCCCCCGCGCCCGGCCAGCGGCTCGGCGACGGCGACGAGATCGCCGTCCGCCACGGCCGCCCCGTCACCCTCACCCTCGACGGGGAGCGCCGCCGGGTGTGGACCACCGCGCGCACGGTTGACGGCGCACTGCGCCAACTGGGCGTACGTGCCGAGGGCGCGTATCTGTCCGCGTCCCGCTCCGCGGCCATCACCAGCCGCGGCCTGCTCCTGCACGTCCGCACCGAGCGGACCGTCACCTTCCTCGCCGACGGGCGCCCTCATGCCATCCGTACGAACGCGGCCACCGTCGGCGAGGCGCTCGCCGCCGCCGGGCTCACCCTGCGCGGCCAGGACACCACGTCCGTCCCGCTGGACAGCTTCCCGCGCGACGGCCAGACGGTGACGGTGATGCGGATCACCGGCGGCAAGGAGACCCGGGACCATCCGGTGCCCTTCACCACCATCCGCCGCGCCGACCCCACCCTCCCCAAGGGCACCGAACTGGTCGCCCGGCCCGGCGAGCCGGGAACCCTGCGGATCACCTACCGGGTGCGCAGCGTCAACGGCGTACGGCAGCGGCCGCGGAAGATCGGCAGCGAGATCGTCAAGGCGCCCGTGGCCCGGATCGTCCGGGTCGGCACCATGACCGTGCCCGCAGGCGTCGGCGGCCCGGCGGACGGGCTCAACTGGCGGGCGATGGCCCGCTGCGAATCGGGCGGGCGTCCCGACGCGGTCGACGACTCCGGCCGTTACGGCGGCCTCTACCAGCTCGACCAGGGCACCTGGCACGCCCTCGGCGGCCACGGCCGCCCCCAGGACGCGCCCCCGTCCGAGCAGACCTACCGCGCGAAGAAGCTCTACCAGCAGCGGGGCACCAGCCCGTGGCCGAGCTGCGGCGCGAAGCTCCACCGGTGAGGGGGCTGGCCGGGTGCCCGGGCCCGGGCCGGAAGGGGGCCTGAAAAAGGGGCCTAAACTTCCTGGGTGAGCTCCACCGACTCCGACGTTCTGCTCGGCCCCGCCGACATCCGCGAACTCGCGGCGCGGCTCGGCGTACGCCCGACCAAGCAGCGCGGCCAGAACTTCGTCATCGACGCCAATACGGTCCGCCGGATCGTACGGACCGCCGGGGTGCGCCCGGACGACGTGGTCGTCGAGGTCGGCCCGGGGCTCGGGTCGCTGACCCTCGCGCTGCTGGAGGCCGCCGACCGGGTCACCGCCGTCGAGATCGACGACGTCCTCGCGGCGGCGCTCCCCGCCACCGTCCGGGACCGGCTGCCGCACCGCGCCGACCGGTTCGCGCTGGTGCACAGCGACGCGCTGCGGCTGACCGAGCTGCCGGGCCCGGCCCCGACCGCGCTGGTCGCCAACCTGCCGTACAACGTCGCCGTGCCCGTGCTGCTCCACATGCTCGGGCGGTTCCCGACCATCGAGCGGACCCTGGTCATGGTGCAGTCCGAGGTCGCCGACCGGCTCGCCGCCCCGCCCGGCTCCAAGGTCTACGGCGTCCCGTCCGTGAAGGCCGCCTGGTACGCCCACGTCAGGCGCGCGGGCGCGATCGGCCGCAATGTCTTCTGGCCCGCCCCGAACGTCGACTCCGGCCTGGTCTCGCTGATCCGCCGGGACGAGCCCCCGCGCACCACCGCCACCCGGGAAGAGGTCTTCGCGGTGGTGGACGCGGCGTTCGCCCAGCGCCGCAAGACCCTCCGGGCGGCGCTCGCGGGCTGGGCCGGGTCGGCGGGGGCCGCGGAGGCGGCCCTGAGGGCCGCCGGGGTCTCGCCGCAGGCGCGCGGGGAGTCGCTGAGGGTGGAGGACTTCGCCGCGATCGCTGAGCGCGGGCCAGCGGCCTGACCACACGCCGCGCCCGCGGGCGGGCCTGCTCCCCGCCCTTCCGCCACGCGGCTCCCCGACACGGCGGAGCCCCGCCCCGGGGTCCCGCCCGGGCCACACTTGGTCATACCTCGGCCGGGGGAGGGGGACAGGCCCGCCGTGGGCCGAGTCTCCGCAGGCGGGACAATGGCCGCGTCGGAACCACCCGAACCCCCGCCAAGGAGCCCCGTGAGCCGCCCCGTGACCGCCCGTGTGCCCGCCAAGGTCAACGTCCAGCTCGCGGTCGGCGGACTGCGCCCCGACGGCTTCCACGACCTGGCCAACGTCTTCCTCGCCGTCGGGCTCCACGACGAGGTCACCGCCGCCCCCGCCGACGCCCTCCGGATCACCGTCGAGGGCGCCGACGCCGCCCAGGTGCCGCTGGACCGCACCAACCTCGCCGCCCGCGCCGCCCGCGCCCTCGCCGAGCGGTACGGCATCGAGCCCGGCGTCCACCTCCACATCGCCAAGGACATCCCCGTGGCGGGCGGTATGGCGGGCGGCAGCGCGGACGCCGCCGGGGCGCTGCTGGCCTGCGACGCGTTGTGGGGCACCCAGGCGCCCCGCGCCGAACTCCTAGAGATCTGTGCCGAGTTGGGCAGCGACATCCCCTTCAGCCTCGTCGGCGGCGTGGCCCTCGGCCGCGGCCGGGGCGAGCTGCTGACGCCGCTGGAGACCGGCGGCGCCTTCCACTGGGTGTTCGCCGTCGCCGACGGCGGACTGTCCACCCCCGCCGTCTACCGCGAATGCGACCGGCTCCGCGAGGCCTCCGGCACGGGCGCGAGCGCCGCCGATGTGCCCGACCCCGAGCCCTCCCGGGCGCTGCTGGACGCGCTGCGCACCGGCGACGCCACCGCACTGGCCGCCGCCGTCTCCAACGACCTCCAGCCCGCCGCGCTCTCGCTGCGCCCCGCGCTCGCCGACACCCTGCGCGCCGGCGCGGACGCGGGCGCCCTCGCCTCCCTCGTCTCCGGCTCCGGCCCGACCTGCGCCTTCCTGGCCAAGGGCCCCGAGGCCGCGCAGGCGGTCGCGACCGGGCTGGCCGCCTCGGGCACCTGCCGCACGGTCCGGGTCACCTCGGGCCCGGTCCCCGGAGCGCGGCTGGTCCACGCCTGAGCCCGTGGTCGGCGCCTGATCGGATACGTCAGCGCCCAAGCGTGCGGTCGGTGCCCCGGGCAAGCCGCCCCGCCCCTGGGCAAGCCGCCCCCCCGCACCAAGCCGCCCCGCCCCGTGCCCGCGTAAGCCGCTCCGCGTGGCGACTACCCTGGGATGCCGATCGATCCGCGTAATGGAGTGTGATGGCGACCAACCTGGTCAACGTTGAATCCGTCGGCAAGGTGTACGGCACCCGTGCCCTGCTGGACGGCGTCTCGCTCGGGGTGAACGAGGGCGACCGCATCGGCGTCGTCGGACGTAACGGGGACGGCAAGACCACGCTCATCCGGATCCTCGCCAAGCTGGAACCCGTCGACGACGGACGCGTCACCCACGCCGGTGATCTGCGGCTCGGCGTGCTCACCCAGCACGACTCGCTCGACCCGGCGGCCACCGTCCGCCACGAGGTGATCGGCGACCTCGCCGACCACGAGTGGGCCGGTAACGCCAAGATCCGGGACGTGCTCACCGGGCTGTTCGGCGGGCTGGACCTGCCGGGCTTCCCCCAGGGGCTCGACACGGTCATCGGCCCGCTGTCCGGTGGTGAGCGCCGCCGTATCGCGCTCGCCCAGCTGCTGATCTCCGAGCAGGACCTGATCGTCCTCGACGAGCCCACCAACCACCTCGACGTCGAGGGCATCTCCTGGCTGGCCGGGCATCTGCGCACCCGCCGCTCGGGCCTGGTGGTGGTCACCCACGACCGCTGGTTCCTCGACCAGGTCTGCACCCGGATGTGGGACGTCCAGCGCGGCGCCGTCCACGAGTACGAGGGCGGCTACAGCGACTACGTCTTCGCCCGCGCCGAGCGCGAGCGCATCGCCGCCAGCGAGGAGGCCAAGCGGCAGAACCTGATGCGCAAGGAGCTCGCCTGGCTGCGCCGCGGCGCCCCCGCCCGCACCAGCAAGCCCCGCTTCCGCGTCGAGGCCGCCAACGCCCTGATCGCGGACGTCCCCCCGCCGCGCGACAGCGCCGAGCTGATGAAGTTCGCCAACTCCCGGCTCGGCAAGACCGTCTTCGACCTGGAGGACGTGACCGTCACCGCCGGGCCCAAGGTGCTGCTCACCCATCTGACCTGGCAGCTGGGGCCCGGCGACCGGATCGGCCTGGTGGGGGTGAACGGGGCGGGCAAGACCTCGCTGCTGAACGCCCTCGCCGAGGCCGCCCGCAGCGAGGGCGAACAGCAGCCCGCCGGGGGCCGGATCGCGGTCGGCAAGACCGTAAGGCTCGCGTATCTGTCCCAGGAGGTCGTCGAACTCGACCGGAACCTGCGGGTCCTGGAGGCCGTCGAGCAGGTGCGGCAGCGCGTCGACCTCGGCAAGGGCAGGGAGATGACCGCCTCCCAGCTGTGCGAGAAGTTCGGCTTCACCAAGGAGAAGCAGTGGACCCCGGTCGGCGATCTCTCCGGCGGTGAGCGGCGCCGGCTCCAGATCCTGCGGCTGCTGATGGACGAGCCCAATGTGCTCTTCCTGGACGAGCCCACCAACGATCTGGACATCGAGACCCTGACCCAGCTGGAGGACCTGCTCGACGGCTGGCCCGGCTCGCTCGTGGTCATCAGCCACGACCGCTACTTCATCGAGCGCACCACCGACCGGGTGCTCGCCCTGCTGGGCGACGCCACCCTGCGGATGCTGCCGCGCGGCGTGGACGAGTACCTGGAGCGGCGGCAGCGCGCCCTGGCCGCGGCCGCCCCGGCCGCCGCGCCCGCCAAGCAGAAGTCCGGCGAACAGGCCGCCCGCCAGCGGTCGGCGGCCGAACAGCGCGCCGCCAAGAAGGAGCTCCAGCGCATCGAGCGACGGCTGGACCGGATCAGCGAGCAGGAGTCCGGGCTCCACGCGCGGATCGCCGAGCACGCCACGGACTTCGCCAAGGTCGCCGAGCTCGATACGCAGCTGCGCGAGCTGACGGGGGAGCGGGACGAACTGGAAACCCGCTGGCTGGAGCTGGCCGACGACGCGTGACCCGGGGGCGCATGGGCCGCTACCTACGATGTGCGTGGCTTGAAAGCATGGTGTGAAGAGGTTGTGCGGCGGTGGCGCGTGCCCTGGCAACGGTCGCGTCACAGGCCGGTCTCAGCTGATCGATGACCTGGACACTGATCCCTATTGCGCCCCTTACGGGTGATACAAAGAACTCCCGCCTGCCTTCCGCTCAATGGCGGGGTGCCCTGTCCGATTCGCTCCTTCCCGGAGGGTTTTGACCACCGGGATAGCGGGGGAGGCCGGTCGGACGACGGGTCCCGCATCTGAAGGATTTCGCATGTCACAGCCGCCTCCGCCGCCCAACCAGCCGCCGCAGGGCGGCTTCGGCGCACCGCAGGAGCCTGGGTACGGCTACCCACAGCAGCCGTCCACACCGCCTCCGGGCCAGCAGGGCTACGGCTATCCGCAGGGCCCCGGCCAGCCGCCGCAGACACCGCCGCCCCCTCCGCCTCCGCCGCCGTCGGCACCGCCCGCGCCGCCGCAGACGCCCCCGCAGGGCGCCGGCGGCTACGGCTACCCGGAGCAGCCGGTACACACCCAGCCGACCCAGGTGGGCCCGTCGCCGTTCGGATCCGGCCAGCAGCCTTACGGTCAGCAGCAGTACGGTCAGCAGCCCTACGGACAGCCGCAATTCGGCCAGCCGCCGTACGGCCAGCCACCGCAGCCCCAGTACCCCGGCGGCCCCGGTCCGGCCGGTCCCGGCCGGTCCAGGCAGCGCATGGCGATCATCGTCAGCGTCGTGGTCGCGGTCGCGCTGATCGTCGGCGGCGGCATCTGGTTCGCCACCCAGGATGACGGCGGCGACAGCGAGGCCAAGGGCAAGGACAAGCAGTCCAGCCAGGGCGCCTCCAGCGGCACCACGGGCGGCGGTGACAAGCCCGCCAAGACCGTGGACGCCAAGCTGCTCAACAAGATCCCGATGCCCAAGGTCTCCGACCAGGTCACCGTCGAGGGCATGTGGGCCACCGACGACGCCTTCGTGAAGGCCGGTGTCTACAAGATCGTCGGCTATCCCCTGAGCGGCGGCGCCGCCAAGTGGACGATCCCCCTGGACGGCGCGGTCTGCTGGTCCTCGGACCACCTCACCAAGGACGGGCTCACCACGGTCCTCTACCAGGGGGCCAAGCCGTCGGCCAAGGACAAGTACCCCAGCTGCACCGAGGTCGGGCTGCTGGACCTCAAGAACGGCAAGATGCTGTGGCACCGCAGCGTCAAGGAGGGTGACGAGAAGATCTCCTTCGACGAGGTCACCATCGGCGGCGGCACCGTGGCCGCGGGCGGTACCAGCGGCGGCGCCGCCTGGTCCACCTCGGGCCAGGCCCTGTGGAAGCCCAAGTCGGGCGAGCAGTGCGCGGACGACGGCTACGCGGGCGGCGAGGACAAGCTGGTCGCGGTCCGCCGCTGCGGCGACTACGACGACCCGCAGATCCAGGTCCAGACGCTGAACCCGAAGACGGGCGCGGTGAAGTCGGCGTACAAGGTCTCGCAGGGCATCGACTACGTCCACGTGGCGTCCACCGACCCGCTGGTGATCGGCCTGGACGCCGGTGACTCCACCGGCTCGGCGGTCTCGGACTTCCTGGCCATCGACGACAGCGCCAAGAGCGGCAAGGTGCTCGGCAAGATCGGCACCGAGAACGGCAAGTACGACGCCAAGTGCGAGTCGACCAATGTCGAGGGCTGCCGCAAGCTCGCCGTCTCCAAGTCGGCGAACACCCTCTTCCTCGGCTCCGAGGACCGCACCGACTCCAGCTCCGCGACGGCCAACGAGGTCGTGGCCTTCGACCTGAAGACCGGCAAGCCGATCGGGAAGACCGACGGGGTCAAGGGCGCCGCGCTCACCCCGCTCGGGCTGGACGAGGACGGCTCCGTCCTCGCCTACCAGGAGAGCAGCTGGGAGACCGGCGGCGCGGTCTGGCGGATCGACCCCAAGTCGTACGCCAAGACCAAGCTGCTGCAGAACCCCGTCGCCAGCCATGAGGTGGAGCAGAACTTCAGCCCCAGCTACTCGGAGATCATCTACTCCGGGCAGCACCTCTACATGAGCGACGTCTACGCCACCAAGCCCTCGGGCACCTACGACCGGGACGACCCGCTGGCGATCATCTTCGGCGCGAGCTGACGTCCCGGCATCCGCCCGGCCGATCCCGCGGCGGCCCCGGCCGAGCAACTCCACGGCGGC
>NZ_LAKD02000099.1 GCF_000968685.2 Streptomyces antioxidans
CTGGGCCGGTGCATGCGCCTCCCGGCCCAGCATCGCCAGATGATCGGCGATGAAGAGAGCATCGAGCTTCGCGGCCTCCGCCCGACGCGCCACCTCGGCGTGGAAATCGATGGAGTCAGCCAGCTCAATACCGCTGTCCGGTTCGCGCCACGCACCGTGGTGCTGGCCGACGTTGCCGATGACAAGGAACAGATGCATCTTGCGTGGCGTGTCTGTCATGGAAGGGAACCTCCTCTATTCCTGGTGCTGCGGAACGCCAGGGACGTCCTCCCCCGGCTCCGCGGCCACACCTCGCGGGAGACGCAGGACGAGCAGAGCGGCCAGCACACTCATCACCGTCAAAGCCCACCACAGCCCCGCCGGCCAGCTGTCGAGCAACGTCGCCGCCAGCAGCGGAGCAAGCGCGGCGCCCACACCGGCGAAGAGCTGGCTGACGCCCATATAACTGCCCAGCTCACGCTCGGGGGGAAGACTGGTCAGCATCACCAGGGAGGCCTGCGAGACCGCCATCTCCCCCAGGGTGTACACGGTCATAGCCGCCAGCAACACCCCCAGCCGGACGGTGTGCGGGACGGATCCGGCCGCCACCATCGCCACGTACAACACGACGAAGGCACACCCCCCGGCAGCCAGCACCGAGGCGGCACGGAAACGTTCCAGAGAACGGCTCACCGGCAGCTGCAACAGCGTCAGCAGGCCGGTGTTGACGATGAACAGTACGCTCACCGTCCACGCAGGCAGGCCGAGTTGATGAAGAACGAACACCGGCAGCGCGGTCTCCACCACCAAAATCGACGACCGCAAGACAGCACTGGCACCCGCCACCCGCAAGAAGGAGGCATGACGCCACGGGCCACCGCCCACACGGCCACTCCGTTTCGCAGCCCTCGCGGGTGCGGCAGCCGTGGCGGATACGGCGGGTGTGGGGGCCGTGGGGGCCGTGACGGGTGTCCGGGGGGACAGCGGCAAGTACAGCAAGGCGGTCAAGGCGAAGCTGACGGCGTTGGCCACACCGAGCACGACGAACCCCGATGGCGAGTCCACCACCAGCAGTCCCGCGACCAAGGCCCCCGCCCCGATCCCGGCGTTGAACACCACCCGCGACAAGGCCAACCACCGGCCACTGTCCCCCTTGCCCGCCAATCCCACCGCCAGCGGCAGAACCGCGGCCTGTTCAGCACGGTTTCCCACAGCGAAGAGGATGTTGAACAGGGCGAGGGGCACGATGCCGTGCACCGAGACAAAACCGACGAAGCATCCGGCACGCAGCAGGGCCGCCGCGATGAGGACCTGTCGCGGCCCGTACCGGTCGATGAGCACACCAACACCCGGCAACCCCGGCAGGGCAGCAAGCGCGGTGACGGTGAGGACCACTCCGACGGTGCTCAGCGACAGGCCCGAAAGGCTGGCGAAGAACAGCAGCGCGAAGGGGTAGAAGAACCCGGTGCCGAAGGCGTTGACGAAGCCCGAGGCACCGAACCACACCACACCCGGTCCGCGGGGAAGAATACGCCCCGGCCCGTCCGGGTCCGTGCCCGTGGTGGTGGTTTGAGTCGTGGTCACCTGGCACCGGCCTTAACGGTCAAGGAGGTCGGCGACGGTGGCAAGGAGGTCAGCCACGCTCGCCTGGGGTGCGGCGGCCGCCGAGGCAGCCAGACGGGTCAGGAGACCGGCCAGGCGCTGGGCGTCGGTGTCCTCGATGAACCTCCGGTCATGGACGATGTGCACGGTCAGAGCTTGAGGGGTCTGCAGGAGCTCAACAATCAAAGGGGCCGCAGGTTCGGTGGCGCCGACGCTCAGCGGGGCCGTGCGCACCCGGTCCAGGGCGGGGGCGAGGGAGGCGTTGAGCAGGTCAGCGGCGATGAAATTGACCATCACGTAAGGCTGGGAAGCCGGGACGCCGAACGCCTCGGGATCCAGCCTGCGGACGATCTCTGCCAGGGCCAGACGCTGCCGGGCCAGAACCTCCATCGTCTGACGTGCCGCCTGCGCGAGGTGATGGGTGAACGGCTCGGGGGGAGTGATGTCCTGATGGACCGGCAAGCCGTGTGCGGCGTAGGCGACGAGCCGGTGCGAGCCCGCCGCTTCACGGTTGGCCATGGGAACGAACGCCCCGATACGCCGCTGACCGGTCAGCGCGGACAGACTGATCGCGACCAGAGCCAGCAGGGCGTGAGCCAGCGACGCGCCCTGCCCGACGGCCGCAGCCACCAGACCGTCGGTGACGGGGGACGGCAGATAGACCGTCGCCGACCCGGCCACAGGATCAGGCGGGACCTGCCACACGGGCCGCGACAGGCCACCGAGAGAGCAGTACGGCGGCGGCCCCGTGAGATGCCCGCACCACGCCTCCAGGACCTGCTCAGCCTCCGGCGACCCCAGCCACGCCGCCTCCTCGACGAGGAAAGCCCGATAGCCCGGATCCGGGCCGTCCCAGGGCACTGCTTCGCCGGTCAGCCGCGCCGCGTAAGCACGCTGCAGATCATCGACGAGCACGGCTATGGAGACCAGGTCGGTGACGCTGTGATCGCATACCAGCAACAGCACACCCGCCCCATTGCCACGAGCCCAGTGGACGGCCCGCAACAACAGACCAGAGCCCAAGTCAAAAGGCTCATTCGCCGCGCTCACAACAGCCGGTGAAGGCATCTCCTGGTCAGGGGAAACAGTCTCGCGGCGGATACGGATCGGTGAGACAGCGGCTATCTCCTGGTATACGGCACCGGTGCCGTCACGGTGGAAGGTCGCTCGGAGAGCCTCATGACGGCCGACCACATCGGTCAAGGCCTGCTCCAGCCTGTCCAGATGCAATGGACCCTCGACCGTGCAGGCAAGAGAGACGTTGTGGGTCCCGGGGCCCAGGCCCTGCTCCCGCCGCCACTGCTCCCTGGCCAGACGCAGATGCTGCTCCGGCGACAAAGGCAAACGCGATACGCACGCCGAGGCCGAAGCCGAATTCTCCGCTGGTGCAGGTGTCGTAGCCGGGGCCGAGGCGTGTGCCGGGGCCCGGGCCGGTGGCGCTGCCGAGGTCGGTGATGGTGCCGGTGGCGCAGCCGGTGCCGACCCCGGTGGTGTGACCGGTGTCGCAGCCGA